>NZ_LIQF01000003.1 GCF_001418205.1 Marinomonas fungiae | reverse complement strand
TGAAGTACGCTTCAGTTATGTCCCATTCGTCTAGAGGCCTAGGACACCGCCCTTTCACGGCGGTAACAGGGGTTCGAACCCCCTATGGGACGCCATCTTCTAATCTGATATGATTTACCTTTCTGTTTGAGATCAATCATATGCAGTGGTTCAGAAACTTTAAGCCAAATACTTCTCTTGCCATTTCAGATCGTGGTTTAGCCTACGGTGACGGTCTATTTGAAACCATCGCAACAGTCTCTGGCACTATTCCATCACTATTGTTTCATCAAGCTCGTTTGGCTCGTGGCTGCAAACGTTTAGGGTTTGATGTGTCGAAAGAGCTTTGGCAACAGTGGTGGGGATTTGTACAGAGTCTGGCTGAACAAATGCCTAATTGTGGTATCAAAGTTATGGTGACGCGTGGCAGTGGTGGGCGAGGTTATTTACCTCCGTTACAGCCTGATTTTGAGTTTCTGGTTGGTGTTTTTGAAATGCCAAATTATCAGGCTCAGCAGAAAGAAGGGGTGTCTTTGTTGCTCTCGCCAATTCAAGCCTCAATTAATCGTTCCTTAAGCGGTTTGAAACATTTAGGTCGTTTGGAAAATGTGCTTGCCAAGCAAGCTTTATCGAATCAGGCATTTGAAGCGGTTTTACTGGACGCTAACAAGCATTTGGTTGAATGTGTGCAAAGTAATTTGTTTTGGCTTAAAAACAATCAACTATTCACTCCGGCACTGCATCAATCTGGCGTTCAGGGGAGTTTTCGAGCCAAGGTATTGTTAAGCTTTGAAGGGGTAGTCAATATTGGTAGTTACGGTGTAGAAGCTTTATATCAAGCGGATGAAATTTTCATCACCAATGGCTTAAGTGGCATTTTACCCGTCACACAATTTGAAGATAAATCGCTGCCGATTGGACGGCTGACGCAAAAATTAATGGATCAAGTTTAAGACACAATGAAACTAGTTAAACGTTTAGCCCTAGTTGCTTTGATTGCACTCTCTCTTGCGGCTTTAGGTGCTGGTTGGGCATACAATGCCTTAACCAAACCAATGAATCTGACAGAAGCGACGCAATTTGATGTAGAGCGTGGCGCTTCAATCATCAAGCTTGGCAATCAGTTATCCGAAATGGGCTGGATTGAGCATCCCATTCTTGCTCGCCTAGCTTATCAGCTCAACCCACAACTGGTTCCGAAGGTGGGCAAGTATGAAATTCAGCCTGGTACGAATTTGATGGAGGCGCTTACTTTATTCGATGCCGGCGAAACAATATTCTACCCAGTGACCCTTCTTGAAGGTCACACTTTTCGTGAATATTTAAAAACCATGCAGGCTAAGGGCAATATCGAAATGACCCTGCTGGAATTAACCGATAAGCAAATTGCTGAAAAATTGGGGTTAGAACAGGATTCACCAGAAGGCATGCTGTTCGCTAACACTTTTCGTTATCATGATGGCGATACGGATTTAGATATTTTGAGGCAATCGAATCAACTGCTTCAAGCAACACTTGATGAGCTTTGGGCTAACAAGGTCAAAGGTCTGCCTTACAAAACGCCTTATGAGGCTTTAATTATGGCATCTATCATCGAAAAGGAAACAGGGGTTGCCGCTGAGCGTCCTTTAATTGCTCGTGTCTTTATTAGCCGTCTTGAAAAAGGCATGCGCTTACAGACAGATCCCACGGTGATATATGGTATGGGAGATCGTTATCAAGGCAATATCACTCGTGCAGATCTGCGCCGCCCAACGCCTTATAACACCTATCAAATTAATGGATTGCCACCTACGCCTATCGCCAACGTAGGCAAAGAGGCGATACATGCAGCGCTAAATCCTGGGGAAACTAAGGCTTTGTACTTTGTTGCTAAAGGGGATGGTTCACATGTGTTTTCCAACACATTGGTTGAGCATAATGCTGCTGTTGCAAAATTTCAGCGTTTTCAACGCCGAAAAGATTACACTTCCACACCAACCAATTAGAGGCATTACAAATGACAGGTAAATTCATTTCTCTGGAAGGTGGTGAAGGTGCTGGTAAAAGTTCTGCCATTAAGGTAATCCAAAACTGGCTTGAGCAACAAGGTATTGATTATGTGCTGACCCGGGAGCCGGGTGGCACGCCAATGGCCGAAGAAATTCGTAAATTGGTGTTGTCAACGCGTGATGAAGCGGTCGCTCCTAATACGGAGCTACTGCTAGTGTTTGCTTCTCGAGTTCAGCATTTAAGTGAAAAAATCTTGCCAGCAATGGCTCAGGGAAAATGGGTGATCAGTGACCGTTTTGTGGATTCCAGCTATGTCTATCAGGGCATTGCTCGTGGCATTGATGAGTCAATAATCGATGGTCTTGTGGCAACCTTCTTGAAGGGACAACTGCCTGACAAAACCTTACTGCTCGATGTGCCAGTTGAAATAGGTATGCGTCGTGTGCAAACCCGTGGCGAAACCAATCGCTTGGATGGTGAGTCGTTGCTGTTCCATGAAAAAGTTCGTCATGGCTTTCTTAAGCGTGCCGCACAGGATGCTGCGCGCTTTGCGGTGATTGATGCTAGCCAAAGCATCGAGTCGGTTGAGCAGCAGATCATTACTCAGTTGAATCAACTGATCGTGGAGCCAAGTGCATGAGTGCGTTAGCGCCTTGGCTTGAGCAGGATTACCAGCAAGCGCAACAATGGCGTCGTCAAGGTAAGTTTCATCATGCTTTGTTAATCAGTGGCATAAATGGAGTTGGTCAAAATGCCTTTGCTGAGGCAGTGGCTAAGCTATTGTTGTGTGAAAAAACAGATAATGCTCCGTGTGGTCAATGTCACAGTTGCCAAGTTGCCAAAGCCGATACACATCCTGATTTAATGGTGTTAGACGGTCAAGAGGGCGGTATTCGAGTAGACGCTGTGCGTCAGGTGGTGGCGAAAGTGGCCAACAAGCCACAGTTGGGATATTCCAAAGTGGTACTTTTGCATGATGCTCATCAAATGAATGTCAATGCTGCCAATGCCATTCTTAAAGCACTTGAAGAGCCACCAGCCTCTACTTTTTTTGTGCTGACTACTCACACGTCGCGATCGTTAATGCCCACTATTCTCAGCCGCTGCCAGCGAATGACATTACCAACACCGAATGCGGATCAAGTCAGTCAATGGTTGCTCAATGAGGCGAATGTGGATGCGTCAAATTTATTGTGGTTTAGTCAAACGCCATACCACTTACTATCTTTAACCCAATCCCCTAGCTTTGACATGTTGCAGCAGTTGCCCACTTGGTTGGCTGAATGGCTGCATGGCAATCTTCGAAGTGATGAGTTGGGGAGCAAGGCTAGCAAAGAAACCACGGCGGACTTTATTGATGGGCTATTGGCATTATTGACTCAAGCGGTGCAATACACGGTGACGAACCAATGTCATGCGCACGTCCATGGGGCGGTGACAGGATTATTGGCGCGTTATGATATTTATCGGTTGATGGGCTTTATTCAGCAATTAACCCATTTGAAGTCACAACTTGATAAAACTCATTTAAACCCCACTATACAAATTATTGGCGAATTAAATTCTTGGTAAGGTAAATGTTAGTAGATTCTCACTGTCACTTAGATAAACTCGATGTCAGCGCTTACGAAAATGGTGTGCAAGGCGCTATCGATGCTGCAAGAGAGGTAGGCGTAAATCAGATTTTAACGATCTCTGTTGATTTAGACAGCTTCGAGAATGTTTATGCGTTTACTGAGCGCGCTGGAGTCATTGCAAGCTGTGGCGTGCATCCACTACATAAAGAAGGGTTGTTGAGTTCGCCGGAGCGCCTATTTTATCTCGCTTCACGAGATAAGGTGGTGGCCATCGGTGAAACTGGCTTAGACTACTTTTATGATAAAGAGCCTGAATTGCACGTTGCGCAAAGAGAGAGCTTTGCTGTGCATTTGGATGTGTCGAACCAGCTAAAATTGCCGACGATTATTCATACTCGCGACGCCAAACAAGACACCTTAGAGTTAATTAAATCCCATGGCAGTCTAGAGATCGGTGGTGTACTGCATTGCTTCACTGAAGACTATGCGATGGCAAGAAGTGCTTTGGATTTGAATTACTTAATTTCGATTTCCGGCATTGTTACCTTTAAAAATGCAGAGGATTTGCGTGACACAGTACGCAAATTACCATTAGAGTCATTGATAGTAGAAACGGACTCTCCTTACTTAGCCCCTGTTCCACATCGTGGCAAGAAAAATGAGCCGAAGTATGTACGAGATGTGGCTCAATTCGTCGCAGATATTAAGCAAATTCGCTTAGAGGAGTTGATGGAAATTAGTTCGACTAACTTTCATCGTAAATTCTCTAAGGTAGACCCAAGCGACGTATTACTTTAATAACAACGAAAAGAATGCAGTGCCTTGTGGGTCAAGGTGCTGCTGTCAAAAGGACCTGTTAGATGTCAGAAATGGTTCAATCTCTTGCGCCGAGCGCGCTTGCAGCCAAACTAGAAAGCGACAAACTTCCCTTCAAAACATTAAGCCAATTAGAGCCACTTACCGGTATTTTGGGACAAGAGCGCGCAGTCGAAGCGATTCAATTCGGTGTAGCGATGCACCGTCCCGGCTACAATATTTTTGTCATGGGGGATTCGGGTACGGGTCGTTCATCTTATGTGACCAGCTACCTTAAAAGTGAAGCGAAGCGTAAGTCGGCCCCGAGCGAATGGGTCTACGTTAACAACTTTAAAGATTACCGTGCACCGAAAGCCATTGAATTTGAGCCTGGTCAATCCAAAGTTTTCGAAGCAGATATTCGTGTTTTGATTGATGGGCTAATGGCGACTTTCCCAGCGGCGTTTGAAAACCCAAACTATCAGCAACAAAAAAGTGCCATTGATCGTGCTTTTAATGATCAATACGAGTCTGCCATTAACCTAGTTGAGCGTTATGCCTCGAAAATAGGTGTGGCTATGTTTCGTGATGCTTCGTCGGTCAGCTTTGCACCAATGCGCGAAGGTAAGGCACTAGAGGAAGCGGATTTTGCTACTTTAACCGATGAAGAGCGTGACGATTTTCAGGCGGGTGTGTCTGAACTGGAAGGCATGCTAAATGATGAACTGTTGTCTCTGCCAACGTGGAAGCGTATTTCATACGAACAATTGCGTGAGCTAAACCTAGAAACGGTGAAGGAAGCGCTAGACCCTCTGATGGCACCATTGTTTGAGAAGTACGCCGCTGAAGAGGTGGTCGTTAAGTTTCTTAAAGAAATGCGTGAAGACTTAGATAAAGTCATTATCGATCAATTTGTAGACGATAAGAGCTCGGATAACCGTGATGAAACCAGCCGTCGAGCGATGTATGAGGAATTGTATCTGCCAAATGTGGCGGTAACTCATACTCCAGAAGGTGGTCAGCCAGTAGTATATGAACCGCATCCAACTTACCGCAACTTGTTTGGTCAAGTGGAATACAGCTCAGATCAAGGGATGTTGATTACTAGTTATCGTTTGATTCGCTCTGGTAGCTTGCATGCTGCTAATGGCGGATATTTGATTTTAGATGCAGAAAAGCTGCTGACTGATCATTATTTATGGGAAGCCTTAAAACGAGCCTTGAAGAGCAAGACGCTTAAAATTGAGCATCCTTATGCCGATATGGGCTTAATCAATACGACAACTTTGTCGCCACAAGACCTGCCACTGCAGGTGAAGGTGATCTTGATTGGCTCTCGTGAGATCTATTACTTGCTGCAAGATGCGGATCCAGACTTTCAAGAAATGTTTCGTGTATTGGTAGATTTTGATGACTCCCTTAAGCGCAATGCTGAAACAGAGCTTGCTTTTGCTCGTCTACTGAAAGACCGAGTCGCCAAAGAAGGCTACGCGGATGTGACGAATAAGGGCGTTGCAGAGCTGATCGAATACAGCAGCCGTTTAGCTGAGCATCAAAAAGAAATGGCGGCTAAAATTGGCGATGTCTTTGAGCTATTAGGTGAAGCTGACTTTAATCGTCAATTAGCTAAGGATGAAGTAATCACGGATGTTCATGTCAAACGTGCTTTGGCGGCAAAAAAACATCGTACGGGCCGAGTGGCTGAGCGCATTCTTGAGGAAATAGTGGATGGCACTATCCTGCTTGAGAGTGAAGGGGAAGCCATTGGTAATATCAATGGTCTAACGGTTATGCAGATTGGTGACAGCAGCTTTGGCGCACCAGCGCGTATTTCGACAACCGTTTACCCAGGTGGCAAGGGGATTGTCGATATTGAGCGCGAGTCCAATCTTGGTCAAAACATTCACTCAAAAGGCGTCTTGATCCTGTCTGGTTACTTGGGCCACCGTTATGCGCAACAGTATCCACTGGATATCAGTGCTTCCATCGCGATGGAACAGAGCTATGGTTATGTAGATGGCGATAGCGCTTCGACCGCAGAGTTATGCTGCCTTTTGTCGGCTTTAATCAAGGTGCCATTACGCCAAGATTTGGCCATTACTGGCTCATTAAACCAATACGGTCAAGTTCAGGCGATCGGTGGCGTAAATGAAAAGATTGAAGGCTTCTTCAATGTTTGTAACGCACGAGGTTTGACTGGCACGCAGGGTGTGATTATTCCAAAATCCAACGTCATCAACTTGATGCTAAATGACGAAGTTATCGCGGCGGTTGAAGCGGGTAAATTCCATGTTTACGCAGTTGAGAAAGCGGATGAGGCATTGCATCTACTCACTGGCATTGAGCCAGGTGTGGCAGATAAAGATGGTAATTACCCAGATGTTACTTTATCCGCTCGTATTCTAAAGCGTTTAGAGGAAATCTCTAAGCTTGGTGAAGACGAAGATGAGCAAGAAGATAAAGACAAAGAGGGTAAAGCTAAGTCTGAGTCTAACGATGCTAATGATAAAAAAGACTAATGCTTGCCTTTGGTACGTTTTATGAAGCCGGCTTCACAGTCATCTGAAACAATCCAAAACAAGGTGTAATAGAGGTCGCTACTTTCAAAGTAAGTAGCGACCTCTTTGCGTTTACTAGGGTGGTGACGTTTCAATACTCTGGGGCGCTGAAAGCTACTTCCTTCCATGATGCTGCTTGAGGCATCCATGGCTGCCGCCATTGCGCTACGATCGTCACATTCCTTAGCATATCCGGTATGCGCTATGAATAAGCTGAAAGATATACATAACGATTTATAAAATACTTTTTTGATACCTAATTTCATATTTGATATTACAATACTTGAGTTAGATGCACCTAGAGCCCCTAGTCAGGGTTTCTTATGATGTTCATAAACATAGAGTAAAACATAACAATAATTCGATAACTACATAATAGATCGGGGTAGTGAATGACACTTAGAAGAAAATTTTCCATGCTGGTATTTGGCTGTGCAGTACTAACGGCATTTGTCGTCTGTTCAATCAGCTATATGCAATTGAAAAGTTCGATTGAGCGCAGCATAGATAACGAAATAGTTGCTATCGGTACAGGGCAAGTGGAAAAAATTGGCGAGTGGCGTAAGAGTAAAGAGGCAGCGGTTTATGCGTTGTCGAATTATTTGGCTAATAACGATGCATCGGTTGCAATTCTACAACAGGCGACGCTGGCTGGCCGCTTCGAATTAGGCTACTTCGGTTCCGCCAAAGGAGATATGCTTCAAAGTGATCCGAATGATATTCTCCCCCCTGGATATGATCCCCGTAAACGCCCATGGTACAAAGATGCTGAACAGTCCAATAACGTCATCTTCACCTCACCGTACG
Source organism: Marinomonas fungiae (assembly GCF_001418205.1). Taxonomy (GTDB): domain Bacteria; phylum Pseudomonadota; class Gammaproteobacteria; order Pseudomonadales; family Marinomonadaceae; genus Marinomonas; species Marinomonas fungiae. The sequence continues at coordinate 437,255 of NZ_LIQF01000003.1, read as the reverse complement.
TAGGCGCTTCAACTGGTAATCTAATGATTACAGCCGCGCAATCAGTGATGAAAGGCGGTCAGCGTATCGGTGTTGCTGGTGCAGATATTAACTTGGATGATGTGACCAAAGGGGTGCTTGATGTTAAATTGGCGGGGGAAGGCAAGGCCTATTTAGCAAATAAAAGCGGTATTGTTTTAGCTGACAGTAACAAGGATAACTACAATAAGACTGTTAAAGAAGTCTTCGGCTACCCGTTGCAAGATTTGAGCAATGGCGAGTTAATTTCTATTAATGGCAAGCTAGTTTCCAAATTTGATGTGCCAAATAGTAACTGGACGGTTGTATTTGAGTTAGATAAAGAAGCCGTCATGGCACCGCTGACTAAGCTTTTGTTTACATTAGTTCCAGCGGCAATTTTTGTTGCTTTAGTCATCTCTTTGATTATTTCAGTCATCAGCTCTAAGTTGTTAGCAGGCATCAGTCAAGTGAGTTCGGCACTTGAAGAAATCAGTAAGGGTGAAGGTGACTTAACGAAGCGTATTGAAGTGGATAGTCGTGATGAAGTAGGTCAGCTTGCAGCTCACTTCAATAGTTTCTTGGGTACTTTGTCTGGCTTGATCAGCGATATTAAAACCATGTCTGCTAGCTTAAATGGCCTAGCGCATAACTCAAAAACCCATTCGCAACAGTCTAGAAAAGAGCTGCATGTCCAATTAGATGAAATTACCATGGTGGCCACAGCGGTAAATCAGCTTTCTACTGCAACGCAAGAAATAGCCTTGAACGCTGAAAATACAGCTGGTGCCTCTCGTGAGGCAGCACAAAACACTAATGAGGGTAGTCGTATTGTGAACGGCTCACAGGACGAGATTAAGAATCTAGCCGCTGAAGTGCACAATGCCTCTGAAATTATCACTAATCTCGATGTGCATGTTCAGGGGATTAGCTCTATTTTGCTCACTATCCAAGATATTGCTGAGAAAACTAATTTGCTGGCGTTGAACGCTGCAATTGAGGCGGCTCGCGCAGGTGAACAAGGACGAGGTTTTGCCGTGGTGGCTGATGAAGTTCGTTTGTTATCGCAGCGTACTCAGAGTTCGACCGAAGAAATACGCGAAAAGATTGAAGGGCTTAATTCAGTTACGTCGAATGTTGTCAGCTCAATGCAGCGCTCTACTCGTATCGCTGATGGCGCTGTATCTGAGGCATCCGCCGCAGCGTCTGCATTGAGTTCGATTCTTGATGCGGTACAGAAGATCAGTGATATGGCGATGCAAATTGCCAGCGCTGCAGAAGAGCAAAACATTGTTACCACAGAGATATCTAAAAATAGTTTGTCAATTCAGGATATTTCAAATCGTCTATCTGATGAAGCGAATAAAACGGCAGAGGGGGCTGAGTCTCTTGCTCAACTAGCAGACCGTTTAGAGCATCAAATCGCTCGATTTAAGGTATAAATCATGGGAACTTGCAGCATAAAAAATAATCTATAGCTGTTATCATGTAATACGAAGAAACTGAATAATAATAGATAGAATTTTACTAAATTAGGAGAGGTTTAATGATTGGATCTAAGATCGTTATTGGTAGTGCATTGTTAAGTTTGAGTATGGCTTCTTTTGCTCACGAGCACTGCGGCGACTCAGCACTGCATGAAGACATGGAAACCCTGAAGACAGAGATGAAGAGTTTAGCGTTTGAGGTGAAAAAGGAAGATTTTGCCGCTGCCGATGCGCGTATTGATACAATCATCGCCACTTTGCGTGAAGCGCGTGAAGAAACGCCTTATATGTTTAAAGAAAAAGCTCTAGAGGGCGAAGAGTTGGCAAATCGCAAAGCGGATTATCAATCTGTGATCGATGACACTATTACAGCTTTTGAAGCATTGGATGCGGCGGTTATCGCCAAAGATGCTGACGCGGCGAAGACGGCTCTTGGTGAAGTCGGTAACCTGCGTAAAAAAGGCCATCGTGCATTTAAGGTAGATTGTTAATCTTTGAGCGATCAGCGTGACCTCCATGAACTAGATTGATACAATAGGCAACTTGTTAGAGAGGTTAACTATGTCTCGCGTAAAGAAATCCCGTAGCATGAAAGGGAAACTTGGTAAAACCGGTACCAAAGAAATGCTAAAAGAGCAGAAGAAGGCGCGTAAAGCTGCGTCTCCTTCTAAATTTGATGCAAAAAAAGCGAAACAACGCAAAGACCAAGCTCATCGTAAGCTTGAGCGTTTAGGTTTGTTACCTGAGAAAGAATCAGAGCAACCTAAAGTGCGTCCAAAGCGCTTTACTTTCACTCCTAAGGTGGAAGATTCTGTAAGTGCTAAAGTAGAGCAAGCGAAGTCTGAAGACTCGATTAAGAATGATCTACTCAATGCATTAACAGAGCATAACTAATAATAAAACTAAAAGGCTGCATTAATCATGCGGCCTTTTTTTGTGCCTAATTTATCATGAGTAAGGGTTGAGGGGGCTTGATTGCATGGAATCTAAAGCGACTGTTCCAGCTCAGAGTGTACGTTATCTTGTGAGTGCGGTAGAGAAGCAAGGGTGCGATATTACCCCGTTACTGTCAGAAGTCGGGCTAAGTCGAGCTGATGTTGAGGGCAGTCAGGGGATATCTGTCTACCGTTATGGTCTATTGTACCAGCGTATTATGCAAATGATGGATGACGAGTCTTTTTGCATTTTGAGCGGTGGGAAAATGCCGAAGGGCTCATTTCGGATGATGTGTCTTTGCATCTTGCACTCGAAAAACTTGGCGCAAGCGCTTAAGCGTTGCAGTGACTTCTATGAAATCTGCCGTGGGCCGACGATCAAACCCATTGCGGTAAAGAAAGGACGTTTTGCCAAAGTGACTTTTGCTCCGGTTGAGTCTCTTGAAAGCAGTGCTGAGATTAGTCTGGATAAAGCGTTTGAATCTCGTGAGCGAGTTCGTACAACCTTGTCCATGTGGCATCACTTTATCAGTTGGTTGATTGGTCGTCGCTTGGTTCTTAAAGCCGCTTACTTTACCACTCCGCGGCCTGATGATGTGGAGTATTACCAGACCTTATTTCAGTCTGATGTGAAATTCTCCCAACATGGTAATGCCTTGGTCTTCCCATCCTCTTACTTGGATATGCCTTTAGTGCAAAGTGAAGACAGTCTTCGTAGTTTTTTGAAAACCGCGCCTTATCAGTTGTTGGTGATGGTGGATAATGACAATAGCCTCAAGTCGCGCATCATATCGATTCTTGGCAAGGATTTTTCTCAAGAAATGCTATCTGCCGAGGAGGTTGCTTCGATGTTGAATATGAGTGTGTCGACTATGCGCCGTCGCTTGACCGATGAAGATACTTCTTTCCAGCAAATCAAAGATGAATGTCGTAAAGAAGCGGCGATTACCTATATCAATGCACCACAACTCTCTTTCAATGAAATTGCGGCACTAATGGGATTTGAGGAGCCGAGCGCATTCTATCGCTCCTTTAAGAAGTGGACAGGGATGACGCCGGGTGAGTATCGCAAACATGCGGATTACCAAACGCTGAAGTAATTTCCAAGTGTGATAAACGCCGCGCTTGAGCATATTTGTCAGCAAATTAGCGATCATTTGCCATTGTCGAATATGCTCTAATTGACCACTCTTTCTATTAAAAACTACGATAGAAAAATAAGAATCTACAAGGAGTCGATCAATGAGCCGTTATCGCTATCCCGCAAGAGACATTCAATTCTGTTTGGAGCATATTGCCGGTATCTCTCGATTGGAGCCGCATTTTCCAAATTACGGTGCGGATATTCTTGAGCCGATCCTTTCTGAAGCTGCAAAATTCTCTGAGCAATGTGTTGCGCCTACAAATAGGTTAGGTGATCAACAGCCTCCGAAAATGGTCGATCGCTGTGTGCAAGAAACGCCAGATTTTAAACATGTTTACGAGCTCCTTCAGGAAGCCGCTTGGACAACTTTAGCGGCTTCAGAAGAGTTCGGTGGTCAAGGCTTGCCTAGAGCTTTAGAGGTGGCTTTCAATGAAGGCATTCAATCGGCCAACTTGTCTTTCTCTCTGTGTCCTTTGTTGACCCAAGGAGCCGTAGACGCCATTGAAACACATGCCAGCCAAGAATTAAAAGAAGCCTATCTGCCGAATATGGTGTCGGGTAAATGGACCGGTACTATGAACTTAACAGAGCCTTCAGCGGGTACGGATTTGGCGGCAATTAAGACCAAAGCCGTCCCAGACGGCGATCACTATCGCATCTTTGGACAGAAAATCTTCATTACTTGGGGGGATCACCTTATGAGTGAAAATATCATTCATTTGGTGCTTGCTCGTTTACCCGATGCGCCAGAAGGCGTGCGTGGCATCTCTCTTTTCCTAGTGCCGAAATACTTGCTTGATGAAAACGGCCATGCGGGGCGTCGTAACGATGTTTACCCATTGTCGCTTGAGCATAAAATGGGGATTCATGGCTCGCCAACTTGTGTCATGCAATATGGTGAAACTGAAGGCGCGATTGGTTATTTGGTTGGTGAAGAACATAAAGGCTTAGCGGCCATGTTCACCATGATGAACAATGCGCGTCAAAGTGTTGGCTTACAAGGCTTAGCGGTCGCTGAGGCGGCCTATCAAATGGCGTTAGACTATTCTTTGGAGCGTAAGCAGGGATCGGTCAAAGGTTCCCCTGAGAAAGTGGCCATAGCAGAGCACGGTGATGTGCGTCGAATGATCTGGCTGATGTCCAGTAGTTTAGCGGCCATGCGTAGCCTTATGTATGTGGCATCGGTTGAAAGCGATCTCTCTAAGACAGATACAAAGCATCTTGCGCGGACCGAGCTATATACGCCAATCGTTAAAGGTTGGCTTACTGAAATGGCGCAAGAAATCACCTCGCTCGCAGTGCAGGTGCATGGAGGAATGGGCTATATCGAGGAAACGGGGGTGGCTCAGCTGTTGCGTGATGCGCGTATCTTGCCAATCTACGAAGGAACCAACGGTATTCAAGCTTTGGATTTGGTTGGGCGTAAGTTAGCTGCTGATAAAGGTGCAGCCATGTCTTCCTTGATTGAAGAAATGCAAACCGATGTGTCTGCTTTTACTCAACATGTGAATAAGGTGGTTGTGTTAAAAAGCTATATCAGCCTTTTGCAGGATGCTAAGCAGTGGTTGCTGGATGGAGAAGTGGAGTCGAGTGAGGCTGCCTACGACTTTATGATGTTGTCCGGTTACGTGATCGGTGGCTGGTTGCTTCTTAAAGGCGCACAAAGTGATGCCGCGGATGATGTGTGGCGTAGCAAGGTGAAGTTTTATTTTGATCACATTCTGGTGCGTGCTGATTCATTGGCGGCATCCGTTAAGTCATTTTCGTCTGCAGGGGTAATTCCGTCAGTGGAGTTACTTAAAAGATAAATAAACTAATATTTTTATCTTTTTTTCATTGGTGTTGAGTGTGTATAGCGCATACTCAACATTAATCAAAATAATGGATTTTTATTAATCGTTGCAATTTTCTCTATAGCCAAAGCCTTTCCTTACGGCAATAATGGAACTCCAGTTTAAGGAGTTTTCAATGCAAATTTGGGTTGACGCCGATGCGTGTCCAAACGCCATCAAACCTATCCTTTTCAAAGCCGCCGAACGTTGCGAAGTAATGTGTATCTTTGTTGCCAATGTCGCCGTTGCGTTACCTAACAACAAATGGCTAACTCGAAAAGTCGTGCCAAGTGGTTTCGATGAAGCGGACCTCTACATTGAACAAAATGTTGTGCCAGGTGATTTGGTGATTACATCGGATATTCCGCTTGCTGCCGATTGTATTGCCCGCGGTGGTCTAGTGATGACGTCAAAGGGTGAGCAATACACTCTAGAGAACATAAAACAGAAACTGCAAATGCGTGATTTTATGGATCAAATGCGTTCTAGCGGTTTCGACACGGGTGGTTCCGCACCCTATGGGGATCGTGATAAAGCCAGCTTCGCCAATGCCTTAGATAGACTTCTTGCCAAGCGACCTAGATAACATCATCTAGGTTTTGCTTTGCTCCTCTCTTTGAGGAGTGATTTGCTAAGCAATGCCAGTGCTTAGCAAATCATTCACAGTTTGGGGATTTATATGAAAAAAATTGTCGTACTCGGCGGTGGTGCCGGCGGCTTAGAGCTTGTTACGCGTCTAGGGCACAGCTTGGGTAAGCGTAAACACGCCGAGATTACCCTGATTGACCGCTCACAAACCCACATCTGGAAGCCTTTGCTGCACGAAGTCGCGACAGGGTCTTTAGATATCAATACCGACGGTATTAACTACCGTGCCCATTCGACCAAGCATTACTACAAATTCAAACTGGGTACAGCCTACGACATCGACCCTGATAACAAGGTCATTCGTTTAGAATCTATCCATGATGATAAAGGTCACGAAGTACTTCCCTCCCGTGAAGTCAGCTACGATATTTTAATTTTGGCTGTCGGTAGTGTCAGCAATGACTTCGGCACACCGGGTGTCGCAGATCACTGTTACTTCCTCGATTCCCACCGTCAAGCGGAGCGCTTTCAGCAAGCTTTGTTACAACAATTTATGCGTGTGCATCAGTTGGGGGGCGATGAAAAGCTGCACATTTCCATTGTGGGTGGCGGCGCGACAGGAGTTGAGCTCTCTGCTGAGCTTTTCCATGTGGCGGATCTGCTGAAAACTTATGGCATGACTGAAATGTCAAAAGATAAGGTCAAGGTTGAGCTGGTCGAAGCGGGACCTCGAATCCTTCCAGCCTTGCCTGATCGCATTGCTACTAACGCGAAAAAAGAGCTAGAAAAATTAGGTGTTCACGTGCGTGAAGCAACGCGCATCACCGAAGCCCGTGAAGAAGGTTTAGTGACTGCGGATGAAGAGGTTATTGCCTCGGATCTGATGATTTGGGCAGCGGGCGTTAAAGCGCCAGAGTTTATTAAAAACATCAAAGGCCTTGAAACTACCCGTAGCAATCAAGTCATGGTGAAGAGCACTTTACAAAGTACTTTATACGAAGATTTATATGTCATCGGTGATTGTTGTGCTTGTAAGCAAGCCAATGGTAACTTTGTACCGCCGCGTGCTCAGTCTGCCCATCAAATGGCTTCTCTTGTGCATGAGAATATCTTGGCGAGCTTTAAAAACGAGCCTTTAAAAGATTACGAATACAAAGATTATGGCTCGTTGGTCAACCTAAGCCGCTACAGCACCGTGGGCAGTCTGATGGGTAACTTGATGAAAGGCTCCATGTTTGTTGAAGGCCGTTTAGCACGTTTTGTGTATGTCTCATTGTACCGACTACACCTGATTGCCATCCACGGTTGGTTCAAAGCCATGATTATTCTAGCGGCGCAGCGTATCGGCAAAGTGGTAAAGCCAAAGCTGAAATTGCATTGATTGGATAATGTTCAGCCGTTAACGAAAAAGGGCTTCTTGAATACTCAAGAAGCCCTTTTTTATGAGGTTTTATTGATTACTGTGTTTATATACAGTATTTTTTTGTTTTATAGGGATTTCACGATCTTGCCAATGTAAACGGAGTTGGATGGCAACACCATTTTGTGTTGTTCATATTGACCAATTTTTAAACCCTCAGGCATGACAATATCTTTGACTTCGTAATTAAGAGGAGAGGTAAAGTGTGCCTGATCGCCAGTATTAATGCCTATGATTAAGGTTTCTTCAGCATGAGTGCGAGTGAACAGTAAAATATCCTTATCGCTGTATAAAAACTCAATGTCACCTGAAATCAATGCTGGGTGGTGCTTACGGAAATGCAAAAAGTCCCGATAGGCGTGCAACACCGAATGACGATCCCCTTGTTGCTCGGAAACGGCCAACGGCAAATGTTTATCACTGATCGGCAGCCACGGCTTGTCGCTGCTAGAGAAGCCGCCTTTGGCTTCATTGCTCCAAGGGAATGGTGTTCGACAGCCATCGCGCCCTTTGAACTCAGGCCAGAAATTAATCCCAAATGGATCCACAAGTTGTTCGAACGTCAACTCAGCTTCCGGTAAGCCGAGTTCTTCCCCCTGATACAAGCAAACGCTGCCGCGCAGTGATAGCAGCATCGCCATATACACTTTGCTTTTAGCCGCACAGGCTTTGCCTTGGTTCCAACGGGAGGCAACACGCTCCACATCATGATTGCTCATAGACCAGCATGGCCAACCGCTGCCGAGACCGTCCTCGATGGTGCTCATGGTTTTATGGATATGGGTCATGGAGCTATCGTGGGTGAGTAAATCAAACGAGTAGCACATGTGCAGTTTGTCGTTGCCTTGAGTGTACTGTGCCATGGTTTTGAGGGAGAAGTCACAGCCCACTTCACCCACAGTCGTAGTGCCAGGGTATTCATTCAATAGGGAGCGTAAGCGCTCTAAAAATGGAATATTCTCAGGTCGTGACTTATCGTAAAGGTGTAACTGGTAGCCGTAGGGGTTATCTAAACTCACACCAATGCTGCCTTCGATGATTTCTTTCTTAGGTGGATTGTCGCGCAACAAGGCGTCATGGAAGAAATAGTTGGCGGTATCTAAGCGAAAACCATCAACACCACGCTCCAGCCAGAAGCGTACGCTGTCGAGCAAAGTATCGACGACTTTTGGATTGTGAAAATTCAAATCCGGCTGGCTGTCTAAAAAGTTGTGCAAATAATACTGGCGACGGCGACTGTCCCAATGCCAAGCGGGGCCACCAAATACCGACAACCAATTGTTTGGTACCGTACCGTCAGGCTTTGCATCGGCCCAGACGTACCAATCTGACTTATCGTTGTCACGGCTTGAGCGTGACTCTTTAAACCAAGGGTGCTGATCAGAGGTATGATTTAATACTTGGTCGATAATGACCTTGATCTTATGTTGATGGGCACTCTCAATCAATTCGTCAAAATCCGCTAACTCACCGAAGATCGGATCGACATCGCAATAATCGGAGACGTCGTAACCGAAATCTTTCATGGGAGAAGTAAAGAAAGGGGAAAGCCAAATAGCGTCCACGCCTAGGGAGGCAATGTAGGGCATTTTTTCGGTCACACCTTTCAGGTCGCCAATGCCATCACCGTTTGAGTCCATAAAGCTGCGAGGGTAAATCTGATAAATAACGGCGCCGCGCCACCAATCTGTATTTGTGTTGCTCATGATCTGTCCTTTTCATCGCAGTAATACATGTTTCTCTTTCAACACTAGCACGGAATGGCGAAAAGAAGAGCGAAATCTTATGCTTTATATGCTGTTGTTTTGTAAGGGCGCTTGATCAAAGTGGCCGTCATTAAGAGAAGGTGAATATCTGGTTTTGATGGCGAACAGGCAAAAAAAATCCCCGTAGACCACGGGGATTTTATAGCAGTTAGAATCGTTAATAACCGAACAGTCTTGGTAAGAAAGTGACTGTACTGGGTACAAAGGTAATCAGCATTAAAACCGCCAGTTCGACCAAGAACATCGGCATAATCTGACGGGAGATAGAGGCAATCCCCACGTTAGCGATTGAATTCGAGACAAACAAACAGATCCCCATTGGCGGAGTCACCAAGCCAATCATTAGGTTGAATATCACGACAATGCCAAAGTGAACAGGATCAATGCCTAAGCTCATGGCAATCGGATGCAAGATTGGCAGTAGGATCAACATGGCCGCAATCCCTTCAAGGAACAGACCTACCACTAATAGAATGACATTCACCAGTAGCAAGAACATCCAAGGACTTGATACCTGCTCCAATACCATCGCTGACACGGTTTGCGGTACACGAGAGAAGGTTAGTAACCAGTTGGCTGCTGCGACGACCGCGATGACAATGAGAATGACCGATGAATCACGCATTGCTCGAACGAAAATGCTTGGTAGTTGCGTCAGCTTCAAGCTCTTAAGAATAAACATGCCAGCCACTAGTGCATAGGCGGCGGCAAAGGCAGCAGCTTCGGTAGGCGTTACAATACCAGTCAGAATTGAACCGACGATAAAGATGGGCATAAATAACGGAATCCAAGCGTCCACAAATGCTTTAAGGCGCTCTTTTGTCGTGAGTTTTTCTTTGAGTGGCGCATAGTGACCAGCAAAGCAATACACGTAAATAGACAAGCCCACAGCCAAGAAAAGACCTGGCGTCACCCCAGCGAGAAATAATGCTGGTACAGACACGCCGCTGGTAATTAAGGCATAGATAATCACCGGAATACTGGGAGGAATCATCGGCCCAATCACAGAGGAAGCGGCGGTTAACGCGGCAGCGAAGGAGCGCGGGTAGCCTTCTTTCTCCATGGTTGGGATAAACACTCGACCCAAGGCAGAGGTATCCGCCACGGCTGAACCAGATAAGCCGGCAAAGATGACAGAAGCCCAAATGTTCACTTGTGCAAGACCGGCGCGCATGTGTCCAACCAAGGCGTTGGCAAAGTTAATAATACGGCTAGTAATACCACTTTCATTCATTAATTCACCCGCCAGTACAAACAGCGGGATAGCTAAGATTGAGAAGGAGTCCAACCCAGCAAAAATTCGTTGGGCCACCAAGCTGACATTAAATGGCAGGGTGGAAACGTGTCCCACAACCGCCAATAACACTGCGAAAGCGATCGGGCTGCCGATGGCGAGCAAGACCAGTAATATAGCGAAACCTAACATTATTGATCCTCTTGCAATGACGAGCTGAACTGAGTCATTCGCTCAATTAGCCTAAAAATGGCTGCAATGGTTAAGCCTGCACCGCCAATCACCATTGCGGCTTGGAAGTAATGCATGGCAATGCCTGTACCTGGGGCTTCGATGCCGCCACGTTTCATCATGAACAGATAGCCGGAATAACACAGCACACTGCCTGCGACGAGCGCAATGATGTCGGAAAGAACATGTAAAATACTGCGAATTTTGGCAGGAACAACATCCTCTAGGAACGTAAAGCGGATATGAATACCTTCTAAGTAACACAGAACCATGCCAAACATGGTGCCATAGATCATGGCGTACTTAGCCGCTTCTTCGGCCCATTGTATAGGGGAGTTAAACAAATAGCGGCTTAGGCTGCTGGCAAACACCACAGCAAACACCACAAACAGAGAAGAGCCTGTCAGCAAAGACAGAAGGTATTTATAAAGGCGCTTCATGGGAGATTCCGATTTTAAGGGAGATTGGAATCGGGGAGTGATTGCTCCCCGATCATTTCACTTACGTTGATAAGGCGGGGCTATTTGTTTGCTGCGACCTTAACCGAAGCCTGAACGCGATCAATCCATTCGCCATCTACTTCACCACGGAGCCATTCAAGCACAGCGGGTTGCGCCGCTTGTTGGAATTTCGCTAATTGTTCGGCGGTTGGTGTTGTGATTTCCATGCCGTTCTCAGCCAGAGACTTCAGGCCCTCTGCAGATTTAAACTGCTGAATAGCACGTCCCATGGTGCCAGCTACTTTGGCAGCTCGGTCGATGATGGCACGATCAGCATCACTTAAAGACGTATACAAATCATCATTGATAAGTAAGAAGTCAGTGCCGTATACGTGACCATCTAACGTCAGATACTTCTGGAATTCGTAAAACTTATTAGAGTTAATCACGCTGACAGGGTTTTCTTGGCCGTCTACTACGCCAGTTGTTAACGCAGAGGGTACTTCAGGCCACGCAATAGGTGTTGGTTCTGCGCCCATCGCTTTGACCATCTCAACGTACAACGGCAGTGTCATAACGCGGATTTTTAGACCATCTAGATCGGCTGGCTCTGCAACGGGACGTTTAGAGTTTGTGAAATTACGGAAGCCAGTTTCACCGTAGGCTAGGGTACGAAGGCCTGTTTGTTCCAAACAGTGTTGTGATAAGGCTTGACCAAATTCGCCGTCAAGTACTTCCCATGCCACGGGAGCAGAAGGGAAAAGGTACGGAATTTCAAGAACCGCAGCTTCTTTACAGACTTTGGCAAACGCCCCTGACACCATCGTCATACTGATCATGCCTTCTTGGGCAGACTGGACAAGGTCAGTTTCACCACCAAGCTGGCCTGCTGGATACACATTGACCTCAATGCGACCGCCGGATTCAGCTTCCACTAGGTTTTTAAAGACTTCTGTCGCAGCGCCTTTTTTTGAATTGGTCCACTCTTGCGGGTCAACATGACCTAGAGTAAGGGTAATATCTGCAGCACTTACAGAGCTAGCAACGCCAGCGGCAACAAGGCTAAGCATCAGTTTTTTCGATAGTTTCATATCATTTCTCCAAGCTCGGGAACCACCCGATTTCGTTATTTTTGTATTTGCTTTTAGTCCCACAGCGAAGGTCACTTAGAAAGACTCAATCATTCTAATACCCACTAAAATAAATACTATAGGTAGATAATAAAAATACCCTATATTTTTTCGTGGGTTTAAAAAAATCTCCGCTGAGTTGGTTGACGGAGCTGTCTGCCTGCCGAACAGGTCTAGACTCTATTCAAAATGACCTAAAGCTTAGCCTAAGAGAAGTGATTTTTTAGTGTGTCAGTATATTGAAAATGGAATACATGCTTTTTAAAGTACGATTGATTTAGGTTAAAAATATATTTAAAACAATTATTTAAGCTATTCTAAAAACGCATTAAAGTATTCAGAAATAAGTATTGCGACGCTTCAATATGGATTTTGATTCGGCGTATCTAGTTGGGTTTGATCTCTCGGGCGTTACGAAAAGAGCCGCTAGAGAAGCAACCACGATTGAATTTTTATGGTGTATACATGGCGAAAACGTTATTTGACCAATCTAAAAAATATAGGATACTTTCTCGATTGTTCAATATTTTATGGCGGTTATCGACAACGAGCCGTATGCGATAAATGAGGGTAATCAGAATGTATAAACTCGGCCTAATTGGTCAAAACATCAGTGCTTCACGTGCACCAGCACTGCATAAAATGCTGGGGGCATTGAATCATTTGCCAGTCAGCTATGAGCTTCAAGTGCCATCGGATAAGAGTGCAGAGGCATTTAGTGAAAAATTAGACGAAATGCGAAAAGAAGGTTTTACCGGCACTAATGTCACCTTTCCCTACAAGCAAATCGCCATTGAGCGAGCGGATGTCGTCAATGAAGCGGTGCGTAAAACGGGTGCGAGCAATACTCTTTGTATAAAAGAGGGCAAGATCTATGCCTTTAATACAGATTACACCGGCTTCATTCGTGGTTACCGCGGTCGAGTTGGAGATTTGCCAGCTGGCAAAGTCTTACTTATAGGCGCTGGCGGTGTGGGACGAGCGATTGGTTTTGCCCTATTTGAAGTGGGGGCTACCGAGTTGATGGTAACCGACTTGAATGTCGCTGGGGCGCAATCTCTTGTGGATGCAGTCAATGCTGCGGGCTACAAAGCACGTTATGTGCCAGCAGAAGAGGTTGGCGAAGCCTCCAAACAAGCAGATGGTTTGGTGAATTGTACCCCTGTTGGCCATTACAGCACACCGGGGATTCCCTTGGCGGTAGAGCATTTTGCGGGGCAGTCGTGGGCCTTTGATGCGGTTTACACACCGATGGACACTGAGTTTTTGATCGCTGCCAATCAAGCCGGTTTAAAAATTGTGTCCGGTTTTGATCTTTTTTTCTATCAGGGGATCGACGCTTTTGAGCTGTTCACTGGTCAACCAGTTCAGAATATTGAGCCTGTTTGGCAGCAGTTTCGTGAGCAGTATGATGTGGTGAGTGACCTAATTTAATCCTTCTTATAGTGCTTGCTAGTTAACAGTGGCCTCATTCCTGTTTAGAATGAGGCCACTGAATATCGTCCCTTTGATATTTGGGTATCGTATTAGATAAGAGCCCGAATCCGCGCATGCTAGAAATTGTAGAGAAAAAACTGGTGGGTCAGTCCGTTTACGAACAGCTTCGTAGCGACATTATGACGGGGCAACTTACACCGGGTGCAAAGTTAAAACTGAACCAACTGAAAATTCGCTATGGTGCGAGCGTCAATACCTTACGTGAAGCGCTGATGAGATTAGTGTCGGATGGTTTTGTGCGTTTTATCGATCAAAAAGGTTTTAGTGTTCAGCAGGTTTCCAAAGAAGACCTGTATGAGCTACTGGAGCTTAGAACTATGTTGGAGCTTACTGGGCTAGAAAAATCTATGTGTAACTCAACAGGGATCATGGGGTGGAAGTCTGATCTAATTGCAGCCCATTACCGTTTGAGTTGTATGGAAGAGCTCATGTTGCAAGATGAGCGTGCTCACGTTCAGGCGTGGGAGCGCGCGGACCGTGACTTTCACATGACCATGGTGGCGAATTGTGGCTCGAACCAGATGATTCGTTATCATGGCTCCATCATTGAGCAATACATGCGTTATCAGCTATTGGCGCTGCAAAAACGCCCATTTCGTGGTCAAAATTCGCAAGGCGAACATAGAGAGCTGCTTGATAATATTTTGAAAGATGATGTCGAGGGCGCATTAGCGATGTTAAGACATCATATCGCTCAAGGAGCGAACAACCCCGGCTCGTAACTTTCATTTCAACTTCGCTGAGTTGCGCTCTCAGTCAGTGTTCCACGAACGTTGACTGAGGGGCTATGACTCGTTTAAGCACAACCTGCTATCCAAAGCCCGCAATTGTGACGACCCCATCTCTCATTCCTAGCGATCGTTGTCGTCTCATCCAAGCATTATTTGACACCAATTCTGTCAGTAGAAAATCTAAACGGTAGAGACTGGAAAGCTAAACTTTATGTATTCCGTTTTAGTGTTATTTTTTGCGTTATATTTCATTTACATTCCATTGAACGGTCGATATATCCTCTCAAAGCATAAATTCATCACTAAAACATTAGCTTTTATAAAAATCTGTCGATTTTATATAACTAAAACAATATGTATTGAGGGCTCCATATGAAGACCGCACTTGCAACCGTCACCATCTCTGGCACGTTAAAAGAAAAGCTTGAAGCGGCTGCCGCAGCAGGTTTTGATGGCGTTGAAATTTTTGAAAACGATCTGACGCAATACGAACGTTCGCCGCGCGAAGTGCGTAAGATGGCAGATGACTTGGGTCTTGAGATCATCGCCTTGCAACCTTTTCGTGACATGGAAGGGATGCCAGAACGTTTGCGCCAACAAAAACGCGAAATGCTAAAGCGCAAAATGGAGGTGGCGCACGAGCTAGGTACCAGCCGCTTGTTAATGTGCAGCAACGTGCAATCTTATGCCTCGGGTGACCGTGATCAGTGTGCGGCGGATCTTCGTTTTCTAGCGGAAATGGCGGAAAAAGAGGGAATGACGCTAGGCTACGAAGCGTTGGCATGGGGCTACCACATTGCCGATTATATGGATGCTTGGGATCTAGTGAAGCGTACCGATCATCCTAATCTTGGTATCAACCTTGATACCTTCCATATGTATTCTCGTGGTAATACGCTCGATTGCCTTCGTGATGAAATTCCAGTAGATAAAATTGCTTTGGTTCAAATAGCCGATGCCCCGATTATGCCACGCCAAGATTATCTTACTTACAGTCGCCATTCGCGTTGTTTCCCCGGTCAAGGGGATATGCCTGTGGTGGAATTTTTACAAGTATTGAAAGACAAAGGCTTCGACGATTACTTGTCTCACGAAATATTTAACGATGAATTCCGTTCGTCATCGCCCATTGCCAAAGCTATCGATGGCATGCGTTCACTGATTTGGTTAGACGATCAAACCGTTTCAAAAGAAGAAACTAAAACTCAGCCCGTCACCGTACCTGATGTCAAAGATATTGAGTTTATTGAGTTTGCGGTGGAAGGTGAGTCGGGCGAAGAGTTGATCAAAACGTTGGCACAGTTGGGTTTTCATGAAACCCACAAACATGTGTCGAAAAACGTGAGCCTGATGCGCCAAGGTAATATCAACTTGATTCTAAACCGTGAGCCGGCTAGTCAGGCTCATGAGCATTTTCAAAAGCATGGTGTCTCTGTCTGTGCGTTGGGCTTCTTAACGGAAAACGTGAAAGAAACCTTACGCATGGCAGAGCGTTATCGTGCGGAACGCTTTGCTAATCAAGCGGGGCCAGGGGAATTAAACATTCCAGCCATTCGAGGTATTGGCGATAGTTTGGTTTACCTTGTTGGCGCTAACAGTCGATATCGCTTTTTTGATGTGGATTTTGTTGAAATTGAAGGCATCAAAGGGGAGCAAGGAGTTGGTTTGACTCGCGTTGATCACGTCGGGCAAACGGTTTCTAACGTGGATTTTCTATCTGCGGGCTTTTTCTACAAATCCATTTTTGGCTTTGAAATTGAGCCGAGACAGGATTTGCCAGACATTCATGGTTTAGTGGTCAGTCGCACGGCGACGAACAAAGACAAGTCTGTGCGAATCCCGATTAATATGACCAACGCCCGTGATGCATCCGCAGAACGTTTTATGAAAAAAGCCGGTGGTTCGGGTGTGCATCAGATTGCCTTTGCATGTAAAGACATCTTTGCTGCGGTAAAAAACATGGACCAAGAGAAACAGCTGCCTATTCCAGATAATTACTACCGTGATCTTGAAGCCCGCTTAGGGTTAGAGCCTGCACTGGTTAAGAAGTTGAAAGAGCACAACATTATGTACGATGAAAACGAAGCGGGTGCGTTTTTCCACTGTTACACGGAAGAAATCTGCGGCGTATTTTTCGAAGTAGTTCAACGTGTAGAGGGCTACAATAACTATGGTGAATCCAATGCTTATGTGCGCTTGGCATCGCAAGCACGCCAAGAGTTGAAATAATTCTTTGCACTGACTCAGCAGGCAAGAGCCGATGTAGGCTCTTGCCTGCTATGCGGTTTAAACCATTTCTTGTAACAGCTCAATAAATGCCGTCGCCGCGCGGCTCAAAGTGCGTTGTTTATGATGAATAACGCCTAATTTACGTTCTACGTTCAAAGCGGGTAAATTCACCACCGCCAATTGATCATTCACCACGGTAGACGGAATCAATGACCAGCCCCAACCAATACTTACCAGCATGGCTAAGGTATCTAAGTTATTGGTGTTCATTTTTACCTGCGGACGCACACCGTTAACAGCAAAGACTTTTTCCGCGATTTGTCGAGTAAAGGTGTTTTCATGGGGTAACACGCAAGGGTATTTTGACAGCTCCACCACGTCGACTTCTTTCATCTGTGCCAAAGGGTGATCAAGGCTCACCACACACTGCAATGGATCAGACCAAATCGGAATCGCGTGGAGCATATTTTCGGATTGCGCCGACAGGGTGATGATGCCGATTTCCGCTTCGCCTTTTAAAACCTGTCGATGGGCGTCTTCTGATTGGGTAAAATCGATCTTAATTTCCGCTTGCGGGTACTCTAATTGAAACGCTTTTAAGGTTTTCGGCAGTCGGTGTAAGCCAATATGATGACTTGTCGCAATGAGTAATTCGCCAGAGACATCTTCCATCTGCAAAGACATGCTGCGTTTGATATCGTTCAAATCCTCGGAAAGGCGCTTAGCCTTAGGTAATAAGCGCTGGCCAGCCTCGGTCAAATGAACTTTACGACCAACGCGGTCGAACAGTTTGACATTTAGATGTGACTCAAGGGCAGCAATGCGCTTGCTGACAGCCGGTTGTGTGATGAATAAGGCGTCTGCCGCATCGGAAAACGACTGTGTTTCGGCGACTCTAATAAAGGTTAATAGCTCTAAAATATCCATCATTCCAAAAAATTATCCAAAACATGAAAAATATGAATTGGAGTAATTTAAGTTCAGCCAGTACTATAAAGCAATGCTTATGTAGGAGAGAAAGCAATGGCAGGTAAAACTCTTTATGACAAGTTGTGGGATAGCCACCTTGTTCAACAACGTGACGATGGTAGTGCCTTAATCTACATCGATCTACAACTACTACACGAAGTAACGTCACCACAGGCGTTTGAGGGCCTGCGTATGCACGGCCGTAAGCCATGGCGTTTGACTTCAAGCCTTGCGACACCTGACCACAACGTTCCAACCACGGTTGAAGAGCGTAAGAGTGGCGTGAACGGCATCGCCGATCCAGTATCGAAAATCCAAGTCACGACATTGGACGATAACTGTGACGAATTCGGCATCACAGAATTCAAAATGACCGACATCCGCCAAGGTATCGTACACGTTGTTGGGCCGGAGCAGGGCGCAACACTACCTGGTATGACCGTCGTTTGTGGTGACTCGCACACGTCTACACACGGTGCTTTCGGTGCCTTAGCACACGGTATCGGTACCTCTGAAGTAGAACACGTGCTAGCAACCCAGTGTCTAGTTCAGAAGAAAATGAAAAACATGTTGGTGCGCGTAGACGGCCAATTGTCGCCATACGTGACGGCAAAAGACGTGGTACTAGCGATCATCGGTAAAATCGGTACAGCGGGCGGTACAGGCTTTGCGATCGAATTCGGCGGTGAAGCGATCCAGTCTTTGTCAATGGAAGGTCGTATGACCGTGTGTAACATGGCCATCGAAGCGGGCGCTCGCGTGGGCTTGATTGCGGTTGACCAAACAACGATTGATTACGTTGCCAACCGTCCTTACGCACCAAAAGGTGATCACTGGAACATGGCGGTCGAAGCATGGTCCGACCTTGTTTCTGATGCAGACGCACAGTTTGACGAAGTGGTAGTGCTAAATGGTGCGGACATCAAACCACAAGTAACTTGGGGTACGTCGCCTGAGATGGTGATTGCCATCGACCAAGACATCCCACGTCCAGAAGATCAAACGGATCCTGTGACGCGCGAAGGTTACGCTCGTGCATGGAAATACATGGGCCTAGAAGGCAAGAAGACCCTGGCTGACATTACCCTAGACCGCGTATTTATCGGCTCTTGTACCAACTCTCGTATCGAAGACCTACGTGCTGCGGCAGAAGTGGTAAAAGGCCGCAAAGTGGCGTCTACCTTGAAACAAGCGATCGTGGTACCAGGTTCTGGTTTGGTTAAAGCGCAAGCGGAAGAAGAAGGTTTGGATAAAATCTTCACCGAAGCGGGTCTTGAATGGCGCGAGCCAGGCTGTTCAATGTGTCTAGCCATGAACGCCGACAAATTAGGTCAAGGCGAGCACTGTGCATCAACGTCTAACCGTAACTTTGAAGGTCGCCAAGGCTTTGGCGGTCGTACGCACTTGGTGAGCCCAGCGATGGCCGCTGCCGCAGCGATTGCCGGTCACTTTGTTGACGTAAACGAATTGGTTAAACAGTAGGAGTTAGCGATGCGTCCATTTACAAAACACACAGGTATCGCAGCGCCATTAGACTTGGCCAACGTTGATACCGACATGATCATCCCAAAACAGTTCTTGAAATCCATCAAGCGTACTGGCTTTGGTAAAAACCTTTTTGACGAATTGCGTTACGAAGATGAAGGTCAACCAGACCAAGAGTGCACAGGTCGTCCACTACGTAAAGATTTCGTGCTAAACCAAGACCGTTACCAAGATAGCAGCATCTTGTTGGCGCGTAAAAACTTCGGCTGTGGTTCAAGCCGTGAACACGCACCTTGGGCCCTAGACGATTACGGTTTTCGTTCTGTCATCGCACCAAGCTTTGCCGACATCTTCTACAATAACTGTTTCAAAAACGGTCTACTACCGATTGTTTTGACAGAAGAAGAAGTGGATCAGCTATTTAAAGAAGTGGCAGCAAACGAAGGTTACGAATTAACCATCGACTTAGAAGCACAAAAAGTCATCTCGCCATCGGGCGCAGAATTCAGCTTCGAAGTGGATGCTTTCCGTAAGCACTGCCTACTAAACGGCCTAGACGACATCGGTTTGACACTACAAGAGTCTGATGCGATCAACGCTTACGAAGAACAACGAATGAAAACAGCGCCTTGGTTATTCGAAGCGCGCTCATTGTAAGGAAAGAACATGTCTAAGAAAGTATTAGTATTGCCGGGTGACGGCATTGGCCCAGAGATCGTAGAACAAGCGGTGCGCGTACTTGACGCAGTTAACGCTAAATTCAACCTAGACATCGAACACGAGCACGCCCTAGTGGGTGGTTCTGCTTACGATGAAACAGGTTCGCCACTGCCAGAAGTGACACTAACGAAAGCAAAGGCTGCTGATGCAATCCTGCTAGGTGCCGTTGGTGGTCCTAAGTGGGATGGCCTAGATATGTCTGTTCGCCCAGAGAAAGGTCTACTAGGTCTACGTTCTAACCTAGAGCTATTTGCCAATTTGCGACCAGCGATTCTTTACCCTCAACTAGCAGACGCTTCAAGCTTGAAGCCAGAAATCGTTGCCGGTTTAGACATCCTTATCGTGCGCGAATTGACCGGCGGTATTTACTTCGGTCAACCACGTGGTATCCGTACCCTTGAAAATGGTGAGCGCGAAGGTTTCAACACGTATGTTTACAGCGAGTCTGAAATCCGCCGTATCGCCCGTTCTGCCTTTGAAGCAGCACGCCAGCGTGGCAAACGCGTGTGTTCTATCGACAAATCTAACGTACTAGAAGTGACCGTTCTATGGAAAGAAGTCATGGAAGAAGTAGCGAAAGAGTACCCAGATGTTGAATTGTCACACATGCTAGTGGACAACGCAGCGATGCAACTTGTGCGCGCGCCGAAGCAATTTGACGTCATGGTCACTGGCAATATGTTCGGTGATATTTTGTCAGATGCGGCAGCCATGTTGACAGGCTCTATCGGTATGCTACCTTCTGCTTCTCTAAATGCGGAAGGTCGTGGTATGTACGAGCCATGTCATGGTTCGGCACCAGATATTGCTGGTAAAGGCATTGCAAACCCATTGGCGACGATCCTTTCTGTTGCTATGATGTTGCGCTACTCGCTCGACGCAAAAGACGCAGCGGATGCGATCGAAGCCGCGGTAAGCACAGTGCTTGACCAAGGTCTGCGTACAGCAGATATCGCTTCAAAGGGAAGCGAAACAGTTAGTACTTCACAAATGGGTGATGCTGTACTGGCTGCATTGAACGCTTAATTCATAATAATTAAGCATTAACTCGGGATACTGCTCTTGGTATGAGTAGGCCCACACTAAAAAAGGTAAAAAACCATGTCAAAACAAACTGTAGGTTTAGTCGGCTGGCGCGGAATGGTTGGTTCTGTGCTGATGCAACGTATGCGTGAAGAGAACGATTTCGATCATATCGATCCAGTGTTCTTCTCTACGTCCCAAACAGGCCAAGCTGGCCCAAATATTGGTAAAGATGTACCACTTCTACAAGACGCGAACGATATCGAAGCGTTGAAAAAAATGGACATCATTATTACGTGTCAAGGTGGCGATTACACCAAGGCGATTTACCCACAGTTGCGTAATGCTGGTTGGAATGGTTACTGGATCGACGCGGCGTCTTCTCTTCGTATGGAAAAAGACGCCATCATCGTCCTAGATCCAGTTAACCAACACGTGATCAAGCAAGGTCTAAAAGATGGCGTGAAAACCTATGTGGGCGGTAACTGTACTGTTTCATTGATGCTTCTAGCGCTTGGTGGCCTGTTCGAGAAAGGCCACATCGAGTGGATGTCATCTATGACATACCAAGCGGCATCAGGTGGCGGTGCACGTCACATGCGCGAGCTACTAAACCAATTCGGTTTGCTAAACGCAGAAGTAGCGTCTGAGCTAGCTGACCCAGCGAGTGCGATCCTAGACATCGACCGTAAAGTGGCAGAGAAAATGCGCTCTGGTACACTTCCGACAGACCAATTCGGTGTACCACTAGCAGGCTCTTTGATTCCTTACATCGACAGCCAACTTGATAACGGCCAAAGCCGTGAAGAGTGGAAAGCACAAGCTGAATGTAACAAGATCCTAGGCATCGACGGCAAACCAATCCCAGTGGACGGCCTATGTGTACGTATCGGTGCGATGCGTTGTCACAGCCAGGCGTACACAATCAAGCTAAACAAAGATATCCCAGTAGCGGACATCGAAGGCTTGCTGGCTGAGCACAACCAATGGGTAAACGTTGTACCTAACGACAAACAAGCCACTATGGAGCAACTAACTCCTACAGTGACTACTGGTACACTAAACATCCCAGTAGGTCGTATCCGTAAACTGAACATGGGCCCTGAATACATCAGCGCTTTCTCAGTGGGCGACCAACTACTATGGGGTGCAGCAGAGCCACTACGTCGTATGTTGCGTATCCTGATTGAAGGCTGATTGGCTTTTGGTTGGATAGAGTTAGAAAGGCCCGCTGCTGAAAGGTAGCGGGTTTTTTTACGCTTTACTACTTAAAGTAGAGTTTTTCTGCGCTTCCTTTACCAAAGAACTTCTCATATTCCTGTGCAGCGTATGAGTCCATCATACCTGATATATAATCTGTAACTAACCTAGTTTTGCAGTCGTTTAGTGATCTTAGCTCTGGTGGTAGTAAAACATTATCTTTATTATATTTTTCGTCAGAATAAACTTCAAAAAGACCTCGTATGATTTGTTCTCCTCGACGCTCATAAAGTTGAATGTCTTTTTTTCTAAGAATTGCTTTGAAAAGAAGCTTTTTTAACCCCTCAGCTAACTTAGAGTGATTTCTATACCCGAGTTGACCGTCAACTAAGCCAATGTCTGAGCATAAAATATTTACTATTCGAGAAGTAAGCTCCTTCTTAAGTACTATCGCGTATTCTTCAGAAGTTGAGCTAATGTGAGATTGCATTGCTTCTGTTTGAGCTTCTTTAGCAATATCAGACATTGTTTGGTATGCATCCTTAAATTTATCACTAATACTGAACTCATAGACGATTTCGCCTAAGCTAATCATTCCAAAACTTAAGGCATCCTCTAGATCGTGAGCTGCATATGCAATCTCGTCGGAAAGGTCCATAATTTGGGCATCAATACTTTTTTTAATATCAATGCTGTGTCTTTCAAGTTCTTGTTCTAGGAATTTGTAATCAGAATCATATAGGAACTTTTTATTGTTCTGCTGCCTGTTGTAAAAGTATTTGGTTACAGACATGAGTGTGCGGATATTTAAATTTAAGCCTGAGTACGACTGACTTTTCTTCTCTAATGTGTGTAAAATTCGAAATGCCTGCGCATTCTCTTCGAAACCACCACAACCATTGCTTAGCTCATTCAAAACAACCTCGCCATAATGGCCAAACGGAGGGTTTCCGATGTCATGAGCTAATGAAGCTGTTTCCGCTACTACGGTATGTTTTAAACCTAAATCAAAAGCAATTGAGCGGGCGATTTGAGCGACTTCCAAGCTATGAGTTAATCGATTTCGATTAAACTTATTTGCATCTACGCCTAGTAACTGCATTTTTCCTTGCAATCTTCTAAATGAAGAAGAATAGAGAACTCTAGCATAGTCTCTCATTAAATCATTACGGTTATCCGACCTGCCATCATTATGCTGATGAAAGCGGTATTCAAGCTTGGATATTTGGTTTTCTTGTTCTTGAGCGAATTCAGTTACTTCATTATCGTACATATACATCTCTAACTAGAAGGTGTGGTTTATTTCAAGAAACTTGTCGGCTATAGATTCCACTGTAACCTGATTCAAGTAGTTGCTCTCACAAAAGCAGTTATAACAATCTCTAATGCTGTATCGATTAAGACCAGAGGCTGTTAGAATTTTAATGCCTTCATGAAGAGGGTCTATTTTTTCTTCACCTATCAGAACTTTTGGATTTTCAATAATAACCTCTTCTACAGAGTTAAATAGAATTGGACCTCCTGGTTTTCTTATAGTAAACATCATCCTTTGGCGCTTTCTGGTAGCCCAGCTGTCACTAAGTTCTTGTACATCTATAAAATATCTATCTTCCTCTTTCATGCTATTAGACCAATAGATAGGATTGTTTTTTGTGACATACACATCTAGGTCAGAATCAAGCAGAAAGTCTATATTGATTTTAAATAAAACAGGTCCATAGTGATTCTGTCTAGAAAAGAAACTGTGAAGATCAGTTGTATCAAGAAAAATGTCGAACCAGACGTCAAAATTCTTGTCTAGGTCATCAGAGCTTTGTTCGGTCTGCTTACCCCCCATTTTTTCTACATCACCTCGTGACAATAATCCGCCAGCTTTAATAAAAAAAGAGCTAGTAGCAACTGTGTTAGCGTGAAAAAAATGGGTTATATTTTTACTAGATAAAAATTCATGTAATTCTAAATTATTAAGTTTCAAAGTTGTTCTCCAAAGATTTTATTTTTTAATAGTGCAGGAATCTAAAAATTAAAGGCTATGAAAATAGGAAATAATAAGAAAAGAGTTAATTTATAGGTTATTAAGATACCCACCTAAAAAAGTGACTCGCAGCTCAGTTTTAATCAGTTCCTCGATTAATTGAGACACCTACCTTAAAAAGTGACTGTTACTTCAATTCTAACCAGTGCCAAACGCCTAGCCAGATTCGGTCGAAACTGGCTTTTTTACGTCTGAATTGACACTTAAGGGGGGGTATTTCGTAGATTTTAACGAATTAAAGGCGAGTGATTACCCTGCAAGGAAAGCAATATAGAAAGGAGAGAATGGAGGGAGTTAGGCGAGTAAGTTATTAGTAAGTTATTAGGACACCCACCTTAAAAAGTGACTCTTACTTCAATTCTAACCAGTGCCAAACGCCTAGCCAGATTCAGTAAAAGTTAATTGAGACACCCACCCTTGTTTAATCAAGACACCCACCTTAAAAAGTGATTGGCACTTCAATTCTTACCAGCACCAAACAAGCAGCCAGTTTCAGTCGAAACAAGTTTAAATAAGACACCCACCTTAAGTTAATCAAGACACCCACCATAAAAAGTGACTGTTACTTCAATTCTAACCAGTGCCAAACGCCTAGCCAGATTCAGTCGAAACTGGCTTTTTTACGTCTGAATTGACACTTAAGGGGGTTATTTCGTAGATTTTAACGAATTAAAGGCGAGTGATTACCCTGCAAGGAAAGCAATATAGAAAGGAGAGAATGGAGTGGAGTTAGGCGAGTAGCTGTTTCGCTTTGCTGATCTTGGGCCTTCGTTTGTAGCCTGCATTTTGATAGTAGTTAGATAGGATGGTTTCGGTGCCAACGGCGCAATGTGTAACTTGTTCAAACTGTGTGGCGATGGTGAGCCAGTTTTCCGATGGGATGTTGAGGCGTTGCAGTATCGGTGCAAAGGATAGGTCGATACTGCCGCGTTTATCTTGTCGCACAATTCGACCAGTCAGATCGACAAGTTCAAGATAATCTTCGAGTTTAAAGGGTAAGCCTTTGGGTTGTTCTGCTCGTGGGTTACTAACAAACGGATGCAGTACTTTTGGTTGTTGGTTTTGCTTTGCGTTATGAATGCGTTTTTTGATGCTGGTGTAATCTGACATTTCGGGTGTGTCTGCCATCATAGCGCGGACTGGGTTTAGATCAACGTATGCCATACAGGCCATTAGCGCTGCCTCATCTAGCAATGCTTGGGATTTAAAGCGTCCCTCCCAAAATCTACCTGTACAGCAATCTTCGAAATTCGCTTGCCTTGCGATGTTTTCATTCAATTCTCTCAGAAACCAGCTGATATCCATTAGCCTCTGTCGGTAGGTTTCAACGGTTGCATCCAGTAATGGCTGTAAGTAGTCGGGCACTTGGCCTTGCAACATATATTGCTGGGTGATCATGGTGCCTTTATGGATGGCGTGCCAGCGGGTTAAGACTTCTTCGGTTGTCCAGCTTTCAACGGTTTCATGGTCGATAAACAACACTAGGTGAGTGTGGTTACTCATTACGGCGTAAGCGCAGACCTTGATGGCAAAGATACGGCTTAGAAATAGCAATCGTTTCTCGACCCAATCCCTTCGATGCTCATAGCTTTGGCCTGTAACTGGGTCTTCACCACATAAAAAGGCTCTGCGTACACATCGGGAAACGCAGTGGTAGTAGGGGGTATCAGCAATGCTGATCAGTTGCTTTCTGGGTTTTGGCATACTCAAATCCTCTATCCTTGAGGTGTTTGGGTAAGTTTAAATCATATCTGTATAAATATACAGTCATGGTTTTTGGTCCAGTATTAGCTCTGATCTGCCCACTCGAAAATTGGAAGTTGATTGACTCCGTTATGTGCAAATAATGCATCTTAATTGAGGGTTTTAGCCTTCTTAGTTGCTTGGATACACCCGATCCATCTAATGTTGTGGCAAAAGAGGGATTTTTATGACTAAGCGAAGAATAAATGGAACCCTGATTTGGGTTGGTGTTATTGCTCTAGTTTTGCTGATGATTCACCTGACATTACCTTACTGGTTGACCAAGTTTTTGAATAAACGGCTTGAGAATATGGAAGGCTACAAGGGGCATATTGATCATGTTTCACTGCAATTATACAGAGGGGCATACCAGCTTCATGAGCTATCCATTGTAAAGGTCGATGGTACGAAGCAGGTTCCTTTTGTAAGGGTGGATAAAGTCGATATCTCGTTGAGCTGGAGCGCGTTATTTAAAGGTGCTGTGGTTGCTGATTTTGTCTTTAATGAGCCAGAGGTTAATTTTGTTGATGGTGAGTCCAAGCAGCAAAGCCAATCTGGCCAAGGTGCTGATTGGCGCAAAGCGGTCAATGACCTAACGCCTATCGTTATTAATAAAGTAGAGGTTCATGGTGGCACGATTGCTTTTCGCAACTTTCAATCAACACCACCTGTTAACATTCAAATTAACAATATCGAAGCAACGCTGAATAATTTAACGAACGTCGATCAAGGCAACGGTAGGGTGGCTACCTTAGATGTGACGGCCAATGCATTAAATGATGCCAAAGTGATTGTTAATGCGGAGTTAGATCCATTTGTAGATGATGACTTTATTGTCGCCTTACGCTGTGAAGAGTTAAGTTTGCCTATGTTCAACGACCTGTCTAGGGCTTATGCAGGTCTAGATTTTAACGGTGGTACAGGTCAGTTAGTGAGTGAAATACAAGCGAAGGATGGAGCTTTAAGTGGCTATGTAAAACCCCTTTTTAAGGATGTAGATATCTTTGACTGGGAACAAGATGTTGAGGATCAGAACGACAACCCATTTCAGATGGCTTGGGAGGCTATTGGTGGCGGTGTGGCTGGTATTCTGACCAATAGCGATAGTGACAAAGTGGCAACGAGATTGGATTTTTCTGGGCAACTTGATAACCCTGAGATTGGTACTTGGCAGACTATCAAAAATACTTTGAGTAACGCATTTTTAGAGGCCTACAACACAAGGTTCGAAGGCTTATTTAGATCTAGCACTAACGAAGCGGCAAATGACATAAACACGTAAATGTTCATCTGATGATCATGGCGCGGATTGGGTTTCGGTCAACATAGGCCATGAGTGCGGCTTCATCCGACTCATTAAAAAGATACTCACCTATAAGTGGCGTTATAAGTGCTAGCGGTAATGTAAAAAATGGGAGCTAATTTAGCTCCCATTTTGTTTCACGTTAGTCTGAAACCGTATTCCAAGGAAGGTGTCCTGGTGCGGCATCCACAAAGTTGAAATACTGCTCTAGCTGGTCAATCAGATCACGGATAACTTCATCTTGACTGCAGCCAAACAGCTCATAACCTAGAGCGCCATTTCTAATGTAGACATCGGCCTGCCAGTGAGTGTCGTACTTTGAATTCTCGCTGTGCGCTTCAGGTATCTCATGCTCTGTAGCGAGGACTTGGTAATAAAAGTCTAATTTGTCATCACGTTCCAATTGAAATGTAACGCCATTATCTTCACGCGTGATGTTGGCATTCCAGCCATGAACTGCAAGCTCTTTTTGTACTTCTACCATGGCGGGCTCAACCACTTCTTTAATAAAGTGCGTGACCTTGGCTTCACCTGGGAATTTAAACAGAGTGCTTAGACGTTTACGCCAGTTGCCTTCATTGCTAAAGGCCCGAGTAGGTGTTGCTGCGGCTTCAACTGCCGCGCCTCGATGTCCTTCAATTACCAGCGCTCGCCACAAGCCTGCTGCGGCGATCAGCATAATAATGGCAAACGGCAAGGCAGCCAGAATGCTCATGGTTTGTAATGCGCTCAAACCGCCCGCTAATAGTAATGTGGCGGCAATGACACCCTCTAGTGACGCCCAAAAAACACGTTGCCAGATCGGAGTTTCCAGTGCTCCACCAGAAGCCAATGAATCAACGACTAATGAACCAGAGTCGGAGGAGGTGACGAAAAAGGTGATGATCAAGAAAACTGTCACAACAGACAAGAATGTTGAGCCTGGTAGTAAGTCATAGAATTGGAATAGGGCGACTGAGTGATCCGCCTGAACTTCGCCAATCAGTACGCTTTTACCTTCTTCCATGATCAAGTGTAGGGCCGTATCCCCAAAGATCGAGAACCAAAGAAAAGTAAAGATGGTCGGTACCGCAAGTACGCCGAAAATAAACTGGCGGATTGTTCTTCCTCGACTAATTTTGGCAATAAACAGCCCAACAAAAGGTGCCCAAGCGATCGTCCATGCGAAGATAAACAGTGTCCAGTTACCGATCCAATCGCTTTGAGTATAAGCTTGTAGGTTGAAAGTACGTTCAACAATGTTGCTCAGGTAGGCACCTGTGTTTTGAACAAACGCATCAAGGATATGGATGCTTGGTCCCACAAAGAACACAATCGTCATAATGAATACGGCTAAGCCCATATTTAAAATGGATAGGTTTTTAACCCCTTTATCCATACCAGCCACTACTGAACCGATTGCTGCTAATGTGATTAAACCAATAGCGGTAATTTGAACGGTTGTGCTGATTGGAATATCGTTCCATAGATAGTGTAAACCGGCATTTATTTGTGTGACGGATAGGCCAAGCGTTGTCGCTAAGCCAAATAGTGTGCCTAATATGGCAAACACATCAACCGTGTGACCAATAGGTCCATGGATGCGATCGCCAATTAAAGGGTACAAGGCTGAGCGGACGGATAATGGTAAGCCATGGCGGAAGGTGAAGTAAGCTAACACTAGCCCCATTAGACCGTAGATTCCCCAAATGTGCAGCCCCCAATGGAAATAGGCAATTTGCATCGCTTCTCGCGCTGCATTGATGGTTTCAGGCGTGGCGCTAGGTGGTTGTGAAAAATGCAGGACTGGCTCTGCGACGCCAAAGAATAGCAACGCAATACCATAACCAGCAGAAAATAGCATGGCGAACCAAGCTGGGAAGCTGTAATCAGGATCACCGTGATCGGCTCCTAAGCGTATGTTACCCCAACGACTGAATCCGATGCACACAAGAAACACCAGAAACACTGCCGTTGCTAACATGTAGAACCAGCCAAAAGTGTTGGTTATCCAAGTCAAGGCACCCTGAAAAGCTTTGCCTGCAAGCTCAGGATTGCTTAGAGTACCAATAATTAGAAGTAATGTGATAACAGCGGTTGGGACAAAAACTGGTAGCAGCATTACCCCCGTCCCTGCCTTTTTTATTTGATTCATAGACGATCCTCCTTTATTAAAAGTTTACAAAAGCGACGCAGGAAGGCAACTAAAGTAAGTTGAGTATGGTTAGAGATCTAATTATTTTCTTAGTCTTGTTGAAAAGGGATAAACTAAGAGAAATGGCAATATGGGTATTTACTAGTCAGAGAGCCAAGTTTATAGATATATTTGATAATTAAATTTTTTTAATTATTTTTATTGGAGTTGTGATCGAGTAACTTAGGACACTCGCCTTAAAAAGTGACTTGAACTAACTTCTTATTAGCTCGGGCCTATTCTCTAAATTGGCAAAGGGGGGCTATTTCGTAGATTTTCCGACTTAATGGCGGGCGAGCACTGGATCTATATTGTTTTTCTGCGCCGCAATAAGTGTTCGATACTTAGCAGGTGTGATCTTAACGATGCTGTTAAATTCTCTTACTAAATGAGACTGGTCAGAGAAACCGCACTCCAAAGCGATTTGAGTTAGAGTCCTGTCTGTGTTTGTTTTGATTGCGTTCATTGCGTGGCGAACACGGTATATCCGCTCCAAATGCTTTGGTGTAATGCCACACTGATGTTTGATATGTCTTTCTAGTTGACGCTGACTGAGGGGGATTTTTTCAAGGGCGTCAACAAGCGAGGTGTGCTCATTGAGTTGTTGGATAAAAGCTCGCGTGAAATCGGCGATATGATCATGCGTTTGGCTAAAGTCAAAAAAGGGCTCTAAGATTTTTTTAAAGTCTGATAAATCGGAGCAACATCTTACTTTTTCCGCAACAAAAGCTAGGTTTATAGGATCAGTTAAAGGATGTTCAAAAGATTCTAATTGAGTGAATCCCGCTGGTTGAAAGCGAAGCCCAAAAAGCAACATTTCGGATGAGTAACAAAGCTTTTTTGATTGTATCGAGCGTCGTTGAATGTCATAGCCGTGTTTGATTGGGGCACCGTCAACGAGGGCGCTTCCCTTTATTAAAAATGTGACTCCTGTCCCCGCATCACTTGGAAGCCATACCTCACCAGCCGAAGCGCTACGTGCAAGCCATATGGCCTGCACATACTTACTGGCATCACCTTGAGGTGTTTCTATATCGAGAGAAAGCGCTTCAGTCATTGAAATCCACATTTGGCTTAAACATTTTGACGACTCTGTTCCAGCTATTGATCGCATTAATAGCAATCGTTAGAGTCAATAAAGCCTTATCATCGAATTCTTGGGTCAGTTTTGCATAAAACATATCGTCAATGGCTTCAGATTGCGTTAGCTTTTCACACAACTCAAGCGCTAGGCATTCTTTAGCGGTGTAAAAGGGCATATCACGCCATGCACTCAATCCAATAATTCTATTATCATTTTCCCCATACTGTCGTGCTTGCTTAGTGTGCATTGCAATACAGTAGGCACATTGATTTATTTGTGATGAGCGCAGCTTAACTAACTCCCAAATCGTGAGACCAAAAGTCTCTTCCACATTTTGCTTGATTAATACTTCTTGATCAAAAAGGTGTTTTAGTAGAGTAGAGGGTAAATTGACGTAATCAGCTCTTTTCATTGCTTTTCTCCGTTAGGTTTGAAAGGCAGTATAAGTGCGAAGATTGCTGAATAATTGAATAAAATCGACGTTTATTCTGACGGCTTAAATCTTAAAGATTCTCACTTTTGAGAGTGGAAGTTGGATACGATGCGTGTCGTTGACGAAGGCACATTGATAGGTTAGGACACCAGTTGCTTAATGGTTATCCAGCTTTGTTCAATTCCTTAGGTTTTGATCTTGCCAAGGCGGTAAGTTTAAGCCTGATCAGTTTCGACTGTAACCAAAGCCAGCCATTGCGAATCAAGATCGCTCCCATGACCAGAAAACCTATATAGCTAAATATATAGCTTATAAACAGTAAGAAAGGGGAGCTTTCCGTTTTCCTTCCAACCCAGTAGGTTCCAGAATACATATTGGAATAATTGTGTAATCACGATATGAGATAAAAATAGCGTGAAGG
This sequence comes from Marinomonas fungiae, assembly GCF_001418205.1. Classification (GTDB taxonomy): domain Bacteria; phylum Pseudomonadota; class Gammaproteobacteria; order Pseudomonadales; family Marinomonadaceae; genus Marinomonas; species Marinomonas fungiae. The sequence goes on along the minus strand of NZ_LIQF01000003.1, from coordinate 406,005 downwards.
AGTAGGGAGATAAGAAGTTTAAAACTGAGCCAATCTTGGTCTTTTGGCTCAATAATAGAAGCTTAAATATCGCTGGGATCATGACAATGAAAAACAAGCCCATCAACAGTCTTAAACGATTGAAGACTGAAGCTGATGGCTCAAAGTAAGATAAGCACATACTGACTAGCGTGCCAACGACTACTATGAGCGTTATCGATAGTACAAGGAATGCTGTTGAGAGATTCTTTGGCAAAATTTTATTCCTAGAAAGTATGTACCCTAGGATAAAGAAAAAAATCATATCCACTCGAAACAGAATTGTTTCTCGAAACTCTCCGATATGGAGAACAATACTGGGCACTTGCCACAAAACAGCCACAACGGACAGCAAGACAATAGCGGTTAAGCTCCAATAGCGCGTTAGAATATCGATGAATGGAATGAATAAAATAATGACAAATAGGTCACGTACAAAGTAGGTCGAGACGTTAATGGGCATATTGAGATTTAGCCCCAAAAGCGCCGTTGAGAAGGCATTAACGTTGTCAACGATCTGAGAAACATTGGCGATTTCATGGTCAAAATTATAAAACACCAGCCAATAGACGCAGATCGCGATAAAGTTCCAGACAATGTATGGCCACAATAAGCGGATAGATTTTTCTCTGACCAGATTAGCGTAGGCCCGTTTCTGATAGGAGTGATAGGCGAGATAGCCAGAAATAGCGGTCAAAATTGGCACCGCGCCTCGTGCCAAGAAATCCAAAATGAATACGGGTACCAAGCTGCCAAATTCTAGCCACTGATCTGAGGTGGAAATGTAGCCTTTTACCTCTGGGATATGGGCAATACAAATAAAAATTATCAGTAACGGTCTAGCTAAGTTAATGGCTTCAAAGAACTCTTTTTTAGTCAGATGCATTTCAATCACTTCAGATTTTTGGCGAATTCTAATCGAGCGTGCTCGTTTAATCGAGAGGCTCACTTTGAAAAAACATGCTGAAAGCGACGATAGCGTTTTTCTTGAACATTGTGTTGCAAACATGCTTCTTTGCATATTTAGAGAAAGTGTCGCCATTATTGAGACACCGAGCAGCGCTTACGCCATTATGTCGGAAGAGGCTAACAAAGGAGTAAAGGAAGATGAGTAAAGATGTTGCTGAGGTGATCGTTGAAACATTGGCTGATGCTGGCGCAAAACGCTGCTATGGCGTGGTCGGCGATACCATCAATCACTTAACGGATAAGATTCGGACCTCCGATATTGATTGGGTGCATGTTCGTCACGAAGAGGTGGGGGCATTTGCCGCAGGTGCCGAGGCATATATGACCCAAGAACTCGCCTTGTGTGCGGGTACCTGTGGCCCAGGTAGCTTGCATTTCATCAATGGCATTTTTGAATCTCATCGAAACGGTTCCCCAATGGTGTTCATCGCTTCCAATGTTGATCGCCAAGAAGAGGGACTTAATTTCCCCCAAGAAGTCGATCAAACCAAGCTTTACGAGCAATGCTCAGTGTTTTGTGAACGCATTTCTCACCCTGATCAAGCTCAGCGAATCGTCACCCAAGCGGCTCAAGCCGCTCTGGCGCATCAAGGCGTAGCGGTTGTCGTCGTAAACGGCGACATGTTTAAAGAAAAGGTACACAGTGATACCCGTTGGTCAGTGCATCGCACACAGCCTGTTATTCATCCTAACCCGGCTGAACTCGACGCCTTGGTAGAGCTGATTAATGACGCTGATAACATTACCCTTTACGCTGGTATTGGCGCAAAAGGCGCCAATCAAGAGTTGATGGAATTAGCAAATTACTTAAAAGCCCCTATCGTGCACAGCTCTCGCTCCAAAGAATTCATTGAACCTAACAACCCTTATCAGGTGGGCATGACGGGCATCTTAGGCAACAAAGCCGGTATGGAATCCGTATTAGACTGCGATCTGCTTATCTGCTTGGGAACCGATTTTGCCTACACGCAATTTTACCCAACCCACGCCAAAATCGCGCAGATAAACGTTGAAACCACACATCTAGGCAAACGTTGTCCGATTGATTTGGGGTTAACGGGCGATGTTAAAGCCACTATCCAGCAGTTGCTTCCCAAACTGAGTCAACGCAGCGATGAAGGGCATCTGAATAAGGCATTAAAACAGTGGCAGAAAGATTTAGACGGCTATCGTAAAGAAGAGGTCTCGGATCATTCGTTGATTCACCCACAAACGGTGACTCGCCGGTTAAATGAGTTAGCGGGTGACGACGCGATCTTCACCGCGGATGGTGGTTCGCCCATGGTTTGGTTGCTGCGTCATTTGGAGGCAAAAGGCTCACGCCGTTTTCTTACCAGCTTATCCCACGGCACCATGGCGAACGCGTATCCGCAAGCGATGGGGATTGCCAAAGCGTATCCCGAGCGTCCTGTTATCGCCCTATGTGGTGATGGCGGCATGACCATGTTGATGGGCGATTTACTAACTCTAATACAAGAAAATACACCGGTTAAGTTGCTAATCTATAACAACGAAACATTGGGCTTTGTGGAAATGGAGCAACGTGTAGAAGGGCAGTTAGACAGCTTTACGAAATTGCAAAATCCAGACTTCTCTGAAGTGGCCAAAGCCATGGGATTGGATTCGTGGCGCGTGGAATCGCCAGAGGACATCGACAATGCCATGGCGCAATGGTTGGCCTCGGATAAACCGGCGCTACTGGATGTGAAAGTCAGCCCAATGGAGCTGGTGATGCCGCCTAAAATCGAAGCCGGACAAGTCGCTTCAACGGCCTTGTTTGGTATTAAAGCGATCTTGAATGGTCGTATGGATGAAGTAACGGATCTGCTTAAAGATAACTTTCTTCGCTAATAACACGTTTATAAAAAAATCTATTCGGAACCGTTATGGACCAGATTCTTACTATTTCAAATTGGATAATACATTGGGGCGCGATCATTGTTTTTGCGCTGCTGCTACTGGTGTTTGTGTACTTTAGCATCTTGTATTTGATCGACATTCGTCAAACTAAACACACCATTCGTCGTAATTACCCTTTGATCGGGCGGATGCGCTATACACTTGAGCATCTGGGCGAGTTCTTTCGCCAGTACTTTTTTGCTTTTGATCGCGATGAACTGCCTTTTGACCGAGCGGAGCGTTCTTGGGTATATCGTGCCGCCAAACACGAAGATACCACCCAGGGCTTTGGTTCAACGCGTGCACTTAATCAAAAAGGCGATGTATTTTTCGTCAGTAGCGCGTTTCCAAAGTTGGCCAGCGAAGCTGTGGAGCCTAAAGCAATTACCTTCGGTGAGCACACAGCCCGACACCCTTACAGCACTAATTCGATTGTTAATATCTCGGGGATGAGTTTTGGTGCCTTGTCTGAGCCTGCGGTGAGAGCCTTGTCTATTGGCGCGGCTAAAGCAGGAGTATGGATGAACACGGGTGAGGGTGGCTTATCCCCTTACCATCTAGAAGGTGGCTGTGACATTGTGTTCCAGATTGGAACAGCGAAGTATGGCGTACAAGACAGCGAAGGGCATTTGGACACGGATCGACTCAAAAAAGTCGCGGCGCACGATCAAGTCAAAATGATTGAGATCAAACTGTCCCAAGGCGCGAAACCGGGCAAAGGTGGTATGTTGCCTGGGGCGAAAGTGACCGCTGAAATCGCCGAGGTGCGTAATATCAAAGAGGGCGAAGACTCAATCAGTCCAAACCGTCATATCGATATCGGCAATATTGACGAACTGCTGGACATGATCGTCAAGGTAAGAGAACTCACGGGCAAGCCGACCGGCATCAAGCTGGTGGTGGGTGAGATGCAATTTTTTGACGACTTGTTCAGTGAAATTCATCGACGAGGCTTAGAATACGCGCCTGATTTTATTACCTTAGACAGTGCAGATGGCGGCACTGGGGCGGCGCCACAAACCTTGATGGATTATGTCGGTATGACCGTTCGAGAAAGTTTGCCGGGTGTCGTCAACCGCGTGACCTCTTACGGTTTAAGGCCGCGCATCAAAATCATTGCTACGGGTAAGCTTATCATTCCGGGTAAGGTGGCTTGGGCATTTGCCATGGGGGCTGATGCCGTAGTCAGTGCACGAGGTTTTCTATTCTCCCTTGGCTGTATTCAGGCGCTTAAATGCAACCATAATACGTGCCCGACCGGAATCACAACCCATGATAAGAAACTGCAAAAAGGATTGGTGCCGGAAGAAAAGGCCGAGCGCGTGGCGAATTATGTCAGCGAAATGAAACACAGCGTTGGTCTGATCGTTCATGCGTGTGGCGTTTCAGAGCCTAGAGAGCTGACACGACAACACGTCCATATCATCCAAGATCAAAGTAACTCGATTCGCTATTCAGACATAGACCCGATACCAGAAGAAGGAAAGCGAGCGGGGTAATCTTATCTAATACCTTCGTCTAGTCAGTATAAAATGGCCTTTGAGTATAAAGGCCATTTTTTTTATCAAAGGCGTATGGCATCAAGATCAAGGAAGTCATATCTCTTGTCTGCTCCTAGCCACAAATGCGCCTATTTATAGCTTTGAATATTTTGGCCCTTCTATACAGTTTTCTTTGGGGGCTCATTTTTCTGGGAATCGGACCGATCCTGGGCCGCATCGTTTTTTACTTTCTGAGTTGCTTGATCGGTGACTAAGTTCAGCATCTGAGCGTGTTCTACAGCATCTGTTGCATCTCTAATAAATGCGAAGGGCACATTATAGTCGGAGAACTCTGAGGCGGCTGCGTTCATTTTATGGGAACGCGAGTCTGGTTTTAAGTCTCGAATATAAACCGCTAAGATTCGATCTGGGTAGTCTTTAGCAACTTGTAAATAGGCGTAGACATCTTTTTGTCCTGAGTCGCCTACCAAAACTAATTTAAGTTTCGGGTACGTTTTTAAGATGGATTCGATACGACCCGTTTTATAGTTCTCATGGCCATCTTTGAACCAACGGTGTTCACGCAAACCAAAATCTTTCAGTAGTACTGGGCCTTTGGGTAGGTTATGGATGCGAATAAACTCGGCTATCAGGTCGTAAATATTCCAAGGGCTACTGGAGACATAAAAGAAAGGGTTGTTGGCTTTGCCTGAAGCGCCTTTGTGCAATGCACTGTAAAATTCAACGGTACCTGGCATTAGCACACGCGTGTGGGCATTGTTGAACAGAACCGTTTGCGTGTGGCGGAGGAAGTTCGTCGCCCCCGTGTGCATGATGGTGTCGTCAACATCGCTGACTACGCCAAATTCTGCGTTATTACAGGGGATGCAGACTTCGGCAACCGTGTATTCTTTGGCTTTTGGTAGCTCAGGATCGGCCGGCTGAAGAGTAAGCGTGGTCCAAGGCTGTTGAACATCTTTGCGTGCAGGGGTGGGCCAGCGGTAGTGAAAGTAGCCATTGCCATCTGTGTAAATCTTACGTTTGTCCGCACCGAGCGTTAACTGGATCTCTGTGAAGGGGATTTCAGCGCTTTGGTAGCGGCGCATCATGTGAACGAGCTTCTTCCAATTGCTGTCTTCAAAAGCACCTTCAACGCCTTTCGCTTCTAGAAGCCTACCCGCCACCCATAGCTCATCAACTGTGCCATAGGTCATATAAGGCTCAACAATAACTGGGGAGTAGCCACGCCAACGCTTGTAGCGATGTTTTAGTTTGTCATAGCGCCTTTCAAAGCGATATACCCATCGGCGAGCGGTTTTATTCATTTTAAGTCCTTATGGAAAGGTGCTAATGGTTGAGTTCAAGTAGCACGCTAATAAGGCTAACAAATCAGAGACCTATAGTAAAAAAGAACCCATTAGTTACTTTAAAACGGGCATGATACTCCTCTTTATTCAACGTTATTGCTGTTATTGCGCTCTTAATGTCTGGCGCTGAAAACTAATCTTCGCTTGGTGTTTTTGGAGTCGGCAAAATCAGTTGGTAATAAGCTAGGTTAAGCCAACGACCAAATTTATAGCCTACCTCAGGCAAGGTTCCCACATGTTTAAATCCATGCTTTTCGTGCAACGCGATGCTGGCCTGATTATCTGCGTCGATGCCACCGATTAAAGCGTGGTAGTTATTCTCTTTCGCGGCATTAATAATGAGCTCAAGAAGAATGTGACTTAGTCCATGTCCCCGAAAATCTTTATGAACATAGATGGAGTGCTCGATCGAGTATTTGTATGCTGGCCTAATTTTAAACGCGCTATAGCTGGCGAATCCTAGGAGTTGGCCGTCTACTGACTCCAATCCAATAATGGGGTAACCATTGGCTTTTTTAGTGTCAAACCATTCGACCATGCTGGTTAATGAAAGCTTTTGGTATTCGTAGATCACGGTAGAATTTTCTATTGCATCGTTAAATGTTTCTAGAATACTGTGGGCATGTTTTTCATAGGTGCAAGGGACGACTTTGTATTCCATGAGGGTTCTTCCTTATGTGTTTGGCAAACTAGTCAGGGCAATTAAGTATCGAGCTTCTACTTCGCTAGGGTTAGAAAATATTGTGTGCTCTTTCTGCTTAAAGACTAAGCAGTCACCTTGTTTTAGGTGCCAACTTGACTCATCGTCAGAGATAATGATTTCCCCTGCGAGCATCCATACTTGTTGATGTATTTCGATGTTTCTAAGCATATTGTCGAAGGTAACGCGCTGCTTGGCTGGAAAAGTTATTTCCGTTAGCTCAACGGTGGAAAACGCGTTTCTAGGTGTCAATTGACGACGTATGTAGCCTGACTCGGGATCTTTCCAAGTCTTTTGTTCGCCCAAGCTAGAGTGGCAATGTGGCGCCGCCACGTTATCCGCCAGCTGATCTGAAAATAGCTCTGGCAGGGACATTCCTAAGGCATCCGTTAATCGGTTAAGGACCGCGGCCGTTGGACTTGACTGTCCTCGTTCTATCAATGAGATCATGGAGCGACTAATACCACTTCGCTCAGCTAAGGCGTCCAATGTTAGATGCAGCCTTTTGCGGGAGGCTTTTATTTTCGAAGCAATTAATTTGTCGACATTCATGATTTCCACCATATTGGAATTAATATCCTTTATAGTGGATTTTTTGACGGTTAGCAATAAATCAGTACTTTTGTGATTGGGTAGGGCAAGACTCTAGAAACAGCAGAAACATACATATAGCTGTTTGTTTGCACTACTCGTAACTGGTTGATTCTTTAGTTAGGAAGAGTAATCTGCTCGTTTAATTCTTAAGCAAGGACTGAGTTATGATTACTCCATTTTATGCGGCGTTACTGGCTTTTCTGTTTGTCTTCCTTAGTGGCCGAGTTATTAAATTGAGGCTCAAGTATCAAGTTGGCATCGGAGATGGTGAGCATCCGTTATTGGCCCGAGCGATACGAGTGCAGGGTAATTTTGGAGAGTATGTTCCCTTTGCACTCCTGCTGGTATGGATGTATGAGACGATGAACGGTGCACCTTTATTGGTACATATTCTGGGGGTAGCGTTATGTGTGGGTCGTATCCTTCATGCTTATGGTGTGAGTCAGAAAAATGAAACCTTACTCTTTCGTCAGTGCGGTATGGTGACTACCTTTGCCGTAATGGTTATTTCTGCACTGAGTATATTATTAAAGTATCTGAGCTGAAGGACTGGGCATTACAGCTAACCACACATCTGGTTAATGTCTCTATGAAGGATTGCATCCAATTAGCCAGTTCTAATTAGAGCTGGCTTTCTTTTGCTTGAGTCAATAAAAGCTGAAGGGGTTAGAGTCGGATTTTAATTAGCTTGTTCTTTAATCAATTGCAGCACTTCGGAGGCGGTCTTATCAAATGGCCCTTCCATATTCACATCTGCACCATATTGTTTTAGAAGATTATAGCAGTCCTCAAAATTCTGTGAGGCAGCATAAAAAGCCGGATAAAAGCCTGACATTGGCTCTTGTTCATTGATCATTTCGTCGACGATATGGTTCTCCAAGATGTAAGAGAGGCACTCAATGGAGCCGTTCATAGCGCAAGCCTCTAGAGTGCTGGTGCCTATATGATTACGTACTGTGAAATCCACGCCTTTCTTATGAAATATTTTCAGTGCGTCTAGGTCATTATCAAAGCAAGCGGCTACTAGTAGCGTATGGCCATCACCAAGATCTTCACTTTCAATATAGTCATTAGTCAGTTGATTAAGTGTTTCCTGCAATTCGTGTGATGAAGAATTCATATTGCTCATAGTATCGGCGATCTCTTTATTAACTTTTCAGGGTGTAAGTATGACAACAATAAACTTGGAAGTGTAGCTGTTTAAATAACGATCCAACCGTTTACTTTGGCTTACTCTTTCATGCGCGGTGCTAATCGTTGATCAATTCGAAAGGCTTCTCTTTGTGCGACAGAGGTAAATTCCTTGCAGCGAGGGTGATTTGGGTTAAGTAGCGCACAGTAATCCCCTGATATGACGCTGGGCACCAACAAGACTAAGCTGGCGTGACTTTCTAACCACTCAGCACCAATGTCAGCAAGCTCCTGAGGAGCAGGGTAGGCTTGCCAGTTGTTTGGCAGTACCTCTTCTGGGAATTGCAAAATCAAATCGTTAGGCACGTCGATGGAAAGCATAGCAAATTGATCTAGGGCACTGGCATCATGCAAGTGAACGACTGTCTCAAGAAGGCAGACGGATTTAGATTCGCCTAGGTAGACACAGCTTGTGCCTTTGGGATTCCAGCGACCACCGTATGTTCTGGCGCCATAACCATCAAATGCAGTGTCTGAAAACTCCATTCTGCATAATCGAAAAAGCTTCATCAGTTCATAACGCCATGCTTGATGCGACCGATCAGGTCAAGCACCGCCTCTTGTCCCAGTGGGTTTTTAGCATAGTCAGAAGGGGAAATGCCCCCTAATGCCACTGCAGGAGTGTTCAGCCACTGCTCAGCCTTTTGTGGGTCTTGGTTAAATAAGTCCAATGCTGCGTCTAGTACTCGTGCACCATTGTAGACTTTTGTGGCGGTCGCTCCGTGCCATTTAGAATGTGTTTTCTTATGGCGGCTTAGGGTAGCTCGATCAATACCAATCACTTTTACCACAGTGCCTTGGGCCAGTTTTGAGATTTTCACCATATTATCAAGGATTGAGGCTTCAAAACCTTCTTCTAGTTGAACGGATGCACTAATCGGGTCACTAGATAATGACAAAGCGGCCATAAGCCCGTGCCTCACTTTTCCACTAGGTTTGAAACTTTTAATTGGCATAACCACCTCGATCTTTTTGTTTCATATGCAACAATTATTGTAGCACCTGCACTGAGCTCAAGCTACCGAAGTTAGCTTTGCTCGTTTGAGAGCGTTACAAAAGTGAAGTGTTTCGAAGAATGGGGCACTATTAAAGTTGACCGTCCGTGCCAAAAAAAAATGCTCGATGGTTTGCATCGAGCATTTTGTTGATCACTGATTTAAGATTAGGTACGGAATCTGGAAACCGTTCCCTGAACCTGTTTGCTAAGATCATCCTGCCGTTCACAGAGACTGGCAACCTCATCAGAAATCTGCGAAATGAGTTGTGAAGAAGCACTGATTAAGCTGATATTGCTATTAATATCTTCAGTAACGGCTCTTTGTTCTTCGGCTGACGCAGCGGTACGCAATGTCATATCGTTCATTTGCTTAACCATTTCCTCGATATTCTGAAATGAGTCAAGTGCTTGCCCTGATAATTCGATGGCGCGCTCAGACTCGCCAAGGCATTCCACCATAGACTTACTGGCATTCTTGGTACGATCCATTAAAAGTCCCAGAATCTTATTAATCTGCTCGGTGGATTCTTGTGTACGCTGAGCCAATCCTCGAACTTCATCTGCAACCACGGCAAAGCCACGGCCTTGTTCACCTGCCCGAGCAGCCTCAATAGCAGCGTTTAATGCCAGTAGGTTTGTTTGCTCAGCAATATCTTGGATGGTGGATAAGATCTGATTGATATTACTTGTCTCATTTTCAAGCTCAATTATGACCTTATTGGATTGATGTAGACGCTCACCTAAACGGTTAACGCCATCAGAGCTTTCTTTAATAAGCTTTTTGCCCGACTGGGTAGTATCGAGTGCACGCTCAGAAAATTGTGCTGACTCAGCGCAGTTTTGAGCCGCCTCACTGGAGGCTTGAACCATCTGATGGCCCGCAGAAACAATTTGATCAATCGAGTGCTGTTGCTCAGTCGTAGAAGCGGCTACTTGGTGAGCTTTTTCTGCCGTCTGTTCTGCAACCGAAGTGATTTCACTATTCTTTTGTTTAATATCCTGGATCAGCGAGCGGGTGCTTTCCAAAAAGAGATTAAACCAGTTTGCCAGAATTCCTGTCTCATCCTTGTTATCTATCTTAATTTTGGCGGTTAGATCGCCTTCGCCTTCGGCAATCACTTGCAAGCTATTTGAAACCATTTCAATCGGCTTGATCAGGCGACGGGCCATGACAAAGCTAATTGCAATAAAAATAGCTAGCAAACCAAGACACACCAAAACAGTTGTTTCTATTAAGTAAATAGTACTGGCATAAATTTCTTTTGTTGGCACTAAAGCAATAAATTTCCAGCCTAGGCTCGGGGACGTTAGGATATTGGCTTTGTATGATTCTCCAGCAAATGAAACGTCTAAAACTCCGGCGTTTGTTTCAGCCAGCTTTTCGTAAGAGGAGTCCGTTAAATCATGGATATTTTTAAAGCTGTTATCAGGGGTAATTACATCGACAAGAATAGTCCCTGAATCTTCGATCACCATCAGATTGCCGGTTTCACCGATAACCGTACTAGCAGCCATATCGGTTAAAGTCTTGATGGACACATCAACGGCAACAACGCCGTCAACTTTGCCATCACGGACCATGGCTCTGACCGCATTCACATATACTGCATCGTCTGGTTCCCAATAATATGCGCCTGGCAAGACAACTTTATCGATGCTTTTAATACCGCTAACGTACCAAGATTCTTTTTTAGGCTCCCATTGGGCATATTCATAGGTGCCAGGCCATTCGATATAGCCACCTTGTTCATCGCCAGCGTAGACGTAGACTAACTCAGGGTAATTTTTCCCTAAGTCCTTGAACATGCGATAAACGTCGCGTTCGTAACCGCCATTTTGTTCTGCAATTAATGCAGGAGCTTTTCCTACCGTTTCATTGTAGTGAGTGAGTGGAGTGGCTTGGGATGTTAAAAGGTCACTTGTTGCTAGAAAATTAACTGTTTTCTTGATATTACCAACAAAGCCTGAAAAGTTTTTTTCTATCGCAGATAGCGTTTGACTACTGCTATTTTCAAAATTTTCTATCGTTTGGGTTGAGTTTAGGTAGGAAGTGATACCGCCAATAACCGCTATTGGCATCACTGTCGCAACAGATAGCGCAGCTAAGAGTTTTGATTTGATTTTCATAGATAAGCCTTATTTAACATGCAGATAAGCAGTCCTTGTTAAATATATGAGATTAATATTAGCGTACTCTAATAATAATCAGGCTTAAGCACCAGAACTTTTGTAAGATTTCATGATGAAAATGCAGAAAATAGCGGTATATGAATATCATTTCTAACTAGGCAATTAAAAATGTTACCGGTCAGCTAAGTACTTGAGGTTATTTCGATTCAAAGCCAAAGACCCACAAGTCGAAAATATCTTTGCATGATAGTTTAGCTCGATTGCTTCGTTATGATCGGGCTGCCTGAGAGCAGCCCTTTTTTGCATTAATTCAAGACGTGACTCTTAGCCAGCGATGAGTGCTCCGAGAGAGAAGCCTGTAACTTCAGAAACACGGCCCCGCCACCATACACCTCGGTTTTCTGGTACGGGAGAACCGGACGTATGAAAGAAATGAGCGTTTTTGAGGTGAATGTAACTTGGTAACATAGATGGGCTATTAGCCGACGTATCATAGACTTCACCATTTTTTGCAAAGGCGGCCTTTACTTTTTCCGCGGCGGCTTCTTTTAGTCCAAATGAGAACTCTTCACCAAATCCTTCAAAGTATTCTTTACCACCAACTAAAGTTCCTGATACTAGGAAACCTCCAACAGTTAATGTAATGTCGAAGCTCATTTTTCCACTGTTAGCAATTTCAATCAGGTCCTGTAGAAACCAATCTCTTTCATCAGCGTTAACTACTTCGGTAAGTGCTACTTTATTATCCATGTGACCCCTACAAATTAATTAAATAAGACTCTAATTCACTTATTAACATAATTTAGTAGCCAACCAAAGCCCTACACGCAGGTAAGACTTTATCCTTGGCGATGCCATAACTAACTGTTGGCGTTTTCCTGCTCCAAGTACTCTAGGGCATCCTTTAAAGCTTTGTTTACTTTTATGTCCATCCTAGCCCGTTCTGCTCTTGTTAGAAAAAAAGCAGTATCGACATCGTGACGAACATACTTTGTAGGTAGGTGGTTAAGCACTATGCAACACAAATCCGCAAGATAGTTAGGATCCCTATCAAGAAGCCCGTTTGCTTCAAGGTGTTCAAACAACAATTTCTCGTAATAGTTATGAATATCATCTGCGATGCTCATGTCTGCCTCTCCAGATTACTTGTCTGACAAGTTAAGAATAGCAGTCTTCCGTGCATGACTAACTTTTTTTATCCGTTAGTTTCTGATTGTCCTAGGTATAAAAGCTATAAGATGGAAATCAATCTATATAAATAGGGGCGTTTGGATCTTGGCTATTCAGAAAAAAAATCGAGAATGCCTACAGCAGCATTCCCGATTTAAAGAAAGGTCGATTTTTGAACGTCCCCCCCTTCAGGGGAAGAAAGAGGGAGCTATCAATTTCGATTGAACATAATAGTATTAGAAGCTGTACTGAGCAGAGTACATTACGCGAGTTGCGTCAGCATCGCCGCCGTTGTAGTAATCGCTCTTGAAGTAAGCAACTTCCACGCCCATCATTACGTTGTCAACTGGGTACCACATGTAGTTAACAAAAGCGTTAGAGTTAGACTCGTTGTTGCTACCCACGCTACCTAGATCGTTGTTCATATCGTCTAGGTCCATTTTTGCTGTACCGTAAACGATGTTGAAGTCGCCTTCACCAATCTTAGTAGATAGGCCAACTGTGCCGCCCCAACCAGAAACCGTTTCTAGCTTACCGCCTTGTAGGTAGGCATCAGTACCACCCCAGCCGCCGCCAGAGCGGTATAGGTAAGAGTTTGCACCGTCAGAGTAGTTAACAGCGGCATGAAGCGTTACCGCTCCCATGTTTACATCAACACCAGTGAAAGCACCAAAACCAACTGCTGTGTCGTCTTGAGTGCCTGTGTCATGTGAAAGTTGACGAGCTAAACCAGCAACTACAAAGTTAACGCTATCGCTTGCTGCGCCTTCGTAGCGAGCAGTAAAGGCTGGTAAAGAGTCCTTTGTAGTGCCGCCATTTAGACTTGAGCCGTAGTTCTTCTCAAGAGCGAAAGAAAGACCACCGTCTGTGTAGCGAACCTGCTCAACACGATCTTGTACGCCAGGAGCGCCAGCAATGCCATCAAAATCAAGCGTAGGAGTCCAACCTGTCCAGCTGTTGTAGTTAGACCAAGTACGACCGACCGTCCAGTTACCGTAAGATCCGTAAGCATGGCGTAGGCGGAAGCCCTTGTTAGTACCACGGAAGTCACCTTCTACAACGACTTTCGCACCATCTTTGTGTTGAGCTGACACGCCAATACGTGATTGCAGAGCATCAGCATCGAAATGACCTTCTGGAACATTGTTCGCATCTGTTAGGCCACCGAAGTCACCTGACTGCGTGCTAATACCGATGTCTTCATTAATATCGTAAACAGCGTTCATTTGAGCGTAACCGTAAACACTTGCTTGTACATCGCCAGCATCAACGTTGAATGCAAGAGCTGATTGAGATAGTCCTAAAGAACCTAAACCAGCTAAAACACTTACTGCCAAAACTTTTTTAGTCATGATCATAAATTTGTTCCTTTCATTTATTTGCTATTCAGCGACTTCTTGTAACTTCCACATTTTTTGCTGCAGTTGTTAACAAATTCGTAAATAACATAACACCATGAAATGTGCACGACAACGTCATTTTAAGGAAATTTATTTCTAATTGTGATTTTTCAAGAGGACGGTTTTGGGTCTTTTTTATTAATCCTGGTAGCGCGTATTTTTGTTCAGTCATATAATTAAAATCATAATCACATGTATTTAAGTTTTTGAATTGTAAGGGTTAATTTCATTCTGGATAGGTTCAATATTTTAATAATTTGCATTTGATTTTCTTTTATTTTTATATTCAAAAAACGACACGGTGTATGCATAAATCGACCTAAAAATAATCCTAAAAAAAGATATTATTTATAAATATAAACTCACCTCATACATTTAAATTAATATAAGTTCTAATTCATATACGTCATTTTTTATTCAATAAACGACATTATAGATATGTGACTTTATCAATTAATTTTCTTAAATTTTTGTTTTTATCGCAGGAAAGGAGAATCGATATCATGAATAGTTGAGTTAGGCATAGAGCCAAACTAGCAAGCTTAGATGAGCATCGGTGGGGGATCTACAAATCAAGTGGCGTACTGCACTAGTACTTTTTGCTCAAAAAACAATCAAAAAGCTAATGAATTGAATTTAAAGGCTTTTTATTTTTTGCGGTGACACCTTGCTTGCTACTATTTCTTACTCTTTTTACACAAAGGGAGTTGAAAAACATTTCATACGGCCTTAGTTTATTAGTGTGACAATGAAACGCTAAACGTCCCCGCTTAAATGGGATAGGAATAAGGAATAATTATTATGTACACATTAGATATCAGCGGTCACCATGTACACACTTCGGAAGAAGTTCAGGCAACGATTAAAGAAGGAATGGATCAGCTTGCTGACATCAACAGTCACATCACCTCGATCAACGTTATAGTTAATTCTGAAAATCACCAGAACAAAAGTGAGCTGATTGTTGAGGCTCGAGTTCATATTCCAGGGCATGATCTGTTCGCATCTGTGACGACGGACAAACAGCTTGGTGCTGCAGTGGATGCCTTGGTTGAAAAGTTGGAGAAGCAGCTTTTAAAACACAAAGCGAAACACGAGGGTCGTAAACATCACCCTGATGCACGCGATGTAGAGTCTCAGGAAGAGCGTGAAGAACAAGAAGAGTTTAATGAACTAGAACGCCGTGATGCGATCTAATTCATGACTTCGTAAGATAGAGAAGGGCGCTGTTAGCGCCCTTTTTTGTGCCTGCTATTTAAAACGAGATCGAAAATAAAAAGCCCGCCTAGTTGTCTAAGCGGGCTTTTAAGCTCAATCAGTTGATCTTACGCAGTCGCGTCAGTAGCGATCACAGAAGAGGCTTTCTTAACGTACTCGCCCATTTTGTCGAAGTTTAGGTAGTTGTAAACTTCAGATGCCATGCTGTCGATCTTAGTTGCGTACTCTAGGTATTCTTCAGTAGTAGGAAGCTTACCAAGTAGAGATGCAACCGCTGCTAGCTCAGCAGAAGCTAGGTACACATCAGCGCCATTACCTAGACGGTTAGGGAAGTTACGAGTAGAAGTAGACACGACTGTTGCCTTGTCTGCTACACGTGCTTGGTTACCCATACATAGAGAACAACCAGGCATTTCCATACGCGCGCCCGCTTTACCAAAGATGCTGTAGTAGCCTTCAGCTGTTAGTTGCTGTTGGTCCATCTTAGTTGGTGGTGACACCCAAAGACGAGTAGGCACGACCTTACCAGCAGCATCTAGAAGCTTACCTGCGGCACGGAAGTGACCAATGTTGGTCATACAAGAACCGATGAATACTTCATCAATCTTCGCACCTTGAACATCAGATAGAAGACGAGCGTCATCTGGATCGTTCGGCGCACAAAGAACAGGCTCTTTTAGGTTATCTAGGTCGATTTCGATGACCGCAGCGTATTCAGCATCTGCGTCAGCACGCATTAGGCTTGGGTTAGCTAGCCATGCTTCCATTGCTTTAGCGCGACGCTCAAGTGTACGTGGGTCGCCGTAACCCTCTGCAATCATCCAGCGTAGCATTACGATGTTAGATTTTAGGTACTCTGCAACAGATTCTTCAGATAGGTTGATTGTACAACCTGCTGCTGAACGCTCTGCAGACGCATCTGAAAGCTCGAATGCTTGCTCTGCGGTTAAGTGCTCTAGACCTTCAATCTCTAGAATGCGGCCAGAGAAAATGTTTTTCTTACCTTTCTTCTCAACAGTCAGATGACCATCTTGGATTGCTTGGTAAGGAATCGCATGTACTAGGTCACGTAGTGTGATACCTGGTTGCATTTTACCTTTAAAGCGAACCAATACAGATTCAGGCATATCGAGTGGCATAACACCCGTTGCTGCCGCGAAAGCAACAAGGCCAGAACCCGCAGGGAAAGAGATACCTAATGGGAAACGAGTATGAGAGTCGCCACCTGTACCTACTGTGTCAGGAAGAAGCATACGGTTCAACCAAGAGTGGATGATGCCGTCGCCTGGACGTAGAGAAACACCACCACGGTTCATGATGAAGTCCGGTAGGGTGTGGTGAGTGACCACGTCAACTGGTTTAGGGTATGCCGCAGTGTGACAGAAAGACTGCATAACAAGGTCTGAGCTGAAGCCTAGACATGCAAGGTCTTTAAGTTCGTCACGAGTCATAGGACCAGTAGTGTCTTGAGAACCTACAGTCGTCATTTTGGGTTCGCAGTATGAGCCTGGACGGATACCGTCAACGCCACATGCTTTACCAACCATTTTCTGAGCAAGAGTGAAACCTTTACCAGAATCAGCAATGTCACCTGGTTTAAGGAATAAGTCAGAAGTACCTAGACCTAGAGATTCGCGTGCTTTATTAGTCAAGCCACGACCGATGATCAGTGGGATACGACCGCCAGCACGTACTTCGTCAAGAAGAACTTGAGTTTTAAGTTCAAACGTTGTGATAACGTCATCTGTACCGTGTTTCTTAACAACGCCTTCGTATGGGAAAATGTCGATGATATCGCCCATTTCCATACCATCAACGTCCATTTCAATTGGTAGTGCGCCGGCATCTTCCATGGTATTGAAGAAAATAGGGGCAATCTTACTACCGATACAAACACCACCACCGCGTTTGTTAGGGATGAATGGAATGTCATCACCCATGTGCCATAGTACAGAGTTTGTTGCAGATTTACGGCTTGAACCTGTACCTACCACATCGCCTACGTATGCTAGAGGGAAGCCTTTTTCTTTAAGCTCGTTGATCTTAGAGATCGGGCCGATTTCACCGTCAAGATCTGGTGTAATGCCGTCACGAGCCATTTTAAGCATCGCATTAGCATGAAGTGGGATGTCTGGGCGAGACCAAGCATCAGGTGCTGGAGAAAGATCATCAGTGTTTGTTTCACCAGGTACTTTAAATACCGTCACAGTGATTTTTTCTGCAAGCTTAGGTTTAGATGTGAACCACTCGCCATCTGCCCAAGATTGGATGATGGCTTTCGCGAATTCATTGCCTGCTTTTGATTTTTCTTCTACATCGTGGAATGCATCGAAGATAAGCAGTGTATGAGACAATGCTTTAACTGCGATAGGTGCAATTTCAGCGTCATCTAGACATTCGATTAGTGGTTGAATGTTGTAGCCACCAAGCATTGTGCCTAGAAGCTCTGTCGCAAGTTTTTTATCAATAAGTGGTGAGGATGCCTCGCCTTTAGTGATAGCTGCAAGGAAGCCAGCTTTAACGTAAGCTGCTTCGTCTACACCTGCAGGAATGCGGTTTTTAAGAAGATCAAGAATGAAATCTTCTTCGCCTGCTGGTGGATTTTTAAGAAGCTCGATAAGTGCAGCGGTTTGTTCTGCATTTAATGCAGTTGCTGGAATACCTTGAGAGGCACGTTCTTCGACGTGTTTACGATATGCTTCTAACACAATAGTTCCCCTATATTTGGACATCGTTCTTAATGATCGATGTTGTTTAAAGCCTCAGCTTTGTTGTGTGATTTTCCAAAAATCCAACAAAGCCTAGCACTGGCAAATTAATCCGTTTGAGTATTCTATATAAAAATCAGAGGAGTTAGGCAGTTATCGCCATATATATTTAGAATAGGTAGTATTTATGTCACTTATTCGCTTAGCGGCCTTATAAAGTTACGGTGATACCAAACGGACAACACGGAACCCCCAATTGCTGGCTCGTAACGTCGGTTCGGCTCGGTAACGGGTCGAACTGCGCCCAACTGTTGGTACATCAAACCAAGAGCCACCGCGCAACACACGGCCATCACATTGATCGGACAACCAAACCTGATTAGTTGTTGGTGCTCCCTGATAGTTATCGTGATAACAGTCCTCAACCCATTCGGCCACGTTGCCGTGCATGTCGAAAATACCTAGGGGGTTACTGGCCTGCGAACCTACTGGGGCAGTTGATACGCCGTCCCATTGGCTGCCACAGCTATCACAAACACTGTAACCAGGTTTGACTTCGTTGCCGTACCAATAAGCCGTTGTCGATCCTGCACGGGCAGAATATTCCCATTCTATCTCTGTTGGGAGTCGGTATTCTGCCCCTGTTTGTTCTGATAACCACGCGGTATAAGCTTTGGCATCGTACCAGCTGACATTGATCACTGGTCGATTTTCTCGCCCCCAACCATTATCTGGTGGCGCGATGCGACCAGTTGCTTTGGCGAAGCGGTCATATTGGGTAAAGGTGACTTCGTTTTTGCTGAAGTAGAACCCTGTTGGAATGTCCACTTCATGAACAGGGGATTCGTTGGCGTCTCCCGAGTTATTAATGTCTCCCATCTTAAATTTCGCTGGGGCAATTTTTTCAACTTTCGGTGCCTTGCCGCCATCTTTTAAATCTTCTTCTAACATTTGCGGAAGAGCATCAAAGCGACTTTGGTTACTGACAACAGGTGTTTTACCTGCTTGCGCGGTTGACTCAGAATTCGAGGGCCATAATAAAGTCGCCGCAATTGTAGATACAGCAAGCACACCCATACCTACACCAGCATAAATGACCTTAGATGATTGTGCTCTAGGGCGTGGCGGCGGTGGCTCTACGGTGGCTTTGGCACTATTTGTAAATAAATTTGCGCGAAGCAGTCGCATGACTTCAATCAGTGATTTTGGGCGATGACGCTCTGCAGGACGTGCCCATTGTTTGATTTTTTTCCAAGTTTCTTGATTAAGTTCCTCGTGATGATGAGGTAACGCGTCTACTTTGCCATTATCAAGCCATGATTCCCCAACCAATGTGGCGACTAATAAGCGCATGAACATGTAATTATCAGAGGCAACAGACATAGTTGGTCGGCGTTTACTGTATTCAGGTGGAATAAAACGTCCGTCCATATCCTGGTCGGTGATCTTATCGAGCCAGCTATGAGTACCGAATCCGGTGAGCACTCCTGCACCATTAACGACATGAACGCTGCTTAGATCCAAGTGTCCATGAATGTAGCCATGCTGATGTACCTGATCCAATGCTTTAGCAATGGGATCAAAGATACTCAGTACAACCTTTAAGGAAGCGCCATCTGGATATTTCCCCAAATAGCTAAATAAGCGTTCACCACCACAAAGAGCATAGATCGAAAACACCCAAAGATTAGAGTAAAACGGCGGGTAGCTGCGAGTGATCGACGGGTGATTGAGCTTTGCGTGGCGCCGTGCAATGGATAAAAACTGGTTAACTTCACCGCGATCAGAGCGGTAAAAGCGTAGCACAAATGATTGGCCGCCTTGGTCGGCAACCCATACACTCTTATCGTCGCTTAATGGATAGTTTAATACGTAGGGATCTACCTCTACGCCAACCTGCTGTCCAATGCTTAGTTTCGTTACGTCGTAATATTGATTCATTGCCGAATTGATATCCAAATCAATGTTTTGCTTGTGCTGATAATGCGGCTTAATCAGAGTATAATCCGTTTTTTTTCAGAGAAAAGGTAGCCTTGATGTTAACTGATTATCCCGAGTTGGTAGCGTTTTTGCCATGCGAATCCCCAAAAGAGTGGGTTCAGTGGGCTTTGGAAAACGAAAACCTTCTATTAATCGATCACGCACACTGCGAAAAGAAAGCCGCTTCTACTGCGATGAATCTGATGTATCGCTATGTTGATCGGGAGAATCTGTTACATAAGATGTCACAGTTGGCCCGAGAAGAGTTGCTGCATTTTGAGCAGGTTTTGAAAATTATGCGTAATCGTGGTGTGGAATATGGCCATTTGGAAGCATCTCGCTACGCCAGCGGCTTGCGCCAGCATATTCGTACCCATGAGCCAGCTAAGTTGATTGATACCCTAATCATTGGCGCTTTCGTTGAAGCGCGCTCATGCGAGCGATTTGCAGTATTGATTCCTCATTTGGACGATGAAGTCGCGAAGTTCTATAAATCCTTGTTGAAGTCTGAAGCACGTCATTTTGAAGATTATTTATCACTGGCAGAAGAATATGCTGGAGAGCCGATTGACGAGCGCGTGCAGTTTTTCCGAGAGATTGAACGCCAACTCATTACTGAGCCAGACGTTGAGTTTCGAGTGCACAGCGGGCCTCCAAAAGCAGCTTGATACTGGATTCCAGTACAATTGTTTACTTAATTAAAACAAACGTTTGTGAAGAATTTCCTTCACAAACGTTTTTGATGTGCTAATCTCGAAGTAACTGCTCTAACAAGAGGAGGGCGTTACGATGGGCACACAAATGAATGATTTACTGCCAGATGTGACTTATTGGCTAACATTGCAAATTGCCAAGAGCGATCCAGGTATCGATCTTGAACAAGTGTATCAAGGGACTGTCGAGCTTGATTATTTATATCAAGTGCTAACAAGTAAGGCTCAGCAACACTGGTGGTCAAAATACGGTGTTGAGTTAAGTCCGGTGACGGTTAACAACGCCTTCTTTCGTGCAATTGCTGTCCTCCACGATCGAAATTTAGAGTATAAGCGCTCTCGAAATCGCGCAGAAACGGATTGGGTGAGAGAGCTTCTTCATTTATAAAAAAAGAGCAGTTCAACTGCTCTTTTTTGTTTCTAGATTACCAGCTTGAGTTAGCCTAAGCTTAGGTATTGTGTCTTTGACCAATCTTTTATCGCTATTGGGCTACTGAGATAAACCTGCGTTGCAATCTGATATTGACTGATGCCTTCGGCGTTCATAACAGCGCACCACACAAATTCATCCCAATCTCCGAGTACTAGGCGAGGGACGTAATCGTCTTTATGTAGTGCTGGGCGGTGGGTATGACCATGAATTAACAGATCTGTGTTTGCTGATAAAGCTATATTGATCGCATCGGTATTCACATCCATGATATCCATGCTTTTGTCTGCAGACATGTTCTTAGAGTCGTTTCGCAGTTTTTGTGCTAACGCTAAGCGTTGTTCCAGTGGCATGCTTAAGACTTGCTGTTGCCATTCTGGTTTCCGTACCATGGAGCGAAACGCTTGGTATTCTTGGTCATCTACACAGAATTCATCACCGTGAGTCAAAACAATATTAAGCGGTGTTTGAAGCAACGCAAATTGTTCGTTCAGCTCGGTAACATGATGGCGTTCAAACCAGTCTTTACCGACTAGAAAGTCGCGGTTTCCTGCAATAAAGAATGTCGAAATGTCGCGCTGATGTAACTTGGCAAATTGCTGATCTAAGGCTTTCATCCAATCGGGTTGGTAATCGTCGCCAATGTAGGCTTCAAAAAAATCCCCTAGGATATATAACTCGGATGCTTCAGTGCTTTGGCAAATTTCATCCGTTAGATGTACAAACGCCTGGATTAAATCCAGGCGTTTGTCACTCAAATGTAAATCTGAGATGAAGTATCGAAGCATGAGCTTATTCTTTGATGAGCTCAGCAGATTCGATGATAACGTCTTCAGCAGGAACATCTTGGTGGCCTGCTTTGATCGTTGTTTGAACTTCTTTGATCTTATTTACAACGTCCATGCCAGCTGTCACTTTACCAAAAACTGCGTAGCCCCAACCGTCTGGAGTTTTGCTACGGTGGTTTAGGAAGCTGTTGTCAGAAACGTTGATGAAAAACTGTGCAGACGCTGAGTGTGGATCCATTGTGCGAGCCATTGCTAAAGAGCCAGCAACGTTTTCTAGGCCATTGTCTGCTTCGTTTTCGATTGGCGCACGAGTTTCTTTTTGTTTCATGCCAGGCTCAAAACCACCGCCTTGGATCATGAAACCGTTGATTACGCGGTGGAAGATCACGCCATCGTAGAAGCCAGATGTTACATATTCCTCGAAGTTTTTAGCCGTTTTTGGCGCTTTTTCGTAGTTAAGTTCGATAGTGATATCGCCAAAATTCGTATGGAAAACGATCATGTAACTTTTCCTTTAATTAGTTGGTGTATTAAATCAATCAATGCCTAGCATTTTATGTGTTTGTAGACTGAGACGCCACTGTGGATTCTGCAAACAATAGCGAATTGTCTGTGCTTGAGCATCATCTATGCGCTCTCGACCTTCAGGAAGTGCACCTTGATCCATTGGTTGGAGGTAAAAGTGATCAAATTCAAGGTCTGTAAATAAATGTGGTGGTAGGTGATCTTGTGGAAAGATCAGTTTTAGTTCGCTACCACGGTTCACAACTAGCGGATCCGTTGTTTTCGGGCTAACGCATATCCAATCGATACCATCAGGAAGGGGGAGAGTGCCGTTGGTTTCGATGGCTAACGTGTAATTTGCCGCTTTGGCCGTTGCAATGAGTGCATCATCTAGCTGAAGAGCGGGCTCGCCACCAGTAAAGATAAGATATTTATGGTCAGTATTGGTCGGCCATAGTTTGTCTAGATGCTGTATAAGTGCTCCGGCGCTATGGAACTTGCCGCCATTTTGACCATCGGTCCCGATAAAATCGGTATCACAGAATTGGCATGCGGCGCTGGCGCGATGTTTTTCTTTGCCAGTCCATAGATTACAGCCGGTAAAGCGGCAGAAGATCGCGGGGCGACCAGCATGAGCGCCTTCACCTTGTAGGGAATAGAACGCTTCTTTAATTGAGTACATGGTTATTCCTTCAAACACCCGAAAACAGTCGGGGCTGATAGCGATAACAGTCATTAGCGAATTGCTTGGCAAAGGCTAAATCGGGTTAAGCAGTCGTTTAGTGATCGATTTGACCTTTAAACTTCATAAATTAGTGGGTCCGTTACGCCTTGTTCGGCAAACGCTTCTAATCGTTCATTACAGGCGCCGCATTTTCCGCATGCCTTTTCACGCCCATTGTAACAAGTCCAAGTGTCGGCATAGTCCAAATTCATCCCTAAGCCAGCCGCAAGAATCTCGCCTTTAGAGCTGTTAAGGAATGGAGTCACGATTTCAACAGGTTCGTAGTTAGCAATTTTAGATACCGCATTCATAGCGTGAACGAATTCTGGTCGGCAATCGGGGTAAATGTGATGATCACCCGAATGAGCGCCGTAATACACTTCTGGGGCTTCTAATGATACGGCATAAGCTATTGCCATGGATAAAAGCACCATGTTGCGATTCGGAACGACGGTATTTTTCATGCTGTCTTCAGCATAATGACCTTCTGGGATCTCAATATCACTGGTCAATGATGAGCCAGCCATGAGGCTATTAATGGCGGAGATATCAACAATTTTGTGCGAAATGCCGTGCTTAGCGCAGACGGCGGCCGCTACATCAAGTTCTTTACTATGGCGCTGACCGTAGTTAAACGACAGTGCGTAAACCTCTTTTCCTTCGGCAAGTGCTGTGTGCAGCACTGTGTATGAATCCATTCCTCCTGAATAGACCACAACGGCTTTGTTTGACATGGAATGTTTCCCCTTCGTTTTGAGGTCGCGAATTATAGCAAATAGCCTTCCAGTAACCAGTATTAATGGGGAATTGCTTTATTTCTGTTTAAACAAGCCTTGTGCGTAACTGGTTACGTATATAATATTCGTAACCAGTTACATAGTTTTAAAGAGGTATTGTTTGTGGAGCAATTTGGTATTTTGTCGCTGGGCAGCCGCCTTAAGCGCCTAAGTGATTTTCTTTATAGTGAAGTGCAAGCCGTTTACGCCAATGAAGCGCTTATGATTTCATCAACTTATTTTCCAATATTGCGTTTACTACAGCAGGAGCATTCGTTGTCTGTTGTGCAGATTTCTGAGCGCTTAGGTTTGTCTCATCCAGCGGTGAGTAAGCAAGTGACAAAGATGCTAAAAGAGGGGCTGCTGTTAAAACTTCAGGATGAGCATGATCAGCGCCGTTCAGAGATTTGCTTATCTGAACTTTGTCGTTGTGAGATGCAGAAGGCCGAGCCCGTTCTGACAGCCATCGGAAAAGAACTTGAATACTATCTTAATCGGGAGTCCGGCTCTTTTATGCAGCAACTAGAAGGCCTAGAAAGCCATCTTCTCAATGCTCCCTATGCCAAGCGAGTCATCTTGCGTTTACATCCAGACATGTTGACCATCAAACATTGCCAAACAAACAGTGAATTTGCTGCATTCAAAGCGTTGAATGTGGCTTGGTTGGAGCGCTTTTTTGTTAACGACATTTATGAGAAGGACCACCTGCTGTTAGACGATCCACAGGGGCAGATTCTTAATAAGGGCGGTAAAGTAAAAATTGCGACCTTAAATGACTGTGTGATTGGTGCGTACTTCATTAAGCCTAGTGATCAAGGTGTGATGGAGCTAGGTAAACTGGCGGTGAGTGAGCCATTTCAGCGTTTAGGTTTAGGTGAGCGATTGTTACAAGACGCCATTATTGAGGCGCGAGAGATGGGGGTGAAAGCGCTAATGCTAGAGTCTCATACATCGCTTGCGCCGGCCCTTGCTCTGTATCAAAAACTGGGCTTCAAAGTTGATAGCTCAAATGAACCGTACAGTGTGCCTCGTGCAAACGTTCGGATGATTAAGGATTTGGAGGCCTAGCATGAACGCTTTTCAAAACGCACAGCGTGGTGCATTAGCTTCCATTCCGATGATCATTGGCGGGATCCCTTTTGGTCTTTTGTTTGGATCATTAGCCGCTGCTAATGGTCTCAGTATTTGGTTCGCAATAGCCATGTCGAGCATCGTTTTTGCAGGTTCAGCGCAATTTGTTGCGCTTGGGCTTATTGCTGTTGATGCGCCTCTTTGGGTAATTATTCTGACCACCTTCGTGGTGAATCTACGTCATATTCTTTATGCCGCAGACCTATTGCGCTTTGTGAAGCATTTGCCAATAAGACTGCGCTTGTTTATGGGTTTTGGCTTGATTGACGAAACCTATGCGGCCGTGCGCCCCATGTACGATATGGGATCAGCGAATAAAAGTAATGGCCATCAGGTGTATATAGGCTCCTTTCTAAGTTTTTATTTTATGTGGAATGTCACCACCATAGTGGGTGCCTTAGCGGGTGAATTTATCCCAGGCATCAGTGAATGGGGATTAGAGTTTGCTATGGTGGCAACTTTTATTGGTATTGTGACTCCGTATCTAAGAAATGTGCCTTATTGGGGAGCATTTGTTGTGGCAATTGTTGCTTCAATCGCACTAAAGGATATGCCGAATCATTTAGGGCTAATTGTGGCGACTTTGCTGGCTGTGCTCGCAGGTTATTTTCTAGATCACATGACAATCAATAGTGCTCAAAAAGGAGTGGCCAATGACGACTGTTGAATTGGTGTTGATTATTGTTGGGATGTTCTTGGTTACCTATGGCATTCGTGTAGTGTTGTTTGCTAGTGCTCATAAGGCAGAAATTCCCGAATGGCTTGATAAAGCGTTAAAGTTTGTACCCATTTCTGTGCTGACAGCCATTATCGCGCCTATGGCACTGACCAATAGTGAAGGGTTAGCGCTGAGTTTTATGAATCCATGGTTTGTCGGGGCTCTGACGTCACTTTTGATCGGTTTAGTATTTAAGCGTCAATTGCTTACCATTTGTGTTGGGGTGTTGGTATTTTTCTTAATGAAATTGTTGTTGGTTGCTTAGAAATCGCTTTTGAGCGTACCAATCAACAAACAAAATCAGATATACTTGTGCGCTAATTTTTCTAATCGTTACATGAACACCAATCGGGATTCGAACATAACATGTCAGAAGCGTCTAAAACTGGGAATTTCATCACCCAAATTATTGATAAAGATAACGAAACTGGCAAACATGGCGGCAAGGTCTTAACACGCTTCCCGCCTGAGCCAAACGGTTATCTTCACATCGGCCATGCTAAATCTATCTGCCTAAACTTCGGCATTGCTCAGCGCTACCAAGGCCAATGTAACTTACGCTTCGACGATACCAACCCTGAAAAAGAAAGCGTTGAGTACATTGAATCCATCAAACGTGATGTTGAGTGGTTAGGCTTTAATTGGGCGGATGAGCCTAAATACGCGTCTGACTACTTTGATCAATTGTTTGATTTTGCTTGCGAGCTAATCAAAGCTGGCAAAGCATACGTTTGTGAGTTGAACGCGGAACAAATGCGTGAATACCGTGGCACCCTAAAAGAGCCAGGTAAAAATAGCCCCTACCGTGATCGTACACCAGAAGAAAACATGGCGTTGTTCATGGAGATGCGTGACGGTAAATATGCCGACGGTGAAAAAGTGCTTCGTGCGAAAATTGATATGGCTAGCCCAAATATCAACATGCGTGATCCGATTATTTACCGTATTCGTCATGTTCACCACCACCAGACAGGTGATAAGTGGTGTGTTTACCCAATGTACGACTTCACTCACTGCCTATCGGATGCATTAGAAGGCATTACGCACTCTATCTGTACTCTTGAATTCCAAGATCACCGTCCGCTTTACGACTGGACATTGGAAACGCTGAATACATTCCATCCGCAGCAAATTGAATTTGCACGTTTGAACTTGAACTACACGGTAACAAGTAAGCGCAAGTTGAAGCAGCTAGTAGACGAAGGTCATGTGGAAGCTTGGGATGATCCACGTATGCCAACGATTTCTGGTATGCGTCGTCGTGGTTTTACGCCAGCATCGATTCGTAATTTCTGTGAACGTATCGGCGTCACTAAGTCTGACAGTATTGTCGACGTCGGCATGCTAGAACACGCAATACGTGAAGACTTGGATGCCAACGCTAATCGTGCAATGGCGGTTCTAAATCCAATCAAGGTAACGTTAACTAACTATCCAGAAGATAAAGAAGAAATCTTCACGTTAGGCAACCACCCGAAAAATGAAGAAGCGGGTACTCGTGAAGTGCCGTTTAGCAAAGAGCTTTTCATTGATGCGGCGGACTTTGAAGAGGTAGCGCCACGTAAATGGAAGCGTCTAAGTCTAAATGCGGCGGTTCGTCTACGCGGTGGTTACGTGATCACTTGTAACGAAGTGATTCGTGATGCAGAGGGTAACGTAGTTGAATTGCTATGTACTTATGATGAAAACACGTTAGGTGTGAACCCTGAGGGTTACAAACCAAACGGGGTTATTCACTGGGTAAGTGCGAAGCATGCCGTGGATGCAAAAGTACGTTTGTATGATCGACTATTTAACGACGAAGCGCCTGATGCGAAGCATGAAGGCAAAACATTCCTAGATTTCATTAACCCTGAATCTATGGCTATTGCCGAACATGCGAAACTTGAACCTTCTCTGGCGCAAGCTGAGCCTGGCGTTGGTTTCCAATTTGAGCGTGAAGGTTACTTCTGTCGCGATTTAAAAGAAGAGGGTATGGTATTCAATCGTACCGTCACACTACGTGATTCTTGGGCGAAAATCGAAGCAAAAGGCTAAGGCATAGCATGTTAAAAGTGTTTAACACCATGACTGGCAAGAAAGAAGAATTCAAGCCGATCGAGGAAGGTAAAGTAAAAATGTACGTATGTGGCATTACAGTCTATGACTACTGCCACATCGGGCATGCACGCGCGATGATTTCATTTGATGTGATCACACGCTTCTTGCGTCACATTGGCTACGATTTGACATTTGTCCGTAACATCACTGACGTTGACGACAAGATTATTAAGCGTGCAGAAGAAAATGGTGAAACCACGGCGCAGCTTACTGAGCGTATGATTGCAGCCATGCATGAAGACGAAGTGGCGCTGGGTAACAAGTTTCCTGACTTGGAGCCAAAGGCCACTGAGTTTATGCAGCAGATCATCGATATGATTCAAGTGCTGGTAGACAAAGGCTTTGCTTACCAAGGCGAAAGCGGTGATGTGTATTACCGTGCCAGTAAGTTTGAAGAGTACGGTAAGCTAAACAACCGTAAGCTGGAAGAGATGCTAGCCGGTGCACGTATCGAAGTTGAAGCTTCCAAAGAGCACCCAGCAGATTTCGTGCTGTGGAAACCGGCGAAAGCGGGTGAGGTTTCTTGGGAGTCGCCATGGGGTAAAGGTCGTCCAGGCTGGCATATCGAGTGTTCTGCTATGTCTACTCACTGCCTTGGTAATCATTTTGATATTCATGGTGGTGGTCCAGACCTTAAATTTCCACACCATGAGAATGAAATCGCGCAGTCTGAAGCGGCGACAGGCGAGCAGTACGTAAACTACTGGATGCACTGTGGCGCGGTGCGCGTGAACAACGAGAAGATGTCTAAATCCTTGGGCAACTTCTTTACCATTCGTGAAGTGCTAGAGAAGTTTAACCCTGAAGTGGTGCGCTACTTGATGGTATCTAGTCAGTACCGCAGCAGTATCGATTATTCAGATGCAAGCTTGAAAGAAGCAAAAACAGCCTTAGAGCGTTTGTATACGGCGCTGCGCGGACAAGTGGTTGCTGAGAGTTATGTCGCGACAGAGTACACTTCGCGATTTGAAGACGCGATGCGTGATGATTTCAATACTCCAGTGGCACTTTCTGTCTTGTTTGAATTGGTGCGCGAACTTAATAAGGCGCGTGCTGAAGGAAGTGAACAGGCGGCAACCTTGGCAGCAGAATTAAAAGCTCTGGCTGAGTTAGTTGGTCTACTATCACAAGATCCCGAATACTTCATGCAAAACAGCACGGTAAACGACGGCTTGTCTGCACAAGCTATCGAAGATTATATTGCTGAGCGCGCTCAAGCCCGTAAAGATAAGAACTTTTCGCGCAGTGATGAAATTCGTGATTTATTGCTAGAGCAGGGCATTACTTTGCTTGATACACGTGAAGGAACAACCTGGACGCGTGGTTAATCGAGGCCTATAAAGAACAAAAAGGGAGGCTTTGCCTCCCTTTTATTTACTCAGAATTAGTGACTAGATTTAACGCGTACAGCTAATACATCACATGGCGCACCATGAAGGACGCCATTTGCTGTTGAACCTAGCAATAGCGCCAAACCGTGGCGCCCGTGGCTGCCAACAATGATCAGGTCAGCACGAAGTTCTTCTGCGACTCGGTGGATTTCACTCTCGATACCACCTTGAGTAACGATGGTAGATTCAACTGGTATATCCAGTTGGTCAACCAAAGCCGCCATGTGCTTGGTGGCTGTGGTTTGGAGTTGTTCTTGAATATCGCTTACATCGATCGGCACATCGCCGCCGTAAGCGTAGTTAAGTGACTCAATAACGTGGATGATGGTGAGCTGACCTTCAAAGGCCTTGCACATTGCCGCGGCCTTATTGGCAACCTCAATACTTTCGTCCGTTAAATCCACCGCTAAAACAATGCGTTGGTAGGGCATGGGATACCTCCTATGTTTGGGTTCCATTTTATTTCGACAACTTAAGAGTAATTCAATGACAGCTCTAATAGTAGTGTTTATTACCCTTTCCTTGATGGGGTCGGCATTATGGATTATGCCATCAAAGCGTGAACGCGAAAAAATGGCATTACGCATGTTGGCTAGAAAGCACAACATCACCGTTCAACTAACCTCGGTGGACCTACCCGACAAGTGGGATAAGATGACCACTAAAGAAAGTAATGTTTGTGCGTATCACAAATACCGGGAAAAAACGCTTAAAGACTTTACTGAAATTAAGCTTTACCCATACGAGGTATGGAAATACGAATCGATTTGCAAAGGGTGGTTCGCTAGTCAGCCATTTGCATTGAGTGAAGAGACTGCCAAACTGCTTGAAAAGCATCATGAGGTATTTGTTGCTATTGAAGTAACGCCAAGCAATGTGAGTTTGTTTTGGCGTGAAAAAGGCGACGATAGCGTTGTTGAAGACGCTAATGCGATCCTTAATGCACTGTTACAATTACGTTAAGGATTCTTTGCGTCAGATTTATCTTCTATTTCAAGTGTGTGCATAAACTCTGATAAAGCTTCTTCTGGGTTGTCAGAGTCTTGTATGGCCATGATTTGCGGAGCAATAATTTCTTTCATGCGATCGTCGACGAATTTCTCCAATTGCTTCTTTTCGGCTCGATCAATGTTGTTAGATTTTAAATGTGAGTGAATAACGCTGTAGAGAGTCTGAGCAACGCGTAGATCACCGGAATGGAAGTTTTTATTGGCTTGAACAATCTGACGATTAAGCTGAATCCAAAGATTTAGCCAACGCAAATAGGAATAGCATAGTTTGTAGTGGGTGTTGCTGATGCGCCCTTTGCGACGCATGTAAAGTAGCATTTTTGCGGCTTTTGTCAGGCGCTCTTTGTATTTGGTTTTCTCGTGAAAACTCATTTCGTCTGGTTCGAGATTGAGTTCGGCTGGTGCGTCTTCGCGCTCAGCTTCAGCTTTGGCTATGCGCGCTTCAATTTTCTCCGGATCATCAGAGTAGGAAATCAGTTCGCGAAGGTTTTCTAGATAGAAGTCGTAAAAGACATCGCTGACGATCATGTCGGTGTTTAATGTGCGCAACCCGATAATATGCTGCTCCATCCGGTCAGCACGATTTTGTAATTGTAGATATTTTAGGCGACGTTCTTTTAACTCTTGTTCTTTCTGGTGCGCGCGTGAGCCTATCACCACTGAAACCAGTACGATTATGAAAAGAATGACTATAGTTAGGATCTGAAGCGTAGCCATGATTGTCCTTTTTAAATGATTTCAGTATGTTAAAGGGCAAATGCTGGACTCGGCAATAGGAATGTTGCGAATCTATCAGGGATTGCTTGTCATATATTAGCGCTTTGCTTAATATCTGCGCCCCTAAAGTATTCTAAGCACGTTCATCTTTCAAAAGTAATTAAGGCTCGAACAACCCAATGGCTAAATCTCTGGTAATCGTGGAATCGCCAGCCAAGGCGAAAACTATTAACAAATATCTCGGCAACGATTATGTCGTGAAGTCGAGTGTTGGTCATATTCGAGATCTTCCTGCTGGTACGACCTCAACGTCTACACCACAAGAACGTGCTAAGCAGGCTGCTCTTACTCGTAAGATGAGCCCTGAAGAAAAAGCAGAATACAAACGTACCAAAGCTCGCAAGCAGCTAATTAACCGAATGGGGGTCGATCCAGAGCATAACTGGGACGCTCACTATGAGATTTTGCCAGGCAAAGAGAAAGTCGTAGAAGAACTACGTCGTTTAGCTAAAAACGCAGAAACCATCTATCTCGCAACCGACTTGGATAGAGAAGGGGAAGCCATTGCTTGGCACTTACGTGAGGCCATTGGTGGTGACGATACGCGCTACAAGCGGGTGGTGTTCAACGAAATCACCAAAAATGCTATCAAGTCAGCATTTGAAACCCCATCTGATCTCGACATGAACCGCGTTAATGCTCAGCAAGCCCGTCGTTTCCTAGACCGCGTTGTTGGCTTTATGGTGTCGCCATTGCTTTGGGCTAAAGTTGCCCGTGGCTTATCGGCAGGCCGTGTCCAGTCGGTTGCCGTTCGTCTAATTGTTGAACGTGAGAAAGAAATTCGTGCTTTTATTCCAGAAGAGTTTTGGGAATTAGATGCCAACCTTGCGACCCAAGATAAAGCTAATATCACTTTTGAAACGGCAAAGTATCAAGACAAAGAGTACCGACCAACCTCAAAGGCTCAATCAGATGAGCATGTGCAGCGAATTGAGAAGCTACCATTCAAAGTGGCTAGTCGTGAAGATAAACCTACTAAGTCAAAGCCATCTGCACCTTTTATCACTTCGACGCTGCAACAAGCCGCAAGTACGCGACTTGGGTTTGGTGTTAAGAAAACAATGATGTTAGCACAACGCTTGTACGAAGCGGGTTACATCACCTACATGCGTACTGACTCGACTAATTTGAGCCAAGAGGCGGTTGAGGCGGTTCGTGAGTATATTCAAAGTGCCTTTGGTGACGCCTATTTGCCAAAAGAGGCGCTGCGCTACTCAAGCAAAGAGGGGGCCCAAGAGGCCCATGAAGCAATTCGCCCTTCAAGTGTGGATGTGACGCAAAACATGCTGCAAGGCATGGATAAAGATGCGCATCGCTTGTATGACTTAATTCGTAATCAATTTATTGCCTGCCAGATGCCTCCAGCGGAGTATACCTCTACCACGATTACAGTTATGGCAGGTGAATACGAGTTACGAGCTAAAGGGCGTATCTTGCGTTTTGATGGTTACACTCGAGTCCTAACGCCAGTGGGTAAAAAGGCTGAAGATAGCATTTTGCCTGATGTTCAGCAGGGTGAGGAGCTGACTTTAATTAATCTAGACCCTGAGCAACATTTTACTAAGCCTGCCGCTCGTTACAGCGAAGCGAGCTTGGTAAAAGAGCTTGAGAAGCGAGGTATTGGTCGTCCGTCGACCTATGCGTCTATCATCTCAACCATTCAAGATCGAGGTTATGTGCGTGTCGAGAATCGCCGATTCTACGCCGAAAAAATGGGTGACATTGTCACCGATCGTCTTGTAGCAAGTTTTGATGACTTAATGAATTACAGCTTCACTGCGCAAATGGAGGAGAAGCTGGATGATATCGCGGAAGGTGAAAAGGACTGGATTAAGGTTCTTAACAGCTTCTATGAAGATTTTAGTCAGACCCTTAATCAAGCAGAAGCGGAAGAAGGTGGTATGGCTCCGAATGAGCCTACACCAACAGATATCCCATGTCCGACCTGTGGTCGTCCGATGCAGATTCGTACCGCGAGCACGGGGGTGTTCCTATCATGTTCTGGTTATGCCTTGCCGCCAAAAGAGCGTTGTAAAGCGACTATTAACTTGGTGAGTGGCGATGAGGCGGTTGCTGTTGATGATGAGGAAGGTGAATCTAAAGCTCTGATCAACAAGCATCGTTGTGGTATTTGTGGCTCTGCCATGGACAGCTATCTAGTTGACGAACATCGTAAGTTGCATGTGTGTGGTAACAATCCATCGTGTCCAGGTTACGAAGTTGAGCAAGGTGCATTTAAATTGAAGGGCTACGACGGTCCTGTCATTGAATGCGATAAGTGTGGCTCAGAGATGCAACTGAAAACCGGTCGCTTCGGTAAGTACTTCGGCTGTACAAACGAAGAGTGTAAAAATACTCGTAAGTTGCTGAAAAATGGTGAAGTGGCTCCGCCAAAAATGGATCCAGTGCCAATGCCTGACTTGGCTTGTCAGAAAGTTGAAGACCATTACGTGTTGCGTGATGGTGCAACGGGCTTATTCCTAGCGGCAAGCCAATTTCCACGTAAACGTGAGACACGTCCACCATTGGTGAAGGAATTGAAGCCTTACATGGATCAGATTGATCCTAAGTATCATTATTTCGATACGGCGCCAGTGCAAGACGATGAAGGTAACCCTACGGTTATTCGTTACAGTCGTAAGACCAAAGAGCAGTACATTATGACCGAAGTGGAAGGTAAGCCTACTGGCTGGAAGGCGTTCTACGAAGGTGGCAAATGGAAGATAGAGCACGGTAAGAAAAAATGAGTGGATCCAGTTTAGCGAGTATAACTAACCAACGTTTGGACGCTGCTCGTCGTTTGTTGTTGCAAAGCCAAGACGTAGAGAATGATTGGATGAGTGAAAGTCTTGAGTCATCAGCCTTGTTCCAATTGCGTAGTGGGCTCAATGGTTTGTTGCAAGAAGTAAAAACATCCTACAGTTTGCAGGGCACGCTAGATATTGATGCATTGATTGAATCTTGTCATGACAAAGGCATTAGTGTTCCGGTTCTGATAGAATTGTCGCAGCTAAAGGATAGCGGCCAGTCTTGGTTGACTCAGTTGTTCACTGCTTTCAGTGCGGTTTTACTATGCCAAGTAGGGCAAGTAGGGAATGCTAGCTACTCAGCTGGCACTGAGTTGATCGGTCGTGGAACCGATGCGGGAGCTTCCACAAAATTCATTTTGAACTCATTGACTGAGTTAGTCTTACGCTTTCGTGAAGACGCAGCAGAATATTAACAATGAAAGATACTTACTTAGAAATAGTAGAACTTGAAAATGGTGAAATCGTACTTCGGGCAGCTGGTGAAGACGATGATAAAACACCGATCGCAACGCTGACTATCTCTGACGACACCAAGGATTTTCTGAAAGATCGTTATTTTGAATTAGCCAAATGCATGTTCCATGCTGGCATCGATTTTGTTTACTCAGAAGATTTTGGTGATTTCGATGGGGCTGGTGAAACGGATGCGCACGATGAAGAGTTTATGCCGCGCATTTTACACTAAGGATTAGGTGTTGGCTCTAATGATAGAAAAGGCATGGTTTGATGCTTTCAAACCATGCCTTATTTCTTTAGTAATGAGCTTAAATGCCGCGACGGATAACACCAACAGATAAGCCTTCAATAGCGAAGTCTTCGCTTTCTAGGTCGACAATGATGTCGGAAAACTCTTCGTTTTCAGGGATCAAGCGTACTTCTCGACCTTTCTGTTCAAAGCGCTTAACGGTCACTTCGTCGCCGATACGAGCGACCACAATTTGACCGTTGCGAACAGTATGGGTTTTGTGAACGGCTAATAGATCTCCGTCTAGTATGCCTGCGTTTTTCATGCTCATGCCGTTAACCGAGAGCAGGTAATCAGCTTTCGGTGAGAACATCTCTGCAGCAATGCTGATACGTGAGTCAATGTTTTCCTGAGCTAGGATTGGATAGCCAGCCGCTACACGACCTACGATAGGCAAGGTGCCGTTTTCGTCATTTGCGCTGGAAGCGGGCTCTTGATCTACTAAACGAATGCCGCGGGAAGCGCCAGAAAGCATTTCAATCGCGCCCTTTTTGCACAGTGCCTTGAGGTGTTCTTCGGCAGCATTAGGCGAACGAAAGCCTAAGCGCGTAGCGATTTCAGCACGAGTGGGTGGGAAACCGGTTTCGATGATGAATTCGCGAATTGTCTCGAGTACATCAGACTGTCTTTTTGTTAATTTAATCATATGGCATCTGTTTGTTTATACAGTTACTGTTATTATATACAGCTAATCATTAATTGCTCAACTAAAATCCATGCTTTCAGACAAGATTAAAGAAAAAATCCAAACCGCCTACCGAGCTTACCTTGAAGCGAAAGGGCATAAGGCACGCGTGGGACAGCGTCATATGATCGCAACCATCGCTAGAACCCTTGGCAATATAAGACAAGGATCAGAAGGAGAGCGGCTTGGCGAGAAGCATGTTGCAGTGGTGGAGGCGGGAACAGGGACAGGTAAAACTCTGTCTTACTGCTTGTCAGCTATTCCTATTGCCAAGGACAAAGGTCTGAAGCTGGTTATCTCAACGGCTACGGTAGCATTGCAAGAGCAGATCTTGCATAAGGAGCTGCCAAGCCTTCTAGAGTATACTGATTACAGCTTTCGCTATACCTTAGCTAAAGGTCGTGGTCGGTATATGTGTTTAAACAATCTGGAAAGCTTCCTAAGTGCTGAAGAGCAAGCCACAGAGGACATGTTTGCCGGCTTATTTGAACAACACTTAGCAGCGGATGATGTGAATACTGCTCTTTACCAAGAGATGGATGATGCTATCCGTGAAGGAAAATGGGATGGCGATAAAGACAATTGGGAAGGCATCGTTCGCGAACAAGATTGGCGACGCCTGACAACGGATCATCAGCAATGCACTAATCGAAATTGTGCTAATTTCTCGGCTTGCCCCTTCTTTAAAGCGCGCGCGGAGCTGGAAACCGCAGATGTTATTGTGGCCAACCATGACTTAGTGTTAGCAGATTTGTCTTTGGGTGGTGGTGCTATTTTATCCGATCCAAAGGAAACCATTTATGTATTCGACGAAGGTCATCACCTACCAGATAAGGCAATTGGTCATTTTCGACATGAGGTGCGTTTACAGCAAAGCATTAGTTGGTTGAAACAGCTAGATAAAAATTTGATTAACTTGCGGCAAGAGCTGACTGAGGAGATCAGTACAACAGGTCAGATTTTGCTGAAAATCCCACAGCAAATTCAAAGTACCATCAATTTTATTCAGTATGTGCAGCAGGGGCTGGCTCCATTTATTCAAAACTTGGGCTTAGATCAAGAAACGCGTCAACATCGCTTTGAATTTGGTGTCATACCTGACGAGTTACGACAACTGGCCTACAGCTTGGCCATGTCTTACCAGAAGTTGTTTAACCAGATCGAGAACATTCAGGAAGAGTGCAAGAAAGTTAAACAAAACGAAGGCATGGGAATAAAAGAAGATACGGCAGAAAGCTGGCTTCCTATTCTTGGAGTGATTCTCGGACGTTTGGAAGCTTGTACAGAGTTGTGGAAATTGTATTCCACGCAAGATGACCAGAATTACCCACCTAATGCTCGCTGGTTAGTGGTCGTTGGGCAGGGCATGGAGCAAGATATTGAGCTGGGCGGTTCGCCCATTTTGGCCGCTCATACATTGCGCATGCAACTTTGGGATAAATGCTTTGGTGCAGTGGTGACCTCTGCGACATTGACGGCATTGAATGAGTTTCATCGCTTTAATATGCGCTCCGGCGTGCCTCGTGAAAGTGAATATCTACGCGTTATCAGTCCGTTTGATTTTGCTAATAAAGGCACGTTAGTCGTACCAGAAATGGAATCTGAACCGAATCATGCGGAGGCGCATACCAAAGAATTAATCAAGTATCTGAACGAAAAAATTGATACCAAACTAGGCTCATTAGTGCTGTTTTCTTCCCGTCGTCAGATGGAAGACGTGGCAGCAGGTCTTAAAGATGACTTAAAAGAAATTCTTTTAATGCAGGGTGAGCAATCCAAACGAATCATTCTAGATAGCCATAAAGATGCTATCGATGAGGAAAAGGGAAGTCTGCTCTTTGGTCTTGCAAGTTTTGCGGAAGGGGTGGATTTGCCAGGTAATTACCTGACGCGTGTCTACATTGCAAAAATCCCGTTTGCGGTCCCTGATGATCCCGTTGAAGCCACTTTAGCTGAGTGGATTCAAAAACGAGGCGGCAACCCATTTATGGAAATCACCATTCCGGATGCCTCTTTAAGATTGGTGCAAGCAACGGGACGTTTGTTGCGTAGTGAGAATGATAGCGGTGAAATTCACATCCTTGATAAGCGCTTGAAAACTAAACGTTACGGTGCTCAGCTAATCAACAGCTTGCCACCCTATAAACAGATTTAACAAACTAAAGGTGATAATAGTGAACCATTTAGGTACACTCTGAGCCTTGTTAATAAACATTCAATCAAAAGAGATTAAATACTCTCACATGGAAAAACAGCAAGAAGCCGCGCGCCCTGAATCAAAGGGACCTAAGCGCCAACGCAGACCCCGTCGTAAACACAACAAAAGCAGTGCTAACGCAACGGGAGCGAAAACTCCGGCTGCTGAACAGGAAAGTGATGAACTTTGGTCTATCCAAGACTTCAAAGTGCCAGAAGTAGAAGGAAAAGTTCGTTTCCACGACTTAAACCTTCCAGATCGTGTATTGAAAGCTATCCAGAAAATGGGCTTTGAATACTGCAGTGAAATTCAAGCAGCAACCTTACCCGCAACATTGCAAGGTTATGACCTAATTGGTCAAGCACAAACAGGTACTGGGAAAACAGCCGCTTTCTTAATCGCTATGATTAGTGATTTCTTAGACTACCCAGTTGAAGGTGAACGTCCGAATCATTTTCCTCGTGGCCTGATTATCGCTCCAACTCGTGAATTGGCTCTTCAAATTGCCGATGAAGCTGAGAAGCTGACGAAGTACACAAACCTCAATGTAGTGTCTTTAGTAGGCGGGATGGACTACGACAAACAGCGTAATCAGCTGGAAACAGAGATCGTTGATTTAGTTGTCGCAACGCCTGGTCGCTTACTGGATTTTGCGCGCAACAAGAAGGTTATGTTGAATAAAGTTGAGTGCGTCGTGCTAGATGAAGCTGATCGCATGCTTTCAATGGGCTTTATTCCTGATGTGAAAAGCATTATTCGTATGACGCCTCATAAAGAGCGTCGTCAAACAATGCTATTCAGCGCAACTTTCCCGAAAGATATTCAGGCTTTGGCCCGTCAGTGGACGTTCCATCCGCAAGAAGTGTCTGTCGTACCAAAAGAAACCACTAACAAAAACATTGATCAGGTGATTTACACCGTATCAGACGATCAGAAATGGCCGATTTTGAAAAAACTGATCGAAGAAAATGATTATCAGCGTACGATCATTTTCGCTAATCGTCGAGATGAAACACGTGACCTCAATGAAAAGCTGAAACAAGCAAACATTAACTGCGCCATGTTGTCTGGTGAAGTGTCACAAGATAAGCGTGTGAAAACGCTCTCGAAGTTCAAGGACGGCAGTATTCAGGTTTTAGTAGCGACTGATGTTGCTGGTCGTGGTATTCATGTGGATAACATTGATCTAGTTGTGAACTACACTTTGCCTGAAGATCCTGAAGATTACGTGCATCGCATCGGCCGTACTGGACGTGGCGGAGAAATGGGTAAATCCGTTAGTTTTGCTACGGAAAATGATTCTTTCATGATCCCTGAAATCGAGGCGACCATCGGCGCATCGATTCGTTGTGAATACGTACGCGACCAAGACTAACGAGGAAGCATGCTGCTACACCATCATTTTGCCGAGCTTGGCTATGAGTTTTATGCGCATACTCAAATTCAGCCTTTGCAAGCACAGCGTCTGGTTGAATTTAATGAGTCGCTAGCTCAGGAGCTTGGCATAGACTTCTCA
Organism: Marinomonas fungiae; assembly: GCF_001418205.1. Lineage (GTDB taxonomy): Bacteria > Pseudomonadota > Gammaproteobacteria > Pseudomonadales > Marinomonadaceae > Marinomonas > Marinomonas fungiae. Next base: position 367,168 of record NZ_LIQF01000003.1, on the reverse strand, counting down.
GATGAGTTCGTGCAGCGACAGTTGAGCGGTCAAGAAGCAGTTGATGGTGCTTTAAGTATGGTTTATGCCGGTCATCAGTTTGGTGGTTTTACACCACGCTTGGGTGATGGTCGTGGTGTTCTGCTGGGAGAAGTGAAAGACAATCTAGGGGTGCTGCATGACTTGCATGTAAAAGGTGCAGGAAAAACGCCGTTTAGTCGTCAAGGTGATGGTCGCGCTGTGCTACGCTCTTCTATTCGCGAGTATTTTGCCAGTGAAGCTATGCATGGCTTAGGAATTCCCACTTCACGTGCGCTGGCGTTATACGACAGTACGCAAGCAGTCTACCGTGAGCGACCTGAAACTGGTGCTATGTTGATTCGAACGGCCAAAACGCATATTCGTTTTGGCCACTTTGAATACTTCTTTGCCCATAAGAAGTATGACGAATTGCAACAATTGATCGACTACACCCTAGATACCTATTTTTCCCATCTGAAAGAAGACGCTCAGCCCATTCAATCTATGTTGATCGAGATTGTTCAGCGAACCGCTCGTATGATTGCGAAATGGCAGTCTGTTGGTTTTCAGCATGGCGTTATGAACACGGATAACTTTTCGATTCTTGGCGAAACCATTGATTATGGACCATACGGTTTCATGGAAGATTTCAACGAGCGTTGGATTTGTAATCATTCTGATTACGAAGGCCGTTACGCCTTCCACCGTCAGCCAGGAATCGGTCTTTGGAATTTAAACTGTCTGATGTTTGCCTTTTCGAAGCATTTCTCACGGGAAGAATTGATCGAAATTCTGAAACATTACGAGCCTTGTCTTCAATCACACTACGATGAATTGATGGCGGAGAAGCTTGGTTTAGCAAACACGGTAGAACTAGAGCCATTGCTCGAACAGCTGTTTTCTTTACTGAGAAAGGAGCATGTTGACTTTACTATTTTCTTCCGCTTTTTGAGCCTTTTTGAAGCGGATAAGCCGGAATTTTTAATGGATGAAGTCGTAGATAGAAAAGCAATGGCGGATTGGCTCAACTACTATTGGTCTGTAAGAAATGACGGACGAGATCAACAAGCCGTCAGCAAACAGATGCAACGAGTGAATCCGAAATTTATTCTAAGAAATTATCTTGCTCATCAAGCAATTGAAGCGGCTGAGTCAGGTAATTACTTGCCGTTTAGACAGTTGCTCAAGGTACTAAGTAGTCCCTATGATGAGCATCCGGAAAGTGAAGCTTTAGCGAAGCGTGCTCCAGATTGGGGGCGTCATTTAGAAGTAAGCTGTTCTTCTTAACGATAAGGCATTGAAGAAACTATGGATAAGCAATCGGTTTGTGTATTAGGTGGCGGTAGTTTTGGCACCGCATTGGCAAACATTATGGCTAAAAATGGCCATCAGGTCAGCCAGTGGATGCGAAACGAAGAACAGGTCGAAGAGATCAATTTGACGGGGCTGAATAGCCGTTACCTACCTAATGCACCATTGCATCGTGAGCTTTTAGCGACCAGCAACTTAGAAGAAGCGATTCGTGCCAGTGATACGATTTTTGTATCCATCCCATCGAAGTCCTTTGAGCAGGTTGTTGAGCGTATTAAGCCATTGCTGACCGCGGATAAAATCCTGATCAGTACCACGAAGGGCTTTAACCCAAATCGCTTTGAGTTAATGAGCGACATTCTGCGCCGAAACGGTGTAACGGAACGCATTGGGGTGTTAAGTGGTCCAAACTTAGCCAAAGAAATTGCTGCAGGGCATTTGACTGGTTCAGTGATTGCGAGTAACGATGATGCGTTACGTGCAACAGTGATTGAGTTGTTGAAATCTCGTACCTTTAGAGTTTATGAAAATCGCGACAGTACTGGCGTAGAATTAGCCGGGGCATTGAAAAACATTTATGCCATTGTCTGTGGTTTAGCTAAGGCTATGAAGGTTGGCGAAAATACCATGGCGATGATTATGACGCGCAGCTTGGCTGAAATGAGCCGATTTGCCGTACATTTCGGTGCGAATCCAATGACATTTCTTGGGTTGGCGGGCATGGGGGATTTAATCGCAACCTGTACCTCACCGTTAAGTCGAAACTATCGAGTGGGCTTTGCTTTGGGCTCTGGTGAAGAACTAGAGAAAGCAGTGGGCTCCATTGGTGAAGTGGCAGAAGGTGTGAACACTTTGCGCATGGTGGTCGAAGAGGCCAATAAACACGGTCTTTATATGCCACTTGCCTCAGGTTTGTACAAACTGATTTTTGACAATGCGAGTTTGGATTCCTTGATCGGCAGTATGATGACTGGCGAGCAAAAATGGGATGTTGAATTCGCGACTGCTGGAGTAAATAGAAATGAGTAAACCTGGTTACGCTAATCAAGAATTTTGGATCAGAATGTTGTTTATGCTGGTCTACTGGGGTGTATTGAACATTGCTTTGACAGTGTTTGGCTTCCTAGTAATCATTGCAACATTGGTTCGTTTTGCTTCTAAGTCTGAAGTTTCATTGCTTGATCAGTGGGTATCATCAACTGGTACTTTCATCAAACAAACAATTTCTTTCTTGTCTTTCACGAAAGATGAAAAGCCATTCCCATTTCAGTCTTGGCCAGAAAGCGATGGTCGTGAAGACTAAGCGCTTATACATAATGCGCCATGGCCACGCTGAGCCGTTTGGTTACGACCAAGATGCTCAGCGGGCATTGACCGAGCAGGGCTACGATGAAGTTCGTAGCACTGCCGAGCAGTTCGCTGCGCTTAATGAAGATTTTGATGCCATTTTTGTGAGTCCATATTTACGGGCTCAACAAACTGCCAATGAGTTTATAAAAGTGTTGGGGACTAAGACATTGCCTCAAACCCTAGATAGCATTACCCCAAGTGGCAAAGAGTTGGATGTGGCTTTATGGCTGTACGATCTGCCCTATGATTCAATCTTGTTGGTGACACATCAGCCATTCGCTTATCAGTTAGTGGATATGCTGGCGGATCAACCGTTACCCGCTGTATTTCAGATGGAAACGGCCGCGATTGCAGCCCTTGAAGGGGAACTTTTTGCGACGGCATGTTGTCAATTTAGGTGGGCAATCTCTCCTAAACATTGATAGAAGTCTTTAATTATGTCCAATGAAACGGCATTTAATCTTGGCCATACAAAACTTGCCGCTAAGCAGTGGCTGTCGACGAATCACAATGCATTACGCTTAGTAATGTTGCATGGTTGGTTAGACAACGCTGCTTCATTTTCAAATCTTGCTTCACATCTTTCTGAGTACAATTTAACGGCTCTTGACCTAGCTGGTCACGGTTTATCTGATCATCGACCTGACGGTAGTTTTTATCATCTTTGGGATTATGCTTTAGATGTGATCAGTGTACTGAATACCTCTAATCAATCTGTTTGGCTTATAGGTCATAGCATGGGAGGAAGTGTTGCCATGTTGGTGGCGGCTTTAGTACCTGATAAAGTTCGCGGCCTGATTATTTTAGATAGCATGGGTCCAGCGACGGCGACACCGGAACAGCGTGTTACCACCATGCAACGTGCTATGCAAAAAATGCTTAAGAAACGTTCGGGGCACTTTTCACGTTATCCGAGCCAAGAAGATCTGATATATGCTCGTATGAAAGGTTTTACGGAGCTGTCCTATGCTGCCGCTAAACCCCTAGTAGAGCGAGGCTCTACGGTGGTCAACGGCGAATGGATCTGGCGCGCTGATTATAAGTTGTCTTTTCCTTCTCCATTTCGCATGGATGATGCCTCGGTTGAGGCGTTTATTCAGTCCATTAAATGCCCCACTATGGCTCTAGTAGCCAATCAAGGCATCTATATCCAACAGCAAGAATTGGTCAAAAATCGCGCTAAAGTCTTTCCATGGATTAAGCTAAAAAGGTTAGATGGTAATCATCATTTTCATCTAGAGCCGGAAACGGTGCCGTATGTAGCTATGGAAATTCGTCGATTTGTAGATCAGAACTAGGCTTTCAGCCTAAGGAGTAGTGGTTATGTTTCGATTTGCTGGTGTGGTCTTATCATCCTTATTAGCGTTCTGTGTACCGTCTTCGGCTTTTGCCGACGAAAAGGGATTTCCTGTTTTTCGCGGTGCTGAAATGATTAAAAGTGAACCGCTTGAAAACAGTTATATCGAGATTCCGTTGGCAAAAATCTATCGATCCGGTCGCGGCTGGGAGCCAGAAAAGGTAGAAACTGTTCAAGGTTCAACTATTCGCACCTTATACAAGATCGCTCGAAATGTGCCGATGTCGTCGGTCGAAAGCTTTTATCAGCAAGCAATTCAAGGTATTGAAGGGGATATCCTCTATAGCTGTCAAAGCCGTGCCTGTGGCAGCTCTAATGCCTGGGCCAATAATTTTTTTAATGACTATTTATTGTATGGCCCAGACTCGAGTCAGTCCCTTTGGGTGGTTAAAGATGCAAGCATGCATTACTGGGTAGTCTATTTGAATCGTCGTGGTGCTGGCGACGTGATGGTTCGTGTAGATGAAGTGATTCCAAAAGGTAGCGATGCAAAAATTGAGATTCTTGCGCAATTAGCTGCCACGGATGTGCCTCGAATTCGCCGTTTTCTAAATACCTTAGATAGTTATCAAGGTGTGGTTGCATTTGTGACCAGTGCCGCAGATGAGCGTAGTGCTATTGATGTGGGTGATGCGTATATCGAGGAAATTCGTTTAGGATTAAATCCTGACGAACGAGCAGCAATACGTTTTATCAATTTAGCCAATATGGGCAATACCAATTATGGCGAGCATCGTGTTATTTTTGTACGCAACGTAAACTAATCTAAGCGTACAAATATGCCACAGAAAACTGTTTCATTAGTGCTGGGGAGCGGCGCCGCTCGTGGGCATGCCCACATTGGCGTGATTAATGCCGTTCAAGAACAAGGCTATAAAATTGTTTCGATCTCAGGTTGCTCAATTGGAGCCATTATTGGTGGCGTCTTCTTGTGCGGTAAACTGCCGGAATATCAAAAATGGGCTGAACAACTAGATCGGCTTAACGTATTAAAACTGTTGGATATGGCCGTATTGATGGGGGGCTATATCCGCGGAGATCGATACTTTCAATTTATTGAAGAGCTAATAGGCGACCAAGTCCGTATCGAGGACTTATCTCTGCCTTATACCGCTGTTGGTGTCGATATTCTGAGTCAAAAAGAGTTCTGGCTTCAAAATGGCCTTTTGTTGCCAGCCATGCGAGCTTCTTCTGCCGTACCATCTATCGTTAACCCAGTACAAGTGGGCCAGCGAGTTTATGTCGATGGCGGCGTCCTCAATCCTTTGCCCATTATCCCAACTATCTCTGCAGGTGCTGATTACATCATTGCCGTAGATTTAAATGGACCGGCTCGTAATACCAGCCCACATCCATTTGTTGAGTCAGTCAAAGAAGAATCTGAATGGTGGCGTGGGGTAAAAGACTTCTTTGGTCGGGTCAAAAGTGAAGCGGATGATGAATCTATTGAGCCAGAAACCCGTTATAACACGCAAAGCTGGGGGCGTATTCAAACGATTAACATGATGTTTGAAACTATGCAGGAGTCCCTAACTCAATACAAAGTGGCAGGCTATCCTCCCGATCTACTTATCTCAATCCCCAAAGATGCATGCAGTTTTTATGAGTTTTGGCGGTCTAAAGAGTTGATTGATTTAGGTTACCAAGTCACTAGCGAAGCCCTTGCGCAACTCAATGATAGTGAGCGTCAGCTTTACTCTTTTCCAGGCGGCCACTAAGGTGGGAAATAAAAGATAAATAGCGTAAACTGCATATCTATATTTTCAATTAAATTATTGAGGTCGATACAACAATGGCTCGTAAAGCGAACATTGCTAAAGAAGAAATCATCGAAGCGTGTTGGAAGTTAATTGAAAACAATACCTTTCCTAATATCCCGCGATTAAGCCAGTTCTTTAAAGATCTGGATGGCCGAGGCTGTTCGAACACAACATTACTCAACGCCATTAATGAATGGGAAGAGGCATACCGCGAATATCAAGAAAGTGAAGTGAAGGATGTTGCCGAGCATCTTTCACCAAGTTTTAAACGATTCGAACGAGATATTGTGCAATCGCTTTCCGTATTGTTAGATGAAAAGGTCCACGCTTTTGAAGCTCAAATGAGTTTGCGCAAAGAGGCCCTTGAGGGAAGAAATGATTCGCTTTCGACGGCTTATATTGAGTCCGAAGCTCAATTGGAAAAGGTTCTACTCGAATTAGATACTGCAAAAGCCAATGAGACCGTACTGCAAGCCCAGCAACAGCAGCTGAGCGAACGACTGGAACATACTTTAGTTCGAAATCGAGTCTTGGAAAACGAACTGGCTGACAGTGCCCGTAAATTACAAGAAGCCGACACGCAACTGAGCCAAGCACAGGTTGATCTAGCAAAACAAGACCAAACGATTGTCATGCTCAATGACGCGTTAACCAACGCGCAGCAGCAGATAAAACAGTTACAGCAGCAGAGCAATAGTCAATACGAACAATTATTAACCAATGCATTGAGTGATTTGCAGGATTTAGCAAAAACTTTAAAGACGAGTAAATTGGATTCGTAGAGTCTACGGGGCTTTGCCGCTATAATGACCCCTTTGAATTAAGATAAAGTTTCATGAGCCGACATCAATCAGCAATACGCGACTTACAGACGATCCAAGACTACATTCGTTGGACCTATTCGCGCTTTCGTAATTCCGATATCTTTTACGGCCACGGTACCGACAATGCTTGGGATGAGGCGGTACAACTTGTCTTAGGTTCTTTGTCTCTACCCTTGGACTTTCCTAAAGAACATTTGGACAGTCGTTTAACCTATAACGAGAAGAAACGCATTCTTAAGTTTGTTGATTTACGAATCAACAAAAGAGAACCTCTACCATACTTATTGGGCGAGGCTTGGTTTATGGGTTTACCATTTAAGGTTACCAAAGACACCTTGATTCCGCGTTCACCAATCATGGCGTTGATTGAAAGCGAGTTTCAACCTTGGTTGCAGAATTACCCATTAAACATCTTGGACATGTGTACAGGCAGTGGCTGTCTAGGCATCGCTGCGGCGTTAACTTTTGAAGAAGCGAAAGTAGATATTACCGATGTTAGTGAGGCAGCGCTTGCCGTGGCGGAGCAAAACATTGTTCTACACGAGGTTCAAGATCGAGTGACAGCGATTCACTCAGACATGTTCCAAGGTCTTGCAGGTAAACAATACGATTTAATTATTTGCAATCCGCCGTATGTGGATGCATGTGATTACAACACAGCACCAGAAGAATTTCATAATGAGCCGCGAATTGCACTGACTTCTGGTGAAGATGGGTTAGATTTTACCCGTGCGTTCCTAGCGCAGGCTGCAGATTACCTACACGATAACGGTATTGTGGTATACGAAGTCGGTAATTCTGAAGTGGCACTACAAGAAGCTTATCCTGACACACCATTTATGTGGGTGGAGCTAGAGAACGGCGGCAATGGCGTCTTTGTACTCACTAAAGACGAACTAAAGACATTACAAGAAGAGTAATCTAGAACGATGGCTGGCAATACATTTGGTACATTATTCACGGTCACCACTTTTGGTGAAAGTCACGGTTTAGCGTTAGGAGCCATTGTTGATGGTTGTCCTCCTGGTTTGGAATTAACCGAAGCCGATATTCAGCGCGATCTGGATTTACGTAAACCAGGTACATCTAAGCATACAACTCAGCGCCGCGAACCTGATGAAGTGGAAATTTTATCGGGTGTATTCGAAGGCAAGACGACTGGAACACCAATTGGTTTATTGATTCGTAACACTGATCAGCGTTCCAAAGATTACGGCAATATCAAAGACACTTTCCGCCCAGCACACGCGGACTATGTGTACGATCAAAAGTTTGGCTTCCGCGATTACCGTGGTGGTGGTCGTTCCTCTGCACGTGAAACGGCCATGCGTGTGGCAGCCGGAGCGATTGCAAAGAAATGGCTAAAACAGCGTTACGGCATTGAAATTCAAGGTTTCTTGTCACAACTGGGCCCAATCAAGCTTGAAGTAAAAGACTTGAGCCAAGTCTACGAGAACTCGTTCTTTAGCCCAGACCCAGATGCGATTCCAGCATTGGAAGAATACATGACGAACCTTCGACGTGAAGGGGATTCAGTAGGCGCAAAAATCACGGTAATCGCGAAAAACGTGATGCCAGGATTAGGGGAGCCGGTATTTGACCGACTCGATGCCGATATTGCCAAAGCTATGATGGGCATCAACGCCGTTAAAGGCGTGGAAATCGGTGATGGCTTTGATGTGATTGAGCAAAAAGGCAGCGAACACCGAGATGAAATGACACCAGAAGGCTTCCTAAGCAACCATGCAGGCGGTGTGGTAGGTGGCATGTCTTCGGGACAAGATATCGTAGTACACATGGCACTAAAACCTACTTCAAGTATCACGGTGCCGGGTAAGAGTATCGATCGCCAAGGTAACTCAATCGATGTGATTACCAAAGGTCGCCATGATCCTTGCGTGGGTATTCGCGCAACGCCGATTGCGGAAGCTATGTTGGCATTGACGCTGATTGACCATCTATTACGTAACCGTGGTCAAAATGCTGACGTGCAATGCACCACGCCGGTGATTAAGGCGCAAGCAGAATAATCCCAATCGTTTTAACAAAAGGTCGCTTTGCGGCCTTTTTTTATTTTTGAATAATTAAGATAAGAAATGGAGTAAGCATGACAACTCAAGTCATTCGTATCCTAGTTGCATCTACGAATCCAGTAAAACGTAATGCTGCGCTGAAAGCCTTTGAAAAGGTGTTTCCTGATCGTGTTGTCCAATGTGAAGTGCAGGCTGCGCACTCAGGCGTTGCGGATCAGCCTATGAACGAAGCGGATACCAAACTTGGTGCCTACAATCGCGTCAACTACTGTGCACAGAAAGATGTTCGGCAAGAGTATGATTTCTACGTAGCCATGGAAGGGGGCGTTGATCACTTTGATGACGGTGCCGCAACCTTTGCTTACATGGTAATACGTCACGTTAATGGGCCAATTTACAGTGGACGCAGTGCTAATCTTCCGTTGCCGCCATCGGTCTATACTCGTCTTGAACATGGTGAAGAACTAGCACATGTAATGGACGATATTTTCAATGAGCACAATATCCGTCAAAAAGGCGGGGCCATCGGTATTCTAACTAATCACTTAGAGACCCGAGAAAGTGTCTACACCCAAGCATTAATACTTGCTCTCGCTCCCTTTATTCACAGTGAGCTTTACGCCTCTTGAACGATAGTAAAAAGTCGAAAAATCGACATGCCCAGAAAATATTGTTTGGGCACTTTGTTTAGATGATCAGCGAATAGCCGTATCCTTGATAAAGATCATGGGAGGGCGCGGCTGGGTACATTTAATGGTCGTCGAATTCCTGATACTGAATCTTATTTACGTATCATGTCTGCGTTAACGGCGCTACGCAAGTTGGATTAGCCGCACCTGAGCTACGTATCATTCATTAGATGAAATTTGTACGGTGCCAAGTGCTGTTGTAAATGCGACTTACAGCCAGCACCCAAACATGATCGTTCAAAAACATCGCTTGGGTGATCGTCAAGTACAGGTGTTATTAAGCAGTATCTAGTTAAAACAGCGGTGATGATTGACGATGTAATTTCCAGTGGGCAAAGCATTTTAAACGAGAGACTAGCTACGCAAACTGAAACGTTTTGCGCAGCGGTATAATCGATGAGCGATCAGACAATTATTGTCAGAATAATGCTGAACATTAAAATATGGTGAAGATGTATCAATAAGCCCAATTGAATCACTGGAGATAGGTCTACTATTTCCGATAAATGTTATTATCGGAAATAGTGAAATATCTAGAATTAGCACCTTTTTAGCGTAAATTTAATTGTGTTAGAAATTTCCAATGACGCTGGCATGTCATCTTGTATGCAACTGTTGCTCGTGAAAGAAATCTTCTCACTTATATACCATGTAGCGCCCGCGTAGCTCCAAACAGTCATTCTAATTACAGGACAAAACATAGATTCAATTGATGATCTATCTAATAACCTTCTGCGTGAACTTCCTAAACATAAGTGACATCACTGCACTAGAATTGTTGTTTCCTAACCGTGCCATGCGCCTATAAGCATCCCGCGGTAAATATGCTACTTAGTCCGAATAATGGCCATTGAAGGTTGATTATCCGTTTAAAGCTTATCTAATCGCTGGCGATATAATTCCGAGTTCTCTAATGCCACATCGAAACTATTTTGGTGAAAAATCCAGCAATGAATAAATCATTTTGTAATCACCAATATTTGATCAAACACTATTTCACTGATCCTTGTTTATTTCTTAATCATTAAATTGACAAACCGTTACAAAAACGGCTCAATGAGTAAGTCCTCAGAGACATTTCATTTATCACAAACGCACTATTGGAGGCCGTTATGATTAGCATGCATCAAACCATGACAACATCTATCAATACGCCTCGAATTTATGTCCGAAAAGCCAATTGGGCCTTGGGCATTCGCGTTTAGTGTTGTTATTGACATTGATCGCGAGAATTTACGCGGTCAATTCGGTTCTTCAAGTTTTTCCTCGTAAGTTCTCATGATCACCCTTTAGTGGAGATAGATTATGAGCTTTATTGCACTTTTAAACCTAGCAAAAGACTACTTTGAACAACGTCGTTTAAATCAGACCTTCGGTCATTTAGAAAACCACATTTTGCGTGATATTGGTTTTGTGCGCACAGATGTTGGCATTCGTCCGCTTAACCCTGTCGCTTCAGAGCAGAGTCCTCCGCCTGAGAGGCCTTTGAAAGACAGTTAATGAGCCGTTGGAAACTGGCTTAGGAAATACCAGTGGCTTGGTTTGCCAGTTTCCTTTGTTCTCGATGCAATGCATCGCCAAGCAATGAAAAATACTGCTGAAACATCTCATTGATCAATAAGCGTTGTTCACCCTTAGGGTATAAGCCAAGCTTCGCCTCGTCCGAGTCTAAGGTCCCCCGCACTAAAAAACGGCTGTTTGGAACGCTGTCTTCGATAAACGCTTCGAATGCTCGCGCGCACATTTCTTCAGGTTTGGAATAATACAAGGTATTAAGCCGCTCATCCGTTTTCTGCGAGGCAATAAATAACTCACTGGGGTGTTTTCCATCCGGCGATAACAGAATGGTTTCATAGCATTGCGCTAGCAAGGTATTTAATGTGTGTGGCCCGTAGGGATAGTCGTTAAGCCATAATTTCGAAGCAAATGCCATGCGATCAGCAATAGGAAACATTTTCTCCCCCATGTAGTGATCGAAAGCATGAAACCACTCATGTGCCAAACTACCCGCTCCTGCATTTTTGGCAAGTGATAACTTTCTAATTGCTGGAATGTAATGTGCTGATATGCCTGGGCGCCCTCCTTTGCCGTATTGCAGGCCAAGACTTCCCCTTAAAGAAATTAGCGTTTCAGGTGAATTAAGCACCTTCATTAAATCCATCAGCGCATTGTAGAAATTCAGCGCGGCTCGGTTTCTTTCTTCTACGGTTACCCATTGGCCCATTTCAATACTCTTGAAATCGAATTGGCGTCGAATAGTGACAAAATTAGGTGGGCCAGAGAGCGTCATCGGGTATGAAATCTTACATTAATAATTTTAGGTCAGCTTAATCGAACCACTATGTGGCAAACTAAACGCTTGTTCAAAAGATCCATAATTGCAGCTTTTAATCAAAGCGAGAACATGAAGAATAGATCACCTTTGCTATCGCATTATTTATCAGGATTTTTATGACTCAGTTACCACCTGCGCAAACCACACCGAAATACGTGCAATACTTGCGTGTGCTCGCGTTAGGTTTCTGTGCTTTTATCTTTAATACGTCCGAGTTCGTCCCAGTTGGCTTGCTTACGGCTATTTCCAATGATTTTAACATTACTCCATCACAAACGGGCTGGATGTTGACCATTTATGCTTGGATCGTTGGATTAATGTCGTTGCCGATGATGCTTATTACCAGTCGTATGGAGCGAAAAAGGCTTTTGCTTGGCACTTGTGCGGTATTTATCGTTAGCCATGGATTGTCCGCGTTTGCTTGGGATTTCCAAAGCTTACTCATAAGTCGTATTGGCGTGGCGTTTGCCCATGCAATTTTTTGGTCTATTACTGCCTCAATCGCAATTCGCGTCGCGCCGCCAGGCAAAATGAACTTTGCTTTGAGTGTATTGGCCACAGGCACAGGTATGGCAATGGTTCTAGGTGTGCCTTTAGGCCGACTGATTGGCGAATACATGGGGTGGCGTATGGCCTTTGAAGTGATAGGACTAGCGGCCTTGGTGATTACCCTCGCTGTGTTTCGTCTATTACCACAACTCCCCAGCCTCACCTCAACAAATTTAAAGGCGAAAGTGAAATCCGTCTTTACCAATAAAGTTCTATTTGTCATGTATTTGGCTGTATTTTTGATGTTTACTGCGCACTATGCCTCCTACAGCTATATCGAACCTTTTATGATTGAATTCGGTGGTGTATCGAGTGGCTTCACCACTGTATTACTTCTAACATTTGGTTGTGCTGGGATTATTGGTAGTACGCTGTTTGGTAGCTTCGGCGATAAATTTGGTGCACCCTTAATGATTGGCAGCGCGGTTGGGATGACTGCGTGTATGGCTCTAATGGTCATTTCGGTCACCTCGCAAACCGCACTTATTTTGATCACGGTTACTTGGGGAGCAGCGATGATTTTAACCATCCTAGCCATGCAGGCACGAGTCTTGGGGATTGATGCAACTGCTTCAGACATCATCATGTCATTGTTCTCTGGCATCATTAACTTAGGAATTGGTGCAGGCGCTCTCGTGGGCAGTTTAACCATCGATCATATAGGATTGGAATTTGTTGGCTATGTGGGTGCTTTGGTAGCTGGGTTATCATTGCTAGTGATTATCTACATCGCCAAACTAAACCTACAACCAGCTGAAATTAGCGGCGGCGGGCACTAGAAGGTGCCTTGCCACAACAATGCGGCACATGAGCGGCATTGGCTTTGATGTTTTGCTCAATCTGCTTTGCAAAACGCCACCGCCATTTCCACCACAAACTACGCTGATATTTTGTGACGTCGAATTCAGCTAACAAATCCATAAGCTCGTCTAGATTTGTTAGCTGGACATCGTAATTCAGTCGAATTAACGACTTTTGAAGCTTAACCTGTACAAACTGAACTCCCTGATAAGCCCTGAGTGCGTCTTCAACTAAAGACGCATTCTCTACAGTTACGCCGGAAAACTTATGCGAGAGTTTGTTTGTAAAAGCCGAACGATCCATTTGGGCACCTATTTCTTGCTGAGCCAAAACCACCAAATGATAAAACCAATGGCTATCATGCCAAGTATATTTAACAGCATATGCATACTAGCCTCCTTTATTGATCTTTAGGTTTGAACAAACGTAGTCGGTTGGCGTTAAGTACCACGGTTACCGATGACAATGACATGGCCGCTCCTGCAATTACTGGGCTCAATAGCCAGCCCGTAAATGGGAACAATACCCCCGCAGCCAAAGGAATACCGAGTGTGTTATAACCAAACGCCCCCCAAAGGTTCTGCTTAATGTTAGTCAGTGTGGCTTTACTGATGCTGATGGCATTAGCAACATTATTAAGATCGTTACTAATCAAGGTAATGTCAGCACTCTCCATTGCCACATCTGTACCTGCCCCCATCGCAAAACCGACGTCAGCCTGTGCTAGAGCTGGCGCATCATTGATACCATCGCCAATCATACCTACCACGGCACCTTGTTTTTGCAATTGCTTAACAAAGTTCAATTTGTCTTCTGGACGCATCTGGGACTTATAATCATCAATAGAAACCTGACTAGCGACAGCTTTGGCGGTAGCCTCGTTGTCTCCAGTGAGCATGATCACCTTGATGCCAGCCTTATGAAAATGCTCGATAGCAGCTTTGGAGCCGGTTTTGATTTCATCCTCAATCACACAAAGCCCGAGCACTTTTTCGGTTGACGCCAGATAGACATGGGAGCCCACTACATTGCTCAATGACGTTTCGGGTAAGGTTAATTGATGGTCCTGCATTAACTTATCGTTGCCTAATAAGTAGGTGTCACCGTTTATCGATGCTTTAACTCCTTGTCCTGTTATGGAGGAAAATTTTTCCGCTTTCATTGACGTATCTTGTTGTGCTTCGCTAAAGGCTAGCAATGCTTGGGCAAGTGGATGGTTAGCTCCGCTTTCTAGCGCATGGATAACGGCTTTTGCCTGTGACTCTTCAATTGCAAACCATTCACTGTGAGTCACTTTTGGCTTGCCCTCTGTGATGGTTCCAGTCTTATCTAATACGATGGTATCAATTTCGCTGGCCTTCTGCAGGGCATCACCATTACGGATTAAAGCACCGTATTCAGCCGCTTTACCAACCCCAATCATAGTAGAAATGGGAGTTGCTAGGCCTAGGGCACAAGGGCAAGCAATGATTAAGACAGAGACTGCTGCGACCAGCATGTTAACGGATACAGGCGCTGGACCAAGGTTCAGCCAAAACAAAGCCGCTATGATCGCTATAATCATCACGCTGGGAACAAAGATCGAGGAAACTTGATCCGCTAAACGGCTGATCGGAGGCTTAGAATTTTGCGCTTTACCCACCATAGTAATGATCTGAGCTAACAGGGTATCACCACCTACTTTGGTCGCTTTGTAGTGAAAACTCGAGTTACCATTAATGGTCCCTGCATTAACCTGGCTGCCTATGGTTTTTTCAACCGGAATCGGCTCACCAGTTAGCATGGATTCATCAATCGCCGCCTCACCTTCGGTAATGATCCCGTCAACAGGTAGTTTTTCACCGGATTTAATACGAATCACATCATCAATCTGAATGCTACTTACATCGACAGTTTCAGCTTTACCATTACGAATCACAGCGGCTTGCGTTGGGCGCAAATCCAGCAGCCGCTTCAAAGCTTCACTGGTTTTACCCCGAGCCCTGACTTCCAATGCTTGACCGAGGTTGATCAAACCCAGAATCATAGTGCTAGCTTCAAAGTACAAATGGCGAGCATTACTGGGCAAAGCATCAGGAAACAACACAACTGCCATAGAGTAGAGCCAAGCGGAACCTGTACCAATGGCAATTAAAGTATCCATGTTACTGTGACGATGTTTAAACGCTTTCCAAGCGCTTATGTAATAGTGACGTCCAGCAAAAATCATCACAGCCAACGACACTAGACCGACGGCGCCCCAAGCGAGCTGGTCATTGACTGTCGAGACGTGCATTGCACCGCCCAGTAACCCCCAGAGCATTAGCGGAACACCGACCGCTAAGCCTGAGAATGCATAAATACGCTTGTTACGGTATTCTTCTTGTTCTTTCTGAGCGCGCTCAGCCTGTGCTTTGTTTGGATCTTCGATTAGGGATGCCCCATAGCCCGCCTCTTCTACGGCTTGAATCAATTGCTCTACTGTTGCTTCTCCAGTGATTTGAGCCGTACGACTGGCAAAATTCACCTCAGCCTGATTTACACCAGAAACGTGATCTAGAGCTTTCTGAATAGTATTGACACAACCGGCACAGGTAATACCGCTGAGAGACAGTTGTATTGCATTGTGATCTGTTGCTTTGGTGCTTTGCTTTTGAGCTTCTGCATTAACTGTTTCTTTGTTTGCAACAGGTGGTCTTGCCTCCTTGACTGTTAAGGGACTTTCATTCGCAGTGTCGGAATATTCACCAACGAATGTATAGCCGACGTCTTTCACCACATTAGCGATAGTGTCTAAACTCAGAATGCTTTTGACATGCAAGCGATTCTCTTTCGGAAAACCTTCTATATGAGCACGCTCATCTAATGTTTGAATAGCTGTTCTGACTTTCTTAACACACCCTTGGCACGACATTCCTTCGACGTGGTAATTGCTTTCTTTTGCATAATCAGACTGATCCGCAACATATTGGTAACCTGCTGCGCGAACAGCCTCAGCAATTTGTTCGTTGGTAAGTGTTGAACTGACGACTAAGCAACTCTCTTGTGGTGTGCCTTCTACTTTTGCATTTTCATCAAGGCTTAAGATCTGCTGTCTAACTTTGTTAACGCAGCCTTGGCACGTCATCCCCGTTACTTGATGAACGGACTCTAATTGAGCACGATTATTCATTATTCATCCCCTTCACAACATGTTGCTGTTTTCTGCCAATCTTCTATTAAGCAGCAGATTGAATGGCCATTGGGTACGCCATCTTCCATTTCGTCCCATGCTTCAAGAGCGGCCTCCATCTTGGCCAAGTGAGATTGTAATTGGGCGATCTGACGCTTTGTTTCAGGGACTTTTTGTCTAAGCAAATCACGAACCATTGGGCATGGTGAGTCACCCGAATCAGATTGCTCAAAGATGTCACTAACATGCTTTAAACTAAAGCCTAGCTCCCGCGCCTGTTGAATAAAACGGACTCGCTGAAGGGCAACGCTATCGTATTCTTGGTAACCATTCAGAGGGTTTCTAGTTGCATGGATCAGACCTTGTCGCGTGTAGTGACGAACGGTTTCTGCTGTCACCTGAGCTCGTTTGGCAAGTTCGCTAACTTTCATTACCGCCTCCATGTATGATTGAATACAACTAGTATAAAACCTATGTGTAACACAAAGGTCAACTAAGCTCAGAGACTTTAGTCAATCACTGACAGGACAAATATGATTTCCGCCTTTATCACCGCCCTCACTCCTATTGTTCTATTGGCATCTTTAGGGGCACTTCTTGCTAAGAAAACGTCCTACTTAGATAACCCCCAGCTCGGATCGTTAGTTTCGAATGTTGGCTTGCCGGCTCTGCTGCTGTCTGCCGTTCTAAACATGGAAATGGATTTAACGGGTATGCTGTCAATTGTTGCCGCAACGCTTTGCTGCTTACTGGGCATGGCATTGGTCTCCTATGCGTTTCTTAAAGCGTGCAAATTAGAGCTGCGCTTTTATTTACCACCTTTGGTTAACCCTAATACTGGAAACTTAGGGATACCTGTTGCCTATGCATTATTCGGAGACGAAGGACTGGCGGTCGCAGTGGTGGTTAGCTCTGTGGTACAAGTCAGTCATTTTACTTTAGGCGTAGGTTTTATGTCTGGCAGCTACCAGCCCAAACAATTGCTGCAAAATGGGCCCGTTGTCGCGCTTCTATTAGGTATATTAGCGTTAGCTTTCCAGGTATCGCTCCCCGAGCCTATTTTAAACACCCTACAAATGCTTAGTGCAATGACCCTACCGGTCATGCTAATGCTGTTAGGTAAATCACTGGCAAGTTTAAATCTATCTGATCGAGGCAAGCTTTACCGAGCATGCTCATTCGCTTTGTTTAGACCCTTTGCCGGCGCCGCCATGGCTTGTCTAATTGTTCCTTGGTTTGGTTTCAGTCAAATCCAAGAAGCGACACTCATCACCTTAATGAGCATGTCGGTTGCAGTCATTAGTTACATGCTCGCCACTAAGTTTAATGGCCCTAAGGATGAAATAGCCTTAATGATCATGTTGTCGTTACCGCTCTCTTTATCAATCGCGGGCGCGGTGTGGTGGTTTTACCAATAATCAGATACTAAAAAGCCAGCGACATGGCTGGCTTCTTTATACTCGTTAAATCTGATCCGCTGGTGAGTTAATCTCGGCGTAAGGTGAGACAGTTCCATCTTGATTCAACAATAATACTGAATATGGCATAAACTGCTGATTGTATTCCATCCCCGGTGAGCCCACTGGCATAGCCGGCACAACCAAACCTTTAGCACCTTCAGGTGGGTTTGAAATGAATTGTTTAATTAATTTCGCCGGAATGTGCCCTTCAAAAATATATCCCTGCTGGGAGATAGCGGTATGACATGATCGTGCATTGGCTAGTACGCCCATCTGATTTTTCATATCGGTTAAATTTTGTGGGTGATTTACATGAGTTTTAAAGCCACTCTCTTCCATGTGTTTTGCCCAGCCACTACAGCAGCCGCATGTTGGGCTTTTGTGTACTTCAATCACGTTATCTTTGGCCACAACGCTGGTTTCACTTGCAGCATGAGAAAGGATTGGAAACACTGACGACATCAAAATATTTGTGGTTAGAAATAACGCGGGGAATTTATTCATAGCATTGCTCCAAACGCTGACAATGCTCTAGCACGTCAACTTAATCTTAAGCACAATCTCTGGCTGCTAATGATACCAAGCCGTACTAATTTTGCTCTAACACGGATGAAGCTTCATGGTTTTTTTCATAATTTATTGGAATAGATCAAATTTTGTTATTTATTAGATTTCCTTAATTAGGGTCAGTATTTAAATAAAAAAGGAGGCTTAGCCTCCTTTGCATGTCTGTCTAAAGATTCAAGTTAGTCTTGCAGTTTCCAACCGACTTGGCGTCCTGCGAAAAATGGCACAATCGGCTCATTAGTCGGAAGCATAATAGAATCAGGCACAACCCATTCATCGCGAACCAAAGTGATGGTATCAGTATTACGTGGCAGCCCGTAGAAATCCGCACCATGTAAACTTGCGAAACCTTCTAGTTTATCCAGCGCATCTAACTCATCGAATACTTGAGTGTAAAGCTCAATTGCTGACCAAGCGCTGTAACATCCTGCACAACCGCAACTTGATTCTTTACGGTGTTGAGCATGGGGCGCAGAGTCAGTACCTAGGAAAAACTTAGATGAGCCCGTTTTCACTGCAGCACGTAATGCTTCTTGATGGGTCGCACGTTTTAACACTGGGAGACAGTAGTTATGAGGGCGAATACCACCGTCTAGCATGTCATTACGGTTCAGCATTAAATGCTGTGGAGTGATCGTTGCTGCGACCCCTTCACGAGCAGACATAACGAAATCAGCAGCGTCTTTAGTCGTAATGTGCTCACACACCACCTTAAGATGCGGGATTTTTTCGACAATCTTAACCAAATGCTGATCGATAAACTCTTTCTCGCGGTCAAAAATATCAATGTGCTTTTGCGTTACTTCACCATGAAGTAATAGCAACATACCTTCGTCGGCTAGTGCTTCAAAAACAGGGTAAAGGCTATCTAAAGAACTAACACCCGCATCAGAGTTCGTTGTTGCACCTGCTGGATACATTTTCGCAGCGACCACGCCTGCAGCTTTAGCGGCGCGAATGTCTTCGATAGACGTTTTATCCGTTAAATAGATAGTCATCAAAGGCGTGAAGTTGGAACCCGCTGGAATAGCGGCTTCGATACGACTGCGGTACGCGACGGCCAATTCTGCGTTAGTTACAGGTGGTACTAGGTTAGGCATTACAATCGCACGGGCAAAACAGCGAGCGGTTGCGGGTACGGTTTCCTTTAGCATATCGCCATCACGGAAGTGTAAATGCCAATCATCTGGACGAATAATCGTAATTTGATCCATCTCTAACCCTGCTTTCAAATCAAGTTTTAGTGTACTGGCGAACATACGCCGAATTTCTATCAGTCCCCCGATTGGATCGGGTCATGCAAGCTGTTTTTAATCAGCGATTTATTCTTTTCATTAAAAAGCCGAGCAATGCTCGGCTTTTTTGGTATTACTCTTTGTTTGAACGAGGACGTGGTTTGCGTTCACCACGGTCGCTACGATCTCCGCGCTCCTTACTAAAGGTGCGAGGCTTACGTTCACCACGATCTCCGCGGTCGCCACGGTCATTGCTTGGGCGACGACGGTTACCACCAGCCGGACGCTCACGTTCAAAGACTTTGTCATCCGCATCTTCAAGAATAGTGATATCACAACGCTGACCACAAATACGCGTTTTTGCTAGCTTGCCAACAGCTTGCTTATTCATATCCGCAGGTAGGTCAACTGTTGCGAAATCTTCAAAAATCTCGATGTGACCAATCATACGGCTATCTAAGTTTGCTTCGTTAGCAATCGCGCCCACGATGTTGCCAGGCTTAACACCATCACGGTAACCCACTTTAAGAAGGTAGCGCTTCATTTCAATTGAAGGATCATCCTTCAGCGGCATCGCTTCTTTAATGATGTTGCGTGGTTTACGCGGACCGCGATCACTACGGTCGCCTCGATCTGGACGATCACCGCGTTCCGGACGGTCAGCACGATCGCGCTGTTTGATTTCCATTTCTTTCAATAGCAACGGGGTTTTACCCTGAGCCATGAATGCCAGCGCTGCAGCTACTTTAGTCGGATCAACTTCGTTGTCTTTCTGGTAGCTTTCAATTAATTCAATGAAGAAATCTAGATCTCCATTATCAATGGTATCAGTGATGCGTTGTTTGAAACGTGTAACACGTTGCTCATTGATATCTTGCGCTGTTGGAAGCTGCATACGTTCGATTGTTTGACGAGTCGCACGTTCGATTTGTTGCAACATACGACGTTCACGGTGGCCTACGAATAGGATCGCCGTACCAGAACGACCAGCTCGGCCCGTACGACCGATACGGTGTACGTAAGACTCAGTGTCGTAAGGAATGTCGTAGTTTACAACGTGGCTAACACGATCAACGTCTAGACCACGCGCAACAACGTCAGTTGCTACAAGTATATCGATTTGACCATTTTTAATGCGATCAACTGTACGTTCACGTAAGTTCTGACTGATGTCGCCATTTAGGGCTTCACAAGCGTGGCCTCGTGCCGTCAGCTTTTCAGCAAGCTCAACCGTTGCCGCCTTCGTACGTACGAAGATGATCATACCGTCGTGTTCGTTCATTTCTAGAATACGCGTTAGCGCATCTAGCTTATGAAGGCCACTTACTTGCCAGTATTTTTGCATGATCGTTGTTGCAGTAGACGTCTTAGTTTGGATCTTAACTTCTTTCGGGTCGTTAAGGTGTTGTTGCGCCACTTTACGAATCACTGCTGGCATTGTTGCAGAGAACAATGCGATTTGGCGAGACTTAGGAGTGTGTTCAAGAATCCACTCTACGTCATCGATGAAACCCATGCGAAGCATTTCATCAGCTTCGTCCAGCACGAGAGCTTGTAAGCCGTCGAGTACAAGTGTTTTACGACGAATGTGGTCCATAACACGACCAGGCGTACCTACAACAACTTGCGCGCCACGTTTTAGTTGACGTAGTTGAGAGTCATAAGACATACCACCGTAAATCGGTAGCACGTGGAAATCTGGAATGTAACGTGCATAGCTCTGGAATGCTTCAGAAACCTGAATCGCCAACTCACGTGTTGGCGCCAACACCAATAACTGTGGTGCTTTATTTGCTACATCAATGCGAGATAGCAATGGCAGAGCGAATGCCGCCGTCTTACCCGTACCTGTCTGCGCTTGACCTAGAAGGTCATGCCCTTCTAACAAAAATGGAATGCTTTGCGCCTGAATGGCAGAGGGTTGTTCGTAACCTAGTTCACTTACCGCTTTTAGAATTGGGGCGGCCAGACCCAGAGAATCAAAAGTAGGCTGAATATCAGCGTCAGACATGTAGATGGTAACCTTTAAGTAGGATAAGAGACGTGCGAGGATTCGCACCAAAAAACAATCGCGCATTATACTGCAAAAGAAAGCATAAGGCTAGATCAAATCTCCAAAAGCACAATTCACTTCAATTGTGATTTTGTCATTCTTTTCTCACTTGTACGACCCGCCATTCGGGGGAGCAAAGCTTTTATCGCGGGATTGCAACCCGCGTACAAGCGAAACCATTAATTTTGCGTAACACTTAAGGATGCGCTTTTGAGTCTAGCAGAATGGCTAGCCAACGCATTTTGGGGTTCGCTTCTAATGCAAACTTTACAATAATGGTTAGCGGAATCGATAGCAGCATGCCAACAGGTCCAAATACCCAACCCCATAGCATTAATGATAAGAACACTACCAATGGGGATAAACCGACGCCTTTCCCCATAAATTTCGGCTCGATAAAGTTTCCCATCACCAAGTTGACGGCCAGGAATCCCATTCCGGTTAAGAGTGCATCAAAGCTCCCCAGTTGAACAAATGCCAAGAACATGGCAGGTATCGCGGCAATAATAGAACCGATATTTGGAATGAAGTTGAGCAAAAATGCACATACCCCCCAAAGGATGGGGAAATCCACTCCTAGAAACCACACCCAAATACCGATAAATAACCCCGTTCCAAGACTAATCAACGTTTTAATCATCAAATACTGGTTTACGGTCGCAATAAAGCGCTCTACTTTTTCTATAGAGTTTGAGGCATCACCCAATGCATAGCTCAGTTTCTTAGGAATTTCTGCAGCTTCTAACAGAATGAACACCACAATCATGATGACTAGAAATACATTAGTGAGCACATTGCCAAGGCTGGTTAATGTGTTGGTAAAGAGATTCATGAGTGAAGACGGGTCCACATAACCACGAATCTTTTGATAGGAGATATTTAATCCAAAACTATTGAGTTGCTCGAAGATAGCGGACATTTCTGTACCAAAGCGCTCTCGATAGGTCGGCAGTTGTTGAGAAAAGTTATCTAATGAGGCCGCTACCAACAATCCTATTGACCCAAGGCATGCGAGGATAATCAATACAATAAAAACGATGGATAACCATATCGGCACTCTATGCTGACGAAATGTATTTAACAAAGGTGAGCATATAATAGCGATGAACACAGAAAGCATAAATGGAACGACAATCTGCGACGCCTCTTTCAAACCTGCAATGATTAAAATAAAGGCAGCGATGCCTACTAACCAGGTTGTGGTACCACGTGAATCACTCATTTACCCTGCTCTCCTTAGTTTCTATCCTATTAATTAATAGGGGTATATTCCTTGGGCGTAATCCACCAAGTCTCGAAGCATTAGGCGTTTACTATCTGATAAAGTCTCATCGTTTGCCAGTTCCATAATGTGTTTCTCAAATTCTTCCATAGTGATACTGCCACCGCCATCTTTCTGCAACAATCTGACACGACGGTGCTCTTCCCATTCCTCCCGTTGTTGGCCGTTCATTTGCTCTGGGTAATTACGGGCAAGATAACGCGTAAACATTTCAGGCAAACGACGGTCGTCAAATGTCATTTCCAGTTCACCTAAAATATCTGCGGGGGTATTACGAATCTCATCCATACGAGCTTTATCATCACGGGAAAAGAAGCCACCACTGTAGAGCATCAGATCGGGATCTTTATCAATTTTTTCATATTCCTGCATGAAAACCTGAGAAAGTTTGGCCGCTAACCCCGGTGCACTTTTTATGAGCGCCAAGTTTTTACGGCAAATATCACCGTCTAATCCTAAGCGCTTGACCACGGCCTCATCTTTCAAAAAGGTTGCGGGCGCCACCGCAGGACATTTATTTAAATGGATAACCTTGAGAGGCAGGCGTTGCACATCGCCAAGCTCATCTTTTGAGGTAAAAACGCGGTATTGGATTTCTTCTACGCTTAAATCCAGCAAGGGCTTAGCATCGGACATTAAGTCGAAGACAACAACGCCATTCTTGTTGCTAGGGTGTGGCGCAAGGGGGGCGACAAAGGCTGCAAATTTCTTCTCTTGCCCAAACATACCTGATATGTGCAAGAATGGCTTCATACGAACTGGGTCGACAAACTGCTGCAGTGAACCTTTGTCACGCATCGAGAAGTAGTAATCGAATAGCTTTGGCTGTTTTTCTTTGATCAATTTAGCAATGGCGATAGTGCCGTAAACATCAGACAAGGCATCGTGGGCTTGCTCATGGACAATGCCATTGGCCTTAGTTAAATCTTCTAGCTTAAAAGAATAAGTGCCATCTTCTTTCTTAGGCCATTCAATGCCATCTGGACGCATGGCATAAGTCATGCGCACTAAATCAATTACATCCCAACGGGAGCAGGCATTTTGCCATTCACGGGCATAAGGATCGATGAAGTTGCGGTAGAAGCCGTGACGGACCACTTCATCATCAAATCTAAGAGTGTTATAACCCAACGAACAAGTCCCGGGATGGGCGAGTTCTTTTTCGATTTGCGCCATAAACTCCGCTTCACACAGCCCTTCACGAAGAGCGTCTTGCGGGGTAATGCCAGTAAGCAAGCAAGCATCAGGATGTGGTAGCACATCATCAGCCAGTTTACAGTATAAATTGATCGGTTCACCGATTGGGTTGAAGTCTAAATCGGTGCGAATGCCTGCAAATTGCATTGGTCTGTCTTTTGCAGGGTCTACGCCCGTGGTTTCAAAGTCGTACCAAAAAAACGAGGTGGTCGCACTGTTACTCACAAATAAGTCCTGTTCGGTGTTAGTAAAATGGGTATTATACGCATCTAAACAAGCACTTGGCGATGAAGGAATTGTATATGTCTACCCCAGCTCAATGCCCTTGCGGTTCAAAAACCCATTATGAAATGTGTTGTGGAATGTATCACAATAACCCAGGCACTGCGCCTACGGCTGAGGCATTGATGCGCTCTCGATACTGCGCTTTTTCACTGCAAAAGTTTGACTACATTGCCGCGACCCAGCGCATACAAGAAACCCCTGATCAAGCGGCTAGTGAAATCGAAGACAGCAACGGTGCAACTCAATGGGTAAAACTGGAAATCCTTGCGACTCAAGATGGTGGCGCCAAAGATAAGACGGGCATGGTGGAATTTGTTGCGCATTTTAAAGAAGGCAGTAACACTGGCCGTTTAAGTGAGCGCTCCCTGTTTGAGAAAATTGATGGGGCTTGGATGTACGTATCGGGTGACCATGAGATCCAGGGGCACACCCCCTATGTAGCACCAGAAACAGATAAAATTGGTCGCAATGATCCATGCATCTGTGGTTCGGGAAAAAAATATAAGAAGTGTTGTGGTTAAATTTATATTACTAGGGTACGAGCTGAAGTAGACCTCAGCTCGTATGATCAATGATTCGGGCACTACATGGTTAATTATTAGGGGCTAATGAACATCTAGCTCTTTTTACCATTTATCCCTTACCGCACGAATCTATCAAAGCTTTTGTTTCAGTTGCTGCAGTAGCTCGATAGCAAGATCGTAATCGTAGTTATTAATTTTATCTCTCACTTGGTTCAGGTCTTTGGAGTGTTCAGCGGAGGCCAGACTAATCAGGTGCTCTAAGGGGGCACTCACATCCGCAATACCCATTGCAAGATTTTCAATCAATTGATTAATCATTTGAATGAATTCATCAGCGTCATAAGATGTAAAATTATCAGTCGTTGGTGCAGGTTCACTAACAGAATTGGCAGCTAAAAATGCTTTAATCTGAGATATAAGTTCATCTGCAGCTTCGGTCACCTTCACAATTTGAACTGTATGCTCTTTATCACCGCTGTTGCCGCCCTCTGCTAGATCGCGTTCCAACTGTGCTACTTCGGCAGCAAATCTCTCCCCCCCAATGTTGGCAGCAGCACCTTTGATGCTGTGCAGCTCATAGGATGTAATCGGAAAGTTATTGCTACGCTGACTGCTGTAAGGCGTCAAAAGCTTCAAAAACCTTTCAAGCATATCTTGGTAGCGCTGCGCATTACCACCAATACGGTATAACCCCATATCAGGAGCAAATATTCGCTTGGATTGAATTTCACCACTGATTACTTGATCTGCGGAGTGGCCCACTAACCACTCTTCTAATTTGTTTAATAAAAGTAGCGGATCTAGCGGTTTGGTTAAAAAGTCACTCATTCCAGCATTCATGGCAAATTCGCGATCGGAATCAAGAGCACCGGCCGTTAACGCTAGAATGGGTGGGTGCTCTTCGCCTAAACGATGAATAATTGCCTCTGTTGCCTGATACCCATCCATGATTGGCATTTGCACATCCATAAGAATCAGATCAAAAGCCTCATCGCTTGCAGCCGTCACAGCCTCCTGACCGTTATTCGCAACAACTACCACCACACCAAGTTTTTCAAGTAAAGCGCAAGCAATTTCAGCATTAACTGGATTGTCCTCAGCGAGCAAGACTCTACGCCCTAGTAAGCTGTCGCATTCATGAAAGCGGTTAAGTGAATGGGATACACTTTCATCTGGCACATGGCTTACTGTCATGTAGCTATTCAGTTTTGCTCTGGTCAACAAACATAGTTTGCGCCAAGCAAACATGCTTTCATGAGAGAGTTGACGACCAAAAATAAGAACCTGTCCTGCGAAATTGTTATGTAGTTGCTGTTCTACGACTTGTTGTAAAACAGAGTAATATTGATCGCTGATAATCAAATACTGATCATTGTGGGTAACTTGATCTTCGGTCACCAGCGTATGCGGAATATTTAGATTAGCCAGTTGGCGCATCATCGCATTGTCGCTTAGTAATACACAAAGCTCTAGATAGCAGCCATTAGGTTGAGTGCTATTTGGAACAGTTTGCAACGGAAGTTGTACCCAAAAAGTGGAGCCCTTACCAACCTCACTTTCAAATCGAATGCTACCTTGCATTAATTCAACAAGACGTTTTGAAATTCCTAATCCTAATCCCGTACCGCCATACAGTCGTGTGGTACTGGTATCAGCCTGGCTAAACCCTTCAAAAATATCGCTATCTGAAGAAATGCCAATTCCTGTATCGCGAAAACGAAATATCAAAGCATCATGCTTTAGGGAAACGTGCAACTCAACTTCCCCTTGGAGAGTAAACTTGACGGCGTTACCCAGTATGTTGACAAGCACTTGCTTAACCCGTGTTTCATCACCCATTAAGGTGTCGGGGATGTTAAAATCACGTACTACGGTAAAGCGTAGGCCTTTGTCTTCTGCAGCATTACGACAAATCTGATAGGCGTATTCTAAGACGTCATCTAACTTATATGGGGCAGACTCAAGATTAAGCTTACCTGCTTCGACTTTAGAAAAATCAAGAATGTCATTAATAATCAACAACAGGTTGTTGGCAGAACTTTGAATCTTGTTAATGTAATTACGCTGTTTTGGCTGCAATTCCGAATCAAGAACCAAGTGTGACATGCCTAAGATGGCATTCATTGGCGTTCGAATCTCATGACTCATAGTGGCCAAGAAGTCCGATTTGGCACGTGTAGCGGCTTGCGCTATTTCTGCAGTACGCTGTAATTCGTTCGCTAACTGCCTAGTTTTCTTGTAAGAACGTATGCTTATCACCACTTGTCGGAACAACATACCTATAATGATGAGCATGATGAACGTTAGAGCACTGACTAACAGCCCCAAATAATGATACAAGGACTCCATTTGTTTACGTTGACTGACTTTATCACCAGAACGACGTTCTAGAGCGTTAAACACCACTGATTCGGTAATTTGCAACAGTGACTCAACGTGCTCAGATATTTTTTGCTTATCAATTTGGTTTGGATCATCGATAAACAAAAGCCCATCAATGACATCCAAATGCTGACGTATAATACGTCGATTAGTATCAGCATCAGGTAATTGATTGAATAAATCTTTCAGCTGACCAGCAGAAATAATATTGAGGCGACTATACAGAATATCGAAACGCAACTGAGCCTCATCGAGACGATTTAATTGTTGCGACTGAGTCTTTGAATCTACTAGTAAACGAACAGAATTACGAAACTTAAGGGCCTCTCTATCCAGTTGATAAGACGCCCATAAAGCGTCCTCCTCGGCTGCGGACAACAAGGCTTCCTGCCTTTCTAAAAGCTGTACATAAAGCAAAACAACGGTCACTAGAAAAATGGCCGCTGTCCCGACTAAAACGCCTATGAAGCGTCCGTACTTAAATTTAAAAACTGACCGCATTAACTAGTCTCAATTGACGGTAATCGATTTGACCTGCCATACCGAGCGATTGTGGATCATTTCGTTATTAAGAGCAGGATTCTTGGCAAAAGGATATAAAACAAAAATTGGTCCCTTATCACGGACAGACATTGGCTTACCATTCATATCCATCGCCAGCATGATGTTGTGATCGTAAGCATCTTGTGCTGGCACATTAGCGCTGTAATCGTTTAGGGCTGTTACTGACAATATGCTGTCTTTAGACGCACCCACAGCGTTGAGCAGAGCCGCTAACCTTGGACCGGTAAAGGTATTTATGCCTTCCGTCCACGGAGTTTCTGTTGTTAGCTGATCAGCACCAAGCGCTAATAGCATTTCGCGGTCAAATTGAGCACCTTGTTCACTGTTTGTTTCAGTAATATTCCCTGACACAGTCAAAATGACTCGTCCAGTTGGTGCCTCGAGAGCAAAGGCTGCTTGAGAAAGCAGAGCAGCCCCAATTGTTAATGCACAAATTTTTGCGCTAAAAATGGATTTCATTTCTCTGCTCCTTGTCTTAAGCGATTGAAAATTTGCTAGAAACATGTTTTGGGTTCAACGTTTCACATTTCAAATATTACAAGTAGAAACTTAGATTGGTAAGAGCGTGCTTACCAATCTTTACTCAATACCAACTCATGTAAACGTAATTGAATCAGTGTGTTGTTTAAATATTAAACGGCCCACAAGATCCCTATGTAAAACTGTTGCAGTTCGCTCTGAGTAAACGTATGGTACGCATAAAATGTAAGAAAATAACGAACCTATCTTCCTACTTTTTAGAAAGATAGTGTATTTACGGAAAAGTCGATGAACTCCATAACTCTAGGCCCTCTTCACAGCGCTAACGGCGAGATCCAAATTCCAGGCTCAAAAAGCCTATCTAACCGCATTTTGTTACTTGCTACGCTTGCCCAAGGCACTACAAAAATCACGAACTTATTAGACAGTGATGACATTCGTCACATGTTAAACGCTCTAAAAACAATGGGCGTTAATTATGAACTACAAGACGAAGGCCGTACTTGTATTCTTGAAGGTCTAGGTGGTCCGATTAATGTTGAACAAGCTGACCTTTTCTTAGGTAATGCTGGTACCGCTATGCGCCCACTTGCAGCGGCATTATGTCTTGGCACAGGTGAGTACCATCTGCACGGTGAGCCACGTATGCATGAACGCCCAATTGGCGATCTAGTGGATGCATTGCATGAGCTAGGTGTGGACGTTCAATACCAAGGAAACAAGGACTACCCGCCCTTGCTAATCAAAGCGAATGGCATTCAAGGTGGTGAAGTTTCCATTAAAGGAAATATCTCTAGCCAGTTTCTGACGGCTTTGCTAATGAGTGCCCCCTTAGCAAAGGGAGACTTAGTCATCAAAGTCGATGGCGAATTAGTTTCAAAGCCTTATATCGATATCACCCTGCACGTGATGAAACAGTTTGGTGTCGAAGTCGACAATCAAAATTATCAAGCGTTCGTTATCAAAGGCAATCAAACATACCAGAGCCCTGGTGAAATCATGGTTGAAGGTGATGCATCGTCTGCTTCTTACTTCCTTGCTGCAGCGGCCATTGCAGGCGGAAAAATCAAGGTTCATGGTGTCGGCTCGGAAAGTGTTCAAGGCGACGTCAAATTCGCAGATGTATTGGCAAAAATGGGCGCTCAAATCACTTATGGGCCGACTTGGATTGAAGCGGAACGCGGCGAGCTGAACGGCATCGACATGGACATGAACCATATTCCGGATGCAGCCATGACCATTGCCACAACAGCCCTATTCGCGAAAGGCCCGACTACCATTCGCAACATTTACAACTGGCGCGTAAAAGAAACAGATCGCTTGTATGCCATGGCGACAGAGCTTAAGAAACTGGGTGCTGACGTGATCGAAGGCGAAGATTACATCACGATAACGCCGGTTGAGAACCTACTGCACGCAGCGATCGATACTTACAACGATCACCGTATTGCTATGTGTTTCTCATTGGTCGCGTTTTCAGACACTCCTGTCACCATTAATGACCCGGGTTGCACCTCTAAAACCTTCCCAACTTACTTTGAGTTGTTTGAAAGCATTACTGAGTAATGCTTATCTAACCTTCTAAAAAGCCAGCGGTAGCTGGCTTTTTTCTTTGGGCTCTAAATTACTGTTATACAATCAGTTTTCGGATTCGTGCTAGAATAGCTCTACGAACACACTACACTACGAAGAAAAGATTTGCATGGCTGCCCCACTTCCTCTTATCGACAACCTTGAACACTTACCAAATCCATTCACTCAGTTTCACGGTATTCTTGGGGCGTTGCAAAACGATATCTCGCAGTTAACTAAAGTTGATTACCAGCGAGATTTACAACTCGCCCTATGCTTTATCTACAGCTATAACGGCTCACAAGCGACGTTTAACTCTTATCGCCGAGAAGTTGAGCGCCTACTCTTATGGTCGTGGTTTGTCGTCGAGTCGCCAGCTATGAACTTGCGCCGTGATCAAATCGAAGAATTCATCCATTTTTGCAATGCACCTCCAGAGGACTGGATCGGCACTAAAAACGTTGCTCGCTTTAAAAACAAAATGGGAGAACGGGTGCCTAACGAAGAATGGCGCCCTTTTGTGGCTCATGTTTCCAAGCTTGATTTTCGCAATGGTCAAGTACCTTTGTCGCAGCACTACAATCTTTCTCAAGCGGCGATCCGCGCGACTTTCTCTATCTTGTCTTCTTATTACGGCTTTTTAATGCAGGAAGAAGCGGTACAGCAAAACCCTGTTGCGTTAATTCGCCAGAAAAGTAAGTTTGTTAAGAAAGAAGTGACACGACGCCAAGTACGTCGCATCTCAAACTTACAGTGGGATTATGTCATTGAGACTGCAGAAATGATGGCAGAAGAAGATCCCGCGACTCATGAGCGAACGCTATTTATTATGAATGCTCTGCTGGGCATGTATCTTCGTATATCAGAGCTAGTCGCCGACGAACGCTCTGCGCCTGTCATGGGAGACTTTATTAAAGACTCTGATGGCAATTGGTGGTTTAAAGTGCTTTCCAAAGGCAACAAAGAGCGTTTAGTCAGTGTTTCTGATGAAATGTTAACGGCTCTAGCGCGTTATCGCCGTTTTCGCCAACTGCCAGATTTACCGACCGTGGCTGAGCAGACTGCTCTTATCCCGAAGAATCGTGGTCAAGGCGCGATGACCAGTTCAAGGCAAGTACGAAATATTGTTCAACATTGCTTTGATCAAGCGTATTACCGTATGTGCGACGATGGCCTGAAATCGGATGCCGAGGACTTACGCGTTGCCACGGTCCATTGGTTGCGTCATACCGGTATTTCCGAGGACGTTAAGGTGCGCCCGAAA
Organism: Marinomonas fungiae; assembly: GCF_001418205.1. Lineage (GTDB taxonomy): Bacteria > Pseudomonadota > Gammaproteobacteria > Pseudomonadales > Marinomonadaceae > Marinomonas > Marinomonas fungiae. The sequence goes on along the minus strand of NZ_LIQF01000003.1, from coordinate 336,143 downwards.
GAGCATGTTCGAGAAGACGCGGGTCATGCCAGCATGGCGACCACAGATCGTTATATTGATACCGAGTACCGTGAACGCCATGCTAGCGGACGTAAGAAATCGCTTAGACCAAGCTAATAATTCATTAACGCTTATTTAGTCGATCTTTCAGGTGCCATACTAACCAAATAAAGCACCAAAGCAGAATTACCGACAAGCCAACGTAGGCAAACATACGCTGATTAGCATTTTGAATCTCGGGGGCTTGGACCGCCAATAAAAATGCCGTGATGAGAGACAGAGGTCGTAATAGCCATACTGATGGCACACGACCGCGTAGCATTAAAAAACGTAACCAGTTTGGCACAATCATCCTCAATGAGTTTATTACTTCCAACGCTTTAGGCTTTCTTCGTCGCTTGTTTTTGCTTCGACCCATTCTTCTTTCTCTGGGGTAATTTCTTTCTTCCAGAAGGCCGCACGGCTTTTTAGATAGTCCATAATAAAGTCGCAAGCCGCGAAAGCTTCAGCACGGTGAGCTGATGACACGCCGACAAACACGATTTGATCGTTAACAGAAAGCTTGCCAACGCGGTGTACGACTATGACATCTAGCAATGTCCAGCGCCGTTTGGCTTCGGAGACAATCTTTTCAAGATTATGTTCGGTCATGCCCGGGTAGTGCTCAAGCACAAAACTGGATTGCGCTGGATCATCACTAAAATCCCGTACACGCCCCACAAACATCGCCACGGCACCGGTTTTATGGGCTACACACAGCGACTCGTAGAGTTCTTGGACACTAAAGTCCTGCTCTTGCACAGCAATCACGCTTAACCTCCAGTGACCGGTGGGAAGAATGCGACTTCGCGTACTCTTTCGGGATTGATCAGATCGTCATCTCTGGCGAAATCGAAATCAATCGCTGCTTTAATTTTCTCTTCAAGCAGCAATGGTTGCTGCAATTGTTCTGCGAGCAGCTCTTTCAGTTGGCGAACAGTCAGTGCTGCATCGACTGCAAATTCAAGCTCGTCACATTTCATCGTTTCACGAAGGGAAGCAAAAAAGACAATTTTAAGATTAGCCACGATTTGCACTCCATGAACCGCTCTTACCACCGTGTTTTTCAAGTAATGCGGTTTCACAAATAACGATGCCCTTATCCACGGCTTTGCACATATCGTATAACGTTAATGCAGCGACGCTAGCGCCCGTTAATGCTTCCATTTCGACACCGGTTTTACCGCTTAAAGCGCAGGTACAAAGAATTTCAATGTGGCATTCGTCTAGGACATTAATATCCAAAGTGATTTTAGTAAGCATTAATGGGTGACACAGAGGAATTAAGTCTGGCGTCTTTTTCGCTGCTTGAATGCCAGCAATACGGACTGTCGCTAGTACATCCCCTTTTGGTAAGCCGCCCTCAATCACCTTTCTAAGGGTTTCTGGTAGCATTTTCACTACCGAACGAGCGGTGGCCGTGCGTTTAGTGACGTCTTTATCACTAACGTCAACCATGTGTGCGTTGCCGTTAGAATCAAGGTGGGTTAAGGTCTCGCTCATGCCATTTCACTCATTTCAATAGAACTGTCAAAAAACGCCTAGTTTGGCAAAACCTCTGTACAAATCAAGGGTTAAGCGTCCGATAACTTTGTACTGAGACGTTATTAAGGCATAATGCTGTGAAATTGACGTAAGTTGACCCTATGAGCCTAATCGACGATTTTAACCTTCTTGAATTGCCAACCAATGCAACGGAGCAGGAAGCGAAAGCTGCTTACCGTCGTTTAGCTCGTCGCTATCACCCCGATAAAAATCCAGGCCAAGATACCACTGAGCATTTTCAACGTATCCACGATGCGTATCAAAATGTATTGTCAGCCATCAAGCGTAGCCAAGGGCAAGAGTGGAAACCCTACGATTTTACCGAGCGCGCCTCGACTAAAAACACATCTGGCTTTGAACGCTACGAGTTTGAAAGCGACGCAAAGCAACGTGAATATGTGAAAGAGCAGCAACGCGCTTATGAGGATATGAAGCGCAGTAATGCACAAAAAGAGCGCGCCCGCGAAGAAGCACTTCGTAATGCACGCAGCACATTGCATCAACGTCGAATGAATGCCCTATATGAAGAGATGCGAAAAGCGGATGCAAGCACAACCCATTCTGAGCCGGACTTCTCAACATTTGATTATGAAACTCCGGAAGTTAACCCTTCAGCCGCTAAACAAGATAACTTCGCTTTCGACCAAACAGCAAAATCAAGTGGCGCCTCACGTGTTAAGCCTTATCGCTTGGGGGCAGCAAAAGCTGCTTTTATTGCATGTACTTACTTAGCAACGTTTGCCATGGGTATTTACAGTGCTAATTATTGGTCCTCCCTGTCGAATCAAGACAATCCAATTGAAATACAGCCATACATTAGTGGCCTATATCCTCAATATCGCTTGGGTCAGCATTACACTTTAAACGAAACACGATTGTTTACCGAACCCAGTGTGTCATCCAGTATCAAGGCTAAAATTCCGGCCCTACAAGATGTCGATATTTTAAAAGCCGATGGGGATTGGTTAACGCTTCGCTACGGTAATAATACTGGTTGGTCAAAAGCGGAAAATTTTGGCTTTGGTAGTGTTGAGCGAGCTCAAGAAACCGGTTGTATCGGCCAGCCTGGTATAGCACCCGATCACGGTGAGATTATTGGTGGTGCAAACGGCAATAGTCGGCTGCGCATATTAAATCAACTTCCGGACGCAAGCATGCTGACATTCCAATCATTAGATGGACAACCACCCTTCTCGGTGTTTTTGCATGCCAATCAGCCTTTTGCTGCGAACTTTATTCCTAAAGGTAACTACCGATTGGTGTTGGAGACAGGTTCACTGTATCATCACGCCTGTCAGCGTTTTCTCTTCGATGAGCGCCAAAGAGTCGTGTTGGATCAGGTTAATTTTGCCAGCACCGAACAGTCGCTCACACTTAGAAACCTTGTTACGCCGTAATCCGATAACGTAAACGAGTTACTATTTCATGCTCAGCAATATTCGCATTGTACTAATTAACACTTTCCATCCTGGTAATATTGGCGCGATCGCTCGCGCCATGAAGAATATGGGGCTTAGCAACCTGTATTTGGTCGATCCAAACGATTACCCATCAGAAGAAGCAACTAGCCGTGCCGCCGGTGCCGTGGATCTTCTTGAGAACGCTACCATTGTTAAAACGTTGGAAGAAGCGATTGGCGATTGTAGTCTTGTGATCGGTACCAGTGCCCGTCACCGCACATTCCAATTACCCATTATGAATGCACGCGAATGTGCTGAAACGGTCATTCCTGAAGCGAAAGAGCATAATATCGCCATTTTATTTGGTCGTGAAACGATGGGGTTATTGAACGAAGAGATCGCTCAATGTCATCGCCAAGTGTACATCGATGCCAACGACGAATACCCTGTGCTAAACATTTCACAAGCAGTGCAAATCGTAGCCTACGAAATCTGGATGGCCCATCAGAACGAGCTAGTACATGACAAAGTGGTGCCAGAGTACCCACGCAAAAAAGAAATGGATTTGTTCTACGAACACTTGGAAGAAACCTTATACGGCATCAATTTCGTGGTACGCAATCACCCAGGAAAAGTGCTAGATAAGCTGAAACGCTTTTTTAACCGCTCTCGCCCGGAGAAACAGGAATTGGGGATTCTTCGCGGCGTATTGGCTGCCGTAGACCGCGAAGCAGGTCTTAACGAAGGCATGAGCCACGCAGCTAAGAAGGCTAAAGAAGAGCAAGAGTCTCAGTAATCCCTTGCTCAACTTATAGGGGTCAAATCCCTTTAACACAGAATCTTCAATGCATATTCAAATGATTTTGGTGTATAAGGGATCTGACACCTGAGATACTGCAGGTGGTTTATTCCATTTCTTCCTTCGCCGCTAATTTAGCTTGAATAAATTCAGAATGCTGCATAAACAGAAGCTCACTAATTTTTCGAATTCGATGATCTTCGTAAGCATCGAGGCTGCCATCAGCATAGGCAACGCGCCATAGACATTTAAGTAGTTCAAACTTCTGCTCTAGAGATGCCTGTTCGTTAATCACTTTAGTAAATTGATAAGCATCGTGAGCATCACGTATAGAGCTTTTGACCTCGTCAAACAATTGATCCACATCTTCACCAAGATCGCTGACTGCTTTGATGGAAGCTTTGGCGACTTGCTCTTCATCGGGATGAATCTCATTGTCGGCGATAATAACCTCTAATAACAACGCCGCTACAGCTCGCTGGTAGCTGATTGGATCGGATGCGTCTTCACTGAATGAAAATAATTTTTTTAAGGCACTAATCATATTTACTTCCTAATTTCATTTTTCAGCGCATCAATCAGAGCATTGGGAAACTGTCGATAATCAAGGTAAGGGGTCCAAATACGACGATGTTCAATAAAAGCTTGATGCTTACCATCTTCAACTAGTACGGCTCTAGTAGGAATTGGTAGATCTTTAGAAAACGATTTTCCAACAATGAACACCCATTCATCTTCTAAAGTCAATTCCTCAACCGTAAAAATTAAGGTGGCTCTTTGCCAAATAGATTGATCTCTAACTATACGCCAATCTTCATCTTCTTGGCTGCATAACTTTGCAATGATTGTGAGTATTTTGCGCCAATGATTGCCATTTAGATTCACTATTTCATCATAGCTGCATTCACCATAACTTGAGGCACCCTCTGGTAGCTTTGGCGCATTTGGAAGCAAAAATATCATGCAAGCTCTCTACTCATTCGACCCATAAACAAATTTTATAAAGAATACAAAAAAACCTACTTTTAATCCTTAATTTCCGATAGAATTCACACTATATATTAGATTATTCTTATGTAGTTGATTTATACAGAGGACAAAACCTTTATGGAAACCTTTTTATACCCGTTAGCCGGCGGTTTGCTCATTGGCTTAACCACAGCTATTTATTTGCTGTTTACCGGTAAAGTGGTCGGCATTAGCGGCATTTTAGCGCAAGCACTTTTCAGCAAAGATCGTTTTTTGCCACTTTTATTTGTGATCGGTTTAATTGTTGGCGGCAGTGCATACGGTATTCTAGTTGAGCCTTCACAGCCATTTCCTGAAGTTCGCAGCCCTATCTTGCTAATTATTTCAGGTTTATTAGTAGGTTACGGTACTCGTCTTGGCAGTGGCTGTACCAGTGGACATGGTGTATGCGGTATTTCTCGTTTATCGCCGCGCTCATTGATTGCGACAGCAATCTTTATGACAACCGCGATTATCACTGTGTTTATTACTAAATAAGAGGCCATTATGTACGCTTTGATTACTTTCTTAACCGGTCTTTTATTTGGATTAGGGTTAGCCGTTTCCGAAATGACAAACCCTGCGGTGGTGTTAGGTTTCCTCGATATTTTTGGCGACTGGAATCCTTCCCTAATCTTTGTGATGGGCGGTGCAGTGGCCGTAGGGATGATTGGCTACGCGATACGGAATCGTCGCACTAAACCTTGGCTGGCAGATAAATGGTACGTTCCTACTCGACGTGACATTGATAAAAATTTGATTCTTGGTTCCGCTATGTTTGGCATTGGCTGGGGGTTAAGTGGCTACTGCCCAGGCCCTGGCTTAACGGCGCTGACCAACAACCCGGCAGAAGGCGTCTATTTCATTGGTGCATTAATCACGGGATCTGCAATTTTTCACTTCCAAAACCATCGAAATAATAGTTAGAACACTATACAATCAAGGCTCTTCGGGGCCTTTTTTTAAGCCTAAAAAAAAGTAAAAGAAATTTCTTGACGCAATCAAGATTGCGTCTTAAATTTCGCCTCGCGTCGTTGCTGAACATATTCCGCACCGCTTCAACTGCTGCGCTAGTCGCTTAAGGCTTTCACCGCCGGATAAGTAACAGCCATAAGTAGGATGGAGGGAGGTAAAGGCGTATTTTTCGGATTATGTTTTATTGAAGATAAGGAGCAATGCGCCATGTCTATTGACGTTCATTCTTTTTACACCCCAGAACAGTTCAACCGTTTAAAAGCCCTAGCTGACACAAAGGAAACGCCTTTTGTGGTCATCGACACTAAAATGATCGATGAGGCTTACACTGAGTTAACTAAAGGCTTTCCAACAGCGGATGTGTTCTACGCTATTAAAGCCAACCCAGCTCCAGAGATCCTGACACTACTTCGTGACCGCGGTTCCAACTTCGATGTCGCTTCTCGCTACGAGCTAGATAAGTTATTAGCGATTGGTGGCGTTTCACCTGAGCAAGTAAGTTACGGCAACACGATTAAGAAAGCGAAAGACGTTCGTTACTTTTACGAGAAAGGCGTGCGCATGTTCGCTACGGACTCAGAGGCTGACTTGCGCAATATCGCAAAAGCGGCGCCAGGTTCACGCGTTTACGTACGCATTCTTACCGAAGGCACTGTGTCAGCAGACTGGCCTCTTTCTCGCAAATTTGGCTGTCGTCCGGATATGGCGATGGATCTTTTGATCCTTGCGAAAGAATTAGGTCTTGAGCCCTACGGCGTATCTTTCCACGTTGGTTCTCAGCAACGCGACATTGGTGCTTGGGACGCGGCGATTGCCAGCGTTAAAGTTATTTTCGAGCGTCTTAAAACGGAAGACGATATTCATCTTAAGATGATCAACATGGGCGGTGGTTTCCCAGCAAACTACATCAGCCGAACAAATGACCTTGCTACGTACGCAGAGGAAATCACGCGTTTCCTTGAGGAAGACTTTGGCGATGATATGCCACGCATTATCCTTGAGCCTGGTCGCTCTTTGATTTCCAATGCGGGTATTCTAGTAAGTGAAGTAGTGTTGATTTCTCGTAAATCTCACACCGCTCTTAACCGCTGGGTATTTACGGACGTAGGCAAGTTCTCTGGCTTGATTGAAACGCTTGACGAGTCGATCAAGTACCCAATTCACGTTGAGAAAACGGGTGAGCTTGAAGAAGTTATCATTGCTGGACCAACCTGTGACAGTGCTGACATCATGTACGAAAACTACAAGTATGGCTTACCATTGAATCTTGCTATCGGTGACCGTCTATACTGGCTTTCTACTGGCGCTTACACAACCACGTACAGTGCAGTAGAGTTCAATGGCTTCCCTCCATTGGCGTCGTACTACATCTAATACAATTGCCTTGCATTAGGTAACAGACCGGCCCCCTGAGATGTCCCAACATTTCAGGGGGCCGCTTTGTTTTAATCCCTGACAATTTAGGTCATATGGGCGATTAAAGTATTGCCCCCCCCGGATAAAGCTGGGGCTTAGAAGCGATTAAAGCATCGCTTACCCGGGCGGGTTGCATCGCTAAGATAAAGTCTTCACACTTGGTTTTTCTTTCCGTTGATAAGGACTCAATGTGCCGTTAACAGTTTCCGAACTTGCTATTTACCCTCTAAAATCCTGCAAAGCAATTCCTTTGCAACAATCAAACATTACACTGAGCGGTTTAGAATTCGATCGTCGCTATATGATTGTAGATGACCGAGGAATGTTTCTGACGGCGCGCGAGCACCCTACTCTTAGCTTAATTCAAGCCGATATTGATAGCGCCATACTGACTTTAACCCACCCAGATATAAAACTTCCTTTAGTTTTGAATCCGCTCGATTTTAATCGCGAATATTTCAACACTGAGATCTGGGAAGTCCCTGTACTAGCCCAGAGAACCACAACGTTAGCAGATCAATGGCTGAGTGATTTATTAGGCACCAATGCTTCACTTGTCTATTTTGGTGAACAATCTGAGCGATTCACCAGTCGTCGCCCTGAGCTACCTGTCGCCTTTGCTGATGGATATCCCTTCCTTTTAACCACTCAGGCCTCCCTAGATGAGCTTAATCGCAGTGGCCCACAGACAAATGAAATGGCTCGCTTTCGTCCAAACATAGTCATTTCAGGCAATCAGCCGTTTGCGGAAGACACTTGGAAACGCATTCGCATTGGTGAGGTCATATTTGAAAATGTAAAACCCTGCGTGCGCTGTATCTTTACCACTTTAGATCCTCAAACAGCGCAACGAAGCCGTAAGGGAGAGCCCCTTAAAACGTTAGCTAAATTCCGTTTACTTGAGAGAGATGGCGTCACCTTTGGTGTGAATCTAGTGGCTGAAAATATTGGCCAAATAAGATTAGGAGATAAAGTAGAAGTTCTTGAGTATCAAGATTCCTACCCTTATGCCGATAAACGTAAATAATAAGGGGGGATTTACTTAGTTCGTACAATGACGTTAAGCATATAAACTAAATGATTACGGTTTGCTACGAAATCCTTAATAAATCACATGGTTAAAATTCCACTTCAGGCTTAGGCTTAAGTCAAAGGGAGGTGGTTGTTATGAACACAGTTACTACTAAAAACTGCCCTTACGATCTTTGTGCCGATACGTTAAAAAAAGGGTCAATCTTTGGTGCACTCAGTGCCTCGGCAATTGATTATTTAGTTGAACGAGGAAAGTTAACCCACCTTGATGATGGCGAGCTGTTGTTTGAAGATGGTGATAAAGGTGACAGTTTTTACATCATCATCACAGGCGCACTATGCTATTACCAAGACAATGACATGGATACTTCATTTATTCGTAGGGTAACCTTTGGTCAGGCGCTAGGCTATGTAAGCATGATTTCCTTATCACCAAGAAACGGCTACGCGAAAGCACTGGGTGACACGGTTATTTTAGAAGTTGATTACAATGTGTTTGGCGAATTTCATGACCACTTTGCTTTTGACTTCGGCATCTTAATTTTAAATTTATCCAGAGACATGGCTCGAAACATACAAGTTCTCAGTCGAACTCTGGCCAACGCTGGTATCAGCGTCGACCTAAGTAAACCTGAGTATTGATTACTTTTCTGCTGCTACCACAGAAATTTCCACAAGCAATTCTTGACGTGCCAGACGAGCCTCTACGCAGGCTCGAGCTGGTGCACACCCCTCAGGAACCCATGCATCCCATACTGCATTCATTGCAGCAAAATCTTTCATATCGCGAAGGTAGATGGTTGCTGAAAGCATATGTTCGCGACTAGAGCCTGCCTGATCTAGTAAAGCATCGACTTTTGCTAACATAGTCTGCGTTTGCTCCGTGATATCCGTATTAGCATCTGCCGCAACTTGACCGCATAAAAAAACCATACCATTGCTTTTTACAATGCGACTCATACGCTGACCGACTTCTAAACGTTCAATTGCAGGCATATTCACTCTCCAGTAGTTAAAAAAACCATAATACCAATATAAAATCAGTTTTTATGACTTATTTGCTTCAATATTCTAGAATATTGGACCACAAAATTAGATTTACCAGAGATATTCACCCATTCAATTGGGGTGGGTGATTAGAATTCCAAGCCTTTTTGTGCTTTGATACCTCGCTTAAAGGCATGCTTTACATCTTTGATTTCACTGACAGTGTCGGCCAGCTCAATGAGTTCATCACTTGCGCCACGTCCGGTGACCACAAGGTGCTGCATGTCCGGGCGCTCCATCAAGGCTTTCAATACTCTATCAGCTTCTAAGTATTCATAATGAAGCAGGTAAGTTAACTCGTCTAAAACCACAAGATCATAGCTTTCGTCTGCTAGGAGTTGTTCTGCTTTCACCCAAGTCTCTTTCGAGCTCTGGATGTCTTGCTCACGGTTTTGGCTTTCCCAAGTGAAACCTGTTTCCATAATATGCCAAGTCACATTAGGCTGCGCTTTAAAGAAGTCTATTTCACCAGTGTTCCACTCACCTTTTAGAAACTGCACCACACCTACTTTCATATTGTGGCCTAACGCACGGGCAACCATACCTAGAGCAGAGCTCGATTTCCCTTTGCCATTTCCCGTTAGAAGAACAAAGGTACCCTTTTCTTCTTGAGCTTTGGCAATTCGTCTATCTACATGCTGCTTGATCTTCTTCATGCGTTCTGCATGCTTCTCCGGATCGTGAATTGCTTTTGCCATAACCTATAACCTCTCAGACTGAAGCTTTAAACTTTCCAACCATAAATTAAATATATTATTTACGATTAATTTCTTTTCTGTCCACACACGCGTAACAAATGGACCAATCAAAACATATTGCATTTCCACTCTACATTGGAGGCTGCCTTGCTCAACAAAGCGCACGCATATTTGTCCAGAATGCTTAAACAATAAATGCCGAAATGAATGTTCCAATACGAGACATTGGGCAGGACTGGATTCCAAAATTTCAAATTTCATTACCACCGGCCCACGCAGTGCTTGAAATTTCATGGTAAGAATCGAGCCCGTATGAAAGCCAAGTGTCGCGTCAAAAGATTGTAGTGCGTGATTCCAGTTGGCTTGCGCTGGCTGTATGAAAAGATCCCAAGCCGCTTGGCTTGGGATCTTTAGTTGAGTGCCTACATTAAGGCTAAAAGGCGAATTAGATTCGGTCATCCTCTGGATCGTATCCTAGGTTCGGCGCCAACCAACGCTCGGCATCATCTTTAGTCATGCCTTTACGCTCAGCATAACTATCCACTTGGTCTGGACCAATTTTACCAACACCAAAGTAGTTGCTCTCAGCATTACCAAAATACCAGCCGCTTACGGCAGCAGTCGGTAGCATGGCGTAGCTTTCCGTTAGCTGCATGCCTGTATTGTTGGTCACATCTAACAATTCCCACAACTTGTCTTTCTCAGTGTGATCAGGACATGCTGGGTAACCAGGTGCAGGACGAATGCCTTTGTAGCGCTCTTTAATTAGCTCTTCGTTGGTTAGCGATTCATCCGGCGCGTAACCCCAAAGCTCTTTACGCACTTTCTCGTGTAGGTATTCCGCGGTGGCTTCCGCCAGACGGTCTGCCACGGCTTTAATCATGATTGAGTTGTAGTCATCATGATCAGCCTCGAAGCGTGCAACGATGGCATCAATACCAAAACCTGCCGCACATGCAAAGGCACCAATGTAGTCATTACCCTGCTCTTTGGTTGCGACAAAGTCAGATAGACACTGGTTGTATTTACCCGGTGCATTCAGCTCGTTTTGATTACGTAGGAAATTCAGCGTCATGACTTCTTCTGTACGTGATTCATCTGTGTAGATCACCACATCGTCATGGTTCATTTGGTTCGCTGGGAACAAGCCTACAACCGCTTTAGCATCCAGCCAGCTCTCTTCGATAACCGTTGCAAGCATTGCTTTAGCATCCGCAAATAGACGGGTAGCTTCTTCACCAACCACTTCATCGGTCAAGATACGAGGATAAGCACCGGCTAACTCCCATGTTTGGAAGAATGGCGTCCAATCGATGTAATTTTGCACTTCGTTGAAGTCAATGTCTGCCGCATCAAAGACTGTAATACCAAGTTTCTCAGGCGTTTTGATTCCAGAGAAGTCTACAGGCGTTTTATTCAAACGGGCTTTCTCTAGCGATACACGACGACCTGCTTTGGCACGATCTTTAAAGCGCTCACGTGTTTTTTCGTAGTCTTCTTGCACTTCGGCGATAAATTTCGCACGACGCTCCGCATCCTTAGTTAGCAGGTTGCTGGCGACGCTAACACTGCGCGATGCGTTGGTTACGTGTACTACTTGGTTGTTTTTGTAGTTCTGCTCGATCTTAACCGCTGTGTGTGCTTTCGACGTAGTCGCACCACCAATCATCACTGGAATGTGAAAATTCTGGCGTTGCATTTCCTTGGCCACATGTACCATTTCGTCTAGAGATGGCGTGATCAAACCAGACAAACCAATAATGTCTGCATTTTCTTCTTTCGCGGTGCGCAGGATTTTCTCCGATGGCACCATGACACCCAAGTCGATGACCTCAAAGTTATTACATTGAAGTACCACACCTACAATATTTTTACCGATATCGTGTACGTCGCCTTTAACCGTCGCCATAATAACTTTGCCAGCGCTGGACGAAGCAGTCGATTTGTTACGAAGCTTTTCTTCTTCGATAAATGGCATTAGGTATGCTACCGCTTTTTTCATAACACGGGCGGATTTTACCACTTGAGGGAGGAACATTTTACCGGAACCAAACAGATCCCCGACCACACTCATGCCGTCCATCAGTGGACCTTCGATTACTTCCAGCGGACGGTCGAATTGCTGACGTGCCTCTTCTGTATCTTCGTCGATAAATTCCGTAATACCCTTTACTAAAGCATGGGTCAGACGCTCACCTACAGGAAGGCTGCGCCATTCTTGCGTTTCTTTCTCCGCGGCCTCGCCAGTACCAACGAAGTCACCAGCGATTGCAAGCAGATTATCGGTTGCCTCTGGCGTTCGGTTCAGTACGGCATCTTCAACTGCATCACGCAGACGCTTTGGAATGTCTTCGTAAACCGCCAATTGGCCCGCGTTTACGATACCCATAGTCATGCCATTTTTAATCGCGTGGTATAGGAATACCGCGTGAATCGCTTCACGCACTGGGTTATTACCTCGGAACGAGAAGGAAACGTTCGACACACCACCAGATACTTTTGCGTAAGGCAACTCACGTTTGATATCACCGGTTGCTTCGATGAAGTCCAACGCATAACGGTTGTGCTCTTCGATACCGGTAGCAATGGCAAAGATGTTCGGGTCAAAGATGATATCTTCTGGTGGGAAGCCTACTTTGTTAACCAAAACATCGTAAGAACGACGACAAATCTCAATCTTACGTTCACGAGTATCCGCTTGACCGACTTCATCAAAGGCCATGACGATGACGGCCGCACCGTATTTCATTAGCAGTTTAGCTTGTTCGATGAACTTCTCTTCGCCTTCTTTCAAGCTGATCGAGTTCACCACCCCCTTACCTTGGATGTTTTTAAGACCTGTCTCTAGGATTTCCCATTTAGACGAGTCCAGCATGATTGGCACGCGAGAGATATCTGGCTCAGAGGCAATCAGTTTCAAGAAGCGCTCCATAGCGGCTTCCGAGTCCAACATACCCTCGTCCATATTGATATCGATGATTTGGGCACCGTTCTCAACCTGTTGACGAGCCACATCAAGCGCCGTGTCAAAATCACCCTCTTTGATTAGACGCTTGAACATCGCTGAACCGGTAACGTTGGTACGTTCCCCCACGTTCACGAATAGGCTTTCATCACTGATGTTGAATGGCTCAAGACCCGATAGACGACATTCTTTTGGAATCTCTGGGATCACGCGAGGTGCGGCCTCAAGGAAAGCATCTGCAAACGCTTTGATGTGGCTTGGCTCAGTACCACAACAGCCACCAATGATGTTCAAAAAGCCCGCATCGACCCAAGTTTGGATCTCTTCCAGCATTTCTTCTGGGGATTCGTCGTATTCACCAAAAGCGTTTGGTAGACCTGCGTTAGGGTGTGCCGATACGTGCGTATCAGCAATGTTTGATAGCTCTTCGATATACTGACGAAGATCTTTTGGGCCAAGGGCACAGTTCAAGCCCACAGAAATTGGGCGCGCGTGAGCAATCGAGTTCCAGAAGGCTTCGGTAGTTTGACCTGACAGCGTACGGCCAGATGCATCGGTAATGGTACCGGAAATCATGATTGGGTAACGCACACCATGATCGTCAAAGTACTGTAGCGCAGCAAAGATTGCGGCTTTCGCGTTCAGCGTATCGAAAATGGTTTCAATCAAAAGTAGATCAGCACCACCTTTGATAAGACCATCAATGGAAACCGTGTAGGCTTCTACTAATTGATCAAACGAAACGTTACGAAATCCAGGATCGTTTACATCAGGAGAAATCGTACAAGTACGGCTGGTCGGTCCAACAGCACCTGCCACAAATCGAGGTTTACTTGGGTTCTGTGCGGTAAATTCATCTGCCGCTTCACGGGCAAGTTTTGCTGACTCGAAGTTAATCTCATAGCTCAAAGACTCCATATGGTAGTCGAGCATCGAAATAGAGTTAGCATTGAAGGTGTTGGTCTCAATAATGTCTGAGCCAGCTTCTAGGTACGCCGAGTGAATGGCTTTGATGATTTTTGGCTGAGTCAGTGACAGAAGGTCGTTGTTGCCCTTTAGTTCGCTATGCCAGTCGCTAAAGCGCTCACCACGATAATCCTGCTCTTCCAATTTATAACTCTGGATCATGGTACCCATACCACCATCCAGAATTAGGATATTATCCTTTAAACGACTTTCGATAACGTCATACGAACCAGACTTGACCACTGTCACTACCTCTAAAATTTAATGCGAGGCTACTATAGCAAACCAGCTATGTAAGTAGTTGAATTTTAGTAATAGCAAAGTGAATGAATGTGTATCGCTGACGTTATCAAGCAGATCCAATGCTTATATACGCCGCTAAACTTAAGTGCGACGACCTAATTTGCCCACACCGAACCCCATCAGCAGACCGCCCAAGATGGCAGCCGCCCAGAAACCATATTTACTTAACCAATCTTTGGAAATCAGCTCCACACTCTCAGTGTCACGATAAATTTTACGCAAGATCACCTGACCGTTGTAGTTCACTTCTTGAGTAACGGAAACATTCATAGTGGCATTAGGGCGCTCATTTAAACCACTTAGACGCCAACGAAAATTCAGCTGCCCTTGATTCAAAGTAGATTCAGCTTCGGCAGCACTCATCATACTGAGCGCGCTGTCCACAAAGAGCTCGGCGTAGTAAGTCTGCCCTTGTACAGGGTTATTCACTTCCGCAGACAACTGGATCTCAAAGGTATCATGAAGATTAGCTGAAGTGGGCAAAGTCCAGCGCACGTTGGTCAGTTCACTTTGTAGCTGACGCTGCAGTGACATCACTGCCCCTTCAAATGGAATCAAGTTGTTAACCTGATTTTCCAACTTGGTCTTTTGCTCTGCTTCAACTGCCGCTTGCTGCTCAAGGCTCACAATCTGCTGCAGTGAATCTTCATGTTGTTCACGGAGCTGCTTAATCTCCGCTAAAAGCGTAGCCTTTTGCTGATCAGACCGATCAAGCTCTTGTTGTAGCGACGCGATTCGCTGGTCCCGCGCATTTAACATATCACGCATGTTTGATAATTCTGCATTGAGTTGCTTATGACGTGCGGTTAACTCTTGATAACGGTTTTGCAGTGTTTCTAGTTGCCCATTTAGGTCGTTCTCTTGACGCGTTAGAGCAGATTCTAATTGCGCCACATCAACTTGATAACCTGAAATTAAGTCATTCTGGGCAGATAGCTCAGCTTTCAGTCGAGTGATCTTTGCTTCTAGCTTAGCCAAGTCAGGAAGATTGTCTGGATTTCCTTCAGCAGCAATAATTAAACCACCTTTGCGCTGTAACTCAGCATTTTGGGTCTGCAGGGTATCGATAACATTACCCTGTACTCGTATTTTATCCCATAGCACTTGATGCTGAGCGCGCGCTTCCGATAACGCGCCACCTAATTTCAGGTTTTCTTCATTCAGCAAAGAAAACTCTTGAGCGAGATGTTTGTTTTGCTCTGTTAAGGTATCAAGCTGACTTTTTAAGTGAGCGTGTTCGATGGATAAATCACGGTAATCTTTAGACAAGGCATAATGAGCACTATCTAACGTTCTAAAATTACGATTAAGTGCAACAAAGTCTGCCTGTTGTTCTGACGAGCTTAGCTTCGTAACCTGAATATCATTTTCAAGAGTGTGAATCTGAGCAGTAAGACGATCGTTTTCCAAGCGTAGTTGGTTATAGCGTATTTCGAGCGCATTACGCTCTTTTTCAAGCTGCTGTATAGTTAATAAAAGCGCAGCATCTTTGTCATTCGACATAAGTTCGGCTAGCAAACGATCTTTCTCATCAAGCTGAGCAGTCAGTTGGACAATTCGATCAGCGTTGTCTGCTATGCGTTGGCGCAAGAGCTCCAGCTCGGAGACTTTTGCTGGGCTTAACACATTGCTCTGCTCTACATCTTGAGGGGACGCAGACCACAAAGTTTGAGCATTGGATTCGGATGAAGCGCTGTCTGTTATGACAGAGGTATGACTACAGGCCGTTAAAATTGTCCCAAGCGCCACAGGTACAACATAGCGATATGGCTTTTTCATTATTATAACTCCCACTTCTGCTGCTCAAACCAGTCAAAACAATAACTTAATTGTAGTTCTAGTTACGATCCTTTACCTCAAAAAAAAGCGCTGTTAAACAGCGCTTTTCATGATTTTTCTAAGCTAGGCTTTTAGAAACGACTTCATAGACATCCTTTGAAAGATCCTCTTGAGCAATGCGCTCAAGCTCCCCTTTCATTTTCTCTGCCAAAGCTGGCACCATCCGTTGCCAACGAGTCAGAGGCGTACAAAGACGCGAAGCAATTTGCGGATTGCGTTTATTAAGCAAAATAATTTGATCTGCTAAAAAAGCGTAACCACTACCATCCAAATTATGGAAAGTATCAACGTTCTGACCTAAACCGCCAATGACCGCACGCAGTTTGTTGGGGTTCTTAATATCAAAATTGGGGTGCTGCATCAGCGCCTTAATCTGCTCAAGGCCGTTCTCTTGCTCTCGAGCGGCAGATAGCATTAGCCACTTGTTTACTACTAACACTTCGTGCTGCCACTGCTCGAAGAACGCATTCAACAATTCATCGGCTTCAGGTAGGTTAAAGTGGACCAGACAAGACAACGCCGCGAACTGATCAGTCATATTATCGGCATTACGGTATTGGCGGACAACGGCTGATTTGGCTTCATCACTGCCCGCAGCGACCCAGTACATCAAAGCCGCATTTTTCAAAGAACGTTTGGCAATTTGCTCAGCGCTCGCTTGGTACGCCTCAGTCACTGTGTTGCTTTCATAAACGTGTTTGAATTCTGCTTGTAGGGCTTTACCTGCCACAGCACGCAGGTGCTCGCGAGCCGCCTTGATCGCTTGCGGGTCGATTTTCTCTGCCAACTCAGATAGGTAAGCCTGGCTTGGCAGGCTAAGAATCAAGGCCACCATTGCTGGATCGAGAGTTTTATCCGCTAACAAGGCTTTGAAACCTTCTACCAAATGGGTTTCTTTACTTAGGGCTTCGCCTTTTTGGTATTGCTTAATCAGTGCATTCAACTCATTTACTGCAAGTTGCTGTGAGGCACTCCAGCGGTTAAAGCCATCCGGATCACCAGACATTAACTGAAGCAATTGCTCTGTAGAGTAATCGTAGTCCAATTTCACTGGCGCCGAGAAACCACGTAGCAATGATGGCACCGGCTTAGACGATACATTCTCAAATACAAACGTTTGCTCGGTATCGTTCACATGAAGCACGACTTCGTCTTGTGTTTGCCCAGCGTAATCAAACGTTAATGCTTCATTTGATGCGCTGACCAAGCCAACTTTAACAGGGATATGAAGCGCCAGTTTAGTCGGCTGATTTGGCGTTGCTGGTGTCATTTGCTGAACGGTTAAACTGTAGGTTTTTGCTTGTTCATCATAGCTGTCTGTAACCGTTAAGCGAGGTGTGCCCGCTTGCGAGTACCAGCGCTTAAATTGGCTTAAATCAACACCGTTGGCATCTTCCATTGCTCTAACGAAATCATCACAGGTCACCGCTTGACCATCATGACGCTCAAAGTACAGATCAGAACCTTTGCGGAAGCCTTCTGCGCCCAGTAGCGTATGAATCATACGAACCACTTCAGCGCCCTTCTCGTAAATCGTTAAGGTGTAGAAGTTAGAAATTTCAATAAATGACGCAGGACGAATCGGATGCGCCATCGGTCCAGCGTCTTCGGCAAATTGCGCTGTTTTTAAGAAAGAGACGTCTTCAACACGTTTCACCACATCAGAATGCGTATCCGCTGAGAAACACTGATCACGGAATACCGTAAAGCCCTCTTTAAGACTTAACTGGAACCAGTCACGACAAGTAACACGGTTACCTGACCAGTTATGGAAATACTCGTGTGCCACAACCGCTTCTACCCGAAGATAAGCATCGTCTGTCGTCGTTTCAGGGCTGGCTAACAAACAAGAAGAGTTAAAGATGTTTAATCCCTTGTTTTCCATTGCCCCCATATTGAAGTCATCCACCGCGACGATCATAAAGATATCCAGATCGTATTCACGACCATAGACTTCTTCGTCCCATTTCATAGAACGCTTCAGCGAATCCATGGCAAAATCGACTTTGTCGATGTTGTGCTTCTCGGTGAAAATTTGCAGCTTCACATCACGACCACTCATGGTCGTAAAGCTATCATTCAGCACTTCAAGATTGCCTGCGACCAAAGCAAACAAGTAGGCTGGTTTCTTGAACGGGTCATGCCAAGTAACAAAGGTCTTCCCTTCATCGGTTTTGCCCCGCTCAATTTCGTTACCATTTGACAGCATCACGGGGTAACGGTTTTCATCAGCAATGATAGTGGTCGTAAAGATCGACATCACATCAGGACGATCTAGGTAATAGGTAATGTGACGAAAGCCTTCGGCTTCACACTGGGTGCAAAACATAGACGATGAACGGTATAAGCCTTCAAGCTTGGTGTTGTTTTGCGGCTCAATCATGGTTTCGCAAGTCAGCACGAATTCATTTGGTGTCGCAGTAATGATCAGCTTGTCATCTTTGATTGCGTACTCTTCTTTTGGCAGCGCGTAATCGTCAATGGCAACACCGATCAGTTGCACATCCTCTCCACCATCTAGGACAAGAGGCGACGTCTGTTGTGTGCTGTCTGGGTTACGACGAAGATGTAAGCGCGAAGTGACAATCGTTTGTGTTTCATCAAGATCAAACGTCAATTCCGTTTTATCAATCAGAAAATTTGGAACAGTGTAGTCTTTCAAATAAATTGCTGACGGCTTTTGCTCTGCCATGAGTGGCTCCTATAGCGTGAATTCCGCTTCGTATCCGGTGTATTTGCGTAGATTGATAACGCCCGTGTCTAATATCCAATACTGTCCTTTAATACCCATCAAGGTGCCTTCAACGAGAGGCGTCTTCTCAGCGTTAATGCTGGTGATTTTAGTAGGGTACTCTAATACTGGATAAACAAATTCATGGGTGGCGTTATCGGCCCCAAGCTCTTGGATTGCCTGTAGACCATATTCATTTTGTAGTGCGTCTAAACCTTCCCAAAGACGATTAATCAATCGCTCTTGCTCGACCTCAAGGTTTAGCTCAACATCGATGCCTTTAAGCATATTACGCCAATTGGTTTTGTCCGCCACTTCCGACTTAAATAGCGTCTCGACTAACCCTGACATACGACGATTTTCCACTAAGAACATAGCACGCGCTTGCGTCGCGCCTTGGTCTAACCAGCGGGTTGGCAATTGATCACCACGAGTAATCCCTACTTTTAAGGCTGTGGTATTAGACAAATATACATAATGACTTTGCATACAGTACTTGTCGGCCCAATCAGGTTCACGACAGGTACCCTCGAAATAATGGCACTTCTCAGGACTCATAATGCAGGTATCGCAAGCGGCCAACTTTTTAAAACAAGGATAACAGTAACCTTGACTAAAGGATTTTTTGCTGGCGCGGCCACAGTGAATGCAATGAATCTGTCCAGTGAAGTTCAACGACACTTTTTGGCCGATGGCTTGTTCCAAAGGTACTAAGTGATCACCAAGCTTCAACTCGTAACTCACTTTGCCATCGGCCACCTTGGCTGGCATCTTGCGCAGATTTCCTTGAATCATTGCTTCGCATCCGGGTTAATCACCCATTTCACCGTTTCATGTTCAAGAGTGTCTTTTTTACTACTGCAACCTAAGTGTGCTTCACGATCAATAAAGCCAACACGCTCGTCTTCTGGCTTATTGGTGTAATCGTAAGTGATCACTGCCTGCATGCAGAGTTCAATTTGTTCTGGCGTGAGTTTTACGCCGTTTGGCCATTTACCCAGTTCAACAGCCTGCTTTAGTCGCCCGTACACTTCAGGGGACATGTTATCGATCATATCTTTAAAGTTCATAAATCACTCGTACCGAATCATCGGTTTGTTAACGTCGTTTGAATAATTTCCACACCAGGCTATAGACACCCGCGCAAGCTAAACCAGAAATTAGTCCTAACAAATGCGCATCATTGGCCACTTTACCAAGGCCAAACATGGCAAGTACATCGGTATAGCCAAGTACAAGCCAAACAATAAAAAATGCCATAAGAGGTTTAGAGATGATGCTTGGCCAGCCTCGAATTAACCATGGCATAATCCAAGCAAATCCAATTAGTCCATAAACCAAACCAGATAGGCCGCCAAACAGAGGGTATTGGCTTAGCAAATATTGACCGACATTGCTGACAATAGAAACAGTCGCAGCAAACAGAAGCCAAGCTAAAGAGCCCATTAGACGCTCTAGTTTACGCCCAATCTCCCATACCCACAGGGCATTAAAGATCAGATGCATCGCTCCAAAATGAATAAATGCCGGAGTCAGTAAACGCCAGTATTCGCCCTCAGCTAATACCGTCGACAACGGGTCGAAGTGTATGCGATTACCAATAATTTCAAAGGAAGAAATGGTGAACCAACTTAGGGTATCTAAGTATTGCCCTAACCCTGTAACAAGAGCCACTAATGCGGCCATCAACAAGGTTGCAATGGTTACTGGGGATTTGTGCCAATCTTTAAAATTTGGGTTCACTGCACGAGGGCGAGGAGTTGATGACCACTTCAGGGCTTCGCTTGGATCCCGTTGCCAAAGCTCTAGTAATGTTTGAGTTTGCTCAACATCCTCTGGACTAAGAAGCCATAATTGATCACGGTTATTCGCTTGAACGATTCTATGACCAATACGATGTTGCCAGAGCAGTTTGCTAAAGCTTTGCGGCTGCTCGTTTAGAGCAAATTCATAGATCAACAGCATTAGATCAATTTAGTCCTTTATTGGCGATAACCGGACTGCCATCCTAGCTTGGTTCGACATACATCGTAGAAATCGTGATTTTTAGGGTGAATCAGACGAATCCCACCTTTACGACGTGTAATATGAATCTCGTCACCAGGTGCAGCCGTAATATTAAGTTGACCGTCGCAACTTACACTTGGGTAAGTCAGATTAGACTCACATACAACGATACGAATGTTAGCATCCGCATCAATTACAATGGGTCGATTACTCAGTGTATGAGGGTGCATTGGCACTAAAACAAGCGCTTCTAGCTTGGGAAGCATGATTGGGCCACCAGCAGACAAGGCATAGGCAGTTGAACCCGTTGGCGTGGCAACAATCAAACCATCAGACTTCTGATTCATGACAAATTGATCATCAATAAATAGGTCAAAACGAATCATACGGGCAGATTTACCCGGATGAAGCACTAAATCGTTTAGCGCTATGCCCTCGCCGCTTGGACGATTTTGACGTTTAATTTTCGCTTCAATCATAAAGCGCTTTTCTTCAAGGTATTCACCACGAAGGATTGGTTCTAGTTCTTGCTCAAAATCGATAGGGGAAATATCGGTTAGGAAACCCAAGGTTCCACGGTTCATACCAAGAACCGGAATATCGTAATCAATGATTGCGCGAGCAGCCCCGAGGAAACTGCCATCACCACCCACCACCATTACCAAATCACAATGGTCCCCTAACTCTTTCAAAGGGGCGGCTGATGTTTTTGGAGAAGGCATCATAGTCGCCAAGTCTGTCTCCAAAACAGGCTCAACCCCCTGCTTAATCAGGAAGTCTGTTAGGCGTCCAACCGTTTCAAGAATCTGTGGTTTATCCAAGCGCGCGATAATACCGATTCGTCTAAAAAGACTCATTAATCAATCTTTCCCATCACTGATTTGCATTAGCAAAGCGCAATTTCATGGCTTCACTATGATTGCGATTAATTTCGTATTGCTTTCAAGCAATTAGCCCAAAACAGCATACAGCTAAGAATGTATCAGAAAGCGTACGCCTTAGCTATTGCACTTGTTTGCAGTACACATGAATAAGCATCATGTGCACTGATAGTCATCATACGGACATTGTTGATTGGTCAACCCCTGCCACCCTTGCAAGCCCCCCGTATGGATGAACAGCGTCTTCTTATGCAACCAAAGACCTTGTTCCACGAGTTGATTAACCTTAAATACCATCTTCGATGTGTAAACAGGGTCAAGTGGAATACCTGGATTTAACGTCTTCAAAACTCTAAGGAAGTCTAGTAACTGATCGCTGACTCGTCCAAACCCACCATGCAAAGATTCATCATAACCGTCTAAAACTGTTGCCTGACATGATAGATCAGCTTGCCGACAATGATTGTTTAACACTCCAACCAGATCTTCAGCGCCCTTCAAGGCAGAAAACACGGATAGTGAGCGAAATCTCGATGCTGCAAAACCCGCAGCGGTTGTTCCTGTACCACTGGCAACACACACATGCACATCGTCGTCAAGTTGCTGATAAATGTCATTTGCCCAATCTAAACAGCCTAATACTCCAAATGTTCCACCGCCGCCTTCAGGAACCCAGTAGACGTTATTTTGGTAGAAATCATCCATGGCAAGCTTCATTTCAGCGTTCAAGCCAAGTCGATAGTCGCTTCGTTGACTTGGAAATAACACAGCCCCTTGTCTAACGGCTTGAGACAACGTGGGTGTTAATGTGGCCCACGTTTCCCCTCTTACAACAATTAAAGGCTTAAGGCCTAATTCAACACATCGAGCAACAAAGGCTGCAACGTGATTGGAATGGGGACCGCCGAACGTCGCGACGTAGTCTTTTTGCTCTAATAGGGCCTGTTGTAAGTGGTACTTGAGTTTATGCTGCTTATTTCCTGGAGCCGTCACACATTCTAAATCACCTCGATAAATCAGAAATGACTGTTCCTGACGATTCTGACAAGCAGGCAGGCGAATAGTCTGTAACAGCATAGCACCCCTTAAAAACGTCGCAGTCTAACAAAAAATACAAAAAAATCGTCGGTTTATGAAAATATAACATGCTAACACAACTTATTTTTCATCGAGTTGAGAAGTTTAGACGTAGATTCTTTGTTAGAATAGCCCACGCACAAGGTCGCAAATATCGGAGAATATTACATGATTCCTAAATTGTCTGAAGTCTCGCCAGTTCAAGCGAAGTACCTCGCCTTTATCGAGCGCTTGAAGGCTTCAGGGTTTCAGGGGGACACCAATCCAGATTATGCCAATCGCGTCGTGCTAGCGACCGATAACTCAATCTACCAAGTTCTTCCTCAAGGTGTTATCTATCCAAAGACAGCTGAAGATATTCAACTGATCACACGTCTATCTAACAACAGTGAATTCCACGATATTGTTCTGAGCCCTAGAGGGGGTGGTACTGGTACGAATGGCCAGTCACTAACAGACGGTTTGGTGGTTGACCTTTCCAAACATATGAACAAGATTCTGGAAGTCAATGTTGCGGAAGGCTGGGCGCGTGTTCAAACGGGCGTTGTTAAAGATCAATTAAATAAAGCCATCGCAGCAGATGGTCTATTTTTTGCCCCAGAGCTGTCTACTAGTAACCGCGCAACCATTGGCGGCATGATCAATACCGATGCCAGTGGTCAAGGCTCCGTTATGTACGGCAAAACACGCGATCACGTACTAGAGCTCAAAACCGTCTTGCTAGACGGTGAAACGATTACGACCACACCTATCTCTGATGCAGAACTAGAGCAAATCAAACAAGGCTCAGGCTACTCAGCTCATGCGCACCGCGTTATTGATAGCATCGCACAAACCAAGCAAAAGGAAATTGCAGAGACCTTCCCTGAGTTGAACCGCTGCATGACCGGCTATGATCTGGCGCACATTCGTGACACAGATGGCCGCTTTAACATGAACAATATTCTGTGCGGTTCAGAAGGTACTCTTGGATTTATTGTAGAAGCCAAAGTTAACCTACTTAAAATTCCGAAATTTGCGACCTTGGTTAACATTCGCTACAACAGCTTTGAGGCTTCTTTGCGTCATGCAAAAGAGCTACTTGAAGCCAAGCCCACATCCATCGAAACCGTAGATTCTAAAGTGCTTGGCCTAGCCAAAGGCGATATCATTTGGAACTCTGTTGCGGAATTTTTTCCTGAGCAACCAGGTGAAGACGCCCAAGGCATCAACTTGGTGGAATATACCGGAGACAGTGAGGAAGAAGTTGCTGAGCGCGTGAAAGTACTCACCGATGCATTAGATCTTTTGTCTCAAGATGCCTCCAGTAGCACACTGGGCTACAGCGTTGCCAATGGCCACAGCAACGTTAACAAGCTATGGGCGATGCGCAAAAAATCAGTCGGCCTATTGGGTAATGCTCAAGGTGAAAAACGCCCGATTCCATTTGTTGAAGACACTGCGGTTCCGCCGGAAAACTTAGCGGATTACATTATGGAGTTCCGCGCAGTGCTGGATTCTTATGGCGTCGCTTACGGCATGTTCGGCCATGTCGACGCTGGTGTTTTACATGTGCGCCCTGCATTAGATTTAAAAGACGAATCCCAAGAGCCCATGGTGCGCGAAATTACAGATAAAGTGGTAGCCCTAACGCAAAAATATGGCGGTTTACTCTGGGGCGAACATGGCAAAGGCGTACGCTCTGAATATGCGCCTGCCTTCTTTGGTGATTTATACCCAAGTATTCAGCAAGTTAAAGGCGCATTTGACCCACGTAACCAACTTAACCCAGGCAAAATTGCGACGCCATTTGAGCTGGGCGCAGAACTGCTTAAAATAGATGCAGTGCCACTGCGAGGTCAGCTTGATCGTCAAATTCCTCTGACCAACCGAGATCAATTTAAAGAAGGCATGTACTGTAACGGTAACGGTGCGTGTTTTAACTTTGATCCGCACGATGCTATGTGTCCATCTTGGAAAGGCACACGTCAACGCATTCACTCACCAAAAGGCCGCGCTTCTTTGATGCGTGAATGGCTTCGCGGCATGAGCGAACAAGGCGTCGATGTGCGTAAAGCCAGCCACAAGGCAAAACACACCACATTTGTCGGAAGCTTTATTCCTCGTTTACGTAACACCTTAGCCAAACGAAAGGGGGAATATGACTTCTCCCATGAAGTACATGAATCTATGATGGGCTGTTTGGCTTGTAAATCGTGTGTTGGCCAGTGCCCTATTAAGGTGGACGTGCCAGAGTTTCGCGCTAAATTCTTAGAGCTTTACTACAGTCGTTACTTGCGACCAGCAAAAGACTACTTTGTCGGCTCATTGGAATACATGATGCCTACGCTGGCAGCCTTTCCTCAGCCTTATAATTGGCTTGTTGGCAATAAGCTAATGAACCGACTAATGAGTAAGGTTGTTGGCATGGAAGACAGCCCTAAACTGTCAAAACACAATCTTAAACGAGAGATGTCCCGTCGTGGTATTCGCTTAGCAACGCCACTAGCGATCGAATCACTGAGCCCAAAAGATCGTAAACGTGCGGTCATTGTGGTTCAGGATGCCTTTACCAGCTACTTTGAAACAGAGTTGGTGCTTGATGTAATGGAGCTGCTTAGCCGATTGGGATTCCAAGCATACCTAGCACCCTATATGCCGAACGGCAAGCCTCTTCATGTGCACGGTTTCTTGCGTTCGTTTGAAAAAACGGCCAAGAAGAATCTAGATATGCTGCAAAACCTAGCGTTTTACGGTTTACCTATGATCGGTATTGACCCATCCATGACGCTGACTTACCGCTCTGAGTACGCTAAAACATTTGGCAACAGCCGCCCAATTCCTAAAGTGCAGCTGATGCAAGAATGGCTTGCGAACCAATCTGAACATCTGCAAAAGCAGGCGATTTCAGTCAAAGATGAAACCTTCCATATGATGGCGCATTGTACTGAGAAGACCAATGCAGCCCCATCGATTAAAGACTGGCAGTCTGTCTATGAATTATTGGGATTAAAATTAGCGATTGAGAACGTTGGCTGTTGTGGCATGGCGGGCACCTACGGCCATGAATCTCGAAATAAGGCCACGTCCGTTGAGATTTATAACCTATCTTGGAAAGATAAGGTGAACGATCCCGCATTAAACAACAAACTGGTCGCGACCGGCTATTCTTGTCGTTGCCAAGCTAAACGATTGGATGATGCCAAAATTAAGCACCCTGCCCAAATCTTACTTGAACATATCAAAGCAGATTTAGCCTGAAGGGAAAATTCGCTATGATCTGATCTAGACAAAGGCCAGACAACTGTCTGGCCTTTCTTTTTATCTAAGAGAAACACTCATGTCTTTACTT
This sequence comes from Marinomonas fungiae, assembly GCF_001418205.1. Classification (GTDB taxonomy): domain Bacteria; phylum Pseudomonadota; class Gammaproteobacteria; order Pseudomonadales; family Marinomonadaceae; genus Marinomonas; species Marinomonas fungiae. The sequence continues at coordinate 310,084 of NZ_LIQF01000003.1, read as the reverse complement.
TATGAAACTCAAGATGAGTTTGGTGTTATACGTGTCTTCGACGATGGCAAATATCGAATTCTTTCATTTGCTGACGGCGATGAACAAAGCCGAGTGCAAATTAAAACCCCGCATATTTTGCAGCACGAATACACCCAAGCAATGTTGCTAGCACTGATGGATAGAACACCTAAGCGAGCCTGTGTACTAGGTTTAGGTGGTGGCGCTTTGGTACATGCGCTTGCTAAAGCTGTCAGTGGTATTCATATTACGGCAGTAGAATTAAGAGCAGAAATTGTCTTTATTGCAGAAGAGTTTTTCAGGCTCCCCAAAAGCAAGCGCATTGAAGTGATAACGGATGATGCAATCGGATTTGTGGCCAGTAATAAATCAAAGAAATTTGATATTTTATTTACCGATCTTTATCAGCATTTTGGCATGGATAACCGTGTTGCAACACAAGCTTTCCTTGAAGATGCTAAGAAGCAAATGAAAGAAGGCGGCATGCTGGTATTAAATTGCTGGGAAGAGCATCAATACCAGCACGATTTGAAAGAAACACTGAAGGATATGTTCAACACCGTAACAGGGCTGGATACAGGCTGCGGCAATTGGGTAGTATTCGCCACCAACGCTCCGCATAACTTGAATCTTAAGCAACAAAGAGAGGAATGTGACAAGCTCTCGCAACAACTAGGCTTCCCACTGAGCAAATGGCTAAATCGCTTAGAAGAGGTAGAATAACCTCTTCTAAGCCTGACTTATAACACTAGCCTAAAACACTGTTCACTAAAGCCACAGCTTCTTTTTCTAATAGGGCTAGGTGCTCTTCTGACACAAAGCTTTCTAGGTAAATTTTATAAACGTTCTCAGTTCCTGATGGACGCGCAGCGAACCAGCCGTTATCTGTTGACACTTTTAAGCCCCCGATAGCGGCGCCATTACCTGGAGCATGAGTGAGCTTACTCACAATAGCATCACCAGCGAGTGTGTCAGCGTTGACCGAGCTAGCCTCAAGCTTACTTAGAATGGCTTTCTGCTCTGGCGTTGCCGCCACATCAATACGCTTATAATAAGGCTGACCAAAACGCTGGGCCTGCTCTGCTGCTAGTTGTGCAGGATTTTTACCCGTCACCGCTATGATCTCTGCTGCCAACAAGGCGAGAATAAAGCCATCTTTATCTGTCGACCATACGCTACCGTCACGACGCAAGAATGAGGCCCCTGCGCTCTCCTCGCCACCAAATGCCATGGTGCCGTCGAACAAGCCATCAACATACCACTTAAAACCGACCGGCACTTCACAAAGAGATTTCCCTAACGACGCCACCACACGATCAATCATGGCACTGGATACTAAGGTCTTACCATACTGAATATCTGTAGGCCAATCACGATGAGTCGCCAGATATTCAATCGCAACCGCTAAATACGCATTAGGATTCATTAATCCAAATCCAGGGCACACAATACCGTGGCGATCATAGTCAGGATCATTACCTACTGCCACATCGAATTGATCTTGAATTTTCAGCAAGTTGTTCATGGCATAAGGGGACGAGCAATCCATTCGTATGCGGCCATCTTTATCCAGTGGCATGAAAGCGAAAGTTGGATCTACACGATCGTTTACCACTTCGATATTCAAACCGTAGCGTTCTGCGATTGGCTGCCAAAAAGCGATTCCCGATCCGCCCAGCGGATCTACACCAATACGGACTTTAGCTTCACAAATGGCGGCCATATCAATCACATTCTCAAGATCCGCAACATAATGCTCAATGTAATCAAATGGCTCAATCAGCTGGCTGGCGAGCGCCGTTTCTAAAGATACTGTTTTAACTTCGGCCAGACCATCAGTAAGCAATGCATTAGCGCGTTTGGCTACCCAGTCGGTAATGTCTTTATCAGCCGGCCCACCCTTGGGTGGATTATATTTAATGCCGCCGTCTTCAGGTGGATTGTGAGACGGTGTGATAACGATTCCGTCTGCCTGATCCTTAGAAACTTTATTATGCGTGAGGATGACATGGGAAATTACCGGTGTTGGTGTAAAACCATCTCCTTTTTGAACACGAACTCGTACACCATTCGCAACCAAAACCTGCAAAGCACTTGCAAAGGCGGCCTCAGATAAAGCATGAGTGTCTTTACCCAAATAAATCGGTCCATCAATGCCTTGTGATTGACGGTATTCACAGATAGCTTGGCAAATTACTAGAATATGAGCCTCATTAAAACTTTTTGAAAATGCACTACCACGGTGCCCTGACGTACCAAAGCTTACTTTTTCCGTCTCATAATCAGCATTTGGCTTCAAGGCATAATATGCACTCATTAGTTTTGGCACATTGACCAAGATGTCAGATGAAGCAAGCTGCCCTGCTTGAGGATGAATCGCCATATAAATATAGTCCCCTGTCATATGTATTCTATTTATTCATAGTCTTGCAACGCGCTTTAAGTTGCAATCTATAACCGATGAAAATCAATAATTTATTGTTTTTACAATGTAATTCTTACACTGCAAAGACAAATCAGTACTACACAGACAATTCGAACGTAAAGTTACGCTTGCACCACAAGATTGCACTGCAAAATGAAATAAGCTTAGCTATGCTCAGATAGTGGACTGAGGAAGTAGGAGAGCAGTATGACGTCGAAATCAGCCCTTTTGTTGTCTGGCGGTGGTGCACGCGGCGCCTATCAAATTGGTGTATTGCAAGCCGTTGCAAAACTCGTGCCCCAACATCGATCAATACCCTTCCCTATCCTGTGTGGCACTTCAGCGGGCGCCCTGAATGCAGCATTACTTGCTACATGTGCGAGTAATTTTAATCGTGGCGTAAGAGATTTAACCTATATCTGGAGCAATTTGACGACTGATCAGGTCTATCAAGTTAGTCGCTGGCCAATTGCCTCATCTATAACCCGCAGTATTGCCAATATTTTCTTGAGTCAACGAAATGGCAATCAACTCTCGCTGATGACAAATAGTCCGCTTGAAGAGCTGTTGCTACACCATTTAAATCTGGATGATGTTGCTGTCTCTCTTAATCAGCGCCTGATTGAAACCCTAGCAGTGACAGCGATTAACTATAGCAATGGTAATTCCACCACTTTTTTCCAAACCTCAAATCCCGAGATCAGCAACTGGAACATTGGCCGTAAGTCAGGCGTAAAACAAGCCATTAAAATTGATCACTTACTTGCATCCAGTGCTATCCCAGGCATATTTCCAGCCCGTAAGATTGGTCAGCATTACTATGGCGACGGCGCCGTCCGTTTAGGCTCTATTATCAAGCCCGCTATGCGATTGGGGGCTCAGAAGTTATTCATTATCGGCGTCAGTGATAATCGTCAAGCAATTGAATGGCAACAATCCACGAACACTGAAGATTCTGAGCAACCTTCTATTGTTCAAGTATTAGGGCATTTATTTAACAGTGCTTTCTTGGACACCATCGACGATGATATCACCCATATTGAAACGTTAAACCGTGTATTGGAATTAGTACCCGAGGATCAACGACCACCTGAGCTTGCTCTGCGCAAGACGTTAATTATCTCACCTTCAAAAGGCCTAAACGTTCTAGCAAACGAGCACCTAGACTCTTTACCGCGCCACATTCAAAAGCTGTTGCGAACCGCCAGCGGCAATCAAAGCAGCAATGCTTCGTCGGCTGCCAGCTATTTGCTATTTACACCTGAATATTGCAAAGCCTTGATGGAGCTAGGCTTCAAAGACGCTATGTGGCAAAGAGACAAAATTGAAGAGTTTTTTGCGGATTAGAAAAAATAGCAATAAAAAAGGCAGCCATTTGGCTGCCTTTTCACTGCATTATCACAACAACTTGATTACAGAGTTAGACGACGAACGTCGCTTAGCAATGCATTCAAGTAAGTCATAAAGCGACCCGCATCAGCGCCGTTCACAGCACGGTGATCGTAAGACAAGCACAATGGAAGCATTGTACGTGGCTCAAACTCTTTACCGTTCCAGCGAGGCTCAACATCTGCTTTAGAAACACCAAGAATACCCACTTCTGGAGTATTAACGATTGGCGTAAAGCCAGTACCACCCATAGCACCTAGGCTAGAGATAGTGAAACAGCCACCTTGCATATCTGCAGGCTTCAGCTGTTTAGCCAACGCTTTCTTGATTAGCTCGCCCGCTTCTGTTGCGATTTGAACAACCGATTTCTTATCCGCATCGCGTAGTACAGGTACCACTAGACCCACAGGAGAGTCTACCGCGATACCGATATGAACGTATTTCTTCTGCACAACGCTTTCGCCGTCAGCATGAAGAGATACGTTGAACGCTGGGTTCTTAACCAGTGCTTGTGCAACCGCTTTGATCATAAAGGGAAGCGGTGTCAGTTTCACACCTTGTTTTTCCATTTCTGGTTTCAGCACTTTACGGAACTCTTCTAGATCCGTGATATCCGCTTTGTCGAACTGTGTTACGTGAGGAACATTCAACCAAGAGCGCGTCATATTGAACGACGTGATCTTTTGAATCTTACTCATCTTAACGACTTCAACTTCACCGAACTGGCTGAAATCGATCTCAGGTACACGAGGAATGCCCGCACCTTCAGCAACCGCTGCACTTGCCGCTGGAGCTGAAGCAGCTTTCTGAACAGCAGCTTTCACGTAAGCGTGTAGATCTTCTTTTGTGATACGACCACGTGGGCCTGTTGCACGAACCAAAGACAAATCAACACCTAGCTCACGCGCTAGCAAACGAACAGCTGGACCTGCATGTACTTTCTTGTTTGGTGAAGAAAGTACAGCACCTTGATCAACTGCAGGCGCAGCTGCTTTTGGTGCTTCTTGTTTCGCTGGAGCAGCCGCTTTAGGTGCTTCTTGCTTCGACGGAGCTGACGTTGCTGGAGCAGAACCTTCCACTTCAAGCTCAAGAATCAGTGTGCCTTCAGATACTTTATCGCCTTCTTTAATAGAAAGAGACTTAACCGTACCTGATTTTGGTGCAGGAATATCCATAGACGCCTTGTCCGTTTCAAGAACGATGATTGAATCACCTTCAGAAACTTTGTCGCCTACCGCAACAGACACCTCAATGACGTCAACATCAGTTGCGCCGCCAATATCTGGAACGTTTACTTTTTCTACACCACCCGCAACTGGTGCTGCAGCTTGGGCTGGCGCCGCCTGTGGAGCTGGAGTATCAGCTTCTGCAGCAGGAGCCTCAGAGTCAGCCTCTGCTGACGCGGAGCCTTCAGCCATAACCACAAGAATAGCGTCACCTTCAGATACAGTGTCACCTTCTTTGATAAGCAGCTTAGCAATTTTGCCACTTACTGGAGATGGAATATCCATAGAGGCTTTATCAGTTTCCAGAACAATGATCGAATCACCTTCAGAAACTTCGTCGCCTTCTGCTACACACACTTCAATAACGTCAACACCTGTAGCGCCACCGATATCCGGCACTGATACAGTTTGCTCAGCTGTTGTTGCTGCTGCCGTTTTTTGAGGTGCAGGCTCGGCTTTGGGAGCCGGTGCAGATTCTGCTTTTGGTTCTTCTTGAGCAGGCTCTTCAGCAGATGCCGCGCCTTCCACTTCGATAGTAAGAACTTCACTACCTTCAGAAACCGTATCACCCTCTTTTACAGAGATCGCTGTTACTTTACCTGCTACTGGAGACGGAACGTCCATAGACGCTTTATCTGTCTCTAATACGATAATTGATTGGTCAACTTCAATAATGTCGCCAACTTTGACGCTAACTTCGATTACATCGACGTCAGTCGCGCCACCAATATCCGGTACTCGAATGATTTCAGTACTCACGGAAATCTCCTTTGTCGTAAAGACGCATCAAACTTTTACAAACTGAGCCGATCTTCGACCGACTCGACTCAGTCCCGATTAGTCCGCTTACTAGCAGGTAACTGGGTTTGGCTTGTTAGGATCAAGACCAAATTTGCTAATTGCTTCAGCAACGACTTCAGCTTTCACTTTGCCGTCTTTCGCTAGAGCGCTCAGAGCAGAAACCACTACCCAGTAACGGTTTACTTCGAAGAAGTGACGCAGTTTGGCGCGGGTATCGCTTCGACCAAAGCCATCAGTACCTAATACATTGTAAGTGCTGTTAACGAATGGGCGAATTTGATCTGCGTAAAGTTTGATGTGGTCAGTTGACGCAATTACTGGACCTTTATCACCTAGACACTGCTCTACGTAAGATAGGCGTGGCTGCTCTGTTGGGTGCAGCATGTTCCAACGTGTTGCATCAAGACCTTCACGACGCAATTCGTTGAAAGAAGTCACACTCCATACATCAGAGTTAACACCAAATTCTTCGCTTAGGATTTCTGCCGCTGCTTCTACTTCACGTAGAATGACGCCAGCACCTAGAAGCTGAACAGTTTGTTTATTACCTTTCTTCTCAACAGACTTGAACTTGTACATCCCTTTCAGAATGCCTTCCTCAACACCTTCAGGCATATCTGGGTGTTCGTAGTTCTCGTTCATGACTGTTAGGTAGTAGAACACGCTCTCACGCTCTTGGTACATGCGACGAAGACCGTCCTGCACGATAACAGCTACTTCGTATGAGTAAGTAGGATCGTAAGACACACAGTTCGGGATAGTGCCCGCAAGGATATGCGAATGACCATCTTCGTGCTGTAGACCTTCACCGTTTAGGGTTGTACGACCAGCTGTTGCACCCAACAAGAAACCACGGGCTTGTGAGTCACCTGCCGCCCAAGCCAAGTCACCAATACGTTGGAAACCGAACATTGAGTAGTAGATGTACACAGGAATCATTGGGTAGTTGCTGTTACTGTAAGAAGTCGCCAGCGCCAACCATGCAGACATCGCACCCGCTTCGTTGATACCTTCCTGCAGAATCTGACCCTTCTCAGATTCTTTGTAGAACATCACTTGCTGGTGGTCATGAGGCGTGTAACGCTGACCTTCAGATGAGTAAATGCCCAGTTGACGGAACATGCCTTCCATACCGAAAGTACGTGCTTCGTCGGCAACGATAGGCACAACGCGCTCACCGATGCCTTTATGCTTAACCATGTTGTTTAAGCAGCGAACAAACGCCATAGTCGATGAAATTTCACGACCAGCAGTGCCTTTAAGCTGAGCTTTGAAGTCTTCCAGTGTAGGAACGTCTAACGCCTCACACTCTTTACGACGCACTGGGAAGTCGCCGTGTAGCACTTCACGACGAGAGCGCAAGTACTTCATTTCTGGGCTGTCTTCAGCAGGACGGTAGTAAGGAAGATCTTTTAGCTCTTCATCACTGATAGGGATACCGAACTTGTCACGGAATTGAGCCAAAGACTCTTCATCCAGTTTCTTAGTTTGGTGAGCAGTGTTCTGCGCTTCTGCTGCCTTAAACATACCGTAACCTTTAACGGTTTGCGCAAGGATAACAGTTGGCTGGCCTTTGTGGGACGTTGCCGCTGCATACGCTGCATAGACTTTGTAAGGGTCGTGACCACCACGGTTAAGATTCATAATGTCATCGTCAGACATGTCCTTAACCATTTCTAGCAATTCAGGGTATTTGCCGAAGAAATGCTCACGAGTGTATGCACCGCCGTTTGCTTTGTAGTTTTGCAATTCGCCGTCACATACTTCATCCATACGTTTTTGAAGAAGACCTTTCTCATCTTTTTCAAAAAGTGGGTCCCAATGACGACCCCATAGACATTTCACTACGTTCCAGCCTGCGCCGCGGAATACGCCCTCAAGCTCTTGAACGATTTTGCTGTTACCACGCACAGGGCCGTCTAGACGCTGTAGGTTACAGTTGATAACGAAGATTAGGTTATCTAGCTTCTCGCGGCCCGCAAGTGCGATAGCACCTAGTGATTCTGGCTCGTCACACTCACCATCACCTAGGAATGCCCAAACTTTACGATCACCTTGGTTTACAAGGCCACGGCTATTTTGGTACTTCATTACGTGTGCTTGGTAGATAGCTTGTAGCGGACCAAGACCCATCGATACCGTTGGGAATTGCCAGTAATCAGGCATCAACCAAGGGTGTGGGTAAGAAGATAGACCTTTGCCATCTACTTCACGGCGGAAGTTATCTAGCTGTTCGTCAGTCAAACGACCTTCTACGTATGAACGCGCGTAGATACCTGGTGCGATATGACCTTGGAAGAAAACCATATCAGCTTCTTGAGTTTCGCTAGCACCACGGAAGAAGTGGTTGAACGCGATATCGTACAAAGTTGCTGCTGAAGAGAAACTTGTAATGTGTCCACCCAAAGTAGAGTCTTCACGGTTTGCCTTCATTACCATCGCCAATGCGTTCCAACGAATAATAGAACGAATACGACGCTCCATAAACAAGTCGCCTGGTAATGGTTTCTCGTTTTGTGGTGCAATCGTATTTCGGTATGGCGTAGTAATAGACGCAGGCATTGGAGTGCCTAGCTTAACAGCCTCTTTACTTAGGCGATCCAGAATATACTGGGCACGTTCAGGACCTTCTTCTCGAAGGACAGACTCGAGCGCATCGACCCACTCTTTGGTTTCAATTGGATCGATATCTTCGAGGATATGCTGCTCCGTCATAGTGTTTATAACCCCCGCTATTAGAACAGTTCTTCAAACTCTTAGGCGCATTTGGTTGTGTCGCAAACCTAAGAGCAGTTTAAACAGACCGTACGAACTCACCTGTGATCTTGAGTTCAGCCGATACTTACATACAGTAAAACTAACCTATCTATGGTGCCTTATGTATGTAGGCTTGATTGTGAACATGCTTTTTATTCTAGTTAGATGCCTGTCGCCATCATTACCGACTACCCTTTCGATTCGGGTTAGTCTGTTTCCGTTTATAAGTTTGATTAACAAACCTTCGCGGCCCTAACACTCTGCACACTGTTTTGCAGTGCAGAAAGCTAAAACCGACATTAACTGATGCCACTTAAACAGCTTCAGAGACGCCGAAACATCACTAAAATCACCGCTTCCTTTACGCTGTTTGCACGCATTTTACTGCATTGCTGCGGCCGTTATTCCCGTGAGTTGGTACAAAAAACGCGGCCTAGATTACCACCTAATGCCTGCAAGGAATAGATACAGAGCGAAATATCGCGCCTTTTAAAGGCGCCCTAAACGCTTAAAGTGATTGTTTTTTGTACAAAAAGCATCTTTACAATGATTCAAACACACACTTTTACTGAGCATCACGCTAATCATTTTCAACACGAATATCAACCATAAAGATTATTTATTGTGATCAAATACAATCCACTTCTAACAATTGCTACAAAACCCATTTCTAAACTGACTAAAGCTTTGATACTCGTTACAATTGCAGTCGTATATAGGCCTTTTAAATTGGACAGACGTAATGACAACCCTTTCAGAGCAACTCCAAGCACACATCAAACAGCACGTTTCACTTTCCCTAGAAGAAGACATTGGCTCTGGTGATATCACTGCCCAACTGATACCTGAAAGCAACACCATAGAAGCACTCGTTGTCAGCCGAGAAAATGCCGTTCTGTGCGGGCAAGCATGGGCGAACGAAGTTTTCCAGCAGCTTGATCCTAGCGTTGAAGTGCACTGGCTCGCCAATGAAGGCGACGATTTACAGCCGAATACGCCTTTTTTGAAGCTTTCAGGTAATGCTCGTAGCATCCTAACCGGCGAGCGCACCGCCTTAAACTACATCCAAATGCTGTCCTACACAGCAACCATTTCACGCCGCTACGCTAAATTGGTTGAGAATCAACCACTGACTATCTTGGATACGCGCAAAACTATTCCAACCTTCCGACTAGCGCAAAAGTACGCGATTAAAGTGGGCGGTGCTTCAAACCACCGGGTTGGCCTGTATGATGCGTTCCTTATTAAAGAGAATCACATCATGGCTGCAGGTTCGATTGAAGCGGCAGTCAAACAAGCTAAAGTGGTAGCACCAGGCAAACCCATTGAAGTCGAGACAGAAAATCTAGATGAAGTCGCTCAAGCAGTGACCGCTGGTGCTGATATCATCATGTTGGACAATTTCTCATTAGAAGATATGTCCACTGCCGTGCAAAAATTTAAAGGTCAGGTGAAATTTGAAGCCTCAGGCAATATGACAGATGCACATATCAAAGAGGTCGCAACGACAGGCGTTGACTTTATATCGGTGGGTGCCTTGACAAAGCATATTCAAGCCATTGATCTATCACTACGAGTAACCAAGGAGTCTTAGTAGCAATGGAACAGATTCTTGTCGTTAATTGCGGCAGCTCTTCACTTAAGTTTGCCATTATGGATGGCTCAGAATCCCCCCCTCTAATGGAAGGTATCGCCGAACGCTTAGGATCAGAGCACAGCATTATCACTTTTAAGTATGATGGCAAAAAACATGAGCAGCCACTACATGAAAATGACCACCGAGGTGCAGTCACGGCAATCAAAAACTGGATTGATCAGCACAGTGATTTGGATATAAAGCTTGTTGGCATTGGTCATCGTGTGGTCCACGGTGGCGAGTTGTTCACCAAGTCGGTAGTCATTAATAAAGACGTTCTACAGGGTATTGAAGAGTGCTCACAGTTTGCGCCTTTACACAACCCCGCGCATGTAAAAGGCATAAAAGAATCTCAAGCCTTGTTTGGTGACTTACCACAAGTCGCCGTGTTTGATACTGCGTTCCACCAGACTTTGGCGGCAGATCAATACCTTTACCCAATACCAATGAGACTCTACCGCGAACATCATTTTCGCAAGTACGGCTTTCATGGCACCAGCTACCGCTTTATTGAACAAAAGCTTGCCTCACTGGACGAGACTTATGGACAACAAAACACGCTTGTGGCTCACCTTGGTAATGGCGCCAGTGTCTGTGCTATCAGAGCAGGAAAGTCAGTCGATACCAGTATGGGGATCACGCCGCTAGAAGGGTTAATGATGGGCACACGCAGTGGTAGTCTCGACCCAAGCCTACTAGCCTTTATCAGTGATGCCGAACACATCACCATGAAACAAGCACTGGATATTTTAAATAAAGAAAGTGGTTTAAAAGGGATCTCTGAAATCTCCAACGATTGCCGCTCCATTGAAACGGCTCAAGCTGCTGGTGACGATCGCGCTGAGTTAGCACTTAATATGTTTGCCTCAAAAGCCGCTAAACATTTGGCGGCTGTTGCAACCAATTTAGACAGTGTTGAGCACATAGTGTTTACTGGCGGAATTGGTGAAAATTCACCGGTCATCCGCAGTAAAATATGTGATCGCCTCAAAATGATGGGCATTCGACTGGATCAGCACGCTAACCAAATGTGCCCGCGCGGTGAAATATCAAGAATATCAAAACAGAGTTCTTCCGCTTTCGCATGGGTTATTCCAACCAACGAAGAATTATTGATTGCGCAAGACACCTTGGCGTTAATCAATCGACCCGAAACAGAGCAACATCGCTAAGGAACCACGAAGCATATGTCCACAAATGTCCTAATGACCGTTCCAACGGGTCCTGGTGTCGGGTTGACATCGGTTTCTGTTGGCTTAGTTCGAGCACTAGAACAACAGGGGTTAAAAGCCAGCTTTTTTAAGCCAATTGCTCAACCGCACCCTGATGATACCGGCCCAGACCGCTCTACAGCCATGGTTGCTCAAGGCTCAACGTTACGCCCAGCGGACCCCATTCCATTACATGAAGCAGAACGTTACCTATATAACGATGCAATCGATGAACTCATGGAGGAAGTCGTTGGTCGCTTCCAAGCCAGCATTGAACCAGATTCCACTGTAATTGTTGAAGGCTTGGCACAAATTCCCGGCCATCCCTACGCCACTCGCCTAAATAAAGCCATCGCAAGAACTTTAGATGCAGGTATCGTATTGGTAACGGCACCAAACAAAATGCGTGTCACTGAGCTTGAGCATCACGTTGAAATTGCCGCAGGCTCCTACGGCGGCATTAAGGCAGATGACGTAATCGGCTGTATTCTCAACAAAACCCAACCCGGCTCTTTGGGCATGAAGTCTTATGGTGATAGCTTTGCGCAGCGCCCTATTTTTAAGCGTAATTTTAGCCTTTTAGGCCAAATCCCAGTCTCGGAAGAGCTGACGTACCCACGCGTTAAAGACGTGGCAGATTTCATGAACGCTAGCATTATTAACGCTGGTGAGATGGAACAACGCCGCATTCAGTCCTACACCCTTTGTGCTCGTGGTGTAGAAAATATGCTGGAAGCATTACGCCCCGGCGTATTGGTTTTTACACCAGGGGATCGTACCGACGTCATCATGGCAACGGCCATCGCCGCTTTGAATGATACTAAAATTGCTGCGTTGGTTTTGACTGGTGGTTACCAACCCAGTGAAGCCCTAATGACTTTATGTGGTAAGGCTATGGCTAAAGGGCTTCCGATTCTTTCGGTCGACTCGAATAGCTGGGACACAGCGATCAAGATGCAGTCTTTTAACCAAGAAATCCCTCTGGATGACAAAGAACGAATTTTAACCGTTAAAGAGCATATCGCACGCTGTATTGATCATGACTGGATTAACACTTTTGCCTTGAACGATGAAGAGCGTAAATTGTCGCCACCTGCGTTCCGTTACCGATTGATCGAACAAGCAAGAGCGTTAAACAAGCGTATTGTGCTGCCCGAGGGTGAAGAAATTCGCACCATTCAAGCCGCATCTATTTGCGCTGAGCGCGGCATCGCTCGCTGCACCTTACTTGGCAATCCTGATGAAATACAACGTATTGCTCACAATAATGGTATTGAATTGAACTACGGGGTAGAGATCATTGACCCTAATACCATTCGTGATAAATACGTCGCTCCTATGGTAGACATCCGTAAGCACCGAGGTCTAACCGATATTGTTGCCCGTGAGCAACTCGAAGATAACGTCGTATTAGGCACCATGATGCTGGAACAAAATGATGTCGACGGTTTGGTATCTGGTGCCATGCACACTACGGCAAATACCATTCGCCCAGCATTGCAGCTAATCAAGACCTCTCCTGATTCAAGTTTAGTATCGTCGGTATTCTTTATGTGTTTACCTGACCAAGTCCTAGTTTATGGTGACTGTGCCATTAACCCTGATCCGACCGCGGAGCAATTAGCTGAAATTGCCATTGAAAGTGCTATGTCTGCCAAAGCGTTTGGCATTACCCCACGTGTGGCGATGATCAGTTATAGTACTGGTGGTTCAGGCGCTGGCAATGACGTTGATAAAGTTCGTGAAGCCACTCGTATCGCCCAAGAACGCCGCCCAGACTTACTTATCGACGGCCCACTTCAGTATGATGCCGCGATCATGGAAAAAGTAGCCAGCCAAAAAGCACCCAATAGTAAAGTTGCAGGTAAAGCGACAGTGTTTATCTTCCCCGACCTAAATACTGGCAATACGACTTATAAAGCCGTACAACGCAGTGCTGAAGTAGTAAGCATTGGTCCTATGCTGCAAGGCATCCGCAAACCCGTCAATGATCTATCTCGTGGCGCCTTGGTCGATGATATTGTTTATACCATCGCCATTACTGCTATTCAGGCTGGACAGATCGATAATTAAGCTTTTATTGATCACAATCTAGACAAAAAACGGCCGTTTGTTTAAATTTAACCAATTAAGCAAAGGGCCTTTTTTTATGTCAGGTAGTATTCCACACGCTATTGAAGCACATCGCTTTTCTAACGAACGCTCTGTTCTGAGCGGGACACCTGCTGGCCAAAACTTATCTAAAGACTCTGAAATTGAGCACAATCCGATTTCTAGCCGTGCAACATCCGACTACACCGTCAGCTTATCGGAAGATGCGCAAGGTTTACTTGCAAAAGAGCAGCAAGAACCTGAATCAAACAACGTAGCAAAGCCTGATGAACAATCTGAGCCATCCGAAACACTCGCAGATAGTGACGCAGCAGACAGCGAAGAAAGCGATGAACAAGGCTTAACCGAAGAAGAGCAAGACCAAGTTAAACAGCTGAAAGCCCGTGATGAGGAAGTACGTGTTCACGAGCAAGCTCATGCCGCAACTGGCGGCCAATATGCAGGCTCCCCTTCTTACAGCTATGAGCAAGGACCTGATGGTAAGCGTTACATTACAGATGGTGAAGTGCCAATTGATATCAGCACCATCCCTGGAGATCCACAAGCCACCATCGACAAGATGAAACAAGTCTACCGTGCTGCGCTTGCACCAGCGGAGCCTTCTTCGGCAGATCGTTCCATTGCCAACGAAGCACAGAGAAATATCGCTGAAGCTATGTCTGAATTGGCGCAAAAAGTGGCTGGCAGTGGGGAGGAAGACTCTACTAAGCAAAATGCCATTACAAATCGATCAACGCTTGAATCCGCCTATGAAAGATCGGGTTCAAAACATACTTCTGGGAGCCAAATAGACTTAGTTGCCTAGAAATATAAGGCTTACAGGATGTAAGCTCACTTAAATACCATCATCATTCATGGAGGAATATATGATGCAATTTCGTCACACCCACCAGTCAGGCTTTACCCTCATTGAACTTATGGTGGTGATTGCTATTATCTCTATTCTTGCTTCCTTTGCGGCACCGTCCTTTGAGAAGCATATCGCCAAAGCAAATTTGGTCGATATTCAGTTGTATAGCAACACACTTACCAATGACATTGATGAGTACATACTCACGCACTCAGAATTTCCAGACAGCAGTACTTTTGCCACTTTTAAGGCCGACCATTCAGACATTGAGCTGATCAAATCAGTCAGTTTAACCAAAGTAGATAGTCTTCAAGGAACCGTATCCATTAGCTTCAACGATGATATTGGCATTGATGAGAATCAATACATTCGCTTTGCCCGGGCAAACACAGGCAAGTGGTCTTGTGATTCCACATTAGCGACGCATCTTTTGCCGGAACGCTGCTCACCTATCGCTCAGCAGCCTTAGGAGGCAACCATGAACCTTGATCAACTACTACTAAAAACGATTGAGCTAAAGGCCAGTGATTTGCACTTACATATTCAGCAGGATAACGTTCAAGCTCGCTGGCGTATTGCTGGGCGTTTAACACCTAGGAGCAGCTATACAAATGGCAACACACTAGCTAACCGCATAAAAATCAGCGCTCAATTAAATATCGCAGAAATGCGCCGTATACAAGAAGGACAATTTAATTTTAGCCACAACAACCATTCTTATTGCATCCGTGTAAGTGTTATGTGTTCTGATCAGGGCGAGAAGTTTGCACTTCGTATTTTAACATCTTCTATCAAGAAACCGCTCAACGAACTAGGCATCAATGCCAGAGCCTTAGAAACGTTAAAACGAACGATTGAGCAGCCACATGGATTGGTATTGGTTTGCGGCGCCACTGGATCAGGAAAAACCACGACGCTCTATTCCTGCATTGATGAAATCAATGATGGCTCACGCGCAATATTCACTATAGAAGATCCTGTAGAGATCCCCACAGAGACTCTCTATCAATTCGAACCAAATCCAAGCTTAGACATTTCAACTCATGACTTACTGAAAGCTTTTATGCGGCAAGACCCTGATGTCATCATGGTCGGAGAAATTCGTGATGCAAAAACTGCTGATCTGGCCATCGCAGCAGCATTAACCGGTCATTTAGTCTTTGCTACGTTGCACACTAATAGCGCTTTGAATGTTGTTCATCGCTGTAAAAACTGGAATGTTGACTACTTCGCATTTGCCAGCACTATCAAGTTGATAATTCATCAATGCATGGATTATCACGAAGGTCAGCAGAGCCCTATTTTTACCACACTAAAACCGCAATGGCAGGAGAAGCTACCAAGCTGTTATGACGAGTTAATACAGAATTCAGCGCTGTGGCAACAAGTTGATGGAGAAAGCCTATGACATGGTTTCAGATACACGAGAACCTGATCCTATCTTTCCCAAACACCACCTCGGCATATCGCTATGCACTAGAGCATGGCACAGCACTAAAACAACTAAAACCGATTAAACTCGCAGCTTTGTCGCCTCGTTCTTGTTTAAAGTTGTTTGAACAGATCTTACACAACCTAGATACCGGACACTCATTACAAAGTGCCCTAATGAAACAAAATTATTTACAATTTGGCTCCGACTTACAGCGTCATGTTTTAGCCATTCAATGTATGCTTGCGGAGGGCCAGCACGTAGCCCGAGCGTTAACAATTTTTATGCCTAACAACATTAAGCATTTAGCCGGTTGCATACCACTAGATGGCACAGAGGAATCCAAGATCGCTGCTCTTAACGTTGCTAAAAACATACTCCATTCACAGCAAACATTAAGCAATAAGCTACTAAAGAGCTTAGTTTATCCATTTCTAGTGATTCAATCGTCTTTGTTGCTGGCTTTCATGAATGCATTGCTAACTAAACAGCCATTGCTTATGCTGGCAACCACATGGTTATTCATTGGCCTTCTACAAATAAGCCTCGCCATATGGATACACTGTGGCCACGCCTACCCCACAATGTGTCGCACTCTTCGCAGCCTCAGGATTTACAACACCCTAATGATACTTGTGGCGTTATTACAAAGTGGTGAGCCTTTGCAAAATGCGGTTAAAAAACTAATACCAACCAGCCATAAACAAGACAAGTTTCACTTATACAAATGCTACTTGTTACTACAAGCTGGGCGACCGGTTCAACATGCTTTACCAAGTCATTGGTTTGAGGAACAGGTTAAAACGCAACTTGAGCAGATTCACATGACAGGCGATTTAATTACCCCCTTAACAATTGCTGCAAGTGCCTGGCAGGAAAACAATGAACGAATACTAAGCCTAATCTCCAAAGCTTTCCCGATCTTAGGTATAGTGGTAGCAGCAATATTTGTTACCCAAACATTAATAGCACTTTATGCCCCTTTGATGGATGCCAATGCTCTTGGATTTTGACTTTTATTTTCTGCTGTATCTGCTTTTATTACTGTGTATTGGCAGCACCCTTACCGCCATCACTTATCGCTGGCAACTGTTTGCTGAATACGAATGGCGTAAGGAGGCTCATGAGTTTCTAGAGTTGCCTTACTACGAGCCAGAGCCGTTAAAGTTTAGCAAAGGCCGGTCGATCTGCAGTCACTGCAAACACACGCTTGGACCTTTAGAATTAATTCCTTTACTGAGCTACTTGTTACAACGGGGGCGCTGTCGACATTGTCACAGTCATATTGCACTTCGTTATCCATTAATCGAGGTCACAACTGCTGTACTTTTAGCGCCTTTATATTGGTTAAATCTTAGTCTGCAAGAATGGATCCTTCTAGGCGTTTTAATGTCGGCTCTAATATGTGCAATGATTATCGATGCTGAGCGCTACTGGCTACCTGACGAGTGCAGCTTCGTCGTTCTTTGTTGTGCAACTGGGTTATTCCATCTTTCTGATCAAAGTCAGATTTTAGAGAATGTCAGTGCAGGCCTGTTTGCATACTTCTTCATTTACTTTATGCGTTATGTTTTTCTTAAATTGAAAAAGATAGAAGCCATTGGTTTAGGTGATGCCAAACTTTTAGCAGTTTTAGTGTATTGGCTGGGTGGAACATCTTTGATTGCTATCATGCTAATAGCGTCTCTATTAGGTATTGTTGGCGCCCTATTAACAGGTAAAATCAAAGATAATAAAATCCCGTTTGGGCCATATTTAATTGTCGCTGCGCTCAGCTACTTTTATTCAGGATATTATCTTTGATCAAAAATCACACAATCCATATCAAGCTGATTGGCCTAACAGGCGGCATTGGTTCTGGAAAAAGTACGGTTGCAAAGCTGTTTCATGAGCTTAACATCCAATATATTGATGCTGATGACGTTGCGCGAGAAGTGGTGCAACCTGGTGAGGACTGCTTGCAGCAAATCATCAATCATTTTGGACAAGAAGTTGTAAAAGAGAACGGCGAGTTGAACCGTGCCAACCTCAGAACGATTGTGTTCTCCGACCCTGAGCAACGTAAAATACTTGAATCCATCACACACCCAGCTATTCGCAAGCGCATGATGGAACACATCGATAATATGTCAGGCCTTTACGCTCTATTGGTGCATCCCTTGTTGTTTGAAACAGGACAAAATACGCTCTGTGACTATACAATTGCCATCAGTGTCCCAAGAGAGTTACAGATTGAACGAGTGATGCAGCGTGATCATAACACTCAAGAGCAAGTAGAACGGATTTTAGATACGCAATTAAGTAATGAGGCTCGCTGTAGCAAAGCAGATTTTATCTTGGAAAATACTAGTAACAGCGCGGATTTGAGTGTTAAAGTCGTACAAATTCACAATAAATTACAAACCTTGCTATCCTAAAAATTAATGGAAAATAAAACACTGATTGCCTGCCCTACTTGTGGCACAAAGACTCCATGGTCTACTGAGAACAAAGATCGACCTTTTTGCAGTGCACGCTGTAAGCTTATTGACTTGGGTGAGTGGGCTAGTGAAAGCTATAGCATTCCCCAACAAAGCTCAGAAGAGGATGAGATTTTCTCTGATGACCTTGTTGCAAACCCGAATAAATCGTTCCTTTAGTATAAGAGAGATGGAACCTGGATGAATAAGCCAAACTTTTCAGATAAAAAGGCATTACTGATAGAAGACATGGCTGAAGCTCGAATCATGCAGAAAAAAATGCTGAATGATTTTGGTTTTAAATCCATAGAGATTGCTATGAAAGCGGAAAGCGCTATCGAGTTATTACGCTCTCATTCCTATGACGTCATCTTATCAGACTACAATTTAGGCAATGGTAAAGATGGTCAACAACTGTTGGAAGAAGTACGTCATTCTCATCTCATTCCAAACACATCAACCTATCTAATGGTTACCGCCGAAACATCAACAGAGATGGTGATGGGAGCTATTGAATACGCCCCAGATGGTTACATTACCAAACCCTTTTCTCAAGCCATGCTTGAGCGTCGATTGTTAAAATTGATGGAAAATAAAGAGCTGCTGATCAAAGTTAATAAAGCATTAGATGCCAATGATTACGATACCGCCATCCAAGAAGCAAAAGTCGTAGCCAACAAACACCCTGCTTTACAAAGTCGTTGCCAGCGTATTATCGGTGATGCTTTGATCAGTTTAGAACGCTATCAAGAAGCACTTGATGTTTTTGTCGAAAGTCGCAAGGACTCTAAGATGCCTTGGGCAGTGTTCGGTGAAGCTAAATGCCATTATTTCTTGAACAATATCGATAAAGCAGAAGCAAAATTTCGCCAACTGACACTAGATAACAAGTTTTTTGTTAGCGCTTACGATTGGCTAGCCAAAACATTAGTTAAAAAAGGCGAGCTTGACTCAGCTCAAGCAGTTTTAGTGGATGCCGTTAGCCGCTCACCCAAAAACCTAATGCGTCAAATAGAGCTAGGTAAATTGAGCTTGGAAGTTAATGATAACCTAATGGCTGAGATGTCCTTTCGCCGTGCAGTGTTCCTTGCTAAACACTCTTGTTTTAATGAAGCAGAAGTTTACTTACAGCATATGGCCTCAATCGTTGCATTGGCTCGGGAAGGTGAAATCCCGAGTCGACAAGTAGACAATTTTCAAACCACCCTTAGTAAAGTTCACCAAAATTTTTTCAATTCTCCAGAAGTGCGTAGCGAAGCTTATTTGTTAGAAATGGAGCTATACTCAGCATTGGGGGACAAGAAAACCATGAATCAAATTGAAGAAGTCTTAAACCACGACATCGAATCAGGTCAAGCTGCGCCCCTATCCGCAACGTCAAAAAGACGAATAGACCAGATCAAGAGTTTAAAGTAACCCTATGCAGAAAATTGAACTAACTACTATTCTAGCCAGTGCAATACATGAGAGCAAAAATCAGCTTGGTTCCCTCCTCTATCAATTAGAAGCATTAAAGCGTCTTGAGTTAGGCTCTGAGGGGAAGAAAACCCTAACTAAAATCGAAGAAGGCATGAAACAGCTGAATGATGAATGGGTTGAATATCTATACCTTTATCGATTGGCGTCTGACGGCTACGATGTTAATTATGACTCACATGCATTAGAAGAATTTCTAGATGACCAAGTCTTTGCTCTCAAACCTTCAGCTATGGCGAAAGAGCTGTCGTTAACTTATAAAGCGGATGACATGTTAACGGCTGTTTTTGATGAGCGATTAATGACGGCAGTCGTCAGCACTGCTGTGTACAACGCATTGCGCTTCGCCAAGTCAAAAATCGAGATCAATGCAACCATGGAAGACTCTTACCTAATCATATCGATTGAAGATGATGGCAAAGGCTTTACAGCCAATGACGAAAAAGTAGATGATATGTTGTTCACTACAAATACGGGACTTGGATTATATTTTGCTGAGCTCTCTGCTGAAGCCCACTCTATCGAAGATCGTAAAGGTGTCATTAAAAAGCTCAAGTCAGAGCGCTTAGGTGGTGCAAAACTGGCTATTTATATTCCTCAATAGCAAGAACCATTCTCGCTAAAGCCCTGACAAACTTTGTTTTCTGGGCTTTCCAAATCAGGGAATATACAAGTCGATTCGCCCACCACCAGTAACTGGATCATTTCCTAGCCTCGTGAAACCGACTCTACCTTGATTTTTATGCTGCTTAGCGATCTTCTCGCAATATAACCATCCAGCATTTTGTCCAGAAACACCAGTAATGACTTCTCCTGATACCAATGCATTAAAACTTTCCAAAACAGAATCAGGATAGCCTTTACCATTGTCTATCACAGAAATCATCAAGCCATGATCCTGTCGTTCTAAACTAATTTGGATCTTATCTTTGGTATAACGAATGGCGTTAAGCAGAATAATTTGTAAAATTGAGCCAATTAAATGCGGATCCAAGTACCAGCTAATATCCTCACCAGACACTTCAACGTCAATTTGCTTATTTTCTAACAATGCTTCAAAGCTAGCCAAGGTATCTTCTAGTAGCTCAAGTACATAAGAGTCTTGCATTTGTACCGTTAATGCATCGGTTTCAATCAAATACAAGCCATGTAGCTGATTAATCACGTTTTGCATCCGCACGATTTCATACTGCGCATCGACTAAGTCGTATTTTTCTTCATCCTTGAGATGCTGTGCCATCAATGTGTCCAACTTATACAACACCTGGCCAAGTGAATTACGCATATCTTGTACCGATGCGCTGATGACATTTTTAAAGTGCAGTGGATTTTCCTTAGGCATACTAGCGTGCTCCTAGAATGTAACGTTGTAATGCTTGACAAGATATTCTTTCAAAGAGATAAGTCGCTTGTGCTGCTTATGTGCAGGAGAGACATGACGTAGGCGTTGAAACGCTTGTACGCACTCTGCTACTAAATAGGCCTCTTCTCCCTTTGCCTCCATTAATTTAAGGCAGGTTTGGACCAAATTAAGATTCAATCCTGGGTGTCTTGGAGAATAATTTAGCGCCGTTTTGAATTGCTCAATTGCCTCTAAATATTCTTTTTTAGCATAACTCGCTAGGCCATCTTTATTAAGCGCCTTAGCTTGTGCTTTGGCACCTGAGCTGACAGGCTCATCCAAGAAATCAGCCGCCAGCTGCTTTAAATGAGCACTGCTGTTTTGGTCATTTACTAATGAGGCTAAAATCGATTCAGCCTGTTCATGCTCACCAGCATTGTAGAGCGTTTTACCATACTCAACGACTAAATCCGGAGGAAGTCCGCCTTCCATCTCCGCTGCGATTTGTTTAGCATTGGTTAGCGCATTTTGAGCTTCTTTCTTTTGGCCTTGAGCTGCGTGAAAACGACTTTCAGCTAGTGATTTTCGTAACTTGACCGAATCGTCATCTGCGAAACGCTTACCGACTATTGCCAATGCTTGACTCGCCTCATTAAGCAATCGCTTTCGATCGACGCTACTTTCAACAGAGTCGGCCGACTCAGCAACGATATCCACCAATTGAATATAATCATCTGGGTTCTCATGAATAGAATTAATGCCAAGACGAACCGTTTGCTGACTGGCTTTAAGAGCGCTTTGAGTATCACCATTAGCCATACTAACTGTGGCCATATGTTTCTGGCGCTTATGAATCCTTGGTGAAATCTTAATGGCGTCATCTAATACCGATTGCGCTTCCTCTAGTCGACCTGAGTCTTCTAGACATTTAGCCATCAAATCATAAGCATTAATTGTTTGAGGAAACAGGCGTAATAATTTTTCAAGTATGACGATTGCTGCATCGTTATGCCCCTGCGCAGCTTCTTTTTTGGCGAGGCCCAACAAGGCCCAATCTAGATCTCGAACACTCAGCTCGGCCTGACATAACTGCTCAACTTGGTCGAATTGTTGGGTCGCCAAATAGGCATCTACCAAGGTACGCTTACACCAAGGGGTATAGCGACCTTCTTCTTGAATATGTTCAATACAAGCTTGAATTAACTGAGAATAACGACCCTTTGCTTGGTTTTCCTTCATTTTGGCGAGCGCTTGAGTCTGTAGGAATTGCCGTTCTAAACGGCGCGCGAGCACAGCCTGCGTAAAAGGCTTAGAAAGATACTCATCAGGCTGGGACTCCATAATCCCCATTACTACATCTCGGCTGGTTTCAGCGGAAACAATAATAAAAATATTTGTTGGCTTGAGTAGCTTCAACTCACGCAATTCTTCCAGGACCTGCTGGCCATTTTTTCCGCCGGTTAAGCGGAAGTCACACAAAATAATGTCATAACGTCGAGCCCGACAGGATTCTAATACACCTTTGCCACTGGCTGTTTGATCAACGTTCTGAACACCTAAGCCCTGTAACATTTGGCGAATCGACACTCTTGAGTTTTCAAACTCGTCCGCAACTAATGCAGTTAATCCTGCATAAATAGTAGAATTCTGTGAGGCGTTTCTGTGAAAAAGTGCTTTATCCACTTAGCTTGACCTACATTGATCTCATTAACTCGTTGCTTTCAAATAGGACACCAGCTCTTTACCTGCCTCATCGATATGACGATGTAACAAAGCTATAGCCTTTTCGGAATCCCCTACCGATAGGTGATTTAGCAACTGCTCGTGTTCGTTTTGACTGATATCGCGATAGTTTAAAGGGCCATATTGAAACCCCATATATCTGCGAACTTGCTCGTTGAGAATAGCTACCACATTAAACAAAGTGGGTCTGTTAGCTACCTTATACAAGCTAGCATGCAATTCCCAATTTAATTGACCACGCTCAACCAAGCTCAAAGAGAGACTATTCAACTGCAGATTTATGTCTCGCGCCTTACCTATAACTTCATGGGAAATGTTCGGTATAGCATATTCTAATATCTGACATTCTAAAAGTGCACGCATTTGATATAAGTCTTCTGCTTCGCACCAGTTTAATTCAGGCACCATTACTCCTGCTTTCCCATGTGCGACCAACCATCCTTGATTTTTTAGCACTGCAATAGCGTCGCGAATCGGTATTCTACTGACACCATAGCGCTCAGAAAGATCTTGCTGCCTTAACGGTGAACCTCGCTCTAATTGTCCATTTAGAATGTCAACTTTCAATTGATCGAGTAATTCTGTCATTTCTTAATACGCTGAATAATGAGCACTAATGAACCAAAACAAATCCCCCAAAACGCAGAGGCCACTCCGAAAAACGAAACGCCAGATACCGTTGTAAGGAAGGTAATCAACGCTGGCTCTCGGTAAGTATCGCTATCAAATGCAGCTTTTAGATTCGCACCAATCGTTCCAAGCAATGCAATCCCAGCTAAGGCAGCAATCATCGCCTTTGGAAAGACTGCAAACAAACCAACAACCGATGCGCCCGCCAAGCCAGCCAGCATATAAAAGACGCCAGCAGACATGCCTGCAATATAACGTTTAGCAGGATCTTTATGACATTCATCGCCACTACAAATAGCAGCCGTAATCGCGGCAAGATTGAACGCGAAACCGCCGAATGGCGCTAAAAGCACCGTACTGATGCCAGTCCATGAAATGATATTCGATACAGGCGTCTGATAATGGCTGGCACGCATCACCGCAACACCTGGAATATTTTGAGACGTTAATGTCACAATAAATAAAGGTAATCCAACACCTAAAATTAGTGAGGTATTCCACTCAGGCGTAACCCATTGTAGCGTACCAATAGTAAGCGGAATCGAAGAAAAGTTGGTTTGTGGCTCTATTAAGACCATCACCAAGCCTGCAATTAAAACAATAATAACGGCATAACGCGGTAAAATTAACTTACTGAAAAGATAAGCCAACAGCATAGTTAACACTAACCAAGGGCTAGCTTCCAAAGAAGTGAAAATGGCAACACCAAAATTGAACAGTACGCCAACTAACATTGCGCATGCAATCGGTAAAGGAATCCAACGCATCAGTCGGTCAAATAAGCCAGTAACACCGATGACAAGCGCCAGCACCCCGGCAAACATAAAGACTGCAATGGATTCCGCGTAGCTGGCCTCATTCAGGCTCGTCGCTAACAATGCCGCGCCTGGAGTTGACCAAGCGGTAATCACAGGAGCTTTATACCACCAAGATAAAAAGAAGCAGGTTGCCCCCATACCAAGACCAAGTGCCATTATCCATGACACCTTCATCGCATCGTCAGCCCCCGCCGCATCAGCGGCCTGAAATACAATGGCAACTGAGCTTGCAAAACCAATAAGTACCGCAACAAAACCGGCCACTACGGCACTTAAACTCATATCCGATAAGATTTTATTCATTATATATCTCCTTTAATGAGCCAATCCTAACAGATCAACAAAAATGTATACATTTTTATTTTTGCATCGTTTTAGTGATTCATCATAAAACCAACCAAGCCCAACACAAAGCCCATCACAGCACCTAGCGGTGGCGCCCAATGCCTTTCAAGCTTCACTTGGGGAGCAATATCTTGAAATACTGCATATAAAATTCCACCCGCAGCTACCAACATCACGCCAGATATGAAAGCCTCAAAATGCGCCAGCCAATAATACGCCGCCAAGCCTGCAGCAGGCCCACTTAAGGCCAGCAAGCTAAACAGAAGTAGAATTTTACGATCAGTTAAACGACCTGATTCTTTAAGCTCCCGAAATGCATTGAAGCCTTCGGGGAGATTTTGCATTGCAATTAAACTTGCCAGAAGTAGTGACGACCCCTTGCCAAGTGCTAAAGACGCACCAAGGGCAATAGACTCTGGTATAAAGTCAGACAACATTGCCACCAACTGGCCCGCGGCACTTTTGTGCTTATATAAATAAATGTCGATCAGCATAAAAAGCATCCCGCCGACAAGAAATAAGATCGCACTTATAATGATGGAAAATGGCTCAATTCCCTCCGGCACCAAAACCAAGGCAATCGCTGACAGTAACGCGCCCCCACCAAAAGCCGTAATGCTGTGGCGCAGTTCCTCATCCAGCCAATTTGGACGTATTGAGTCAATGGTGGCTAACCAACCACCTAGTGGCATTGCAAGCCCAGCCATCAGCGTTAACAACAAGATGTAAATCCATTCCGGCACAACAACCTCCTCTTTTACAACAAAAACACCGCCCTAAGGCGGTGTTACATATATCAAGCACTCTTATTGAGGAAAGCGTATGCGCACAATCAACCCCGAGGGCTGGTTACTAGCAAATGATAAGTTTGCCCCATAATACTTGGCCAGAGTTGCTACGATTGATAAACCTAACCCTGCTCCTGATTGATCACTCCCACGATAGAATCGCTCAGTCAGACGCTCCATTTCCGTTTCATCAATGCCGATACCAGTATCTTTAAACTCAAACGCCACACCATTTTTTTCAATATGCCAATCAATATAAATAGCACCCTTCTCTGGTGTAAATTTAACCGCATTTGATATCAGGTTTTGCAAAATGACTTCGAAATGATTTTCCTCTATCGGTAGCATTAACCTTTCTTGATCTTCATTGATCTCAATGGTGATCTGCTTTTCCCACACCATAGGAAAAAGGTCAGCAACAATACGGCGTGTAATTTTCATGACGTCGATTGGAGTATGCTCTACAGCTTGCAACTGACTCTCAACGCGCGCGTAAGAAAGTAATTGAGCCACAATTCTTGTGCTTCGGTCGACACCACTTTGTAATTGTTTTAGAGCATGGTGCCGCTCTTCATTTGTTTCGGCAGACTCCGCATTTTGAGCATGTAAACGTAACACCGCCAATGGTGTTCGCAGCTCGTGAGCTGCGTCTGCAATCCATCTTTTCTCGCGTGCCATCAATTGATCAATCGATAACAGTAAACTATTGATAGCTTGCTGCACAGGCGCCAGCTCTTGAGGTACGTTTTGAACACTTACAGGCTTCAACTTAGATGGCTCAATGAGTTTAATTCGACTGGTTAATTGCTTCAGAGGCTCTAGACCGACACTAACGGCCATCCATACCAGTACTGCAATTAATGGCCAGCCAATCACTTCTGGCAAAACGGAATTCAATACGATTTCGGTTACCATCTCACCGCGCACATCGGATCTCTCTGCCACAACAATACGTGAATCACCGCCACTTTCTGTCACCGCAGTTAGCTCAAAGGTACGCCACTCATAAGCACCACTGTCGGTATAACCAAAGCCGTTACCATCATCAACTTCAGGTTCAATACTTAAGTCTTCCGAGGCCACCACAACCTCACCGTTACGCCAAATACGAAAGTAAACTTTGCTTTCGTAATGGTGGCCGACTTCGGATAGATGATACTCATCCAAAGCGGTTACGGTATTTGGGTAAACAAAGGTTGGCGTTGATTTACCCGCCTCAATATCATCATTGGTTAGGTGCAATAGCAATCGAGCTTGCTGAGCGAGACGCGCATCGAACAACTCTTCTACTTCATGATTTGCCGCGATGACACCAACAATACCTAACAAAATGCTGGTAAAGGCAAACACCGACATCACCATAATCAGGGTGCGTTGCCTTATGGAATTCGGTAGTTTTTTTTGCAAGAACTGCAGCAAACGTCATTCTCCTGCGATTTTTTCGATGACGTAACCGACACCACGAATGGTTCGGATCAGCTCTGAGTAGAACTTTTTACGTAAGTGGTGAACATGTACTTCTAAAGCGTTGCTTTCAACCTCTTCACCCCAACCGTATAAAGATTGCACCAGCGCATCTCGAGTGTAGACATGACCAGGACGTGAAATGAGCTCAGATAGCAAAGCGAACTCACGACGCGTCAATTGTACATCTTGGTCTTTGTATTTCACTTGCATACTGTCTGGTTGAAGCTCAATTTCTCCGTGATTGATGACCGAAATGGCACGTCCTTTTGAGCGCCGCACGATGGCTCTGATACGCGCGATAATTTCCACTAAGTCGAATGGTTTCACCACGTAATCGTCAGCTCCCGCATCCAAGCCGCCCACACGATCCTCAATACCATCACGAGCTGTCAGAACCAATACCGGGATATCAATCGACTTTTCGCGAAGCTTGGTCAATACGGTAATACCATCCATTCTAGGTAGCCCTAAATCAAGTATGACCAGATCAAATTGCTCTTGGGCCACTGCCTGTAATGCTTGAACGCCATCTGTCAGCCAATCAGCAGTAAAACCTTCTCGACGTAAAGCAACACAAAGACCATCTCCAAGAGATAAATCATCTTCCACTAACAGTATTCTCATGATACGACTACCTTAACGCATTAACTAAGAAGAGTTTTTTGAGTATATAAGTAAAAGCTTGCTAAGTGCTCAAGTCACTCAACAATCTTTCAATCTAATACAAGGAAATTAAGTTTAAATTAAGCCGCAATGAACGTGTACCGCTTCACTTTGCTCATAATCATAGTTTCGAAATCGCCATAAAGATAAGCTCAAAGCCTGCAGTTGAGATGATACGCATCTGTTTAAAGTAATCGAGGCGGTCAAATATTGTTCATGCGTTTGCTCTTTCTGATAATCCCAGCGAATTTCCGGCATATTTATACAACTGACCAGTTTTGGAAGAAGCTAGTCAGTTGTATGGTGTTGGTTAGAACTAAGTAACAAGTCACTTTTTAAGGCGGGGGCCTTGCAGCCGCTAAGCATCTAAAATTAAAAGCTTCTCTCAACTCTAACAACGAGTACTAGATCCGGCTTATTTTCTGCTCTCTGAAGCACAGAAGACAACGTATCAAGATTATAGGCCCAATGCCCTATATATCGGACCTCCTTGAATGTAGCATTCAGGTATGGCCGCAGCCCAGCTGTAAATGAATCACCTATCACCCATACCGTTTTTTCAGAAAGTGGCGAGTGGTTAGTGACAACCTCAGAGACACCAAACGATGTTTCTGGTTGATCAGTTATTGACGTTGAACTAAGACTAATATCCCTATTCCACTTTATATTCCAACCATCACCAAGACTTAAAGGAAAATTATAGAGTTTAGAAATATAGATCAAATCTCCCTTATGTAACGGACCTGGCTCAAAATCCACATCAGGACTAGGGATACCTAACAAATCAGTAAATCCCTTATATGCAATATAACAGCCTTTAGGATTCCAGTGAGTATTAGTCCTCCAGTATAAAAGCCCTTCAGAAGACTTTTTATTTATTAGATCATCTGTAGGATCATATACAACTAAATTTTCAACTTCCTGAAATCGGCTTTTAAAAAAAGAGATATATCTTTTTTCTGACGGAAGTAGCTCATCGGGTAGGTATTCGCCATGGACACTTGATTTATTAGGACCAATAATTAATGCTATTTTTGTATTATATTCAGATCCTACTACTGCCAACTCTTCAAATGGCTTGACAGTTTCATTAATTTCATCAGCACTAGGAACAACAGAAAGCTTTAACTTAGCAACAGTATTATCATACTCATTGCCTAAGAACAGCCAATTATCTTTTCCTTCATACCATTTCAATGAAGACCCAAACTTATTCTCAAGGCTAGTTCTCTTAAAGAACACATGATCATAACTTCTAAAGTCTGAAATACTTATACAATAACCGACCACCCCAACAAAAACCATTAAAAATGTTAACGAAAAAGCACCGATTCTATTTTTAAGAACACCAAATCTAATAGGCTTCTCTATAAACTTATAAGTCAACCAAGCCAAGAAAATAGATAATACGACCGCTAAGATCCTGGCATCTCTGTGAGGTGTGTGTTCTTCTATGATTTGTAAAAAAGATAAAATAGGCCAATGCCATAAATAAAGAGGATAACTAATTAATCCAAACCAAGTTGCAATAGGGTTTGCCAGAAGTACACGCTTAATCCATGCATTGGAATCAGTGAAAATGATAAGCACAGCACCAACTACGGGGATCAAAGCCCAAAATGATGGGTATGGCATACTTCTATCCATACTTATCACACCAACAATTAGAAGTACGATACCTGTAATTGATACAGCATTAGCAGTAACCCAAACACGAGTAGGGTTTTTCTTTGTAGAAGTGTTTCCCACAAATAAACTATTTACATGAAGACTTATTCCAGTTAGCTGTTCTCTTTTATATAGAAATAACCATGCTAAAACACTACCACTCAATAGTTCCCAAAAGCGTCCTACGGGCCAATAAAAAGTTTCTACTGGGTTCGTATCCACAAACCTCATATTCATATAAAATGAAATAAATGCAACAAAAATCGTGACAAATATTACATTAACTCTCAGCTTCCATGCCAGCCAAATAATAAGAGGCCAAATAATATAAAATTGTTCCTCTACAGCCAAACTCCACAAATGCAGCATTGGTTTACTTTCGGATTGATTGTCAAAGTAACCACTTTCAAAAGATAAGGTGAAATTTTGGATGAAAGCCGATCCACTCGCTACATGTTTTCCTAATTGCGCATACTCATCTGACAAAAGAACAAACCAACCAAATAATAACGATGCAACCATCACTAATATAAGAGCTGGAAATATTCTTCGAATCCTGCGAACAAAGAACCCTGTAAAACTAAAGTCACCTTTATCCAAAGATTCAAAAATATGCCCCGTAATTAGGAAACCACTAATCACAAAAAATATGTCTACACCAATAAACCCTCCCTTTAAAAAATCAGGAAAAGCATGATATAAAACAACTGATAAAACAGCAAACGCACGTAACCCATCAATATCAGCTCGATAATTAGATAAATTTTTATTTTTCAATTAACCCACCAAGAAGCACAGATACAATTTAAAAATATCATGCATTATAATTAACAAATCAAATCTTCAATAAGAGTGAAAAATAGAGGCATTTGACAGGATAAAAAATATTGATAGAACTAACCATAAGAAACTATTTCCCTTAGTTCAGTTGATATCTTATGAAAAGAATTCATCCTTAAACCCAAGCTATTCAGCTATAAAATTCTAACGGATAGATAAGTAAAAATCTATTCCCTATCACACAAAAT
Source organism: Marinomonas fungiae (assembly GCF_001418205.1). Classification (GTDB taxonomy): domain Bacteria; phylum Pseudomonadota; class Gammaproteobacteria; order Pseudomonadales; family Marinomonadaceae; genus Marinomonas; species Marinomonas fungiae. Next base: position 279,818 of record NZ_LIQF01000003.1, on the reverse strand, counting down.
GGGCATGATACTATCAAAGCATAAAAGGCAGTAGATAATGATGCCTGGAGTTTTTTAGCAGCACTTTCATTTGCACAGCCCCTCCGTTCCATTATCTGCAGTAATCTTATGTAAGCAACGGCGAGAACCTAACTGCATTACGCCTACAGCTTGACAGACGTCTCGGGTGTATTTCGTGGACTCTTAACGAATCAAGCGTCCTTTTTTAGCATCGTCTACTACTATGCCGCAATTGCTTATACAACTTTCTACAGTAAAACCTGTCTCTTTGCACATAGCTATAATCTATTCATGACTGACAGATCATTCTACTAACTGCTTATAGCTCATGGGTATCCTCTAATTGTCTGGTAACATTAGTTCTCCACCAATGAACAGTTGCCCCCTCACCACTTAGCCAACCATGAGAGGTTCGCTTTATCTCAATTTTCGAATATTTGTTTTTTCAATCAAGTAGACCAAAAATCATGCAAATATTGCTTTGTGAATTTCGCAACTGGTCTTATTATCGCGCCGTGTTCATCACTGAGGCTGACGGCCATGAAAATCGTTTCTTTTGATGCGTTAAGAACGCTTCACTTACCTAATGTGCATTATATCAAGCCAGAAAACATGTTCGGGCACTTGGATGTTATTCGTGAAGCTGACTGGGTACTATTCCCTGAGTACTGGCAACTCAACGCATTAGTCCATGGACTTAAGAAACGTATTTTTCCAAGCTTGGCTTCCTACATGATTGGTCATGATAAGGTTGAAATGACGCGAACATTTATGACGATCATTCCGATGAATCATCCGTACACTGAGATTTGCGCTAACACACCTTATGAAGCTGAGCGTATATGGGATACGATGCCAACCCCTTTCGTGGCCAAGATTCCTCGAAGCAGTATGGGCAATGGTGTGTTTCTGATTGATAATCCTGTGCAATGGCGAGATTACACCGAAAAATCTCCTATCATTTACGCTCAAGAATATTTACCGATTGATCGCGACCTACGCATCGTTTGGGTGGGTAACGAGGTAGTTGGCGGTTACTGGCGTTTGCAAGCTGAACAAGGCTTCTACAATAATGTCAGCCAAGGCGGCAAAGTAGAAGTTGCGTTAATCCCCAAAGAAGCACTGGACCTAGTTGAGTATGTCGCAACCTCACTAGGAATAGATCACGGTGGCTTTGATGTTGCAATGGTTGGCTCCATTCCCTACTTGATTGAGTTCAACCGTATTTTTGGTAACCAAGGTGTACGTGATCTGCAACAAAGTGCAGATATCGGCATCATGAAATATCTAACTGAAAATCTGCCCAATGATTTTATAGAAAATCAGGCAATTTAGATTGCCATGAAAAAAGGAGAGCTTAAGCTCTCCTTCTAATTTCACAGTCTAATATTAGTATCGTGGCAGCTCTATACCTTCAAATAATGCCTCAACCTCTTGTCGCGAAGACGACTCCATCGCTTGCATCACAATATCCTGCGTCAAATGCGGTGCAAAGGACTGAATGAATTTATACATGTAACCGCGAATAAAGGTATTCGATCGGATGCCAATTTTAGTCGTACTATCAGCAAATAAGTGTGATGCATCCAGCGCCACTAAATCGCTGTCGGCTTCTTTATCATAAGCCATTGTCGCAACAATACCGACACCTAAACCTAACCGTACATAAGTCTTGATAACATCCGAGTCTGCGGCAGTAAACACAACATTTGGTTCGAGCTCAGCGGACTGGAAAGCATCGTCTAACTGTGAACGACCAGTAAAACCAAAAACATAAGTCACAATAGGATACTTTGCTAGCTCTTGCAGCGTTAGTTTCTCCACTTTAGCTAAAGGATGCTCCTTAGGAACGACGACAGAGCGGTTCCACGTATAACAAGGCAGCATAACAAGGTTGCCGAACATCTCTAAGGCTTCAGTGGCGATAGCAAAATCCACCACGCCATCATTCGCCATTTCAGCAATTTGCATGGGCGTACCTTGATGCATATGCAAGCTTACATCTGGATAACCATCAATAAAGTCATGAATAATCTTGGGCAAGGCATAACGAGCTTGAGTATGTGTCGTTGCGATATCAAGAGAGCCTTTGCGCTCATCACTAAATTCTTTTGCGACTTTCTTGATGTTTTGAGTTTGATTTAAGATTTCACCAGCTAACGCAATGATACGCTCACCCGCCGGTGTAATATGCGTTAAGTGCTTACCGCTACGAGCAAATACCTCAATTCCCAACTCATCTTCTAACAGTCGAATCTGCTTACTGACACCTGGCTGAGAAGTGTAGAGGCTTTGAGCTGTCGCCGAGACATTTAAGTCATGTCGGGCAACTTCCCAGATATATCTTAGCTGCTGTAACTTCATGGGCCAGTTATCCTTATTCTAAAAAGAGTTAAAAACATAAAAAAATATTACTTTATAGAATAGTAAAAAAGCTCTATGGTTGCCAACATTAATCTCACAAAGATGAAAAACAATGGACTTTATTTGGTACATCATAGCTGGCTTAGGTGTTGGTTTAGCGGTCGGTATCACCGGTGTTGGCGGTGGCTCATTAATGACGCCTTTATTGCTAATGTTTGGCTTTCCGGCGCATATCGCCATCGGCACAGACTTACTTTATGCAGGCATTGCAAAAAGTACGGGCGTGGTCATGCATGCTAAACGCGGCAACGTAAACTGGCGCATTATGGGGGCTATGGCGGCAGGCAGCCTCCCTGCCTCTTTCGTAACCGTCTGGGCATTATCCAACTTTGAACACCCTGAACACTATCAACACCTTTTAACGGGCACGTTAGGCTTAATGTTGATTGTCACCGCGGTTGTGATCATTTTCCGTAAGCGTTTACATGGCTTATTAAAGCCCAACCTTTCAGAGAAACAAGGTAGAAATGCTATCTTTGTCTGTGGGTTAGTGCTCGGCGTATTTGTTACTTTGACTTCTGTCGGTGCTGGCGCTTTAGGTACTGCAATGATGATGCTCCTCTTTCCAGCAATGCAGGCACGTAATGTTGTTGGTACAGACTTAGCTCATGCGGTCCCGCTTACACTGGTTGCGGGTCTTGGCCACGTGTTTCTAGGCAACGTTGATTACCACCTTTTGGCAGGCTTGCTAATTGGCTCTATTCCCGCCATTTACATCGGTACTAAGGTTGCATCTTTTGTCCCGAACAAAGTACTTCAACCAGTCCTCGCCACGGCACTCGCGAGCTTTGGCGTGAAGTATTTATTCTTTTGACGATTATCCAGCCACTGACACTAAGGGCACTCAAACTGAGTGCCCTTTTTTTTTATTTCATTGCTATATGAAAAGCCATTTTTTTAGCATTTTTCTTTCTAAAGCCCCTTCAATCTTTTAAAAAAACCATGTAATGTTGCTCATACATAAAAAAACAAGCATTCATATTGCACGAAAAGTTATATTAGGAATTTAGAGAGATGAGTGATTCACGCTTAGAGGATTTAAATATTGCTTCCTTCAGTTCTTTAGTAACCCCAAAAGAGTTGAAGCAAGAACTTCCATTGAACAATGACATTCGTGAGCAAATTGCACGCTCACGTGACGTAATCAAGAATATCATGGACGGTAAAGATCACCGTCTGGCTATTGTGATTGGCCCTTGTTCTATTCATGATCCAGAAGCCGCGCTTGATTACGCACGTCGTCTGAAAACACTTTCTGAAAAAGTGAGCGATTCTCTATACATTGTTATGCGTGCTTACTTTGAAAAGCCACGTACCACGGTAGGTTGGAAAGGTTTGATCAATGATCCAAACCTAGATGGCTCTTTCGATATTAACAAAGGCATGCGCATTGCGCGTAAGCTGTTAGTAGATCTTTCGGAACTTGGTTTGCCATTAGCTACTGAAGCGCTAGATCCTATTTCACCGCAGTACTACCAAGATCTCATCAGCTGGTCTGCAATCGGTGCACGTACAACTGAATCCCAGACTCACCGTGAGATGGCGTCAGGCCTATCTGGCCCAGTCGGCTTCAAAAACGGTACTGATGGCTCTATGACCGTTGCGGTAAATGCGATGCAATCTGTTTCACACCCGCATTCATTCCTAGGCATCAATGAAGGTGGCCAAGTTACCATCGTAAATACTAAGGGCAATGAGTATGGCCATCTAGTTTTACGTGGCGGTAACGGTCTACCTAACTACAGTGCAGAACACATTGCTGCAAGCGAAGCGGAACTAACCAAAGCAGGCCTAAAGCACAACATCATGGTGGACTGCTCGCACGAGAACTCTGCTAAGAAACCTGAGCGCCAGACAGAAGTGGCATTGGATGCAACGCGTCAAATCCTTGATGGCAATAATTCCATCATGGGCCTAATGATTGAAAGTAATATCGGTTGGGGCAACCAAAAGGTGCCAGCAAACACTGCCGACTTGCAATACGGCGTATCGATCACTGATGCCTGCATTGATTGGGACACAACTGAGAAGACACTGCTAGAAATGGCAGAGTCTCTAAGAGACGTACTACCAAAACGCCCTCGCTCATAAGCGAAAACGTTAGCAATAAAAATGGAGCCAATCGGCTCCATTTTTAATATGTCATTTTTGCTTAATGCAAAATTACATAAAGGCGTTATCGGTAACCGTATGGTCAGTGGCATCTTTCACCGCTGTTAGACCAGGAACCTTCTCTACTAGGGTTTTCTCAACACCTTCTTTCAGAGTTAGATCGACTGCACTACAACCTTGGCAACCACCACCAAATTGTAATACCGCAACACCGCCTTCAAGTACTTCAACCAACTTCACATCTCCACCGTGAGCGGCAAGACCTGGGTTGATATCAGAGTACAGTACGTAGTTAATTTGATCTTCGATTGGGCTGTCAGCACTCACTTTAGGCATTTTCGCATTAGGAGCCTTGATCGTTAGCTGTCCACCCATTTTTTCTGTCGCGTAATCTACGAAAGCTTCATCTAGGAAAGGTACAGAGTTCACTTCCATGTAGACACGGAGTTTTGGCAGATCCAGCACTTCATCAGATTCAACCACTTCTTCTGGACGGCAGTAAGCTAGGCATGTTTCAGCATATGGCGTGCCAGGTTGTTGGATGAAGATACGCACAGCCATGCCTTCTACACCTTGCTTATCTAGCAAGCCAGACAAATATTCTTGTGCACTATCAGTAATTGTAATGTTCATACTCACCCTTAATAAACGTGTGATGTGTCTATGAGGGTATGTTACCGCACTCTCAAGGCAAAACAGAAGACCTAGTAAAAAACTAAGGTATTTTTTCGTATTTGGATATTTGTGCCAATGTTGTTAGTCGATTTATTTTTAAAGATATAGATAAATATTCATTTTAGGAATAAAGGAATTTTGGTAGATTTAGTCTACCTAAGAATTTATACAACAACGGTTCAGTCTTTTATGTATCAATACGACGCAATTGACCAGCAGCTAGTGGAAGAGCGTGTTGCGCAATTTCGCGACCAAACTCGCCGCTACCTGAATAAAGAGCTTAAAGAAGAAGAGTTTCTTCCTTTACGCTTACAAAATGGCCTATACATCCAACGCTACGCACCAATGCTACGTGTTGCGATCCCATATGGCATGGTGTCAAGTACTCAGCTACGTACTCTTGCTGATATTTCACGCCGTTACGACCGCGGCTACGGTCACTTTAGTACGCGCCAAAACCTTCAGTTGAACTGGCCTAAACTTGAGGATGTGCCAGATATCCTAGCGGAACTAGCTGAAGTTCAAATGCACGCTGTACAAACCAGCGGTAACTGTATTCGTAACACGACTACAGACCAGTACTCGGGTGTCATTTCTGACGAAGTAGCGGACCCACGTCCATACTGTGAATTGATCCGCCAATGGTCTACCTTCCACCCAGAATTTGCGTTCCTACCACGTAAATTCAAAATTGCTGTATGTGCGACAGAGTCTGCTGACCGTGCGGCAACACAGGTACACGATATCGGTCTTCACCTTAAGAAGAACGATGCTGGCGAAATCGGCTTCAAAGTCATCGTTGGTGGTGGCCTTGGCCGTACACCAATGGTGGGTGAAACGATTTCAGAATTCATCCCACGTGCTGACCTACTCACGTACCTAGACGCCATTATCCGCGTTTACAACCAACAAGGTCGTCGTGACAATAAGTACAAAGCACGCATCAAGATCCTAGTTAAAGCACTAGGTATTGAAGAATTCCGTAAGCGTGTTGACGCTGAATGGGAACACCTACGCGGCACAGAAAGCACTGTGCCTATGAGTGAATTCGATCGTCTAGCTAGCTTCTTCACAGAGCCTGCATACGAAGTGCTAGAAGATCAGCCAGCTGAATTGACGGCAAAACTTGCTGAAAGCAATGGCTTCGCTCGCTGGTATGAACGCAACACATTTGAGCACAAGAAGCCCGGCTACCGTATTGTGACGCTATCGCTTAAGAAACCAGGTCAAGCGCCAGGTGATGCGACGGCAGATCAAATGGAAAAAGCCGCTAACCTTGCTGACCAATACAGCTTCGGCGAACTACGTGTAAGTCACGAGCAAAACTTGGTACTGGCAGATGTTCGTCAGGATCAATTGATCGAACTTTGGGAAGCAGCTAAAGAAAACGGCTTTGCCACCCCAACTCTAGGTCTACTGACAGACATGATCTGTTGTCCTGGTGGCGACTACTGCGGTCTTGCTAACGCGAAATCGATTCCAATCGCTGAGCAAATCCAAGAGTCATTCGACAACCTAGATTTCCTATACGACATTGGTGAAGTTGACCTAAACATCTCTGGCTGTATGAACGCTTGTGGTCACCACCACGTGGGTAACATCGGTATCCTAGGTGTTGATAAGAAAGGCGAAGAGTTCTACCAAGTATCACTTGGTGGTGCGTCTGGTCACGATGCGTCTATCGGCAAAATCCTTGGCCCATCTTTCGCACAAGAGCAAATTGCTGATGTGATCCAGAAGATCATCGGTGTGTACATTTCTGCTCGCAGTGACGAAGAACGCTTTATTGACACATTCCGCCGTATTGGGATGGCACCGTTTAAAGAGGCCGCATATGCCAAAGCTAATTAAAAACGGCGAAATCGTCGAAAACACTTACGTATGGCAACAAGACGCTGACGCGACAGCAACTGAAAACGCTATCGTACCAATGCAAAAATGGCTAGATAACCAAGACAGCATCGGCAAAGTTGCAGGTATCTGGATCGATGCAGGTGAAGGCGTTGAACCGCTTGCTGGCGTTGATTTAAGCCAATTCGATGTTATCGGCGTGAACTTCCCAACGTTTATGGATGGTCGTGGCTTCAGCTACGCTCGCCTACTACGTGAACGCTTGAACTACCAAGGTGAAATCCGCGCGTTAGGTGGCTTTATGGCTGACCAGCAAGGCTACTTGATCCGCTGCGGTTTCAACAGCTTTGAGTTCGCGGAAGACGTGAACCTAGAGATTGCTTTAACACTAAACAAACCATTTAATGTGGCTTACCAAGGCGATGTGGCGGATCCACGCCCCATTTTCCTACGCCGCGGTTAATCCGAGCGTCAGTAAGAATCAAAAAAGCCGAGCTGCTAGCTCGGCTTTTTTATGCTCGCACAACCAGACCGCACTCGAGAAGAGAAAGGCGATTAATCGCCCTTCATATGCTCACTGTTGACCACGTGGTAAATCGGGTACAACACATCCGCACCGAGGATCTTAGAACGCTCTGGAGACCACCCTACCACTTCATCAGGAAGGTTCTGATTGTCTTTAAAGGGCATTTCCAGTGTAAGCGATAAACAACGGTAGGTATTACCTACCCACTTCGATGCCACTGTGAGGGTCTCTTCACCGTAACGGACTTTTTCGTAACCAATTTCGTTTTGGAAATCTGGACTGACGGCGGTAAAAATTTCTTCAAAGATAGCCTCCATTTCCGCCATACGCTGATCGAAATTAGGTACACCTTCACAACCATCAACAAAGTTCACCGGCAGGGTTTCATCGCCATGGATGTCTAGAAACAGATCAACACCGGTTTCAGACATTTTCTTCTGTACCGCCAACACCTCAGGACTGCGCTCTTGTGTCGCGCGCTTCCATTCTCGATTTAGGTTCACCCCTTTGCTGTTGACTCGCAGATTACCGTGAACGCCACCATCGGGGTTCATGTTTGGCACGATGTAAAAGCGACATTGCTCTAGCAACGCACGAGCCACTGGATGGGACTCATCAAATAGGCGCTCGAGCAAGCCTTCCATAAACCATTCGGCCATGGTTTCCCCTGGATGCTGACGTGCAATGATCCAGATATTCTTAGCTAAACCTTGAGTTTTGCTGATTTCAAGCATGGTGATATCACGACCTTCTGCCGTTTCACCAATATGGTGGGTAACACAGTCCTCATTGCTGGCTGACCATGCCAACATATCAAGATGACGTTCATAGCTGTACGGCGCAAAATAGGCGTAGTAAACACTGTCCTGCTCAGGTGTATGAGTCACGACTAAAACGCCATCGACGTATTCCGTTGGTACACGGAACCAATGCTCACGATCATAAGAGGCCACCGCTTGGTAACCATCCCAGCCTTCGGCAAACGCTGCATCGGCAGCATTTTCAAAACGAATGATACATTGCTCACCCATACCGCCCTGTAAACGGAAATAGAACCATTGGAAGAAATCAGAGTTTGTATCTTTAGGTATATTTACTCTAATATTATCCGGCTCTGTGGCGTCGATCACTTCGATATTACCGCCATCAAAGAAACTGCTGATTTTGAGTCGGCTAGTCATTCATTCTTCCTTTACGCTAGGCTGTTAAATTTCATTATGGCAAGTTTACCCATATTCATAAGCGCTGTCGCTAACTCTACCGACGAACCGCACTTTCCATTGCTATTTACCTGGTCCACACACGATGGACAGGTTAAAGAAGTTTTGGTAACGCCAGACGACGACTGGCTACACGAGCATTCAATTGAACCCAATCTACAAAACCTAGACGAGCAACAACTTTACGAATTTGGTTATGAAGCTCAGGACATTCTTAATGAATGGGCTGCTGAACTGGATACCGACACCTTTTACGCAGTAGATGCAGAAACCGTTGAAACACTGGTAGAAGCATTATACGACACCAAAGGCTTAGATCCCGCCTTTGAAGTACTTTCCATCGAGCAATGGTTCAGTGAGCGTGACATCAACCTGCACCGCGCTCGTGAAGAGCAAGGAGACAGCACACCACTGCATCTATTAAGCCCCGATGAACAAATTATGAGCCTTCTACAGCTTGCAGCAAGCCACGATCTTCTGGATCTAAGTGATTTAGAAGTAGAATAATCTCTAAATATTAAACATAAACGAGGCGCTATAGCGCCCTGCGTCAGATGCTTCTAGAGTGATTAACATTATTCATCACTCTGGACGCCCTTATGAAAGACATCCTGCCTGATTTATGTGACCTCTATTCTAGCCACGTACAAATTGCTGAGCCCATTTTCCAAGACTTTGGCGGACGCGATCATTTTCATGGTGAAGTCGTTACCGTTTATTGCTTCGAAGATAATAGCCGTGTTCGAGAACTGGTGCAGACACCTGGACAAGGTAAGGTACTGGTTGTTGATGGTGGAGGCAGTCGCCGACGAGCTTTGCTTGGAGACATGCTAGCCGAGAAAGCGGCTGAAAATGGCTGGGAAGGTGTCGTAATTCATGGGGCGATTCGTGATGTTGCCGCTCAAGCAAAAGTACATCTAGGTTTAAAAGCACTTTGCGCTCATCCTATGCCAACCGAAAAAAAGGGGCTTGGCGAAGTCGGCAAGACCCTTAATTTCGCAGGTATTACGATTGAAAACGGGGACCATATCTATTGCGACTGCAATGGGATTTTGGTTGCTAAACAACCCCTTGCTCTACCTTGATAGCCACCAAATCTAATCAACAAGATAATATGTCACTGTTGAAACAACCCGTACATTTTTAATGTGCGGGTTATTCTGATCGCGATCTGAAATGGAAAATTGTCCCTGCGATGCCTGCTTAATTTTACCTAGGCGGCTATTCGAATCGGCCGCAAATTTTTCAGCCACTTCTCGAGCATTTTGTGTGGCCTGCTCGACCATTTGAGGCTTAATTGTATTCAATTCTGTATATAAATATTCCGTACGAGAATCATACATATCGCCAGACAATACGACCCCCTGTTTACCAAGCTCCGACAATTTAGTTTGAGCAACGCGCACCGTATTAATATCACTGCTATAAACCGTAACACGTTGATTCGCATTATAACGAAATTCTGCACGCCCATTGCTACCATATTGCTGTGCTAATTTATCAACAATAGTGGGTGGACTGAGCGTCACCTCGTCTTCTTGGATGCCGTTTTGCTTTAGGAAAGCAGATATTTTCTGGGTATTAGATTCAACATCCGCATAAAGCTGTTCTAAATTATTCGAGGCAACCGTGAATTGAATTGGCCAAATCGCCACATTGGCTGTGACCTCACTCTCAGCAAGCCCTTTAACCGTTACACTTCGCTCATAGGATTTTAGTTCATTTGCCGTCTTATTCACTATCCAGCCTAGACCTAACAACCCCACCAACAAACTACCACCTAGTATTGCCGCGGCACTGGTTACCTTTTGCATTACAACTCCTTGAATTCATACTCCAATACACAATAAAAAGGGGAAAGCGCCTTGCTTTCCCCTTTGGGTTCACTCTGGGTGAATAAGTTCTGCTTAACAGCAGACTTAATTTAAAGATAGACCAAGAGGTAACGTTTCGCCAACCAGTTTTGACAGTTCAATATCACTAAATTCGGTGCTTTCGGACTCCAAACGCTGTAACCACTGGGCTGGACATTTGTCCTTCTTCAACTTGTCGACGACCTTTTTACGCAACCCTTTCAATTCCTTGCTATCTTCATCTTTACTAGGCTGAACCATCAATACTGCGGCCAGACCTGCTTGCTTACGTTTTTTCCAATCTTCTTTCAAACTGTCTTGCACAAGCTTAATAGCCAAAGATTCATCAAGCTTGTTTTGCTCTTCGTCTAAAAGCAAACGTCGAGATGCCAAACGACCCACTGACCACCAAGCCGTATCAGGCTCTGATGATTTCTTCAAACGCTTAGACAGCCAGTCAATGGTTTCTAACTTGCGCTCTTTCGGTAATCGCTCTAAAGCCCCTACCATACGAATCATGTCATCACTGGATTTGGTGGCTAACGCCTTTTGCTTATCGCGTGAGCGCTGCCCAGCCGGAGAATAATATTGCGCAAATTGCTTATACAAACTCTCTTGTACGACTTCTGATAGCCCACCAGCAATGCGTCGGTATAAGGTCCAATGCTGCCCCCAAACAGGAGCCTGATCATGCTTCGGTCCTTGCTTAGTCGCATTCATCGTCTGCTCTATACGAGCGTCATCCCCCAAAGCACCATAACCAGGACGCAAACAAAAGCCGATAAGCTGCAACCATTGACGCTCATGTTGCGCTGATTTGGTTCGTCCACCTTTAACAGCCAGAAGTTTATCCGCCAATCGACGAGACGTTGCCAGATTCCATTCATCACGGTCGCCAAGCAAACGATCTAAATCCTGTTTAAGTGATTTTACTAAATCTGGGTACTCTTTCTGGCCCGCAGTGGAGAAGCACTTAACTAAATGCTCTTCTGCCTGCCCCATATTGCTATGCAAAGGGCCATCTTGATCATTATCTGATTGCTCTTCAGACGTTTTTGCAACCCCAAAATGCAAGACCCAATGATTATCGAAACTGTTGGAGCTCAGTTCTACTTTAAGAATACCCACTTCTGTCATGGTGGCCGTTAATGCCACATCAACGACATCAGCATCGAATTTGCCATCCAATTCAGTGACTAAATTGGAGACGAAATGCAAGCCATCTTGATCTGCTTTTAGCTCACCAATCTCACAGTTCAAATGATCATCACAACGATATAGAGGGAACTGAACTTGCTCACCCATTCTCACTTTGAACGACTGTGAAAGCTTAACAAGCTCTTCTTTGGGGGTTCCCTTGGGTAATAACCCTAGAAATTGACCGTCTGCGAGTTTCAACAGCAAACTGTGCGCAACACCACTTTCGATACGTTCTGATTCACCTGCTAGCGAGCGTAAATACTGGGCGGCACCTTTTGCTACCGCATCATTTGGCTCAGAGGAATCACAAACAATCAAAGGCTTATCAGACCATTGATTTAACTGTTCAAGAACTCGCCCTTTCAACAAGTCACTGTTAAACAAGCCGCCGTTAAACAACACCACATCTGGCATACAAGACCCAGTGGCTGATTCAATTTCAGTGTGATGCGAGCGCAGAAACGCAGCCAAATGGCGCGTAAAGGCGGCATCATTTTCGTAAGGTAATCCTAACGTATGAACCGCATAGTCACTCTTTTGTACAACAGCATTGAAGGATTCAAGGGGAAGAAAACCAGTTTCAACTTGCTCGACTAATTGCGCTCGCTCGACGGTAAATTTCTGCGATCCGCCAATTAAGCGACTACCACCACCAAGCACCGTCAACGTAACAGAGTCAGGAGCATCAGCGCCAAGCAAGCTTTCTTTTGCTTTACGAGTTTGTTGAACCAAAGCAGCTAAGCGCGAAGCAGATAATGATGAAATCTGTCTTGGATCCAGTTGATAAGCTAAGGCTTGGTCTAGATTATCGCCACCTAGTAATAAATGATCGCCCACCGCGACACGCTTAAGGCTAGTCTTACCTTGGCCTGTCGTATCAATACGGACCAAGCTAAAGTCTGTGGTTCCCCCACCGATATCCACCACCAACAGCATCTTACCTTGCGCTAAAACATCAAGATTTTGTTGATTACGGATAAAGTGGTAACAGGCCGCTTGAGGCTCTTCTAATAAATAAAGCTCGCCAAAACCGGCTTGTTGTGCCGCCTCAAGGGTTAATGCGCGCGCTTCTTCATCAAAAGATGCTGGCAATGTCAGCGCTACATCTTGTTTTTCAATTGGTGCACTAGGAAAGGCATGATTCCACGCGCCACGAATGTGCGCCAAGATAAACACACTGGCTTGCAGCGGACTGATTTTGCGTGTCGCTTCGCTACCCCAAGGTAAAATCGCTTCACGGCGATCCACTTGACGGTGACTCAACCAGCTCTTAGCGCTCTGAACTAATTGACCTGAACGGCGCTGTCCTAGCTCGAGTGCACCATGCCCCACAATCACATCCGTTGCCTGTCCACGCCAAGGCAAGACAGGCTCGATTTTACCCATCTCATCTTTAGCCAGAAGATACACAGCACTTGGTAAACGGGTCGATGGGCGAACAGACCCATCGACCATAAACTGAGGTATTTCCAACAATTTGGGCTCTTTCTCGCCCGCCGCAAGGTAAGACACCACACAATTTGTCGTGCCTAAATCAATACCAATACGATATCGAGCGTTTGACATTAAGACTCCCTAACTTGGAATTCGATAGTCCATACCAAGTCTGATTTCACATCGTGAGCCTGCAGTAACAACAAGCCTAACTCTGTTACTCGCGCGGACAGGCGGATGCGCACCATGTCACCTTCTTGGTAATGACCTGCATCCAACGCAATCGATAACGGACTTAGCTCACTCAATGCGGGCACAGAGAATGAAGGGATCACTTTACCCAATGTATCCGCTTCAGCGCCCTGTGATTGGAAAAAGCGGAATGTCACGGTCTCACCCACCACAAGAGAAAACTCATTCGGCAGTATTTGCTCGTCCGAGCCTTCTTCTAAGCCAAACGGTGCCACACACAGTGCGTCTACTGGCGGCGCCATCCCAGGAATCGCAGGCATAGGGCTTGCTACACCAATGTAGTAATTCGCAGCAAGGCCGCTCTTAACTTTAACACCGCCTTCTTGCTGTACTTTCTCATAGAAGGCTGCCCCTTTAGCAACAGCATAATCAAGATGCGCAGGCGTAAGCATGGTCAGCTCGGTATGTTCACCTAACATTTCCTGTAGCCGTTGCTCTAGTAGGTCTCGAATCGGCTTGGCATTAAATACACCACCGTTTAACAAGACTTTATTAGGAACAACTTCAACCGTCGCAAGAAACTCCGAGATATGACGCGTAATGGCTGGATCCGCTTCGTAATCAAGGTTGATCGCCGCAAACCCTGAGCGCGGCGCTGATTGAGCACGATCACCAAGTGTTACAGACGGAAAGAACCCCGCTAGCAATTGCTGCTGAACATCTGTTTGAGTAAGCGTTGCCTTAATGCTGTTGTTAAACAAACTACGTCCACGACTTGGCACAACAACAGTGGCTTCTGATAAATCTTGATTACCTAGCAAGCGTTCTTTGGCTTCACGGCAAGCTTGTGTTAAGCCAGTAATTTGCCACGGCTCTAGCTGTGTGCCTTGCTGTGCTAGCTGCCCCGCCAGATGATAAGTCAGCGTCATATCCATGTTGTCACCACCTAAAAGGATGTGACGACCTACGGCAACACGCTCCAGACCAAGACTGCCCTCTTGGTCTACCGCTTGGATCAATGACAAGTCTGTCGTACCACCGCCTACGTCAACCACCAAAATATGATCATCAACGTTTAGGGAGTCGGTCCATTTTGGCTGATCAGCCAACCAAGCATAAAAGGCTGCCAATGGCTCTTCAATCAAACGAGCGCGAAGGCCAGCCTTGTTGGCAGCATTTTCTGTGATGGCACGAGCCGCTGGATCGAAGGAAGCCGGTACTGTGATAACCACCTGTTGGTTCGCCATCGGCGCATCAGGGAATTTATGATTCCACGCATTAACCAGATGTTCGATGTACCACTCAGTGACTTGTGCCGGAGAAACTTTTTCAACTTCTTCCACTGCATCAACGGGTAATACTTGTTCATCGGCATTGACACGAGTGTGGCACAACCAGCTTTTCGCGCTCTGCGCCATTCGACCTTGTGACTTACCACCGAGCTCACGTGCCAATGTACCCACGATCACATCGACCTTACCCCAAGGTAAGTGACGGTCACTTTCTAAAAATTCCGTTGCATGAGGAAAGTAAGCAAAAGATGGTAGTAATGCCAACTCTTCCACACGGCCAGCGGCTGTCAATTGTGGAATTAATAATTGTTGTAGGCTCGCATCTTCGCCCTGTTCTGCATAAAACACTGCTGAGTGTGTGGTACCCAGATCGATACCAATAAAATACTGTGCCACTTAAACCTCTACTTCCGCAGGCGCCAAAATATGTAGGCTGTCTGTGTTAGAAACTTTTGGTAGGTTGGTTGCGGTCACTTGCCAACCTGGATGAATCAAAGTGCCTGCGTAAGGGCCTTCACCTTGTACGCGTCCCTCTAGCTTGATCGCTTTAGGATCGTAGCCAGCAGCGACTTCAACACGGCTATTTTCCGGCGCGGCATTAACCACATCTACGGTAAAGTATTGGTTTACGACTTTTGCACAACCCGCATGAATTTGACGCGCTGCGGCACCAACGTCTGCATCGCTGTAGCCTTCAATACTCTCTTTAACGAAGTCAATAAAACGTGCTTCTTGTTGCAACAATTGAAGAAGCTGAAGCGCACCATCCTCACTGACGGTATCAAGTTTTGGTGCTTGCACCTCGACTTCTTTCACAACTTCTACCGTTTTTGTGATGACCTCAGGCTCTACTTCCGAAGCAAATTTTTGTCCGTTGCTCACAGCTGAACAGCGAGCTGCGTACTGACCATTGCCCATGTATTTGAAAAACTGGCCAAACGCGCCAAAAAAACGCGATACAAAGCCGATCGATTTAATTTCATCTGCCATAGTGATTATCCGTTTTGCATTTCTTCAAGCTCGACCCAACGTTCCATCGCATTCTCGAGCGCTTGTTCGGTTTCAGCAAGCTTGGCTAAGGTTGCCTGAACTTTATCCTGATCACCGGTGTAAAAATCTGCGGCGGCGGTAATATTGCCAAGCTCTTCTAATGTTTCTTCAAGCTCAGCGATCAAATCAGGCATCAAATCAAACTCACGTTGAAGTTTGTAGCTTAATTTACTCTTAGGCTTTGCTGGCTCCGCAGCTTTTTTTGGTGCTTCGGATTTCTTTTCTGCCTTCACTGGTTTCTCAACCTCAGCAGTGGATTCATCCGGAAATTTGCCCCCTTGACGAATCCAATCCTCGTAGCCACCAACATATTCTTGCACCTTACCGTTACCCTCAAAAGCGATGGTACTGGTGACAACGTTGTCTAGGAACGCACGGTCGTGGCTCACTAGCAGTAGAGTACCGTCGTAGTTCATTAGTAGCTCTTCTAGAAGCTCTAACGTCTCTACATCTAGATCGTTAGTCGGTTCGTCTAAAACCAATAGATTGGCAGACTTCGTGAACAGTTTGGCCAGTAAAACACGGTTACGCTCACCACCAGATAGGGCTTTTACCGGAGTACGAGCACGCTCTGGCGGGAACAAGAAGTCCTGTAGATAGCCGATAATGTGACGGTTTTGACCATTGATTTCGATGGTGTCTTTGCCTTCACCAACGTTATCCGCCACAGTTTTCTCTGGATCTAACTGGTCACGCAGCTGATCAAAGTAAGCAATCTCAAGTTTTGTACCTTGACGAACAGTACCTTGGTTCGGCGTTAGCTGACCTAAAAGAATTTTTAAGAAGGTACTCTTGCCGCAACCGTTAGGACCGATTAGACCGATACGATCACCACGACCAACCACAAGATCCATTGGCTGAAGAATGACTTTGTCGCCGAACGAATGCGCCACTTGCGTGAACTCGGCCACCAACTTGCCAGACTTTTCTTTACTGTCTAGCGCCATCTTCGCGGTACCTTGGCGGTTAACTCGCTCTTTACGCTCTTCACGCAGTGCTTTTAAGGCACGAACACGGCCTTCGTTACGGGTACGACGAGCCTTAATACCTTGGCGAATCCAAGCTTCTTCTTCGGCAAGTTTTTTATCGAATAAAGCGTTAGCTCGCTCTTCTTCTTCCAACAACTTTTCTTTGTAATCTAAGAAGGCTGTCAAGTTGCCAGAGAATGACAGCATGTTACCGCGATCCAATTCAATGATGCGGTTGGCTAGGTTTTCAAGGAAACGACGGTCGTGTGTAATAAACAGAATCAAGCCACGGAATTGCTTTAGTTGGCTCTCCATCCACTCGATGGTAGGGACGTCCAAATGGTTGGTAGGCTCATCCAATAACAACACATCAGGATTAGACAGCAACGCTTGCGCTAAAATTACTCGACGACGCCAGCCACCAGACAATTCAGACATAAGTTTATCTGCTGGCAACGCCAAACGCTGAATCATATGATTCACTCGTTGATCTAAGTCCCAGCCCTGACGCTTGTCCAATTCATTTTGAATCCGAGCCAACTCGTCATGATGAGCTTCATCATAGTCCGCGAGCAATTCATTGTAGCGTTGCATCAAGAGATGAATATCACCGCCCCCTTCACTGACAACTTCACGAACGGTTTTATTGTTTGCTTCGGGTAATTCTTGAGGCAATTGCGCAACGCGCATACCACCTTCAACGCGTATCACTCCCTCATCTGGAATGACTTCACCTGCAATGATTTTTAAAAAGGTAGATTTGCCAGCGCCGTTGCGGCCGATGATGGCAACACGCTCTCCAGCTTCAGCTGAAAAGCTGACTTTACTTAACAACGGATGATGGCCGAAAGCCACGCTCACTTGGTCGAGTGTTAATAAACTCATAGTATTCCGTAAAAACAGGGTCAATTTGATGGCGCAATGTTACCACTGTTCCGGCGAAAAAATTAACAACAGCCGCGTTTTTACGTTGATTTTTAATAAATTTCCTTTAAAAGAAGCAGGATTTTCGCCGCTTTCAATTGGCCGATTGTTATAAAGTTATCAATTTAGCGAATAAACGAGTGTCAGTCTTGCGGGTGAGGTGTTTATAATTTACGCAAACTCTACCACTCGAATGCTTTGGAGCAGTACATGGATTTCAGTAACAAACTTGGCCCTATCATTGCAATCGGGATGGGAGTCATAGCCACAATTTGGTTATTTAGCGGTGAACACGGCATTGTGCAAGCACAAACGGATGAGCCTTCAAGCAAACCAAGGGTTAGCACCATTGATACTGAGCAAAGCTCTACTAAAAGCCTTTTTAAAGTCAGCGCCAAAGAACAACATGCTCAATGGATTTCACAGACATTGCGCCTGAGTGGCTACACAATCGCCAACACAACTTTAACTGTTAACAGTCAACTGGCTGGCCGTGTCACCGATGTATTGATAAAAAAAGGCGACCGAGTTAATGCCGATCAAACATTAATTAAAATCGATGATCGAAGCTTACAAAAAAACATCCTCCAAGCACGAGCGCTACTCAAACAAAGATCATTGGAGCTTGAAGGCGTCAAACGTCTGACCGACCAAAGATTAACCTCAAAGGTTAGCCTTGCCACCGCTGAAGCTGCCTTAGCAAGTGCCAGAGCCGATCTTGCCGACCTTGAAATTGATCTTGAAAACAGCCAAGTACTAGCCCCCTTTAGTGGCATCGTGAACGAGTTTTCAATTCAACCAAATCAATGGCTGAGTGTAGGAGATCAGGTTGCCATGATGGTTGATGTCACCCCGATGAAAATAGCGGCCCAAGTGCCACAGAATTATGCGCGTAGCGTTCAGCTAGACTCTGCAGCAGATGTGATTATTCAAGACTTAAAATGGCACGGTAAAATTAGCTATATGAGCAGCATGGCGGATAGCCAAACACGCGCCATTCCCATTGAGATTACATTGGACGACACACAAGAATTTATTCCCAGCAACCTCAGCGCCGAGATTATCTTGCACTTAGAAAAAGTCAAAGCGCACTCCGTATCACCGGCATTATTGAGCATTAATGATAGTGGACAAATGTCTATCAAAATCCTTAATGGAGATAGGGTTGAACAACATCAGGTATCCATTGTACGTGCCGAGCAAGATAAAGTTTGGATCACTGGACTTGAGGATAGAGCCTTTGTAATTACAGCGGGACAGGGATTTGTAAAAGCTGGCGATCATGTAGATGCTGAGATCATACAAGGAAAACAACTATGAGAACTGTGATCGATGCGGCCCTGACCCGATCTCGTACCGTACTCTTGTTATTTGCTTTAATTATCTTATCCGGAACGGTTTCCTATATAGAAATCCCAAAAGAAAGTACCCCGGACATCACCATCCCGATGGCGTATGTGTCAGTGACGCTTGAAGGTATATCACCTGAGGATGCGGATAGCCTGTTGGTACATCCTCTTGAACAAGAGTTACGGGGCGTCGAAGGATTAAAGGAACTTCGCTCTACCGCATCCGAGGGACATGCTTCGATTATCCTTGAGTTTCAATCGGGTACTGATATTGATCAGGCTATTATTGACACCAAAGATAAAATTGATCGCGCTAAGAGCGAGCTCCCAAGCGATGCCGATGAGCCCACGGTTACTGAAATTAACCTATCTACCTTTCCGGTCGTTCGCATTAACCTTTTTGGTGACGTAAACTTCGCCACTCTTAGCCGAGTAGCCAATCGCTTACAAGATGATATTGAAGCCGTTGAAGGTGTGCTGGAGGCCAAGATTAATGGAGATCGAGAGCAACAAGCAGAGATCATTATCGACCAACAAAAGCTGGACAGCTATGGCTTAAATCTCTCAGAAGTCGCAGCGCTTCTATCGAACAATAATAAGCTGGTAGCGGCAGGCAATTTAGATACTGGCGCGGGTCGATTTCCAATTAAGGTACCAGGCCTATTAAAAACCGAACAAGACATCATGGAGCTGCCAGTTAAGATATCTGGTCAGCAAGTTGTTCGGGTGAAAGACATTGCTAATGGTGAACTTACCTTTGAAGACCCAAACAACTTTGCTCGCGTAAATGGGCAGCCTAGCATCACCCTTGCTGTTTCAAAGCGAGTCGGCGCCAATATTATTGATACCATTAATTCTGTTAAAGAGATTGTTCGTGAAAGTCAGGCTTCATGGCCTGATGGCGTACAGTTCAGCGTTACTCAAGATCAATCAGAGGAAATTGAAACCTCGTTGAACGACTTATTTAATAACGTTCTAGCAGCCACCTTATTAGTGATGATCGTAATCGTCTGGGCATTAGGTATCCGCTCAGCATTGTTAGTAGGTATAGCCATCCCAGGTGCTTTTCTAACGGGCATACTGTTTCTTAGCTTGCAAGGATTCACCATTAACATGGTGGTATTGTTCGCATTAATTCTGAGTGTCGGCATGCTCGTAGACGGCGCAATCGTGGTCACTGAATACGCTGACCGCAAGCTTGCCGAAGGTGCCAACAAACGAACTGCATACTCCGCAGCCGCTCAACGTATGGCTTGGCCAATTATCGCCTCAACCGCCACCACGCTGGCGGTCTTCATGCCATTGCTCTTCTGGCCAGATATCGTTGGCGAATTTATGCGCTATATGCCGATCACCGTCATTGCAACCTTGTCGGCCTCCCTTTTGATGGCACTGATTTTATTGCCAACACTTGGCTCAATCATAGGTAAACCCGGAAGCTACTCAGCTTCCGCTTTGCAAACTCTGCAGCTCGCTGAGCATGGTCATCTAAGTCAATTAAAAGGCTTTACTGGTCAATATGGCCGTTTGTTAATGCGTCTTGTAGAGCGCCCAGTGAGTGTTTTGTTGGTTGCCGTTTTCATGCTTTTTGGGGTGATCGCAATCTATGTCGCCTTTGGTAGAGGTATAGAGTTTTTCCCATCCGTCGAACCCGAAGTGGCCAACCTTGAGGTTCGCGCACGTGGTGATTATTCATTGCTAGAAAAAGATCAGTATGTACAGCAAGTAGAAGCACTCATTTTACAACACAAAGAATTTAAGAGCGTCATTGCAACAACTTACACCACACCACCAGACAATGCTTCACCTGATGCCATTGGCATCATCACCATGGAATTTATTGATTGGAATCTACGTGCCTCAGCTAATGATGTACTTGCTGAAGTCCGAGAGCAGACAGAACAAATCAGAGGTATTAAAGTCACAACACAAGTTGAGCAAGGTGGGCCGCAATCAGGTTCAGATATAGAGCTTCAATTGAGCTCAAAATTTAGCTCTGTACTTGATCAAGCTGCTGATCAAATATTAGAGCGCCTTCAACAACACCCTGCCATCATTTCTGCCAACGACGACCGCTCTTTAGACGGTATTGAGTGGCGCTTACAAATTGATCGTGCAGAAGCCAGCAAATTCGATGTTAATGTCAACATGTTAGGCAATGTCGTCAAATTGGTGACTACAGGCATTAAGCTTGGGGACTTTTTACCCGAAGGCGCGGATGACAAAATCGACATTATGCTTCGCTTCCCCACCAATCAACGAACCCTAGATCAATTAGACCAACTGCATATCCCAACCAGTCAAGGCATCGTACCTGTGAGTAATTTTGTGACTCGCTACGCTGCGCCTAAACAGGGCTATATTCATCGAGTAGATGGTAAATTAGCGATTAAGATTTCTGCAGATGTTCAAGATGGTCTAGTCGTCGATCAAGTTATTCAGGGGATAAGAGCAGAACTCGAGCAAGCCGATCTGCCAGATAGCCTGCAATATGAGTTTCGTGGTAATACTGAAGACCAACAGAAAGCAGCCAGTTTCCTGTTGAAAGCCTTCGGTGTTGCCTTCTTTATTATGACCATCATTTTGGTGACGCAGTTTAACAACTTCTTTCAATGCTTACTGATTTTGAGTGCCGTCATCTTTTCAACAATGGGCGTTTTTATCGGTTTACTATTAAAAGGCGAGCCCTTTGGCATTGTTATGAGTGGCGTTGGCACCATAGCGTTGGCCGGTGTAGTGGTAAACAACAACATCGTTTTGATCGATACGTTTAATGGATTACGTCGCAAAGGGATGGAAGTCAAAGAGGCGGCCATTCGAACTGGAGTACAGCGCCTTCGCCCAGTTATGTTGACGACCATTACCACTATATTAGGACTAATGCCCATGGTATTTCAGCTCAATATAGACTTTGTTCATCAGCAGCTCAGCATTGGCGCGCCTTCGTCGCAATGGTGGACGCAGCTCTCAACCGCCATTGCTGGTGGCTTAGCATTTGCCACACCCTTAACGTTAATTCTGACCCCCTGCCTATTGGTATTAGGCCACAGAGGGGTAAAACAAACAAAAAAAGTATGAAGTGTGCACAATAACCATACAAAAAACTTACGCTAAACACTTGTCGTGGGCTTTTTGGCTCTACATAATGACACCTTAAACTTTGCGGATATTAGGTAGTTTAATCGATGGATTTTGCATCATTTATAGGAATAATTTCTGGTTTGGCACTAATCGTAGGCGCCATCTTTTACGGTAGCAGCGATTTCAGCATTTTTATCAACATTCCTGGAATCATGATCGTCATCGGTGGCACCATCGCAGCAACGCTAGTGACATTCCAATTTAAAGACACCATGGCAGCCTTAAGAGCTATGTTTATTGTGTTCGCTCAAGATAAGCAAGATCCGCAAGCCATGATTTCCACCATGCTTTCATTAACCAAGATCGCTCGTCGAGAAGGTCTGATAGCCCTTAGCCGCGTTGATGCAGATTCTCCTTTTCTTAAACGAGCGCTAGGCATGGCCTCCGATGCATCGGATGAAGAGTACATTCGTAAGACATTGCAGGCAGATATCGATTCGTTAAAAATGCGTCACTATGTGGTTCAGGATGTTTTCAAAAAAATGGGGACTTATGCACCAGCATTTGGCATGTTGGGGACATTAATTGGTTTGATTCAAATGCTCGCTCAGCTAGATGACCCAGAAACCATTGGCCCCTCAATGGCAGTGGCGTTGTTAACCACGTTTTATGGATCATTACTCGCCACCGTCATCTTCAACCCCATTGCTGGTAAATTAAAAGCTCGTACTATTCTAGAAATTCAAACCCTAGAAATCATTCGCGACGGTACGGTGAGCTTACTTGGTAGCAACAATTACTTAGCGGTTTATGAACGTCTTTCTTCTTATGTTCCCGCTCATCAGCGTAAGCCTGTAGGTCTCGGTGGTGGAGATTAATCATGATAGACCCATTCTTAGAAGATGATGAGACTGCTGGCTGGATATTTACTTTTGCCGATCTAATGTCGCTGTTGCTAGTATTTTTTATCCTGCTCTATAGCCTTTCAAGAATGACTGAAACCACACTTGTGGCGGCCCTCTCGTCTATTCAAATCGCATTGAACAGTAATGGCGCCCTAGTACGCCAAGACCCACTAAAATATTCTGGTGGCGGCACTGAGACCATCAAACCAGCGGAGCCACAAATGGCGACCAATCAAGAGCTGGTATACGCAAAAGACCCAATCGATGAAGAGGTACGCGAAGAAGTCAATGAAATTGCCAATGATGTCATGAGCAAGTTCGTTGCCAACCAGCTCGAGAGTCAAGTTGCAGTGTTTGAAGATGGCGAGAAAATTACCATTCGCATTGATGGACATTCTTTATTTGAATCGGGCGAAGCAACGATTTTATACAGTGCCGAGCCTATTTATGAAACATTATTAGGTATTTTCAATCGCTACCCAGATTACGATATCAACATAAAGGGACACACAGATAACATTCCGATTAATACTTCGCGCTTCCCAAGTAACTGGGAGCTTTCCGCAATTCGCGCCACCACCACCCTACGTTACTTCTTGGAAAATGGCATCCCTCCTGAACGCATGACCGCAACAGGTTATGCCGACAGTATACCTTTGGTAAGAAACGACACTGAAGAGCATCGCGCCTTGAACCGACGCGTTGAATTTGTCTTACAACGTGATAAAGATAAGCCAATCAGTAAGAACTAAGCTTAGTGTTCTTTGCAGGAGTGCAGTATGTCCGAAGATGCAAACTTTGATTATCACTCTAATGAGCGACGCAATGCGGTAAGGGTGATACCAGTCGGCCATAAACTATCGTTTAATCAGGGTGAGCTTAAGCTTGGCTGTCTTGATATCAGCATGGACGGCGTGGCCTTGAAAAGTAACGCAAGCCTACCTACTTCCTTAGACGAACAAGTCGGATTCATACTTGATCAAGATGATAGAGTAATTGGCAAAATCAAAGCGCGCCTTATCTATAAATTAGAGCAGCGTTCGGGTTGGCAATTTACGGCGATGGAAGATAAAGTGCGAGAGTTTATCGAAACTCTGGTCTTGGCCACCCAAAAGCAAGCGCTTCGTAAAGCAGCTAATGAAAGACTTATCGAGCAAGAAAAAGAATTACTTCACTTGGACTTGGACTCAGAAGCTCAGCACGAAGATTAAAACCGAATTAAAAACAAAAAGGCAGCCCAAGCTGCCTTTATGAAACATGTACAGATTAAGATTAATTAAACCTTAGCCAAAGCCTGCTCAACGTCTGCAATAATGTCTTCAATATCTTCTAGTCCGACAGACAAGCGCACTAAGCCTTCCTTAATCCCTGCAGCCTGTTTCTCTTCGTCCGTTAAACGTCCATGAGTGGTTGTGGCTGGATGTGTCACAAGCGTCTTGGTGTCACCTAGATTGCCTGTAATAGACATTAACTTAACGTTATCAATAAACGTCCAAGCCGCTTCACGACCGCCTTCTAACTCAAATGACATTACGCCACCAAAGTCTTTCTGTTGCGCTTTAGCAAGCTCATGGTACTTGTGAGAAGGCAGACCACCGTAGTTCACTTTCGATACTTTAGGATGCTGCTCAAGGAATTCAGCTAGCGCCTGAGCGTTGCCTGAATGCGCTTTCATTCGCAAACTAAGCGTTTCAAGACCATTTAGCAAAACCCATGCGTTAAATGGACTCATCGCGGGACCGGCACTACGCATAAAGGCCACAAAATGACTCACGATTTCTTTAGAGGAAATCAGAGCTCCACCCAAACAACGCCCCTGACCATCTATAAACTTGGTTGCCGATTGCATGACAATGTCAGCACCTTGCGTCAATGGATTCTGTAAGGCAGGTGTTGCTAGAACAGTATCGACACAAAGTAACGCGCCTTTAGCATGAGCAAGTTCTGCAACTTTCGCAACATCCACCACTTCATACAAAGGGTTAGAGGGCGTTTCAAAGTAACATAGGCGCGTATTACTATCGATTTCGCGCTCCCATGCCTCGTAATCCGTTGCATCCACATAGGCGATTTCAACGTTATACTTTGCCATATAAGCATTAAAGAATTTAATTGTTGAGCCAAAGATGTTACGTGAACAGACAACCTTGTCGCCCGCTTTCAGAAGTGAGTAACCCAGTGTCATCAATGCTGCCATACCCGAGGACGTAGCAATTGCTGCTTCACCTTTTTCCAACGCAGCAAGACGCTTCTCAAACATCTCAACCGTTGGATTAGTGAATCGTGAGTAAACGTTGCCGTCTAGCTCACCACAAAACTTACCTGCCGCTTCTGCAGCGCTGGAGTAAGCGAAGCTTGAGGTCATAAAAATGGCTTCACTGTTCTCTTGCTCTTGGGTTTGACGAATACCCGCTCGAATGGCGAGCGTTGCATCTTTATATTCAGACATGGGTCACTCCAAGTTGACTCTTTAAAAACAACTAAGCCAGGTAAAACCTGGCTTAGCATCTGCAAATACAAACTAGCACTAAGCCAATGAATTACATTGGGTGCATTAGGTCGCTATCTGCGGCTTCTTCTTCAGAAACTTTCTTAGCATCGCTACGTGATTCAGCTAATCCATCAAGGTAGGCTTGGTTAATGTTACCAGTGATGTATTTACCATCAAATACTGACGTATCAAATTCACGAACATCAGAATGTTTCTCATCGATACATGCAGCAATTAAGTCATCAAGATCTTGGAAAATCAAACGATCTGCACCGATCAATTCACAAATCTCATCTACATTACGGTTGTGCGCGATCAATTCCGTAGCGGCTGGCATATCGATACCATATACGTTCGGGTAACGAACTTCAGGCGCCGCAGAAGCAAGGTAAACTTTCTTCGCACCCGCATCACGAGCCATTTCGATAATTTCTTGGCTGGTTGTACCACGTACAATCGAGTCATCCACCAACAGTACATTTTTATCTTTAAACTCAAATGGTACTGGATTCAACTTCTGACGAACTGACTTCTTACGTACTGTCTGCCCCGGCATAATGAAGGTACGACCAATGTAACGGTTTTTCACTAGACCTTCACGGAACGGAATATTCAGCTCTTGAGCGATTTGCAATGCAGCAGTACGGCTCGTATCAGGAATCGGAATAACCACATCAATATCGTGATCTGGCCATTCACGTTTGATCTTAGCGGCCAAACGATCACCTTGGTTGATACGTGCTTTGTAAACAGAGATGTTATCAATCACTGTGTCTGGACGAGCAAAGTATACGTACTCGAACAAACATGGACGTGGCGGACGCGCTTCAGTACATTGACGCTGATGAACCTTATGGTTCACATCAAAGAAAAGCGCTTCACCTGGGCGAATATCACGCTCAATCTTGAAGCCTGCAGCATCTAGGGCCACACTCTCAGACGCTACCATGTATTCGATGCCTTTTTCGGTTTCTCGAGAACCGTAAATAAGCGGGCGAATACCGTCTGGGTCGCGGAATGCTAGAATGCCGTAACCTGTAATCAAAGCTACTACCGCATAACCACCTTCGATACGCTTATAAACGCGCTCTAACGCGTTAAAGATATCGTCTGGTGTTGGCACTAACTTCCCTTCTTCATGAAGCTCATGAGCTAACACATTCACTAACACTTCTGAATCAGAGGTGGTGTTAATATGACGAAGATCCGATTCAAACACTTCTTGCTTAAGCTTAGCCGTGTTCGTTAGGTTGCCGTTGTGCGCCAACGAAATACCGTAAGGGGAGTTCACATAAAACGGCTGCGCTTCAGCAGAACTAGACGTACCCGCAGTTGGGTAACGCGCGTGTCCAATACCGATATTGCCGTGCAGTTTTTTCATGTGTCGTGTACGAAACACTTCACTCACTGGACCATTATCTTTGCGCAAGCATAATAATCCGTTATGGCTTGTAACCATACCAGCAGCGTCCTGACCGCGATGCTGAAGAAGCGTGAGAGCGTCAAAAATGGTTTGGTTAACCATCGACGTGGCTACGACACCAACGATACCACACATGTATATATACCTCGTGATTTGGGGAAACGACTTCGCCGTCTATTTATAACTTCGCATAGAATGCGATTAACTGTTTAAAGTACGCTCTATAAGGGGCGAGTCAAATGCCTCGCCTCCTTTGCCTAACATGTCACGTACCCAATCTTTTAATATAACGAGCTGCGGTACGAGCTGGGATGACTTCCACATCTCGCTTTTCTCAATTGCAGGGCTAAGGCTCAATAATGAGACAAATGCCACCACAACCAAAGCACCTCGAACAAAACCAAATAACATACCAATAACGCGATCAGTACTGCTTAAACCGGTTGCTTGAATCAATGAACCGAGGGTAAAACTAATCAGCGCCCCAATAACTAGAGTCGCGATAAAGAGCGCAATAAAAGCAACGACATAACGAATTTGATCGTTTTGAACCTGATCAATCAATAACGTTTGCAGAGGTCCCGTAAACTTCACGGCGACGATAAATGCTACCACCCAAGTAACCAAAGACATGACTTCTTTTACAAAACCACGTTTCAAGCTAATAAGAGTTGAAATCGCAACCACCGCAATAATGACCCAATCTAACGTGCTAATCGATTGAATGTGCTCCACGCTTACCTCTTAATTAATGCTGCGCAGTTTACCAAAAGCTCGCTTTATTCCAAGCTTTCAACAAGTAACTATTACGAATTAGGTGAATATTTCACAACTATTCCACTGAGCTTAAATTCTTTTAGTACTTTGTCTTTCATCAGTTCTGATGCTTCACGTTTTAGCTCAGGACCAACAAACACTTTATAGAGAGAATTAGAGCTCATTACATAAGCAGGGTAACCTGCATCTTGTAACTTTTTCAGCGTCCGTGTTGCATTGTCTTGCTGACCGAAAGTCGCGACCTGTAATGTCCAACGCTCACCAACTGGAGCCAGCTCGCGCTTCACTTCAACTGGTTTAGGTGTTGGCTCAGTCTTAATCGGCTCAGGTGCTTTAACTACCGTCTGCGACTGAGTTGGAGCTTGCGTCTTAGGCTGCTGTTCAGACTCAATATTGATCAACTCAATGCTGTTCACATCCAGCTCCTCTTCCTGCACTGAAGAGCGCTCTTCTAATTCCGCCACTGGCTGAACAGGAGCAATCGCCACTTCAGGAAAAGTCGGTCTTTCAGGCACAGAAATTTGTACATTAAGCTCTTCAGGACGCTCACCATCTAGAACCAATGGCAAAAGTACAGCCGATGAAGCAATTAACAACCCCGCTCCAATCAAACGATATTTCGACTTAGTATCCAACATGAGCCTTACCTTTCACTTATTGAATTGACAGAAATTCTGACACCGTCACAAACGAACCGAATACAATGACTGTCGCAGATTGCGCTAAGGCTGCTTGCTTCGCTGCATCCAGCGCATCACTGATATTGTCATAGCAGTGAGATTCACTGACGAACTTTGCCAACTCCGCAGCTTTAGCGCCACGAGGTCCCGGCAAATCGATAAAATGCCATTCAGAGAAAGTGTCTTTAAGGATCGACATCACACTGCCAATGTCTTTGTCTTTCAGCATGCCACAAACAGCAATCGCCTGCGTGTTCAAGCGCGCCACTTGTTGCTTCAATTGCCCTGCCGCTTCTGGGTTATGCGCTACATCGATGTATAATGTTGGGGTGGTTGCAACTTGCTGAAAGCGTCCCATTAAGGTCGCCTTTTCAAACATAGATACTAGGCTTTCTCGAGACACCTCAATATCCAGTTGTAACAATGCAGCAATTACCGTCGCTGCATTTTCCATCGGTAGTTTGGGTATCGGTAATCCATCAAAAGATCGCTCAAGACCTTGCCAATCCCAATAAGAGTCATAGCAAGTGAAGCTGAAATCAACATTCTTTTGCAGTAGAGGAGAACCCGTCTGCGCTGCGACATCTGCGATTGATTGCGGAGGATTAACTACCCCACTAACTACCGGTTTACCAGCACGAGCAATGCCCGCTTTTTCACGCCCAATGCCTTCGATCGAGTCCCCTAGCCAATCCATATGATCCAGTGCAATTGACGTGATTACAGCTAAATCAGTATCGACCATGTTAACAGAGTCCAAGCGACCACCTAGACCTACTTCAAGCACCCAGTAATCAAGCCCTAGGCGATCATAGACCCAAAGCGCCGCCAACGTTGAAAACTCAAAATAAGTCAGCGGTGTGTCACCACGAACCTCTTCAATAACCTCAAAGGCTTCTACTAACTGTGCGTCAGAACACTCTACGCCATCGATCAACACACGTTCGTTGAAGCGCAGAAAATGCGGTGAGGTGTAGGTTCCCACTTTATAGCCAGCGTCTACTAAATAGCGGGTCAGCATAGTACAGGTAGAACCTTTACCATTAGTACCTGCTACGGTAATAACTTTGACTTTTGGTCGGCCTAAATTAAGCTTTTCTAAAACGGATAGGCCTCGTTCAAGACCTAGTTCGATTTCTGAAGGGTGTTGGCTCTCAATATATGAGAGCCATTCTGAAAGAGATTTTGCGGACATTCAATTACGCTGCTTTGTGAGTCAAAATCGATAGAATGTTATGCAGGCGGTCACGCATTTCATGACGTGGAATGATCATGTCTAACGCACCCTTGTCCAGTAGAAACTCAGAACGCTGGAAACCTTCAGGAAGCTTCTCGCGTACTGTCTGTTCAATAACTCGCGGACCAGCAAAGCCGATCAAAGCATTTGGCTCTGCCACATTTAGATCGCCTAACATTGCCAAAGAAGCTGACACACCACCAAACACAGGATCGGTCATCGCAGAAATGTAAGGAATACCCTGTTGCTTCATGCGCTCAAGTGCGGCACTGGTTTTCGCCATCTGCATTAGAGAGATCAACGCTTCTTGCATACGCGCACCGCCGGAAGCGGAAAAGCAGATCAGAGGAATGCGTTTTTCAAGACATACGTTAACCGCCTGAACAAACTTCTCACCTACGATTGAACCCATTGAACCGCCAAGGAAGTTGAACTCAAAGGCTACCGCAACAACAGGCATACCATTAAGAGTACCTTCCATAGCAACTAACGCATCTTTTTCGCCGGTAGCTTTTTGCGCTGATACTAAACGGTCTTTGTATTTCTTAGAATCTTTAAACTTTAGTTTGTCTTCTGGCTCAAGCTGAGCAGCAATCTCAGCGCGACCTTCTTTATCCAAGAAAATATCCAGACGACGGCGTGCAGTCACACGCATGTGATGCTCACACTTAGGGCAAACATCTAGGTTTTTTTCAAGCTCTGGGCGATATAGCACGTTGTCGCACTTTGGACATTTTTTCCAAAGACCTTCTGGTACGCCACCTTGCTGCGCGCGCTTCTGCTCACTACGCATAATCGAAGGAACAAATTTATCTAGCCAACTGCTCATTTAACTCTCCAAAATAATAACGAACTGACGCCTACGGCTTATTTATCCATTTCCGAACGCATCGGCGACAAAATAGCGCGTAATGCATCAGCAACCTGATCTTGTGTACTGCCCTTCTCTTGGGCGATGGCATTCACCAAAACACTACCGACGATAACACCGTCTGAACATTGACTCACCGCGCGCGCTGTTTGCGCATCACGAATACCGAAGCCAACACCAATCGGTAGGTCTGTAATTTTTCGCAATGATTCAACATGGGTTGCCACACTGTCTACATCCAATGACGCAGAACCGGTTACACCTTTTACAGAAACGTAATAAACGTAACCCGATGCTAAGTCACAAATTTTCTTAGCTCGCGCATCAGTCGTTGTTGGTGACAAAAGATATATCAAATCAATATCATTGCTACGGAAGCATTCTACTACATCTGTTGCTTCTTCAGGAGTCAAATCTACTAATAAAATGCCATCAACTCCGGCTTCTTTTGCGGCATCTGAGAATGCTTGGTAACCAAAGAACTCTATTGGGTTCAAATAGCCCATTAAAACAACAGGCGTCTGTTGATTTAATGTACGAAACTCTTTCACGATCTCAAGCACCTTACGGATTGTGGTACCCGCCGCCAGGGCACGCTCACAAGCCAATTGGATGACTGGGCCATCGGCCATCGGATCAGAAAAAGGCATACCAATCTCAAGCACATCTGCGCCAGATTCCACCAAAGCATGCATCAACTCAACAGTATAAGCTGGTGTTGGATCTCCTGCTGTAATGTATGGGATCAGCGCCTTTTTATTGTCCGCTTTTAATTGCTCAAAACATTGTTGTATACGGCTCATGGTTACATCTCCAAACCATCAATTTCTGCAACCGTGTGGATGTCTTTATCACCACGACCCGATACGTTGATTACAACGATCTTATCTTTATCCATAGTAGCGGCTAGTTTCATTCCGTAGGCAATTGCATGGCTTGACTCCAAAGCCGGCATAATTCCCTCAAGACGAGTCAGCTCACGGAAGCCGTGCATGGCTTCATCATCATTGATCGCCACATAGTTAGCCCGACCAATATCTTTCAACCAAGAATGCTCTGGACCAACACCCGGGTAGTCAAGACCTGCAGAAATAGAATGCGTACCCAAAATTTGACCATCATCGTCGGCCATCACATAAGTACGGTTACCGTGCAACACCCCAGGGCGACCAGCCGATAACGGTGCAGCATGACGCCCTGTTTCAATACCGTCGCCACCCGCTTCCACACCGTACATTTCAACAATTTCATCTTGAATAAATGGGTAGAACATACCAATCGCGTTTGAGCCACCACCAACACATGCCACCACTGCATCAGGCAGCCGACCTTCTTGCTCCAAACATTGCGCCTTGGTTTCACGACCAATCACAGCCTGGAAATCACGCACTAGTTTAGGGTATGGATGCGGACCCGCAGCGGTCCCAATAATGTAGAAAGTGTCATCGACATTACTAACCCAGTAACGCATAGCTTCGTTCAATGCATCTTTAAGAGTCTTCGTACCAGACTCAACTGGAATCACCTCAGCCCCCAAAAGCTTCATGCGGTATACGTTCAGCTTCTGGCGACGAATATCTTCTGAGCCCATGAACACCTTACACTTCAAACCAAGACGAGCGGCAACCGTCGCAGATGCTACACCATGCTGACCCGCACCCGTTTCAGCAATAATATTCGGCTTCCCCATATGCTTAGCAAGCAACGCCTGACCAATAGTGTTATTGATCTTGTGCGCGCCTGTATGGTTTAGATCTTCACGCTTTAGATAGATCTTTGCACCACCCACGCTCTGCGTGAGTCGCTCTGCAAAATAAAGCGGAGAAGGACGACCAACGTAATGAACCAAGTCCTTATCAAAAGCCGCTTGAAACGCTGGATCCTTTGATAGGGTTTCATATACTTCAGCTAGATCTTCTAGGGCTGACATAAGCGTTTCGGAAACAAAGACACCGCCAAACTGGCCAAAACGCCCATGTTCATCCGGCAAATTTAAGGAGATTTTAGACTTATCCACGCTTAGCTCCGTTAATAAATTGAGTCACTTTCAAGGGATCTTTCTTCCCTTTTTCTTTTTCTACACCGCCACTGACGTCCACAGCATAAGGCTGAACGCTGGCAACAGCATGGTGAATATTTTCGACTGTCAAACCACCAGCAAGTATCAGCGGCTTAGGTAAATTGCTTGGGATCAAATGCCAATCAAAGGTTTCACCTGTACCGCCAGGTACACCTGGCTTGTAAGCGTCCAACAAGATCGCCGTCGCTGTGTCGTATCGCTCAGCCTCTAACAATAGATCAACATCAGACTTCATTCGAATCGCCTTAAAGTATGGCTGTCCATATTGGAGGCACTGCTCTGGCGATTCTTCCCCATGAAATTGAAGCACCCAACGTGGACTCCCAGCAATGACCGATTGAACCAATTGGTCATCGGCATCAACAAATAACGCTACTGGGGTGATAAATGGAGGCAACTGAGCAATGATGTCATTGGCAGTCTTTGGTGTGACATATCTTGGGCTTTTTTCATAAAAAACAAAGCCTAACGCATCAGCGCCAGCATTTGATGCCTGCATTGCATCATCAAGATTGGTAATACCACAGATTTTAACGCGGCAATTCATAGGCTGGCTCCTCTTTGAAAGGTAAAAAATGAGGACCTAAAGGAGGCTTAGGAACACCAAATTCTTTAGGATATTCAGCATCCACGAAGTACAAACCAAAAGGAGGCGCTGTTATACCACCTTGCGCACGATCTTTTGCCTCTAATACTTGTTTAGCCCACTCCACCGGTTGCTCACCAGCCCCAATGGTCATTAATACACCGGCAAAATTACGGATCATATGATGTAAAAAGGCATTGGCACGCACATCCAAAACAATGTACTGCCCAAAATGATCGACAGAGAAATTTAAAATAGTGCGGACAGGGCTTTTGGCTTGGCAACCGACGGCACGAAATGAGGTGAAGTCATGTGTACCTTTGAAATACTGACAAGCAGCCTGCATAGCCTTAATATCTAGCTCTTTATAGGTCCAGGTCACACCTTTACCCATCACTGCAGGACGATACTCAGACTGATAAATGACATAACGATAGCGGCGACTCACTGCACTAAAACGGGCATGAAAGTCATCGGCTACATATGCGGCGGCTTTTACTGAAATATCTGGCGGAAGATGGGTATTCACCCCCAACGTCCAAGCACGTAACGGACGATGTGAATCCGTTTCAAAATGGACTACCTGAGCACTGGCGTGAACACCCGCATCAGTACGTCCTGCACAAATAACCGTGACAGGATGATTGGCAATTTTGGAAAGGGCTACTTCGAGACACTCTTGAACAGTGGCAACATCAAACTTTTGAGCTTGCCACCCTTTATAGGCTGCCCCGTCGTATTCAACGACTAGGGCTACTTTTTGTTTACTCACTTGGGAACATTCGCTCCATCATACTACTGGCTTCTGCAACCTGGCTTTGATTGCCAGAATTGATAACGTCCTCAAGTATAACACGTGCGCCCTCTTCATCACCCATATCCATATAGGCACGAGCCAAATCTAATTTCGTAGCAACTTCATCACCACTGGCATCAAAGAAATCAATAGGCTCTTCATCATCGTCTTCAGCACCCTCCATGTCTTCTGCAGCTTGATCTTCACCAAATTCAGGAATTTCGAGACCACCAAAGTCATCTTCTTCAAGAGCCTCTGCCAACACTTCATCAATGCTATCAGCCAATGCAGCATCAGGCTCAGCATCAAACACAGATGACTCATCCACATCAGCTTGATCCTCTGCATCAGTCAGTAGACTATTAACAAAAGACTCTTCTTCTGAGTAATCAGCAGTTTCTTCTGCTTGAGCAGGCTCATTTTCTACCGGCGCATCATCCACCACATCAAGCTCACCCAGAGTTTCCTCTAGATCAAAGCCAGTGTCTTCTGGCAAAGTATCTTCAGTAAACGCGTCAGCACCGAAAGCATCCAATAGATCATCCGGATCCTCAACCGTCATTTCCTCTTCAATTGGGGTATCAAATGCATCTAGGTTAGTGTCTTCTACCTCAAATTCTGCAAATGGATCATCTGACTCTTCGCTGCTTTCGTCATCAGCAAATTCATCCATCTCTGCCCCCAAAGCGTCTTCGAAGTTATTTTCTTCGGCGACATCGTCTAGTTCAGGCACATTAAATTCTGCAAATGCATCACTTTCATCTGCAGTCACTTCACTAGATGCAATGGAGGCATCAAAGCCATCAAAGCTCTCTTCTTCCGGTACGTCCACTTCAAAGTCAAAAGCAAATGGATCCTCTTCTTCAATCGGCTCCTCTACTTCTTCTGAAAAAGAAGTTGATTCAAAAGAAGACTCTGCTGCAACAGCGGCAGCTGCTGGCACCGCAGCGGCAGCAGCAACTGGTGCTAAATCAAATTCATCAGCCCCACTGCCTGATTTTTCTTTACCCGCTTTATTTCGTCCTGATCGCTTTATCAGCATGCCGATCAACAAACCCAGTAACAGCAACACTACGCCTGTTACTGACAGCACAATTGGATTACCAAAGATTTTGTTTGACCAAGATTCTTCTTCAGCTGCTTGCTGCTCACGTCGCAATTGATCTGCTTCCAGTAATTGGTCAACTGTATTTTTCTGCTCCTGCATTGCCTGCTGAGCACTAGTAAACTGCCGCTGAAGTTCAGCCATTTGCTGATCTTTCAGTGAAATCAAGCGCTCTAATGTAGCAAGCTGCTCGTTTAACTCACTTAGTTTGTCATTAAGCTCAGCTTTTTCTCGGGTTTCTTTATCAAGCAATTCATTGGTGGCAGATAGCTCACTTTCTAATTGACTAATACGCTGAGTATCCGCTTCATTGGAACTCGCGTTCTTCTCCGGGAGAACATTTTGACCTGAGGCCAACATTAATTTATCACCGGTAGCAGTTTTAGGCGCAGGCTTAGCATTACTTTGAGCTTGGGTATTCATTTGCTCTTGCGACACGACATCATCGATTTTTCCAGCCTGTTTCAAAGCCATCCAGGCCGCATGCTGGCGTTCAAACTCTTGTTCCGATGTAGCACGATTAAACAGCGCAATCTGCTCTTTAGTCGGCAGACGCAGTACAGCACCTTCACGCAATAAGTTAATATTGTTGGCATAAAAGGCCTCTTTGTTAAGAGCCTGAATCGCCATCATTGTCTGGTAAATAGTTAGCTGATTATTGGTACGGTTTGAACCTGCAATGGCCCAAAGCGTGTTGCCTTTATTAACTCGTAGCTCACCTCGGCTCGCCATTTTATCGGCTTGGAGTGCTTGCTCTCGAAAAACTTGATTACTGCTATCAGGGGATGGGGGAGTAACGGATTGAACTACTTCAGGCTGTGCCTTTTCTACTAGGGCTGATTGGTTCAATGGCGCTCGATACTCTCGAACCACTTGCCCATTTGGCCACTGAGCAGCAAGCACGAAGTTTAACTGATCTACCTTCAAGGGCTGTTGGGATTGAACTTGAACAGCTAACTGACCATTTTCTCTTACTACTAAAAAGCTCAGCTGAGATAAAACGCTGCTGAGCATTACCCCCGCTTGACGAAACTCACTTTCCGAGCCGAGGCGGATAGAGATATCATTTGGCACTAGACCTTCAGCGTCAGTCAGTTGAATACGGCCACGATAGGGCTCGTCGAATTGCGATCGGGAAGTCAGCTCGCCCAGTTCCAAAGCGTTTACGTGGGACATGTACAACGCGCTGGAGACAGCCAAACTAATCAGCGTTTTTTTGAGCATAAGCTTCCCTTTCTTGTTAAAAACTGACGACAAGTACTGACCAAGTATCTAATAGAGGTCATCATTTATCAATAGCTTTAGAATCAATGGTTTGGCCGATATCAGAGTTTGCCAACATTATGGCAACTTATTAATAAATTGCGGCCGATATAAAAAGCCTTGGACATAGTCCACCTCTAACTGTCGGGCCACCTCTAGATCAGCTTCCGTTTCAATACCTTCCAACACAATCTTCTTATTAGTCGCCCGTGCAAACCCTATCATTTGTCGAACAAACGCCATAAATACTGGGTTCTTCACCATACGAAGCACGCATCGATCTAATTTAACCCATTTCACAAGCTGCAATACCGAAACAGAAATCATTGAATGTGGATGGCACAGATCATCCAACGCTGTTTCAATCCCTAGCG
Organism: Marinomonas fungiae; assembly: GCF_001418205.1. Taxonomy (GTDB): domain Bacteria; phylum Pseudomonadota; class Gammaproteobacteria; order Pseudomonadales; family Marinomonadaceae; genus Marinomonas; species Marinomonas fungiae. The sequence continues at coordinate 243,079 of NZ_LIQF01000003.1, read as the reverse complement.
CATCAAAGGCTTCTATCATTGATAAACTCATAATTGCATCGTTGATTTCTGAATTTTCAATCAGCTCTACAACGACATTATCTTGACAGCGAATTAATTCGATAAAGGGATTATTGTGTGCTTCCGCACCTACAGCAAAAAAAGCGTCTTGATCCAAATTAACAAACAATTGTCCTGATGGACGCTCGGCCAACTGCAATTCTTTTTGCGCATACTCAACTTGAAACAGTGTGATGGGGTTTTCATGCAATGAGGCATAAACTAAGTCCGGGCGCAGAGACTCCCCCAAATGAGTATAAAACCTCGATAACGCCTCGTAACCAATCACTTCATTGCTAGATAGCTTCACGATGGGCTGATATTCCACCCCAAACCGCCCAGCCTGAATCATCTCCAACAACATTAACCTACTTAAAACTGGCGCACTTGCACTCACATAAATCCCTTATTTAAACGATAAAACAAACCACGAATAATAATGAGATTCAATACCATTTACAAACATTGAAATATAAAAAAAGCCTTGCTAATCTAGCAAGGCTTTTTGATAAATACTTTGAAAATCAGTGACTTGATGAGATCAAAGAGATCACATCATGCCGCCCATTCCACCCATGCCGCCCATATCAGGCATAGATGCGCCACCTTCTTGTGGCAGGTCAGCAATCATAGCTTCAGTGGTAATCATTAGACCAGCAACCGATGCCGCAGCCTGTAGAGCTGAACGAGTCACTTTCGCTGGGTCAAGGATACCCATTTCGATCATGTCGCCGTAAACACCTGTCGCAGCGTTGTAACCGAAGTTACCTTCGCCTTGCTTAACTTTGTCTACGACTACAGAAGCTTCGTCACCTGCGTTAGAAACGATCTGACGCATTGGCGCTTCCATTGCACGAAGCGCAAGTGTGATACCAACGTTTTGATCTTCGTTGTCGCCACGAAGCTCACCAAGCTTAGTCAGTGCACGAACTAGTGCAACACCACCACCTGCAACAACACCTTCTTCAACCGCTGCACGAGTTGCGTGAAGTGCGTCGTCTACACGAGCTTTCTTCTCTTTCATCGCTACTTCAGTTGCTGCACCGATCTTAATTACGCCAACACCACCAGCAAGTTTTGCAACACGCTCTTGTAGTTTCTCTTTGTCGTAATCAGACGTTGAGTTTGCCATTTCAGCACGAATCTGTTCAACACGAGCAGTGATAGAAGCGTTATCACCCGCGCCATCAACGATTGTTGTGTTTTCTTTCGTTAGTGTAACGCGCTTAGCAGTACCAAGCATGTCGATTGTTACGCCTTCAAGAGACAAGCCAACTTCTTCAGAGATCACTTGCGCACCCGTCAGGATTGCGATGTCTTGTAGCATTGCTTTACGACGGTCACCAAAACCTGGCGCCTTCGCCGCAGCAACTTTAACAACGCCACGCATAGAGTTAACTACTAGTGTTGCAAGTGCTTCGCCTTCCACGTCTTCAGAGATAATTAGAAGAGGACGCGAAGATTTCGCTGCTGCTTCTAGTGTTGGTAGAAGATCACGGATGTTAGAGATTTTCTTGTCAACCAATAGGATGAACGGGTTTTCTAATTCCGCGCTCATTGTTTCTTGATTGTTGATGAAGTATGGAGATAGGTAACCACGGTCAAACTGCATACCTTCTACAACAGCTAACTCGTCTTCGAAGCCAGAGCCTTCTTCTACTGTGATAACGCCTTCTTTACCTACGCGCTCCATTGCTTCAGCGATGATTTTACCTACTGAAACATCAGAGTTAGCAGAGATTGTACCTACTTGCTCAATCGCGCGAGTATCCGTACAAGGAGTAGATAAACGAGCGATTTCAGCAACAACTGCTTCAGCTGCTTTATCAATACCGCGTTTTAGATCCATTGGGTTACGACCCGCTGCAACCGCTTTCAAGCCTTCTGTTACTAGCGCTTGAGCCAGTACCGTTGCCGTTGTCGTACCATCACCCGCAACATCGTTTGCTTGTGAAGAAACTTCTTTAACCATTTGAGCACCCATGTTCTCAAAACGGTCTTCAAGTTCGATTTCTTTCGCTACTGTTACGCCGTCTTTAGTCACTAGAGGCGCACCGAAAGATTTTTCGATGACTACGTTACGACCTTTTGGACCTAGCGTTACTTTTACAGCATCAGCAAGGACGTTAACGCCTTTAAGCATTTTTTGGCGAGCGCTGTCTGAGAATTTTACTTCTTTAGCCATTTTCTCTAATCCTAAATTTTATTAATTTGCTAATCGTTGATTAATCTGAACAAGACTTAGGCTTCGATTACGCCGTAAATTTCGTCTTCTTTCATGATAAGTAGCTCTTGACCGTTAAGTTTAACGGCTTGACCTGAATACTGACCGAACAACACAGTATCACCAACCTTAACAGCTAGTTCTTGGACTTCACCATTAGATTGAATACGACCCGTGCCCACAGCCAAAACTTCACCCTGAGTTGGTTTCTCAGTTGCAGACCCTGGTAGAACAATACCAGACGCTGTAGTTGTCTCTTCTTCTTTACGGCGAACAACAACGCGATCGTGCAAAGGACGAATATTCATTGATCTATATCTCCAAAGTTAATCAATACCAGGAATCCCCTGGCCGGATTAGCCCCACTCTTCTGGTGGGATTCGTTATCGAGTTCATTTATGTGGTTGCCCTATTTTATTTCAAGGGCAAGTTCTAACTATTTTTTCTCAATATGATCATTTTTTTCTGATTCAGGACGGTACTCACCTTCAATAATGTCACCTTGAGATGAATTTCCATTGCGATCACGATAACTCCAATGAGCACGCATATTCATGCGCTTCTTCATGAAGTCCAGCGAAACCATGGTCGCCACACTGCGACGTAATGGCGTGATCAATAGCAGCGCACCGAGTGCATCGGTAACAAAGCCTGGAATCAACAGACACACACCAGCAAATGCCAACATAAAGCCCTCTGCCATTTCTGACGCGGGCAGTTCGCCCCGACGCATTTTCTCTTGGGCTTTACGAGTTGTTTCAAAGCCTTGTCGGCGAATCAACGTTAGACCCACAATGGCAGTAAGGAAGACAAGAGCAATAGTCGTCAAGCTACCAATTTTTGATCCAACTTGGATCAACACTGTCAGCTCAACCACAGGAATTAATATCAAAAGCAATAATGCAAATCGCATGGTAACCTTCTTAATGTCAGATTGTATCAGTGATTATTTAGGGATGTTTTTGAATGAATCAAGTGACCGAAGACTTTAAAGATCGCGTTCTATTTGTTCTTGCACACTTGCCGTCAGGCTCGGTCATATCTTATGGCGAACTTGCAAAGCAAGCGGGCAACCCTCGTTACGCACGTCTAGTCGGGCAGATTTTAAAACAGCTCCCCATCGCAACAACCATTCCGTGGCATCGCGTTGTAAACAGCAAGCACCGTATCAGTTTTAATGAAGGATCTGATGCTTACCTACGACAAAAAGCCTTACTGGAACAGGAACATTGGACAATTATTGGGCAAAAGCTGATACAAAAAGAGACACCCTAGGTGTCTCTTTTCACATCGCATCATATTTAGTCACGGAAGTTGTTAAACTGAACGGGCAACTCAAGCTCTGCACCGCGTAATAGTTGCATCACTTGTTGTAGGTCATCTCGTTTCTTACCGGTTACACGGAGCTGTTCGCCTTGAACCTGCGCTTGCACCTTAATCTTGCTGTCTTTGATCATTTTCACGATCTTCTTCGCTTCCGCTTGATCAATACCTTCTTTTAGCTTGATCTCTTGGGTAGCGCGCAAGTTACCCTCTACGATCGGCCCGCGATCCAAAGTTTTCAAATCAATACCGCGGTTTACCAATTTTTGTCCTAGAATATCCATCATCTGACGCAATTGCATTTCTGCTTTTGCCTCAAGTACAACCGCCTGTTTGTCTTTTACAGTGAAGCTAGCGTCAACACCTTTAAAGTCAAAACGTGTTGAAACTTCGCGATTTGATTGGTCTACAGCGTTAGTCACTTCGTGCCAATTAAGTTCGGAAACGATGTCAAAAGATGGCATTTAGGCCTCCTCCATTCGATATTTACTCTTTGGGGCGGCATAATAGCAGGCTTAATGTTAAAAAACTTCTAATACGAGGCTTAAATGACAAAAGATGCGTGGTTAGTTGTCGGCAATGGTGCAATCGGTTTACTTTGGGCAAGCAAATTGCGCCAGTTAGAACAACCGGTAACAGTACTTTGTCGTAGCGACGTGCCAAATGGCATGCTCACAGTCGAAGACTTGGACGAAGAAGGATCTCAGCGACAGACTCAATACGATGTCGAGTTCATTACGAAAGAGCAACTGGAAGGCAAATACACCAAGGTACTGTTATGCACTAAGGCATTTGACTTAGTTGCTGCTTATTTAGATGTCCGTAAGCACACCAAAAAACGCGGTTTAATTGCAACCCTTTGTAATGGTCTAGGTGCTCAACACGCCTTGATACCGCATTTAAAGAAACAGCAAAATCTTTGGGCTGGGATCACTAGCGAAGGTGCACTTAAACTGGATTCAGATCGAGTTAAAAAAACCGGTAACGGCGATTCATTCTTTGGTTTATTAAATCAAAGTGACACCAATTTATATGGTGAATTATTCCCCTATCCTGACGTACAGTGCCAAAATATTGAACGCAGATTAATTGAGAAACTTGCCGTCAATGCTGTCATCAACCCGTTAACGGCCATTTTCTCAATCCGTAACGGTCAAGTGTTGGAAGCACCTGTTAAACCACTGTTCGATGCTGCCATCGAAGAGCTAGCAAACGTCATGAAAGAAGATTCGTTTAAATTCAAAACCATCGTTGGCGATATTACCAGCGAGCAACTGAGTATGCGAATCGCCAATGTGGCACGGCTAACCGCCATGAACTGCTCTTCTATGTATGAAGATGTTAGACACCATCGCCGAACAGAGAATGAATACATTTCTGGCTTTTTCCATCGAGAGACACCCTCTACCGCCACGCCATTGCAAGATGCGTTTTACACCGCATTAAATGATCAAGAGAATCTAGAAGAGCACAAAAAAAAGCTCTTAGCCATGTGCTAAGAGCTTTTAGTTAACTTTCATAAACGCCTAAAAAACCGATTAGGCGTTTATTTCTTCAGGGCAGTCTTGTCTTTGCCCAAAATCACTTTTTGCTCTTTATAAAGCGCACCCAGTGCTTTCTTAAAGGTCGCTTTACTCACCTTGAAGGTTTTAAAGATGGTATCTGGCGCACTTTTATCGGTCAGAGTCATTTCACCACCGTTTTGCTCCATATAGTCCAAAATCTCTTCTAGAAGGCCGGTAACTTTCTTGTAGCCTGTAGGCTGCAAACTTAAGTCAATCTTGCCATCTTCGCGAACACGCTTGATATATGCCTTAAGTTTGTCCCCTTTGAAAACCCGCCCCACAACATCTTGGAAAAACAATACACCCCAATGGCGGCTTTCAATAATACATTTGTAACCTATGTCCGTGCGATCACCAATGATGATATCCACTTGCTCGCCAGAACGGTAATCCGGCTCATCACGATTCAGCAGGCGATCTACTTTAGTGGTTGCCACAATGCGATTAGTAATTTGATCTAGGTAAACAAACAGTAGATGTGTTTGCCCTTCTTCAACACGATTCTTTTGCTGACCAAAAGGCACCAGAAGATCTTTTGCTAAGCCCCAATCAAAAAAAGCACCCACCTGATTAACAGACACCGCACGCAAGGCTGCAAACTCACCTACCTGAACTTTAGGTACCAACGTCGTTGCAATCAGCTCATCCTCAGAGTCAAGGTATACAAACACCTCCACCTCATCACCGATGCGCAGGCCCTTAGGCACATAACGTTTAGGCAATAGAATTTCACCTAGTTGATCTGCATCGAGATAGACGCCGAAATCTTTTTCTTTAACTACGCGTAAGCGGTTCATGCGTCCGATATTGGTTGGCATATTGACTCCAAGAATTCATTAAGGTCGCGCACTATACACGCACCTAGGTAAAAGTAAACTGTCTATTAAGATTGCGCCATACACTGCTGCATGAGCTTAGCCAGTGCTTCGTGACCAGTCTCTTCCATTAGCTTTATATTGCGCTCAGGGATGCCAGCTGTGTCACCATAATAGTCGATCGCTTTTTCTAAACTGGCCTCACGTAGAATGTGCAGCATAGGATAAGGCGATCGATTGGTGTAGTTACTAACATCGCCTTCTTCCGTTCCGGAAAAGCAGTACTTAGGATGGAAAGTCGCTAATTGATATACACCTTCACACTCTTGCTCATACATCAGCTCTTCTGAATCATCCACAAAGTCCAAGTAGCTGACAAAGTCTTGAAACATGGTCGGAAAGATCATTAGTGTTGTCTCGACTTCAGGATTTTGATCCAAGAAATTAATCTCAGCCATCAGCTCCTCAAGTGCCACTGATGCTTGGCGTGAGCGGACGACAACATAACGCACCGAGCCGCGATCCACTTCACGCTTAGCAAATGGGCAAACATTCATTGCCACGATAAAAGAACTGACCCATTTTTGAGTCTGGGCAATCACTAACTCTTCCGTTAAGTGCATGGTTAAAACCTCTAAAATTTTCACCATTTTATTTCATTACCTGAAATCGGTCTAACGACTATCAAGAATTCACGAAATAAAATGAAAGAAATCCACCGAATTAATCCCACAGTGGTACAATCGCCCTACAAATTTACGTTTCAATTGAGAGCATACATGTCCTTTTCCGAACTAGATCTGGATTTCACCATCACGCAAGCCATCGAAGACATGGGGCTGAGCGAACCTACACCTATCCAAGAACAAGCCATTCCACTTGCAATGGATGCTCAAGACATCCTTGCTTGCGCAGCAACCGGTACGGGCAAAACATTGGCGTTTGCAGCCCCAGTAGTACAACACATTCTAGACCGCGCAGAAGAATCTAGCCTAGCTCCTAAAGCTTTAATTCTCGCACCAAGCCGAGAGTTAGCACGCCAAATTTTTCAAGTATTTGAACAACTGATTGCTCATACGCGAATCAAGCTACAAGTCATTGTTGGCGGCACACCTTACGGTATGCAGCAACAGCAACTTAGCGAACCATGCGATATTTTGGTTGCCACACCAGGCCGTCTTGTTGAGCTAGACGAAAAAGGCTGGCTAGACTTTAGTGACTGCTCGATGTTTGTTATCGATGAAGCCGACCGCATGCTGGATATGGGGTTTATCGACGCTGTAAAACATCTCGCCAAACAACTGCCAAAAGAACATCAAACGCTAATGTTCTCCGCTACCATTGATGGCGAAAAAATGAGTCGTTTCTCGCGCTCTTTATTGCGAGAAGATGCAGAGACGATTCAATTAACAGACTCACCTCGCACCGTACCAAGCCAAATTAAACAGGTGGCACTGCGAGTCGATGACGACGCGCACAAAGAAGCACTCCTTAAACACTTGCTTACCCAAGAGCGCGTTCAACAAGCGGCCGTTTTTGTGTCCAACCGAGACCACGTGGATGTCTGGGTACAACGCATTCGTAAATGGGGACTACGCTGCGACGGTTTGCATGGCGAAATGAAGCAAAGTGATCGTAACGACCACTTGAAGCAAATGAAAAAAGGTCGTTTGCAGGTTTTGGTGGCAACTGACGTCGCCGCTCGTGGTATCGACTTACCAGAAATTAATACCGTCATTAACTTGCGCTTACCTCGTCGCGCAGATTCTTATGTACACCGCGCAGGACGTGCTTCCCGTGAAGGCAATCCTGGTGAATGTTACTCATTAGTCGATATGCACGACTTACCAATGATGGAGAAGATACAGCGCTACATGCAGGCGCCAATCTCTTTCAGCAAAATCGAAGGTCTTGAGCCTAAAACTAAGATTCGTGCAGCAAGCGTATCAAAATCTAAGAAGAAGCCAGTAGCTAAGAAAAAATCCACTACTGGTAAAGCGAAGAAAAAGAAGTAGTCTTGATTTTAGAGATAAAAAGACACTAAAAAGGGAGCTATCTGCTCCCTTTTTTTCATACCCTCTAAACCATCACACTAATCGAACTTTAACGTGTGGTTCTTACGACGCGCTTTGGCCTCTAGGTAATGGCGGTTGTGCTGATTCACGTGCACTGCCGTTGGCACCAACTCAGTTACATCAATACCATTAATAGTTAGTTGCTCTGCTTTATCAGGGTTATTAGTCAACAAACGCACTTTATTAACACCCAACGCCTTAAGCATACGTGCAGCAATACCGAAATCTCGACCATCATCAGGCAAATGCAGCATTTCATTAGCTTCATAAGTGTCGTAGCCTTGATCCTGCAGAGCATAAGCATCGAGCTTGGCGTACAAACCAATACCGCGTCCCTCTTGACGCAAGTATAAGATGTAACCGCCCTCTTCATTAATGCGATCGATTGCTTCATCTAATTGTTCACCGCAATCACAACGCCCCGAGCCGAATACATCACCCGTCAGACATTCAGAATGTAGTCGTACCAGCGGAGTGTCATTTTTCTCTGTCGTTGTTCCCGCAAAGGAAATAGCAATGTGCTCTTTACCGCTTTCATCGCCATTGAACGATATAAACTCGGCCATGACGTCGCCAGCTCGTACTGGAATCACTACTCGACGTTTAACCGTTAATTGATCCATTGATACTGCTCTCTTACAAAAAATTATGCTCTATATGCGAGCATTATAAGGCGTTTTCAACCCCTGAGTAAGGAAATCTACATTAAGTGACCCAGAGGCAAAGATGTATTTTCTTTTACGGACCGCAAAAGGAAGCTGGATTGTACACCACTTACGCCGGGGATACGTGTTAATTGCCCCAACAAAAAGTCGTGATACTTTTCCATATCCTCCACCACGACTTCTACTAAGTAGTCGCAGTTCTGGCCCGTTACCAAATTACAGGAGCGAACTTCTGGAAAAGAGTTCACCTGTTCTTCAAACACACTAAAGCGGTCTGGAGTATGCCGGTCCATACTAATCTGGATAAAAGCTGTAAGCTTCAAGCCCAGCTCAGAACGTTTTAATAAGGTCACTTTACGATCTATAATGCCACTCTCTTCAAGTGCCTTTACGCGTCGAAGACACGGTGATGGCGATAGGCCCACCCGATCTGCCAGTTCTTGATTGGTTAAGCTAGAATCTTGCTGTAATTCCTGCAAAATCCGAACATCAATTCTATCCAAATTCAGTTCCATAAGCACTCCAACTCAACATTCCCATTAATTTAGCAATTTTATGCCAAAACAATGGCAAAACAGGGGTTAAAACGCAATCATTTTCCGCTAATATTTAGTTACACTGTTTGTGTTGAAAGATGCTAACCGCATCGCACTCTACAAAGGCTTACCCGCCTAACTACTTTATGGAAGGAAAAGAATATGAGTTCTTTTGATCACACTAAATATCGTCCGTTCGAGCCTGTTGCGATTGCAAACCGCACTTGGCCTGACCAAGAAATCACTAAAGCGCCAATTTGGGCAAGTGTTGACCTACGTGACGGCAACCAAGCGCTGGTTGAGCCAATGACAGTGGAACAAAAGAAGGAATTTTTCAAACTCCTAGTAGATGTAGGCTTCAAAGAAATTGAAGTGGGCTTCCCTGCCGCTTCTCAGTTGGACTTTGACTTTGTTCGCTGGTTGATTGAAGAAGACCAAGTGCCTAATGATGTTTACATCCAAGTATTGACGCAAGCACGCCCAGAATTGATTGAACGTACTTATGAATCGTTGAAAGGTGCTAAGAAAGCCGTAGTACACGTTTACAACTCAACGTCTAAAACTCAGCGCGAGCAAGTTTTCCGCTTGGGTAAAGACGGCATCAAAGACATCGCAGTTCGCGGCGCCCAATGCGTAAAAGATCACGCTGCGAAGCATCCTGAAACAGAGTGGGTATTCCAATACTCTCCTGAGAGCTTCACGGGTACTGAAACCGATTTCGCCGTAGAAGTATGTGACGCTGTCATCGACGTGTGGCAACCAACACCAGAAAAAAAATGCATTATCAACCTGCCAGCAACCGTTGAAGTCGCGACTCCAAACCGTTTTGCTGACCAAATTGAATACTTCTGCCGCAAAGTGAAAAACCGCGACAGCATCATCATTAGCTTGCATACCCACAATGACCGTGGCTGTGGCGTTGCCGCTGCGGAACTAGGCATGATGGCTGGCGCAGATCGTATCGAAGGTACCTTGCTAGGCAACGGTGAACGTACTGGTAACATGTGTGTCGTAACAATGGCTATGAACATGTACAGCCAAGGTATCGACCCAGAATTGAACTTTGCTGATATGGATCGCGTAATTAGCGTTGTTCAGTCGTGCACGCAATTGCCAGTCCACCCGCGTCACGCGTACGCTGGCGAATTGGTCTTCACCGCGTTCTCAGGCTCTCACCAAGACGCAATCAAGAAGTGCTTGGCGAATCAAACGGACGATAAACCTTGGGATGTGGCTTACTTGCCAATTGATCCACGTGACATCGGCCGTAGCTACCAAGAAGTTATTCGAGTTAACAGTCAATCAGGTAAAGGCGGTGTTGCCTTTGCACTTGAGCAAGAATACGGTTTGGCATTGCCACGCTGGTTGCAGGTTGAGCTAAGCCCGATCGTGCAAAAACTCTCTGAAGAAGATGGCGGTGTAATCGAAGCTGCGGACATGAAGCGTTTGTTTGAAGAGAACTTTATGACCTCTTCTGCACCCTACGCGTTGGGCAACTACGAACTAAGCAAAAAAGACCGTGACACAGTGACAGCAGAATTAAGTCATAAAGATGGCGTTATCTCAGTGCATGGCGAAGGTAACGGCGCATTGTCAGCATTCACCAGTGCTTTGAGTGCTCACTTCAACGTTCGCGTAGATATCGTTCAATACCAAGAGCATGCGCTAACAGTAGGTAGCGATTCTCAAGCAATTGCTTACATTCAGGCGAACATTGACGGCGAACGTTACAACGGCGTGGCGATCGACAACGACATCGTATCAGCTTCCATCCAAGCGGTTCTAGCTACGGTAAACCAGAAAGTGATCGCATCAGAGCAAGCGAACGTAGCCTAACCCCCGCGACGTTCGTATAAAACTGGGGGATTCGACAAAATCGATACCCCAGATGCATTAAAGCCGAGCATTACAGTGCTCGGCTTTTTCATTTAAAATTTTAGAGCAAAAGCGAATCAGTTATTGTCAACTCCCATCACAACCACACGATCTCGACCAGTGCGCTTAGCCTTGTACAAAGCCGCGTCAGCCTGCTTAATGAGTTCTAATTGATTGTTTTCAGATGTAAATTCGCACAGGCCAATACTAACCGTTAAGTTGATACGGCGATCGCCATAAAGATATGGCTCTTGCGTTAACAGCTGGCGGTATCGCTCACATGCGATCAAAGCATTTTCAAGATCAGTGTAAGGCAAGCATAAGCCAAACTCTTCTCCGCCGATTCGCCCAAACTGATCCCCTGCTCGTTTATCCTTCTCCAATCGTCGAGATAGCTCCTTTAACACCACATCACCACCTTCGTGTCCGTAGGTGTCATTAATCTGTTTAAAATGATCTATATCGATTACAGCAACACATAAGCTTTGCTCATAGCGATCTGACTTGGCCATTTCATCCTGTAGATTTTTCTCAAACGCCCGTCGATTTGGTAAATTCGTAAGATAATCGGTTGTAGAGAGGGCTTCTAATCTTGCATTCATCGCTATTAAACGCTTACGCATATCTGCTAATCGCGTCATCGCCATTAGCTTAGCAGCCAATACTTTATGCTGTATTGGTTTGATTAAATAAGCATCGGCCCCCGCTTCGATACAACGCAGAATATCACTATCAGATTCAGAGCCACTCAAAATAATGATAGGCACCCAATTCGCGTCATAGCCCCCTTGGAATGCCCTAATTTGATTCACTGCCTCAACACCCGTCTTATTTGGCATATTGAGGTCAACAACGAGTAAGTCATATTCAGCAGAATGCTCAAAAAAGTACTCCACTAATTCTGCGCCGTCACTTACTTCACTTACTTGGTGCCCAAGCTTTTCTAAGTGAAGTCTTAACAACATACGATCTGATGGTGCATCCTCTGCAATCAGTATCTTCAAGGAAGCCTCCCGATCCTTTTTAAATGTGTTTTAACACGAGCAAATTCTTCCTTAATTGCCTCTATTTTTACATGCGGCTGATCTACAACACCGGCTTTTGCTTCTGACTCTAACTCGGCAGCTTTAGCACTCAAGGCCATCGCTCCCACATTGGCACTGACAGATTTAAGGCTATGAGCAGGACGGTACATGGCGTCTATATCATTAGACGCATCAGCAGCGTCTAACGCACTCATAACACCATCCGCATCTTGCAAAAAGGCGACAACAATCTCTTGAACTTGATCACCTAGAATTTCTTCTAGACTTTTCAATACGGATTCGTCCAATGCATCTTCCAAAATATTTGATTCCTCTCGTTCTAATGAATTCATAACGTCACTTCCATTAGCTTCCTTCTTTTCACCGCAAGTTAACCAAGCAGAAATTGTTCGAACCAGTTCCGCCCCTTTGAAAGGCTTCGAAAGATAGCCATCTCCACCAATTCGTTTTACTTCTTCTATACGCTCAGGCTGAACATCCGCAGTTAACGCAATAATTGGAATGCGTTCACCCGACTGCTCTAAAGAGCGAATCTGCTTAATGGCTGTGATGCCATCCATAATTGGCATATGTAGGTCCATTAAGATTAGATCAGGCTTGAATTGTTGCCACTTTTCAATGGCTGCAAGTCCATTTTCCGCCACTTCCACTTGAACATCATAATGAGACAACATGCCTTTCACTACAGCCAAGTTAGCTTTCATATCTTCAACAACAAGGATTTTAGCCGCATTTAAATGAAGCTGCTTACTGTTAAACTCTGATTGCTCATCTGTTTTTGCATCACTAGCGACATAATGACAGCTGGCCTCAAGACCACGTAAGCTATCAATGCCTCTTTTGAGTTCGTGAACACTCGCAGGTTTATTAATGCATTTCGATACGCCAGAGTCTTTAAGCTCCCGACTTGATAGAGCCCCTGCCGAAGAGATTAACAACACTTTAGGAAGTAAACTTTCTGCAACAAGATCATGCACCCCCTTACTAAAAGCTAACCCATCCAAATCAGGCATTAGGTAATCCAGAATCAATAAGTCATATGGATCATTCTGTTTTGCAGCATCGATAACGCTAGCGAAGGCTTGATGAGGCGATTGAAAAAACTCCGCTTTAAGCTGGCACAGTTCTAACTGATTTTGCAGTATCGCTAAATTAGTTGCGTTATCGTCCACCACTAACACTTTTGAGAATTCGGCCTGCTGAGGGCCAGCTAACAATCGCTTTGAAGGCTTCTCAGCAATGCCTAAAGAAAGCGAAACATGAAATGCAGACCCTTTACCAACCGTACTTTCGAGAGAGATCTCACCGCCCATCAAGTCAACCAATTGTTTGGTAATCGCCAGCCCCAATCCGGTACCACCAAATTTTCGTGTGGTCGAGTTATCCGCTTGCATAAACACCTGAAAGAGTCTGCGTTGGGCTTCTTCGGATATACCAACCCCCGAATCAATGACGCTTATTGTGATATCAAGATTATTGCCCGTCTTCGAAACAGCACCAGTGACACGAATGATAACTTGTCCTACTTCGGTAAACTTAATGGCATTCCCGACTAGGTTAAGTAAGATTTGACGTATGCGATAGGCATCCCCCTGAACCGCTGAAAACTCACTAAGGCCATATTCAACAAGCAGGTCGACTTTTTTTGACTCGGCTTTATGCACTAACAAACGCGACAAATCATAAACTAACCCCTCTAAATCAAAATCGATGATTTCAAGGGATAAGTGACCCGCTTCAATTTTGGAGAAGTCTAAAATTTCGTTGATTAGTTCAAGCAAGCTTTCACCTGAGCTCTGAATGATCTTTAACTGATTACGCTGCTCTTTGGTCAGATCTGAATTAGATAAGATCTCTGTCATCCCCAAAACGCCATTTAATGGCGTGCGAATCTCGTGGGACATGGTGGCAAGGAAATTACTTTTCGCTTGGCTGGCTTTGATCGCCTCTTCTCGGGCATGTTTTAATACCAGCTCAGTCTCGTAGCGTTCCGAAATATCCATATTCGTACCAAACAAATACAAAGAATTTCCATCTGTATCCAAGGCTGTTCGAGCACAGGCTTTAATATGTCGCTCTGCCCCATTCCTTAAGACGATTCTGAAATCTACGTCAAGATCCGTTTGTAGCCTGATGGCTGAGGCGACAGTGGCTAGAACACGCTCTTTATCATCAGGATGAACAAAGCTCGACCAAACTGAATAATCTAAGCTATCGGATACATAATCCATCTGATAGAGCTCAAACATACGTTGATCCCAAACCAGCTCTTGAGTCTGCAGATCCATCTCCCAAACACCGATACGTGCTGATTCAGTCGCAATACTCAAACGCCGTTGTGTTTTGGCGATGTTTGCTTCAATCTCTAACCGCGAAGAAATATCGCGAGCGTGAATAATGAAACCACCCAATTCACCATTTTCATTGGTAATTTTACTACGCACATTATCTGTAATAATTTCTGAGCCGTCCGCACAACGGTATACCATACGGTACTCTTCGCGCTCAGGATGTTTTTCTTGCAGAAAAGCTAGACCCACTTGATCAAACGAGTCCGTGTCCGCATATAAAAATCGAGGACTCTTACCAATTAACTGACTTTCTGAGTACCCAAACATTTGCAGTGCAATCGGATTGACCATCCTAATAAGACGATGTTCATCCACGACGACAATTGCCTCAGGAGCATCCATAAATAGAGACTTAAACATCTCCATTTGCTCTTGTAAGGCATTCTCTGTTTCTTTTTGGTCCGTAATATCTTGAAAGGTAATCACGCAAGACAGGCCATTTTCCTGCCCCTCCACTAAGGGGGTACAAGAGAATTGGACTGGAAAGCAGCTACCATCCGCACGAGCAAATTTCGCATCGGTACTGGCAATTTTGTACTGCCTGCACACAGCATGAAGCAGCAAGTTTTCATAATGGCTTTGTTCTGCTTCGTTATTGCGCTCTGAACGTAAAAGACAAGTAACTGATTTGCCGATCAAGTCATGGGGCTCATACGCTACCAAAGACGCAGCTGCTTTGTTTACAAAAATGATATTGCCATCATGATCCGCTCCAACAATGCCATCCCTAACGGACTCGATAATGAGGCGGTAGTGTTGCTCAGCCTCTAAAATCGCTTTCTTATTCGCTTGTTTTGTCAATTCGCTTTCAAGCCACTGACCAAACAGTTTCACTAACTCGTATTCATCCTCGTTGAAATCTGCAGAACGTATCTCGTGACCAAAGAAATTTATTGTGCCAAAGACTTTATCATTCTGATAAATAGCGACACCAAGATAAGATTCGATCTTGTGCATCAAATAACAAGGATGCGTAGAAATGTCACTGGCACCAGCATGGTAATAGCCTGTGACTTGACCGCGCTTCAGCGTGTGATAGCAATAACAAGTATTAAGATCAAATACATCACCTGGTTTGAAGGCATTTTCCTCACAATGGCAATACAGCACCTCGTATCGGTCACCCTCTATATTGCTAACTACCCCCATGGGCAAATTCAATATCTCGCAACCTAAGGACAACACTCTGTTAATTTTATCGTGTAAGCTGATATGACTATTCGAGGTAATGTCATGAAATTTCTGCAAGGCTGTCGTTATACGCTTTAAGGGAGTCTGATCACGCACACAAACATAAACGCCCTCAACGATGCCATGTTTGCGCTTCGGAATAAAAGAACAGGCAATGTATTGTTGATTGAAAATTCCATTACGACCTTTAAAAACAGCTGGAAAATGCGCATCTACTTGCTCTCCAGCCAAGGTCTTGCCAAAGCGCCTTTAACCTTTTCAAACTGCTCAGGTCCCGCCACCTCAGTAACATGTTTTCCTATTACTTCATCGCGTGACAATTGATAAGTCGCTTCATAGGTTTCATTAACAAACTGATAGCGCAATTCCGTATCAAGTATTGAGATTAAGAAAGGCAATTGATCAACGAGATCAGCTATGTCTTCTAATTTATTTTGAGGCGCTACTGATGGATGAATTGGAAATAAAGCATTTATGACGGGCAAAGCATCATGTATAAAATTTGAGTCAACATAAAGGGGGACTCCCATATAGCCTGCTTGAGGCAACTCAAACCATTCTAATGACTTAATCGAAGTTTGAGAAATCTTCTTAACATGCCCTTCTTCAACATAAATACCTTGGCCATTTTTTAGCACCATTGCCCAATGAGATATGGCTCCTGTATGTTCCAGAAGTTTAGCCAATGAATTGAAAATCTCAAAAGGGCCAGTAAAAGCATCTAACCATTCAATAGGTGTCGGGCAAAAAGGAACATGCTGCAAAGTCATATACGTCACTATAATCAAGATGGCAGATCAGGCAAAGATGAAATAACTATTGTCGCCACAGTCAGCTAGATCAACATTTTGCTTAGTTCGATAAGCATACCACTTGTTTCCACATATCCCATAAAAAACAAAATTGAGGGCAAAAAAAAGCGCCAGCATTTATTAATGCTGACGCTTCGCCAAGTACAACTGGCCTATTACAGAAGTACCTTGTCAAAAAAAGTCTGCAGCCGTGTCAGATTATCTAACGGCATAATATCGGCTACGTACTGATCAGGTCGAACAACAATTATACACCCATCTTTGCGATCAATACCGCGCAACGTATAAATGTCTTTCGTTTGATCTGCACTCAAGGCAAACAACTTCTCATAGTCGCGAAGACCAAGCTTCCCTTTAAGAGGTTGTAGCAATGAATGTACTTGCGTTAAATCCACATCTCGGTGTGCACACGGCAAGATTGCACGCACATCTATGATCGAATCAATATCCTCTCCAGCTCTGGTATAGCGTACGATCGGCGAAGCAGGTTCATGCACGAGATAATCACAAAGCTGATTTAGATCGGCTAAGCCGTTTGCCAGATCTTGCTCGCCAGCAAAAACAAATAAGTGCCAACGAGCATCTGCTTCTACACAATGCCCTAGCTGCATCGGTTTAGCGTCTGCGACACGTACCACTGGTGCCGAGTGGAAACGCATACCGATGGTTTCACCTTCTGCTAGGGCTTGATGTTGATCATCTAAGCCTAGCACCTCTACTTCATAACGAATGGCGGTCCCAGCAGTGAAACGGCCAAACTGTTGGAAGTAGCGTTGAAACTCTGCGGGATCAATACCATCAGGATTGGTCACAGATTTAGGTTTAGCACTAAACATCTTCGAGAACTCACGATCAAAATCGATCAATTGCTGTGCCACATGTTGACGCTCTTGTGAATAGGTCAACAACAGCTCTGGTGCAGCACGACCTGTTAAGACGTGGGCTAATTTCCAACCGAGGTTCCAAGTGTCATTCACCGACGTATTTAAGCCTTGTCCTGCTTTAGGGCTGTGGGTATGACAGGCATCCCCAGCCAAGAACACACGCGGTAATTGACCTTCTTCTGAGTCATCAAAGGCCGTCGTCAAACGCTGACCGATCTCGTAGACACTCCACCATGCCACCTGTTTCACATTCAAAGTATACGGCTGCATGATGCGATTTGCCGCTTTGATCAAGTATTCTGGGGTGATGCTGTTGCGGTCAATGCGCTCGTTTGGTGCCAATTTATCCAATTCAATATACAGACGAACCATGTACCCCCCCTCACGCGGGATAATCAGCATGTTGCCTTCATGATTGGAATGAATCGCACTTTTCAGGCGAATGTCTGGGTAGTCAGTTTCCACCAAAACATCCATCACACCCCAAGCTTGGTTGATCGAATCGCCCACCAATTCACGGCCAATTGATTGACGAACAGAGCTGCGTGCGCCGTCACAACCCACCGCATACTTCGCATGTACCACTTCATGTTCGATCATGTATTGCGAGTTATTCACCACACGCTCAAACGTTAAGGTCACGGGGTAGTCTTTGCTCTCTTGATCCACTTCAACGGAAACCAGCTTACGTGAATAGTAAGGCTCGATTTTCGCTGGATTTTGACGCATCACCTCTAGGAAATGGTCATGCACACGAGCTTGGTTAATGATCACGTGTGGGAATTCTGATAGATCATCTTCCACATCTTGGATCTTGCTACTGCGAGCAATGTGCTCACCGTTGTCCGCACTGGGTTTCCAAAATGCTGTTTCGTTTACCCAGTAGGCTTCTTGCGCAATTTGGTCAGCAAAGCCATACGCTTGGAACATTTCCATGGTGCGGCAAGCAATACCATCCGCTTGTCCGACCAAGAGACGATCATCTTTGTAATCGACGATGCAAGTTTTGATATCCGCAAACTTGGACAATTGCGCCGCTAAGTTCAAGCCTGCAGGACCACAGCCCACAATCATCACATCAACGTATTCTGGCAATGGGCGCTTTAAAGGGGGCGCTACAACACGATCTTGTGGGTCTGCGAATCGAGGATCGCCAGGGAAGAAACCGTTTAGATGAAATTGCATAGTTGTATTTCCTTGTTGTTATTTTTATCCACTCTAGTTTAGATTGAATATAAATAAAAATTGCTTTTTAAACCTATAAACAAAGAATTTGCATATATGAATCCAAACCATCTCAAACAACTAGCGATCATTATTAAACAAGGTTCCATCTCAGCAGCAGCTGAGCAGCTGTTCATCACTCAACCCACCTTGACGCGCTCGATACAACAGCTAGAGCAGAAAGTCGGAGCCCCTCTTTTAAAGCGCACCCGTTATGGGGTGGTTGCCACCGAAATCGGCGAGCGTTTAGGGCAATTGGGAGAGAAAATTTTGGCGGAAGCAGAGCAAGGAAATGAGATCATCCGCCAGTGGCACAGTGGTTTTCATAACCAATTCTCTATCGGCATTGATCCACTGTGGGAATACTCCACCGTTACTCAAACGACGGAAGCCTTCTTAGCTGAGCCGCGATTTGTATTCCATCTCCGAACTGGCTCCGCTGCCACGCAAATTGAATTACTAAAGCGAGAGCAACTGGACTTTTTACTGGGACCTGCCCATGTCACGGTTGCGCAACGAGAGCTCGCTCGGGATGTACTGTTTCGTGATCGTGCAGCGGTTTTTGCCGGCGCAAAATCCCCTCTCATTGGCCTAAATAGATCAATTAAGAAGACGGAATTAGAACGTTGCAAATGGTTTATCGCAGGCGCCAGCGCAGGCTTTATGAATGCTCAAAATGATGAGTTATTAAGTAACGCAGCCAAGATTGCGTTCACGGGTGGCATTCATTCAGTTATGCATTTATTGCAAAACAGCGAAATGCTAGTGCGTCTGCCTGCTCGTCTTGCGTTAATGTCTGGTGCCGTGAAACCGGAACAAATGCTGAATATTGAAGAGGATCAATCACCCCGTCGAGACATTGCCTTGTGGTCGCTACAAGATTATAGCGAGCGTCCTGACAAACAACGAGTCAGAACACTGCTAAAAGAATTTGTCACTAACATAGATCAGCAGGCACCTTGTTTTGGACTGGATATTTAAAGTGGTTGATACCAAGAAAAGTCTTGTTGAATCTGACGTAATACATCTAGATTACGCGCCGCGATAATCATACCGGTACGTATTGAGGGACGGTATTCGGAGCCATCCTGCATGGCGACGACACCACCAGCTTCTTGGAACGCCAAAATGCCTGCTGCATGATCCCAAGAGTTAGGCTTTGGGCTGATAAAGAAATCGATACTATTGCCCAGCATCGTACGATACTCGTGACAACTACAGCGCATCGAAATAACGCGAGCATAATTTACCTGCGTCATCGCTGCTTGCTGACGCTGCGCCATATCCTTAAACAGAAACGGTGAATAAATACCCACTAATTTTTGGTCTGCAGGAGCCTGTGATAATTTGAGTCTGCGAGGTGTTTTGCCTAGCTTAACGTACCAAGCTCCCTCGCCTTTGCTGGCTTCGATCCAATCATCATTGATGACATCGTAAAGCAAACCAAAGACGGTTTCTCCTTGATAAGCTGCCGCAATCAAGACGCCAAAATTGGACACTCCGTTAGCATAATTCCAAGTGCCATCAATCGGATCAATAATAATCACCAGAGACTCACTGTCCAAACTATCTAACACTGCCTGATTGGCGGCAACCGCTTCTTCACCCACGATTAAAGCGGCTGGAATTTGCTTGCGAAAACGTTCCGTCATCGCTTTTTCCGCTGCCACATCAGCAATCGTGACCAAGTCATCAAATCCTGATTTGGTATCTATTAGGTCTTCTGATAAGGCTCTAAAACGTGGCAAGATCTCTTGCTTGCTCACCTCACGAACCGTTTCAATGATGACAAGCTTTTGTTCTGGGGACAGCAAAGCACACTCCTTGTTTCCAAAAAAATAGCAAGGTAAACAATGCAAAGTTACCTTGCTTAAGTAAAAACTATATTACAGGTCCCAAGGGAATGCCAAATTCTGTATAGAAACGAGCGCTAATGAGCCAATTTCAGCACGATCACACCTGAAAGTATCATTAAAATGCCTAAATAACGCATCAAAGAGCTCGCATCGCCAAAAAACACGACCCCAACTAAAAATGTACCTGCTGCGCCTATGCCCGTCCAGACGGCATAAGCGGTGCCCATGGGAATGCCCTTTTGTGCCAACCAAAGTAGATAACCACTCAGCACCATAAACACCACCGCCATGAGTATCCCGGGCCATTTTATCGCTGATGTTTGCGCCAACTTCATCCCTAAAGGCCAACCAATTTCCGTCAATCCCGCCAAAATTAGAAATAACCAACTCATGCTACACCTCATCTATTCAAGCCAGCTTGGACACAATTGACGCCAATACTATCGATATATAAGATGATTAAAAGTTAATAACTATCGAATAATTTCATATGCAAAACTTAGAGCACATTCGCATGTTAGTCCTCTCGGCAGACTTAGGCTCTTTTTCTGCCTGCGCCAGACACCTAGGCAAAGTTCAGTCCGCAGTCAGCCACGGCATCAGTACTCTTGAGATCGACTTGAATGTGGAGTTATTTGATCGTAGCACTCGAAAACCGGTGCTGACGCCAGCAGGTGAAAGGCTCTATCGCAGCGCCAAAGCCCTGCTGGCACAATCTGATGAATTTGAACTGATCGCCAAATCGATCAATAAGCAAGAAGAAAGCGAACTCTGTATCGTGATTGACGACGCATTGTTGATGCCAAGGGTTAATCAGTTGTTAGCACAATTTGCAAAGCGCTTCCCTTATACCCAACTTGATATTTTGAATCGTCCATCACCAGATATCGTGCCATTAGTACAACATGGTAAGGCCGAACTAGGGCTTATGTTTTCTGAGCCAGCTACCATTAAGGAAGTCGACTTTGCTTATATCGGCCATCTGCCTATGGTGCCGGTCTGTCATCCGAATCATGCTCTCGCCAACCGTAAACATATCAACGAAACCGATCTATTTCCTCACCGCCAATTGACCATTCGCGGTAGTCAAAAGACCGAACCTCCAATGTTGGTCAGCATGTCCCCTAATGTCTGGTGGTGTTCAAGTAGTTTAAACGCCTTGTCATTGATTCAGCAGAATGTCGGCTGGGGCTACCTACCGGAATATCTCGTAACAAACTCAATCGAAGCTAAGCAGCTTGTGAGACTGGATGTCACGTTCGACCACCTCACATGGCAAGTACCGATTGACTTGGTCTGGCAACGAGGTAGTGCCATCGGCCCAGGTGTCAAATGGCTGTTAAATGAGCTCAAACAGATTTTTAGTACCCTCTAACATATACTTATTGCCTGCAGCCAACTCAACTCCCCAAAACAAACATCGCTAGGGCAAAATTAACATTTTGCTAAGCCCTTCATTTCTCGAAACTTCTTAGAAAATTGACCTAAGATTTTCATGTTACCGGTAAAATATTCCACAAAACCTATTGACGCCCATTTTATGTTATCGGTAACATTGCCACCTAGTTACCGGTAACATTTCTTTGTCACCTATAACTTCATATTCCTTTAAAACAATAAATAGCGGGAAGAGACCATGAGCAAATTCGCTAAAACGCTAATCACGGCTACCGTTGCAGGCGCCCTATCTACTGTAGCATTCTCTGCAGACTACACTTTCAAGTTCCAATCATCTGACCCATCAGGTGATAAAAACTTCCAAATCCAAAAAGAATGGACTGAACGCGTTGAGCGTATGTCGGGTGGTCGTATCAAGATCAACCTATTGCCAGTAGGCAGTGTTTTCAAACACACGGAAACACTTGATGGCATCAAGATGGGGATTCTTGATGGCCAAATCACCGCTACAGAATTCTTCTCAGGCAAGGACGCTGCATTTGGCTTGATTGGTAACACAGTAGGAGCTTGGTCAGATACCACTCAATTACTTCAATACATCAACTACGGTGGCGGTTACGAACTAATGAACGAACTTTACGCACCTTACGGCGTGAAATTCATCGGCGGTTCTACAACAGGCGTAGAGTCATTCGTATCACGCGTCCCTCTGGATGGTGTTGAAGATCTGAAGGGCTTAAAACTACGTGCACCAGAAGGCTTGGTACAGCGCGTTTTCGCAGCAGCAGGTGCGGCACCGGTTAACCTACCAGGTTCTGAAGTATTCACAGGTTTGAGCAAAGGCGTTATCGATGCAGCTGATTACACGGTGTTCTCTACGAACCAAAAAGCGGGCATGAACGACATCGCAACACATCCAGTACAACCTGGATTCCACTCACTTCCTTTGATCGACGTATCAATGAGTATGAAAAAGTGGGAAAAACTGCCTGAAGATCTGCAAGAAATCATGACCACTTCAGTGCGTGACTTTGCCAATGACATCACAACACAACTGCGTATCGCTGATCAAAAAGCCGTGAAAGTGGCACAGCAAGACCCAAACATCACGATTCATGATTGGTCTGCAGAAGAGCGTAAAAAATTCCGTGAAATCGCTCGCACACAATGGGCGGAGTTTGCCAAGCAATCGCCGAACGCTCAAAAAGTGTATGACTCTATTACGTCATACCTAGAAGAAAACGGCCTTCTTTAATCTCTAAGAAGTCCACCGCCAAATCAAAACAGGAGCTTGCGTGCTTGTAGTTGAACAAGCTCACTGGCTCCTGTTTTAAACTGGATCCTACCCCATGAATAAAGACACCCCTATTCCACACTCAGAGGATGCGGCAGAGCAACCTCGCAATCTGCTAGACAAAGCCATTGTCCGTATCGGCAATGCTTTAAGCTTGTTATTCCTGTTCACGGTAGCCATTTCCTTTTACGAAGTAGTGATGCGTTACGTGTTCAACTCTCCCACCATTTGGGTACATGAATCCGCGTCTTTTATTGGCGGTTGTCTGTTTGTATTTGGTGGAATTTACGCCTTAGCGACCAACAAACACGTGCGCGTAGTGCTGATTTACGACGCTGTATCAGAACGCACACGTCAGTACCTTAATGTATTCCATCACATTATGGGGCTTATTTTTTCAGGCTTACTCGCCTATGCCGCTTACCAGATGACCTTAAGTGCTGTGCTAACGCCTTTTGGTGACATTCACTTTGAAACATCAGGCTCGGCGTGGAACCCAGCGTTTCCTGCCTACGTAAAAATTACTATTTTCGTCAC
Source organism: Marinomonas fungiae (assembly GCF_001418205.1). Classification (GTDB taxonomy): domain Bacteria; phylum Pseudomonadota; class Gammaproteobacteria; order Pseudomonadales; family Marinomonadaceae; genus Marinomonas; species Marinomonas fungiae. The sequence continues at coordinate 219,369 of NZ_LIQF01000003.1, read as the reverse complement.
CATGTGCGTGATGTTCGTGCAGTTCGCGCTTCACTTAATCCAAGAAGTGCTGAATCTAAGGAAGTCATAAAATGTTTGATCTATCGAGTTTAGGCATTGGCTACGGCAGCCTATTAATGCTGGTCTCCATGATCCTTCTGCTACTGACCGGTATGCAGTTGGCCATGGTGACAGGCCTAGTCGCCTTAGTGTTTGCCATTGGTTGGTTTGGCGTTGACGCTTTGCCATTGGTAACCAGTCGTCTGTACAGTTTTGTTGGCGGTTACGTTTTCCTAGCTGTCCCCATGTTCGTGCTCATGGCCGCGTTACTGGACCGCTCAGGCATTGCTCGAGATTTATTCGATGCCATGAAAGTCGTTGGCCGTAAAGTTCGTGGCGGGGTTGCCGTACAGACACTTGTCGTTGCTGTTATTCTTGCCTCCATGTCTGGGGTGATCGGTGGTGAAACCGTTCTGCTGGGCATTCTTGCCTTACCACAAATGCTGCGTCTTGGTTACAACCGCAAACTAGCAATCGGTACGACCTGTGCGGGTGGTGCGTTAGGTACCATGTTGCCACCCAGTATTGTATTGATCATCTACGGCCTCACCGCCAGTGTGTCAATCGGTGACCTATTCAAATCCGCGTTTTTGCCAGCATTGATTTTGGCTGCGGCGTACATGATTTATGTACTCGTTGTGAGCCACATGCATCCTGAATATGCGCCTTTACCAAGCAATGAAGAGCTTGCTCAAGGCAAGGAAACAAATTATTTCAAAGCGCTGTTCTTTCCTTTTTTATCGGTAGCCGTGGTGCTTGGCAGCATTTATACCGGTGTGGCATCAGTCACCGAAGCGTCTGCTCTAGGTGTAGTCGGTATCGTAATCAGCGCTTGGATTCGTGGCGAACTGAACTTTGACATGCTTAAAGAAAGTGCCAAAGCCACTATGAGCACTTGTGGCATGATCATTTGGATTGGTATCGGTGCGACGGCATTGGTTGGTGTATATAACCTAATGGGCGGTATCGACTTCGTTGAGGAAACCATCCTTGCCCTATCTGGCGGCAGTGTTATGGGTACCATCTTGATCATGATGGTCATTCTTCTGGTACTTGGCATGTTCTTGGATTGGGTGGGCGTTGCGCTACTCACCATGCCGATCTTCGTACCTATTATTACTAACCTTGGTCTAGATCCAGTGTGGTTCGGTGTTGTGTTCTGTCTAAACATGCAGGTGTCTTTCCTTTCACCGCCATTCGGTCCAGCCGCATTCTACTTAAAATCTGTGGCACCAAAAGATATCAGCCTTGGTGAGATCTTTAGCTCACTACTGCCATTTATTGGCATACAAATCGCGGTATTGGCTCTAGTAATCTTTTTCCCTGAATTGGCAATTTGGTGGAAATAAACTCCAAGTCAACAGGTACGGACAAACGGAAAACGCAAAGTGCCGTTTGGCACTTTGCAGGAGACACAAAAATGATTAGAAAAATCATTGTAATGGGCGTATCTGGATGTGGTAAATCATCCATGGGCCAAAAATTAGCGGGGCATTATGGCTACCCATTTTTCGACGGGGATGATTACCACAGTGATGCCAACGTAGAAAAAATGCGCCAAGGCATTCCTTTGACTGATGAAGATCGTTTTGGTTGGCTAGAGACGTTAAACGGTATTTTAAAAGGGAACGATACTGCAGTGGTTGCATGCTCCAGCCTCAAACCGATTTATCGTGACATCCTACGCAACGGTGTCGAAGACTTAGCCATCGTTTATCTGCAAGGGGACTTCGATACGATTTGGCAACGCCATCAAAAACGTGCGGGACATTACTTCAACGGAAAAAGCATGCTCGAAAGTCAATTCGCTACCCTAGAAGAGCCGATTGGCGAAGCAGACGTTATTGCCGTGGATATTTCCCAATCACTTGACGAGGTGTTCGCGCAAAGTGTTGCTGCGTTAGAAGCTCGTTGATCATGTGTAGCTGGCGTTTACATCAAAGTATTAAAATTTCAGCTAACTTATTCTTATCCTTTGCTTTTTTCGACATTATCACATTCGCACAGGAAGCGGCATGTGGTAATGTTACCGTTAACAATAGAAAAAAAGATCCATCATAATGAAGAAAAAGCGCCCTACTTTACAGGATGTGGCTGACCTTGTCGGAGTAACAAAAATGACCGTCAGTCGCTTTATTCGTAACCCAGAACAAGTGTCTGGTGCATTACGAGATAGCATCCAAGCGGCACTTGATGAGCTAGGTTACATCCCTAATCGTGCTCCTGACATTCTCTCGAAATCTAAAAGCCACGCCATTGGCGTCCTACTGCCCTCATTAACAAACCAAGTGTTTGCCGAGGTTATTCGCGGCATTGAAACCGTTTTGGAACCAGAAGGCTACCAAACTATGCTGGCACACTTTGGTTACAGCCCAGAATTGGAAGAGCAGCGCATCGCTACCCTACTGTCCTATAACGTTGATGCTTTGATTATCTCTGAGAGTCAACACACCCCAAAAGCACAAAAAATGCTCGAAAATGCAGGGATTCCAGTGATTGAAATTATGGATTCCACCTCGAGCAGTCCGTTACATATTATTGGGATTGATAACTGCTCTGCGGCGCGAGAGATGACTCAAACCATGATAGACCATGGCCACCGCAATATTGTCTACTTCGCTGCCCGAATGGACCAACGGACGCTGCAAAAAATTGAAGGCTATAAACAAGCCATGCAAGCGAACAACCTACATCCGATCATTAAAGAAACACATAGCGCTTCATCTTTTACCTTAGGTGCTCAGTTCTTAGATGAGGTATTAACACAACACCCAGACATTGATGGTATCTTTTGCACCAATGATGACCTAGCAATCGGTGCATTATATGCTTGTCAAAAGAAAGGCTTAAAAGTGCCCGAACAGATTGGCATTGCTGGTTTTCACGGCCATGACATTGCCCGGGCTATGGTACCCCTGCTAGCGACAGTCATTACCCCTCGAGAAGAAATGGGACGATTAGCGGCTGAAGCACTACTAAAAGGGTTGCAAGGCGCTCCCTTTCAAAAACAAGTCATTGAACTTTCTTATCAAATCGAATGTGGCGAGAGCATCAAAGCGATTTGATGCTATACCACTTGAACACCAATCAGCTTGGCATATCTGAAAAGCAAACCACGTCCTCAAAGCCGTCATCCCAATTGGCACGACTGTCACAGCAAATATGCGCTTGAGGCTTCAACGCCACCTCGCTGTCTAAACATCCTGCCGGCACAACCACAAGCTGTCCGCTGTTAACATCGGTTGGCATCATTGAGCCGCAAGTTTTGCAAAAGGAGCGTGCGAAACGTGTATCAGGTAAGTGATAGAACGACACCTCCTTTTCCCCTTTTAGCCAAGTGAGCTTGGCACCCGGCGCAAATAAGTTTGCACAATGGGCTGAACCAGAGGTTTTACGGCAGCGACTGCAGTGACATAAATAGAATTTCGCAAACGAGCCTTCTAACTGAAATGCCACGTTTCCACATAAACAGGAACCACGGTAAGTTTGATCCATTTAGCACCCCTTCTTAAAAATAAGATCGACAGAAGAAGGTAACTTTAGCGTGTTTGAAGGAAAAAGCAGAGTGACATCGACAAGAAAAATAACGGGTATAAAAAAAGGGAAGTATGCAGGGTGTTGAAGAGTCATGCATACGTCCCTTAAAGGGTGACGTTAATCGCCTTCGACAGATCAAATACACAAAAGGATGCACTTGATCTGAGATAACTTAGCAATCCCCCATTTATGAAAGCTAAGCAACCGTTTGAAGGCAATAAAGATAGATCACCATTCCATAGAGGACTTCGCATACAATATCGGGCAGAGCAAATATATGACGCGATGTCGAGATTTATGATAGGCGTTAATCATATCTAATAGCTTGCTAATTACGCCTAACATCTCTCCATTTACGACAAAACTAAGGATTTACGACATTCCATAGGAAGTTGAGTAAAAAATATCCTTTTAGATCTCGCATTTTATAGATTAAGCAAATAAAGCAATGCGCTAATGCTCACAAAGGAAAGTACTGTTGTCACCATCAAAGTACTGGCACAAAAGCTTCGTTGACCATATTCCCCACAGATAATTGGATAAATGCTGAACATTGGCATAGCGGCAAAGAGCAATACCGCGATGCGAAGTTCGTTAGGCATTTGCGGGAAAAGCTGCAAACAAGCAAATACCACCAACGGAAATACCAGCAGTTTCATACTCGCAACCAAGGCAGTTCGAACTTTGCTTCCTTGGACTGTCACACCAACCAGCGAACCCCCAATCACAATCAAGGCACAAGGCGCCGCTGCCATCGCTAAAAGGCTCAATGAGCCATCGACAAAACTCGGCAAATGAATACCAAGTAGAGATAACAACACACCAGCAAATACTGACAAAATGATCGGGTTAGTAACAATACGTTTTGCCACATTAGCAAAAACCTTTTTGCCTACCCCTGGCTCATGGTGATAAACAGACTCAATAAGAATCAAAGCGATTGGTAGAAATAAGATATTTTCAACCACTAATGACATAGCGAATGCTTGCGCTGGGGCATTGTCTAAGTATTGCAGTAAGATTGGAAAGCCAATAAAAGAACTGTTTGGCATCATCGCCCCCATGCCACTCACAGTTGACACAACCCAGCTCTCTTTCAAAAAGATACGTGTTACCGCAATCGTCAGCGCAAAGGCTATTACTCCCCCTAAGGCGTAAACTAACATATAAGAAAGATCAACCACCGCCCTTAAGTCTAAAGACGATATTTTCGTCACCATCACCGAAGGCAGCGCGAAATACAGCACGAGCCGGCTCATAGCAGGCAGAGCCTCTTTAGGCAGGAATTGAAACCGTGTACCTAAAAAGCCCAGTAGGATAAGAAAGAAGATGGGAGCAGTAATATTAAGAACAACGTCCAAAGCGGATCCTTATGATGAGGCCGATGTAGACTCATATGCTACTCCATTAATATGGCGAGTAATATAAACTGTCGCGATCAAAATTCAGTGAGAGCTATTCAAAAATACGCATGTATGATCAAAGAAAAACAAAAAATGCCCCATTCGGAGCATTTCTGTGAACTTAACCAACTCTGCATTACATGTAATACAGAGATAGATAAATAGAAAATAAATTTTACTTTTTATACCTATAAAATAACAAACGCATTTAGATCATATCAACTGATCATTCAGACACCCATTTCACTATGTTTTCAAACGCAACACTGAAATAGAGTTCATAACTGTTTTTTTCTACATAGCCAATGTGTGGTGTCGCCGTCACATTATCAAGAGTAAGTAGAGGCTCGTTTTCAAGCAACGCAGGCTCTATATCAAATACATCCACAGCCGCTTGTCGATGAGGATGATGGCGCAACGCTTCGAACAAAGCATAGGGTTCAATTAACTCGGCTCTACTGGTATTCACAAACAAAACGTCTTCTTTCATTAAGGCTAAATCTTCTGCTTTAACACAAGCTCGAGTCGCGTCATTCAGGCGAAGATGCAAACTAATTACATCAGAGTGACTGAAAAAGTTCTGCTTGCTGTCTGCTGCACGTAGCCCATCTTCAAGCGCCTTTTGGCGTGAGTTTTCACTCCCCCAAACCAGAACATGCATATCAAATGCTTTGGCATACTTGGCTATCTGTTGACCAATTTTGCCATAGCCCCAGATCCCTATTGTCAGCCCTCTAAGGGTACGACCTAAACCTAACTGACCGGAATCCTGCCACTGATCTGCACGCATGTTATTCGAGTAAGTAGGAATATGCCGTGAAGCTGACATAATCAAAGCCCAAGTCAACTCAGATGGGGCGACTGGAGAGCCAACACCTTCCAGTACTTTCACTCCATATCGTTGACATAATGCCACGTCAATATGATTGCTCACCTTACCGGTCTGACTAATGAGCTTTAGGTTTGGAAGTTTTTTAAGAAGAGACTCCGTGATCACTGTACGTTCACGTATTAATACTATCGCGTCGGCATCATGCAGCCTTCTCGCTAAGGCGTCTTCCGCATAGGTGTGATTTAAGACCACTACCTCATGCTTCGCTAACACATCGAAGCACTGAAGATCTCGCACAACATCTTGATAATCATCTAAAATTACGATTTTCATAGCACATCACCCCTCCTACTGTCTCACTCCCTTGATCCTAGCAGTTCAACAACAATAATAATACCTAGCAAGATTATGGTGCGATATTTTATCTTAGGCCAAAAAAGTAGCGATCAATCTTATGTTGTATAAGCCTATGACAGCTTACTTCATCAAGCCCTACTAGTTGATCGTAGAAGCGTCTGGCTTGCCCCTCAAATAGATCAACTAAACATGGATCAAAGTGACTTCCCCGCCCTTCTTTTATGATATTCAGGGCTTCCTGATAGCTAAACGGTTTTTTGTAAGGGCGCTCGGAGCAAAGCGCATCAAACACATCTGCAATGGCAAATATCCGTGCATTAAGTGGAATTGTCTCGCCTGACAATTGCTTCGGATAACCGGAACCATCCCACTTTTCATGATGCGAACCTATAACTGGAGCAGCAGACTCCAACCATTTAATCCCTTCCACCATTCTGACGCCCTCCTCAACATGCGTCTTCATGATCGCCATTTCATTTTCATCAAGTCGGCCTGGCTTGAGCATGATGGTATCTGAGATAGCAATTTTCCCTACATCATGGAGGTAGCTCCCAAGAATCAAGGCCTTAATCTGATCCGTATCTAAAGATACTTTTTCTGCTATCTCGACAGCCATCCATGCAACTCGATAATTATGGGCTCCGGTATCAGAGTCACGCAGAGCGATTGCCTTACCTAAAGCCAGCATCATATCAATGTTGCCCTTTAAAATTTCATTGGATTGACGAATATGCTCACGGTTGAGGTAAACAATAGTTGGATAAATGACCAATGCACACAACCAAACCGCTCCCATTGAAAGCAGAGCAACCATTAATGAATAATGTCGGATATCGGCTTTTTGCCAGTCTGGAACAACCCTGACACCTTCCACATAGCCCCAGATATCAGGATTTTGTGTTTCAATGGGAACGAAAATTCTAAGAACCCAGCCGTCATTAACTGTTTTAATGCTTTCGTAGGCTGGCTCTAAAGATTCTGGCTTATCATGGTGAGGCAATTCATCTTCAATTTTACGACCATTTTCAGTCAGAGACTCCGATAGCTTTCTCCCCTCAACATCATAGAGCTCTACGATATCAAACCAATCTAACACTAGGCTTTGTGTGACTTGTTCCGCAACCGCTGTAATGCGCTCAGGCTTAGCTTCCATTAAACCAAAATGTATAATGGTATCGCGCGTAACGTCCATAGCAAGATCAACTGATTCGCGCTCGGCATTCTCTACTGCCATAAACCAAGCAATCGCACCTGCTCCCAAACTAATAAATAATCCAGTAAAAATAATGCGCTGCAGCGCACGGCGAGCAAAGTCCATAAAAAGCCCTTTAGACAGAAATTTAACGACTATCTTCTTACAGGTTTCTTAATGAATGCTTACGCTTAAGGTTTGCTGGCGTCGTTAAGCAGATAAAGTATTCCCCTAGACTGAAACAATAAGTTAAGAGCTGATTTATTCGCACACTCCTTAACGAAAACTGTACCTAATGTAGCTAACACCTAGTTGTTGATTTGCTATAGCATAAGAAGCAATGAAGTGTGAGCATTGTGAACGACAATTCGCACTTTAGGCTGAACTTAAAGGAGCATAAATGAGCGACCAGGGCCTAAAAACTATTTTGGTAGTGGATGATGAACCTGCCAACATTACTGTTTTATCTGGTACTTTAAAGGATAAATATCGCGTAATTGTTGCTAAAAATGGCAAACAAGCGATAGAACGAATTGAAAACGTTGTCACGCCAGATCTTATTTTGCTTGATATCATGATGCCTGATATGGATGGCTACGAGCTGTGCAGCATACTAAAAGAACGCCCAGAAACTAAAGACATTCCGATAATCTTTGTTTCTGCTATGAGCGAATTCCATGATGAAGAAAAAGGCTTAGAGCTTGGCGCCATTGATTACATTAGCAAGCCGTTTTCCCCTGCTATCGTACTCACACGAGTTCGCAACATATTACAACTGCGTGATGCGCAAACACATTTAGAACAATACAACAAGGTTTTAGAAGAGAGAGTTGCTGAACGTACAAGAGAAGTTTTTGTTACCCAAAACATCACTATACATGCCTTGGCTTCCCTAGCAGAAACACGAGATAACGAAACAGGCAACCATATTCGAAGAACGCAATATTATGTTAAAACTTTAGCAACACAGCTAATGAAAAACGGCTTTCATCTTGACGAGCTGAACAGCGAAAATATTGATCTTATGTACCGCTCTGCCCCCTTACATGATATTGGCAAGGTTGGGATTCCCGATGACATTCTTTTAAAACCAGGCAAACTTGACGCGGACGAGTTTAAAATCATGATGACTCATGCTTCTCTCGGGGCACAAGCGCTGATGGCCGCGCAGGCTGCAGTCGGAAAAGACCAAACGTCTTTCTTACGCTATGCCCGCGAAATTGCTGAGTGTCACCATGAAAAGTGGGATGGTTCTGGCTACCCGCAAGGCTTAAAGGGCGAAGAGATTCCTATTTCGGGTCGAATCATGGCTTTAGCAGATGTCTACGAAGCACTCATTTCGGAACGTGTTTACAAACCATCTTTTTCTCACGACAAAGCGAAAGAAATCATTCTAGAAGGTAAAGGCAAGCACTTTGATCCCAAAGTAGTCGATGCTTTCTTGCAGACCGAGAGTCAATTTAAAACCATCGCTGCGGAATTTAAAGACTAACCAACATAAAGAAAGCAGCTTTATTGCTGCTTTCTTTATGCTTTACGATTAGAAGGTAAAGACCTTCATCTGTTGTTTCAAAGCACCGATACGTTCACGCAAATTACGCGTCGCAAAGCTTGACTGGTCAGCCATTTGGGAAGCACTTTCTCCTTGCTGTGACAATGCCTGCAGCCCTTCATGTACTTCCCCAATAGACAGCTCTTGCTCTTGAGTACTCTTGGCAATCTGTGCATTCATATCAAACACTGAACGCAACTGAGCACTCATTTCGTCTAGCTTATTGCGCGTTTCTCGTAATCCTGATAAGCCACTTTCTGTGCTGTTTACGCTGTTTTGCATTTGGTCAGCCATTCGCTGAGTTGCACCACGTAAACTATCAATCATACCTTGAATATTAGTGGTTGAATCCGATGTACGCTGTGCTAACTGACGTACTTCATCTGCCACGACAGAGAATCCACGTCCATGCTCTCCTGCACGCGCCGCCTCAATCGCCGCATTCAACGCCAATAAATTGGTCTGCTCCGAGATACCACGAATAACATCCAACACAACAATAATCTCATCACCATGATGCTGCAGCACTCCCATCTCTTCACGGTTTGAACTCATTTCTTGTTGTAGATTTTCAATTGCATTGACACTTACTTGAAGATGTTCAACGGATTGCGCCAGAATATCACGGCCCTCATTCGACTGCTCTCCGGCTTCTTTTGCTGCGTGTGCAATCAAAGACACTTGCTCTGCAATCCCTTCCATCGTCGCGGAAATCTGCGCCAGAGCCGCTTGCTGTTCATGGAAAGACTGCGTTGTACTTTGTGCCCCGCTCTCTAACTGCGATGACAAACTTTCTGTTTCATCAGATACCTGTGCCACCTCATGCATCGTTAAGCGTAGTCGCTCCATTAAATGCGTTAATTGTAGACAAAGATCCCCAATTTCCGCTCGATCACGAGTACTAAACTTCAATGACAAATCCAGTGTCTCTGATGCTCGGCTAATTTGTTGACGCAAACGCACCACAGGGCGAATCAAAGCACCTGTAACCGGATACAGCACAGCCAAAGCAATAATTAACAAAAGCGATGCTAGGGCAAAGATAACTTTCTGATTCTCTCGAATATCCGCTGTGATATCACTGGTCGGCACGGTCGCGACAATATAACGCTGTAAACTAGGAATCCAATAGGAGGCGATGTAGCTTTCACGCCCTTGCCAATCCCCTTCGACCACTTTAACTTTTTGGCTAGGACTCGCAATTAAAGGTGCAATGACTGGGTTTTGGCTTAAGTTAAGATCTTGGCCAATATTTTGCGGGCTAACATCCACATGGCCATTTGCCCCAACCATCAATACAGTACCGTTATTACCAATCTGATAAGACTGTATCAATTTCGCCACCATTGCCAAGTCCATGACTCCGCCAGCGACAACATATGGATGTCCTGAAGCAAGCTGCTCAGTACTGGAATAGTTGATAAACATCCGTAGCTCATCACCACTGAAATCATTTGAATCTAAGTTCAATTCGTACTCTGTACGACGGCTCAGATAGTCAAAATACCAGCTATCATCCTTATTAGACTGCTCTAATGGACGACCATGCAGTTGGCCATTTTCATAATGATAATAAACCATGCGCTCACCATCATTTGCAGCTAGGAAGACGCCTAACGCTCCAATAGAAGACTGAGTTTTCACCATGGTTTTTGAAACTAACTCAAAGCCGCCTTCAGGCATACCATCCTTTACCCACTGACTGATGGTAGGGTTATTTGCTAGGGCTTGTGAGCCAGCAATCATGATATTAAGCTCAGCTTGAATACCACTGCCGATCCCTTGTAACGCGAGCGGAAGCTCATAATTCTCAAGACGCTCTAAGCGATCCTGACTAGATAAGATCGCTTGTGCCGTCATGACAATTAACAACTGAGACAGCAGTATCAATGCAACTACTAGATAAAAGCGTGTACGTAAGCTTAAACGATGCCAATATTCCATTATTAACTCCCTATCCTAACTTCAGTCGAGGTGCTGGATGAGCATGCCACTAAATTTTTATTTCGTAAGGCGAGTCAATGGAGAAGGTATTAGAAAATACGTATATGAGGGCAAGTCATTCCATTGACTATTGCTTTACGAAACTAACATGGGCCATCATAAATAACTAGATTTAAATAGTAACCTTGAGCAATTAAGCCACCACTTTATGAAAAGTAATTCTTAGATTTTAAATCATCAGAAAGGATTTAAAATTTCTTTCAAGAAAACCTGATTTCGACCCGCATCTTTAGCTCGGTAGAGCTGGACATCACTTTGCTCCACCAAGTCGTTTAGTCTTGCTATTTCTGGATTATCGCAATATACCGCACCAGCACTTACCGTAACATAAGCACTGCATTTAGAAGATTCATGAGGGATTTTTAGTGCTGCGACAGCATTACATATGGACTCAATCAAGGATTTAACATCCAGTAAAGAGGCTTCTGAAATCAATAAAATAAACTCTTCCCCGCCATAACGAGCAAACAATTTATGATCATCATTCACCAACCTATTAATACAGAAGGACACTTTCTTCAAACAATCATCTCCAACCAGATGACCATAGCGATCATTAAAATCTTTAAAATAATCGATATCAAACATTACGACACTGAAGCCTACATTTGTTTGCTGGCTATTTGAAAAAAATATGGCTCCCTGCTCATCAAAATAGCGACGATTATAAATCCCTGTCAGACCATCTAGGTTCACTAAGCGCTTTAAAACATCCGCTTGAAACTTGAGGGTCAAATGTGCTTTAACACGTTTTGATAGCGTCAACTGGTTGATCGGCTTTTGAACAAAATCCACACCACCAGCTTCCCAACACTCCACTTCCTGTTCAGGTTCGGTAAACGAGGTAATGAAAATTATCGGAATATCGCAGTAGATAGGATTGCCTTTTAGCATACGGCACAGCTCTAAACCTGACAGCTCTGGCATGTATACATCTAGCAAAATAATATCTGGCCTCTGGGTCTTGATGAGCTCTAACGCCTCAGCACCAGAGCGGGCCATGTATATATTGTAGTCACTATGTAACACCTGATAGATCAGCTGGATATTCGATGCTTGATCATCGACCACCAGCACATCCGCCATCTCAAAGTTAAACCGTTCCATTACTTCAACCCTTGCACATAGTTGTTTAATTCTTTAGCCACCGCCTTAAAATCCAGCGCTTGCATAGCGCTCTGCACTTTTTCCAACATCGCGATGGTATCTGGCCCTGCTTGAGCTAACATGGATTCGTACACACTCATGGCCCGCATATTTGAACTCTCAAGTAATTCAATTAGCTGATCCATGGATTCACAAGTGGCTAGGTTACTTCCACAGCCATGCTCACTAACGTCAGTTTTACTTTGATTTAAAATTGCCCTAATGACAACTATTGCTTCCTGATACAGTGTTTCAATATGCCCCCTACTTTCTTGGTATCCCGTTAAATCACCGCTTTTAAGCTGACTTTCAAGCTGTTTGGCTGCATCCGCCAGTTGCTCAGCCCCAACTGCCCCCGCAGACCCTTTCAAGGAATGAGCCGACCTAATCACACCACTTCGGTCGCCATCAAGCTTCATCGATTGACAGGGCAATTGATTCATCAACTCAAGCGACTCACGCACAAAAGCCTCTAAAATTGTACGATACAGCCCATGGTTGCCCCCCATTCGAGTTAAGGCATGGGTCTGATTTATCGTCTGCAACCGACCGGATGTAGATTGATGTTCAGAAAGCACCAAGTGCTTAGCATGTAGAGCATCGTCCTGCACACTTTGCAAAATCATATCGACGAGTTGCTCAACCTGAAAAGGCTTACCTATATGAGCATTCATTCCAGCAGCTTCCGCCAAAGCACGATCGGATGCTAGGGCGTTGGCAGTCATCGCAATGATAGGAATACTTTCGGAAAGAACGCGAATGGCTTTCGCCGCATCATAACCATCCATAACAGGCATTTGAATGTCCATTAAAACGAGATCAAATGTCTCACGCTGGAACCGTTCTACCGCTTCTTGGCCATTGTTCGCAATAACAACTTCAGCGCCTTCAGACTTCAGCAACTCTTTGGCGATTAGCTGATTGGTGAGATTATCCTCTGCTAGCAATAGCTTCAATCCATTTAAGGGCAATTGATTCTCTTTCACTGAAACCGTCTCTTCTTGCTTCGAAAAATTCTCAGCACACAACTGCGCCAAACTTTTTGCCGTAATAGGCTTGCTCACATTGAAGATATCAGATCCTAGGTGATCAACTGAATACTCTTCTCTCGATAAAATAACAATTTTTCCGTTAAAAAGTGCTTTGCCAAGACGCTTATTAATAGACATCTTGGACAGATCCAAACCATGCATAAACGCCTGATCAATGAGTATCATGTCAACGGAGCAGCCAAAATCAGCTTTACGTTGTAGCTGGGCCCAAAACGCTTCGACATCTGCCGCTAAAACAGCGTCCCATCCAAGCATTTCGACTGCATGGAGCGTTGCCACACGCGATACACTATTGGAATCAAGAATCACGGCTGAATTAGAAGAGATAGAGGGAAGATGCAATGATGTCAGACTTTCACTTTGAAAAGGGATAGATAAATAAAATTCAGTCCCTTTACCCGATTCGCTATGGAAGGTCATCGAGCCCTCCATCAGCTCAACCAAACGCTTGCTGATTACTAAGCCGAGCCCTGTACCACCGTATTCACGAACTGTGGATGCTTGCGCTTGTGTAAAAGCATTAAATAAATGCTCCTGCTTCGCTTGCTCAATACCAATACCAGTATCAATTATTTCAATCAATAGCAGCTGATGATCAGTCGCTTTAAATCTCAGCACCACCTCGCCTTGGGCGGTAAACTTCAATGCATTACCAACTAAGTTCAAAATAACTTGCTGAAGACGTAGCGAATCAAGAGTCATCTCGGCTGGCAAGGCTGGATCAATATCAACAATCAATTCGATGTCTTTGCCAGCCTTATAAGCCTTTAAAATTTGCGTTAAATCGTCGACAAAATCGATTAAGCAAAACGGCTGTGGGTCCACTTCTAACCGCCCCGCTTCAATTTTCGAAAAGTCCAAAATATCATTCAAAATCGCCAATAGAGATTTGGCTGCCTTATCAGAACGTTCTATATAAGCTTTTTGCATTTCATTGAGCTCAGTGCGTCGCATAAGCTCTAAGGTTCCGATAACAGCATTCAATGGCGTGCGAATTTCATGACTCATATTAGCAACAAACTCGGATTTAATACGGTTCGACAAATCCGCTGCATTTTTCGCTTCTTTTAGAGCGTTCTCATAGCTGATACGCTGACTGATATCTTGGTTGATGCCAATAACAGTCACCCTTCCATTTTGATAGCTACTTTTTTCGAGTGACGCCGTAGCATGAATTGTTTTTCTGTTGCCTGCCCCAGTAATGACATCGAAAATAATGTCTGCTTCGGATCCAGAGTCGATTAGCATCTGAAAGTGATCTAATGCACGTTGTCGATCTTCTTCGACAACCATAGCAACCCAATTTTCAAGCTGTACAGGTTCACTGATGTCCATATCGTAAATGCCATACATTTCGGGGTTCCAATAGATTGAATTATCTGCAAGGCCCCAACTCCAAATACCAAGATGAGCGATCTCAGAAGCTTTGGTTAACTGATCTTTAAATGCGACCAATTGTTGCTGCTGATGTATCAGGTCTGAAATATTTGCGATCATCCCGAGATAACCCGTGATGTCTCCTTGTTCGTTATAGAATGCTGATGCAGAAAGGTAAACTGGCACTCGATCGCCTTGTCGAGTAATATAAGTCCATTCATGATCATTTTTCAGACCTAAGCGAGTTTTAATAACAAAGACATCGAATCCTGACACAGGCATATTCAACTCGTTACTGAGCTCTTTTGCACGGACAACAATTTCTTCTTGGTCATGGAAAATTATTGGCGTACATTTTCCAATAACCTCTTCTTTTGAATAGCCTAATAGATTCTCCGCCGCAGGATTAAAATGGGTAATAACACCACTTGTATCTGTGGCAATGATCAAGTTCTCGCCTGTCGTAAAGATGGCCTCTTGTAGGCTATAGGATTGTTTGAGTTCACGAGTCCGCTCTTCAACCTGTATTTGCAACGTTTTATTCAGCTCACTCAATTCCTTTGCAATGGCTTTTAACTCCGTCATATCGCGAATGATTTCAGAAATACCAATCACAACATTACGTTCGTTTCGTATTACCGATGCCGAAAGAAAGACGGTAATGTCTTGACCATTTTTGTGTCGACGTATCGTTTCATAGGGCTTGATTAATTGCCCATTAAGGAGTTTCTGGTGAATGTCAGCCTCTTCTTCTAAGTGTCTAGGCGACCACATTAAATCAATGCTTCTTTTGCCAATTGCCTCGTGGGGCAGATAACCGAACATCTTTTCAGCACTGGCATTCCAACTATTAATCACACCTTCTCGGTTTGTCCCAATAATAGCGTCTTGACTACTTTTAATGATGGCCGCATTTTTGGACTCATTAATGATCAATGAAGCTTGCTGCTGACTATTCCGCCTTTGAAGGATAACGATGAGCATCGAAATCAACGCCGCAGCACAAACGGCCACCGCTAATGTTAAAGCATCCATAAGTGCATGGCATCTTGCATCATGATCATCTTTAATAAGCACGATACTCAAATAATCTGAGTCATTAAGAACGACACTAACGCGCCCACGTATAAATATTGAACTCGTTATGTGATCCACTATATCGTCGAACCAACTATTATTTTGTTGCGGCAGACCAACTTCTGAAAACATTAAGCCGCTTCGACTGCTGAGGACATATAAGCCCAAGCTAGGGCTAATCGAGGCGACCATTTGTGCAAGAACGGCATCAACTTCAACGTCTATTAATAGGACGCCAAATAGCGCTCCATCGGAATCGAAAACCTTGGCGCCTAGCAATAAGAGATTAGATCGCTTTCCTTTGACGGTTTTCATAAGCCTTGAGACAAACACACTATTCGAGTCAGAAGCAGATATGTTTTCAACAAACTGCTGCTGCATCTCTAAGCTCAGGACAAATGGGCTAGACTGCTCTCTTTCAACACTCACCAGCTCATTCCAGCCATCGCGGATAGCGACATATCGTACTTTTGAAATATTAGGCTTTGACTGCAAATAGGATTCTAGAACTGACCTGAGCCGACTTTGCCATACAGCTGTCGTACTTGAATCGTGAGGGTCACGGTTATTGTTGTACAGCGCTCGCTGAATACCTTGGATAGGAGGCGCACCTCGTAGAATCGACAAATCTCCCTTTAAATCGTCGAGCCTTGCGTTAATAACATCTGCATGCGCCTTGGCCTCTAAACTGAGCGATTCTCTAATTTGAAACGCAAGTTTCGAATAGTTCTCTTGATATATCCTATAGCTAAAACCCAAAAGCAATAGGCAAAATAGCGCCACTAGGAGCACCTTAAAAGCAACGACTTTTCTCACATTCAAGCTCCCATCGCGACACATTATTCCCATATTCTAAACTTTGCTTTACACAATGTTTGTTGAGAGCTGTGTACGATTGGTAACTTTTTGAATCCGATGTGAATGGAATACAAGCTTTATAGATAGCCAAAAACAACCAAAAAAAACTCCTAAACACCTGCACCTTTAACACTCTCATCATAGCCATTTATTATCTAACGATAACATTTCCAGGGCTTCTTACTCTCAGTGCCTCTTTAACAACGTACTTTAGTCTTATACACGAGCAAATTAGTTAGTTTTATTAGTCACTTATGGTACTTTTCTAAGCCCCATTTGGATTCATTTCTAGGAGTATTAAATGAGCCTTATTTGTGAGCTTAGCGACTTGCAACGCCTATATCACAAGCGTGTACCTAAAATGTTTCAAGGATACTGTGAATCAGGTTCTTGGACACAACAAACGCTAACTCTGAATAAGTCCGATTTTAACCAAATCCTGTTTCGCCAACGGGTCGCTCGCGATCTAGAGCCTCGCTCATTACGCAGTCAGCTGGTTGGGCAAGATGTTAAAATGCCCTTGGCATTAGCGCCTGTAGGACTGTTAGGCATGCAACATGCGGATGGCGAAATTCTTGCTGCTCAAGCTGCGGAAGAATTCGGCATCCCCTTCACCCTTTCAACCATGAGCATTTGCTCCATCGAAACTGTCGCCGCGAACACTCAAAAACCTTTTTGGTTTCAACTGTATGTGCAAAAAGACCGCGAGTTTACCAAAAAGCTAATTGATCGTGCTAAAGCCGCGGGTTGCTCCGCTCTAGTGCTTACATTAGACCTACAAATGATTGGGCGTCGTCATGCGGACCACCGCAACGGCATGACGGCGCCACCTCGCCTCACGATCCCTAACATTATCGACATTGCCCGTCGTCCCCGCTGGGCACTAGACATGCTGAAAACACAGAACCGTCAATTTGGCAATATCCAAGGCTGTGCGACAGGTGTTGAAGACATGAATGACTTAATGAAATGGACCGCAGGCTCTTTCGACACCAAGCTAAGCTGGGATGACATTCGCTACTTCCGCGATATTTGGCAAGGCCCATTAATCTTAAAAGGCATCATGGAAGTCGAAGACGCGAAAGAATGTGTCAAACTGGGCGCTGATGCTATCGTGGTTTCAAACCATGGAGGCCGTCAACTGGATGGAACACGCTCGACCATCAGCACCCTACCCGAAATCGTATCAGCGGTTGGTGATCAACTAGAAGTTTGGCTCGATGGCGGCATTCGCAGTGGACAAGATATTATCCGCGCTAAAGCGTTAGGCGCCAAAGGCGTCATGGTAGGACGACCTATGGTGTATGGACTAGGCGCCATGGGCAAATCAGGCGTCTCTAAAATGCTGCAAATTTTCCACGAAGAAGCCGAACTGACAATGGCCTTCATTGGCCATCGCGATATTCACCAAATCAATCGCGATGACATTGTATTTAAGCGTGATGCCTTCGCAGATCTTTAACGCGGAATCCCGTGGCAGCGCGATATATCGTGTTGCCACGGCGCAACGCTCCGATCCTTTTTATGGATAAAGCTACATCAGTTGCCCCGCCGCCAAAATCATATCAGCTAAGGCTTCATCATCGCAGAACAAATACGCAACCGGAACCCCAAGCACATCCGCCATACGCTTTGCCATAGAATAATCAGGCGCATGCTTGCCTGTTTCATACTGACTAATACGAGCTGTGCCATGGGAACGATCAAAACCCAGCTTGGTACTAAGCTGCTCTTGAGTCATATTGGCAAGTTTACGGGCATTTTTTAAACGAATGGGTAAAGGACTTTGCACTGTTCACAATCCATAGAAACAAAGAAAACAGTGG
Source organism: Marinomonas fungiae (assembly GCF_001418205.1). Classification (GTDB taxonomy): domain Bacteria; phylum Pseudomonadota; class Gammaproteobacteria; order Pseudomonadales; family Marinomonadaceae; genus Marinomonas; species Marinomonas fungiae. The sequence continues at coordinate 201,117 of NZ_LIQF01000003.1, read as the reverse complement.
ATCATAGAGCCGAAATGGTTGTTAAGAATAACAAAAAAATAGAAAAGGGAATTTTGAATTAAGGTGGCATCTCCACCAGCCTCACCTCGGCACACGAGTCTACCGCTGTGGCTGCTTCCTTCCGGACCTGACCAGGTTAACGGTTTATCGTTGCGAGGGGACCAGCGGAGACACCATAGAGGAGGTCCCGATGACCTTGGCGAGCATTATACGCACCAGAATCGAAAGTGCAACAGATGTGTTATATTTTTCAGTCACTTAGCGAGTCTTTATAGATTTGTGTTTTATTTGACACCTTTTGTTGTTGGACGTTGGTATCCTTGTGTGCTTTTAGTACCATAGCCGCCTGTCACTTTTTGAGGATATATCGTTGAAGCTGTTTGTTAAGAACTTAACCCATGTCGACCTTTCTTACTTCTGCCCTGTGCGTGGGGTATTGGGGGAAAGCTGGCAAGCCGATATCGTGCTAACAGGGAAGCTAAACGATGAAAGCATGGTGTGCGATTTCAGCATTGTGAAAAAGATGATTAAACAATGGCTGGATGCCCATTTAGATCACACCTTAGCGATTCCTGCGCATCATCCAAATACGCGCCTAGTTGAAATGGAAAACGAGCGCGTCTCATTTAAATTTCAGCATGATAATGGCCAACGTTTCGAATGTAACGCCCCTAGCCAAGCCATTGCTCAGTTACCAGTGGCGGAAATTACACCAGAAAATGCCGCCCAATGGGTTGAACAGCAGATTCTGAATCTATTGCCAGCAGAACTAGAAGCAGTGTCGGTGCGTTTCCATCCTGAGGCAACGGATGAGGCCAATTACCAGTACAGTCATGGCCTCAAAAAGCATGGTGGCAATTGCCAACGAATCGCCCATGGCCATCGCTCGGTGATTGAAATTTACCGTAATGGTGAGCGTGACCGTACTTTAGAACAAGATTGGGCTACTCGCTGGCAGGATATTTACCTTGGCACTCAAGAAGATTTAATTGGCATTATTGAAGAACAGGGGCAGCGCTACCATCATTTTAGCTACGCCGCTAATCAAGGACTGTTTGAATTAACGATTCGCAGCCCGCAAGTGTACATGTTGCCATGTGATACGACCGTAGAATCACTGTCAGCCCACATTGCCGAGCAGCTAGCCAAAGAAAATACCGGCGACACCATCGAAGTGCACGCCTTTGAAGGCATCGGTAAAGGTGCCATTTCAGAAATGAAGGTTGAGAAATGAGTTTAAAAGCATTTGAAATGTCACCTAAAGGCACTGAGTTGGATTTAGACAAAGTGTTGGCTAATTTAAAAACCGACCAAGATGGCTTGATTGCAGCCATTGCGCAGCAGCATGATACGAAAGAAGTGCTGATGCTGGCCTACATGAATGAAAAGTCGATTCGTGAATCCCTAGAAACCGGCCAAGTGTGCTATTGGTCCCGCTCGCGTCAAACTTACTGGCGTAAGGGCGAAAGCTCAGGCCATCGCCAACGTTTGGTTTCTATGGCGTTTGACTGTGATGGCGACGCCATTCTCTTACAAGTCGATCAACAAGGCCCCGCCTGTCATACCAATCGCCGTGACTGCTTCTTCTTTGAGGTTAAAGACGGAAAAGTTAAGATCGAGTCAGATCCGCAATAAACGCCCTCTTTTTGCCCACTTTAGATCTCCAAAAGTGGGCACTCTCCTGCATAAAACCAAGTCGCCGATCTATTTAACAAAACCCTACCCTAGCCGCGTCGTTTCCAAGCTAAATGACAGTCATGCAGCCAGCCAATTCCTATAACCACTTGATGCCAAAATAGTTGCATATCATCCAACCAACACCAAAAAGCAACACATAGCACCCATTAAAATAACAACAACCCATTGAATTTAAAAGAAAAACTGGAATTAATATTGCTAGTATGGATAGATAACGGCATTACCAAGGAACAGTGATGCACAAAAACGACATCACATCAAAAATGACTATAAAGGTGACTCTATGAAAAGCCTGTCTGTTAAAACGAAAATACTCTCTTTAGTGCTGTTATTTACCTGCGCCATCTTGGCGACGGCGGTAAATTCCTCTTTAACGAGCAAGTCTGTCGCCCATGATTTGCAGGTGGTTTCTTCTCAAACATTAAGCCTGGTCAAAAGCTTAGAGAAAGCACGACAATTGCTACTGAAACAAACCGTTGAATTTGAACGGGGCTTTTTCCAAGTTTCCATTGCCAAATCAATGGGCGGGTATGGCGTTGAGCAAATCAAAGAGTCAGCAAACAATTTCCAGACCTATTCTTCGGACTTAAAATCTAGTTTGGACGCGGTTAAAACGTCCCTCTCCTCTCTTCCAAGCAATGACTTGTTACACACATTAAGCGAGCAGATTAATACCCTTGAAGCGCAACAAGTTGAGTTCCTAGGTGCCAGCACTGAAACCTACAACTGGTGGCTCCAGCTTAAAACTATGCAAGCTAACAAAGCCCGTCGCAGTGCCGATGAAACCCTGATGGCCATTAATAGCAGTATGGAAGAAATCATCAGCACTATCGATCAATACAATGAACAAGTCGCCGCTTCACAATCGGACAAATTGGATCAAGGCTTATATCAAAGTATGGGGCTTGCGGGCATTTTGATTGCCATAGGCTTAGTTTCCAGCTTGATGATTATCAACGGCATCGCTCGTCCTCTTCGTAATGTGGTGAAACGCGCAGAAGAAATCGCTTCAGGTACATTGACACGCCGCGAATCAGGCAGTCGTCGTAGTGACGAAATCGGCGCATTGGAAAACGCCTTTGATCAATTAGTCGAAAAATTAAGCGATATTATTCAAGATGTAGCGCACTCTAGTAATGCCCTCACAAAAGCCGCCCACGACTTGAACCGCATCACCGATGAATCGACACAAATGGTGGGTGAGCAGCGCACTGAAACAGGTCAGATCTCTAATGCTATTCATGAGATTCAAAGCACTGCAATCCATGTATCCGAATCAACCACTGAGGCCAGCAACGCCGCCCATGCTGCGGAGCATGCCGCAGCCGAAAGCATGCGCATTGTTCAATCTACGATCACCACGATCGAATCTCTGGCAGGTGAGATCAGTACCTCTTCAAATACCATCACCGACCTCAAGAAGAACACCGACGAAATCAATAGCATCTTAAATGTCATTTTAGGGATCGCGGAACAAACTAATCTTCTCGCGCTAAACGCTGCAATCGAAGCAGCACGAGCTGGTGAGCAAGGACGCGGCTTTGCTGTTGTAGCCGATGAAGTACGTCATCTTGCACAAAACACACAAAATGCGACTCAACAGATTGAAACGATGATTCAACAGTTACAAGCGGGAACCACTCAAGCAGTTGATGCTATGAAGGCAAGCCATGAGCGCTCAAACAGTGCGGTTAATCAAGTCCGCGAAGAAGGCGCTACACTCTCCAACATCAGCAGTTCGATTTCTCAAATCCGCGCAATGAACGATTCCATCTCTGCTACAGCAGAAGAGCAAGCTGCGGTGACAACCGAAGTCCGCCGTAATGTAGACACCATTACCACCATTGCAGAACGCACCAATGATTCGATCAACGCCATTAGTAAGCGCTCAGACGAATTGGCCTCATTAGCATCACAACTCACTGGCAAGATTGCTTACTTTAAGGTGTAATAAACGAAACTACTTGAGCAGGTGTCATTTCACCTGCTCCCTCTGCTTCCCATTTCGGAGTTTATATGTGTCGCTGGATGGCCTACCAAGGTAGCCCTGTATATTTAGAACAATGGCTGTTTGAACCAGATCATTCTTTAATTCATCAAAGCTTAAGTGCCAGAAAATCAGAGGTCACTGTTAATGCCGATGGTTTTGGTCTTGGTTGGTATGACGAACGCGAAGAGCCTGGACAGTACCATGAGATCCTACCGGCTTGGAGTGACTGCAATTTAAAAAGCCTTGCTCGACACATTAAAAGCCCCTTGTTTTTTGCTCATGTGCGCGCCTCGACAGGCACCTCGACCGCTCGTTCTAACTGCCACCCGTTTGGCTACAAAAACTGGTTGTTTATGCACAACGGTCAAATTGGTCAGTATGAACAAGTACGCTGGCAAATTGATCGCTGGATTCCTGAACACCTGTATAGCCATCGTCGTGGCAGCACGGATTCTGAGGCTATTTTCTTACTCATGGTAGCCAATGGCCTCGACGAGAATCCTGTGAAAGCGGTGAACACCACCTTGCAGCAAATACTGGATTTGATGCGCGAGAAGAATATTGAAGAGCCGCTACGCTTCACGAGTATGCTTTCCAATGGTCGCGACATGTGGGCAGTTCGCTTTTCCAGCGATGATCACGCTCCTTCCCTGTATTACAAGCAATTTGGTGAGCATGTCGTGGTTGGCTCTGAGCCTCTGGATTTATCAGGCCATGAATGGCATTTGGTTGAACCGGGCCAGATGGTGAGAGTTGGTGTTGATCACTACCAAAGCAACCAGCTTTCCCTTGAGATCTAGCGTTGAGAATTTATCAGCCATTCAAATCACCTCAAGCATCTGTCAATACGGCTGCAGATACTTATCAACCCTACAAAGTTTTTCACACGAAGCGCATAATTTTGCACTAGCTTACTAAGTATTCCCATTTATTTAAGGAGAACAACAATGGTCAACTTCGATCTAATTGGCAAAGTTGCCGTGGTGACAGGCGGCGCTGCGGGGATTGGTTTAGCCTGTGCCGAAGTACTGGTTCGCTCTGGTTCAGCAGTCGCAATTTGGGATTTAAACGATGACGATCTGCAAAAAGCTCAAGAGTACCTTTCAGAGTTTGAAGATCAGGTCTTAACGGTTGAAGTCGATGTTACCGAGTCGTCTTCCGTGGAAGCCGCGATGCGTGTCACTGTCGAAGAGTTTGGTCGCTTAGATATTCTTGTCAATAATGCCGGTATCGGTGCCAATATGAAGGATGTGTCCGAGCTAAGTGACGACGAATGGCACAAGGTAACAGGCGTGAACCTTGATGGTGTGTTCTACTGCCAACGTGCCGCATTAAAATACATGAAAGCTTCAAAATCTGGCAGCATCATCAATATGGCATCTATTTTAGGCCAAGTTGGTTTTGCCATGAGCTCTGAATACGTAGCCGCGAAACACGCGGTTGTTGGCTTAACGAAAAGTGCCGCAATAGAGTTCGCCGAGCATGGTATTCGTATTAACTCAGTAGGACCAGCGTTTATTCATACTAACATGGTGGATGGTGGTTCTCTTGATCAAGAAACGTTGGATGTATTGACGCAAAAACACCCAATGAAACGCATGGGCAGACCAGAAGAAGTGGCGAACCTCGTTGCTTTCCTTGCCAGTGATGCGGCCTCTTTCTGCACGGGAGCCTATTACCCAGTAGATGGCGGATATCTGGCACAATAAAGCCTTAATATGCAACAAGGCGCCGCTCATTTTCATGTCGGCGCCTTGTTACATATAAGCTTTAATTGTGATTAAGCGGTCTCTTTCTCACGGTAAGCATAGGTCGCATCAAAGCGGGACTGAATCCAGTCGCCACTGTAAATCGGCTGATATTTCGCAGGCTTAGTCGCACTCTGACAGGTTGGCACACAGGCCACGGTGGTCTCATAATCTGGCTCAACAAAGAATGGGAACGAGTAACGATGGACACCAGCGGCTGAGGCTTGCACACGGTGTGCTGTTGAGATGTACTCATCATTGGTCCAGCGTTGCATTAAATCTCCGATGTTCACCACCAGCGCCCCTTCCATTGGCGTAGCCTTCAACCACTCTCCATTGCGGTGTTTCACTTCTAAGCCGCCAATATCGTCTTGTAACAACAAGGTCACACAACCGTAGTCCGTATGAGCACCTGCACCATTATCATGACTATCCGCCGGACGTGGGGGGTAATGAATCATGCGCAGTACCGTCACATGGTCTTTAAAGCATCGACCAAAGAAATCCGCCTCTAAATCTAATGCTTCAGCCATGGCTCGTAATAACTGCTGCGCCACACCAAATGCTGTCACATAATAATCATGCAGAGTTTCCAGCACTACAGGGTCACTAGGATTCTGATTACGCCCGTACATTTTTGGGTATTTAACAGCCAATGGGTGATCAGATGGCAGGTCTAAGGCCATATCAAAGGTTTCTTTCCAATCCGCTTTATTGACCTCATCAAGCTGCTCTTCACCTACCGGCCCATAACCGCGATGATTGATACTGTTCTTGATATCAATTTTGAGCTTTTCCTCAAGAGGCGCATCAAAAAAACGCTTCGCGGCAGTCATCATACGCTTAATCAGCGCCTTATCGATATCCGTATTAATCAAGTAAAAGAAGCCGATTTCACGACATGCTGTATCCAGAAATTGTATTTCTTTGGCGCGCTCCGCTTTGTCTGGACTGGTAAGTTTTGAATAATCAATTAATGGAATACCCATTTAAGCTCCGATTATGCTTCGTTATTGCGATTGGCTAGCCGAACTAACCGCGTATGTTTTGGATTGAAACGCTTTAGGCCTTCTTCAGCGAAATCGACATAAATCATACGATTTCCAGTAGCCTCTTGGCGCACCACAACCCCTTGACCATATTGTTCATGACGCACCTTGTCACCGGCTTTAAGCTCACCTTTGACCGCTTTAGCGTCATGCTTAAAACTCACGTTTGGCGCATCATCGCCCAGCTCTGCAAGATACTTTTTAAGAGGCTCATCCAAGTCTGCACTGAGCTCTAACACGGCTTTATCGTGCCAATGGTGCCCCATCTTTTGAACAGGCACAGGCTGAGCCTCATAGACAAACCGACTCATAGCACCAGATCGCGCTGCCCCAGCCAATAAACCACCTTTACTGAGACGACGAACGTCTTCGCCAGAGGGGCTTTCTAGAAACACCAAACGTTTGCGTGCTCGGGTCATGGCCACATAAAACAGTCGCCGCTCGGCCTGCATCTCTGCTGCCGCTTGGCGATCAATGCTACTTAGATCATCGTCATAATAGGGAAAGCGACCTTCTTGCAGCCCTGACATCATCACCAAATCAAATTCTAGCCCTTTTGATTTGTGAATCGTCATTAAATGCACACCATGGGTATGCTGTTGATCCTGCTCGTTCAATTTGACCAATTGTGCAATAATCATTCCCGCATCGCTAGCCATGCCACGTACATAACTCAAAAAAGCTTCACAAGTGGCGATTTTTTCTTGGGTCTGAATATCTTTGCTGCTGGTGTGTTCAAAGTAGCGATAAATACCAAGCTTATCCAAGGTTTGCAGTAACCCCTGAGCGGGATCGTTCTTATACATCGTCAAACTGCGAAGCCAGTCCGCCCGATCGGCAATTTTCTTAGCCTTCCAACCTTCAGTTTGATCCGCCATACGTTCCAATAATTCAGGAATCAAATGAGGGCTTTGGCGCGCTTGTGTCAGTAAACGCATACGATCAGCGCTAACATTCGTGACATTGGGAACCGTCACCAAATACTCTACATCGGCTTTATCGTAAAACAAGCTGGTGTCATTTAAGCCACCAGCCATAACCGATAAATAGGCCATTAACATACGAATTTGACGGTTTTCCAGTAGCGGAGAATCGCCGTGTAACTGGTAAGGCACGCCTTTATGCATCAATGCCAATTGCACCGGCACCATGTCACTGTACAAGCGCACCAATACCGCACAGCTTTCTAAGTCACCACCTTGTTCATGCCAGTTTTTTAGCTCAGCTAATAAAGCGCGACCGGGTAAATCTGAGCGGGCAAAATCTACTTCCGTCGTACCGCCCTGACCAATCACCAATTGTTCCGTTTGGTTTTGCGACACAACACAAGTTGCCATCATGCCGATGCTGTGACCAAAACGAAAACTGCACGCCAGCGGATAGGTACTAACGTTGACAAAATCCTGATCGAATTGTTGTGCCATGATCTCTGGCGCCGCGCCGCGCCACTCATAGATACATTGCTGCACATCCCCAACAATCATCCAACGAGCACGCTCCCGATACAAAGCCTTGAGTAACTCATACTGGCAAGGGTTGATATCTTGGAACTCATCAATCAGTAGGTATTCATAATCTGGCGCTAAGGTTTGAATCAGATGGTGTTGCTCGGCATTCGATTGCTGTAGCAAGGCAAAAGGGTCGGCCAAAAGATCCGCAAAGAAACGCAAATTAGACTGCTTACGCAGATTCTCTAATTGCTCATATAAGGCGACAAAGTGACGACATTCTTTCGACCAATTACCGGCTTCAAACACCTCTGATGCAGGGATACTTGCGGCTTTAACTTGATCCACAAATAGCAAAAAGTCTTCTAGCCAGTCGCGCTCATCGTGCAACTCAACCTCAAGACTTTGACGCATTAACCGGTTGCGAGCCTCGCGAATGAGCTTGATCATTGAGAATTCATCGGTCACCAGCTTGGCAGTGGGCAGCAAGTTTCGCTGCTCCAAACGGCGCGCTAGGCGCATACCGAAGGCGTGGAAGGTCATAACATTGGGAATGCGCGCACTGCCAGATTGACTCATGGCCTTACTTAGACGAGCAGAGAATTCTTCTTGAGCACTTTTATTGAACATAAACACACCGATTTTTTCGGCGGCCACGCCCTGCTCTAGTAAATACTGTATGCGGCCTATCAGCGTGGTACTTTTCCCAGCACCCGCGACGGCAATGACTTTGGCATGATGGCTAACATCATGTTGAATAACGGCAGATTGCTCCGCGGTATAAGAGTACTCAGACACGTTCACCTACTATCTGTGACGTTTTAATCTTCAAATAAATGGCCGATTTCACGAAACGCCAAATGTTCATGACCAGCAATCTTGGCAATGTTTTCGCCACAGGCCACCAAGCGACGCTGGAAGCGGGCAAAGAACACGCCGTTCGCACGAGCGATCAAGGGATAGGCACTTTGCATAACATCATCGGCCATCACATCAACCACTTCACCAATCACTTCCCCCGCTTCTACTGACTCACCTAACTCTTTATGGAAACAGGCAATGCCTGCAACGGGTGCTTTTACTAAATCCATGGCATCTAATGGGAAAAACGCGACCTCGCTCGGATCAATTTTTGGAGCTTTACCTTTTATCACTTTGCGGTATGTCAGATACTTCATTAGCGCACTGGCATCTTGCTCTGCCAATTCATGGGAAATATCGTTTTCACCCCGTAGCTCAAGGGTCAATGAGCGACACCCCCAAGGCATTAAATGAGCATAGTGCGCTTTTAAGTGGCGCCACACGCTGACATTGGTCTCATCAAATGACAATGCCCCTGTATCGAGTTCGGACAGGGCAACTTTGCTCTTCATCAAACTCAGAAGCGGCGTAAAATATTCTTCAAACTCTTGCGCTACATAGGCATGCATACAGGCTTCACCGGAGCAATGCAAATCGATCACTTCATCGGCATCCATTGATAATGCTAATAAGGTTTTGCGCATGCCCTGCAATTCAGTAAGTTCGGGCAAAGCCATTAATTCTTCACGAATGGCCTCTCGCACCAGCTGTACGTTTTCTTCCACATCGCCAGTGATTTTGTCTTTCACAATACGCTCAACTTTTGCCCCTAATTGAGGCCAATTACGATTAAAGTTGCCACCGCCATCCGAGAACGCAAATCTTCCGGGAATGTATCCATGAAAATTCTGCCCAAGACCAATCGGATTACAGACCGGTACTATGATAATCTCGCCCTTAATCAACCCCTCTTCGTCAGCTTTGATGAGTTTTTTAATTAAGGTATTGAGCACCAGAAAGCCCGGCCATTCGTCAGCATGCAAGCCCGCTTGGAAATAAATCTTGGGTCTGGCACCCGCCTCGCCAAAGTGGTGAGCTTTTAAAATTCGCTGAGTACCCGGTGTTGCACTAGGCAGAGTGTGAGAATACAGCTGGTAACTCATGATCTCATCTATCCTTTTCTAACGTATCTGTATTATAAAATCAGATCAAAAATTTGCATGGCGTCATGGTACGCTAAAGCGCAGTCGAATAAAAAATAAATCCTTGTAAGAAAAGGCCTTAGCCTACGTCTAATGGATGATCATGATCAAAAAGGAGTCTTGGATGAAATCATTGTGGCGCTTATCGACCTCTTGCCTGATGGCAAGTAGCTTAACCCTTAGCCCATTTGTCTTGGCAAGTGATGCACTGAGTGATTGGGAACAGCTGGTTGAAGACGCGAAAGGGCAAACGGTATATTGGAATGCTTGGGGCGGTGCAGACAATATAAATTCTTATATTCAATGGGTTGCCGAGCAAGTTGAAACAAACTACCAAGTGCATTTAAAACACGTTCGCATTCAAGACACTGCCAATACCGTTAGTCGTGTATTGGCAGAGAAAACCGCAGGCAAAGATGAGAATGGCTCAGTCGATCTTATTTGGATCAATGGCGAAAACTTCCGCGCTATGAAAGAAAACGACTTGCTATTTGGCCCCTTTGCTAACGATTTGCCGAATTACAAAGCTTACGTGAATCCGCAAGCACGCCAGAGTTTAAATCAGGACTTTGGCACTCCAGTCGATGGCATGGAATCCCCCTGGGGCATGGCGCAAGTGATCTTTATGTACGATACAGATACGTTGGACAACCCTCCTCGCTCTATGCGAGAACTATTGTCCTACGCTAAAGCACATCCAGGGCGCATTACCTACCCCGAGCCGCCGCAATTTTTAGGCTCTACGTTTTTAAAACAAGCCTTGCACGAGTTAGCTGCCAATCCTGACGTGCTGCTAAAACCCGTTAGCTATGTAGATTTTGAGACAGTGACCGCGCCATTGTGGGCTTTCCTTGATGAACTACACCCTGTTGCATGGCGACGTGGGGCCGTTTTCCCATCAAGCAGTGAGGAGATGATGCGCTTACTCGACGATAGAGAAATTGATGTGGCGCTAAGTTTTGATGTGTCAGCCGCTTCGGTGCAAATCGCTCAAGGTAATTTACCGGATACCGTACGGTCTTATGTTTTTAGTCAAGGCACCATCGGCAACACTCACTTCGTTGCGATACCTTATAACAGCAGTGCCGCTGCAGGGGCGCAGGTAGTCGCCAACTACTTACTCTCCCCAGAAGCTCAATCATATAAACAAAATCCAACCGTTTGGGGTGATTTAACCGTTTTGGATTACCGTAAATTAGCACCAGAGCAACAAGCGGCTTTTGATGAGCTACCAAAAGGTATCGCTACGTTAAGTCTTGAAGAACTTGGCACGACACTGCCAGAACCGCACAGTTCTTGGATGGAAGCGTTAGAAACAGAGTGGCGTAAGCGTTACGCTCAATAAAGCGACGCCAGCTCAGTTATGCTTTCTATGCTTCAACGCCCCCTATATTGGCTTATTATTCTTGGCATCAGTATGCCATTGCTGTTGGGTCTTATAGGGGTTGTACTACCAAGCTTTGGTTATGATCCAGCGCTTGGACAACTTGATTTTCATGGTCAACATTGGCAGCAACTGTTTCATCAGTCAGAATTTTGGTCAGGACTTAGACTGAGCCTTGGCAGCGGTTTGCTCGCTACATTATTTGCTTATTGGTTTGCCAGCAGCCTTATCATGGTATCGTTTGACAAACCTTGGTTTACTCGGTTACAAGCGGCCATCACACCGATTTTATCGATTCCGCACGCCAGCATCACGATCGGCGCACTGTTCTTGCTAGCGCCCTCTGGTTGGTTAGTTCGCATCATCAGCCCTTGGCTGACAGGTTTCGAGCGCCCGCCCAATTGGTTAACAGTACAAGACCCCAATGGCTTAGCTTTGATCATCGCCTTGGTCATCAAAGAAATGCCTTATTTAATGTTTGCTATGGCAGCCGCTTTAACGCAACTACAACCTGATAAAACTCTGCAAGCCGCTAGGCTCTTAGGCTACGAGCGCCTTACCGCTTGGCACTTCACACTCTTGCCACAAGTCTTTCGTCTAATGCGACTGCCTATTTTTATGGTGCTGGCATTTAACATGACGGTGGTGGATGTGGCGACCATTATTGGTCCCAACACGCCATCCACGTTGGCAGTGACCTTACTGCGCTGGTTTAACGATCCAACGCTTCTACTGCGGGGGCAAGCCAGTGCAGCGGCATTAGTGCTAGCGTTAATGGTTTTGCTTTGTATCCTTGTCTGGCTACTTGTGTACCGAGCGATCCATCATTGGCGACAACTGCATGCTATGTCAGGCGGGAGATCATCATGGCTACGTTATTGGACGCTTACGGGAGCAACAGGCGCTGCTTTTACGCTTTGTTTAACCATACTTAGCTTAGTTGTATTGCCTATTTGGGCCTTTGCTCAGCGCTGGCGCTTTCCAGACACTTGGCCCGCAAGCTGGACATTGGACAATCTCTCTCGCGCTGGTGATAGACTGGTGAGCTTGAGCGCTGCTTCCTTCAGCTTGGCGTTGTGTAGCGCCCTGATAGGCTTAATCTTGGCGCTGTTATTACTGGAGCATGAACGCAAATACCAACGTAGCGATGGCACTGTCATCATATTGTTCAGCTGGGTCTTACTACCACAAGTGACCTTACTGTTTGGTATTCAAGTGGGGCTTCTGTTTTTGAATTGGAACGGCAACTGGTTCAGCGTATTAGGGCTTCATGTGCTGTATAGCCTACCCTATGTGTATTTAACCCTGAAAGCACCTTATCTAGCCTTTAACGAAGCGTATCTACAGCAGGCTAACCGTTTACGAGCCACACCACTTCGCAACTTTATTTTGATCAAATTGGCACTGTTAAAAGCCCCGATCGCAGCTTCACTAGCGATCGTTTTTTCGGTCAGCGTAGCACAATATCTGCCGACATTATTAGCGGGCGAAGGTCGCATTAATACGCTGACCACCGAAGCCGTTGCGCGGGCGGCTTCTGGGGATCGTAAGTTAGTCAGTGTTTTGGCATTGGCACAAGCCATTTTGCCTTTGATTTGTTTTATGTTGGCCACGATGATTCCGCGCTACTGGACCACCGGGCGTTTGGCATTAAGGAGACAATTTTGCTCGAACTAACCTCTGTGCAGATAGCACACAAGCGACAGGCATTGATAAAACCGGTTTCTGCTTCGGTAAATAACGGTGAAATTGTTGCTTTAATGGGGCCAAGTGGCGTGGGTAAATCCAGTATATTGGCTTACTTATCTGGCTCCCTTAGCAGCGGGCTGCAAGGTTTGGGACAAGCATCTTTAGACGGCCTGCAACTCATGCAGTTAGCACCAGAACAACGTCAATTGGGATTGTTGCAACAGCACCCCTTGCTGTTTCCTCATATGACCGTCGCGGAAAATCTAATGTTTGCCATGCCCAAAGGCGGATCTCAGACGGAGCGCTATCGACAGGCCAAACTACATTTGGCCGAAGTGGGACTGCAAGGCCTAGAAGAACGTCTCCCTGAACAGTTGTCAGGCGGCCAACAAGCCAGGCTTGCCTTGCTTCGCACCCTACTGTCCAAGCCAAATGCACTACTTTTAGATGAACCTTTTAGTAAGCTGGATAAAAGCTTGCGTCAGGAAATGCGCCAGTTGGTCAAACAGGCCATTGAAAAAGCCAATATTCCAGCCATTTTAGTCACCCATGACGAAGATGATGCAACTCAACTGGCCGTACAGATTATTGAACTTGAGGCGCTTGGATAGTGGAACTATGCGAGCCATCACGTACATATATCGCGGTGCCCTTCACCGTCGCGGGATTAATGGTAAACCCCGTGCCCACACCAGTAGAAATCCCCCGGGAACCGCCAAATATTCCCGTCGAGATTTGCGTTGAGACACCGCCACTGTTATTAGGGTAATGACTGATAATCACACCATTTGCCCCAAGCTTTGCTGCTTCGATTTTTAGCTCCTCCACAGCGGAGTCCATACGGCCCTGTTGGCTTACCCCTTGAGAACTAGACGCTTGAACACTAGCAATGGTGTCATAGGCTTGACTCGGAGCTTGAGAATAAACTTTGACTTGAGAGGGTTCGATGGCATCACGGGGCGTTCCTGTAAGTACATGCGACCCTGATGCGCATGCCGTCAGTACCACCACGAGCACACTCAACCCCAATCCTTTCAAACCTGTCATGCTTCACCTCTCTCAATCCCTACGTCTTAGTATTACGTCTATAAGTATAGAAACAGATTATGAAGCATGGCTTAAGTGCTAGAGTGTCAGACAACACCAAAGACTAAGGATGTTCCATTACTGCCCCAGTTTCGATAGCACTTCTGGACGCATAAAACGATTAATCAGTAACATAAATCCTATCGAGGGCACTAAAAGAATCAACGCGGTAATGGATGAAATCTGATAGTTACCCTCCATACTGGCGCTGTATAACAACAACGGCAAAGTACTTACCTCCGGAGCACCAACGAAGAAAGTACCAGTAAATTCATCCAATGATTCTAGAAATACAAAAATACTGGCTGCAATTAACCCCGGCGTCGCTTGCGGCAACACCACATGGATAAAGGTATAAATCGGTCCAGCACCTAGATTACGAGAAGCACGAGACAACATAGGATCAATCGCCGAAAACGCCGCCACACTGATCCACACCGAATACATTAAACCATGCACGCTATGTACTAGAATCACCCCTAAGATGGTGCCATTGAGATTCCAGCTGTAAAAAATTCGTGCCATGTTCATGTACACCGTTAAATTCGGAAAGGCCTGTGGCAACAGAAATAACAGCATAAACGCCAGTCGCCAAGGCATCGAACGACGCGACATGGCATAGCCTGCGGGAATCGATACCAACAAACACACCATCACCGATGCTAAGGCAATCATGACACTGGTAAACAAAGAGCCTGATACATCACTATAGGGGTTAAATACCTGCCCCCAATATTTTAACCCCCATTCATTTGGCACCGCATGAGGGAAAAACCAGCTTTCGGCCACGGTCCAAAGCAATAAGTTCACCACCGGACCAAAAAAGGCTAAGGCTAGTAAAGTAATGAACAGAGTCTGTCCCCAGAAGCCCCAACGTAGCTTAAACCTGCCTATAGCATTCACCGAAGAACGTTCCATGGTTACTGTTCGACTCATGACATTGCTCCTTTTTCCTTGATTGTTTGGCGCAAATAAAACCACGCCAGTGCTGCGCAAATCAGGTAGGAAATCATGCCTAAGGCATTGGCGACATGGTAATCACCGTAAGAGTTCACGCGAAAAGCCATGTCCGCCGTAATCATGGTTGGCGAGCCAGTACCAATCATTAATGGCACCGATAGCACCGACATAATGGTCACCGTGGATAACACCAACGCCACACCAATGGTGGGCAACACTTGCGGAATCATGATTTGTATTAAGATGCGAAGGCGTGAAGCGCCAAGGTTTTGTGCTGCACGAATTTGACTTTGATCCAACGCCGCCATGGCACCGCTGATCAGCAAGGTGGTAAACGCCAGCTGCTTCCACACAAAGGTAATAATGATACCCGTCCAGCCAAGAAAGGAAACCGTATCCATTGGCGTCAATAAGCCTGCGGCGACAATGGTGTTATTCATTAAACCATTCTTCGCTAAAAAGGTACGCATCATCTGCGCCGCCACGATGAAGGGAATAAACAGCGGCAAGCGATACAGCATGCTAAGAATCGCGACTAAACGCTTAAACGGCGAGAGAACGATCATGGCCGATATCGCAATTGACAGCAGCGCCAAAATCAGCACGGAACTTAAGACAATCAGCACGGTAAACTGAATATCTTTGGAATACAGTTCAAACACTTTGATAAAGTGAGTCAACGTCAGCGAATAGTCATCGTGGGTTACGGCCGAGACGATAGAAAAACCAAGTGGGTACAGAAATAAGGCCAACACCATTACTGCGGCAGGGCCAATCATTAGAATGTTGCGGGTAGAAGCGCGCATGATGAACTCATTTAAAGCATCGTTTGCTACGCAAGGGTAGCAAACGATTGTTTTTGAAAGACAAGAAACTATTAGTTAGACACCTGACGCTCATAGCCTTCTTTGATGTCATCAAAGTAAGGAGCGATTGGGAAGCTTTTACCGTATTGGGCCAGATCTTCTGGCGTAATCTCGGCAAACAACTTGTTCCAAGTGGCCTCATCTAGCTCACTTTTCACATGTTTCGCATCGATACCTGGGTACCAGTTGAACTGTTTGACAATGCCTTCCGCCTGCACAGCTGGGCTCGTGGCTAACTCGATAAACTCACGCGCCAGTTCAGGCTGAGCCGCTTTTGCCGGGGTTACATAGTACATCGGCTGTCCTGGCATACCTGGGGCAATCAATGCCAGTTTCAACGACGGTGGAATCTTGCCCTGCTCTTTCCAGCTGTAGAACATGTCTACCCAAACTGGCCCCATAAAAATCTCGCCACGGTTAAGCATGTCTAACGTACCCGCGTTACCCGGAGTAAAAGTCACGTTTTGGTTAAACGACTTAAGCGCTGCAAAAGCCTTATCCCAGTTCGCTTCGACACCTTTGTCATAGGGCAGGCTTGAAAGACGCTCTGCATCCGTGCCATAGGCATACATCCAGCCTGCAACAAAACTAACGCCCGACATGCCATTTTTAATACCGTTGTAACCGAAGGCTTTTGGGTGTTTTTGCGTCCATTGAACTAGCTCATCATAAGATGAAGGTGGATTGCTGATGTAATCACTGTTGTAAGCAATGGCGGTTTGGCTGTGAAACATGGGCATCACATAGCCTTTTACGTCCGTACCCAAGGCATTGTCCGCCGTGTCACGAGTCACCATGCTGCCCGTGTTAATGTCTTGGCGGTATGGCGCCAAGAGTCCCTGCCCCACCATCTCGCCACCAATTTTCTGGTGTACAACCGCAACATCCAAATCCCAGTTTTCCATACCGCTTTGCTGCTGAGCAGAAAGCTTTTCTAGGATTTTATGCGATCCTGCATCGCCAGGGCCTGTCCCCACCACATTGACCGTCACATCTGGGTGCATGGCTTCAAACTTTGGTGCTAAGTAGGTTTTAACGTAATCCACCATATTTTGGCTACCAGCAGTCGCCACATTCAGCACGGTTTCTGCGTACGCTGCGCCAGAAAGTTGTGCTAATCCTACAGCGGCTAAAACAGCAATCTTAGTTTTCGCAAACATGTTTTCTTCCTCGTAAGTTTGACTAAAAATTTGATCAAGCAGAGCGCGCCATGTGTGGATACACATACAGCGCATGGGGTGGAACGTGAACTGATACTTCAGAATCAAGCGGCCAACAGTCAGGCGAATCAGCCTGTATCAGCTGCTCACCATGACGTACGTTATGGCGATAGTTTTGCCCTAGAAAGGCACTTTGTTCGACGGTACCGGTTAGGGTTAGACCGTCTAAATTGCGATTATCCAAGTCCTTGCAAATAGAGGCCGCAGAACTTCGAAAGTAAATTAAGTGATGTAGTTCCAGAGACGTTTTTGGCAGATACAATCGGAATGCTTTACCGGTGATTTTAGGGGCGTACACAAAGCGATTATCTGCGCCCATGAAATCCGCCACAAACGGTGTTTTCGGGGACTGATAAATCTCTTCGGGTGTGCCGATTTGTTCGATATGGCCATTATTAAGCACCGCCACTCGGTCGGCCATAACCAGAGCTTCTTCTTGGTCATGGGTCACGATTACCGAGGTAAAACCAAGGCGTTGCTGCAACGCTTTAATTTCATGACGCACACTGAGGCGCACCTTAGCATCTAAGTTCGACAGCGGTTCATCCAACACTAAGATGTCTGGCTTCACCACTAAGGCTCTTGCTAACGCGACACGCTGACGTTGACCGCCTGACAGTTGCGTGACTTTTTCATTCTCAAGTCCTGAAAGCTTAACGATCTCTAGCATTTCCTTGATGCGCTCAGCGATTTCAGTCTTTGGCACGCGGCGCACTTTTAAACCGTAGGCAATATTCTGAGCGACCGTCATATGCGGCCAAAGCGCGTAGCTTTGAAACACCATGGTGATGTTACGTTGCTCCGGTGGCTGGTTAGTAATGTCCTTACCCGCCATAAAAATTGAACCAGAACCCACAGGCACAAACCCACATAAAGCATTTAACAAGGTGGTTTTACCACAACCAGATGGCCCCAATAGTGCAACCATCTCCCCTTGCTGAATGTTCAGGTCGATGTTGTGCAGCACCGTTTTATCCCCATAGCTGACCTGCAATTGTTGGATGCTTAAATGTGCCATCTAGCTTTTACCTATTCTTTGAATTTTTTTTTGACTCATTGAACACGTGTTCATTGCGTTGTAAAAAAAATGCAACCTTGAGTCGACATTATGTGAACCTACTTTGTCGTGACAGTGTGACAATTTGATTAAGCAAACAAAAAATTTGTCGGAGTCTTATGAGAATCGATGTTTTAGGAAGTGGCAGTGCGTTTTCAATGGTGCGTAACACATCTTCTATTCTGGTCAGCGATCAACAGCTGCAACGTTGGCTGATTGATTGTGGCCCGACTGTGCCGCGAGCACTGTGGCAACATAACTTTGGCATTGATGAGATCGAAGTCATTTACTTCACTCACATTCATCCAGACCACTGTGCGGGGTTACCGGTTCTACTGAACCGTTGGAAAAGCTTTGGTCGCCAAGCGCCGTTAACGATTTATTGCCAAGCTGAGCATCGCCCTATTTTGCAGCAACTCACGGCTCTAGCGACCTTCCCGGTGACAGAGATTTGTTTTGCCATTGAATGGCTAGACATTCCTGAACGCTGGACATGGCGTAATTGGCAATTAGCCAGTGCGGCCACCCAGCACGAAATGCGTAATCTTGCGCTGCGCATCGAAGTCGATGATCACATTGTTTTCTACAGTGGTGATGGCCGACCGACATCCGCCACCATCGCATTGATGCAAGATGCAGAGATCGCATTTCAAGAATGCGCCGTGGCAACCCCACTTGCCGAAGATGCTTCCCACGGTGACCTACAAAGTTGTATGGCCTTGGCGGCGCAACTGGATCTGCCAGCACTGGGCTTGTATCACTGTTATGACGAGGCGCTGACGGCCTTAGCTGACACCATCGCTCATCAGAGCAACTTATTTTTATCCTTTGACGGCCTGCAGATAGATTTGAACAATGAGAAGTCCATCATGGAGCAGGTTCAGTGCAGCGGTAACTCAAATGAATAAAGTCGCCAAACATAGAAATATAACCGCTCAAGATGTGGCCGATTATGCAGGGGTTTCCCGTGCTGTCGTGTCTAGAGCCCTGAGTGAGAACGGCAGTATCGCCCCTGAAACCAAAGCCAAAGTTATTAAAGCCGCCCAAGAATTGGGCTATCAGGTGAACTTCTTGGCGCAAGGTTTAAACCGCAAACGCAGTCAGTTGATTGGTGTGGTCGTGGCTCGAATTAGCGATCCGTTTCGCAGTGCTCTATTGGAAGGGTTAATTAGTGAGATCCAAGCGCGCGGCTATCAAGCCTTGATTACCGAAGTTCAAACCGAGCAAGATCTTGCCGATACCATGCGCCGCTTTAGCCAGTTTCGTGTATCAGGCGTCGTGGTGACCTCTGGGCAACCTCCCCAAGCACTGGTGAAGGAATGTGTAGAGTTTAAAATTCCAGTGGTGGGTATTAATCGGCAACTTGATATTCCCCAAGTGGACGCGGTCTATTCCGATAACCAACAAGGCGCCCAATTGGTGTGCGAGCATTTAATAACACAAGGCTGTAAAAGCTTCGGATGGCTAAACTACAAAGGCTCTACTTGGTCTGGACTACAACGTGGAGCAGCCTTTTCTCAGGCTTTGCTTGAACAAGGTCTAAATCATCGGCTGACAAATATCGAAGCACCTTGTGATGGCTATGAAGGCGGGCAGCAAGCCGCTTTTACGTTGCTTGAAAACCAGCCCCCCATTCCTCAAGGAATCTTCTGTGCTAATGCACAACTGGCGTGTGGTTTTCTCGATGGTATGCGCCAACAAGGTTTCGATGCGCCGCAGAATTTTAAGCTGGTTGGCTTTGATAATACTCCCCAGACAGAACAATGGAGCTACCAGTTATCGACCTTAGACCAGAATATTGATGCACTCTGCAAGAGCACATTGGATTGTTTAGAAAGTCGTACTCATTTGCCAAATAAACCCTCGTGCAGCCTACCTATCGCTGTTCAACTAATCGAACGTAAAAGTTCTCTTTCACTTCCATAAGGTCGTCTATGATTCAGCACATTGATATGCCAGCGCTTTGCAAAATGGCCATCAACGCAGGCAAGGAAGCGCAATCCATTCGTGACAACGGCCTCGCTGTAACCACGAAGTCTGAGCAGGATTTTGTTTCCCAAGCAGATATTTTCGTCGAACAGACGCTAAAGAGTTATCTAAAAATGGAATACCCCAGAAGCGGCTTTCTAGGAGAAGAAACAGGGATTGAAGCAGGTATCCAGGGCCTTTGGGTGATTGACCCAATTGACGGCACCACTAACTTTACCCTCGGCATGGATTATTGGTGTATTTCCGTCGCGTATGTTGAGGCAGAGCAAGTGCAATTAGGCATCATCTATGCTCCTGATCGAGACGAATTATTTGTCGCTCAAAAAGGACAAGGTGCGAGTTTAAATGGACATTCTCTAAACATCACGGAGCCCTTACCCGACCGAGTGGTGTTAGGTTTAGGTCGATCCAATCGCCGCCCCTTAGCAGATTATCTGCACAGCATCGAATACCTAATCGAGCAAGAAAACATCGAGTACCGTCGCTTTGGAGCCGGGGCATTAATGCTCTGTCATGTGGCATCTGGTCAGGTTCATGGTTACTACGAAGCTCATTTAAACAGCTGGGATGCTCTCGCTGGCCTGCTCATTTGCCAAGAAGCCGGCGCTCTTAGCAACGATTTCGAACAAGGCAATGGATTGATTGAAGGGAATCCTATCTGGGTCGCTCCGCCTAAAGTCTGGCAGCGTTTAGCAGAGCACTTTCAAGTTAGACGCCGCTATCTCGTAGCGGAAGACTAACTGGGCTGTACAGCGCGCCAGCAATGCCTACTCATCTGAATGGGGATCCTCTATTATGGAGCGCTTGATCCCCATTGTTTTTAAAAGAGATATTATGATTACCCAAACTGAAATCGTCGATATTTCAACGGCAACAGGCACCATGCGTTGTAACGTTTACCGCCCACAAGGCGAAGGCCAATTTCCATGTATCATTTTCTATTCGGAAATTTTTCAGATCACCGCGCCAATTGAGCGTAGCGCAAGAATTCTCGCGGGTCATGGTTTCTCAGTAGTAGTACCGGAAGTGTTTCATGAACTAAATCCCATCGGTACGGTACTGGCTTATGATGATGCCGGCAAAGACAAAGGCAATAGCGACAAATTCACAAAAACCTTAGAAAGCCACGACTCAGATACAGTGGCGATGATTGAATTTTTTGAACAGCAAGCCTACTGCAACGGCCACTTTGGCGCCATGGGCGTCTGTATCGGTGGCCATCTGGCTTTTCGTGCGGCCTTGAATCCTCGCATCCTATCAAGCTTCTGCTTATACGCCACGGATATTCACTCAAATACCCTACCGTGTATTGAAGGCAATGATAGCTTTACTCGTACTGGTGATATCCAAGGCGAAATTACCATGGTTTGGGGTAAACAAGACCCGCATGTATCCACTGAAGGCCGCCAGAAAATCTACCAGCAACTAATCGATACTAAGCGCAATTTCACATGGCATGAACTCAATGCACAACATGCCTTTATGCGCGATGAAGGCGATCGCTACGACGCTGAGCTAGCCCTACATTGCTATAAACTCGCCGTTGATCAATTTCGCCGCACTTTGTAGAGTGTAAAGACGTGACCCAAGAAAGCCCTTTTATGAGGGCTTTTTCATCTCTATATTCAGCGCTATCCCCCGCCATTCGTGCATCTTTACATTTGCCTACTAGTGTTGAAACAAAATGAAAGAAGTACCGAAAAAATAATGTTTACAAAAACTTGAATTGATAATAATCCCATCGAAATTAATATTAACAACCATCAACGGATCGAAAATATAAGAGTACAACGTTTCTGATCGGCTAACTTAAAAATAAAAAGACTTTACTTTTAAGTTATGAGCTCAAGGACACTCTGATTTAACAGATCAAAAACATTAGATAATTAGTCAATATAATTGAGGGAAGCACTATGAACATGACCAAACCAAAATACATCGCTGGCTTATTAGCTGTTGCTGCTTTAACCACGGCCTGCAGCGAAAAAATGCCCAATGTAAGCGAAGAAAACTGCACTCAAACCAATATTCAAAAGATTGAAGACAGCCAAATTCGTGAAAAATTTTCTGACCAGTGCTTCGACTTCCGTATTGAGCAAGGAAAAGAAAAAGCTTCTAATCTTCTAGAGCAAGGCCAAGAAAGCGCTGAAGAGATGCTAGAAAATGGCAAAGAAGCTGCTGCTGATGCGTACGACTCAACGACTGATGCCATGAAAGATGGTGCCGACGCGGTAAATGATGCTTGGGATGATGGCGTAGATGCGGTACAGGATGGAGCAGATGAAGCGGCTGATAAAATGGACGCTGCAACTAACTAATAAACTAGTTAATAATGGATCATTGCACAGGGACGT
This sequence comes from Marinomonas fungiae, assembly GCF_001418205.1. Classification (GTDB taxonomy): domain Bacteria; phylum Pseudomonadota; class Gammaproteobacteria; order Pseudomonadales; family Marinomonadaceae; genus Marinomonas; species Marinomonas fungiae. Next base: position 178,576 of record NZ_LIQF01000003.1, on the reverse strand, counting down.
GCACTATTAATAATAAAAAGCCGACTTCTTCTTTATTTAAGATTAAATCGGCTTTTTTCTGACAGAAAGCTTATATAAACTTTATTAAACCTATTCTTTTACATCCATAAATCTACGAGCCCATTCGCGACTTTCTTCTAAAGTAGAATAACGCTCAGATAATTCAGAGGCATTTAACTTACCTTCTGCAATACCACGCTGTTCACGTAAACAATCATATGTCGCTTTGATCGCCGCAAAATAAGCAGCGTGGCCGTTTACCACAATACGCACACCATTTTTCGCTAAACGCTCACGGTCATTTAATTCAGGGTTTCCATAAGCAACTAGCATCAAAGGAACTGTCACGTGGGCGCTGATGGCTTCTAGGTGCTCAAAGTCTTTCACTCCAACCATGCAAATACCATCGGCCCCCGCCGCTTCATAAGCTTTAGCACGTTCAATGGTTTGTTCGGTTGTTAACTGACCGGCATTAGTACGAGCGATGATCGACATGGTTGGGTCAATACGAGCTTCTAAGGCAGCTTCGATTTTACCTATGGCTTCATCTAACGGAATCAAATCCGTCGATTTGTGGCCATATTTCGCAGGCAAAAGGGTGTCTTCGATCGTCAATGCTGCCACACCTGCTCGTTCAAGTTCGGTAATAGTACGCATGACATTAAGCGCATTACCATAACCATGATCGGCATCGGCAATGATTGGCAGGCGTGCCACACGGCCAATGCGCGTAGCCTGCTCAACAAATTCGCTAAGCGTAATCAAAGCAAAGTCTGGCGCGGCCAGAACCTGCAAGGACGCAACAGAGCCACCAAGAATACCCACCTCAAAGCCAAGGTCTTCTGCAATACGTGCAGACATAGGATCAAATGTTGATGCTGTGTAGTAACAGTTATTACTTTCAAGCAAAGCACGAAAGTCTTTACGAAGATCGTGTTGTGACGGGGTGGCCATGGGAAGACTCCTAAAACGGCCTAGTTTCTGGCGTAATCAGTCGGAAATAGGCATACATGTAAAAACCCATCAATTTTAACTAAAGTAACAACATTTCGTCACCACTTTGCCCTGAACCAAAGTAACAAAAGGCTTTTATGCCAGTTATGTTGGAAATTTACCAAAATGATAATATTAACTTATTGTTCAGTTTAAATAGGTTTTAGCGCCAATAGCATCATATAGCGCTACCTTATAGTATTCGTTAATTAGGTGTAGGGAGATCATACTGTTGCGCGAATTGCGCAATTGGAATGGGGCGGGAATACAAAAACCCCTGCGCCAACTTAACACCATAGCTACTCAGCAACTCAGCTTGTTTTGTTTCCTCAACACCCTCTGCAACCACCTTCATGTTAAGGTTTTGCGCCATCGAGACAATTGTCTTTACCAAAACTTGGCTCGCTGACGAATGATTCATGTCTCTTATAAATGAGCGATCAATTTTTAACACATCAATTGGGTAACGAGACAAATAACTCAATGACGAGTAGCCCGTGCCAAAATCATCCAACACTAAGGTGAAACCTAAGTGCTTTAGATGATGAATTTTCTGCGACAAATGCTCGCAGTGAACAAGTAACACCCCTTCGGTAATTTCTAATTCCAAGTTATCTGGTATACATTGCCGTCTCTGCATGACCTCTTGAATTGTGCTCAATAGATCTTCACGATAAAACTGAAGAGCAGAAAGGTTGACTGCAAAACCTTGCTCGGGCAACAACTTCGCTTGCCAGACATGTAGGTAGCGACAGAGTTCATCAAGCACTTGCATGTCAATTTCTGAGATTAAATTCAGCTCTTCAGCGATCGGTATAAACAGGTCAGGCATTAGTAATCCACGAGTTGGATGATGCCAGCGCACCAATGCTTCAGCCCCCATCATTTTGCCATCATTAAGACAAATTTTGGGTTGGAGATAGACGCAAAACTCTCTATTTTTTAATGCAGATCGTAGTGAACTTCGAATCTCCATGCGTTCCACAGCTCGCTCGGTTAACTCATTTGAGTAGAAACATATACTGCCACGCTGAGATGATTTCGCAGCAAATAATGCCGAGTCTGCGTAACGCACTAGATCTTCAATCTCCTGAGCGTCATCAGGATAAATACACGCACCAATACTCACCGAAACAACAATTTCCTGACCATTGACGCGAATCGGCAAGGATAAAGCTTCTCGGATTCTTGCCGCCTCGAAACTAAAGCCTATACGATCTATGACTTTCGCCACTAAAATGCCGAACTCATCTGCACCGATGCGTGCTAGATATGAAGATTTAGGGACCACTGTCTGCAGTCTCAAAGCGAGCGCTTTTAGGACACTATCACCATACTCATAACCGAAGCTGTCATTAATGCTCTTAAAGTGGTCAACGCCTATCACCAGCAAACCAAATTTATACGAGCTTGAAGATGTTTGTCTTAACTGCGAACTAACCTTTTCTAGCAAATCCACTCGATTTGGCAACCCTGTTAGCGGATCATGCTTTGATAGATAGTTCACTTTTTCTTGAAACGCTTTCAACTCCGTTAAATCTCGGCCGACCACGAGCACAGAACTTAACTCCCCCTCAAGATTAAACTCTGGCGTTATTGAGACATAACTAAACACTTGTCCTAGAGCTGTTGGCGAAGAAATTTCACACTCACCACTTAGCTTCGTGCAAATAACTTCTTTGATTGTATCTTCTAATATAGAGACATTTTCCGGTGCACTGTGACCAAAACGTTGATGCAGATAAGTGATCAATTGTGTGGGCGTTTGTCCAAGCATTTGCTCTATTGGACAAGCGAACAATTTGGTATGAGCTGGGTTGCCATATAACAACTGACAATTTAAGTCGTAACGGCTAATAAAATCAGGAGAGTTTTCGACCAATGTCCGAAATTTAAGCTCACTGTTTTCGGTTTGTTGGATGGCTAGTTCTTGATCGGTAAAGTCACGCGCATCCAACAACACTCCCGTGGTTGTTCCTTGCTTATCAAATTCTGGGATGCAGCGAATCTCATGTATGACGTTGTCCCGGCCCTTTACATCAATCAAAACTCGCTCGGTCACTGGCATACCGGTTGTCACAGCCTTAAGGACATTGCTTTGTATTTTTGCGGCGCTGGCACCAATCCCTGCATATTCCAATGGCCGTTTACCAATCGCTTTATCACGCGTCAAACCAGTTGAAAGCTCGAAGCTGCGATTGACATAGGTGCGTCGACCTGACACATCGTAACGAACTATGACATCAGGAGAGTTTTCTACTAAATTGTAGAAGTCTTGTCGCTGCTGCGTCTCGGCACGCTCTTTTTGATAAAGTTTGGTGACATTATACCAAGTCGCAATAAACTGCTTTCTCTTGCTCTTATTCAGCAGCTGGACTGGATAAAAATAGATCTCAAAAACGTTGTCGCTTGCCTCACGTCCCAGCATGAAGCTACAAGAAACACTCTCAGTGGAATTTATTAACGTGTTCTCTAAACCAAGCCAGCTAGATTTAATGGAATCAAATAACAAGCACGAAACCAGCTCCCCTTCCACAGAGGTTCTCGGTGACACATAACGCATGGCACGCTCATTTAACCACACCACACGTAATGAGTTTTGATCATCGAATTCAAATAGGCCTATTGAATCATGTAAACTATCCAGAATCGAATGATAGAAATCCCCTAGCTCTAAAGCATTTTGGATCGCCTTGGGCTCAAAATTCCCCAAAACATGCGTGTCCGAATTTAAAATCACCGCGGCGATAAATGACGCCCCTTGCGCATCAAACCATATAAAACACATTTCTTGGGAAGACGCTTTGATCTTCTGAATAGCTTCGGGAATCAATTGGTATGACTTCTGTTCACGACGAACTTGCTCAACAAAGGCTTGGCGCCATTGAGCACTTATACCCTTAGGCCACTTTTCGATAAACCAATGGCACGAAGGATCGTCTGATAAGTCAAAGTAACGCCTAGCAGGGGGATTGGTAAAAACGACTTCTAGATCCTGGCTTGGATCAAGAATAAACAAGGGAGCACCTAATGAAGAAGACAGAAACGCTTCTGTGATCGAGGCAATACAGTGTCGAGATTCTCGATTATTAGGTTTCATGTTCTACAACTCCGCAAACGGGACGAAATATCCCTTTCATCAGGCAGCCTGACTATACTAGGTTACTTTCTCCTTGATTAAGCCAAATTTCACTGGTCATCATGTTAAATATTGTATTTCTCTGTAAAGGCAAGCTGGTAGAACTCAGTCGCATACATTTACAGCCTACGAAACAGGCTGTAAATGTATGTAACGACCGTACATATTGGCAAGTTGAAACAGTTCATCACAGTACATGCTAGGTGAACTAACAAACAAATCATTGTTCGACACGCTTTTAAGCCCTTTATGAAACGACGCGATCATCCCCAGCGCAGCCGAGTCTAAAAAAGTCACTTTGCTACAGATGAGCTCAACGGGCTTACAAGCGATTATCGCCTCATTATAAATGCCACGAAACCATTCATAATGCTCAAAAGAAAACTTCTCAGGCAACAAAACACGATATCTATCCGTCATAAGATCCTCTTCAACCTATAAAAAAGGTTTGGTTAATCTGCATTGAGATCAAGAAATAACCAATATAGAAACATAAATCAACAAAATATTACATTTTGATTATGTATTACGAAGAGATAATGAATTCGGATCAAAATTAAATAATTAGATTCGCCCCCACAACATACATAAATATTGCACAATTAATTCTTATTCCAAACTTCTCTTTTCTGATTCAAAAGGATCGTCCATGCAATAACTAAACTCTGAAAATACCGAGGTTAACAGAACCAGCCCCATCACACCTAAAGTCAATGCTTGCTCAATAATACGTGCCATTATCTACCTTTAGTCATAAATTATAATGATCACTTATGCTAACTAAATCTTGTTTCAAAAGGTGTCACAGAAATGCAAGTAAGCAGTAAAGTTTCGTGTCAACTTTTTGCTCCAATAAAAAAGGACTTTGGTAAAACCACCAAAGCCCTTAATAAGCATTTATTGTAATGTATAACGTACACTGTAACTAACGAACAACTAAAACAGACACTTTTGAATACTTGGCAACATAACCCGCGTTAGAGGCAAAGATATGATCTGAAAGGCCAGGCACATGTGATGCCATCACTACAAGATCAACACCATTCTCTTTCTCCGCTTTGATCAAAGTTGCATCCAAATCTACTGTTGGATCCGGGATGCTATACGCCACAGCAGTGACATTATCCAACATGTACTTTTCAGCTTGCTCCCTCGCAAAAACTTTTATCATTTCCTCAAACTCGTTTGAGCTGTGCGCTACGTTACTAGGCGCTGAACTATTAACGCCTACATAACAAATCGGTATATTGTAAGTTTTCGCCATATCTGCAGCGGTTTTTAACGCTTTTTCAAGTCTTTCTATGTGCCCTAAGTCCACTGGAACCATTATTTTACGGTACATTTCAACCCCTCCTCGTTCAGAGCGTGTTGCTCTGTCACATTCGGTTGGTGAGTGTACTTTCAGTATGGTTGAGGAACACCTGAACCTCAAATGTGAGACGAGGGTTCCATAAATCTTCGGCATTTAACTGATTTACAGTAAGAAATAAGACCAAGCTGTAAAATAAGAATTCACGCTAGGACTTAGTTGCTTGAGCTTAGTAAAATTCATCACTAGCTTTGGTTGGTACCATCATGCCATTAAACAGAGATATCAAGAGCGCCGAAATACGTTCGTGCATGATTACGGTATGATGATTACCACTTTCTTGCATGTGATGACGCAAAGAGTCTCGTACTTCTTTGATACCCGTTACATCAATCAAAATGTCGATCTGAGAACTGTCTTCTAGCAAATCATTCATATTTGTCGTTACAGGGATATTATGCTCTTTTGCTAACAGTATCCCCGGTGCCTGAGGATTGGTATCCGCCACACCTAAAATCTCAACAAACTCAGCTTTAAAGAGTCGATCAAGCAACTCTAAACCAGCGTTTCCACCACCAATGACTACAATTTTAAATGGGTTCGAACTCATGTTGCTTCCTTGTCTATCATATTTTTCATGAAACCGAGCAATTGTGTTGCTCTAGTTAGTTTTTAAAATACGCTTTTAACAAGAAAGTGAACACTGGATGACAGTGAGCACCCATTAAATCCTATAAATGATTGCTTTAGATCAGGGGAAAAAGAAAATAATTATGACAAAAATATTTTCCATGGTCCGAGCAGCATTATCTGGGAAGAATGGCGTTCACATTATTTACGCTGTCCGCGAATAGAATACAGACCACTCATAATAATGACAGACGCACCGATAACGGTCCAAGTGTCGGGAAACTCACCAAATGCAAACAGGCCGATTAAGGTCGCAAACACCAACAAACTGTAATTAAACGGCTGTAGTAAAGATGCAGGAGCGTATTCAAGCGCTTTCACTAACAACAACTGCGCCGCAACACTTAATGCTGAAATAATCGCTAACCAGCCCCATTCCATGAGTGCTGGCTCTCGCCATGCTGAAATACCAACCGGCGTCGTGACCAAACAACCGATCAGCGCCATATATAACACATTAGTGTTAAAGCTATCTCCTAAAGCACTTACTTTACGAGTCACCACATGATATCCGGCAAAGCATAAGGCAGCTAATAGAGGAATAATCGAATAGGTGTCAAATACACTCAAGCCTGGCCGTAAAATCACTAACGTACCAACAAACCCTACTCCCACAGCGCACCAGCACTTAATGCTAACTCTTTCTCCTAGCACGGGTGCAGCCAAAGCAATGACTGCCAGTGGGAATACTGCCATCAAAGCATGAGACTCTGCTAAGCCTAGATAGCGCAATGCTAAATTAAAAAGTGCGATCTCAGCGAGTGATAATAATGATCGGAACAGCTGCAACCTAAACGAAGCGGTTGGAAGTGCTCTGCGCAAAGTGCCCGTGCGGGTCACCCAAACAACGGCAAAGATGGCAAATACCCAATAGCGTACCATCACCACTTGCGCAACCGTCATTTCCTGAACGATAACTTTCGTAAACGCATCCTGAGTAGCAAATGCCATCATGGCAGCGATACATAACATCACTCCCGTTAACGTAGAACGTTGCTCTTGCTGAGTGGAGAACTGCGCTGAATAACTCATAATGATAGGCTTGCCTAGTTACAGGAAAAGATGTCAAACGGATAAGAAGGTAGTCTATCGAATTGTGTTGTAGAGTCATACCGTTTCAAGATTGTAAGCTACAATTTCACTCCATCAACAATTGCCGGACTTGGATCTCCTTAATTTTCCCAACAATTAACTCAGCCACCAAATTATTAATCATCTTAGTTCTAGGATTGATCAAAAAATGGATGCATTCATTCAGCTGTATGTTAAGTAGCTCTCGCTGCTCTGCCGTACAAGGAATTTCAAGGGTGAAGGATTTAAGGGAATCAGCTTCCATTTTCTTAACTTGGGTCCATAATCCTTTCGCATATTGGTATACCTCTTGTCTTTCTGCATCAGAAAGCTCTACCGGCATAGCGTCTAGTGATTTCAGTAAAGCGATCTTAAGCTCATTGTCATCAGGTACTGAGCTTAGATACTCCTTAATATCAATAACGTCTCCCATGACTACCTCCAAAAACTTTCACTAAATAGAAAGTAATACGTGTTTCAGAGTATCTGGAGTCAATATCTTAAAAGACTAAGCACTTTGCTTGGTCGATTATATGAATTCCACCATCCTCAATAGTACTCTCATAAATACTGTGATGGATGTAATGATTAACACAGGATCAATCACTTTTTAAAGCTAGTTGAGCATCTATGAAATAGCAAAATAGTAATATTATAAGCTCATAAACTGATTTATGCTTGTCCTTTATTCGTATCGTCAAGGTAGCCCCTTTATGAATGATAACTCGTCTACAGATCAATCTATTAAGTACAAAGTTAATGAGTCCATCACTGCCATGCAGTTTATTGAATTGTTATCGAAAACCACCCTTGGAGCACGTCGGCCATTAGATCAATTAGACACCGTTGAGGCTATGCTAACGAATGCCAACTTATTGATTACTGCTTGGCAAGGGGCGAACTTAGTGGGTGTAGCACGATCAGTGACAGACTTCGCCTTTTGTTGTTACCTATCAGACTTAGCTGTAGATGAATCCTTACAGTCATCAGGAATTGGCAAGACCTTGGTGCGAATGACTAAAGAAGCTCTGCCTGATAATTGTTCCCTCATTTTATTGTCTGCACCGCAAGCGGTGGAATATTATCCAAAAATTGGCTTCACCAAGCATAATAGTGCGTGGATCTTGACGAATATTGAAGAGTTGAAGTGAAAACTTAAGCCTTCATCCGAAGTAGCAACTAAGATTGAGTCTCTTTTATGAGCACATCAAAATAGTTGGTATCCTTCGGACAATTCTCCTTATTGTTGGCAAAATCATCCCTACAGCTAGGATTAAAAAAACCGACGATATAACCACGATAGTAAGTTAATGAATCGCTTGTCACTCGTTTCCCCGTGCGAGGACAATACTTATTAAGTATTTTATCCATTTTAGATGCCTTTCTACTTATTCATTTCCATATTTCAATAAATACTATGCTGCATTGAGCCTAATGAGCTTGCCTTAGCACAACCCACCTGTATCTAATCAGTTTTCTATTATTTCAAAGTAGTCTTCGAGATGGAATGCATGAGCAGATCAAAAGACGCTTACAGGCAACTTCAAGCAGGGTATGTCGGACAGGCCTATCAGGTTGACGAAGACCACTTTTCTAGAATTTTATCAAGCTGAAGAAGATTAACAGGTTTGCCGACGAAGTCGCACATCCCGGCATCTAAACAGCGTTTCTTATCATCTTCAAGTACATTGGCCGTTAATGCGACAATGGGAACAATGCGATAGTTTTCCAACCTTTTGATTTCAACAGTTGCTTGGAGGCCATCAATATTAGGCATTTGCATGTCCATGAAAATAAGATCAAAAGCTTGGTTTTTGCAAAAATTTATCGCCTGCTCACCATCTTCCGCTACAGTGATTGAACCAACTTTTAGCTTATTGAGGAACCCTCTTATCACAATTTGATTGGTCTTATTATCTTCTGCAATCAGTATATTCAAACCTGAATAATCACCAGTCTCAGATTGAGAGAAGTCAACTTCATTTTGAAGGTTATTTTTTTCTGAAGAGCATCGTTCCGCCTTAATTTCAAAAAAGAATCTCGATCCTTTTTCCACTTCACTCTCTACTTCAAGCTTAGACCCCATAAGCTGGAGCAGCTTACTAGTAATGGTTAGCCCTAAACCCGTTCCACCAAATTTTCTTGTAATCGAGGTATCTGCCTGCGAAAAAGCATCAAACAGCTTATCGATATTTCCTGCCTCAATACCAATACCGGTGTCAGTCACACTAAACAATAGAGTAATTATTTTATCTGTCCCCATTCTCACTTGAGCAGTTAAGTCGACCTCCCCTGCATTAGTAAATTTAATGGCGTTACCAACCAAATTAATTAGTATTTGCTTAATTCTCGTTTCATCAGCCATAAAAAGAATATTTTCATCTTTTGAGCTAGCCTTCACAGATAATTTTATTCCTTTTTTTGCGGCTTGCCCCTTGAACAAAGGCTCTATATTTTTGAGTAAATCCGTCAAGCTGACAGGACGCTTCTCAAGCTCTATTTTATCAGCTTCAATCTTACTCAAGTCTAAAATATCATTAATAATGATGAGCAAGCTCTCACCAGATGAGGTAATTATATCGAGCATTTCCTTTTGCGGTTCAGCTAGCTGCGTGTGGGAGAGCTGTGATGCCATACCCAAGATACCATTCATTGGTGTACGAATCTCATGACTCATATTCGCCAGAAACTCTGATTTTACTTTGGATGTATGCTCAGCCGCTTGCTTTTGCTTGTCTAAATCCTTACTCATATCGCGGAATCGGCTTGCCGCCTGAGCCAATACACCAATTTCATCTTTTCGATGTGTATGACATATTGGCGCTGATAGATCACCACTAAGAAATCGACTAAAGCTGGCCGTTAGTCGAGTAATAGCTTTACTAATATGGACATGGAAAAAATAAGCCAGAAGAAAAAGATATAAAATAATCGAAATACTCAAAATATTAAGAATGCTCTCCGTATCAAATATAACAGCATTAGATTTATTTTTTATTTCTTTTAGTCGTGATTGTGATCGATTCATTAACATATTTGCTAATGCCCCAAACTCGATAGCATCACCAGCCATAACCACATTAACAAGGTTGAAGTAGTTTCGGTTGATTTGAACACTCTTAACGAAAGACTGTTGATAGTCGTTTAACAATGCATTTAACTTTAAGGAAGCATCTGCATTACTAAGCAATCGACTCGAAGCCATTTCCTTGAAAATAATATCAACTTCTTTTTTTCTTTTATAATCTTTCTTCGACAAAAACAGCCAGGCGTTACGGTGAAGAGTATGCCATTTATTAGTTTCTTCTACAAACCTCAACTTATCTTCTATATTAGAGGATTTTTCCTCCAATATACTTAGCTCTTTCACAGCTGATTGATATATTTCCTCCAATACGACATCAATTAATTGTTCTCTTGATTTATAAAGAGAGGATAAAATTTTCAAATTATCGCCTAACTGAAAAACCAATATAGATAAGGCATCGATATATTGTTGTTGCTCTTCGTCTTTTAAATTTTTCCTATCAGATAAATTATCCAGTCGTTTCTTTATATCACTGAAGTTTTCATTAATTTTCTCGAATACAGCATCACTACCGGACAAACTATAAACTGACACATCTCGCTGGATTTCGATGATATCTTTGTTAATACGTATAATCGAAGTGGTATAACTATTAATTTCAGTTATATTATCCATTGCCTCGCCGATGGTATCGAGACGCTCAGCCATAACAATGTAACTGGTCACCAGTGTCACAACCACGAAACTGAATGCTAAAGCAACTTTAGCTGCGATAGAACGAGCAAAAATAGAAAACACATTTATCCCTTAAACGTTTAGTAACTCGAACCATTTATCTAAACTATAGTCGTAATTCTGCATTACCGTATTCCATACGGCAATGTTTGATAGTCGTGTAGTATAGCTACCGCCGTGTCTTAACTCACCCGCTTTCACAGAAATATTGCCATCCGTGCCTCTTAGATCCGTGACAGCTTCTTTACCTTCATACCAGTAGTCCCACTCCGCTTGGGACATCAAACTTTGGCTGCGCTGAGGATTAGAGATGTAATACCCTTGACGCGCAATAAATGCACCTGGGAAGCCTGACAGCCACCAATTCATATATTCATAAGCGGCATCTTTAACTTCTTCGCTAGCATTGGAGGATAAACACATGACACCATGCCAAGCTCGATATCCTTCCTTTGGCGCCGCATAAACAACGGGGATTCCTTGCCCTCTACAGGCACTGACAGCAGGCGAAAACATACTTTGAATATTCACACGATCAGTTTTCATAAACTCTACAGACTGAGGAACCGATGTCCAAAAGCCTGCAAAATGGCCTTGTCTCTTCTTCGTAAGCAGAATTTCAAACAGTTGATCGATTTCCACGATCGTCATGTTACCAATATCACTAAATGTCATTAGGCCTTGTGCTTGCGCCGCCAGCGCCGCATCAAAAATTCCAATAGTCGGTGCATTAACAAGCCCTACTTTGCCTTGGTTGCGTTCGTCTAGCAGCCACGACCATGACTCAGTTTCATAAGCGACACCTTCAGGGATATGTTGAGTGTTATAGCCAAACGAGTCCACGTTATGAACATAGGGCATAAAACTGAGTTGCCTTGTGGGATTAGAGCCGAGAGAACCATCAGGTTGCACATAAATGATTTTATTCGGTGCATCCCCAGCTCCGATATGAGAGTTATCTGTTAACTTACCTGTTTTAGTCAAGTTATTAACCTCATGCCAATAACGTAATCGATCCGTCTCAAGCGGTTGAATCGAACCCGCTTGCCACAAGATATTGATCGAATCAGACCAGTGCTCATACAAATCAAAAGAACTCGGATCAGAGGCTGCTTTTTGTAGCAACGCAGCATCTCCCATAGGCGTGAATTCAAGATTTATACCTAACTCTTTCATTGCCCTTTGGCGCAACTCTTCTTGCAAGGTGACATGGGTTCCCATGACCCTCAAGGTAATGACCTTCTTCGAATAAACATAGGGGGCTTTAAGCGCTGCGGTTGACAAGGCGACCCCTGCTCCAAGGGTTCGTAAAAAGCTTCGGCGATCTATTAAGTCACTCATCGGTGCTAGTCCTATACCAGTTCAAATACATGGCCACAGTGTTATTACAAAGCACACAATAGATTGAAGAGGCTCTGCTTAACGACGTTTGCTTGCTGTTAGTCGAGTAGAACTATAATTGTATTTAATTGATCTGAGTGTGCTGTAATATTCTGTAATCGAATGTACAGAATTCTGTTGGATTGCTTAGCTTTCTTCTATGGGCTGTCATACCCACTCTATAAAGGCCAATTTGATCACACGTCCTGCAAAGCTAATAGGGCTAAATGGTTGCACTTACTATCGTTTTCTTTAGTTTTTTTCTATTGCTAATCAGTCGAAGGCCTAAGAGCATTACAAAGACAACAGTAAAGATCACCGCTAGGGAGGTGTCCCCCTTCACTTGCCACCATAGGTGTAGCACGATGGCAATGGTGGCGAGATAGATCAGCCGATGCAGACGCTTCCAATTACGCCCAAGTCGTTTCATCATTTTCTTGGTACTAGTAATGGCGAGCGCTAAGAGAACCAACAATGCGAATACCCCAGCATAGATATAAGGCTTTTCAACCAAATCTGAGCGTATCCAGCGCCAACTAAGGCCCGCAAACAGCAACAAATAAATCACGAGATGTAGCATGGAGTAGAAAAACGCAGAGAGTCCAACAAATCGACGATAACGTACCAGCCAATTAAAGCGTTTGATTTTCATCAGCGGCGTGACAGACAAAGCCGCCGCTACAAATACACAAGCCCAAATACCACTTAATCGCATTAGTAGCTTACCTGGATCAGGAAAATACTGGCCCATTAACAGCGAACCAAGCATCCATAAAAATGGTAATAAAAATACGATTAGTACGTATGGTTTTTCTTTGCGATCCCAAAATGCTTTCACGTTAGTAATACTTCTTCAGATCCATGCCAGCGTACAAATCAGCCACTTCTTCTTCGTAACCATTGAACATTTGGGTTTCAATCACATTAGGAAAAATCACACCACTGGGCAACCGGCGCTCTTCTTTTTGCGACCAACGTGGATGATCCACCTGCGGATTTACGTTGGCATAAAAACCATATTCATTCGGTGCAAGCTGCATCCAAGTAGACGTAGGCATCTTCTCAACAAAACGTATTTTGACGATGGATTTGATGCTTTTAAAACCGTACTTCCACGGCAGAACAAGTCGAACGGGGGCGCCGTTTTGATTGGGTAATATGCTACCGTACATTCCCACACTGAGTAACGCCAAAGGATTCATGGCTTCGTCGATACGCAAGCCTTCTCGATAAGGCCAATCGATGGAACCGCCTCGTTGCCCATGCATTTGCTTTGGATCGTAAAGCGTTTCAAAGTAAACGTATTTAGCTTTGGAGGTAGGTTTGAATTTATTCAGCACATCAGCTAGCGGTATCCCGACCCAAGGGATAACCATTGACCAAGCCTCGACACAGCGAAGTCGGTAGATACGTTCTTCTAGAGCAGCTTCTTTGATGATGTCTTCCAGATCAAACACGCCGGTAACTTCTGCCTCACCTTCGACTGTGATACTCCAAGGGCGTGTTTGCAAAGACCCTGCTCTTTTTGCAGGATCATCTTTGCCATAGCCAAATTCATAAAAGTTGTTGTAGGAGGTAGAGACATCATAAGGGGTAACGGTTTCGCCGCTTCCAAAGGAAGTTTCAGCAATGTTGTCAAAGGCATTTTGCAATGACTCTGGCGGTGCCAAAGGGTTGCCCGGCTGTAGCGCAGCGAAAGCATTACCAACACCCAGTCCTAACGCGGTGCCTGCTGTGACCTTCATAAACTGACGTCGGTTAAGATACACCGACTGATCCGTCACCTCATTTTCAGAACAATCAGAACGTTTCTTATTTTTAATCAACATAACTCTTTCCTCAATCGTTAAAGGGATTGACTACTGAAATAAGCAATTGTTCGGCAAAGCTATATAAACACCACATTTTCACCACATTTATAAGCTTTTTTTCGGTTTCAATAGACAAAAGTACTCGCCCCTAGCACAACGTCAAGTCGATCATTTAAAGCGGTGATAATCTGGCACAGGCTTGTTCTAGGTGATTAGCTAAGAGCTTGTCACGATGTTGAAGGCTTCGTCGGCCGTCGGCACCACAAAATACTGTGACATCTGAGCAAACATTTCTGGCGTGTCAGTTGCCCTACGCTCCGGCTGTTGCTCACGCCTTTTAGCAATACGCTCTAGACAGATCGCATCCGTCGCTTCTATGTAAATCATTTGGTGCGGTGCTTCGATCTCCGTAAAGATGCTTCGAAACCAATCTCGCTGACCTAGCGTATTAGCAGGAAAGTCCATTACCACATTAGCGCCGGCGGACAGGATAGATTGCACTAACGACTTAATTTTAGGCTTCAATCGGTTGGTGTACTCTACATAATCGGATATGGAGGTAATTTGGTTCGGATACAGCGCCGCGAGCCACTCGTCTTCACTCAGCAATACTGCTTTAGTTTGCGCTGCGAATGCTTGTGCTTTGGTAGATTTACCCGCCCCCATTTTGCCGCAGAAAAATGTTAATGTTCCCTTACTCATTTCTTCATCCTACTAATGCATCATCATTTGTTTGTTAGGTTATTTCGTTCACGCATGTATAGATACAGTGGCAAGCCTAATGATACGCCAATGCTTAAGGTAGCAAGAATTGCCAGCCATGCGTTTGAGATGGCTGATTTCTTACTGTCATGCAAAATGAAAACGATCAGCACTACGGCAGAAACAATCACATCCAAACCAAAGAACGCACCAATTCGCGTGCTGAACAGCTCTGTGATGAGTAGTCCTATATTGATACCATGCTCCATTACCCAAGGTATAAATTGACTCAATGGAGCCGCTACTCCTATGAAGCATAAAGCGAGATAAAGTTGTGTTAAGCGCATTGATAAGTCCCTTAATAATGTGTGCTTACTTATGACCCCTTCCACGTCTCAAGTTACCTATGCCAGGAAGGGGTGAATTCTATTGAGCTTGCAGCGACTATTACGCTGATCTAAACTAGCTTCATCTTACCACTAGAAGAGGAGCGTAACGCGCCGTGAACAATTAAGCCTTTTTCCAACTTTTCTATAACTGTTGAATCAAGGTAGGAAGCCAAAGGTTTCCAAGTGAGCGTGTTATGCTGGTCATATCTAATTTATCCTATGCATTGCCAAATGGCGATGCGCTATTTTCAAATCTATCCTTTAGTTGTTCCCAAAGTGATCGCATTAGCGCGGTTATTGGGCGTAACGGTATCGGAAAATCTACCCTACTTCAGTGCATTGCGAACCAAATGTCTGGCGTCAACATTTGCGGAACAATTCAAACTTATCAACAGATTTCCGTCGATGAAGTCCACGACCTTCGGGTGATTGATGCTTTAGGGCTTGGGCAGTATTTTGATGCGCTAAATCGCGTTGAAAATGGAACACTTTTTAATACGGATATCGATTTACTTGAGCATCATTGGGATGTCATCGAGCGAGCAAAGCAGTGGTTAAAAGAAGCCAACCTACCGCTGGAACTCACTCAGCCACTGCAGCAACTGAGCGGTGGTCAGCGAGCCAAAACTCGCCTTGTTGGTTTACTGAAACAGGCACCCGATGTCTTGCTACTAGATGAACCGACGAATCACCTCGATCAAGCCAGCACTCAATGGCTTATTGGCGAACTACAGAAAACTAACAGCGCAGTTCTTTTGGTCAGTCATGATCGCCAGCTCCTACGGAGTGTTCAGCGATTTTTAGTGTTGGATGAACATGGCATCACCCCCTATAACACCAACTTTGAGAGTCTTCGAAGCCTACTCATTAAACAGCATGAGGACAGGAAAAACGCTATCCTTGACGCTAAAAACAGACTGAAAAAGGAGCGACAAGCGCAACAAGCCCGTGAGCAGAAGGCCGAGCAACGCCAACGTAAGGGTGAAGCCAAGCGCCAGACAGGAAGCCAGTCCAAGCTTTTACTCGATCGAAAGAAGGACAAAGCACAAGTACACAATGGTGCACAAAAGCGGTTGGCTGAGCAGCGACATCAATCCCTTACGGCTAATTTACATCAACATCAAAGCCAGCAAACCAATGTTTGCCATTTAAAGCTCTCGCTATCAAGTCAACCTAAAGGAAAGCATCGTGTACTCGACATCATAGAAGGTATATTGCCCTATGGCGATAGAACGCCTATTACCCTTTCACTTGACCGTGGCGAGCGTCTGCGTCTGGAAGGGCCTAATGGCAGTGGTAAATCGACCTTAATTCAATGTATTCAAGGTGAGTTACAACTTTCATCAGGCCATTTAATACTTCATGGGAAAACACTCTATTTAGATCAGCATTTAAGTATATTGGATCAATTCTCATCAACTTTTGAGCTATTTCAACAACTCTTACCTGAACTTGGTCCAAGCACTGTTCGAACCTTTCTTGGTACTATTGGGCTACGGGGGGATCATGTTTTTCTACCCTGTTGCCAATTAAGTGGCGGTGAACGCATGAAGGCTGCTGTACTCCTGATCAGCCTCTTAAGCAGTGAAGCCCTGCTTATCCTTGATGAAACAGACAACCACCTTGATCTCGATAGCCAAGATCAATTGGCTGCGATATTGGAAGGTTACCAAGGAGCTCTAATATTCGCTTCTCATCAGGAGAACTGGATCAGAACAGACAAAGTGATCCAATTAAGTACTTCATAACCTTTTCGTGCGACTGACGTACAACACGTAACGCGGTAAAGCACCGATTTGATGAATGTTTGCAACGCAAAAAAAAGGGGCCACCTTACGGCAGCCCCTTTCTTAGAACGCTTTAATCAGCTTTGATTATAGCGCTACGATGTTCTCAGCTTGTGGGCCTTTTTGGCCTTGCGTCACAATGAACTCAACTGCTTGGCCTTCTGCTAAGGTTTTGAAGCCAGAGCTTACGATAGCACTGAAGTGCGCAAATACATCTGGGCCTGACTCTTGTTGAATGAAGCCAAAGCCTTTAGTTTCGTTAAACCATTTTACAGTGCCGGTAGTGGTAGTAGACATAATAGTTATCCTATAGATCAAAAATAAGTGTGCCTTAAATAGGCGGAATAGCGTGGAAAAAAGACAAAGTTTTAAATACTACAGGACGGAGAACTACGAATAACGCTACGCAAAGGAGGATGTAAAAAGACGCTGTGTTTCTTGCTGATGGTTAAGATATAGACATTAGTTTACCGAGTCAATGTTTATTTCAGTTATCTCATGCCAAACCACCATTCGTCACTCCGTGATGATATTCATCGATAACCTTCATCCCTCCCTGTGAACATGATAATGAAGCACACCA
This sequence comes from Marinomonas fungiae, assembly GCF_001418205.1. GTDB lineage: Bacteria > Pseudomonadota > Gammaproteobacteria > Pseudomonadales > Marinomonadaceae > Marinomonas > Marinomonas fungiae. The sequence goes on along the minus strand of NZ_LIQF01000003.1, from coordinate 160,959 downwards.
TTTTTTGGCCTATCTTTGCTGTTATAAGCGCAGTACACTCATGCTGTTTGTTTATTAACCTAGGAAAGACCTGACACCATGGACATGATCGAACTACTCTTTGATAACATTTTTACCGTGCCCGTTGCACTGTTGATCTTCGCTATCATCCTGCTTAAATCTTCAATTATTTTTGTACCCCAGAACCGAGCTTACTTAATTGAACGCTTTGGTAAATACCGCTCTACTAAAGAAGCTGGTTTAAACTTCTTAATCCCTTTTATTGATCGAGTCGGCGCCGATCGCTCTTTAAAAGAGCAAGCGGTAGATGTTCCTAAGCAAGGTGCCATTACTAAGGACAACATCTCACTTCATGTAGACGGCGTACTGTATTTTCGTGTACTGGATCCATACAAAGCCACCTACGGTGTCGATGACTACGTCTTTGCTGTGACGCAATTATCACAAACCACTATGCGTTCTGAGCTAGGCAAGATGGAATTGGATAAAACCTTTGAAGAGCGCGACGCCCTAAACACCAACATCGTTTCCGCAATCAATGAAGCTTCAGGCCCTTGGGGCATCCAGGTGTTGCGTTACGAAATCAAAGACATCATTCCGCCGCAATCCGTTATGGAAGCGATGGAAGCGCAAATGAAAGCTGAGCGTGTCAAACGTGCACAAATTTTAGAGTCTGAAGGCGATCGCCAAGCGGCAATCAACCGTGCTGAAGGCGCTAAACAATCGGTCGTTCTATCCGCTGAAGCGGATAAGGCAGAGCAGGTTCTTCGAGCTGAAGGTGAAGCTAAGGCGATTATTGCCGTGGCCGAAGCCCGAGCCGAAGCCATACGCACCGTAGGTGAAGCCGCTAATACTGAAAGCGGTCAAAAAGCTATTCAGCTCGACCTCGCGACCAGAGCCATCGAAGCGAAACAGGCGATCGCCAAAGAATCCTCAATGATTATTTTGCCTGATAGCGCAACCGAAGCCAGCTCACTGGTGGCTCAAGCCACCTCTATCATTAGTCAATTGAATAAGCGTGCATAATGAACTTTATTGCCACATACCTCATTCAAGTACTTGCCGTGCTGGGGCTAGTACTACTCGCAATTGAAGTTTTGGTGCTGGGAATCAGCACGTTTGTCCTGCTATTTGTAGGGCTAGGATTACTGCTGACTTCACTGTCAATGTACTTGGAGTGGATTCCAGCCACTTGGCAATGGGCCTTGATTGGCACCACCCTCTTCACACTACTAACGGGGGCCGTTTTGTGGCCAATCATGAAGCGGGCACAACAGACACCTGAACATAGCGTCGTAAAAAGTGATCTGATAGGACATAGTTTTGTCTTACCCGAAGACGTTACCCCTGATATGAGAGTAATTTATCGCTTTATGGGCGTTGAGTGGCGTTTAGTCACCAGCGAACCCATCGCTAAAGACACGCTGGTCGAAGTCGTCAACCTACAGGTTGGTGAGTTGTTTATCAAAGCAAAAGATCCGGCTTAAAACATCCTCATGAAAGGGGTCATTGACCCCTTTCTTTTTCGACTATCTATTGTCTAACTCAGTGATATATAAACTTCTCTAGTCACACCGATAGTCTCATCAAACGTACTCGATGACCGTCGGAGTCGATCATTGTGAACGTCTCGCCAAAACTCAGTGTTTCGATTGTTTGAATGGGCTCTAGGCCAAGCGACTGCCAACGGAGCCACTGTGCTTCTAGCTCAGCGATGCTATCCACACTGAGAACAATCTCTACCCCACCAGCAGAGGCCTCAGTCGCAGGGATGACTCGATCCTGCTGCCACAAACGCAAGGCTTGGCCCGCAGGCGTCATAAACAAGGCAAAGTCATCTGATTGCCTTGTAGGAGGTTGCTGCAGTAGTTCACTGTACAAGCTAATACTTTGAGAGAGGGACGCTACGTATAACACAAAGCCGTTTAATATCATGTCGTTACTCCTTTCGTTTTTAAGAAGAAGTAAATTTTAAAACGGCTGAGTGCCAGCTTTTGTCAGTAGCGTTGGGCTTAAATAGGAAGCGGTTTAGGTATCTGTTGCTGCTCAAACCATTGACTCATCAACACACGTCTTGGGGTTGGATAACGAGCCTGCTGATTCACCGTCAAACCTTGAAGTCTATCCACCCGAAAATGACGGAAATCTTGTCGCGTTTCACACCAAGCAATCAACATAAGAGCGGTTTGGAAATATCCCAGTGCCATGGGCCATACAATACGTTGACTACCCTGTCCTACTTGATCTTGATAAGCGAACTCGACTTTGAATTCAGCTTGAATCGCTGAGCGTAGCTGGGCCACATCCGCATCATCCGCGAGCGGCGATATCGGACCAACCAATAATGTATTATGAATGACTCTATCCGCTAAATCGGCTGGCAATTCGGACAGCACTTTCCCTAAGCAAGTCGAAGCACTCTGTGCTAACGCAGGATCCGCCTGTCGAGTCACCCAACGCATCCCTAAAACGAGCGCCTCTAGCTCTTCAGCAGTAAAGTTCAATGGTGGCAACCAAAAGCCAGATGCCATTTGGTAGCCCAATCCTGCTTCCCCTTCTATCTGTGCACCTTGCACTTGAAGCGTGGCGATGTCGCGATAAATGCTGCGCACACTAACTTCAAGCTGTTGTGCCAACTGTCGTGCAGTCACAGGTCGGCGGCTTTGCCGTAATAAATCTAATAATGTTAACAAGCGTTCTGAACGACTCATAGTGACTCTTAAATCTGTTTTACGACTCTCTTGTCAGCTCACTCAGCAATACTTCGCATAAAGAGATTTTTTATTACCAAATATGGTGGCTAGAGATCCTTTTAGCTGCTCTTGATACAGAGCATCTACCTCTGTTAACAACGCGCCTGATTAGCATTTGAACACGCACCTTAGGCCAAGGTTCGGAGCGTTCGAGTGTACTGTTGAGTTGCCTGTAGCTAGAAAACTATTTGACCTTTACTTGCAAATCAGGTTTCTACCATTTTCTTTAGCCAAGTACATCAAGTTGTCAGCACGCTTTAACAGGTCATATTGCCCCTCTGTTTCCATATCTTGAGCAACTCCTGCACTAAAGGATACTGGGCCATGCTTGAGGGGGGTGTTACTTAATCTTTTTGCTAATTGGATCAGCTTTTGATGTGTTATATCTGATGATAACGGCAGTAAAAGCACAAACTCTTCACCACCAAGCCTTATCGCTACTCCCTCATTTTGTATCGCTATATCTTTCAGAAGAGCCGAAAAAATGACTAAAACTTCATCACCATAGCTATGCCCCCATTGATCATTTAGTTTTTTAAAGTGATCTAAATCCAACAAAGCTAAGCTAAAAACCCGCCCTTGATTTTTCCATGACGAATATTCTTTATCAAGAATCCTACGATTATACAATCCAGTTAATGAGTCCTCTTCTGACAAAGCCCGTAGCTGCTCTGACAGCTGCTCCGCCTTAGCTTTTTCTAACCTGAATCGAGTCGCTAGACTCTCCATCATAAATATTAAAAAGAGGCCAATGATGATAAATGTTATCATCAGGTCGATTTGTTTTTGTGTTTCAGTGCCATATCGAAAAATAAGCTCAGGATAATGCTGCTCAATAAAAATTAACGGGATAGGAATTAGGATACAGTAGCATTGCCCGATACGACGGTAGACACCTAAATCCTTGAAAGAAACAGAGAGATAGATTAGCGAACCGAAGATCATGATATAAGTAGGGCCATCAGACCCACCGTTGCCAATCCAATTTGCAGGCATAGATACCAACAAAATAACTGAGATGAAAACAAATCTCATCATTCGAAATTGGTTTTTCCAGCGAGATAAGTACCAAATTATCAAGACTAACAATGAGATAGCAGCCTGAAGGTATATGTTGTAAATGTTGGCTACGTCTAAGTAGTAGTTTAGGAAAGCTGCGTAAGCGTATAGCACCACCGCAACCAGTAATACGGCATGATGAGTGTATTCAAAAGGGTTATCTTTATTGCCAAGCAACCACTCTAAAATTTTATTGAAACAATGTTTGTGCATGCCGACAACCTATATGATTATCTTTATATCATAATGATAACCTAGCAGATGCACGATCACTTAATTGAAACAAAAAGTGTCTGTCACCGTGGAATTTGTATGGATTTGGTTATAGGTAGGATGGCCTTACATGAGAGTTCAGTACTTGGAGCTTCCCCCAAGACACTAAAAAGCTCGATATATTAGGTGATATATCGAGCTGTTAACTTAGTAAGTAACCAGTTGAAACCTAGTATGTTCCGTTCACTTTTTCCGCTGATCGCTTCCTACTTGGTTCAACCATAGAAATCTTCTAAGAAATGCTATGCTACATTCTTAACTTCTATAAGATTCACGCCATTCTTATTAGCATCATCGATTAACCCGTCGATTTTTCTGATACCTTCAAGCTGAGCTTGAAGCTTCAGTGAAAGTTCAGTTAACTCTTTAGCAGAAAGAGAAGTCTCTTCTGCAGAGGCTGCTGTCGAGTGAATCACCTGATCAATTTCTGACATCCCCTAGTTTACCTGACTCAGTCCCATCGCCTGACCTTGCGAAGCGTTATCAATTGCTTCAATTGTATTTGAAATAGATTCCACGTGTTTAACGATTTCACCCAATGCCAAGACACATTTTTGGGAAATAGCATTGCCCTTTTCGACATTTTCTACAGAAGACTGAATATACTGCGCTGATTCACTAGCGGCTTTTGTACTGCGTTCAGCAAGAGATCGCACTTCATCCGCCACGACGGCGAAACCTCGTCCCATTTCACCTGCTCGAGCTGCCTCAATGGAAGCATTAAGCGCCAAAAGATTGGTTTGTGACGCGATGTCATCAATCACATTAATAATTTCACTGATAGCTTCACTTGAGCGGTTAATTTCTTGCATTGCTTGCTCAAGTTCTCTAATTTCGTCAGATGCTGTGGCCGCAGCTCGCTTAGCTTCAGACGATATGTTTCTGGCCATGGATGCACGCTCAGCATTGTTATTAGCCTGACTAAGAATCTCATTCAGCGAGTTTCCGATTTGAGTAATAGATACTGCTTGCTGGTTTGATCCAACGGTCAGCGCATGGCTAGCATCATTAAGCTCTTTTGCTCCAGTTGTTAGGCTCTCACTGATATCATCAACATCTTTATACACAGATTTCAGCGCGACTTTCTCTGAGATTTCCTGTACATATTCTACATGACCGATCTCTTTACCATCCAAACTATGGATGTAAAAAGTATCTACTCGGAAATCTTTACCCCATTGGTTAAATTGAGTAACTGGTTTGCCCTTTCTTAGACAGTTCACACCACAATTTTCAGTTTTACAGATATTTGCGCCCCAATTTGAGCAATGCTGCCCAAGCACATCTTCTCGTTTAACCCCCAGTGGATCAGTAGCCGCTTTATTGACAAACGTCCATTTCATATCCATATCAGTAACAGAAAGCGGGTTGGGAATAGTGTCTAGAACCTGCTCATAAAAGTTGAATTTTTCTTTTGCCGAACGCTCCATTTTTATCAGACAACCTAACAGTCCAACCATCGCAACAACCAAGATCAGCAGATTTGTGTTTTCTATGGTAAATAGTAAAGCGATGACTATCGATACAGTGTTCAAAACTAATGTGAGGCGGTAATACTTTTTCATGCTCTTTCCCCTATAGCCTACATCTTTCAATGAGAACTCTAACAGTTAAAACTAATATACAGCTTCTATTTCGATTAGTAATCCACATTTGCGATGCAAATTGGTAACGTTTGGTAATGAACGGTTGTAGTTGTATGTAACAACTAAATTTTTCTAAGCATTTGATAAATTAATTATTTATTTATATGAGAAGGGTCAATGGATTGACGATCTACTAAAATTTAAAAACCAAGTTGCCGTACAAGAAATGTCATAGGTGCAACCTGCCGCAAGCATTTTTGAGCGCGTTGCATTGTATACGTACAGCCTTAACCTATTGGATCAAAGAAATTGTCCGCTCATCATCCGCATGATAACTCCCATTTAGCCTTATTCACTTGGGTGTCGCAATTTGACATAGCTAACAAAGTTTAGACTGGTGTCTATTTAGCCGATCGAGTTCGGCCTTGTAGTATTAGGCACACATATTGCTGCTGTTGCTTATGATCAATGACAATAGAGGCAAAAAATGCAAATCGGATATGCAATCGCTACTGTTGCGGTAACCCCAACACAAAAAAGCGACAATAATAGGCCGTCACATACAACTGCTAACGGCAAGATACAGCCTAACCAATCATTTATTCGTGAATTGGCCACATCATTTGACCCAAAAAATATGAGCCACAAAGAATCAATGGCTCTTGCCAATGACCTAATGAAAGCAGGCGAGGCAGATTTGAGCTCGGCATTCTTACCTCCGCCGCTTCTAAAAGCCAACAGCAACGGCAGTTTCACCGACATGACTGGCACGCCGGAAGGCGAAGCTATAATGAACAAAACATTCAATATGTTTGAATCACTTAGTGCCAGAATTGATTCTAATAAAAATAATAGAGTGCCAACAAAAACATTAGAAGATGCTTATTCTTTTTTAGAGAAAATTCAAATTGCTAGGAAGACTCAAAGGATCAATGAATACACATAGTGCTTTACTCTTAGAGAGCATTTGGAACACTGAACCGTATTTGCCGTTTGGCATTATCAATGCTCCTCCTATTTAGAATATATCTAGACAACACATGCGTACTTTGAATAGAATCGGTCAATTTTCAATCAGAATGATTTTCAAACAAATCTTAGCGTCAGAAGCAGATAATCAGCCGAATTCACCCCTTCCTATGAAAAAGCTATCAAAGTTACATCGCCAAATTTTTTCTATCACAACAATTTTAGCTTTAGTGACCATTGTTATTATCAGCGTTTGTATTGCCTCCCTCTTGTATACGCAGGGCATCGATAATGCTGAATCAGTACTGCGCAACAAAAATAGATCTGTCACAGCATTAATCGAAGGCTATGTTGCCCCCTTGCGTAAAGCCGTTGAATACACTAGCAGCCCAGCTTCAGGCGCTGATCATAGTCACTATCGTGAACAAGAAACTCAAGAAAAAATTCTAAAGCTGTTTGAAGTTCTGCAAAACACAATACCCAATATACATTACATTTTTTCAGGGTATGAAGATGGCTCTTTGTTGATCAATAATTACACGCCTCCTTCGGACTTTAACGCTGTCATTCGCCCTTGGTATCAGGCAGCAATAAAATCCCACCCTCTAATATCTGATGGAGTCCCTTATCAAGATATCAATTCTAAAAAGTGGCTTGTATCCTTTGGAAAGACGCTCTTAAATGCAGAAAAAAAGATTATCGGAGTTATTTCCATCGATGCAGGAATGGATGCGATTGTTCGAGCACTGGCGGTTAAAGACGAGAAATACCCCACTATATACAACTTTGTAATGGATACTGAGGGTAAGATACTTATTCATCCTGATGAAACGCTGCCCGATACGCTTCATCAAGAAATCATTTCTCACATTCCAAAGGAAATGAACACCTCAGGGAGTCTTTCCTATAATAACGGGGAACATAACAAACTGGCTCACTTCAATCGTATCGATGAATTAGGATGGATTGTTGTCACTGAAGTTAATTTATCAGACATTCGACAACCCATTGTAAAAACCATCGCCTCTACGTTATTGGTGATAGTACTAGGATCTCTTTTCACGACCTGGTTCATGAGTTATGTTTTAAGTCGGTATTTGATCTTACCATTGAAGCGTCTACAGCAAAGGGTACAGGAGATTACTGAAGGCAAAGATGAGTTAGATAAATATGAGTTTCCCAATAACGAAATAGGCAAAATCTCGGAAGCCATTGAGAAACTCACTGAAAAGGCATTGATTAAGAAGAATATTGAGCTAAAAGACAAAAATACTCTACTCAGTACCATTTCGCATACGGATCAGCTAACGTCGATTGCCAACCGTCGCAAAATGATGGAAGTGCTTCATACCGAAGTTAGTAATTATCAGCTTGGCCATCGCCCTTTTAGCGTTCTAATGTTTGATATAGACCACTTCAAGCGTGTGAACGATACATTTGGGCATGAAGTTGGGGACCAGGTCCTAAGAAGGCTTGCTCAAGTCGTCAAGGCGACCATTCGAGATACCGACACACTAGGGCGATGGGGTGGCGAAGAATTCGTCATAGTATGCCCAAATACTGATCAAAACATGGCATTAAGCATTGCAGAAAAGGTATTTTCAGCAATCCATTCAAATAATTTCCCTATGCAGATTAACGTTACTGTTAGCCTCGGCCTGTCTGAATTTACCAACAATCACTCTTTAGAAAGCATCTTGGTAGAGATTGATCGTAAAATGTATCGCGCTAAACAGCTTGGGCGAAATCAAATCCAGACATGATTTTTGACAAATATAAAGTAAGCCACATGACTCCGCTGCCCCTAAAAGCTGTAACGCAATCCAACTTGTTCAGCTGACAGGAATTAACAGCAGTGTTACTGAACAATTTCAAAAATAAGATTATTGGCTGGAACATGGCAAAATTACCTTTCCACATCCAAGTCCAAGGAGTCTCCGCTGGTTTAAGTCCCCCAGGCTCGAAGAAGCAGTGCTGCCAATATTGAAAGATAGAGTTAAACTCTTACTAGTCAAGAAATGTACACATTGTAGCTATGGGAAATTTAGCTGTAATTGATTTAACACTTGTTTTATCAATCACTTTTATTACTTCACTCAATGAAGAAATGCTTATAACTTTTGCTGCTAAGTGCGGAGTGTAAGAATTTTGGCCTGCTCACATTGGGGCAGGGAGCATAGGATTTAGCCAAGAAGCCATCTCGCTAGACTAAAAAGTCGCGCCTCCGCTAATTTTTCACCAAGAAAAAGCATAAAATAGTCAAAAATCCCTCAATAAAAACAATAAGTTAAAAATAAAATACTGTATTCAAGCATCAGTTCCAAGAATCAATTTAGCACCATACCTAATACATTAAAGTCACTATAAACTTTTTTTCATACCCTCATATTTTTTGCACGGTTATATTTAATTAAGCAAATAGACACACCGAAAAATTGAGGTTACATAAATGTTAAGGAATTTTATAAACTTCTACAGACGAACAATTACAATAATATCTATAGGATTATTATTTACATCCAATGTCGGCGCCAACACCTTAACAATGGACATTATCGGTCATATTAAAGATCGTTGCGAAATAATTTTCCCATCTGGAAACGTAATGAAGTTTGAAGAACAAAACGTCCAAACAATTCCTTTTGATTTATATTGCAACCGTCCCCTAGGCATAAGCATTAATTCTAAGCATGGCGGTCTAAAGCACCAACAACAAGGTATTAATTTAATTGAAAAATACAATCTAACATTACAAATAGACTCCCTTCAGCTCGATGTAAGTCGAAACAGTAGCCAATTACTTATTCCGACAATCATTGAGGACAGTTCTGGTGTTATACCTTTTTCTCAACAAGGAGTTCTTAGTGTAACACTCGAAAAAAACCTGCTTTTCGCAGGGTATTATCAAGACGTTATCGAGATTGAGGTATACCCATCAATTCATAGCGTGGCTCCGTAAACCTCTGCATTTTACTGCAGGAAAAATCGGCTCAGTAGTAATAGTAATAGGGCTAATAACTAACGTTAAAGGAAATTATTATGAAAAAGCTAACACTAAGCGCAGCAGCCGTTGCAGCAATTTTCGGCGCTCAAGTACAAGCAGCACCAGGTGATGTTCAATTGGTCGGTTTTGTTTCTCCTATTTGTGAAGTAACAGGCCTTTCTACTCAATTAGTCGACTTCGGTAATGTTTCACAAATTCAGAACGTTTCATTGAGCGGTCTCAATATGAGATGTAATGACGCTGATGGTGCAACAGTGACATTGACCAGTTCCGAAGGTGGCTTGGAGTCAGATGACAACGAAGACTTCGCGCTTAAATATGATGCAACATTCACCCCTAGTGGTGGCTTGCCATCTTTTACACTAAACGCTCCTGGTGGCCCTGGGCAAAATGATGTGTCTGTTGCGCAACCTTATGGTGGCTCAAGCGCTCTAGCGTCAGGTGTAGGCGCATCAATTAATATCGCAACAACCGAAACCTCTCCATGGGCAGGCGGCTACTCAGATACGTTGACCGTCAACATTACTTCTAACTAGAAGTCCACGGTAGGAGGTCTAACAGACCTCCTACCATTTTATTTACCCATAACTGGCTAATTCTTCCGGAGTACTTTGCTATGTTTCGATGGATCCCAGTGTTCGTATTCTCTCTAACGTGTGCATTTGCCCATGCGTTTAAAGTTGAACCAATGTCGGCAGAAATGGCTCCCCTTGGCAAGCGCTCTCAAATGACTATGCGAATTGAAAACTCTTCGCCTGAGCCACTTACAGTAGAGCTCTACCCTCTCTCTATGACCATGGATGAGTACGGCAAAGAGACCATTACTGAGGCGGACGATGAACTCCTAGTCATTCCTGTAACCGCCATCATAGAGCCAGGTCGCTCACAGTCTGTGATGGTGCGCTATCTTGGCGACCCAGCTATTACAGAATCCAAAGCGTACCGCATTGCAGTGAAACAAGTCGCCGTCGAACGTGCAAGTAAGAAGCAAGGGCAAGTGAATCTGTTATTGCAATTCAACACTCTTATTAACGTGCGACCACAGAATACTTTTCCCGAACTAGCAGTGAAAAGTATCAAGCAAAATGAAAGCAATAACTGGGTATTAGAAGTCTCTAACACCGGTAACAGCTACGGTCGATTAACTCAAACCACATGGAAAGTTACGGATGGTAGACAGTCACAATACCTGAAAGGTTCGGATATAGCTACACGTATTCCCGGCACTTTGATTTTGCCACATTCAACCCGTTATCTTGAAATGCAGCCACTTAACAACTTCAGTGTGAGAAATCTTTCTATTGAAATTAATCCGGATGAATAATTATGTGGCGATTTATTTTAAAAGGTTTGGCCTTGTGCTTTCTATGCACACAAGCTTCTGCCGTGACAATCTCTCCTTTAGTCATCGAGCTTAACACCGACCATAGATTAACATCACAACTTGTGGTGACGAATAACTCTACAAAAAAAATTGCGCTTGAAACAAGCGTTCATCGTTTGAGCTTTTCATCAAATGGGATGACTAGAATTCAGAGTTCAGCCGATAAAAATGTGTTAGTTTTTCCACCTGCCGCATTATTAGCCCCTGGAAAGCTTCAAACATTTCGCGTCCAATGGGTTAGTAATACCCCCCTTAAAATGTCGGAAAGCTACTTTATTCGATTTAGCAACATTCAAATTAATCAGGGTAATCAGGAACTCGGAAAAACAAAAAACTTGCAAACAGGTATCAATGTACAAATCAATTATAATGCCTTATTACATGTGTACTCTTCCTCGCTCCAGCCAGAGGTAAAAATCAATATAGGCAAAGAAGGTAATTTAATACTTACCAATTCAGGCAATCGTTTTACTTTTACTTCAAAGCTTCACTTTAAAAATCTAGATCATCATTTCATAGAAGCCTTATACGAAACCATTGGGGATCAATTCGTGCCGCCCTACTCAACTCATACTTTTGATCCCTCTTCACAGCATTTACCGGTTGGTACTTACTATGGTTACGAGCAATAAATCTAACCAGCATCATGTAAGATACTGGAGCGCTATTAAGCCACTGCTGCTCTTCTTTATTTTTACAAGCTTGTCTGCTTTAAGCCAAGAAATGGTACTAAACCCAACGGGAAGAGACATTCAGCTCACGTCTTTGATCAGAATAAGTGACACTGTTCTTGGTGAAGCGGATATTAGCATTACAGCTGACAACAGAATCCTCTTACCAAAAGACAGCACACTCGTTCTGCTCGCGCCTGTCGTTACTCAAGAAGGGATCCAGCGTTTAAGTGCGACTACCACCGATGAGACACTCTCCCAACATCACTTTGAGCAAAGTGGTTTAGGCCTTACATTTGATTTTGCGTCTTTAGAATGCATTGTAACCGTACCGCCCGAGTTGAGCTTGAGACAGCGGCTGACCTTGCGTGAAGAAGACGATCTTCATAATTATGTGGACCCAAGTACATTAAGTGGCTACGTGAATGTTGCGTTGTCAGCCAACAAAAGCGAATTCATTGATCTTGAGTCGGATCGACAGAGCTTATACCGTTCTCAATTTGATTCAGCGCTCAACATAGGGAATCTCAACTTTGAATATGAGTCCTTCTTCGAAAATGGGTCTGAGGTCGATTCAAACTATGTAAGGGAAGGTTCAAGACTCAATATTGACTATCCTAATCAAGGCTCCCGCTTAGTAATCGGAGATATGTATAACGGTGGCAAGGCTTTCCAAGATAGCGCTGATATTTTAGGGGTTGGCATCACGCGGGACTTCACCCTAATCCCGACTCGAAATGTCCGGCCTCGAGCCACTCAATCTTTCACCTTACAACGCACCTCTAATGTTGATGTCTACGTTGACGGTATCGCCGTCCGTAGGCTCACCTTAGGTGCCGGCAGTTATGACCTAAACGATATACCACTGGCCAGAGGTAACAACGATGTGGAACTGGTTATTACCGATCGCTCGGGCAATGAAGAGCGCATTAAGTTTTCAATCGCCACCGCAGACAACTTACTCAATAGCGGCGAATTCGAGTACAGTTTGATGTACGGTGCCCCCTCTGAAATAAAGGATGGTAAGCGAGACTATCTTACAGACGAACGTATCTTACACGACTATTTTGATGTTGGTATCTCTCCGTGGTTAACACTAGGTATAAACTCACAAATCCGTGAAGACCTATATCAGTACGGTGTAAACGCTTTAATTGCCTCTTCATGGGGAGTCACAGAATTCAACGCGTCACAAAGCAGCCACCCCAAATACGGCAGAGGTAACGCCTACAGAGTCGCATTCGATGCGCAATTCTCCAATACAAACCCATTACAGCCGCAGCTTAGATTTAGCTATGAGAACTTAACCAATAACTTCACTGGTATCTCAGGATTTGACGCCCCCGACGAAGACATTAGTTTAACCAACCACTATATCAGTGCCTTTGGCTCTGTGTATCTGACGCGCTCATTACGTACTGCACTGACCCTTAATTATCGCGTCGGTGTAGACAGTAAAAACGATTACTTAATCGCCAGCCCTAGCCTTTCCGGTAGACTTTTTGATACGCCAGCCACTTGGAGTGCTCGAATGAACTACAAACACAGTAAGATCGGTGACAGTGACCTTGGAGCCACTCTAACTTTAAGTTGGCCTCTTAGTAAACGCACCCGACTCGTAAACCGCTATGCAACACCGCTAAATGAAAAATCAATTGATTACAGCTACCAAAATAATATCGGCAACACTGGCGGCATCTCGACATTTGCCAGTGCGCTCACCAATGAAGAAGTTGACACTAACCTCAATGCAGGAGTCAATTACGCAGCTAACCGCTTCGAAGTGAACGCCAGTCATACTTCCCGATTTGATCAACCAAATGGTGACGTACGCAATCACAGCACAGACGTCACCATCAGCAGTGCAATCGCTTTTTCTGGATCGTCAGTTACCATGGGCAGACCTGTTCGCGAAGCGTTTGCAATCGTTCAGAAACACTCAAGCCTTGCAGATAATGAATTGGCTATTGATCCTACTCGCGACGGTAAAAACGCTCGTGTATATCTCCACGGAGATACGACCGCCTTGATACCAGACTTAGTGTCTTACAATAGCCAACTAATTAGTTATGACGTTAAAGATTTGCCTCCTGGCTACGATCTTGGCGATGGAGCTTTTAGAATTAAGCCTGGTTACAAAAAAGGGTACTCGCTTCAAGTAGGTTCGGATGCTGCCCTGACTGTGATTGGCAAATTAATAGATCGTCAAAGCAATACCCCAATTTCACTGGTTGCAGGTACCGCGCATTATCTAGGAAAAAGCCAGCAGCCACCGATAGATTTTTTCACTAACCGAAATGGCATATTTGCTATATCTGGACTAAAGCCAGGTGACTATGAATTGACACTTGATACAACGAAAAAAGAATCAGCCATTATCAATCTAGACGAAAAGAGCAACACTTTAATCAGACTAGGAGATTTATATGTGGATTAAGAAAATTGTATGGACAACAATAAGCATCATTCCTTTTTCTTATGCATATTCTATATTTGCCTGCGAGATAAGTTCATTAGCCATTCAACCAATGAACAACCAAAGCAATTATGATGTTTTCAATACTAGTAGTTATGCTGCCATTAATAGCTATCGTATCAGTGCAAATATATTAGGCGAAGATTGTCAATTTAATGCTATTTTGAAATTGGATGATGACAGCCGAACATTAAAGGGAACTAATAATGAAACACTTGCGTTTGAATGGTATGAGCAGTTCGGTACAAACATTGCTAATCAGTGGCTAATATCACTCACTGAAAGCCAACCTTCAGCGACGGTACAAATGCGCTTTCCAAGCAATCAATGGCTAACTTCAGGATCCTATCAAGGTATACTGAATGTCGCTTTAACAAACCTTCCAGAGGACAGTTTAGTTGAGGTTAGCCCTAGCACTTTAGCCGTCAATATATACGTCCCCCCAGTTGCCCAGATTCATTACTATGGACTACAACAACAAGACTATGACCTTGATTTAGGTGAATTATTTTCTAACAAAGTAATCAGCTCCTCTCCTAATCTTTGGATTCAAAGTAACTCATCTTACAGCATAGTTTTAGCATCAGCACATCAGGGCAATCTACGGCATGAATCTAACGCTGCTAAATGGGATATTCCATATCAGGTGGCGTTCGACAACGATATAGTAGATCTTAAAGAACTTGAGGCGTATATTAGTTTTCAAGGAACAACAAGTGGGAGGTCCATACCAATAAGTATTATTATTGGAGACATTCAACTAAAACCGGGGGGGAAGTATGAAGACACATTGGATATATCTATTGAACCTCAATTATCACAACATCCAGACTGATAAAATTTAATTATTATTAAAATAAAATTAAACATTGAAATGAAATAAGGAAATTTCATTTTGGAGAGCGTTATGATTGAAAAACTTACACTCAACAATAATGAAAAAAAAATAGCATCCTTCTTATTGGAAGTAACTGCATCCAAAACAAATTCATTCAAAGAGAAATAGAAAAAAGCAATGATTTCTTTTTTAATATAGTAGAACCTCAGTGTATTGAGCAGGCTGATCAAGCTAAAATATCAGATATCGTACTAATTAGTTACCTTTTATTGGTCGATGATAAAAATATTGATGCATCATTATCAAAGGTACTGTCTACCCGGTGGATCGTCTATGACGTCCCAAAAGACTTAGGAAAGAAAGCAATTTCGGAGATTCAGCTATTTAACTGCATCAACCTTAAAGGAATCATTTTTCAAGAATCCCCAATAGAGCATTTGACACGATGCTTAAAAGCTGTCAGTGATGAGGACTTTTGGCTACCTCGAAAAGTCATGGCGCAAATGTTGTCAGAAGTACGCCCCTATACTATCAAGCTTCAGGAGGCCCAAGCCCCACTTACAAAAAGAGAAATTCAAATATTTAAGAGACTTATAAAAGGCGCATCAAACCTAGACATTTCAGATGAACTTTTCATTTCTGAAAGCACAGTAAAAACGCATGTATATAACATCTATAAAAAACTAAATGTAAGTAACCGAAAAGAAGCCATCAGGAAAGCAGGCTATATCTCAGAAATTGATTGTTGATACGCTTCAACCTTAGTAACTGGCATGCATCGTTACTGGGTTAGAAGGCACCAACATGTGGTTGTGGGAACGGATAGACTGTGGCTTGAGGCTCCGTAACAGCTCGTTTTCCAAAATAAAAGTAAGTCAATTTAACGTTTCGCAGCTAGCACTTCCTCATCTAAGTACCAGTTAAAGGGGTCTCCCCCTTTATGAACGGCTAAGCTAACCCACGGCCTGAGCGTAAATTTCCTTTCTAGGCCTTACCAATACTGCCTTTATTTGATTTTGCGTTTCGCTTCAGTTTCTTACGCTCATTTTTCTCAGTGACGATTTTAATGGCCTCGTCTTTTGTTAAGTTCGGGTGTTTAGCAATCAGCTCTTCAACTCTTTTTTCAAAGTTTGTCATCTGTAACTCTCATTTATAGAAGCAATGTGTGTAGTAATGTTCAACTCAGCGCATCTTAACAAGACACTCAGATCAATTCTCTAAAAATAAGCAGCTCTCGCTAAATTTTTCTGCGAAGACACAAGTAGGGGTTGCCACATCAGCGCGTGCTCACTCATCCCCCCTCTTGAGCACCCACTAAATGAATGGTGTCCCCTGCCCTCAAAACCCCGTAGAATCCCGACGTTTAGTACATGTGTGCTGTTAAGTGAAATGAGACCAATAAAAGAGACGGTAAATGACTGATATAATCCAAGTAATTGCTACACATAATGGAAACTTTCACGCAGACGACGTATTTGCTGTTGCAGCACTTAAACACCTTTTTCCATCGGCTGAGCTAATACGGACACGCGACCTAGACGTATTAGCCAAAGCCGATATTGTGCTTGATGTCGGCGGTGTATACGATGCCGACAAAGGCCGCTTCGATCATCACCAACGAGGCGGTGCCGGCGCACGAGAAAACGGCATCCCGTTTTCATCCTTTGGCTTGATGTGGCAAAAGTACGGCCTTCAAATTTGCGGGGATGATCAAGAAATCGCCGATGCCGTGGATAAAAACCTCGTCTCGGCTATCGACGCCATTGATTGTGGCCACGTAGACGGCCCTATCACTGGCGTTAGCCTGAGCCAAACCATCTCCATGTTTAACCCAACATGGGAAGAACATGGCGATTATGATGCCTGCTTTGAGGAAGCGGTTACCTTTGCGTCACGCGTGTTAGCACGATTCATCGCCGCAGCCAGAGGCGGCGTCAACGCTAAAAGCATCGTTATCGAAGCCATTGAAAATGCCGCAGACCCAAGAGTAATCGTGCTAGAGCAATTCACCCCTTGGAAAACCACGGTTCTTAACACATCGCCAGATGCTTTGTTTATGATCTACCCTGCACAAACTGGAGAGTGGCGCATACAAACCGTACCCGTCGAGCTCGGCTCGTTTGAAGACCGTAAAAAACTCCCTGCACCTTGGGCTGGATTGTCTGGTAAAGAACTACAAGACGTCACTGGTTTAGAGGATGCCATGTTCTGTCATAACGGCATGTTTATAGCCGGCTGTAAATCGTTTGAAAGTACCATGAGAATGGCCGAGTTGGCGTTGGAGAACTAAAGGCTTGCTATAAAAAAGATCTGTCTCATACTTAGACTAACTTAAAAGTATTTACCAACGACTGCACAAAACAACATCTTCCACTACAAATTGCCAACGCAATCTCTAAGGTGATTGGCAGTGAGGGTGTGTTGACTGGTAAATTCCTGCTACGGAGTGGGCGCAATGAAAATATGGCTCATCGCACTTGTAATTGTTTCACTGGTTGGCTGCTCAGATTACAACGATAAAACAACCACCATGCAAGGTGGCAAAGAGCTTTATGAAAATTATTGTGCTGGCTGTCATCGTTCTAGAGGAACAGGCCAGTTCCTAATCGGTGTACCACGTATTAAGGATACAGAATTAAGCCTGAGTGAAATTGCTGATGTGATACGACGTCAGCACAAAGACGAAAGGCAAATGCCAATCTTTTCCCAGTTAACTGTACCTCAAAGCTATTCAATTGCTTCCTATATTAAGAACACCCTTAGATACAAATAATACAATTACCTCCCGAGCACCTTGAAAACTCGTTTTCTAGACGTTTGTTCCAACCACTCGTACCAAAGTTATATTCGACAAGAAAGATTGTCAGAAACAACATGATCCTCTTCAATAGTGATAGTAGTGTGGGCATCACAAACATTCTTACCACCGAGGGCCTGTTATGTACTTTTACAGATACTCCCTGAGAATTGGATTTGGTTGCAAAAGAGGCGCGATTGTTTTCCTATTTTCATTGATTACCACTATATCATGGGCGTGCTTTAGATCCTTATGCACTCGAATTTTCCCATTACTTGGTAGCGTCCAATTTTGCCCAGCAATGTTTGTTATTTCCTCTTTAAGAGCCTGTGAAATAAATATTTCCAATCCATCATAATCAATACTAGCAGCGACCTTAGCATTTAGATGAGGATATTCAGGGCTTATCAGTTGATACCCGCACCCGAACTCGGGCACTAAAAAATGCTCAGATACTAATGCCGGATTTTGATAAAACCCCCAGTATTTTTTGGGAACAATGAAATATATAGTATTGCTCCAATAAGGTTGTTCCTTCACATTAGAAAGGTACTCTACGTAAAAACTTCGACTGTGTAAGTAGACTCCTTTGTAAGTAGGGTTTTGATCGCCTACTATTACCTTACCTGCATTTAGCTCTTTCCAAACTTTTTCTGCAATATCAAGAAATTGGTTATTGTAATAGAGAGGGAACATGACATGATCAACCACTAGTTCCATGCTTTTTTCTTCTCCAGCATTGGCTATATTGGGTAGAGAGCTCGCCAGCAAGCATGCCCCTAACACGGTTAATGCATTCCTTCTCTCTTTATCAATTTCACATTCCATCTAGACCATCCAAGATTTTCAAAATCGTATAACACTATAAATATAGTGTATGGAATAGCATTTTCTGCTGCTTTTTTAGATAAACCTTGATAGCTACAATGAGTCTGCTTGATTTTATTTGTTTCATAGAATTGAAGCTGGCTGCTTGCTGTTTTCAAAAGCAGATCAGCGAAGATAGTCCTACGAGCCGGAGGACACAACGCTTTTAAGTGCCTTAGGCAAAAATTAGCCCGCAACAGGCTCTCGCGAAATATTAACACGATTCCGCCCCGCTTTCTTAGCTTGATACATAGCCAGATCCGCTCTATTTAACAGCTCATCAAACTTCTCAGAACGTTTCATAGTCGCCAAACCGACGCTAACCGTTGCACTATACCAAGTGTTTTCGACACATTGGATAGGCTGTTTTTCGACACATTCCCTGAGCTGTTCGGCGACAACATGGGCTTTTATTTGGTCAACACCAGGGAGAAGAATCACAAATTCTTCACCTCCAAGACGGCCAATATAGCCTATATCCTTAAGCCTTAAGGTATCGCCACAAACATTAACAACAGCCCTGATTACCCGATCCCCCACTTCATGACCGTATTGGTCATTTACTTGCTTAAAGTGGTCAATATCAATCAACAACACACTAAAGGGCAGCCCTTCATCAAGACACTTCTCAAATTCCGTTTGTGCAATTTCTAAAATAGCACGTCGATTGTAGGTGCCCGTTAATTCATCGGTCGTGGCTAGGTTTTTCAGTTCTTCCTCTATCTTTTTTTGCTCTTCAATACGCTGAGTGAGTCGCTGCAATTTTATTGCCGCTCTCTTACGTAGTCCCCAGCCGAATAGAATCAGTAATAACACTACGAGACCAGCTGCGCTGGCAATCCACATATAATCCCTCGTGAATTTCCACTCACCTGATGAATATAATTAATCCAATAGCGATATATATCCCGCTTCTGCTGGGCCGTAATACTGTCTAAACTTTTTTGCATGATAGACAATAATGGTGCCCAATCATCTCTCACTGCGAAACGTAAATTCCATTCGAAGCCTGACTCTCCGATCACTTTAAGATTCGTCAGTCCATTTTTTTCAATATAATAAATAGCAGCCGCGTTGTTAGCGACAATAGCGTCTGCCGTTCCATAAGAAACCATCCGCAGCCCAGTCTCTATATCCGGGACACCTAACGCATTGAGTTGCGGGTATTTCTCCTGCAAATGTTCATAGGATGCATAATTTTCGATACCGACTACTTTTTTGCCTTCGAGCGCCTCTATTCCTTCACCAGCAAACTCATTACGCACAATAACCACCGCAGGCAAGCGTATATAAGGTTGAGTAAACTGCATATACTGACTACGCCCTTCGGTTTTCTCAGCAGCCCCCCACATGTCTATTTCACGGGAGCGTCCTTGAGACAAAACTTCGCCCCAGTTATCAAGCTGAACAATCTCTAGCTTCTGTCCCAAGTTCAGTTTCTGGTCGATTATCTTAATAAAATCAGCCGTAATGCCTTGGTATTCATTAGTTTCATCGAAAAATTCAACCGGAGGGAAATTAGGTGCAGGGGCAAAGCGGATAACAGGTTGTTGATCCAGCCATAGTCGTTCATCAGCCGTTAAGATATCTTGTCCATACGACATGCCTATCATGCTGAATAGCAGCAGATAAAGAAAACCGAACAAGCGTTTAATCAAAAATGAACTTCCCTTCATAACATCCCTATGCACACCACATTCGTAGATCAACTTACGAGCATTAAATAATCACCCCTTATAGTAATTCAATGACCATCTATTGACCATCCCAGAAAATCACGTCAAAAACTAGCTATCAACATAAAGCCAAGAGCAATAACGACCGCCCCACTTGAGCGCTATGTTATTCGGCACCGCTCTTCAATTGCCTGACTTCTTCAGCAGTAAGCACCTTTGGGCGCACTATGGGAGCCCGCGATTCATTAAATAGCTCTAATTTCCTATGCAGAACGCTGATACACGTTGAGATAACGATCCAGAGAAATCGAAGAATGGAAACAGAATATCCATCCGATCCTGGTTTCAGCTCTCCTGTCGCTGTATCGGTATTAACTTTGGCAATGCTTTTCCCTAAGTCGGCGTCCATACGAAAATGATCGAGCGATGAGTGAACAAGACCAATGAAGGGTACTTTAGAATTTAGCAGGGGGTCCCTACAGGAGTATTGCAGCATGCCGCATACCAAAAATGCCACGCGACATGAATCCCTCTTAAACGCTTTGTTAGGTGTTAGCCCCCAACTCTTCTTGAAGGTTCTAATTGATGAAGATAGCGTGTAAATGTGTCTTTGGGACGCTCTAGATTGTTTTCTGCCAGCACCCTAGATGCCATACCTCGGTGGTTACTACCATGAGTTAACAAATGGAGCAGAATTTCTTCGACTGACATTTGCCCTGTATCACCATCAACAAACTTAAATGAAACAACTCTTTTTAGCTCTTCCTTGGATGCTGCGCCTACATATTGAACTAACCATGAGTCGTTTTGATTCATGGTCTCTCGTAGCTCCGATAGAGTTGGAGTTTCAACGGTATTATCACCGCTATATTTTTCAGGCTTGCCCAAAATTCGACTAATGAAGAGGCTATCAACCACTGTCGTATGGTTTAATATTCTAACGAAAAAGGTAGCATCACTCTCTGGAAGTATTGAAAACTGTTGCTCACCAATATCAAGCAATTTCTTATTTGCCCACTTTTTATATTGAAACGCCGTCGAAAAATCCATTTTTTCTCCATTCTGATTCATTTAAGAGTTGAGGAACCCAATCTGCACCTAACGCTACCAACACATGCCGAGCGGCAGCGAGATCCAGCCCATGTGCTTTTTGCATGGGCGATTATGATTGGCTTTGTTATGCATTTGCGACGCTAATGAGTGGGCCAAGTATAGCCAATGCAATCAATACAAAAGTTGGCAGTATTGACAACATAAAACCCAGCCCTCGACTTTCCGAGTTTGAAATATAAGCACGCCAGTATATAAAACGTCCAACAAGATAAATTACCCCTATTCCTGAAACCAAAGCCGATGGCCAATGATTCCCAGCAATAAATAAAGCAGGCAAAAAAGCAACAAGCGTTTCTAAGGTGTTTGTTTGAACGCGATACATACGCTCAAAACCTGCATCGCCAGTTACAGCCGGTGCTTTTAAACCTGATTTTCTCCGGGCTGATCCAGTCATGAAGCCAAAGAAGAAAAACTGGAGCACAGCCAAGGCTCCGACTAACTCAATATATTCCATTTATTTCCTCGATAAAAATTAAGGTTGTTTGACGCATAACGCCGCCATAAACCGCGCGAGCTTGGGAGCGAATTTAATAGCCTTGTTAAGCATCTATCTACCATGCCTAGGAATCGGATCTAGATCAGGTGCGACGAATGAACTACGAGCCAGCTCCGAAAAAAGCACACCAGCTGAGTAGTGCGTCATCATGATACTTGAATCAAGTAAAACTTCATTCTTTTCCATGAAGTCGTCTGCTGACTCAGAGCTATCCGTATTCATCATGAAGTGATGGACGGCCAAAACCCAAGCTTCGGTCAATGTTTCGTGATACTTCTGAGAAGGTTCAACACCAACATGTTTCAACAAACTGATAATTGTATCTCGCATTAGACAAACAGACTCAGTTACATCATTGTCGACAAGGTATGTGTAGGCTAAGCGCACATGTGCCCTATGATCAAATTCGGGCACCGGAAATTCAAATGATTCAACTTGTCTCCTAAATTCCCTATCTTCTTTTGACGCTGCATAGTTCATTACTGACCTCCAATTACTGGCGGATACCTAACGCCTCTCACACAAGCCGAGCGTAGCGAGCCCAAGGCATGAAATGCCCGAACGTTCATGGTCTTGTTAGCCATTTTTTCGTATAAGTACTAACTTAACAAATTATTAGACGATAACGTGTCACCGATAATAAACAGTGCAATTGGAACTGCCATGAAAGTCGATAGTAACTCCCTAATATTGGGCTTTTAACAGCACCAACCGCAGCGAATTTCTCTCTGCACTGAATCCTCTATGATGGCTAACGTCGCCGTGCCGACCTTGTTAAATTTTTATAGCGCCATATGCAACAGTGGATATGGCTTACCCTGATCATCAACTGGTGAGCGACCTATCACTTTAAAGCCAATATGCTGGTAAAAGCCCAGCGCCTGTTCGTTTTGTTCATTTACATCAACCTTTGATGCTCTCTGCTCTTTGATAGCATGGGCCGCTAACATGGCACCAATGCCTTTGCCACGTGCATCAGGGGAGATGAACAACATCTCAATATTACCGTCATGGACGCCGCAAAATCCCTGAATTTCACCATGCGCATTCTTCGCGCACCTTAAGTCAACGGCGTCAAAATACTGCTCAAGAATTAATGGCTTTAACTCTTGTAGATCATCCTCAGCCAGAAAATCATGTGTTGCTCTGACCGATGCTTCCCAGATTTCTATTAGCTTAAGGTGATCTGCTTTTTCTACAATCTCAATGTTCATCACTTAACTTAATTAAAAATTTAACGCCGAGCTAAGCGGCGCCACAAGCGGCGTCCTTATTTGAGCTTTTTGTTAGCTTATTTACGTGAAAAACGCCTAGCACCATACCGACAGCCAAGCTTAAAACATGACCAGGCTTCGGATAATTAGCAAAAATAAGATCGAGCGAAAAAGCTGGGATTAATGCAAACAATAACGCATAAATTACATTGCGTTTGTCATGCATAATCGTTGTTAGAATAATTCCAAAGCCGGCAATCCCCAATACAGCTTGAGAACCACCTGTTCCAGTATTCCATGGGGCTTGTACAAATAGAGTGCTATACAACGTTCCTGAAGCACCAGCTATAAACCAAACTAAGAGAAACCTAGGCCAGCCAATACGTTTCTCTATGGCATACCCTAATACAACAAGAGATAAGACGTTGTAAAACATATGGTATTGTTTGGCATGCACCAACTGGGATGTAAATAACGTCCAAACCTCCCAATTCATCAAGTTAGATACGTTAACACCTCCGTATGATTTAAGCTCAATCATCGTTACTTTACCAAGAAAAGATCCGGTGACGATATAAGCCACAATCATTGAGACAAATATAGTTGTTAAACCTAGTCCAATTGATGCAATTGGTAATTTCTTCACTCTATCTCCTTAAGAGTTAACGCCCGGCTCAGCAAGCATGTGAGCTGGAGCTGTTTGTTATGGCCGCTGCACAACTACACGACTAAGAAATATGATTCTCATTAACGTACCAGACACCGGAGTTTTGGTGTATACCCAAAACGATAAGAGCCTCACTCTTTTCATAAATTCCACGCCACACAAACCTTAAAGATCTCTGTGAGCTACCTTTACCCGAGCAATTTAACGAGCCAAGATATACCCTTTCTTTGTAGGCCCCTAACTCATCTTTCATCGCCTCTACGTCTTTGATAAAAACATCTTCGTTAAAACCTGAATCAACAGTTTCATAACGTTTTATGAAAGAAGCATAATCTCCGTTTTGATCTGCGTTTAGCATTTCAGTGAGATACTTTTCCGCAATTTTTAACTCTTCTTGATTATCTTCCATATCGACTGTTCCTTAATCACTTGAGCTGAATTCGAGTTCTATTGACATAATGCCCGGCTCACCGAGCAAATTTTAGATGGCGGCTTTTGTGCGTATTTTGCACAAAAGGTGACAGCGGAAATTCGTCCGGTACAGCCGCTTGTTATATTTTTAATCAGGAGGAAGTTGTTTAAATGCACCTTGCATTGCTTCTCTTACGATTTTTGTGAGTAAGTCCTTAGATTTTTCTTGCATTGTTACACCTATTTTACTACGAAGCTCTACCAGCTTTTCAAAATAAGGCGAATTCTTACCGTTGTAATAGAGGGAATTAATTTCTTCATCACTTAAGTATTCAGAATGCGCATCAGCTAAATTTTGATTCCATTGTGGTTGATATTTTAGTATGGTGCGATTCAGCTCAATTTCCAGAATTTTATTTGCTTCAATGCTTCCAACTTTTGAATCAATAATTTTATAAGTTTGTGTTGTTCTAGCGACTTTGTATGCAAGTTTGGTTAAGTTGCTTCCCGCCTTTGCCTTAACGATATAATCAATAGTTTGAACTTCAGGCCCTGTAACTTGCTCATGTTCTGAACATCCCATTGCCAGAATAATGATTAAAGGTAGTAATAAAAAACCACATAATTTCATAAAGATGCTCATTTTAAATATAACGCCACAATAACCGAGCGCATCTAGGCGTGGTATTGTGAGCAAAGCGAACCACGCTTAGCGGAGTCCGGTTGATTGTTTTGTTATCCAGCCGTTGACTATAATTACTTCTCAAACCATTCGCCTGCACGTAAAATTGACAGATCTCTCCCTCGCGTAATACGAACCATGTTCGAAATTGAACCATGCGCACGCCCATGATCCTTTTCTGTTAAAAACGCTTCTACGGTTTCCGTTGTCGAGTGCAGTATAGTGTCAAAATAGGTGCGCTGCTCTGATTCTGTAAGCCACGTCTCCTTTAGCTGAAACGGGTGATGAAGAGCCGCCTGAAGAAATGCGGCTCTTTCTTCATCGGTGTTAATAACAAAGTAGTCTTCTTCAGTTAATTTAATCAAAACGGAAAAATCTGCATGACCACTTGCCACTCCTAAATCGAGAGAGAAGCCTTCTTCATTAGATAGAAGTGTCATCCGTAAGTTTTGAAAGACTCTCTTTTCCATTTTGTTTACCTTAAGTCAAACGCCATTTTGGGGAGAAGCCGGATAACGCCGCCAGCAGGGGCCGAAAAACCAAAGCGAAGCGGCGGTTTTTTGGTCCCTCTGGCTGGCTTTGTTAAGCATTTTCCTCGAGCTTGACCTCTGCGGCATTAAAATATTGCCCAGACTCCGCAGTTAGCTGAACAAAATCAGCAGTTCTTACATTAAAGCCTTTCTTAGCATAATCTTTAGCAACGGATTCAAGGTAATCGGTATTAACACCAAAACTGGCTAACCTCAAAACCTCAGCACCTACCCTCGTCAACAAATAAACGCTGGCTTCTACAGTTTTGTTCTTATCTTCATGATCAATAAGGATGATTTTGTCACTAGCAATCAACCCTTTAAAATACTTATTTTGGTCTTGAGTCTTATACGTTGTAGTAAGGCCTAGAGCCTCGACGCCAGAAAGAACCCCAATATCTTGTAAAAATAGGAGCTGCGAAAAAAATAGGCCCTCCGCTTCTAAGAAATTTTCTTTGTCACGATAAATCCTTCCATCTATAACAAACCGCGCTGCCTTGCTAATTAGTTCGGCTTCAGCTTTGGATAGACCTTTTAAAAACTCTAATGTTCGCATCGAATAAGTGCCGGGTTGTTTCACTTCACCAGCTAATATTCTTCCCCATAAATCTTGTAGTTCGTCAGCTGAAACTCGGCCAGCATATTCTCTCCATGAATACAGCCAGTCGTCTTCAATTGGAGTGTCAGAAGGTTCTTGACGATCTTGACCGAGAATATCCTCCGCAATCAATATTGATTTTGCAACATTGGTTTCCTTTCGAATCGACTCGGAAAAATCATTATTGCTAACCGTACTAGCCAGTTCGGAAAGATCTAAAGTAGGTTCAACCCTGCCTAGCTCATCTACGCTGCTAGATGGGGCATTCAAGAGCTTAACTTCGGGTTTTAACTGAAAGCTAGATTGCCCCGACTTAATTGAGTCAACTTCTACCTCAGCTTGAGCTAGTAATAACATTTCTTTGCGTCGTATTTCAGCTCGAGCATCAGCCATACGCTTTTCTTGCCAAGGAGCCAGCAGTGAACCAACACCTTTTTCGGCAAGGGTTTCCCACATCTTTAGAAGTAATTTTTCACCTGGGTAATCCATAAATCTCCTTGATGCTTAACGCCGTTATAAATTGCCGAAAAAAGCGCAGCTTATTGAGGTCAATTTCATGACCTTGTTATGCATGTTTTTCTATTGCCTCAATGTCTTCTCGATCTACCGCTCGATCCAGGATCTTCTTATATCCGATGAGATCCTCCGCCGATATGAGCGGCACTTCGACTCCAAGGACTGCCACATTTCGGGTGTGATAGAAATTAACCAGCAACGGAACCCACCGCTCTGTAGCAGCACTGAAGATTCTCGCATCCTCTGCGTTTCCGACCTCGACCTTAGTGCCTTTATACATAAACTGTACGTACTCAAGATCCCAACCTTCCCCGACATAGCGCTGGGCCGGCTTCGAGATGTACTCAGAGGCAGCGGCTACTACTGCCTCGAAATGCTCATTGGGCACAAACAGGTCTATATCGTTGAGCGGGCGATTTGAGCCATATCCGATGGCCGCGAGTCCACCGCAAACCACGAAGGGAGTTTCCTGCTTGGTTAAAAGACTGACAATCCACTCCAGCGCTTCAGTTGCCACGAATTTTCCTCTTGAATGCATAACGCTAGCGGTGATGGGCTTGTCGTAGCGGGGTTTCTTGTGTGCTAGGCTCTTTTAGCACACAAGAAGCACCGTGGAAGGCAAGTCCCTCTCTACCGCCATTGTTATGTGGCTTTATAAATAACATCTATTCTTCGGTATCATTTAAATCAATGTCCAGTGGAATAGGTGTACTATGAAAAATCATCGCAGAACTTTCGGATCCTATGCCGTGCAGAACATATTCTTTTAAGTTTGTGAAATCAGAGTAATCGCATTCCCCCCCATACCCGTAC
This sequence comes from Marinomonas fungiae, assembly GCF_001418205.1. GTDB lineage: Bacteria > Pseudomonadota > Gammaproteobacteria > Pseudomonadales > Marinomonadaceae > Marinomonas > Marinomonas fungiae. The sequence continues at coordinate 133,566 of NZ_LIQF01000003.1, read as the reverse complement.
ATCCCTGACTCATATTCTATGTGAGTAACTTTATCGCCATCTTTTTCCAACTCTTCTATCCAGAAGCGAGGATTACTATTAGACTTGGGCTTTATTACGCATTTAACACCCCTCAACCTTGAGTATGACTGCTCAGCATATTCTTTCATAAAAAAAGATCCATCATTTGCGAGGTCTTGAACTAGCCAAGTCAAAATATGGCCCATAAATTCTTCGGCGTGGCTTTCAGCGGGAATTAGACACCTTGACCAAAAACAACCTATTTTAAGATTTCTAGCCAATCTACCCAGATGTACGATGGACTCTAATACAGCGACTACTGTTTGATGTGACTTCAACTTAGCAGCATTACATCCTAAATATGAAAGGGTCTCCATACACCTATATGAAAAGTGTGAGTTCCCATTATTTAATGCGGAAACACCCAGCGCCTTTATATCATACGCATATATAGATACGTTATATTTATCAAAATTCTTCAGGCTATTATTCGATTCCTTTTTCTCTAGGTTGTAAATATTAACTTCAGATATTCGGTGAACCGTATTTAGTATTTTTGTTGGCTCAATAATACTATGTGATTCAAGCATTTTTTACCAATCCAAATGCAATCTGAAACAATTGACCTCGTTAGATCGGAGCATGGATCATTTATAACATTCTCTTTCATCAGAAAAGAGCAAAACTCACTCGATAGCGTCTGAAGAAACATCCTACTTTTATCTTTCTCTATGACGTTAGTTATAATTGAACGCAGCCTATTTCTAGCAATGAACTTAACGCCATCATCTATTCTGCAACCATCGTCTACTTCGGTTTTAAAAGAATAAAATGCTACAACCGTATTTAAGACAGAACTTAAAGATTTCCTAAAAACTGGATAATCGTTATTTTCAATGGACAGATTAACAACGACCGTTATTGAATCCCAGATATCTTCATTTTCAAGGCCAAGGGTGGTGGGTTCGAAGCTATAACCGTGTGCAGGAATTTGATACTTTTCTCTGTCTTTAGTGTAGCTCTTATGTTTTTCTACTTCTTTTTCTAGCTCTCTTGATAACTGGATCAAATATCTATCGATCACTTTTTTTCTAGATATTTTATCTATAAAAAATTTAGGACTTATATATTTATCCGTCAAAGATGCATTATCTATTGCAGAAAAAACCAATACTGGAAGAATTAATAACGCTATTATCCCAAAGTAATCAGGGATGACTAAGTAACTTATTAAAGGGGCAAACGGTAGCGACAGCAAAGCTACAATATTGGCCCACTGCCTCTTAGAAATCTCACTATATATAGCCTTATACTTTGAAAGTTGATAACCAAAAAAAGTAAAATTTATTGAGAATATAGCTATTGTGAAGTTAGCCCCAAGAAGCCAAGGCGTTATTTTTTGCACATCAGAATTCATTGAGCCAAACAAAAGTAAGGACAAAACAATGAGTAAAATTATATATCTCAACTATATCCCCTGATAATGTTTAATATACTTTTTGGAACATCTTGACTCACGAACTTCTCCACTGCGTCCAAGCCACATAACATTTTAATAGTACGCATGCGCGTTTACACTTGCCGAGGCCTTGAAACAAAACCTTCTAACGATTTGTTCTATCAGCATTTTTCAGGCTTACACCATAGCAACTCAAAACCTGAAATCGAGCATGCGCGTTATATCTTTTGTCCACAGCGCGTTATTCTGGCTGTGGCGTTGTTTAGTTATTGATCCTAGTACACTTTTGTAGTCGCTTCCATGACAATGCGAGAAACTGAATAGCATTTAGATCATAAAAACAGGCATCCAATTTGCGAACATAAAAATAGACTGTATATTTATACAGATTAAAGCAATATATCCACAAGGAGTGTGTGATGTCTTCCAGTCCATTTATGAATCACCTTCGCAGTGAGTTGCGTATACGTGGCTACAGTATGAAAACGGAAAAGTCCTACTTGTATTGGATTCGTTATTTCATCAGATTCAACAAGCTAAAACATCCTAAACAGATGGGAGCCAACGAGGTAAGAGCGTTTCTTTCCTTTCTGGCAACAGAGCAGCATGTTGCTATCAATACGCAGAAATCAGCCTTGAATGCGCTTGCATTTTTGTATAACAAAGTGCTTGAGCAGCCACTTGGAGATCTTGGTTTTCAGCATGCCAAGCAAGGTCGGCGTTTACCATCTGTGTTGTCTGCGCCTGAAGTTAAGTCAATTATTGATCAAATTGAAAGTGAACGAGACAGACTCATTCTTGCATTACTATACGGCAGCGGGCTTAGGATCAGTGAGTGTTTGAGAATTAGAATTCAAGACGTAAATTTGGAACAAGGCAGCCTTGTTGTTCGGTGCAGTAAGGGCAATAAAGATCGGACCACTATTCTCAGTCAAAAGCTGGAAGGCCTTATTTCCAAGCAAATTGAAACAGTGAAATTAATACAACAGCAAGATAATGATAGAGGCTATGGGCCATCACTTCCCTTCGCTTTAAGCAAAAAATACCCTAATGCATTTCGACAACTGAGTTGGATGTATTTATTTCCATCGACCACTTTAAGCCCTCACCCTTTAACAGGTGAGCTTTGCCGCCATCATCTTCATGACTCAGTGCCGCGAAAAATACTTAAAAAAGCCGTTCAGTTAGCAAACATCCCAACTAAGCGCGTGAATTGTCATACTTTCAGGCATTCTTTTGCAACCCACCTTCTAATGACTGGCAGAGATATTCGAACAGTCCAAGAGCTATTGGGGCACAGCGACGTCTCAACTACACAGATCTACACACATGTTATTGGACAGCATTTTGCTGGGACTAACAGTCCTCTTGATAACATAATTTGACTGGTTGTCCCCGCGTGCAGTGAGGTCGTACAAAACCTTGATCGCGGGGTGCAACCCGCACGTACTAGGTCTGCTGGGTCTAATTGGCAACATTCCATGTGTTTGATTCGCGCTGACGTTCGAAGGGAGGAACGACCTGAGATTTGCGCAAGCGAATTGAATTACATGGAATGATGCCTCAAAGCAGTTGGTGAAGCCGAAGCTGGTTACTTGATGATGCGATACTGGTCGGGGTAAGATACCCCTCTTACGAGGTTTCGAGGTGGAGCAAAGTTCGTTTGCCGGTGCAAGTTGATTAACCCCTCCCTAGCCCTCCCCTTAAAGAAACAAGGGGAGGGAAAATGAATTACCCCAGATATGAAGCAGTTCAATTAGGCGAGGTTAAGGGAGATGTCCCAGTCTTTCCAGACGACTTCGCGGCCTTGGGCACGGATGGCGTTGGCGATTTCGGTGACGCTACGTTCGTCGCTGATTTCAAATTGCTCTAGGGCTTCTTTGGCATCGTCGGCGTAGCCACCCGGTTGGGTTTTCGATTCCGCGCTCATGGTGGTGAAGCCCATGCGGGCGGCGTGGTTACGAAACTCCGCTGACTCACGGGTGGAGAGGCTCATCTCTAAATCTGCATCAAACAAGCGCCATGCGGCGATCAGTTGTACCAGTTCCAGATCAGAAATCACGGACTTGGGTTCGATGCCACCAGCACAAGGGCGAATGCGCGGAAACGCCACACTGAAACGTGAGCGCCAGTAGCGTTTTTGCAGGTGCCTTAGGTGGTGCGCCATCATCATGGAGTCGGTGCGCCAGTCGTCTAAGCCAAGCAGTACGCCTAGACCGATTTTATGTACCTTGGCTTGACCTATACGATCCGGCGCATCCAAACGGTAGTTAAAGTCGGACTTGTTACCTCGTAGGTGATGCTCAAGGTAGGTGCTGCGACGATAGGTTTCTTGGTAGACCAAGACGCCATCAAGGCCGAGTTCTTTGAGCTGAGCGTATTCCTCCATTTCCAGCGGCTGCACTTCCATCGAAAGCTGGCTAAACGCAGGTTTAAACAGCGGCAGCATACGCTCGAAGTATGGCATGGAGACTTTTTTGGTTTCGCCTGTCACCAGCAAAATATGATCAAAGCCCTTTTGCTTAATGGCTTTAATCTCGCGCTCAATCTGCTGCTCGTCCAAGGTTAAACGCTTGATGGCGTTGCTCATGGAGAAGCCGCAGTAAGTACATTCGTTGGCACAGGTGTTGGACAAATACAGAGGTGCAAACAGGCTGACGGTATTACCAAATCGCTGTTGGGTTAAGCGCTCGCTTTGCGCCAACATTTCATTTAGAAATGGCTTGGCTGCAGGGGAAATCAGCGCGGCAAAGTCATTAATATCACGTTTTGGTTTTGCCAATGCTCGGCGCACATCGGCTTCGGTCGCTGCAACATGCTTAGCCGTTGTGGCATCCCAGTCTAACACTTCGAGTTCTGCACTAAACTGGCCTTCGATTGCTGGGCTTTGATGTAATACGCGTATGGCTCCACTCATACCAGCTCCTTCAGGAACTCAGTAAATGGGCTAGAGGCTTCCGCGGTTTGCTGTACTTTGCCAGTACCCGATTCATAGGCCATGCGCCCTGCTTCGACCGCTAGTTTAAAGGCTTTACCCATGGCTTCAGTATGCGACGCCACGGCCATGGCGGTATTGACTAAAACGGCATCTGCCCCCGCTTCTAATGCCGCTGCCGCATGAGACGGTGCGCCAATACCGGCATCGACGATCACGGGTACGTTGCTCTGCTCGATGATGATGTCGAGAAATGGCTTAGAGGCCAAGCCTTGGTTGGAGCCAATTGGTGCGCCAAGGGGCATAACACATTGCGCACCCACTTCTTCTAAGCGCTTGCACAGCACTGGGTCGGCGTGGATGTATGGCATCACCACAAAGCCAAGACGCACCAGTTCTTCGACCGCTTTTAAGGTCTCAATCGGATCCGGCATCAGGTAACGGGGGTCAGGGTGGATTTCCACTTTCACCCAGTTGGTCTCAAGGGCTTCTTGCGCCAATTGCGCGGCGTAGATGGCTTCTTTGGCATCGCGCGCGCCAGACGTATTGGGCAGTAGCTTAACGCCTAATTGCTGGAGCGGTTTTAGAATGTTGTCCGAGCCACTTTTAAGGTCCATACGGCGCAATGATAAAGTCGTCATTTCGCTGCCGCTGGCCAAAATGGAGGCGATCATTTGTTCTTGGTTGGCATACTTGCCCGTACCGGTAAACAAGCGTGATGAAAAAGTATGACCTGCAATCGTAAGTGACATATTAGCCCCCTGCAATGGATTCGAAGATATCGATACGGTCGTTGTCTTTTAATACGCACTCCGACCACATACTGCGCGGTACCACTTGCTGATTCACCGCGACGGCGACCCGTTGTTCAGCACTGACATAGTTTTCCAATAGCGCCAATAAGGTACTGTGTTCAAACTGAACCGGCTCATCATTCACATACAACTGCATCGCTTGCTCCCTTATCAACCACCGCTTTGAGTAACGTCTGAGTCGCCAACTTAGGATCGTCCGCACGCGTAATCGCGGTGACTAAGGCAATGGAATCCACGCCTGTGGCTTTCACTTTCGGTAGGCGCTCTGCATTGATGCCACCAATGGCCACCGTTGGGTAAGCACCATTGATCAGCGCCACATATTGACCTAAGCGGGTCAAGCCCTGAGGCTGAGAAGGCATATCCTTGGTCACGGTTGGGAAGATATGACCGAGCGCGATATAGCTTGGTTTTAAGTTAAACGCGCGCATGATTTCGAAGTAACCATGGGTGCTGATACCTAGGCGTAAACCCGCCTGCTGAATCGCGGTCAAATCCGCCACTTCGATATCTTCTTGGCCCAAATGTACGCCGTAGGCGCCCAGCCCAATCGCCAATTGCCAGTAATCATTGATAAACACCTGCGCACCGTATTGCTGCCCGAGGGCTATCGCCTGTTGAATTTTAAGCTTTAGATCTGGGTCGTTGGGATCTTTGATACGAAGTTGGGCTGTCGTCACCCCCTGCTCTAACACCAACGCCAACCATTCCACCGTATCCACTACCGGATACAGGGTAAATAGCTCTTTGCGAATCGGGGCAAACTGCCCGTTTTGAGGCAAGCAATGATCATTGGTAAACGAGGTATTTGGGAACCAAGTGCGATCCTCAGGCCAACCAGCACCACCAGCAAGAGCTTGTTGAGTCAGCCATGCCAGCGCCAAGGTCATGGCATCTAAATGCTCGTAGCCTTGTTCGATAAAACATGCCAAGGCAACGGCCAGGTCGTTTTGATTAATCTTGGTCAGCTTGTCCGCTTGAAAGTGGGCAATGCGCTCATCTTGCAGCCATTTCACGGACACCTGATTACCTTGGCAAACGGCTTGGTAGGCTTTGTCTGAGGCATCCAACTCTGTGACAAAGCGCCACGTTTCAGTATGGGTAGTCAGCGTTAATCCATTATGGCTAGGCTCAATCCGAACGTCATCCGTTATGGAGTGAAGCACTCGACACCCTAGGTGTCGAGTGTTGTCCAAAACAGAAGATTTAAACCCAGCGTCCGTAAACGCTATCTGTTTAACATCTGTTGTGGTCATTTACTGTTCGGTCTCCAACTCGCCCTCAGACTGTTTGTCTGCTTTACGCTTGTCTGCGCTCAACTTGTCCGTAGTGAGATAGACATCACTGCCCAGCTCTTTAAATTGCTCAGACATTTGCTGCATACCTTCTTCCGCCGTCACATCCAGCGCTTCAATTTTTTCAAGACCCGCGGCGTAGTCGCGCACTTCTTGAGTGATCTTCATGGAACAGAATTTTGGACCACACATCGAGCAGAAGTGAGCCACTTTGCCGGACGCTTGTGGCAAGGTTTCATCGTGGTAAGAGCGCGCTGTTTCTGGGTCAAGAGATAGGTTGAACTGATCTTCCCAGCGGAATTCAAAACGCGCTTTCGACAGAGCGTTGTCACGTACCTGAGCCCCCGGATGACCTTTGGCTAGATCGGCTGCGTGGGCAGCAATCTTGTAAGTGATCAGACCTTGTTTCACGTCTTCTTTGTTTGGCAAGCCAAGGTGTTCTTTTGGTGTCACGTAGCACAGCATGGCACAGCCGTACCAACCGATTTGAGCCGCACCGATACCGGATGTGATGTGGTCGTAGCCGGGTGCGATGTCTTGCGTCAATGGGCCTAAGGTGTAGAACGGCGCTTCGTGACAGTGCTCAAGTTGCAGATCCATGTTCTCTTTGATGAGCTGCATTGGCACGTGACCCGGGCCTTCGATCATCACCTGAACATCGTAGTCCCACGCGATTTTCGTTAGTTCACCTAGGGTACGTAGCTCCGACAATTGCGCTTCATCGTTAGCATCCATGATCGAACCAGGGCGTAGACCGTCACCTAGCGATAGGGCAACATCGTACGCGGCACAGATTTCACAGATTTCTTTAAAACGTGTGTACAGGAAGTTTTCTTCGTGGTGCGCAAGACACCATTTCGCCATAATCGAACCACCGCGCGACACGATACCGGTTAGGCGTTTGGCGGTCATGGGCACATAACGTAGCAACACACCACAGTGAATCGTGAAGTAGTCAACGCCCTGCTCCGCTTGTTCAATCAAGGTATCGCGAAACACTTCCCAGTTAAGATCTTCAGCGACGCCGTCTACTTTTTCTAGGGCTTGGTAAATCGGTACCGTACCGATGGGGACAGGCGAGTTACGTAGGATCCATTCACGAGTTTCGTGGATGTTCTTACCGGTCGATAAGTCCATCACAGTGTCCGCACCCCAGCGCGTCGACCAAACCAGCTTCTCAACTTCTTCTTCGATGGAAGACGTAAGCGCTGAGTTACCGATGTTGGCGTTAACCTTCACTAGGAAGTTACGACCAATGATCATTGGCTCAGATTCTGGGTGGTTAATATTGTTAGGGATAATGGCACGACCTTCTGCCACTTCTTTACGCACGAATTCGGGCGTAATTTCCGTCTGTATATTTGCACCGAAACTGTGGCCAGGATGCTGTTTTAGTAATAGTTCAGACTTGATCGCTTGTAGGTTTTGGTTTTCACGGATGGCGATGTATTCCATCTCTGGTGTGATGATGCCTTGGCGCGCGTAATGCATTTGCGTCACGCAGTGACCGGCTTTGGCTTTACGTACCGTTGGCAGGTGTTTAAAGCGCAGTTCATCTAACTCGCTATTTGCTAGGCGCTCTTGCGCGAAGTTAGAGCTTACACTTTCAAGTACTTCAGTATCGTTACGCTGTTCAATCCACTGCTTACGTAGTGCTTTTAGTCCGACATGCACGTCAATGTTTTCCGCTGGATCGGCGTATGGACCCGCTGTGTCGTACACGTAGATTGGCTCGTTTGGCTCAAACGTTAGGTTTTCTGGATCAGAACCGATAGGCGTATCCGTTAGATTAATCTGACGCATTGGGACTTGGATGGAAGCGTCCGAACCTTGCACATAGATACGCTCAGAGGATGGAAACGGCGTGGCCTGCAAAGACTCAATAAAGGCTTTGGCTTCTAGACGGGCTTTTTCGCGTGTTTTTTTATTTGGCTTTAAAGGTGAACTTGATTGTGTAGTCGACATTAGCAGATTCCCATTATGTTTGAATTTGGAAAAAATGCTTGTCAGGAGGGCATGCGCTTCCACGCACATGCGGCTGTTTATTTGTCCCATTCTCAATTGAGAGCTTGGGTAAAACAACGCTATTTCAGCAGAAAAGAAATGATGCTTTCTTGTTCCCTTCGCAGGTATTAGCCTGATCAGGTTCTGCGGATCCCGCATTAAAATGCGATCTCAGCCAATTAAGGCACTCCGACAAGTTGTGCATCAGTATACGCGTTTGTTTGTTTCTGTAAACAAGCAAACGCGAGATGACAGATTTAGATGGTTACTCTTCGTTCATGGCGAGCGCTTGTTTGTACAAGGCGTTTTTCTTCTCGCCCGTGATTTCAGCGGCCAGCGCTGCAGCTTGTTTTACGGGCAGTTCCTTGAGCAGAATTTTAAGGATTTTCAGCGCCTCTGAATGGTCTTCTTCCACGGCAGGAAGTGACACCATCATCACGAATTCACCACGGGTTTGGTTACTATCGTCTTCTAAAATTTGCTTAATCTCAGAAACCGAACCAGACAAGAATGTCTCAAATGTTTTCGTCAACTCACGCGCCAACGCCACTTGAACTCGATCTCCCCAGACTGCTTCTAAGTCTGCTAAACAGTCCAAAATACGGTGCGTGGACTCATAGAAAACCACTGTCCCTAGGCTAGGTACCCAGCTCGACATTTCATCACGACGAGATTTACTTTTTGCTGGCAAAAAGCCGACAAAGCTAAATCGATCGGTCGGCAAGCCTGATGCACACAATGCAGTAATCAATGCCGATGGGCCCGGCACGGGAGTAACTTTATGGCCTTCTTGACGTAAGTAGTTCACCACATGGTAGCCAGGGTCTGAGATCAATGGCGTACCCGCATCAGAGATCAGAGCAACGTTTTTACCTTCGCTTAACAGCGAAGCAATGTAAGCCGCTTTGTCGCGCTCATTGTGGTCATGTAAAGCAAACAACTTGGTGTCGATGCCAAAATGATTCATCAAACGTTTGCTGTGGCGAGTGTCTTCGGCGGCGATATAGTCAACTTCATGTAAAACTCGTTTTGCACGATCCGTAAAATCATCTAGATTACCGATTGGGGTCGCTACAATGTAGAAGGTTCCTCTCACATCATTATCAGACTGTGTTACCATGATTCCTCTTTTATAGGCTTAAGTATTGCGTGCATATGAGTTTGTTTAGATCCCGTATCATACCACTTTCCTTGGTTACATTGTCGCTAATTGGTTGTGGTGCTATTGAAACTTCCGTGCCTAGTTCTGGTATGACAAATGCCCAACTTGAACAAGGCAGTGGTTTATCTGATTACAACTACGCCCTAGCTCAAGCTCAGGCTCAATCGACACCGGAACTGGCCGCGCCCTTCTACTGGGCAGCAGCGAAGGCGCTTGTTGTAGATGAGCAATATCTACAGGCTCGGACGTTGCTTGAAACCCATGTGCTTCCCGTTCGCAGTCCAAGTCAGTTTGACGGCTACCTATTGATGAGCGACATTGCCTTAGCGCAAGACACTCCTATGCTGGCATTACAAATGCTGAGCCAAGCAGCGGAACTGCCCTATGCAGATCGTCCTGGCAACAACATTAAAGTCCTGCAGCAACGAGCCAAAGTCATGGCCTCTTTGGATAATTGGCCAAATGCGGTGAAAGATTTCATGCAGTTGAGTCTGATGCTCCCTGCAGATCAGCAAGAGCAGAACCGTAGCGATCTGTGGCTAGCCATTCAGAATCTCACCGACAACGAAGTAAGTGATCTTGAAGGCAACCAATTACCTCTATTGGACGGCTGGTTAGATGTGTCAAAAATTTTAAGACAGCAGTCTTTGACCGTAGAACAGCAAGTGGCAGAGTTTCAATCTTGGCAACAACTTCATAGCAGCCATCCTGCAGCGGTCAATCCGCCATTAGATTTCCAAATCATGGCATCGCTAGAACAAAATATGCCTACTTCGATTGCGGTAATGCTACCGATGAGCAAGGAGCTCAAAGTGGCTTCGGAGTCCATTCTCAATGGTATTTTGCAACAATATTACGCAAACAGTGATGTGCAGCCTAACCTTTATATCATTGACACAGACCAATATACCCAGTTCTCTCAGGCCTATTTGACGGCCTTAGAGTCTGGCGCTGAAACCATTATTGGCCCGCTGCGCAAACAAAACGTGGCCCAGCTAGCAGATCTTGTACAAGACGTCCCCACTATTGCGCTGAACCAATTGGAAAACAATCGCATCATCCCGAATCTGTATCATTTTTCTTTGAATGTGAGCGACGATATTCGCGAGCTAATGGCATTTGCCAAAAAACAAGGCGCTGAGAATTCAGCCATCTTATCGATGGAATCCACTTGGGCACTACGCCAAAGCGATCAGTTCAAAGAAATCGCCCAACAAACCAATTTGCCTGTACTAACGTCTATTTCTTATGACAATACACCAAACGGGCGCGCTCAAGCCGTTAAAAAACTTTTGCAAGTCGATGAAAGTGAAGCACGAATTCGAAGCATTCAACAATGGACGCAGCAAGATGTGGAGTCTACGCCACGAGCACGACGAGACCTAGATTATGTTTATTACATTGGTAAACTGGATGACGCAAAGCAGATTCGACCACTATTGAATTTCTATTTTGCCGAAGACATTCCAATGCTGGCGTCACAGACGATTCACGACAAGACACCTAGCTCAAACAGCAAAAGCGAAGACATTGAACGAATTATTTTTACTGAGCTGCCTGCGGTCTTAGAGTCGGCAGAGCAACACAGTAACACTCCTTTCGTATTGCAACGTCTGACAGCATTAGGTAACGACAGCTATTTATTGGCCAAGCGTTTAGCACTATTCGCCAATGTTAAATCGGCAAAAGTATCCGCCCGAACTGGTATTATCACGCTTGACGACGATGGCATCTTTAATCGCCGACCTAACATAGTGACTTATAAGCAAGGAGAGCTTATTGATGCTAAGGAAAGTTATTTCGCCCAGAAGGAAAAGGAATGATGGCGCCAAAGCCGAGCAGTTGGCTGAGCATTATCTAGTCCAACAGGGCTATCAGTTTATTGCTCGAAATTTTCACTCACGCCAGGGTGAAGTGGATTTGATTATGCGCAATGGACCAGCCATTGTGTTTGTAGAAGTGCGTTATCGAGCAGATGCCTCTAGAGGCAGCGCCGCAGAAAGCATAACAAAACAGAAGTATCTCCGCTGCCTGAAAACCGCAGAGTACTGGTTAATCAAAAATAATTTGCAAAGTAGCCAATATCAAATTGATGTCATTGCCATAGACGGCCCACTCGACATTAACAACATAAATTGGTTGAAAGCAGTACAGATATAGTAGTTACTTATGGATTATCAAGAAGCCATTTACACCCAGTTTGCTCAAAGCTTTGAGTCACAGCAATACGCCTTAGAAACCTTGCCTCCCTTCATTGAGCATGCTGCAAAAGTTCTCTTTAACAGCATCGCAAATGGCGGCAAGGTAGTGGCAGTAGGCAACGGTACAGGCGCCTACATCGCTCAATATTTCAGCACACTACTACTGGACCGCATGGATCGAGAGCGCCCAGGCTTACCTGCAGTCTCTTTAACTAGCAATGGCAATGCCTTGCTGGCCATCACACATAATGACAGCTATCACGATGTATTTTCTAAGCAAATCACTGCCATTGGCAACCCCGGCGACGTGCTGTTTGTTGTGGCAAACAAAGGCAACACATCCCCCATTATTCAGGCGATTCAAGCCGCCCATGAACGCAAGATGAATATTGTCGCCCTGACCACACCGGACGCGAAAAACGTGTCGTCACTGACGTCAAGAGACGATACTGAAATTAAAATCAATTTAACGGGGACAGCACGGGTACAAGAAGTACAAACAACCGTCGTCCATGCGTTAGTTGATCTGCTTGAACGACAGCTGTTTGGCTACGAAGACTAAAGGTTGCTTATTTTACAACCTTTAATGTGAAGCCTTTCTTTGGGGGCTCCGGTGGCGTTGGTTCTGGCGCTGGAGTCTCATCAAACTCCTCTGGTGGAAACACCAAGCCATCTCCATCTTCTTTCGCGTAAAGCGCCATTGCGGCGGCCATCGGCACATACACCTGCATCGGCTTGCCACTAAAGCGCGCTTCGAACGACACACCTTGCTTATCGATGTGCAAATGACGCACCGCATTCATACTAATATTCAGCACGATTTGACCATCATTCACAAATTCGCGAGGCACCACAGCCCCCGGAAAATCCGCATCCACCAATAAGTATGGCGTCATGCTATTGTCTGCAATCCACTCATAAGTGGCATTTAGCAAATAAGAACGTTTTGGAATCATTCACTGCACTCCAGAAAAAATAAAAGGGGCTATGGGCCCCTTTTGTTATGCTTTAGCGCGCCTTATTTAGTCAAGGCGCATCTCTTGTTCTGCTTCAGAAAGACTTTCTTTAAAAGACTCACGCTCAAACACAAGATCCATATATTTGTATAAGCCAGGTGCTTGCGATTTCTCGATAGCAACACCCAGTACCGGCAAACGCCACAAAATTGGAGCTAGGCAGCAATCCACGATCGTGAATTCTTCGCTCATAAAGTAAGGTTTTTCTTCAAAAATTGGTGATACGCTAATTAAGCTTTCACGCAATTCTTTTTGCGCCGTTTCTACAGCGTTACGATCTTTACTTGTTAGAATCGTATCAACTAGGCCAGCCCAGTCACGTTGGATACGATACATGTAAAGACGGCTTTCCGCTCGCGCCACAGGGTAAACAGGTAGCAATGGTGGATGCGGGAAACGCTCATCCAAATATTCCATCATTACGTTTGGTTCGTAAAGAACCAATTCGCGGTCAACTAGTGCCGGCAACTCGTTGTAAGGGTTGATGTCAGCCAATTCCTCTGGCTTGTTGAAAGGATCAACATCAATAATATCTACGGTTACCGCTTTCTCAGCCAAAACGATACGTACGCGATGACTGTAATGATCTTCCCCATCAGAGAAGAACGTCATTGAAGAGCGCTTTGCAATAACACCCATGTATAACCCCTATTCAATAAACAACGAAAACCCCATGAAGGGGTTAACTTAACAAACTAATGTGTAAATGTCCCTCTTTGAGAGGGACATTTTGGCAAAACTCATCGATTCATTAGTGAATTTCGCGCCAGTATTCTTTGTTCAACAGGTATGCAAAGATACCAAATAGAACAATGAATAATAACACTTTTATACCTAATGATTCAGCCTGTAAACGGCTTGGTTCACCCATATACACCAAGAAATTTGTAACATCGTAGGCAACTTGGTCAAATTCTTCTTCAGATAATTGACCTGCAGTTTTTTGCACAACTACATTACATTGTTCTTCCGTTAAAACATCGCCAGTTAGTGTATCAAATTTTGGCTTACCATGCTCATCCAATGCAGGCGCTTGTGCACATGTCATGTGACGCACACCTTGAAGATGCTCTAATACGTTTGGCATACCCACGCTTGGGAAGATCGTATTGTTCACACCCCAAGGGCGAGTTTTGTCTTCATAAAAAGATTTAAGATACGTATAAACCCAATCATGCCCACGTAAACGCGCTTCAAGCGTTAAATCTGGTGGTGTCGCGCCAAACCAGTTTTTGGCATCAGTACCATCCATTGCATTCTTCATCAGCTCGCCAATTTTTTTGCCCGAAGGAAGCATATTCTCTTCAAACAAATCCACTGGAATACCAAGATCATTGGCTGCGCGCTCATAACGGGCATACCCCATCTCATGACAACCTGCACAGTAGTTTGTGTAGACTTGCATGCCACGCTGCAATGAAGCTTTATCGTGAAGATCCGGCGCCATTTGCTCTAAGTGAACCGCAGAACCACCAGATGCGAAAGTCATCGCTGACGCAAACACCAGCGCCACTGTTGCGAACATCTTTTTCATCATTACACCCTCTCCGGAACTGGTTTAGTACTTTCCCATTTTGTATAGAAAGGCATCAAAATGAAGTATAAGAAGTACACTAGTGATGCAATTTGCGCGATCGTAGTACGGCTCTCAGTTGATGGCAGCACCCCTAATACACCCAAAGTCACGAAACTCATACAGAACAAGATTAGAGCAACTTTACTCATCCAACCTTTGTAAAGCATGGATTTTACTGGACTACGATCTAACCATGGCAGCACAAATAGAATTGCGATTGCACCACCCATAGCGACCACACCCCAGAATTTTGCATCCAAACCGAATAGAGGATAAGTGACTGCACGTAAAATGGCGTAGAATGGCGTGAAGTACCAAACTGGAGCAATATGCGCTGGCGTCTTCAATGCGTTAGCTGCTTCAAAGTTTGGCTTCTCTAGGAAATAGCCCCCCATTTCAGGGAAGAAGAAGATCACACCACAAAATACGAACAAGAATACCGCAACCCCCACAATGTCATGCACCGTGTAGTAAGGGTGGAATGGAATACCATCCAATGGAATACCGTTCTCATCTTTGTGTTTCTTGATATCAACGCCTTTAGGGTTATTCGAGCCTACATGGTGAAGTGCAAGCAAATGCAATACAACCAAAGCAACCAATACCAATGGCAAGGCGATAACGTGCAAAGAGAAGAAACGGTTTAGCGTAATACCAGAGATCAGGTAGTCACCACGCACCCATTGCGCCAAGTCAGGACCGATCATTGGAATTGCACTAAATAGAGAAATGATTACCTGAGCACCCCAGTATGACATCTGCCCCCATGGCAGTAAGTAGCCCATGAAGGCTTCAGCCATCAATGCTAGGTAAATGGCCATACCAAACAACCAAACCAATTCGCGCGGTTTTTGGTATGAACCGTATAGCAAACCACGGAACATGTGCAGGTAAACCACGACGAAGAATGCCGAAGCTCCGGTCGAGTGCATGTAACGAATTAACCATCCGTATTCTACATCACGCATGATGTATTCAACCGAAGCAAACGCCCCTTCAGCAGATGGGTTGTAGCTCATCGTCAACCACACGCCAGTTAGCAATTGGTTAACCAATACCAACAGAGATAACACACCGAAAAGATACAGAACATTCAAGTTCTTCGGCGCGTAGTACTTGCTCATGTGTTTTTCAAACGCTTGCGTTACAGGTAGACGAGCATCTACCCAAGCCATGAAATTTTTCATTGCAGCCATTATGCGTTACCTCCAGCGTCGACACCGACTTCGATAACAGAATCATCAATAAAACGATGAGGTGGAACGACAAGGTTTGTCGGAGCAGGCACACCTTTGTAAACACGGCCAGCAAGATCAAAGCGTGAACCATGACATGGACACAAGAAGCCACCTAACCACTTCTCACCAAGGTCTTCTGGTGCGATTTCTGGACGGTAGGTTGGAGAACAGCCAAGATGCGTACAAATACCAAGCAAAACGGCAATCTCAGGATTAATTGAGCGATATTCGTTTTGTGCGTATGTAGGTTGCTGCTCAACAGCAGAAGATGGGTCTGCCAGTTGATCGTCTAATTTGGATAAATCAGCAACTGTTTGCTTAGAACGACGCACTACCCATACAGGCTGGCCTCGCCACTCAACAATCATCTGCTGACCTACTTCTAGTTTACTAATATCGGCCTTCACCGGTGCACCAGCCGCTTTCGCTTTGGCACTTGGATTCCATGAGGCAACAAAAGGCGTTGCAATCCCTACTGCACCCACCGCACCGATCGCGCTAGTAGCTCCGAGTAGAAATCGACGACGGCCCTTATTCACGCCGCTTTGACTCATTATGGTTCTCTCCCACCAATTTACTGTCAACAAGTTCAATTCCCTAAAAAGAATAAGGATTTGAATACTTTATAGGATGTTATGGGAAAGGTATTTTGGTGACAAGGCAACATTTTTGCACATTCACCAAACACTGATTTGAGACATAAAAAAACGCCTGCAAATGCAGGCGTTTTGAAAAATACGAAGCGTAGTAAAAATTAACGCTTAGAGAACTGTGGACGACGACGTGCTTTACGTAGACCAACTTTCTTACGTTCAACTTGACGAGAGTCACGTGTAACGTAACCAGCAGAACGTAGAGTGCGACGTAGCGTCTCATCGTATTGCATTAGCGCACGAGTGATACCGTGACGGATAGCACCTGCTTGACCAGAGATACCACCACCGTTTACAGTAACGTAAACGTCAAATTTCTCAGTTGCATCAACAAGTTCTAGTGGCTGACGAACAACCATGCAAGAAGTTTCGCGACCGAAGTATTGCTCTAGAGAGCGGTTGTTGATAACTACGTTACCAGAACCTGCCTTTAGGAATACACGAGCAGTAGACGTTTTACGACGACCTGTACCGTAGTATTGAGTAGCTGACATAATGATCTTCCCGTATTAGATGTTAAGTTCTTGTGGCTGTTGTGCTGTGTGCGGATGCTCAGCGCCTGCATACACTTTCATTTTCTTGTGCATTGCACGGCCTAGAGGACCTTTTGGCAGCATGCCTTTAACAGCGATTTCAAGAACGCGCTCTGGAGCGTGATCAATCAACTTCTCAAAGCTCATAGAACGTAGGCCACCTGGGTAACCAGTGTGACGGTAGTAGTTCTTGTCAGATGCTTTGTTACCAGTTACACGGACTTTCTCAGCGTTGATAACGACAATGTAATCACCAGTGTCAACGTGAGGAGTGTATTCTGCTTTATGCTTACCGCGTAGACGGCGAGCAATTTCTGTAGCCAAACGACCAAGAGTTTTGCCTTCAGCATCAACCACGAACCAGTCGCGGCGTACTTCAGCAGGTTTTGCAGTAAAAGTTTTCATTAAAAAACCCTTTATCATTTACATGCAGTGCGCATGTCAATACCTATTATTATTGGTTATGGCGTCTATTAAGATGCCATAACGTACACATACTCAAATAAGAGCGCGCGAATTATAACCAAAGCACTTCAAAAACTAAAGCGTTTTAGCTATCTAATTATGGGCGATGCTCCAACATTAGATATTCTTCCGATTGCATTTCCAATAAGCGGCTAACAGTACGGTCATACTCGAATGCCAAACGCGTACCAATATAAATGTCAGGAATAGCCACCTCAGCTGAAATGATCACTTTGACATGCCGATCATAAAACTCATCAATCAGGTTAATAAAGCGACGCGCCATGTCATCACGGGGCGAATCGAATTGTGGCAGACCAGAGATGATAATAGTTGAATACAATTTGGCGATTTCAATGTAATCGACTTGGCTACGCGGCCCATCACAAAGCGCTTTAATGTCAAACCATGCTACATCTTCACAGCTACGCTGCAATGGAATAGAACGCCCTTCAATTTCTACATCACCCCCCTCTTCAACACTGTCTTGATTCACAACCAGACTACGGAAACGTTCGCTTAAAGCATCCGCTGACTCAGGGGTTAATGGATAATGGTAAAGCTTAGCTTGTTTCAATGTACGCAAACGGTAGTCCACCCCACCGTCAACATTCATGACTTTAGTGTGCTTATTAACCAGATCAATTGCAGGCAGAAAGCGTGCGCGCTGCAAACCATTTTTGTAAAGACCGTCAGGCTCTATGTTAGATGTTGCCACCAAGACTGTACCGTTAATGAAAAGCTGCTCCAATAAGCCAGCCAGAATCATGGCATCGGTAATATCGGTCACAAAGAATTCGTCAAAACACAACACCTGTGCTTTCTCGGAAATTTGCTTACCTACAATTTCAAGAGGGTTTTTAGTGTCATGCAATTTGCGCAACTCTTGGTGCACCATCTGCATAAATCGGTGAAAGTGTAAACGAAGTTTGCGCTCTACTGGCAGGCATTCGAAAAAGGTGTCCATTAGATAGGTCTTACCACGTCCAACCCCACCCCAAAAATAAAGCCCTTGCTCTACATTAATTTCTGGCTTCTTTTTCTTAAGAAAGCCAAACAAAGATTTCTGCGTTTTTGACGCTTTTGATCCATTTGCGACAATTCGCTCATACAAGTTCTGCAAAGCTTGTACAGCTTCTTCTTGTGCCGGATCATAGTTAAAGTCTGGACGTTTTAGGTCTTCCTGATATTTCGATAACGGGGTCATTGTCTGCGAATACACCATTGCATGTAAGATTGCGACATATTAGCAAATTGATACAGAAACCTCACTATTCCCTATATTTCCCATGGTGTATTTCCGTTATAATTCACAAAGATGTTTTGGGGAGTAAACCATGGAACTTGAAGTATTCGATATCATCGTTTTTGTTACTGGCATCATTGTAGGGTTTGTAGGCGCGCTAATTTTTCGCGCTCTCAGCAAGAAGAGCACAAACGACAAACACCAAGCAGGTGTAGCAATGGAAGCCATGCAACACGAAATGGAACGTCGCCAAGTACTTGCTGACGATCATTTCTTACAATTAAACGCACACCTAGCTGCTGCCGAGAAAAAACTGGCAGATGCTCGCAAGGCAGTTTTTGACGGGGCATCAAGCCTAGCAACCGTTGAGCTAGAAAAGCCCGAGACTACTAGCGACAACCAAGCTGAGACAGAAGAAGTGACGGCACAGCCTCGAGATTACGCAGCCAAATCTGGTGACGACGAGGGCATGCTTAGCGAAAACTACGGTCTACACCGTAAAGCACCGGAAGAACCAAGCCGAGCTTACTAGTCGACGCCCTCGCGACAGCGAATCTATAGAAGCCTGCAATTAATGCAGGCTTTTTTTTGGCATCAATCTAGCCATTCTTAAGCTGGATTTGGGATATCAATAAATTCACAATCGATCCCCCAGACATCATTAATATGCTGAGCCAAAGCCTTAGGACCAAAACACTCGGTTGCATGATGTCCTGCTGCGCAGAAATGAATACCTTCTTCTCGAGCAGTATGGATCGTCTGCTCAGACACCTCCCCAGTAATGAATACATCCGCATTGGCAGCAAGAGCCTTATTGATATAGCCTTGAGCACCACCGGTACAAAGCGCAACGTCAGAAATATGGGAATCGGACACCGATTCAAATAACACTTCACGACCCACCACTTTTTCCACTAACATCTGAAACGCTTCGGGAGACAGAGGCACTGCCAATTTACCCACCACACCAATACTTTCTTCTAAGGGCTTTTCTGACTCCAATGGACGCAACGATTCAACACCTAATGCTCGCGCTAAGTTGGCATTATTTCCAACTAACAAATGCGCATCCATCGGAAGATGATAGCCAAACAAATTAATATCATTTTTGATCAAGGCAGAAAGACGACGGTACTTCATTCCTACCACTTCTGGACGTTCCCCCTTCCAAAAGTAACCATGATGCACGATGATAGCATCTGCTTGTTTTGCTATAGCCGCTTCAATTAGCGCCATTGAAGCCGTCACACCCGTTACGATTTTGTTTATCTGGTCTTTGCCTTCCACTTGCAAACCATTAGGCGCATAATCTTTAAATAAGCGCGGCTGATATAATGCCGTCAATTTTTTCTCGAGTTCTGTTTTATTCATGATTACTCCATACACACTAAATAGTTTAAGAAGTCGTAATAGTCTTGTCTGGATACTACTAGGATTGTGGCTCGGAACTGCATTTTTATTTTGGCAGCATTATAAGAATGAGTCAGGACAAAGCTTCGCTAGCGCTGCAGCAAAAACTGCCAACTCTGTGGTGAATATTTATACATTCACCAACCAAACTTCCCCTTTTAATCATAGTAGCAGCCAGAAGATCACTAACCTCGGCTCAGGCGTTATTATATCGGAAGAAGGCTACGTCCTCACAAACCATCACGTTATTCAAGGTGCAAGTACTGTGATTGTCTCTCTAAATGATCAGAGGCAAACCCGCGCACAAATTATTGGTACAGACCCCGCCACGGACTTGGCCGTCCTAAAAGTTAACCTAGATAACCTATCTCCGATAAGCCTTGGAGATAGCGATCAACTTATGGTCGGCGATCAAATTCTTGCTATCGGCAACCCTTTCGGCATCGGTCAAACAGTCACTGCGGGCATCATCAGCGCTAAAGGCCGAGACAGCATAGGCCTCAACACCTATGAAAACTTTTTACAAACCGATGCTGCTATCAATCCTGGTAACTCTGGGGGCGCATTGGTCGACCTAACCGGCAAACTGGTTGGCATCAGTTCTGCTATCTATTCTAGCTCAGGCGGCTCACAGGGCATCGGTTTTGCCACCCCGATTAATGATGCCATCAGCATCATGAGATCCATCATTAAAAATGGCAGCGTGATTCGTGGTTACCTAGGACTGCAAGTGCAAGAAAACAACCCTCAAGTTGCTCTTGCCTTGAACCTTCCTATAGAAAGAGGCTTGATTGTCACAAGTATCGTCCCTTTAGGTCCAGCAGATAAAGCAGGCATTCGTGCCGGTGACATCTTAACATCTATTGAAAAACGCACAGACTTAAGTGCCCACGATGCACAACAATTAGTGTCAAACCTAAAACCAGGTGAAAGCATTAGTATTATGGGGATTCGCGGTACGCAAAGTTTTATTACGCAAGCGTTAGTGGAGAAACTGCCTGCGATGCAGGCAGTTGAGCAGTAGTCTATTGAGTCAGATTCGATAAACTTTTTTCGATATTAGCACCCGCAATACGGTTAGCCAAGAAAGCCAAATACGGACTTAAAAAGCCCGCGTCTAACTCGCCTTCAATCACCCACTGTAAGTGAGTTCGCCCGTCTTCTGTGACATCAATATATAGGGTATTAGGGATCGGCTGCGTTTTCTGATTGGGCTGTACTGTAAAGGTGATTGCCTCCATGGACACAGAGTCGATCACCATCGAACCCTGCTTTGTGGCTTCACCTTCATATTGAATCAAATAGCGATTGCCTTCTTGGAGAGTATCCCCCCCATCTTGCTGCACCAATTTACCTGACTCAATATACATCCAATCGGTCCATGCCTCAGGATTTAATAATCGCTCTTGAACTAAGTCGTATTGTGCGCTTTGCGCCACAGCACTGCGTTCAATACGATAATCCGAAGGCAGAAAAAAACCCACAGCAACCGCCACTAAAATAATGACGGCAGCAATGCGGGTTACATAACGCAGGGACACCAGTGCTTGAGTGGGTTGCACTGATCACTCCTTCTTAAGCGTTGTCGATCATGCGGAATTCCGCAGACACTGCGTGAGCTTCCAAAGATTCACCACGCGCCAATGGCGAGGCAATTTTTGCTAGCTCACTCGCACCTTCGTGCGAACAGTAGATGATTGAGCTACGTTTTTGGAAGTCATACACACCTAATGGTGAAGAGAAACGCGCTGTTCCAGAGGTTGGCAACACATGGTTTGGACCCGCACAGTAGTCACCTAATGCCTCTGGGGTATAACGACCCATAAAGATCGCACCGGCGTGACGGATTTTGCTCACCCATTCTTCTGGATTTTCAATCGACAGCTCCAAGTGCTCAGCCGCTACAATGTTGGCCACTTCGATCGCTTCTTCCATTGAGTCTACGTGAATTAAAGCACCACGACCTTCCAATGACGTTTTGATAATCTCTTTACGAGACATGTCTTCGATCTGACGCTCCATCGACTCTTTCACTTTGGTGATAAAGTCTGCATCGGTACTGATCAAAATAGATTGAGCGTCTTCGTCGTGCTCAGCTTGAGAGAACAAATCCATGGCAATCCAATCTGGGTTCGATTGACCATCGCTCACCACCAGGATTTCCGAAGGGCCAGCGATCATATCGATACCACAAGCACCGAATACCATACGTTTTGCCGTAGCAACGTAGATGTTGCCTGGCCCCACGATTTTGTCTACTTTTGGCACAGTTTCAGTACCATAAGCTAAAGCAGCAACAGCCTGCGCCCCACCAACCGTAATTACACGATCAACACCTGCAACATGGGCAGCTGCTAATACAATGTCATTCACTACGTTATCCGGCGTAGGTACAACCATTACAATTTCAGCAACACCAGCAACTTTTGCAGGCATCACGTTCATCAATACTGATGAAGGATATGCCGCTTTACCACCTGGCACATAAACCCCAACACGGTCCAACGGCGTGATCTGTTGACCAAGCACTGTACCGTTAGATTCTTCATATTGCCAAGATGGTTGAATTTGTCGCTCGTGGTAAGACTTCACACGCTCAGCTGCTTGTTTTAGGGCGTCTACGATCGCGCTATCAACACGCTCTACAGCCTTTGCCAACTCGTCAGCTTCGATAACCAATTCCGCCGCTGATTGCACAGAACGGCGGTCAAAACGGTTAGTGAGCTCAACTAGCGCTGCGTCACCCTCTGTGCGCACACGGTTAACAATGTCTTCTACGCTTTTTTGTACGCTTGCATCAGACACACTTTCCCAAGAAAGCAGCTGATTTAGGTCTTTACGAAAGCCTTCGTCCTTGGACGAAAACTGTCTGATATCTAGTTTCATAATCTTTTAAGCCTCAGCAGATACTGCACCATTCAACATATCCAAGATAGGCTGAATGTGTTCATACTTAGTTTTGTAAGCGGCTTTGTTAACCACCAATCGAGTACTAATATCCGCTATCAAATCACGTGCTTCAAGACCGTTAGCGCGCAAGGTATTACCGGTGTCAACAATATCCACAATTAGATCAGCTAATCCCATAATCGGGGCCAATTCCATTGCACCGTAAAGTTTAATAACGTCAGCCTGAATACCTTGCTCAGCAAAATAAGCTTTCGCTGTTTTAGTGAACTTAGAAGCGACCTTCAAACGACGATTTGGAAGCGCTTGACCTTGCACACCTGCCGTCATTAGACGACATTTTGAAATTTTAAGGTCTACTAGCTCATAAAGATTTTTGGTATTCGCTTCCATCAATACGTCTTTACCTGCGACACCAAAATCAGCAACACCATGCTCAACGTATGTTGGCACATCCGTAGCGCGCAAGATCACAAGCTTAATATGCTCATGATTAGTATCAAAAATCAGCTTACGACTTTTACTGATGTCTTCTAAAGGATAAATGTTCGCTTTCTCAAGAAGTGGAAGCGTTTCTGACAAAATGCGCCCTTTCGATAGCGCAATCGTTAAGGTTTCGCTCATGTTAATTTAGAACCCTTGATATCTTCGCACCCAATGCACCAAGTTTTTCCTCGATACACTCGTAACCACGGTCGATGTGGTAAATTCGATCAATTTTGGTTTCGCCATCCGCCACTAAAGCAGACAGCACCAACGATGCCGACGCGCGCAAATCGGTTGCCATGACTGGCGCACCTTTTAGCTTCTCTTTGCCGCGCACAATCGCTGTATTGCCTGTCACTTCGATATCCGCTCCCATGCGAACCATTTCGTTCACATGCATAAAGCGATTTTCAAAAATATTTTCGATAACTGTACCAACACCATCAGCCACAGCATTCAATGCGACAATCTGCGCCTGCATATCGGTCGGGAAAGCTGGGTATGGAGCCGTAGAGATATTGACAGACTTTGGTCGACGACCTTCCATATCTAACTCAATCCAATCATCGCCGCAGGTGATTTTAGCACCCGCTTCTTCAAGCTTAGCCAATACTGCCTCTAAGCTATCCACATCCGTATCGATCACTCGTACTTTACCGCCCGTAATGGCTCCAGCGACTAAGAAAGTACCTGTTTCAATTCGATCCGGCATTACAGAGTAAGTGGTACCGCCTAAACGCTCAACACCTTCTATGGTAATGGTATCAGTACCATGACCAGTGATTTTCGCCCCCATGGCAATCAAACACTCTGCCAGATCAACCACTTCTGGTTCACGCGCCGCGTTCTCTAAAATCGTAGTGCCGTCAGCCAACGCCGCAGCCATTAGCAAGTTTTCTGTACCCGTTACCGTCACTTTGTCAAAGAAAATACGGGCACCTTTTAGACGGCCATCCACTTTGGCAATGATATTTCCGTTATCAACAACAATATCGGCCCCCATCGCCTCCAAGCCACGAAGATGAAGATCAACTGGACGGCTACCAATGGCACAACCACCCGGCAAAGATACGACTGCACGACCAAAGTGAGCAACGAGTGGACCTAAAACTAGGATCGAAGCACGCATGGTTTTAACCAGTTCGTACGGCGCCTCACAGTTGTCCAGTGAAGACACATCTAGCTCAACATTCATGCGCTCGTCCACTACTACACCGCACCCCATCGAGCCAAGTAGCTCCAACATAGTCGTGATGTCATGTAGATGTGGCAGGTTTTTGATGGTGATTAGATCTTTGGTAAGCAGTGTCGCAGCAAGAATTGGCAGTGCAGCATTTTTTGCCCCTGACGCACGAACTACTCCGTTTAGAGTATTACCGCCAGTAATCAGCAATTTATCCATTTACTTCTCTCTTAGATTTAAAGACTTTCGAATTGTGCTGGCGTGTAAGTTTTCATCGTGACCGCATGAATGGCACCTGATGAAATTGCCTCTTGTAAATGAGAGTAAACAAGCTGCTGTCTTTTAACGGTATTAAGGCCTTCAAATGCCTCTGCTACGACGATCACTTGGAAATTACAACCCTCGCCTTGCGCGGTGACTTGGCTGCCTTCAATTTTTGATTCTAATAAAGCTTTCACTTCGGAGGCGTTCACAAAAACTCCAATATTTATTCAATGTTCTATGGCAGGTATTGTACCTTACCCTTCAAGCTTTTTGTCAGCTTTATAACGCAAAAACAGGAGTTTCCTCCTGTTTACGATTCCTATGCAAACTGAAAGACGCATTCAACGCCATACAGCTTTAACATTTCCCTAAACTCTTCTCGACAGCCTTTAAGCGTCAAAACATCGCTATAGCGTCGAATTTCAATCATCAGCGCAATAACAGGCGCATTAATTGTTTTTAATTCAGATAGGTCTAAAGAGTTAATGACAGGCACTCTTTCGCCCGCCAATTTTTTCTTAATCTTTAGTAAGCTATCTGCATCATAATGCCCCGTCAGACGCCACCCCTGATCTGAGGAGTGAAGTTCCATACTATTCCTCCGAGGATGCTAGCGATTTCTGCCACGCAGCAATCGCCTGATCAATATCATTGCCGTTCTGCTGCATCATAACGCCGAACTGCTTACGAAAGGTCAAGCCAAAGTTAATGTTATTGATTACTACGTTGCTCAACATCCATTGCTCGCTGGCATTTGGCTCCATGTAAAAAGCAATATCTACAGGTGCACCATCAGTCATTTGAAACTTAGCATCCACACGCACTTCCCGGCCAGGTTTCTGACGAGCCAATGGCATCACTGTTAAACGACTTGGATCAAAGTCGATGACTGCTGCACTGTAGGTTTTTAACAAGGTACCTTCGGTAACACTAACAAATGCGGATACCTGCTCTGCAGTGGCTTCGCGGTAGTATTTACCCATTACCTTCTTAGCTAAATCATCAAAATCCACTACAGGTGCAATGATCTCTCGCATCGCATCCTGAAGCTTTTTAGTGTCTTTACTTAACACTTCACGCTGATCGACGATTTTCGTTTTAAAATCATCCACAACTCGTAACACTTCGTCACGAGCACCTTCAGGGTTTACTGCTGCAAACGCTGAGTTTGTGAACAATATAAACGCCGCCGCCAAACCCACAATTAATTTACGCATCATTCACCACCTCCTGCATTCATTAAAAACTGCCCAATGAGATTTTCAAGCACCAAAGCAGACTGTGTATCAGTGATTTGATCACCATCTTTTAATACTTCTTCTTCAGCACCAATCGAAATACCTAGGTATTTCTCACCAATCAAGCCACTGGTCAAGATCGCTACCGAACTGTCTGTTGGAATATTATTAACCTCAGGGTAAATCGACATGGTTACTTTAGCCATGTAGTACTTAGTGTCGTACTCAATACTCTCAACCTGCCCAACAGTAACACCCGCAATAGTCACCTTAGAACGATCCGTAAGACCACCAATATCATCGAAATAGGCTTCTACACGATAACCTTCAGCTTGCTTATTAAACGCAAGGCCACTTACTTGTAGCGCCAAATAAATAAAGGCCAATACTCCTAAAAGCATAAACAGGCCAACCAATACGCCAGCTTTATTATCCTTCATCGTTAAAAATCTCCAAACATAGCTGCAGTCAGCAGAAAATCTAAACCTAAAATTGCCAACGACCCCATTACCACTGTACGAGTTGTGGCTCGGCCAATGCCTTCGGACGTAGGCTGACACACGTAGCCTTGGTAAACAGCAATCCAGACCACTGCTATGGCAAACACAAATGATTTAATGACGCCATTCATGACATCCGTATCAAAGTAAACCGATTGTTGCATGCTGCTCCAAAATGAGCCCTCATATACACCCAACCACTGCACCGATACCATCATACCCGCCCATATGCCGACCGCAGAAAAGATCAAGGCCAAGATTGGCATACAGGTAATACCGGCTAATAAACGAGGTGCGATGACACGACGCAAGGGATCAATCCCCATCATTTCATAACTTGACAGCTGTTCAGTTGCTTTCATTAAGCCAATTTCAGCCGTAAGCGCCGAACCAGCTCGCCCAGCAAATAATAACCCAGTCACAACTGGCCCCAACTCACGCAGCAAGGTCAGTGCTAATAATTGCCCTACTGCCGCCTCCGACCCATAACGAGTTAGGATAGTGTACCCTTGAAGTGCCAAAACCATACCGATGAAAGCACCAGACACAACAATAATAACAAGTGACAGCACACCAACCGAATACACCTGTCTAATATAGAGACGTAAAGCTTCACTGAAACGCACAGGCAGACGAAACAAGGTCTGAAATAAAAAAATCCCAGCTTGACCAAACGCATCAAAAAATCCGTAGACACTGTCAAAAAGGTACTTAAACACTGCCATTAATTACGCTCCAACAATTGTTCTCGGTAGTCCTTAGCAGGGTAATGAAAAGCCACAGGCCCATCCGCTAAACCATTAAGAAACTGAACGACACGCTCATCGGTTGAACTGCGCACTTCATCAGGTGTGCCTGACAAAATTACACTTCCACCAGACAAAAGGCACACATGATCAGCGATACTTAAGGACTCCTCTACATCGTGAGACACCAAAACACTGGTCATGTTCGCTGCACTGTTGAGGCGCTGGATTAACTCTACCAGCACCCCCTTTGAAATAGGATCCTGACCAGCAAATGGCTCATCATACATAACAAGATCTGGATCTAAAGCAATTGCGCGGGCCAAGGCGGCACGCCTAGCCATACCGCCAGACAACTCGGAAGGCATTAAATCAGCCGCACCGCGAAGCCCTACGCTTTGTAGCTTCATCAATACGATATCGCGGATCATCTCTTTATCGAAAGAAGTGTATTCCTGTAAGGGTAAGGCAACGTTTTCAAAGACACTCATATCACTAAACAAGGCACCACTTTGAAACAGCATCCCCATTTTCCGACGCGCTTCAAACAATTCTTTACGTGAAGCAGCAGCTATGTCCACACCATCAACGGTTAAAGAGCCGGAATCTTGTACAACTTGGCCACCGATAAGGCGCAACAAAGTGGTTTTACCAACACCACTAGGGCCCATAACGGCGGTAATTTTACCTTTTGGAATCTGCAAGGTGATATCATCATATATCGCGCGCTTACCGCGATAAAAAGACAAGTTTTTAACGTCAATATAGACTTCCATAGACGACTCCCTGCTAAAAAAACGGACGGATACTAGCACCGCGAAAACCTAAAAGATACGCCATCTATTTGGACTTGCCTGCATGCAAGTCTTGAAATCCTTGAATAAACCACATTAAATGGGGCGTTTTACAATACTCTCTCATATTTCTTCAGGTGAACTTTAGATGCTCATGTTCTCAGCAGCGTTAATCGCTGGTTTAATTTTACTCGTACTAAGCTCCGACAAATTCATCGAACACGCTGCATTGGTAGCTGAAAAGCTAAATGTTAGCCCTATCGTTATTGGCATCACATTGGTCGCACTCGGCACCTCTGCTCCTGAAATGGTCGTCTCTGCCATCGCAGCTCTCGATAACGCCCCTGGCATCGCCATCGGCAACGTTATCGGCTCTAACATTGCAAACATTGGTCTAGTTTTTGGTACCACGTTACTACTCGCAGCTGTACCGATAAATGGCGGACTCGTAAAAAAAGAAATCCCTTTAGTGCTTGCTGTGACAGTTCTAGCAGGCGCACTAATGATCGATCAAAACCTAAGCGTTATGGATGGCGTTATCCTTATCGTGGTGTTTGTGGTAGTGCTTTACATTCTGTTAAAGAATTCTAGTAATTTAGAAGATGAGCTAACCGAAGACTTGCCTGAAGACGACGGTGGCAGCGTTGCTCGATCACTTCTTATCTCAATATTGGGTTTGGTAGTGTTGATTGGTAGCTCCAAGCTATTGGTTTGGGGAGCAGTCGGCATCGCCTCTGCGCTGGGTGTATCCGATCTAATTATTGGTTTAACCATTGTTGCCATCGGCACCAGCCTACCAGAGCTTGCGGCCTCCATCACCAGCGTCCGTAAAGGCCACCATGACATCGCCATTGGTAACGTATTAGGCTCAAATATTTTTAACCTAGCCACTGTTTTGCCATTACCAGCGCTACTGTCGCCTGGCTTGATTGATGCGACCATCATACATAGAGATTATTGGTGGATGCTAGGCTTCACACTGCTGTTTGCCTTGGCTGTCATTATTTATTCAAGACATCGTAGTTTCAGCATTCCACGCTGGTTTGCGTTACCATTGCTGGGGGGCTATGCGAGCTATCTATATTTACTGACTGTCAATGGATAAACCATGCTAGAAAGCGTTAAAAAAATTGCTCAACATAAAGGGCTTGCAGGAATTGCCGCAGTCGCTATTGTCGCAGCTGTTGTTTTCTTGCTCGGCAATCGCCCGACTCTTTATATTCTGGAAGAACAGAAGCTTTCTGAAGCACCTGACTTCTTCTTGGAAGGTGTGCAAGTGAAATCATTCAATGTAGCTGGCGAACTGCAAGAAACTATTCATGCTGACGCAGCCAACCACTACATCCAGCAGCATACAAAACTCACCAACCCTGTGATCACTCGCAGCACTGGCAACATTAGCTCTGTTGCCAGTGCTGACAAAGGCCTAATTGACGATACATCAGACAGCTTTACGCTGAGTGACAACGCTATCATCACGCGCTACCAAGGCCAACAAGAAAGCGCGCGAGTAGAAGCGTTAACGATCACCTACAATGATGAAAATCAGAGCATCCATGGACAATCACAGGGCAAACTCATCACCCAACAAGGCATCACCGAATCCGATAGCATCCGCTTCAACCTTGTCGACAATACCGCTACCCTTGAAGGAGGTGTGAAAGGACATTATGACGTTTCAAAACACTAAACTCACTTTAGCCGCTTTGGCCTTTTCTGTAGTCTGCGGCACGTCATTTGCCCTACCAAATGACCACCAGCAACCGATTAGTATTGAAGCAGATAAAGCCTTCTTTGATCAAAAGCAAGGCACTGCCAGTTACAGTGGCAATGTATTGGTTAAACAAGGCTCAATTGTTATAGAAGCTCAACAGCTTTCTATTCAAACCAATCCGGAAACTGGCGAATTCAAGGCTTTAAACGCGAAGGGAGCTCCCTCAAAATTCTCCCAGCAAATGGATGAATCGGGAAAGACCATGCACGCCAACGGTGACTCTTTAGACTATAACGTCACAACCGGAGAATTAGAAATCCACTCCAACGGCTACCTTCAACGTGGTGAAGATGAAATCTCAGCGGATTACATCCATTACTTACTCAATAAAGGTACTTTCAAAGCAGAAAACCGCGGTACTGGTCGAGTCAACATGACCCTACAACCTAGCCTTACAGATCAGATAGAATAATTGTCATGGCCATTCTTGAAGCAAAAAATTTAGCCAAAAGCTACAAAAAACGACAAGTCGTAAAAGACGTTTCTTTATCCGTTAGTTCAGGGGAAGCCGTTGGATTACTTGGTCCTAACGGAGCAGGGAAAACCACCTGTTTCTATATGATCGTAGGCATGGTTGCGAACGATTTTGGCGGCATTTTTATTGACGGGGAAGACGTCACCAAAGACGCCATGCACAGCCGAGCACAAAAAGGAATTGGCTATCTACCGCAGGAAGCGTCCATTTTTCGAAAAATGTCAGTTGAGGACAACATCCTTGCTATATTAGAAACACGCAAAGACCTTAACAAAGCTGAACGCCTAGAAAAAATGGAAAGCTTGCTAGAGGAGTTTCACGTTACACATATCCGCAAAAATTTAGGCATGGCCCTATCCGGCGGCGAAAGACGACGGGTTGAAATTGCCAGGGCCTTAGCGATGAACCCCAAATTTGTATTACTCGACGAACCTTTCGCGGGAGTTGACCCCATTTCGGTTGGAGACATCAAAGAAATCATTCAACATCTACAGAAAAGTGGCATTGGCGTGTTAATTACAGACCATAACGTACGTGAAACTTTAGACATTTGCGACAAGGCCTACATTGTCGGTAATGGACATATTATCGCTTCCGGCGATGCCGAATCCGTTATCAACAATGAGCAGGTTAAAAAAATCTACCTAGGCGACAACTTCAAACTGTAAGCCCCTTATTTTTCGAATGAAAAGGGAGTACTATGCATAAGTCATTCCAAATAAACGAAAATATAAGAGTTGCGTTATGAAGCAGTCCCTGCAACTTAAAATCGGTCAACAGTTAACCATGACTCCACAATTGCAGCAGGCAATCAAGTTGCTGCAATTGTCTACGCTCGACCTACAACAAGAAATACATGAGTTTCTTGAATCAAATCCTTTACTTGAGTTTGATGAGGAAGAGAACTATAGCGTGGAAAGTGAATCACGTTCAGCCGAAGTGAATAACGCCAACGATTCAGCTAATTCCGAGACAAATGAGAGCAGCACCGATCAACCACAAGTGGAGTCGGAATGGACTGAAAGCATCCCAAACGAGCTATCAATTGATAGCAATTGGGATGATACCTATCAAAACTCTGCCGCCGCAGCGGATACGCCAATTTTCGAAGGCGAGCAAGATTTTGACAGCCGTAACGCTCTCTCAGAAGGCATACAAGATCATCTGATTTGGCAACTCAATCTGACCCATATGTCCGATCGCGACATTGAGATTGCGTACGCTATTATTGATAGCGTACAAACCGATGGTTATTTATCACTTAGCTTAGAAGATATCTTTAGCTCCCTTGCTGGGGAGCTTGAAGATCTCGAGCTGGATGAAGTTGAAGCGGTACAACATCGCTTACAACGCTTTGATCCGGTTGGCGTCTGCTCTCAAGACTTACGCGAATGCCTATTGGTCCAGTTGGAAGCTTTTAAAGATCATCCTCTGTACCGAGTTACTTACAATATCGTTGACCAACATTTAAGCCTACTGGGCAACCGCGACTACGCGCAGCTTAGCCGCAAGACCAAGCTTAAAGAAGATGCCTTAAAAGACGTTATCACCCTTATTCAGCAGCTTAACCCTCGCCCCGGCTCTGTGATTGATACCACAGAGACCGATTATGTCATTCCTGATGTGACGGTTAAGAAACACAATGGTTTCTGGCAAGTTGAACTTAATAACGACGCCCTGCCCCCTATCAAAATCAATGAGACGTACTCTGCGATGGTGAATAGCAGCGCATCGAGTGAAGATATTTCCTACATCAAAAACTCACTGCAGGAAGCCAAATGGTTTCTTAAAAGCCTGCAAAGCCGCAATGAAACCCTACTAAAAGTAGCCAGCTGCATCGTCGCCAAACAGGTTGAGTTTTTTGAAGAAGGTGAAGAGGCCATGAAACCAATGGTACTTCACGATGTCGCAGAAGAAGTGGGCATGCATGAATCTACAATTTCTCGTGTCACCACGCAAAAATACATGCATACTCCCCGTGGCATTTACGAGCTCAAGTATTTCTTCTCAAGTCACGTTAATACTGCTTCTGGCGGCGAATGCTCATCCACGGCCATTCGTGCGATGATTAAAAAATTGGTGGCAGATGAACCACCGCAGAAACCGCTCAGCGATAATAAACTGGCCAACATTTTGGCCGATCAAGGAATCCAGGTAGCGCGACGAACCGTCGCGAAATACCGTGAAGCAATGAATATCCCGCCCTCAAACGAGCGGAAACGACTTATCTAAAGGCTATTGAAATGTCTGTTAAAAATTTAGTCAAACCTGAACTGGTGTTTGCTAAGCAGCAAATTTCCAGCAAAAAGCGACTGTTAGAACAATTAGCTGAGTCTGTTGGCGATCGCTTGCACTGCAACGCTGATGAAGTTTACGACGCACTTCTGGGGCGTGAAAAACTAGGCAGTACAGGTATCGGTAATGGCATTGCTATTCCCCACTGTCGACTAGATCAAGCAAACCGTGCCACGATCGTTTTAATGTCTTTAGAGACCCCAATTGACTTTGACTCTATTGACCGTCGACCAGTTGATTTGATTTTTGCTCTATTAGTGCCATCCAATCAATGTGATGAGCATTTAGCAACCTTGGCACAAATTGCCGAATTAGCGCAATCTGAAGATAAACTGAATATTTTACGACAAGCACAAAGCAACAGTGATTTGTACTCAGCGTTCGACTCTTTGATTTAAGGATAAACACATGTTGGAGCAATCCATAGAGATCATTAACAAATTAGGTCTTCATGCTCGAGCAGCAGGCAAGCTTGTTGAAACGACCACTCGCTTCACATCTGACATTACCATTGAAAAGGAAGGCCGTAACGTCGACGGAAAAAGCATCATGGCAATGATGATGCTGGCCGCAGCAAAAGGCACAACGATCAACATCAAGGTTAATGGTGAAGACGAACAAGCAGCCATGGAAGCCATCGTTGCGTTAATAAATGACCGTTTTGGAGAAGGCGAATAGCCCCGTGAGCGATCAGACGACATTAGAACACTTACAAACCGTTGCCGACTCCCTTGAGTCTGGAGCAACGATGCAAATTCGATATTTGCTTAATGGTGCTCTACCTGCGCAGGATGTTGCACGTCTTCTAGAATCCTCTCCACCTAAAGAACGTAAATTGTTGTGGGAACTAATCGACCACGACAAGCAAGGTGACGTTCTGCAATACGTCTCGGAAGAGATCAGTATCCAGTTCATGAAAAGCATGGATACTGAGCGCCTTTTGGCCATTTCTGAAAGCTTCGATGACGACGACCTCGCAGACATCCTACAGCAACTGCCCGAAACCTTAGTAAAAGAAGTTTTGGCTTCCATGACCGCACAGAATCGTATGCGCATGGAATCCTTAATGAGCTACCCAGAAGATTCGGCTGGGGGCTTGATGAACACGGACACCATCACCATTCGTCCGAACATCACTATTGATATTGTGTTTCGCTTTCTACGTCGCCATACAGAGCTACCTGAGATGACCGACAGCCTGTTAGTCGTGAGCCGATCTGACCGTTTTCTTGGCATATTGCCTCTACGAAAATTACTGGTTGCTGATACGGACACGACTGTTAGAGACATCATGGAAACAGACTGTGATGTGATCTACGCAGAGCAAACGGCTACGGAAGTAGCACAGCTGTTTGAAAAGATGGACCTTGTCTCAGCCCCCGTAATTGACCCGAACAGCAAAAGACTACTGGGACGTATTACCATCGATGACGTTGTTGACGTCATTCGTGATGAAGCCGAGCACTCGATGCTACAGATGGCTGGCTTGGACGACGATGAAGACACCTTTGCACCAGTGATGCAAACCACACGTCGCCGTGCAGTATGGCTGGGCATTAACCTTATCACAGCCTTTATTGCGTCTTATGTTATTGGATTATTTCAAGATACCTTAGACAAGGTAGTAGCACTTGCCATCCTTATGCCTATTGTCGCCAGCATGGGCGGCATCGCTGGCTCACAAGTCTTAACCTTGGTCATACGCGGTATTGCGCTCAACCAAATTGGCGCTTCAAACGCCCGTTGGCTTCTTAACCGTGAGATCATTGTTGGCCTCATTAATGGAGTTCTCTGGGCGACCGTGATTGCCCTGCTCACTGTAGTGTGGTTTGGTGATATGCAGATAGCCTATGTCATCGCTGGAGCCATCATTATAAATTTAATATTTGCCGCCCTAACTGGCACCCTATTACCGATTGCCTTAAAGAAATTAGGTATAGATCCCGCATTAGCTGGCAGTGTTATTTTAACCACCGTCACAGATGTGGTAGGCTTCCTATCTTTTCTCGGGTTAGCAACTCTCTTTTTACTATAGAAACGAATTTACCATGACAGATTTTGAACATTACGACGACAGCGAAGACGATTACAAAAGCAAAACCCAAGTAAAAAGAGAAATGGAAGCTCTGCAAGACTTAGGTGAAAAATTGACTCAGCTAAGCCCTAACCAGCGCAAGAAAGTTCCCATGTCTGATACGTTGCGCGCGGCACTTGAAGAAGCTGATCGCATTAAGCAATGGGGCGCAAAACGTCGTCATCTACAGTACATTGGTAAAGTAATGCGCACAGAAGACTCTGATGCCATTGCTGCACGACTTGAACTGTTTGACAGCACCTCCGCTGCCAACAATAAGCGCTTCCATCAGCTTGAAGCCACTCGCGATGCACTCATTGGCGAAAATAGTAAAATGATTCTAGATGAATACATTGAGCGTAATCCAGCCGTTGATATTCAGCAACTTCGCTCTTTGGTTCGCATGGCGACGAAAGAAGCTGAAACGGGAACAGCGACAACCAGCCGTAAGAAATTATTCAAGTACTTGCGTGAAGTACAGGACGCACAACTAGGTCTTCTATAACGCCTAGCTAACAATACGGCGATGCTCAGCACAGGGCATTGTCGTTTTAATTGCCTGACGATATTCAGTATCCACCTCAAAGTGCAACCACGCCACCTGCTCATCATCCAAACAAGCCAAACGCTCCCCCCAAGGCGAATAAGCGACCGTATTACCATAGGTTTGACGCGTCTCATTATGCCAACCGGCTTGATTAACCCCTGTTATGTAACACTGGTTTTCGATCGCTCTTGCTTGCAATAACGCATGCCAGTGCGCCGCACCAGTACGATGGGTAAACGCCGAAGGCACTGCTATCAAGTCAGCACCTTTTTCCATAAGCAGACGATAAAGCTCTGGAAAACGCAGGTCATAACAAATACTCAAGCCCAAAACAACACCATCAATGTCAAATACGGTTGCTTGAATCTCTCCGGGCTCAATAAAACGGGATTCCTTATATACCGCTGCCTTATCGGCCACCTGCACATCAAATAAATGAATCTTATCATAGCGAGCAACCTGCTCTCCTTGATCAGAAATCAAAATACTCGACTGTCTTACTCGTCCCCCTTCCACCTGTTCACCATTGGGACGGAAAGCCATAGGATGAGAGCCAATCAGGATATAGGTTTGATGTTGCTGGGCGAAAACAGAAAGCGCGCTCAAAATCTGCTCCGTCGCTTCACCTTCCGCAACAGCTCGCATTTGCTTGGCATCAAATAAAAAAACGTTCTCAGGCAAAACAATTAACCGTGGAGCATGTACGAGAGCGGCTGTCATCAAATCCAGCACCGTATTTAAATTGACCTGCCAATCAGCACCACTGGTGAGCTGAATAGAAACAACTGAAAGCTTAGACATAGGGCACTACCTTATCGGAGAATACGGAACTGGGGTGACTTTTGGGTTGCTAAATGAGCCCTCAATCTCGTACTGAATACTCGTTACCTTGGACAACTGATCACCAATCAGCTTATCAGTAATATAGAGCAAACCGGCAATCTGCGGTGTCGCCAGCAACAAACCTGCTACTGGCAAACTACTACTAATAGGGACCGTAGCCGTCAAACGCTCATTCAAGGTCTCATTGACGAGGTCAGCACTGCCTTGAAGTGTGATTTCAGCACTAGGCGATTCAATTCGCACAGGCTCAGCAGTCTTTAGTACGCCGTTTGTAATGAACAACGAGCTACTAAATCGATCAAACGGCGTACCCGACTCATATAAATCTGAAAAATCAAAGGTCAGACGCTTGGCTAACGCATCGACGTTAAAGATACCTAATAGCTTCAGAAACGGAGGTAACTGATCCACTTGATTAAAGTTACCGTCCTGAACATTAAATTGTATGCGACCATTCAAGGTTTTTCGGTCAAACTTCAGCAAGGAATCCTTCCAACTCAAAGCAATATCCATTTGGTAACGGTTGGATGACAAAAACGGCGTCGAGGAGAATTTTTTGGTTAACTCACGAGCGTTCTCTCCTTGCCCCTTTACTGTTAGCTCAACGTTTGGCTGAGCTCCACCTTGCCAGAAAATTTGCCCCTTGAATTGCCCCTTAGGCAAACTAGTAGAAATATCATCGATGCGTAGACTGTTTCCTAAATTCACCACCTGCCCTTGCCAATCACCATAAGGGCGGTTATCAATATAGATCTGATCCACTCGCAGCGCTATGGATGGAATAATACTTGGCTCAATTCCTCCAACCTCTTCTTCTGATGCGGCTTGCTCGCTTGCCTGCCCCCCAGTACGCCAATTTAGGTAATGAATATGCAACTCTGGGCCAACATCGGTCTGACGTAACGCCGCATTTAACTCATCGGATGTCACCGACAACGGATGCCCGTCCTGGCCACGCGAATAGGTTAACTTAACGTTATTGAGTTGGTTGTTCTCATCTATAGGCAATTGATCAATTAAAATATCCGCGGCACGAACCCATGTAGGAAGTTCAGTAGCAATATTGGAAACCTGATCATTCTCTGTCGTCTTAGCGGCTGTCGAGGCACTAAAATCATTCACAATAGGCTGCCAAGCTTGCCAGTCGAAACGATCAAATTGGCCGTAAAAAGACATCCCTTTTTTTAAACTCACATCACTTGGTAGAGGCTTGAGAGCAGAAACATTGCCCCCCTGAAGCTCACCACCCTCAACCAGTAATTGGGTATAAATCAAATCTCTAGAAGACACATCAACCAGTACTTCACCCTTCAAAACCTTTACTTTTACATTTGTTTGCCGAGGCTGATCAGAACGCTTAGTGAATGGCGAGGGCAAAGCAAGGGAAACACCTTTCAGATCGCTTGAAAGATTAAAATCAATCTGATCCGGCAAAGTCCGACCAATCGCTAGATTTGCAGAATAAGTGCTTGCGCCTTGTAGACGAGTCAAGATCGCAGTAGGTGCTTGGCGCCACTTAGCAAGCTGAGTACTGTCAAAGCCGCCATTTAAAACACCATCCACAATTAGGCTGCCAGAAGAAGTACGCTCCGAGGTCAATACCAAATCCGTGCTACCACCTAACGTCTGCACTTTAAAACGAGTATTATGAATGCCTTGTTGACTATTGAAATGCAACGCCCCTTTTTCTATTGCGACAGGGAGCGCTATTTGCGCAAGATTAATGGAATTTCCTTCGAAGGCCAAATTCAAAGCCACATCGGGATCTTCTTTTTGCCCTTGAATCGGCACACTAACAGCAAAATCTCCCGAAACAGATCCCGTTGCTTGCCAATCAACAAAAGGCTCTAATACTGAATCTTTCAAAGGCGTCTTTGCCAGGGCTGCCAAAACTTTTCCTGCATCGTGCTGAACCTGCCCTTTAACGTCGATCCACCCCGCCCGATCTCCGTGTATCGGTACGGTGATCTGAATATTTTGGACTGGTAGACCCGAAAATACCGCACTTTTAACATCGACACTTACTTGCTGATCATCAACAAAAACTTTGCCGTCAACATTCTTCGGCGCAGGCCAATCATCGGCAAAAGCAACTTGATCAAGTTTGGCATCGATAGCCAAACGAAGATGTGGCACATCCCCCTTTTTCAAGCCAGTTCGCAACAACAGGTCCACTTTCTCCGCTACACCGTCCCCCAACGCGCTTTCCAACCATTGCGTTAGATCATTTGACAAAACATTTGGCGGAACAAAAGTCATTCGGTCCTGCTCAGGAACATTTTGTGCGTTGAGATCAATGGCCAACCAATCATCCCCAACCCCTGTATTTTCAAGAGGCTGCTCAAGATGGAATCCCCCTTGAATGGTGGCACCATTGCGTTCTAAAAAAAGGTCTCGGCCTGTCACGACAAAAGCATTGTCATGCAATTGCCAAGAGACTTCTCCCCTAGCCCGCTCTATCTCCCAACTGTCTTCGTAAACAGTCGGAAAAGCTAAAGTAGCCTGCTGATTCTTAAATTCAACACTGCCCTGAGAGTCGGTTAAGGAAAACAAGCCATAAACATGATTGACTGATGGAATACCATTATATCCATCCACTTGAGCATCAAGTAAGTTACTTAAATATTGATAGCGTAATTTGCCATCATCATGCCAAACACGTAGGGAAGCATTCTGAGCTTCACCACGAGGACTTAAACCAGTTAAAATTTTGGCTAGCAACCAATCCTCAGGTACAAAATTCAATGCGACACGGTTGGCAATTTCAGCATCCATTTTGTTGAAAATAACAAATGTACGGTTATCCTCACGTTCCCACTCCGCCTTAATGTCCACCCCTTCATAGAGTCGGCTATCATGATTAAATGCCAGATTAGTAACCGTTGCATTGATGCTATTTGAATTTGCTCTTAGTCGCCAATCCGACGTCATAAACAAGGGAGCTTGATCAACAAATTCCAGCTTCAAACGACTGCGTTCCGCCTGCACTGTCACACCCTTGTTTGGCTGGTAGGTTAGCCAGTAGTTTCCCGCAACACTGAGTCCCGCTAACTTTGCTAAAGCACCGGATTCCAACCAACCCAAAGATACGTTCATGTCAGGCACCACCACAGACGCCTGCACTTGCTGCTGCAAGAAGTTCGTCAGGTCCGTATTCATTTGCGCACGGACCTCAATCGGTCGCTCAACATCATTAACAAACACATCTGTGCGCAACAGGGTTTGTGAGGATTGTTTGAGTAAATAGGTTTCAGGGATGGCGATTGTTACATCAGAAAATCGAGGACTGTTGATATTGATTACTACATTCGAGAGCGTCATCTGCTGCTGTTCAGCCGCGTAATTTAACACTCGAGACATAGCGACATTCGTGCCGCCAGAAGCCTTTGTAGAGTCAGCCACGCCACGTAAAGCAATATTTCCGGCACCGTCTTCTTGCAGCAAAACACTGACACCGGAAACTGACACATTTTTGAACTGAGGAGTGAATGTTAATAATGTTCTGGGAATATCAAGCTCTAAACTCAAGTTATCTACTTGAATCGCACCCTCTTGATCAGCGGTGCTCACGCTAATATTTGCGACATTAAGCTCTGCGTTGACACCATTAAGCTCCCCTAGCAACTGACCTACCTGAACTTTCATGCCAGTAAGCTGTGTAAGGTTACGCTCTATTTGTGGCTGATAAGCATTAAGCCACGGCAGGCTGTACTTTGCGAGCAAGACAACGCCAGCCATAAGCACACTGGCCGTCACCACGATCCAAAAGGTGAAGATTGCCGTTGCCTTAAATACCCGCATGTACTATTCCTTTGTTATCGCAGTACTACATCATATTGATCTTGAGTGTAGACTGGATCCACTTGGAACCGAATGGTTTTGCTTATGAAAGCTTCCAATTCTGCTACAGCACTACTGTCTTCATCCAAAAAGCGCTCAACCACAGAGTTGCTCGCCAAGACCGTATAAGTGTGAGAGTTGTATGCCCGATCTGCACGCATAATTTCTCGCAATATCTCGTAGCAAACTGTTTCAGGTGTTTTCACAACACCACTACCACGACATGAGCGGCAGGGCTCACACAGAACCTGCCCCAAACTCTCGCGAGTACGCTTACGAGTCATTTCCACCAATCCTAGTTCTGAAACACCCGTAATTTTGGTTTTGGCATGATCGGTTTCAAGTATTTTTTCCAACATACGTAACACTTGACGTTTATGCTCTTCATCTTCCATATCAATAAAATCAATAATGATGATGCCACCAAGATTACGCAAACGCAGCTGACGCCCTATGGCCGTAGCCGCCTCCAGATTGGTTTTATAAATGGTTTCTTCTAGGTTTCGACTCCCTACAAACGCACCGGTATTGACGTCAATCGTTGTCATCGATTCGGTTTGTTCGATTAACAAGTAACCACCGGATTTAAGCTGTACCTTACGATCTAAAGCACGTTGTATTTCATCTTCAACACTGTAAAG
This sequence comes from Marinomonas fungiae, assembly GCF_001418205.1. Taxonomy (GTDB): domain Bacteria; phylum Pseudomonadota; class Gammaproteobacteria; order Pseudomonadales; family Marinomonadaceae; genus Marinomonas; species Marinomonas fungiae. Next base: position 92,951 of record NZ_LIQF01000003.1, on the reverse strand, counting down.
GTCAAATATTGGGCGCTCACCGGGATAGTATTCGATGCGATCCATCAAGTCTGGAATAAAGTCTTCCGCAAAACCTCGCAATTTTGCATAGTTCTCACGGGAATCTATGCGAATTTTCTCGGTCGATATACTGACGAGATCACGCATTGTTCGCAAATGAAGCGGCAAGTCTTCATAGATAATAGCAGGGGCTTTAGTGCTGGTGATGCGCTTTTTAACCGATTGCCATAGGCGTGTTAAGAAATTGATATCAGCAAGAATCTCCTCTTCCCCAGCACGTTCTGCCGCTGTGCGCAGAATGTAGCCGCTGGTTTCATCCCGATCTTCTAGGGCCTTGGAAACAAGCGATTTCAAGCGCTCGCGCTCTTCCTCATTATCAATCCGCTGACTCACACCTACATGCGCCTGGTCCGGCATGTATACCAAGTAACGCGATGGAATTGATAAATGCGTGGTTAAACGAGCACCTTTGGTACTAATCGGGTCTTTCGTTACTTGTACTACCAAAGATTGCCCTTCACGCAAGTAATCACCAATCTGATCACTAGCATTTACCGAATCTCGGTCAGCGACTTCGGAGACATGAATAAACGCCGCACGCTCAAGCCCAATGTCAACAAAGGCTGCCTGCATACCGGGCAAGACACGCACCACTCTACCTTGATAGATATTACCTACGATCCCTTTGCGGGTAGATCGCTCAATGTAAACTTCTTGCAGCACTCCATTTTCAACCAGCGCAACGCGGATCTCCATGGGAGTGACATTAATTAATACATCTTCACTCACGAACTTTCTCCTTTAAAGGGCTCACACCAAATTCGCTTAATAACTGAGTCACTTCATAGACAGGAAGTCCGACAACAGCGGAAAAAGAGCCTGAAATATGCTTTACAAACATACCGCCAAGCCCTTGTATCGCATAGGCGCCCGCCTTATCAACCGGTTCACCCGTACGCCAGTATTGCTCAATTTCAAGATCAGAAATATCCCTAAACTCAACAGCTGAGACAACATTACAAGTCGCAACACGGTTTAATCCGCCATTGCATACACATAATGATGTCATTACCTGATGTGTTTGCCCCGATAAGGCGCGCAACATTTGTTTTGCGTGCTCTAAGCTATCAGGCTTCCCCAGTATATCTTTACCCAAAACGACGCTAGTATCCGATGCAATAATAATATCGCGATGCGACAAGCTTGGCTGGCTTGCAATGGCTTCAGCTTTCTCGCGAGCCATGCGCACCACATATTCTTCAGGCCTTTCCAAAGGATAAGGCGTCTCATCAATATCCGCAGGTATAACGGAAAACTCATTAACCAAGGTAGATAACAATTCTTTTCGTCTAGGCGATGCTGAAGCAAGAATAATCATGAAGGGCCTTTACTGAATCGAATACAACCGACGAATACTACGCAGCAATACAAATATCCACGGCCAAATCAGTGCCGAAATAATAGCAGGCATAAAGATCATCAAAGTTGGCTCTGCATCGCCGGTGTAATGGTCGATCCAAAAGCCAACCAACTGGTTGATTGAAATTAATAGAAAAATAAAAATACTTTGCTGCCAACGTCGATACATACGCAAACGCTTGTAAAGCGTCGCGCAGGTTGCTGTGACGATGACATAAGTTAAAGAATGTTGTCCAATAACGCCACCTTGCAATAGATCCACCAACAAACCCAATATCCAAGCAATACCAACCCCTACTTTTAGTGGCAATGCCAGTACCCAGTAAAGAATGACCAACAGCGTCCATTCAGGTTTGTACCAAATCAATGAGGTAGGAAAAACCAACCCTTCTAGCATCAAGGCAACAATAAAAGTTAAAAAAAACACGATGGAGGATTTCATTTACTACCTCCTTTAGCGCGTTCTATTAACATCACATGACGACTGCGCCCGAGCTGTGCCAATGGCACTACTTCAACATCAGCGTATGGTTTGCCTGACTCATGGGTGACTTTGCGCACAACACCCACGGGATAGCCCACTGGAAAACGGTTTGCTAAGCCACTGGTAGTCAAGATATCCCCTTTTTTGATGTCCGCCGTATGGGGCACGCTCATCAACTCCATACGCTTCATATCCCCTGTACCGCGCAATATGCTACGAAACCCCGTACGAGCTAATTGTACTGGCACAAAGTGACTGGCATCAGCGATCAGTAGAACACGACTGGTATATGCGGAGGTTTCAACGACTTGCCCCAAAACACCCGTAGCATCCAAAACTGGCTGTCCGACGTAAGCACCGCTAGAGAAACCTTTATCAATAAGGATTTTATGGCTGTAAGCATTTTGATCAAAGCCGATCACTTCGCCCATCACTACTTTTTCATCTACTCGCTGCGATGCATCTAATAATTCACGTAGACGAACGTTTTCAGCTTTCAATGACTCAAAAAGTTGTAACTGCCGACGAAGCATCAGCAGTTCTTGACTTAAGCTTTGATTTTGATAAACAAGATCCTCTCGACTATCAAGGTGCATTTCTGCCCAGCTAATCATTTTTTGAGGCGCACCAACAACTACTTGAATTGGCGTAACAAGCCAACTCAAGTAAGGGCGAATGGGGCTAAATACTTTGTACTGCAAATCCCCTACGATCATCGCAGCAGAAAGCAACACCAGCACAACAACACGTACACTGGAAACTTTGCCTGAAACGAAAACAGAACTGCTAATGGGATAAGCTCCTAGACTTAATCACTTTCCGGTGAAAATAATTCCGAGGCATGTTTATCCATCATTTCAAGCGCCATACCACCACCACGAGCAACACACGTCAGTGGGTCATCAGCAACAATCACTGGCAAACCGGTTTCTTCACTAATCAAACGATCAATTTCACGTAGCAAAGCACCACCACCAGTCAACACAAGACCTGATTCGGCGATATCTGCTGCTAATTCCGGTGGTGATTGTTCCAAAACACCTTTTACAGCTTGTACGATTTGCGCCAGAGGCTCTTGCAACGCATCAAGAATCTCACTGCTTTTCAAAGTGAATGATCGTGGCACTCCCTCGGCAAGGTTGCGACCACGAACGTCGATCTGAAGCTCTTCACCTGTATGATAAGCCATCCCGATTTCAGTTTTGATTCGTTCAGCTGTTGCATCACCAATCAAACTACCGTATTGACGACGTACATAGGTCGTAATGGCTTCATCAAAGCGATCACCACCGATACGGATTGATTCAGATGTAACAATACCGTTTAAAGAAATGATCGCAATTTCAGTGGTACCACCACCGATATCAATAACCATCGAGCCTGATGCCTCGGCAACAGGAAGCCCCGCACCGATTGCGGCAGCCATTGGCTCTTCAATAATAAATACTTCACGAGCACCCGCCCCTAGCGCAGATTCTTTAATGGCGCGACGCTCAACTTGAGTCGATTTACAAGGCACGCAAACCAAAACTCTAGGGCTCGGCTTTAACATGCTGTTCTCGTGTACTTTTGAAATAAAGTACTGCAACATTTTTTCAGTTACGTGGAAGTCAGCGATCACGCCATCCTTCATTGGGCGAATCGCAGTAATGTTTCCAGGCGTACGTCCTAACATGCGCTTTGCGTCTGCACCCACAGACGCCACTGTTTTCTGGTTACCATTGTGTCGAATTGCTACAACAGACGGCTCATCCAAAACGATTCCACGATCGCGCACGTAAATAAGGGTATTGGCTGTCCCCAAATCGATGGATAGGTCGCTTGAGAACATTCCCCTAATTTTTTTAAACATGAATTTCTACACCCTGAATAGATCCATTACGAATAGTCAGAAAATGTAACAACCAGCTGCCCATTGGGCAAGCCGAAACGTCATAATTTAGCGATTTCTTTACTCATATATCTTTGTTTATAGGAGTTTTTTCGCACCAAGAAGGAATATTCGATATTTTTTCAAGCTGCGCTTTCTACCATTTCCCAATGGCGCTACAATGTCCGCATTTTTGCAAACCGATAAAATTAGGTGAAACATGTCTCTAGAAAAGCAAGACGTGCTCAAGATCGCGCACCTTGCTCGTTTAGCGTTGGATGACAACGATGCCGAGCAATACCAGCACTCACTAACGAGTGTTCTTGATTTGGTTGAACAAATGCAATCTGTTGATACAAACGGTGTTGAGCCCCTGTCGCATCCGTTGGAAGCGAAACAGCGCCTACGTGACGACGTGGTGACAGAAGATAATCGCCGCGAAGCTTTCCTTGCTAACGCACCTCAAACCGAAGCGGGCCTTTTCTTGGTTCCCAAAGTTATCGATTAAGGGCTTAATGACATGGTTGATCAAAGTATTGCCTCGCTCGCAAAAAAACTGCGAGCAAAAGAGATTTCCAGCGTTGAACTAACGCAAGATTACCTAGCACGAATCAAACAGCTAGACGGCCAATTAAACAGTTTCATCACAGTGACTGACGAAGTAGCCCTCGCGCAAGCTGAAGCGGCCGACAAACTAATCGCAGCAGGCTCAACAAGTGCTCTGGCTGGTATTCCAATCGCCCATAAAGACTTGTTCTGTACCAATGGCATCCTAACCACTTGTGCCTCAAAAATGCTGTACAACTTTGTACCGCCATACGAGTCAACAGTGACTGGACGCATGCTAGCCTCTGGCGCAGTCACATTGGGTAAAACCAACATGGATGAATTCGCGATGGGTTCATCGAACGAAAACAGCCATTTCGGTGCGGTGAAAAACCCATGGAATCTAGACAAGGTACCAGGCGGCTCATCCGGCGGTTCTGCGGCTGCGGTAGCGGCAGGTCTTTGTGTGGCAGCCACCGGCACTGACACCGGCGGATCTATCCGTCAGCCAGCCTCTTTCTGCGGCATCTCTGGCCTTAAACCAACCTACGGCCGTGTTTCTCGTTTCGGTATGATTGCTTACGCATCAAGCCTTGACCAAGCGGGCCCAATGGCGCGCTCAGCAGAAGACTGTGCACACATCCTTCAGTCAATTGCTGGCTTCGACGCCAATGACTCAACTTGTTCAGACGTTGCAACGGAAGACTACACAGCCAACCTTGACTCTCCTCTTGATGGCCTAACTATTGGCCTACCAAAAGAGTACTTCGGTGACGGTCTAGACAATGGCGTTGCGACAGTCATTCAAGACGCCGTGAAAGAATTCGAAAAACTAGGTGCTAAGGTGAAAGAGATTTCTCTACCTAACCTTAACCTAAGCATTCCTTCTTACTATGTGATCGCGCCATCGGAAGCGTCTTCTAATCTATCTCGTTTCGATGGCGTACGTTACGGCTACCGTTGCGAAGAGCCAAAAGACCTAATGGATATGTACAAACGCTCCCGCGGCGAAGGCTTCGGTAAAGAAGTACAAAAACGCATCATGGTCGGCACTTACGCACTGTCCGAAGGTTACTACGACGCTTATTACTTAAAGGCACAGCGCATTCGTCGTCTGATCAAAGAAGACTTCGTTAAAGCCTTTGAGGAAGTCGATGTAATCATGGGCCCAGTGGCACCAACCACAGCATTTGGCATCGGCGCAAAAACTGATGACCCAATTGCCATGTACCTAGAAGACATTTACACCCTGTCGATTAACCTTGCAGGTATCCCAGCCATGTCTATTCCAGCAGGTTTTGCGGACGGCATGCCTGTAGGCCTACAAATCATGGGTAACTACTTCACGGAAGCTAAGCTATTGAACGTTGCTCACAAGTTCCAACAAGCAACCGATTGGCACACAAAAACCCCTAGCTTGGCAGAAGGAGCATAATCATGAATTGGGAAGTTGTAATTGGCTTAGAGATTCACGCTCAGCTGTCGACTAAATCAAAATTGTTCTCTGGCGCGGCAACTAGCTTTGGTGCTGAACCAAACACCAACACAACCTTAGTTGATCTTGGTATGCCTGGCGCACTACCAGTATTCAACAAAGAAGCTCTACGAATGGCAGTTATGTTCGGCAAAGCGGTTAACGCCGAGATCGGCATGACGTCTGTTTTTGCACGTAAAAACTACTTCTACCCTGACCTACCAAAAGGCTATCAAACCAGCCAGATGGATCACCCAATTGTGGGCAAAGGTCACCTAGACATCACACTTGAAGACGGCACCGTAAAACGTGTTGGCATTACCCGTGCTCACCTTGAGGAAGATGCAGGCAAGTCATTGCATGAAGACTTCCACGGTATGACAGGGATCGATCTTAACCGCTCAAGTACACCACTGCTTGAAATCGTTTCTGAGCCAGACATGCGCTCAGCAAAAGAAGCGGTGGCTTACGTGAAGATGATCCACTCGATTGTAACTTACTTGGGCATTTGTGACGGCAACATGGCCGAAGGCTCAATGCGTTGCGACATCAACATTTCTTTGCGACCAAAAGGCCAGCAAGAGTTTGGTACTCGTACCGAGATCAAGAACGTCAACTCGTTCCGCTTTATCGAGCGTGCGATTTATACAGAAATCGAGCGCCAAGCTGACATCCTTGAAGATGGCGGTAAAATCGTACAAGAAACACGCTTATACGATCCAGATAAAGATGAAACACGCAGTATGCGTAGCAAAGAAGATGCAAACGATTACCGCTACTTCCCTTGCCCAGACTTGCTACCGATCGAGTTAACTCAAGCATACGTTGACGAAATCGCCGCAAATCTACCTGAGCTTCCTGCGCAGAAGGCTGAGCGTTTCATGACAGAGTACAAGCTAAGCGAATACGACGCAGGTGTTATTTCTGCGACGCGCGCAATGGCGGATTACTTTGAAGAAGTGACAAAGGCAGCAGGCAACGCCAAATTGGCAGCTAACTGGGTGATGGGTGAGCTAAGCAAATACCTAAACACCGAAGGCAAAGAGATCACCGAATCTAACGTTTCTGCTGAACAGTTAGGTGGCCTATTGGTACGCATTGAAGACAACACCATTAACGGCAACACAGCGAAAAGTGTGCTTCAAGCCATGTGGGAAGGCCAAGGCTCCGCTGACGAGATCATCGAAGCGAAAGGCTTGAAACAGGTCACAGATACAGGCGCCATTGAAACCATGATTCAAGGCGTGCTGGAAGCCAACGCGGCACAAGTTGAGCAATTCCGCGCATCCGATGAAGACAAGCAGAAGAAGATGATCGGTTTCTTTATGGGACAAGTGATGAAAGCATCTCAAGGTAAGGCTAACCCTGGCGTGGTAACACCTATCCTGAATAAGCTACTAAAAGGCTAATTCATCTCTTGAGTTGAGCTCATGTAATAAAGCCCGCTTTTTTTAAAGCGGGCTTTTTAATGGACATTAAAAAAACAAGATAAGCATTAAGCCACTTCACTGTCATAAGGCTCGACACGATTACGACCAAACGCCTTAGCTTGATAGAGCTGAGCATCAGCAGCCCCCAAAGACTCATTCAAACTGGTCATGGGCTCAAAGCAAACGCCCACACTGCAAGTCATTGCCAAATTCTTTTCAGTAAATAATGTACAGCGCACTGTATACATGAAATTCGCAATATCTTTGCGCAAAGCCTCTTCTGAACGAGTGGAAATCACCACAAACTCTTCACCACCGTAACGCCCAAGCAAGTCATCAGCGAAGGTTTTTTTAAGAATGCCTGCAAACTGAGCTATTAACTGATCACCAATAAGATGCCCCAGTGAATCATTCACTTCTTTGAACTCATCTAAGTCAAACATACAGACACCAAAACCAGCAAACTTATGCTTCTCAATAAATAGCTTTTCACCCTGCTCAAACAAATAACGTCGATTATGAATACCAGTCAATACATCTACATAAACAGCTTTATGTATCGCCTCCATCATTTCCATGGATTCTAAGGCACTAAAGACACGCCAATAAAACTCTTCTTGATAGAAGGGTTTTGTTAAAAAATCATTTGCTCCACTCTTGATGAACTTGGCCGACATTACTGGATCTCCTTGAGCAGAAACCCCAATGATGGTCAAATTCTGGTACTGCGGCTGTTCGCGCAACTGTCTAACCAACTCAAAACCAGACATTTCAGGCATGTAATGATCACTAATGACCATCTTAATGTCTGGTTCTTTTTCAAGCACTCTTAACGCCTCAACGCCATTTTTGGCAACCACCACTTCGATAAGCGCTTTACGCAGCAAATTACACATGATGTTAGAGCACACTAAGCTATCTTCCACCACCAATACTTTGATAGATAAGTTCTTTCGAAGTCGCTCTAAAATTTTCACGACCTGTCGGTAGGAGTAGCTAGCATCTTTAGTAATATAATCCAGCACCCCTTGAGCGAGTAAGCTAGCTCGCAGGGGCTCATCAACACTACCCGTTAACACTACCGTCGGAATGCGATGTCGAAGCACCTCTTCCACCACTTCCCCATTTGGAGCATCAGGCAGATTAAGATCGACCACTGCAGCCAAAAAATCAACATTCTGCTTCATAACCTCATGTACTGAGGCAAAATCCTTACAAGATACGCAGCGAAAGAAAGGATTTGAACCAATTAGATTCTCGAGGATTTTTCTAACTACAGCAGTATCTTCAACCACCAATATGTTATACATTCTGCTACCCTTAAGATGACTCTTATAGAATGTATCAGTGATTTGGCAGATTAACGTCGGTTACTTAGTTGTTAAATAGTGATTTTTTGTAAAAAGGGCCTCATGAACTGTCGACCCAATTGCGGTGCTTGCTGTATCGCCCCATCGATTTCCAGCCCCATACCCGGCATGCCGAACGGCAAACCAGCTGGAGTGCCTTGCATACAACTTGACCAAGACTTTCGCTGCAAAATTTTTGGCCAACCAGATAGACCTAAAGTTTGTTCTGAATTTCAAGCGGCTGAATATGTATGTGGCAGCCACCGCGATGAAGCTGTTGCCACTTTAAATGACATGGAAGCCACCACCGCACCGATTTTCATTATTAAGGACCCCACGTGAAACATTTAACGCGCAATGTTGGCATCGCATGCATTGTTTGCAGCGTACTCACGGGCTGCTCCACTCATAGCAGACACTCCAGTGAGGCATCCAGCTCAAACAGCGTTCAACCAAGTGGTATCCAGATCGAAAGCAGCGTACGTGAGCAAGTCTCTTGGATGCTGGATGCATTCACGCCTATTGCAGGTCAAGCATTACCAAATAAAAGTGTATTAGCAGCGTACGAATTTCGTAACTTTGAGCCTATCTGGATTAAAGATCAACGACTTGATAGTTCCATCTATAGATTGGTCGAAATCCTCGATCAAGCCTATAGCCACGGTCTTAATCCCGTGCATTATCATCTACAAACCATTAAAGAATATTTGGCACTTAAGAAACCAACGGCACAACAGCTGGCGGAGCTGGATGTCATTACTACAATTGCCTTATCCAGTTACGCTCATGACATTTCCAACGGCCGCTACGAGCCTCATCTGATTGACCCAAATTGGCAACTTGACGCACCCAGTAACGATTGGAAAAACCTGCTATTTCTAGACTCACCCGCCCACATGGTGAACTATTTACCTACCTTAGCACCCCGACAACCGGATTATCAGGTGCTACAGAACTGGCTGGCGTTCTACCAAGAGCTTGCGCAGAAAGAAGGGGATGTTCATGTCGATTACGGCCTCCTATTACGCTTAGGTGACCAGTCCCCTCGTGTAGCGCAACTACGAGCTCGCTTGGTGCAATTAGGCGACATTCGCTTTTCAGCCCGAAAAATTACTGAGAATTACTTTGATCAAGAATTGCAGACTGCGGTTACTCGCTTTCAAAAGCGCCATCAATTAGACGCGGATGGCACCGTTGGCACTCAAACCATTCAAGCTCTAAATGTCCCTCTAGAAGAACGCGCCAGACAGATTGCTTACAACCTAGAACGCTGGCGCTGGCTCCCATCACAACTTGAAGACAATCGAGTATGGGTCGACTTAACGGATTATACCGCTCACATCTTCCTTAACGAGCGCACAGAACGCATGAAGGTTGTCATCGGCAAACCCGATCGCAAAACCAATGTTTTCTACGGCAAAATGACTTACATGGTCGTCAACCCAACATGGCGCGTTCCTATGCGCATTGCCCGAGAAAGCTTACTTCCTAAACAACAAGAAAATGCCAACTATTTGACCGAACATGGCTATCATGTCTACAGCAGTTGGAGCATTGGTGCAAGACAGTTAGACCCGCTTACTATTAACTGGCACGACATCCAACCGGAGGAACTTCGTTATCGCTTTGAGCAAGCAGCCGATGACGAGAACGCCTTGGGGAGATATAAATTTATGTTTCCCAATAAGTTTGACATTTATTTGCATGACACGCCTGCAAGACACTTATTTAATGAAGGCGTGCGGGCGTTCAGTTCCGGCTGCATTCGTCTAGAAAGGGCGGAAGATTTTGCCAACTTACTGGTAGCTGGTTATCGCAAAGGGCAGCAACAATTGGCCGATGCTAGAGAATCACAGGAAACCAGAGTGGTTCCCCTAAATCATTCTTTGCCAGTATATCTGGTCTACTTCACAGTAGTGCCCAACACCAATGGCATGCCAGAATTTCGAAACGATATATATCAGCGAGATGCATTAATGAAAGAAGCGATGGGGTACTCACCGCTCAAAGCTAAAGACAGCATCTGATCTTCTGAACACTTCCTCAGCCAACAAACATTAGAAAGGGACTCGAAGCCCCCTTTCTTATCTCACCATGATGCACACGGTAATTTCTTCTCGATCATGGAACAGGTGCTTATATTGCATATCATAGCGAAGACCTTTCTGCGCTAATTGACTCGAAATCAGTTCAAGACACTGCACCACTTCTTGATAACGCTTTTTCATCGGCAATTTCAGATTAAAAATGGTTCGCTGGGTCCAGCCCTCACACAACCATTTGGCCATTAGCTCTGCAACTAGAATAGGACGCTCCACCATATCGCACACCATCCAATCCACTTTAACAGGTGGCTGGAATTTAAAACCATCTTCGGTCATGTGTGACACTAGACCTGTAGCCATCAATTCTTTTTGCATCGGCCCATTATCTACGGCATACGTATGAATGCCTCGCACAACAAACTGGTATGTCCATCCACCGGGACATGCTCCAAGGTCTACTGCATGCATGGCATCATGCAAATCCTTCTCACGTCTATGCTCTGGAACAAACTGCAACAGCGCTTCTTCTAGTTTCAAAGTTGATCGACTTGGGCCTTTGGCTGGAAAACGCAAACGACGAATCCCCAGTGGAAATTCAGAGCGACACTCTGCATAGCTCACACCAAGATAGGCTTGATCGCCCTCCATGAAAAATACATGGTGACGCACACCGACTGCTTTTTTACGCAGCAAGCCCGCTTTTTTCCAGCCTGTCAGTAGAGGCTTTTCAATCTTTTTGATCAAGCCAGATAAAGCTTTAGCCTCATTAGTGTCGGCTGTCTCAAACCAAATATCTTCTGCTAAAGGAAGCTCACGAGCCGCTTCCAGTAATGCCTGCACACGCCCACCTTTTTCAAAATCTATCACATCATTCACGGCAATGATTTGACGAGCAAAGATCAAATGATTAAAAGACATCGATTGAATTAGCGATTCTGCGCCGTGATCATCACCTGTGTTGTAGAGCACATAACCGGCGTTTTCAGAGGGTACACCATAGCCGTACAGTCCATGTTCAGCAGCTTTGTCTGATATTTCAGCCAGCGCATCTTTTTCGAAACCTGGACGACAGTAAATTAAAATATTTTTCATAATGGCAAGGTGTTTTATTTTGGAATAATGAATTTAGGCCATGACAACGATGGCTCGAAGAAATTTGTTTGATACAGCTCTTTCGCTGCGTCCGAAAACAGCACCCCATGATCAGGCCAAACTTGAAAAACAAAAGGCTGGTCTCGCCAAGTAAAAGCCAATGAATAGGCGTGCAAGTACCCCCTATCCGAGCCGCCACCGGCATAACGAACATCCCCCAATATGGGAGCGCCTAAGCTCTTCAATGCCACACGGATTTGGTGAGTTTTACCCGTCAATGGTCGAATATAAAAATAACGATTCCCCTCAAGAGCAGCACTGAAAAACTGAGTCGCGGCAAAATCCCCCCCTTGATTAGAGAGTTTCCATTGCCCACGCCGACTAGGCAGCATGGCACCAGCAACAGTCCCTTGCTTCTTTTTCGGCTTATTTGAAGAAACGGCTAAATAACGCTTTTCAAATTGGTGTTCCGCAAACATTGCGCCAAACTGCGCTGCTGCGGCTTTATTAGTCGCAAACATAATCACGCCTGAGGTCATCTTATCTAAGCGATGTAACGGATAAAACGTTTGCTCAGGAAAAGCATTTTTCAAACGCTGAGCAAAACCAACGCCGTCTTCCGAGTGAAAGCTTTCTCCAGCAGGTTTTACCAGCACCCAAAAGTCAGGGTGTTGATAAATGATATCAATGTCTTTCATGTACTATTCTAACTCTGACATATCTAGCTCCACACGGTTACGGCCATTATCTTTAGCAAGATACAATGCCGCATCAGCGCGCGCTAAAATTTGTTCGTAGCGTAAGGTGTCATCTTTAATTTCAGCAACACCAATACTGGTCGTGACAACGATTGGCTGATCTTGCCCCTCAACAAAGATATTCAAATCGCTGATTTGTATTCGCAAGCTCTCCATAATGTCATAGGCTTCACGTAATCGAGTATTCGGCATAATTAGCACAAACTCTTCCCCGCCATAACGCCCTAGCCAATCCCCTCTTCGAATTGAGTTTTGCATCACCTGAGCGCATCGTTGCAGCACTCGATCACCGACGTCATGACCGTAGCGATCGTTGATTTGTTTGAAATGGTCTAGATCCAAAATGGCAAAGCAGCAGCGCTGGTTACTCATAACGGCATCAGCAAACACATTGACCGCTTCTGCTAGTACTTTGCGCCGATTACTTACTCGAGTTAACTCATCGACTTCAGCTTGATAACGCAGATGCTCATTGAGTTTGCGCAACTTATTCACTACTACCCCAGCAATTAGGACAACAAACATCATGGCAACAATAAATGTTGCCAAAGTCACAAAGAGCTGAAAATCTTTAGAAGAGTACTGGGTGCTAATGGGAGCAAATAACTGGTTAAAAGCAAACACCAACAAGGCAAAACAGCACAACAGCACTTGTTCTTTTCCACTTGACACCCGATAACCTGCAACCGAATAAGCCGCCAGTACAATCAACAGCCATTGGAAATGACTTTGGGAGCCATAAAATAAGAAGGTGCAAAAGGAAACATAAAGAGCATAAGCAAAAGGAAGCAGCATTCTGGCACTGCGTGAATGCCCTTTGATGGACAGAGTGAAACCAACTAAGGAAGCGCACATTCCAATCCAGTGCACCAAAGACTCAGAAAACCACCCTTGCCACACGAAAATCAGCCCTGAAATAAAGCTCACTACAATGGCAAGTAGGTAGGTAATATTCACTACCTGCTTTCGATTGTGATCAACGTCCGCACTATTTTTCAAACTAATCAAAGCTAATTTTTGTAGATATGTGCTAAAAAAAGACAACGTCTGTCCTGTAAGGCATGCAAGCGATAAACCTGAAAAAGTCTATTATTTCAAGCGCTATAATTAACCGGCATTTTACACTAGGCAAAGCCACACGCCTACGCCTAATTCTGGACCGATCGGTCAAATAAATCCCCAAAATGGTGCAATACTGACCATTTAAACAAGATTATTTAAAATCCTGAGCAAATAAACTCTACATAAAAAGCTGACCATGCAGACAAACAAGCGAAAATTGCGTATTCTTCGCGCCTTATTGATGCTATTCGCCTTACTTCAAGGTATTGGCACATTTATTGATAACGACATAACAGACTGAAAATTAAAAACAGACGCAACGCGAGCAAAGCACCTATCAATCAGTCAAAAATGCCAAGGATGCAAACACTAGAATCTAACAGACAGCGTTTAAAGCATCTGTTAAAAGAGTAAATCACCCAATCATACATAGAGAATTAACGGTGTCGGAAACATTGAAAAAACAGAATTCTAGCCCCCGCTTAGAATTGCTGAATATCACTAAACAGTACCCCGGATGTCTTGCCAACGACCAAATATGCATGACCTTAATGCCTGGAGAGATCCACGCATTACTTGGAGAAAACGGCGCTGGCAAAAGTACATTGGTTAAGACCATTTATGGCATAGTTTCCCCTGATGCTGGCCAAATCCTTTGGAATGGTCATGAAGTCGACATCAAATCGCCAGCAATCGCCCGAGATCTAGGCATCGGCATGGTGTTCCAACATTTTTCACTATTTGAAACCCTAACTGTCGCGCAAAATATCGAACTATGTTTGACCAAAAGCCAATTGGAAAAAATTGGCAATCTGGCCGAGAAAATCCGTGATATATCAAAAGACTACGGTTTAAATGTTGACCCTGATCGCTATGTACATTCACTTTCGATTGGCGAACGTCAACGGGTAGAAATCGTACGTTGCTTGGTACAGTCAGTAAAACTTCTGATCCTTGATGAACCAACTTCTGTACTAACACCCCAAGAAGTTGCGGGCTTATTCACCGTGTTAAAGCAACTTTCTAGTGAAGGCTGCAGCATTTTGTTTATTTCTCACAAACTGCACGAGGTCACTGAGATCTGCCATACAGCCACCATCCTTCGTGGCGGCAAATTTGTTGGCGATTGCGAGCCTGCGAATGAAACACCAGCAACCATTGCCAAAATGATGGTCGGCGACTTAGCAGAGCAAGATGCTGGCTACGAGAAGGCTCATGGGGGAAGTGTTATTTTCTCAGCGAATGATTTGCACCTTCCAGCAAAGAACCCATTTGGTACGTCGTTAAAACATATCAATTTTGAATTATTAAAAGGCGAAATTCTTGGCATTGCTGGGGTTGCTGGCAATGGTCAGGAGGAGCTGATGTCAATCATCAGCGGCGAAGATAATCGCAACCTTAAAAAGGTGCTGACTTTAGACGGTATTGACCTCGGTATAATGTCTGCGGGTGCTCGTCGCAAATCTGGCCTAGCTTATGTTCCAGAAGAACGACTTGGCCGCGGTGCAGTCCCCGAAATGAGCCTATCGGAAAACACCTTATTGACCCACAGCAGCGGTTTTGTGAAATCCGGCTTGGTTAACTGGAGTGCCGTCAAAGAGTACGCTAAAAACCTGATTTCACAGTACAGCGTGAAATGTCATGGTGAGTTTTCTGAAGCCAAGAGCCTAAGTGGCGGTAACTTACAGAAATTCATTATGGGTCGTGAGATTGGCCAGAACCCTAAAGTATTGATTTGCGCCCATCCTACTTGGGGCGTTGATGTGGGCGCTGCGCTAGCCATTCACCAAGCACTTCTGAAACTTCGTGATCAAGGCACGGCCATCCTACTGATCTCAGAAGATATCGATGAATTGTTCCTGCTGGCAGATCGTATGGCCGCTCTTTGTGATGGCCACTTATCACCAGTAGTGCGCACTGAAAAGACTTCCATTGATCAAATTGGTCAATGGATGGCCGGTACTTTTATCAATGAACCTAAGGTTTCGGAGGCGCTGGCATGATCCGCGTTCAAGCTCGTACCGAACCGAGCACACTTATGACTTTCGCATCGCCTTTTCTGGCGATTGTTTTAACGCTTGTATTTGGCTCTATTCTGTTTTCTGCGTTAGGTAAAGATCCTCTGCAAGCTCTGTATGTTCTGCTCGTTCTCCCGCTTTCAGATGCTTACAACATTAGCGAAATGTTGGTAAAGATGGGGCCTCTGTTGCTTTGTGCCGTGGGTCTTTCACTTTGTTATCGCGCCAATATGTGGAACATTGGCGCCGAAGGACAATTGCTTGCTGGGGCACTAGGAGGCAGTGCAGTGGCACTGATGTTTGTAAATTCAGACTCCATGCTTGCCATGCCGCTAACATTATTAGGTGGCGTTGCATCAGGCATGTTCTGGGCGGGCATTCCAACCTATCTAAAAATAAAGTTTAACTCTAACCTGATCCTCACTACGATCATGTTGAATTACATTGCTCTGTATCTTTTGATCTGGGCAGTCCATGGCCCGTTGCGTGACCCAGACGGATTTGGCTTCCCAGAATCGGCGATGTTCTCTGATGCCACCTTGCTACCCGTTCTATTTGAAAGTGGACGAGTTCATTTAGGCATTATCTTGGCGCTACTACTGGCTCTATTTGCTTGGTTTCTACTGAGCAAGTCCCATCTTGGCTTCAAAATACGTGTTTACGGCGCTGATGAGCCTGCGGCAACCTATGCGGGTTTCAACGCGAAAGCAATTAGCTGGTTTGTCATGTTGTTTTCTGGCGCATTAGCTGGACTAGCGGGTGTCGCTGAAGTAGCGGGGCCAATCGGGCAACTTACTCCAAATGTGTCACCTGGGTATGGATACTCCGCCATCATCGTAGCGTACCTTGGTCGTTTGCATCCAGCTGGCGCAATCATTGCGTCCATCTTTCTGGCAATCCTATATATGGGTGGCGACTTAGCACAGATTGAAATGGGCATTCCCATCGCCGTGGTCGGTATGTTCCAAGGCGTCTTGTTATTCTTCCTTCTAGCGTGTGACTTCTTTATTCGTTACCGCATTGTTTCATCTCGCGAAAACATGGCTTAGGAGCATCACATGGATATTGATCTAATTACTCAAGTGCTGTTTGCAGCCATCAAAACCGGTACACCATTGTTATTTATCGCGCTTGGTGAAGCCATTTGTGAGAAAACAGGGGTTCTAAACCTCGGTCAAGAAGGCATGATGCTAATGGGCGCAGTAGTTGGTTTTATGGCCGCTTACGCCACGGGCAATGCTGGCATGGGTATTTTAGGTGCGCTTCTCATTGGTATGGTGATGAGCTTAATCTTTGGCTTCTTGGTGCTTCACCTAGGGGCGAACCAAGTGGCTACCGGTTTAGCATTGAGTATTTTTGGTGGAGGTCTAAGCGCTTTTGTCGGTTCAAGTGTTGTTGGTCAAACTATCACGGGCTTCCAGCCGATTGAAATTCCGGTTTTATCGGATTTACCAGTCATCGGCAAGGTACTCTTTAGCCATGATCCCTTGGTATATTTGGCCATCGTTATGGCGATTATTATCTCTTTCGTTACGAATAAAACTCGTTTAGGGTTAACCATCAAAGCGGTTGGAGAAAACCCTCATGCTGCTAATGCCATTGGCATTAAAGTGCTGAAGGTTCGTTATCTTGCGGTAATGTTTGGTGGTGCCATGGCTGGCCTTGGTGGCGCATACATGTCTTTGGTGTATACCCCAATGTGGGTTGAAAACATGACCGCTGGCCGTGGCTGGATCGCATTGGCCTTAGTCGTCTTTGCCTCTTGGCGTATTGGTAATATTGTGCTTGGTGCCTACCTCTTTGGTCTAGCTAGCATTATGCATCTGGTACTACAGGGCATGGGCTGGTCGATTTCACCGAATTTGCTGGCCATGTTGCCCTATGTCGCCACCATTGTGGTCATGGTGATCATTAGTGCTGATAAATACAAAGAGAAACTGCTAGCGCCTCGCTCGCTTGGCAAGCCATTTGATCCACGTCAGATGGCCTAATCCCCATTTTGTTGTATGTGATAGAAAATGCCTAAGGGCACAAAAGGAGCAAATAATGAAACTGAAGAGCTTACTTGTAGGTCTTGGCCTGTTAGCAGGTATCGGCGGCGCACACGCTGCAGATGACCCATTTAAAGTTGGATTTGTTTATGTTGGACCAGTTGGAGATTTAGGCTGGAGCTATGAGCACGATCGCGGTCGCCAAGAATTGGAAAAGTTCTTTGGTGACAAAGTCGAAACAACCTTTGTAGAGAACGTACCTGAAGGTGCGGACGCAGAGCGCGTTATTACACAATTGGCAAAATCAGGTAATGACCTAATTTTCTCAACCTCGTTTGGCTTTATGAACCCAACGTTAAAAGTAGCTAAGCGATTCCCTAACGTGACCTTTGAGCATGCGACAGGCTACAAACGCTCTAAGAACATGGGCACTTACGTTCTTCGAACTTATGAAGGTCGTTACGTATCAGGTGTCGCAGCTGGCTTACTGACAAAAACTAACACCATTGGTTACATTGGCTCTTTCCCAATTCCAGAGGTTATCCGTGATATCAACTCTGCTTACATGGCGGCTAAAAGTGTTAACCCTGACGTTAAAATCAAAATCGTATGGGTGAATTCTTGGTACGATCCAGGTAAAGAGACAGATGCAGCCAATGCTCTTATGGATCAGGGCGTAGATGTCTTACTACAACATACCGACAGCCCTGCACCTTTAATCGCTGCCGAAAAACGTGGTGCGCGCGCCATTGGTCAAGCCTCTGATCAAAGCAGCTTTGCCCCTAAGGCACACATCTTCTCTGTACGTGATGATTGGGCACCTTACTACATCAAAGTCACTCAGGAAGTGATGGACGGTACTTACGAGCCTAAAGACTTTTGGGGTGGCTTCCATGAGGACATGCTAAGCCTTGCATCGATCAACGAGAACTTGCCGACTGACGTTCGTGCTAAAATTGACGAAACATACGAAAAGATCAAATCAGGCGAATTCAAGCCATTCACCGGCCCAATTAAAGATAACAAAGGCAATATTGTTGTCGCTGAAGGCCATAGTCTATCTGATGAAGAATTGGCAAAAGTGAATTGGTACGTCGAAGGCATTACCGACGAAATCCCACGCTAACTCACACTTTTCCTTTTTATTTGTGCAATGGGCAGCCCATCAGGGCTGCCCATTTTTTTGGTCTATCGGATATAGTCTGATGTGTTATTATCGAGCAAATTATATTGAAGAAAAAATTATGACATTTGATAACACAGCTTTTTTTAGAGAAACCAGTCAAAAGCGCTATGACCTATTTGTTAGCCACATAAAGAGCGGCGGCACTTGTTACACTCTTGCGGACACGGAAGGTTGTTTAAACGTTACCATCGGTAGTGAACGAGTATTACCTGTATGGCCAAGCGAAGACATGGCAAATGAGTGGGCAAAAGCTGAACATGAAGGCTTCAGTGCATTGGATGTTAGCAATGAGTCATTTGTTGATATTTGGCTGCCAGGCATGTCGAATGATGGTGTCAGTGTCGGCATCGCGCCCAATATGGCAGGTGAAGGAATTGTCGTACAAGCTGCTGAGCTACTTCAAGATATCCAAGGATAAACACACGAGGATTATCTCTTATGGCATCTAAATTACAGCGTAATATTGCCCTTGGTCTTCTTAGCGCAGCGTTACTTAGCGCCTGCAGCACATCCCCAACTGGCCGCAAGCAACTTGTACTGCTTCCAGACAATCAGCTCAATGAAATGGGTGTGGCTTCCTTTGCCGAAATGAAGTCAAACACCCCTGCATCCAGCAGTACTCAAGCCACACAACATGTACAGTGTGTCGCGGATCGCATCATTGCCGTACTACCAGATGAGTACCGTAAGCAAAACTGGGAAGTGGTGCTGTTTAACGATGAACAAGTCAATGCGTTTGCACTGCCTGGTTACAAGATTGGCGTTTACACAGGTCTGTTAGATGTCGCTACTAACCAAGATCAATTGGCTGCTGTAGTCGGTCACGAAGTGGGTCACGTACTTGCCCGTCATGGTAATGAACGAGTATCCACGCAGCTAGCAACTAGCCAAGCTTTGGCTTTAGGTTCTCAGCTTTACGGTGAAGACTCCGCGACAAAAACCGCTATTTTCCAAGGTTTAGGCATTGGCGCCCAAATAGGTATCCTACTTCCATTTAGCCGTACGCACGAATCTGAAGCAGACGTCATCGGGTTAGACTTAATGGCTAAGGCAGGATTTAACCCAGAAGAAAGCATTAAACTTTGGCAAAATATGTCTAAGAAAGGCTCTAGCTCAACCCCAGAGTTTCTATCTACTCACCCATCGCATCAAACCCGCATGAATGATTTGAATGCGGCAATGGCAGGCCCGAAACAGGTATACACATCTCTTAAAGCGGCCAATAAAACTGCCCATTGCTACTAAATCGTCAACAGACTAATAACTGCAATAAAAAAGCTCTTAAGCCTTCCACAGCTTAAGAGCTTTTTAATCATCACTAAGGCTTATGCTTAAGGCTTTTTAACCCAAGCCTGGCACCAACCGTTTGGTTCAACAGCATGACCAGCGAACAATGGGCAGGCCCCCGTTCCAGCATTAAAGAAATTACAGTTGGAACAACTGCTACCCGCTTTGTAAGCAGCGTGAGAAGCGGCTGTAGCAACGTCAGGTGTGTAAGCTAATGCTTTTGCATTAGGCGCATTTGGATCCAACATTGGCATTGCAGCAAACGCTTTTGTAGTCAACACCCCCATACCAAATGGCAAAACAGCTAAACCAAACAATCCTTTTTTAACAAATTTACGGCGATCGTTATCAATCATAGTTCTCTCCTGCAATTCCCAACATAATATTGTTAGCCAAACGTATGGCTAAGAGACTAAGGGTGGAATCATTCTCAGAGCATGACGTACATCATAAGTTCCGCTTCAGTGACGAAACTCCTGATAGCTGACAACGCGATTGCGCCCCGTCTCCTTGGCTTCATAGAGAGCATGATCGGCTCGCTTCAAAAGGGTTTGATAATCTGGACACCCCAGCGCATTGGACAAACCAATACTTACGGTCAATTGGAACTGATCCTCGAGCGCAGCACATTCTAATTCGGATAACCCTTTGCGTAACTGCTCGCAGTATTCTTCTGCCTCAAGCTGATCCCCATGTATTAATAACGTGAATTCTTCCCCTCCCCAACGCGCTACGATATTTGGAGAACTAACCGCTTGTTTTAGATAATCTGCCACTAGCTGGATTACCTCATCTCCAACCAGATGAGAAAAGCGATCATTAACCTGTTTGAAATGGTCGATATCAATAATCGCCATGTTCAAACGCCTTAATGACTGAAACGACATAATAAAGTCGCGACGAACCCGCTCATCAAATGCACGGCGATTGAACAGACCAGTCAAAGCATCCTCTTTAGCTAATCGCTCATAACGCTCAGACTGATCCCTTAAGGCTTGAGTTTGTATACGAATTTGTTCAGCCAGTTCACGCTGACGACTTTTTAAAGAATGAACTCGCCAATACATCAAGCTGCCAATGCACAATATAAATGCCAGCAACGCCATCAGCTGCATGTCTTTGCGTTGCCATAACAATGGCTCAATTTCGAATTGAAAAGGGGTTTTAGCCTCATTCCAATCACCGTATGGGTAACGCACACTGACTAGAAACTCATAATGTCCAGGGGGTAAATTGGTGTACTCAGCAACCGTTTGACTACCGTGGTATAACCATTCTTCTTCGAAGCCAATTAACTTGGTTTGATATTGCAGACGCTGTGGCATGATATAGCTCAAGCCAGCAAAATTAATCCTAATACGGCTAACACCTGAGCCCAACACTTTGTCCACTTTAGGGTTAATCGACCTACCATCAACATCAACGTCTTCAATGACGATAGGTAAACGGTATTGATAAAGCTGTTTAAGTGCGGTCGGACGAATAAATGACACGCCATTAGCCGTTGCAAAGACTAGACTGCCGCCTCGAGAGCTTACTGCAGCAGGGCTAGAGCCGCCATTGGCCTGACTACTCCCCATACCATCCTCCTCGCCAAAATGCTCGAAATTGATGGTCTTGCGCTCCCCAGAAGCCACTCGATGCGCATCCACATACCCTATTTTCCAAATACCTCGGTTACTGCTTAGCCAAAAGCTTCCCATATGGTCATAGATCACTTGGAAAAACTTGTCGATAGGTAACCCGGCTGGTTTCCCTACTCCACTTAATTGGTTTTCCATGGCATCGTAACGCAATAAGCCTCGGTCTGTTGCCATCCAAATAAACCCAGGTTCGATGTAAAAGCCAAATACATATTGAGCGCCTTCATAAGCAGAAATATCTACGGTCAGAATTCTGTCTCGACGATCATAAAAGGCGACACCTTGTGCTGTACCGATCCAGATACGGCCACGATGATCTTCCATCAAGGCCATAATGTAATCGTCCGGCAAGTTTGAATTCTCTTGATTAATCTGCTTAAGGGAGCCATCCGATTCAATGACAACCAGACCATCAACCGTACCAACCCAAATACGTCCCTTTGAATCTTCCAAGAGCGCCCTTACTTCATTGGAGGGCAGGCCATTTTCCATATTATATGACGCCGTCATTTCACCCGCGCGCCATACATATACCCCTGAACGCTGAGTACCAACCAAGACAGAGCCTGACTGCATATTTGCAAGACTCAATATAGATTGCCGCGCTGAGCGATCGCCCGATGCAAGGAACGCTTTACCATCTTCAAGCAAGCTAAGCCCTTCACTGGTGCCAACTAAAAAGCGCTCCCCTGGGACTTGCAAGACGGTACGAGTAAAGTCCCCTAAGAGCCCTTCTGATCTACTAACAGAATTAAAAGGCGCAGTACGAAGCCGTAATAAGCCGCCATTTGTGCCGACCCAAATACTGCCTTCGACATCTTGAAACCACGACAAAACCCGATTATTGGGGAGCCCAGAGTCCGCATCGATGTAGTCAATTTGACGATAATCGACGCGAGCCAAACCTTTATCAAGCGTTCCTAGCCAAAGGGTCCCTTCATCGTCCTCTTCAATTAAAGTTACCGTCGAATGATTAAGCTCTGCTGCGATACTACTAAATTGCCCCCCATCGTAACGCCATGCACCTTGAGCCGAGGCAATTAACAATTGATCAAGGTGATCCATTGCCACGTAATAGATACGGGTGTTTTCAGGCAAATTTGGAATGGCAAGTTTCTCTGATCCAGATTCATTAATCTTATAAACGCCACTTTTAGTCGCTGCGTAAATTGCACCTTGATTAGATTGCACCAATCGATAAGTGCCTACATCAAGTACTTTCTGTTCAGGCCCATATTCGTTATCGCCAACAAGTGGACGGAAAAAAACACCTTCTCCTTCCACCGCCAACCAAAGATTTGATTCATGATCTATCAAGACATGATTGATCAAACTGGTCGCCTGCTTCTGCGGGTACCAACTGTAATCTTGGCGCAGTGTTAGGCCGCCCCTTGCACCGCCAATCCACAAACGATTGTTCTTATCTGCCACCAAAGCACGAATGCCTGCATCGGCAATGCCCGTTTTCGAATCACGACTAAATAGCTCAAATGACAGGCCATTGTAACGAGCTACGCCTTCCCATGTCGCAAACCAAAGATAGCCATCGCCAGTCTGAGCAATGGCATTCACGCTGTTATGAGGCAAGCCGTCATGTGAGGTCCACACCTCCATAAAATAATCATTAAATGCAGAGGCGGCGTAAGAAAAGCCGCCGATGAAAAAACTGCAAAAACAGAGCATCCATTGAAACGTATATTTAATTTGACTGACTCGCATGTTCGATCCCACCACAGCAACTTTAGCCAAAATAGCGTAAGTAAAAGGAAAAAAGTAGATTTTTAAAAATTTCAAATCACAATGTGCCGCACACAGTCAATCTAATTAGCTAAAAGTAACCTTTTTAAACTATATTCATTTTTGATATAGTCAACTAAATTTAATGATTGGAGCCAGCGGTGGACATTCAAATTCCTAATTTACGGCATCTACGTGTATTTCTGGCGGTCTGTGAACTAAAAAGCATCACCAGAGCGTCTGAGCGTATCTACTTATCGCAGCCAGCGATCACACAAGCTATTGCAAAATTAGAGAAGCAGCTGGAGACCCATCTATTTGAACGTCATTCCGATGGCATGTACCCTACCGAATCAGGGATTTTATGGCAGAAGCGAGTGACGCGTTCACTAAACTACTTAAGAGACTCCACCTTAGAGCTTTTAAGGGAACCCGCTCTTAAAGATACCCTATCCGCTAATGTATTGGCTCAGATCAGTACAACCCAGCT
This sequence comes from Marinomonas fungiae, assembly GCF_001418205.1. Taxonomy (GTDB): domain Bacteria; phylum Pseudomonadota; class Gammaproteobacteria; order Pseudomonadales; family Marinomonadaceae; genus Marinomonas; species Marinomonas fungiae. The sequence continues at coordinate 69,070 of NZ_LIQF01000003.1, read as the reverse complement.
GAAGGCGCTAGTTGCCGTGTGTGATGTGCAAAACTTCAGTATTGCCAGTCGTAATTTAGGTGTTTCTCAATCCTCAGTACATCGGGCAGCAAGAGATTTAGAAAAACTACTGGGCATTGCCTTGTTTGATAAAACCAATACTGGCATCAACGCAACGGATGCTGCGAAGACTTTAACCAAAGCCGCTAAACTTGCTTTTAATGAGCTACGCCAAGGCATTTACGAAATTCACGCCTTGCAATTCAAAGACGTCTCTACCATTTCACTCGGTAGCATGCCGTTAGCACGCACCACCATTTTGCCAAAATCGATTTTGCGTTTTGGTGATCAACATCCTGACGTTAACGTTAAAGTCATAGAGGGTCCTTACCCTGACCTATTGCATCACTTACGTCATGGCGATATCGATATTGTCTTAGGAGCTTTACGTTACCCTGCGCCTGCGGACGATGTGATCCAAGAAGAACTTTGGAATCCCCCACTGTCCATTATTTGTCGTGCAGATCACCCTCTACTGTCACTCGAAAGCATATCTGCACATGACCTTGCTAAGTTCGCTTGGGTAGTCCCCGCCGAGGGGACCCCCACTCGAACCGCTTTTAAAGAGATCTTTGAGCAAGCTGATTGCCCACAGCCCAGTCGCATCGTCGAGTCCAGTTCACAGATTTTGATTCGCGAACTGTTATTAGGTAGCGATCGTTTAACTCTGATATCAAAGCACCAAATGGAGCGAGAAGTTGAACTTGGCTTACTCAAAATCTTATCTTATCCATTGGAACACACACGTCGACCAATCGGCCTTTGTGTACGTAAAAACTGGCTTCCAACCATTACACAGTCTCATTTTCTAAGTGTACTTAGAGAAGTATGTGATCAGTTTCGATGAAAAAATTCAAACACCACCCTATGCTTTTTTTAAATAGCATTATTGGTTAACGAATTACATCATTGATAGAGTCGATGTTAGATTGAATGGATACAGCTACGAGTCAAATGACTCACTAGAATAACAAGACAACGGTTAGGAGATATCTAATGAGAATTTGTATTGCAGGTGCATCTGGCGCATTTGGTATGAAACACATGGACGCCATTGCAGCCATCGAAGGCTCAGAAGTGGTTTCAGTTGTCGGCACAAAGCCCGATGCGATCAAAGCTTTTGCCGAAGAACGCGGCGTTCCCCATTACACCACTGACCTAGCTGAAGCGCTTGCACGTGATGACGTAGACGCCGTTATCCTTGCCACACCAACACAAATGCACGCGGCCCAAACGATTCAATGTTTAGAAGCCGGAAAGCATGTTATGTCTGAAATTCCAATGGCAGACAACATTGAAGACGCACGCAAAGTGGTTGAGGTGCAAAAACGCACAGGCCTAGTTGCTATGGCTGGCCATACTCGTCGCTTCAATCCATCTCACCAATGGATTCACAACAAGATCCAAGCAGGCGAGCTGAAAGTTCAACAAATGGACGTGCAAACTTACTTCTTCCGTCGTTCTAATAAGAATGCTCTAGGTCAAGCGCGCTCTTGGACTGACCACCTACTGTGGCACCACGCTTGCCACACAGTTGACTTGTTCCAATACCAGACAGGTGAAGTGGCCACCAAAGTGCAAGCGCTACAGGGCCCAATCCATGAAGAACTTGGCATCGCGATGGATATGAGCATCGGCATGAAAGTACCAAATGGTGCGATCTGCACCCTATCTCTATCCTTCAACAACGATGGTCCATTCGGCACCTTCTTCCGTTACATCTGTGATAACGGCACTTACATCGCTCGTTACGATGACCTATTTGACGGCAATGATAACAAGATCGACCTATCTGGCGTTGCCGTATCGAACAACGGTATCGAGTTGCAGGACCGCGAGTTTATCGCTGCTATCGAAGAAGGCCGCGCACCAAATGCTTGCGTAACACAGGCAATTGACGCGATGGAAACACTGCATAAACTTGAGCAATGCTTAGAAGATTAAACAACTGCATGTGACTACAAAGCAGGGCTTAGCACCCTGCTTTTTTCATTTATACCGACCATAAATGAGGCAAGGAAAATGTCGAAAAAACACCCCCATTTACTGACACCAAGTATCGGCCTTGGTTGTATGAACTTATCTCACGCGTACGGTTCGCCGGTAGCAGAAGACGAAGCTGTTAAAGCACTTCACGAAGCCTTTGACATGGGCTACCGGCATTTTGATACAGCAACGCTATACGGTGGCGGCAAAAACGAACTATTAGTTGGTAAAGCCCTTAAACACTTACGCAAAGAGTTTTTCTTAGCCAGTAAATGCGGTATGGCCATTGTCGATGGCAAAAAAGAAATCAATGGTCGCCCAGAAAATATCCGCCAACAATGTGAAAACAGCTTAAAGCGCCTAGGTGTTGAGCACATTGACCTTTACTACTTACATCGTAAAGACCCGAATATTGCCATTGAAGAAAGTGTCGGCGCTCTAAATGACCTAGTGAAAGAAGGCAAAATCGGTGCGATTGGCCTATCTGAAGTATCTGCCGACACTCTGCGCAAAGCCTACAAAGAAGCGCCGATTACTGCGCTTCAATCAGAATACTCACTGTGGACACGAAACCCAGAGATCGCCACTCTTGAGGCAACGAAAGAGCTCGGTGTGACGTTTGTGGCATTTAGCCCTTTGGCTCGTGGCTATCTAACCGGCGCAGTGAAGAGTGCAAGCGACTTAGAGCAAGGTGATATCCGCCTCAATATGCCGCGCTTTAACGAAGATCACTACCCTTCAAATATTGCTTTGCTTAGCAACTTCCTAGGGATGGCAAAAGAAATCGGCTGCTCTCCTGCTCAGTTAGCACTAGCGTGGGTACTGCATCAAGGTGACCACGTGGTGGCTATCCCTGGCACGCGTTTCGTTAACCATATGGGTGACAATCTAGGCGCCACCGACGTGAAATTGACAGACAGCCAATTGAGCGACTTGAATGACATGATCAACCAGAATAATGTCAGCGGCACTCGTTACAATGAAGCGCAGCAAAAAGAAATCGATACCGAAGAGTTTTAAGCTCATAACACCCTATTGAGCGAATAAAAGAAAAGGAGAATCAAAAGTTCTCCTTTTCTTTATTGCCATCCTTACAGCGCTAACATCAAACCATTAACGAGCATTGTCGGTCGCAAGAAGCTGCAGACCCGCACCAGTATTAGAGATTGGCAAATGATAACTACGATGTAGCTCTTTAAGTTTCCCCTCCCCTTCCAAAGCACCTCGCATAGCTAACCACATATTTAGCTCAACCCCTTGGGCACCGGCTTTCTCAACCAATTCGTAGTTTGAATAGCACGTTAAAAGCTCAGGCTCATCAACCATTTTGTCCATACAATACAAATCAAATGGCTTATTGATAAAGCCTGCTCGCTGACCATCTAGCTGATGTGATAAACCACCAGTGCCCATGACAATCACCTTTTGATCCCCCGCAAAGCTACGAACTGCATCGCCAATGGCTTTACCAAAGGCGTAACTGCGGCTTGGTTTTGGCATAGGGTGACGCTCACAGTTGATCGCCACAGGGATCACCTTCACATGACCGTATTTGTGCCCCGGCCACATCAGAGTTAGCGGCACTGTCAAACCATGATCAACTTTCATTTCTTGGCACACGGTAATGTCAAAGTCATGCTCAATCAGATGATTGACAATATGCCAAGACAGCTCAGTCTCACCCGTTACAGGTGGGATTTCAGCAATCCCCCAACCTTCATCGGCGTTTTCATATTGTGCTGCCGCCCCCATGGCAAAGGTCGGCTTACGATCATGGAAAAACTCTAAACCGTGGTCGTTGTAGAAGACGATTGCGATATCCGGTTCTTGTGTGTATAGCCAATCCCGTACTGGCGGGTAAGCTTCGAAAAACTCTTTCCAATAAGGTGTGTTTTCTAGCCCTTGATCCATAGCCACGCCAATCGCTGGAATGTGTGATGTGGCGATGCCACCTAGTAGTTTCGCCATTAGATTTCTCCCTGTTTGACCAAAAATGCTTTAAATTCTTCGGTTGTCATGCCAGTCTGCAGGCCACCAACGTCTTGCACACTCAAGCCTAATAAGCCTGCAAATTTTGCTAAATAGTAGATACTGCCCCCAGCTTCGAGCATGGCGATCACATCACGTTTACGCATCGCATCTCGTTGTTCTTCAGTTAGTTTGAACTTTTCGTAGTAGGCTTCTTCATCTTGCTTAAACTCGTTACGGGCCGCTGCATTGTTAAATGAATAACACATCTTGTTAAGTGGATAGCCTTTAGTGGCCATAGGGCCATCGAGCATAATTGTTCCTGGAATATCGACTGTTTGAGTCATTTGTTACCTCACCGTTTTATTTTTATTGAATCACTAGATTGTCTATCTATGAGTGAGTATGGGCTTTAGCAGAAGGCTATTCCTTGACTTAAATCTATCACTAGCAAGTGAGTTAATTAGGTGCAGAAAATCGATGGGCTATGCATAAAACTTATATAAAAACATTAGGCAATAAAAAAGCCATAACGGGTGTTATGGCTTTTGCAGTCAGTACTTTTCCCTAGAAAGGAGAGAGAAACGCGCGACTATTTCTTCGGCATGGTATGCTCAAGCAGCATTAAGCCTGAACCAGTATTGGAAATCGGTGCATGGTAGTTACGGTGGAGCTCTTTTACTTCACCAATCAAGGTGCCACGCATGGCAATCAGCATATTCAGCTCGACGCCTTGGGCACCGGCAATTTCCACAAGATCCAGATTAGAGTATTTAGTTAAAGCTTCTGGGTCAGATACCAGCTTATCCAAGCAATCTATATCAAACTCACGATTGATGATGCCTGCACGTTCGCCGTCTAGCTGATGAGACATACCACCAGTACCAAACACCGCTACTTTGAGGTCTTGATCGAAAGATGCAACCGCTCGCCCTATCGCTTGACCCAGCGCATAGGTACGCTTAGGTTGAGGCATCGGGTGCTGTTCACAGTTGATACAGACCGGAATGACTTTCACATGACCATAGTTATAACCCGGCCACATTAGGTTCAAAGGAACAGTTAGACCGTGATCTACTTTCATTTCCTGACAGATGGTCATATCGAAACCATCTTCGACCAAACTATTGGCAATGTGCCAAGAAAGATCTGATTCGCCCGTTACAGGTGGAATGGTAGGGATACCCCAACCTTCGTCGGCATTGTGGTACTCATCCGCCACACCAATCGCAAAAGTCGGTTTTTTATCAATGAAGAATTCCAAACCGTGATCGTTGTAGAACAGAATGATTACATCAGGTTTCTTCTCATTCAGCCAATCGCGTACTGGTGGATAACCATCAAAGAAAGGTTTCCAGTATGGCGTCTCTTCTAAACCGTTTGCCATCGCATTAGCAATCGCAGGAATATGAGAAGTCGTAATACCACCGATAATATTCGCCATTACACTTCTCCTCGACCGTTCTTAACAAGCATGTCTTTGAATTCTTCAACACTCATGCCTGTTTGCAGAGCACCGATATCTTGCATATTCAGTTTTAATAAACCAGCGTATTTAGCTAGATAATAAATACTGCCACCTTCTCGTAGCATCGCGATAATATCTTTTTCTTTAATCGCTTTTTTCTGAGCTACTGTTAAATTGAATTTATCGCAGTACGCATCTGGATCTGCGTTAAATTCATCACGCGCTTCCTGATTATTAAAGGAGTAGCACATTTTATTCAGGCCATAACCTTTTTTCGCCATCTTGCTATCAAAAAGGTAGGTACCAGGAATGTCTCGTTTTTCATTAGTCGCCATGGGGTGACCTCTTTTGATTCGGTTCTCTACCGGATTAATTCCAGTATAGACGCATTGGGTTATCCACTAGCAGCTTATGCTGAAGCTCTTGTGTTGTTGCAATCATTGGAATCACATCAACCAGGTGGCCGTCGTCAGGCACATGCGACTTCATATTTGGGTGCGGCCAATCCGTCCCCCAAAGTACGCGATCAGGGAATTGCTCAACCAATGTCTTTGCAAAAGGCACAACATCAGAGTAATCAGGCGCTTGCAGCGTTAGGCGCTCAGGGCAGCTCACTTTGCACCAAACATTGTCGTTCTCAGCCATGAAATTCACGAACCGCTGGAAGTCAGGATGATCAACACCTTTGGCTACATCTGGGCGCCCCATGTGATCCACCACAATGGTTGTACCTAGCTCTTTTAGGAATGGAATCAACTCTTCTAGATCTGGCGCCTCAAAGTACACCACGATGTGCCAGCCCAGTGTTTTGATTTTCTCGGCAATGGAAAAGAATACTTCACGCGGTGTGCTGTCTACCAAACGCTTCACAAAGTTAAAGCGCACACCACGAACACCGGCATCGTGCATCTCTTGAAGCTGTTCAATGGTGAAACTGTCATCGATAAATGCGACACCACGAGCCAATTCACCCGCTGTTTGCAACGCATCAATCAGTGCAGCGTTGTCAGTACTGTGACAAGACGCCTGAACGATGACATTGCGAGAAAAACCTAGGTGATCACGTAGTGCGAACAGTTGCTCTTTTGAAGCATCACATGGGGTGTATTTACGTTTTGGATGGTAGGGAAATTTGTCAGCCGGACCAAAAACGTGGCAGTGTGCATCAACCGCGCCTTCTGGGGCTTGGTATGTTGGTTTACTTGGATTTGGATGAAATGGAAGATAATCTTTGTCCATTTTTTAGCTACCTATCGTTATTCTTTTTAATGAAAGAGCAGCTTACAAGCCGTTCTTATGTACAAATACTTTACCGTCAAACAGTTTGCGCGCAGTCCGTAACAAGGCCGCAGAGTCCACCTCGCCTTCACTGTTTTGATCTAGCACCACCGTCATACAACCCGTTGGGTGTTCAACATCCAAGGTCATTTGCGCCGCTGGCTCATATACAGCCAAAACATTAGCCGGTGAACCTTGCAATACCGCTGCCGTGGCCACACTCACCGCCCCTAATACACCAATCGACGCATGGCAGCGATGCGGGATAAAGGTCCGCGTGGAGATAGCACCACCATTAGTGGGCTCAGACACCATGGTCATTTTCGGCACTGACTTATCTTTCACATCGCCAAGGTTCATCAATGGGCCAGCTTGCAAACGAATCGATTCAAGCTTGGCCCGAAGCTCCGTTTTGGCTTCTAGCTCTTCACGAGTTTCTGTCCCAAGAATTCCCATGTCTGACGCACGCATCACCACACACGGCATGCCGTTATCGATCATGGTCACTTCTATGCCATCAATGATGTCAACGGCGTTACCCGTTGGTAATAGCGCCCCACAGCTCGACCCCGCCGTATCTTTGAACGTAATCGGAACGGGAGATGAAAAACCAGGAACCCCATCAATACGAGCATTACCTTCATAGACCACTTCGCCATCTTTTACTTGGACACGCGCCACAGCGATTTGACCGGTGTTTTCCATAAAGATACGAACTTCTGTTTCGCCCTCAGCCGGTTCAACTAGGCCTCGCTCTATGGCAAATGGCCCTACACCAGCGAGAATATTGCCGCAGTTTTGTGCATCGGTCACAATGGCTTGATCGACAAATACCTGAAGGAATAAGTAGTCCACGTCAGCATCATCACGCATCGACTTTTTTACTACTGCCACTTTCGAAGTAATTGGATCCGCCCCCCCCATACCGTCAATTTGACGTGCATCTGGGGAGCCCATCACGCGTAGCAAAATGTCTGAACGTGCCTGCTCATCGCTTGGTAAAGCATCCGCAAGGAAGTACGCCCCTTTTGACGTGCCGCCTCGCATCCACATGCATTCGATGCCTTTAGACATATTTCAAGCCTTTTTCTTCAAGACGAGGACGCATGTCGTAGATATCTAGTCCTAGCTCGCCGTTTTCGAGACGAACACGTTTCGCTTCTTCGTTGTCCATGCGCTTGCGCGCAAGCTCCAGTACTTCTGCCGCTTTCTCACGGCGCACCACGACCACACCGTCATCATCGGCCACGATCACATCACCCGCATTGATCAGTTGATCGGCACAAACGATGGTGACATTGACAGAACCCAACGTTTCTTTGATCGTACCTTCTGCACACACGGCTTTGGACCAGACTGGGAAATCCATTTTGCGAAGATCACGGGTATCGCGCACACCGCCATCAATCACAAGACCTACCACACCGCGAGCTTGAGCAGACGTTGCCAACAAGTCACCGAAAAAACCATGGTAAGAAGGTGACGTAGGGGCAAACACCAGCATGTCACCCTTTTGGCATTGTTCAATCGCTACGTGCATCATCCAGTTATCGCCTGCTGCACCGGAGATAGTAATCGCAGAGCCTGCAACCGCCTTATCTTGCTGAATGGGACGCATGTAATGCGCCAGCAAGCCCACTCGACCTTGTGCTTCGTGGATAGTTGCCACACCGCACTCAGCCAATCCATCAATCACCGCCTGATCGGCACGTTCAATATGTTGTACTACTACGTTTTCGCGCATTGTTTGCTCCTTTATGACGTCAGACGATTAGATTTTTAGACGAGAGAAAACACGACGAGTGTTGTGCTCGAAGATGTCTTGTTTTTGCTCAGCCGTCAAAACCGCGTTGTTATCGACATAACGCTTAGTATCATCAAAGTAGTGACCCGTTTCTGGATCAATACCACGTACAGCACCGATCATCTCTGAAGCGAACAAGATGTTCTTAGTTGGAATGATATCTAGTAGTAAATCGATACCACGTTGATGATAAACACAGGTATCGAAGTAGATGTTATTTAATACGCGCTCAGCCAGATCAAAGCCTTGGTCTTGGGCTAAACCACGGAAGCGCCCCCAGTGATAAGGCACCGCGCCGCCGCCATGTGGAATGATAATTTTCAGATCAGGAAAATCCTTGAAGACATCGGACATCATCAGCTGTTGAAAACCTGTCGTATCCGCACCTAAATAATGAGACCCTGTCGTGTGGAAACAGTCGTTACAAGATGCTGATACGTGGATCATCGCTGGGATATCGTATTCACACATTTTTTCGTAAATTGGATAGAAAGAGCGATCGCCAAGAGAAGAGCCATTCCAATGACCACCACTTGGATCTGGGTTTAGGTTGATACCAATAAACCCCATCTGTTCCACAGTACGAATGATTTCAGGAACTGATTTTGCGGGATCAACACCCGGAGACTGAGGCAATTGCGCCACGGGAACGAAGTTTTCAGGGAACAGATCACACACACGGCGAATCAAATCGTTCTGGTGCTCGGTCCAGTATTGGCTCGTATGTTCATTACCAACATGGTGTCCCATCCAGCTCGCACGTGGAGAGAAAATGGTTAAGTCCGTGCCGCGCTCTTGTTGTAAGCGTAATTGATTGTTAATGATACTTTCACGAATTTCATCATCAGTAACGTAGATACTACCTTTCTCACCAACAAAAGAAGGGTCTTTGGCAACTTCTGCTTTTTGCTTATCACGGTATTCACCCACAGCTGGTGGAGTAGTCGTGTAATGACCATGGCAATCTATAATCATGCTACTGCTCTCTTTATCTAATTTTTATTGGGAATGGCGATTGATGTCGTAGCTTAGGGCCTTAAAAACATGTTAAAGCACTAGGCATTACGCCTTGTCATTTTTTAAAAGTATTAAGAGCTGGCCTGTTTTTTACTATTTCAATTTAATTGGAACTGTATTGCATTTTGATATAGCACCTAGTTATCATTTTTCAATACAAATATTTTTTACAATAGATTCAATAAGTTGGAGGGAAGTCAATGTATAAAACTGTGTCTATTCAACATGCTATAGACGATAAGTGTAATCGAGCTATTCTAAGGGGATCTTGCAAGACCTACGTTTTTTAGACTTTGCCAATCAAGGAGCGGTTTGAAGCCCTATCCGTAAGGCACAACAGCGGCATGAAATAATTGATTTATTTTAGCTGTTCTAGGATTTGAGTACGCCAACATGTTAAAGGCTGCGGCATAGCATGGCTAAGCACAATTTGTTCAACTGGTAGGGATTGCAATTCTTGCTGAATAGACTCGGGCACTTGCTCTGAAGTGTCGAAATCAATAATCAGGCGCACCTGTTTACGGGTGACTAAGGCCGCCATGTCACTAGGATAATGGACTTTTGCGCCAAGTAATTCTGTTCGATTGGTCCATGGTTCATCGTCAATAAACGCTACGACTTCCGCATCCTTATGTTCGATTAAAGTCTGGGCAAGCTGATAACAGTGCGTATCAATACCGACGATGATTATTTTTGGTAATGATTTGCTCTTCAAAAACCACTGCTCGCCTATTTTTCTCAGCCAATTCACCCAAGACTTCCTCTTATATCACCTTAGGCAAGAATACCAAACGACCATCGAGCTCGCCTTGCACTAAAACTTGTTGATATAAAGGCTGCAAATGCTCTAGTGTCAGCAACTCCTCTGCGGCCCCCATTCGAGCAGGACCATCAGGGTACAATAGCAGTACATGACTACACCAAGTCGCGGCTAGGTTAACGTCGTGCAACGACATCACCACCAGCTTATCGGCCTGTGCTTTACGCTGCAATAAGCGCATCACCGCGACTTGATGATGCAAGTCCAGATGGTTGGTAGGCTCATCCACTAGCCACATCTCAGGATCTTGACTAAGGAGTGCCGCGAGGGCCGTGCGTTGGCGCTCGCCACCCGATAATTGACTAATAGAACGACTGGCCAAGCCTTCCAAGTCAAGATATTCCAACGCAGCCTTAGCCATCTGCATGTCTTCATCGCTTTCCATTTCCCATGGACTCAGATAAGGAAAGCGACCCAATAATGCAGTTTCTAAAACGGTAGCAGGAAAGCCGTCTTGATGTTCTTGAAACATGACACCAATTTCTTGTGCTAACGCTAAACGATGCCATTCCGGCAATGGTTTTTGAGCCCAAGAAACCACACCAGATCGGGGGCTAATCAGCCCCGCTAACGTATGTAACAGAGTGGTTTTACCTACGCCATTGGGTCCCAAAACACCCCAAATTTGTCCCGGTTCCATGGTTAAATCCAGTGGTTCCGGATGCCTTGATGGGATATCGACAACCAAAGCATTCGTCACTAAGGCCATTATACTCGCCCCCTATGCAACAAATATAAAAAGGTCGGCACACCCAATAAGGCGGTAATCACACCCACAGGTAACTGCTCAGGCGCAATAACGGTACGCGCCAACGTATCCGCTATCGTCACCAAGGTGCCACCCGCTAAAGCACAGGCTGGCAAAATAAGACGCTGATCATTTCCCAGTACCAATCGCAACATATGTGGAACAACCAAGCCAACAAATCCAATACTACCAGCAGTAGTCACTGCAATCGCTGTCAATAAACTGGCAATGATAAACACTAAGCGCTCTAACTGCTTTACATTGACTCCAAGAGCAGCTGCTTGCAAAGGGCCCCTCGCTAACACGTTCAGACTGCGCCCTAAAGGAATCAAGATAAAACATACCGGCACCAGAATAAGCCAAGCTAGCCAAGGAGTGTGGGCATAAGACAAATCACCCATAAGCCAAAATAACATGCCAGGTATTTTCTGGGGAGGCGCTAGGGCTAGCATTAAGGTAATACAAGCCCCCCAACCAGCGGCGATTACCACCCCCGTCAGTAGCAAACGCATAGATGAAACACGCCCTATACCCTGTGCTAAGCCAAACACCAACACAGTAGATAGCACCGCGCCGATAAATGCCGCGCCAGACATCAAGATACCCGTTAAACCAGTCAAAATTGCCAACAACGCCGCGACCGAAGCACCACCAGATATCCCTAAAACATAGGGGTCAGCCAACGGATTGCGAAGCAAAATTTGCATCAGCGCTCCTGCCACGGCCAGCAAACCGCCAGTGGCAAAAGCTGCTAATACTCGGGGCACTCTTAGTTCCCACACTAAGGTTTGATTCAATAACGAGCCTTGCCCTTGTAACGCTTGCCAAAGCTGTCCAAGGGACAAGGCGACACTGCCCTGAGTAATGGCCACTAAGAGACACAGCAATGAGAGCAGGCTTAAGCTAAATAATGGCCAAAATAGGTAGCGCGGCGCAATCATAGAGTCCGCTCACGCCGGTGTTGGCGAGCGATGTCGAGCTTTTCGCACAAAATGCGTGCCCCATCAAGCAAGCGCGGTGTCGGACGTTGGATTAATGAAGGTGGAATAAAAAATAGATTATCCCATTGCGTCGCCAACAATTCAGGGAAAGCACGCCATTTTTCCAACCATTTCGCATTACGCTCGCCCATGCCTCCCGCTAGAATCGCTTCAGGATTTTTTATCAAAACCGCCTCTTGATTCAGACGAGGAATCAAACGCGGCGAGTCGGCGAACACATTCACACCACCACACAAAGTCACAACCTTGCTAATATAATGATCACGGTTCATGGACATTAATGGCTCGTCCCAGACTTGATAAAAAGTCGATACTGGCGAAGCATTCTGATAACGCGTCGCCAAGGCATGAATGCCTGCGATGAAGTCATCCGCTGCCTTATAACCTATGTTTTCGGTTCCCGAAAGCCGTGCCATATCTTTGATGTTATCAACGATGTCCTCAAAATTATGGGGTTCAACGTAATACACCGTCATACCCACACGTTCGAGGGTAGCAATTTGTTCACTTGGGTTGCCAGTTCCCCAAGCCAAAACAAGGTCTGGCTTGAGGCTCAGGACTCGCTCAAGATCCAAGCGCGTATGACTCCCCACAGAAGTGACTTGTTTCGCTTCTGGCGGGTAATCACTGAACGACACCACCGCGACGACTTTGTCCCCCGCACCGGCAGCGTAAATCAGCTCGGTGGCACCTGGAGATAACGCCGCAATCCTAGTGGCAGGATGAGCCATACACACTTCCCTTTGCTTATCATCCACGACGCACAATGGCTGTGCAGAAGCAGTCTCCGCGAACATAGTCGCGGAGGCTAGTCCTAGCAAACAAACTGCTAAAGACCGTTTGCAGCAAGTTTTGAAAGTCATTAAAAGGCCGAATAATTAACCGTTAAGAAGGCGCCAACACCAGGGTTGTTATACCCCTGAGCCGTTTGATAGGATTTGTCCAAAGCGTTTTTGACAACGAATTTGGCGTTCCAATTCTGTGCGAAGTCATAGCTCGCACGAAGATTCAACACGCCGTAGCCCGGTAGCAAGGTTTCATTTTCTTCATCATCAAAACGCTCACCGTAACTTGCCAGCGTCATGCCTAATGAAAACTCTTCGAAATGGCGATCCACATCGATGCGAGCACTCTTGTTTGCACGACGAACCAGTCGATTGCCGTGTACAGCACCTTCACTAAGGTTTTCTGTATCCATTAGCGTTGCAGCAACTGCAAATGACCACTGTTCAATACTCGTTCCTGCGGCAAGCTCTAAACCTTGCACACGAGCAGCTTCAATGTTACCAACCGTTGGGTATGTCCAAGCAATCAAGTCATCGTAATCAGCTTGATAAACAGCAGCATCCCAGTAACTGTTTTGGTAATCACCACGGATCCCAACTTCATAGGATTCTGAGGTTTCTGGTCGAATCTCATTCACCAGCGTATAACCCCAGTTTTCCGCATTCATAGAGTTAAACGTTGGCGCCGTAAAAGAGGTGCGGCCACTCACTCGTAAGGTGTGCACAGGATCTAATTGATAGCCAAACGCCACACCACCTGTTGTTTGCGTATCGTACTCATCGTAATGGTCAGCACGAATGTTTAACTGTACGCTCAATGGCCCGAACTCAGACAATGATTGTGCGAAAACACTATTATTAGTGCGCTCCTTCGCATAGGAACCATCAAAGCTATCTTTTACATGCTCAGCCCCCACGACAAACTCATGATCACCGAGCCATAGAGTGTTATTCCAACGTACTCCTTGCGATTCACTATCATAGTAGGTACCCGTTTTAATACCCGCATCATTCAATACATCGTAGTCATCACGAGATTGGCGCAACTGAACTTCTGATTGCCAGCTGTCGGTCACATCGATTCCACCAGTCAATGCGAGTACTTGGTTCTGGTAGTCATTGTTGCGCACAGAACCGCTGGATGTGGTGTATTCAGAATCCCCTTCAGCATGCATCAGCAAAGCTTTGATGTAGGCCCCTGAGTCAAATTCATAGCCCAAGCGCGCCATGACGTGATCATTGGAATACCCCATATCACCTGCGCCTTCTTTTACCTCTTCACCATCCGTATCAAAGGTTCCGACCGCCAACAAGTAACTTGTTTTACCATCAGAGCCAGAAACCGAGGCATCAGTTTGTGTCGTACCAAAAGAGCCCGCGCCTAGCGTAATCTCCGCTTGGTCACCTTGCTGTCCTTCCGGTAAAAAGACCTGAACGACACCACCTGCTGCACTTGAACCGTATAACGACGATTTAGGGCCGCGGACAATTTCAATACGCTCAACTTGTGAAATAGGCAAATACTGCCAAGACGCAGAGCCTAATGAATGAGATTGAATCGGTACGCCATCGATTAGAAGCTTGGTGCCTGTACTATTAGAACCCCGAGTAAATATGCTGGTGCTCTTACCGTAACCACCATTAGTTACGATATCGATACCCGGTTGAGCCGCTAATAACTCAGTGATTTCGTGTGGTTGCTGCTTCTTAATATCGTCTTTACTGATCACCGTCACGGAGGTCAATGACTGAGCTTCGGTTACTTCGGTCGTAGTAGCAGTCACCACTAATTTTGATAGGTTGGTTGTTTCTTGCGCTGCAGCCATTTGAGCAGAGGTCGCAGCAAGAATCGCCAGTGCCGTTGCCGTTTTTGCAAACACTGGAGCAAAATAAGATTGAGTTGTCATGTATGTGTCTTCATGTACACTGCACACGCCCGTACAGTGGTCAATGTTTGGCCTTTTTATGATAGGCCCCCTACTAAAGGCAGGTCTCCGGACTGATAAAGCAGACATTTCTCACCTTGTCGCCTTCCCATGGTTGCCCACAGTGGCGTATGACAAAGCTTTACTTTAAATACCGTTGCGGGGGCAGCGTCAGATTCTCACTGACTTCCCTTTTCATGCCGAGTGGTATCGGCAACCTCTAGCGGCGGCTACTCTAACACAAGCAAAGTTTTGGTTGAATGAAACCCACTCAGACAACGATTAAAAAACACCAATAAAGTGCATTTTAGTACCCTCTAAAAGTAAAATCATTTGCGTTATAAAGATTGCTTATTATTATGCTAGCTTATGGATGAAACCTTTCTTCACAGGGCAGTGATGTTTTTTGGTGGAGATTTACAGTGTTTCGTATAGCGCTGATACTAGGCAGTTTGGTATTCGCTTTACCACTCTTTGCAGAAACAAATGCGACCGTTGCACGCATTAACTCGGTTTATGATGCAGATACTTTCCGAGTCGATATCAACGATTGGCCAGATATCGTCGGCAAGAACATCCCTGTTCGGGTCAATGGTGTGGATGCGGCAGAAATTCGTGGCAAGCGCCAGAAGCACCTCTTGAATATCGTCCGCTTCAACTAGGGCTTCATGTTTAAACTCTGTTTTCGACTTCATAATCTTTTAAGAATAAATATGCTTAAGTGATGTAGCGGGTAAATGCTTAATCACAGGGTAATCACAACTGATGCCGACGATGCCCAATTGCTTGCTTATAATGGTTGCTCCCATGCCTTTACCGGTCAAGGCTTCTAGACGACGAGAGTTCTCGTCTAGAGTAATATCACCTTCTATGTGTACTAATCCCTTTTTAATGGCAATTCGTTGGCCGTGCGTTTGGTTCACATGGCCCTGGACGACGACTTTAATGCCCGCCTTATGAATCGCCTTCACCCCACGCTGCGTCAACGGCAAGTCAGCATCTCGATATTTAGTTCTAAAGGTATTCGCCAAAGGGCTATAGTAAAAACCAAATAAATCTCGACGCTGTAAATTCCGATGAAAGGCGCGATTAGCATAACGCGTGCCATTTTTTAACAGCATTTGCCCCATGACATCATCCAACCCTGCATGCAAATATAAGAAAGAGCCACGCTTTTCAACCAGCTTCATCTTACGAAAAAACCAGCTAAATTCGCCTTTTTTGTCGAGAAACATCTTTTGACATTGCATAGACGCTGCGTAGACATGTCGTAAGGTCAAACCCGCTTCCAAGCAATGGCGTTCAAACTTATCGACCTTGGTATGCATCTTTCGCACTTCTCGTTCAATGCCTTCGGCAGTCAAAAAGCCCGCCGCGTGAAAGGGAAACTCATTGAACCAATCTTCATTTGGAAATAGGATCTTGCGACAAGTGGCTTCGTCGGGCACAGTTTTTTCCCACTTGGTGCCATCAAGGTATTGCTCAAAGACTTCTTTGAAGAGTGGTACGATCTTCTTCCCCATACGCACAAAAAAGTGTTGATTACCCGCATCTTTTTTACGCGAAATGGCCAACAAGCCCATCCGCAAGCGTAGATCATGATTTCCCGCCAGCAAGGTTACCTTGGCCTTTAACTTATATAATTGCTTTAAACTACGCAGTAACTCTAAGTTACTAGGGCCTTTATCTAAGCAATCTCCCCCCACCATAATCTCAGCGGTTTTACCGAACTTAGTCAGTTTCAACTGCCTCAAGCCTGGTTTAGTCCGCTCAGCAACACCCGCTGCAATCAAGGAATTCTCAAAGGCTTCCGCATCGGCGTGCGGATCCGAAATGAATACCACTGGTCGGCTCGGCCAGCGCACTTTCTTTTGCCAATATTTGTTTGGTAACTGATGCGTATCTAGGGCTTTGTGATTAAACGAGCAACTTTCACGGGGCCACAGAACCAAATTACTCGGAATACGAGAAAGGATTTCCTCATGAAGAGGAGAGTTTACAATCGTAGGAAGTCTATTCTGCTTAATCAATGCGACACCTTCGTCATTCTGAGGCCATTAATCTGGAACATCTTGCAGCGTTCGCTGCTTCCAATCCCCATACAGCCGGGTTGTCTTATTGCCAACAAATTCCAAAACCACTGGATGTCCATAGTGCATACTAAATTGTTTAATATCACACAACTTCATGACATCCATATAACATGCCGCATGCCTAATCGAAGCCCCATGCCCAACAAATAACTTAATTAACGAACAGCTCGAGTCAGTTTGCTGTTGCCATGCTTGAATATGCTGCGCCACTCTCTCTCCAGCTTGTAACAAGGATTCGGCGCCGTCAAATGGCAAACAATAATAACTGTCTGATTTCCAGCCATCGGGAGCGGACTCAAACCTAGGGTCTAACGTTAAAATACGCTCAATTTCAGCCACCGAAAGATTTGCTACGCTACCGACACTGCGCTCACATAGACAAGCAAAGCTTTGCACCTGAGGCTCACCGTCAAACAGACCGAACAATTCTTCTTGATAGATTTTGGCCGTTTGCCAGGCGCGCAACAAACTCGATGCGTCGATAATCGGATCGACCTTGTGCCCCGACGCCAGCAACCACTCGCGAAACAGCCCCGCTTGGCGGCGCACCTCTTGCTCCCCCTCTGGGGTTAATGGATAAGGCTGTAATGCACTGGGGGTATTTTCCAGCTGTTGGTACGCCCCATGGCGAATCAGAGCACAAATGGCCATTACAAACTCTCCAGCAATTCAAAAGCCCGATCGAAATCAATCTGACCGATTAAACGATAGACCTTAACCGGCGCAAGTGTTTGGCAATATTGCGATAAAGGAGCCAATTCATTCAAATCGGTACAAAATTCACCGGATTGATTCTGATAAAACGGCCCTGGACGCTTTCGCAAGCCATCTATCTCTTCCGCTTCAGCGCTTAAGTCTACTGGCAGTAATTGCGTCGGCTCAGTGCTGTCTAAAGACCAGTCGAGCATCACCAAATGCGCTAACGCGCCATCCGTCGCTACACGACCAATACCGTATTCGTCTTCAATCTGTACGTCGTACTTTTCTTCTAAAGACCACAATTCGGCTTTACTCAACTCGCGCAATGCCTGTTGACGCTCTGGTGGCAAAATGTGCTGCAATCGCTCGGAATTCAGCAAAGTACCAGGATTCACACGCGGCAGTTTGGCGATTCCTACAGCATGAACACGCTCGCCTGCCCGCTTAAATAACAAACGGTCATTGGTAATAAAATCGCGCGCGGTATTTTCTAAACACCGTAGCATTAGCGTAGACTTACCGCCACCTGAGCCGGCGGCAATCGCTGTCACCTTGCCGTTTCGAGTAAACGCTGAGGCGTGCCCCAATTCATAGCTTTGGCTCAGATAATGGTTCAGACATTGGTTATTAATAAAGTTAACGACTTGTGCCAAGTTGGCCATACAAGGTCCCACTACGGTTGGCGTCTGACAGGACTGTAATAAGGTTAGGCCCGTCTTAAATTTCTTGATCCAACGTGCCCCAGACCAAGCATCCAAATAACCTTCTTTGCGGCCCGTTTTGCCTGCTTCTCTTGGCACTTCTAGCCAACCCAGCTCCTCTCCAAGCACCGCTTGCTCAATCACATAAAGCTCAAGATACTGGCTAGCCTGTGCTTGATCGATATAACTTTTGTAATACTGGTCTAACGCCATGAGCAAAGACTCATGATTACTAAAGACCTGGATACCTAAATCGGCAAAGTCATAAGTTCGCTGATAAACACACTCGCTCTGTGCCATTTGTAACTGAGTTTGGTCAAACAGATCTGACAGCATTAGAGCACTCCTCTTTGTTGAACCTGCTCAATTACATACTGAGCATAGGCTTCTGCCGCATCGATCTGACAACCTTCTAAGGCGCCTTTAAAACCACCAAAAGCCGACACTTCAAATACTACGGGGCCTTGATCTGTCAGTGCGATATCAACCGTGGTAAAGCTTAAATCGAAACACGCCTGAGCTTTGCGCCCCAGTTCAATCAATGCTTCATCGGCTTCAAATAACTCATAATGACCACCACTGTGAATAGTGGTGTTCCACGAGTCTGTATTCCCCACTCGCGCATAGGTACACAGGTATTGTCCCCCCAGAAATACCATGCCTAAGTCTCTGCCATCCAAATTAACCGTTTGCTGTATGTAAAACAGGCTATTGCACTGACGATACTCTTGCAACGCTTGGCGCAAGTCCGCTTCACCTTGTGTCGCAGTCAGCATCACCATGCCACGAGCTTTCGTAGAATAAAGCGGCTTCAAAATTACTGAGCCAAAATCGTGTACCGTTTGCAACGCCTGTTCTACATCTTCGGTGATGCGTGTCTTTGGCATCGGCACCCCACCCTGCTGCAATGCCAAGGTTCCGCTTAAACGGTTAATCAAGTTACCAATCGCTTGTGCAGAGCTAAAAATCGGCACGCCTAATTTTTCAATATGGGACAGCACATGTATGCGATCTTCGGTGCTCGGGGCATAGACTTCACTGATTTTCTTAACAATGATGCCGTCCAATTGGGCGAGATCCAGATCGCCAAACATCAACTGGTTAGTATCTAAGCGTAGCTCCACCTTAGCCATATCAATGACAGCACGAAATCCTGTTAATGCTTCCAAACGATCTGCCAACACTTCTGTAGACCATTTCCCAGGGATTCCAACCACCCCAATTTTGGGTTTATTCACCATATAACTCCTTTAGTGGAAGCTTAAAATTCGCCTCTTTTTCAGCTGGCAGATACGCCAGCTTTTCTAATAAATATCGTGCACGAAGGTGCATACGTGTTGATAACGTCTTATCCAACACAAAACGTGTGGAGCTAGCAAAAGAGCGAGCAAGCCCTGCGGCCATGCGCAGTTCATAGGTCTGGTCTTGTTGGCGTTTCGCAAAGCGAAGACCGAATAAGTAAATCTGTTTGGCACAATCCATCATCAGCTCACGCTGTTTTGGCTCTAAAATTTGCATACGATAGATCGATACCATTAGCACTGAGAGATCTTGCGCATAATCAAAATAACTAGAGCGATGCAGATCGATAAAATAAATGCGCTTTTCCACCCCATCGAACATCAGGTTATCGACGTTAAAATCCCCATGAATGAGCACCGAAAAGGTAGTGGCCCAACGACTTTCCCGTTGTTCTACCATAGACACTAGTTCTAGAAAGCTAGGTTTGACCAAACCACAAAGATTGTGTTGATCCTGAAAGAAGTCAGGATGGACCGCCATGCAATCATTGATACGCTTCTGTAACTGCCGCATAAACTGTGCCTTAGCAGGCTCTTTACTCAAGGTACTTTGCCATGCGCCACTCAATACTTTAAACAAAGCCGCCAAGGCCTGCTGCAATGGTTTTTCCTTCCCTTCCCGTAATAAGGATTCAAATGTCTTACCTGGAATATGCTCGATCAGCAAAGCAGAGGTGTCATCTTGCCCGTCGGTTTGCATCAGCACATCAGGAGCCAATCTTGGGTTAAATTTGCGCCAGTTCTCCACACCTTGGACTTCTTCTTCAATCTTGCTTTTCTGGCCTTCTTTATAGACCGCTAACACACGCTGGCCGGCTTCATTTTCACGACTCAGAGATGCGATCGCACTGCCAGAACGAGTCAGAGCTAAACGCTTTACTTTGAGATCACCCAACGCATGGTTCAGTGAATTAGACGCACGCTTGAGGTGTTGGTAGTTTTGTAGCGTTGCCACATGCCCCAGATCGACTTTAATCAGTGCATCGGCGGCGTTGGCCAAGAGCTTAATCAATCGTTTTAAATGGGCATTACAAAGAAAAGCGGCATTCAATTCACTGTCGCTTAGGGTGTCTTTTTGAGCCAGTGTTTGAGTTTGAATATCGGTAAAGAGGTGGGCCAATTTGTCCGCTCTGCGAGCCACTTTAATACTGGTTCGACGCACTTCTTCCTTAAAACCAAATTGCGTTAATAAGATAGAGCGCTTTAAATGCTTGATAAACTTGATGCATTTATCCGCTGCTGGATGACGAAAGGCAGATGCCAACGTAGCGGCTTCGACACACTCAATTAAACCGCCACCTAGATCGGCTAGCGCATTGGCAAAACCGCGTACAGCAAGCACGCGATTATAATAGGAAGTACCTAGTTTTCGACGCTCTACCAGCCGAGCACAACTTAGCTCGATCTTCTCACGCAAGGTTTGTACATAGCCAGCACGCGACTTTATTCTGCTCAAAACATCAGGTGAACCCGTTTTGAAAAACAACAGCGCGAAATCCCCGTGCTTAACAATTTCCCTAAGCAAAAACGTGAGATCTTCCTGAACCATATTAAGAGGATGTATTAACGCCATGCCGCCCCTGAATGTAAAAAGTTATTACCTTACAACATCTTGGGACGGATAAGGTTACAAAATCATGACACCCCAACCAGAACGGTAGCGCTGTTTACGAGGATCAGCTAAAAAAAGCGCTCCTACGCTGGCTAACGCCGCCCACTCAATATGCCACCATAATCCCCTTGCAGTGCAGCCTACAAGGGGATTTTTTACTTTCAAACGTTGGCATTTCTTAACATTGCAACAAGACATCATTAAAACATTTACGGAAGTGACATCGAGAATTAGGATTCGACTAATAACCACAATTAATGCGCAAACTTAAGTCATCTAAATGTCTAAGCTAATGCGTAAAACACGAGTTTAAATGTCGAACCCATTTCGTTTCTCTAAGCAAGTTAACTAGATACATTTTATCGTTTCCGATCTTTTGAGTTTTAATGGAATTAACGTTCAAATTTCACTGGATACGTTTTTACATTTCATTTATGCCATTTATCTACTCAGCAAGAAGTCGAGTAGTCAATGTGGTAAAGGTGATAAGAGGAAAATATCTGTATGTTTTTTTCAATCGAGGAAAACAACACAACGTATTGCAGAATTGGAGCATGAACTAGCCGTCTTCCAAAGTATCCGCCAAGACCTAATGGAGGAGATGCTGTATTTTGCTGTCGATAGACAAGGCAGCATTATTGAAGCCAACGCTCACTTCTTGTCATCCTGCGGTT
This sequence comes from Marinomonas fungiae, assembly GCF_001418205.1. Classification (GTDB taxonomy): domain Bacteria; phylum Pseudomonadota; class Gammaproteobacteria; order Pseudomonadales; family Marinomonadaceae; genus Marinomonas; species Marinomonas fungiae. The sequence continues at coordinate 47,151 of NZ_LIQF01000003.1, read as the reverse complement.
TTCAATTGCATGAACTAGGGCAAATTAGCCACCATATTTCGAAAAAAGCCCAAAATAGCCAGCACACCCAAGCAATGCTAGATGCCATTCGTAACGGCGAACATTGGCACGGAGCGATGCAATTTATTGGCAAAGATGGTGAGGATCATTGGTATCGAGTGATTATGCAGCCCGTACCTGTTAAAAACAGCAAGTGCTTAACTGCTTATTGTGTCGAACCAGCTCAGCCACTGAGCAGATCATTGAGGTCGTGACGGAAAACAAAAAACTGACTGAGCAAGCCGTTGGCTTAATTAGACAAAGCCTTGATAAGGTGAATGAAGCTCATCAGCTATCCAGTGATGCAGGAGTAGTCATTAACGATATTCAGATCGGCGCGCAGGAGGTCGTCAATGCGGTCGAACAATTCAAGCGAAGCCTCTAGGCTTCGCTCTGCTCATCTGTTGCATTTGGCCATAAACGCTGCTGCGCGCGGCCGCCATCTCGGAATCCATAACAGGTATTACGTACAGTCTTACGCTCTTCGGATCCGGTAGCGTAATCTGGATCATAGTTTAATTTATAGCCACGTACAGTCTGTAAGGCAGCCGTCGCTAATGGTGGCAACATTTCCGTTAAATGGGTACAACTCGTGGTTCGCCCCAGAGCCGTCTTTGCGTCAGTTATCCAACCTTTTTGGATACGCAAGCCAATCAACTCTCGATATTGAGGTGCTGCACCAGAACAGTCTAAATAAGGAGTGTTATGCATTTGCGCATGCACGTCACGGATGGTGAAACTGTCATCAAACACCAGTGTTAATGTCATACGATGTAAAAAATCACCAATTTCGATCAAACCGCGATCTTCTAATGAAAACGGGTATCCTTTCGTATCTTCCAGAACCCCCTCCACTTCCCATAACCCATCTTCACGTTTATAGCCTTGAATATTAATATTGCGGGTGTGCAGCGGGGTCCGTTTTACAGTCATGGTGTTTGTCCGAATATGATTTCATTATTTGATCAACAAGTGTTAACGATTTAGACGGAGGCTTCAACGCCACAAGCCGCAAAAAAAACGCCTTAGCCGAAGACTAAGGCGTTTCTACTGTTGGTATCACCCAACATTACTCGATAGCACTTAATGTGTGGGGGCTATTTTAAATCAAAACGGTCCGCATTCATGACTTTCACCCACGCTTTCACGAAGTCTTGCACAAACTTTTCTTGGTTGTCGTCCTGTGCGTAGAATTCAGAGTAAGCCCGCAGAATGGAGTTTGAACCAAACACCAAGTCCACACGAGTTGCTGTCCATTTCACATCCCCAGTTTCTCGGTTACAGATCTCGTAAGAGTTACGGCCTGTCGGTTTCCAAGTGTTTCTCATGTCGGTCAAGTTAACAAAGAAGTCATTACTCAGAACCCCCTCTCGGTAGGTCAAAACACCATGTTTTGTACCACCATGGTTAGTGCCAAGTACACGCATCCCGCCGATCAATACTGTCATCTCTGGAGCCGTTAAGCCCATTAATTGCGCACGATCTAAAAGCATTTCTTCAGGTTGCACCACGTAATGTTGTTTTTGCCAGTTACGGAAACCATCGTGTAGTGGCTCCAATACCGCAAAAGAATCTACATCGGTTTGTTCATCGGTGGCATCACCACGACCTGGAGTGAACGGCACCTTGATGTGTACATCGGCATCGTAAGCCGCTTTTTCAACCGCAGCACTACCCGCCAAGACGATTAGGTCAGCCATACTCACTGGCTTACTCAATGTCTTCTGAATACCTTCCAAAACAGACAACACTTTCTGTAAACGCTCAGGCTCGTTGCCTTGCCAATCTTTCTGCGGTGCCAAACGAATACGAGCGCCATTTGCACCACCGCGGTAATCAGAACCACGGAAAGTACGAGCGCTATCCCAAGCCGTTGCCACCAACTCAGCAATGGTTAATCCCGATGCTAAAATTTTGGCTTTTAAGTCAGCAATTTCTGCATCACTCAGTGTGTAATCCACCGTTGGAACAGGATCTTGCCAAATCAAATCTTCTTGCGGAACATCTGGTCCAAGGTAGCGACACTTAGGCCCCATATCGCGGTGCGTCAATTTAAACCAAGCACGTGCAAAGACATCTTTGAAGTAATCAGGGTTTGCACGGAAGTTATCCATGATTCTGCGGTACTCAGGGTCCATTTTCATGGCCATATCCGCATCTGTCATCATTGGCATGTGGCGAATACTTGGGTCTTCCACGTCCACTGGCTTATCTTCTTCTTTGATGTCGATTGGTTGCCACTGCCAAGCACCCGCAGGGCTTTTGACATTCTCCCATTCATGATCGAGCAACATATCAAAGTAGCCCATATCAAATTGCGTTGGATTGGTAGTCCAAGCCCCTTCAATACCACTGGTGACAGTATTGCGACCCACACCACGTGACTTGTGATTATTCCAGCCTAAACCCTGTTCTTCAATTTCCGCCGCTTCTGGTTCACGACCAAGATCTGCCGCATCACCATTACCGTGAGCTTTACCCACCGTGTGGCCACCCGCGGTCAACGCAACCGTTTCTTCATCATTCATTGCCATACGGGCAAAGGTAACGCGGATATCTTGCGCTGTTTTCAACGGATCAGGCTGTCCATCCACCCCTTCTGGGTTTACATAGATCAAGCCCATCATGACAGCTGCCAATGGGTTTTGTAGATCGCGCTCACCTGAGTAACGGCTATTTTCGTTGTCACTCGTTGCTAACCATTCTTTTTCCGAGCCCCAGTACACATCTTTTTCTGGGTGCCAAATGTCTTCACGGCCACCGCCAAAACCAAACGTTTTGAAACCCATGGACTCATACGCCATATTACCAGCGAGAATCATCAAATCTGCCCAAGACAATTTGTTACCGTACTTCTGCTTAATCGGCCAAAGCAAACGTCGCGCTTTATCCAAGTTAGCGTTGTCGGGCCAGCTGTTTAAGGGTGCAAAACGCTGATTACCGGTATTAGAACCACCTCGACCATCTGCTTCACGGTAACTACCTGCTGAGTGCCAAGCCATACGAATCATCAAACCACCGTAATGACCCCAATCGGCAGGCCACCATGACTGGCTATTTGTCATTAAATCTTTTAAGTCGTTTTTAACTTTTTCAAGATCAAGCTTTTTGAACTCTTCAGCGTAATTAAAACTGTCACCAAATGGATTTGTCTTGGTGTCATGCTGATGCAAAATATCTAGATTAAGTGCCTTTGGCCACCATGCCATTACGGAATCGCCCGATTCAGTATGGCTTCCATGCATGACAGGGCATTTACCTTCTGATGTGTTGTTATTCTGACTCACGACTAGGCTCCTTATTCTCATTTAAAGTGGTATGTCCACGTTTAACAGCTAACTAGTTAAAGGTAGATTATTCTAGGGCATACGCATAACTGCTTATTCAAGATCACATTTTTCAGTGCAATGTGATTTCTTTACAGCTTAGGGGACCTTATCCAATTATAGAAATATTGTTTTTCAATGTACTTCAATAGTTTTTCATTATCACCGGAGCCTCAGCATCTTCTTACAGCGCAAAAAAAACGCCTTCATTGCTGAAGGCGTTCTTGTAGAAGTTATCGCTGTGTGACTGAGAGAATGACCAGCTTGTTTGTAAGCAACCCGCTTAATCTTGCTTAACGATATGCAAGTCGCGCTGAGGAAATGGAATAGTAAGACCCGCTGCTTCGATGCGTGGCTTCACCTGTTTTTGAATCGCCCAATGGGTATCCCAGAACTTATCAGGCGCCACCCATGCGCGTAGCTGGAGATTGACCGAACTGTCCGCCAGCATGTGTACAATTACCTGCGGCGCAGGATCTTTCATGATCACATCGTATTCGGCAGCCAGATCAAGCAGAACCTTCATTCCAACATCAATCGAGTCTTTGTAAGAAATACCGACGGTCACTTCCAAGCGACGCTTACTGTTGCGGCTAAAGTTCTTTATGGTTGCGTTCCAGACGACACTATTCGGGCTAGAAATGTACAATCCATCCGCAGTTTCAAACACGGAAGTAAACAACCCAATGTCCGTGACTGTGCCCATGTTGCCTGAAAATTCTACATACTCGCCTTTTTTAATAGGCTTTAGAAACAGGATCATGATGCCCGCCGCGATATTGCTTAGTGTATCTTTCAAAGCTAGACCAATCGCTAAACCCGCCGCACCCACTAGTGCAACCAAACTCGCGGTGTTGACGCCAAACAAATCTAGAATGATGACCAAGCCGATTAAGTAAACTGCATAAGAAGCGACTTTTGATAACAGATTAGAGATTATCTCATCGTTATTACTTAGTCTTGATACACCAGCAAACACCGCTTTACGAACCAGCTTAGAGGTAAAGGACGCTGCAAAAATAATCAGGCAAGCAAGTAATATATTTTTAACAATGGTAAAAATTTGAGCTTCATATGTTGAAAAAAACGCCACCAGCGTGTCCATGACCGTCTCCTTTTAGACACGTTAATACAGTGCAAAATGCCAACACAGTGTACTCAAACTCACACTTTCCCACTACTTATCAATCACTAAATTCATTCTAAAACGTAAGCTAGGTTGAGGTCAGGTAGGACACAATGCAAAAGCTATTACCAATTATTCAAAAATTAGTGATAATTCGCTACTAATGCCCAAAATAGTTAGACCATTTACCGCCATAAAGCCTATGATATAAACGTATAAGGATGTAATGTAGCATTTCAAATCAGTTAACTGTTGAATCAAACCGGCGTATCTTTCACCGGCTGACTTCTTTGTTACCAATGAGATTTCACACCAAATAAATGAACGAATTATCGAACCTTATTAAATCCCTTGCTTACAGTTTGACGGTTGTTCCTACCTCTTCTAAATGCATTGCTAATTTGGCAAGACGTCACGAATTACGTCCTGAATTGGAGAAATTACAGAAGGGATTGAAACGCCATAAATCCTCTGGCTATGACTGGGAAGCCAAGAATGTGCCCATTGAGAGCACTGTTCTTATGTTGCTAGATCGTATTCAAATGCAACAGCCAAAAATCACAGATCTTCAGAAGTACTGCAGCCTATTAACGAGTCTCGAGCGATCTGCTTTACTGGATCTTATTGAGGCGGCCTTATCTGCTATGGACGCACGATCTAATGAAGCACAAAAAATCTTGGCCATTATGGAGCAGAAAGGCCTCAGCATCGAAGATTTGAAATAATGTTGGACAGTAAACGTTAAGCATTGCCAGCTAGGCATCGGCATCACTAAGGCTTACGCGTTTTTTTAAAGTCTGCGAAAGATACGACATTTGTATCAGTATTAGTGACATTCGCTTGCTGCGTTCGATGACTGGTCGCCCGCTGATAGCAACTCGACGCTTCATCTAAGAGTCTCAACATTAGCTTTTTCGGCCAGACGACTTCTTTTTTCGCCTGCAAGTTAAACGGCATTTCAGCTAATAAAAAACTCGCCTTAGAGAACGGCAGTTTTTCAAACGGGGTATTCTCGTCCCAAAGCATCTGTTCGATACAGGCTTTGGCCTGATTTAAGCAGACCAACATAGCATCCTTACATTCCCCATCCATCACGAGGGGTTGCAAGAGATTCTTGACCGTTTCCAAATGCGCTTCTGTTGCCTGACAAGCCGTTAATGCTTGCAACAGTGCTTCAGCAAAAAGGCCATCCAACTTAGCAAAATCTGTTTTGTGAACACAGGGAATGTAAATCACAAAACGTGTTGCTTCATGAACACAAATAACACAGTTACGACCTTTAATTAAAAACAAACTCGCATGCCAACCACTTATGGGGTTCAAGGCCTCTAAACCTTGGATAACACCCGAATTAACGCCTGGTAAACGCCCCTGAGCATTGGTTGGCAACTTTGGACGTAACTTATTACTACAATGTAATCGGATCATGATACAAACTAATTCTGCTGATTGACCCGAGCGATGGTATCAGCGTACAGGCGCAATTGATATTAAGCATTCAGCCCAGCCAACATGTTCATCGCCCAACTTCGGCTTTCAAGGTAGTAACTATTCAGTTTATCCACTGTTTTATGACTCGCCGAGCGCAACTCTGCTTTTTCAAAGGTGATGACCAATGTCAGGATGTTGCCAAGTTTCCCCGTGCGATCAACTAATGCATGGCACGTATCTTCACTTAAAGGGAGCTGTTGACAAATTTGCTTAAAACTTTGACCTAGCATTAAGTCCGCCATAGACAACAAGCCAACCATAAAGGCCTCATCTGGGTTCGCCCTAAACTCATTTTTTGCTAAAGCTTGGCACATTGCTGCCCGAGTCAGCACTTTCGGTAACAACAACATCTTGCAAGGGTTATCATTAGCCAGCACCAAGGTACTGACTAACGTACGCAACTTTTCAATCCCCAACAGGGTAACGGCTTGATGTAAATGGCTGATGGTATTAGCCCGCTTATATTGCGCTGAGTTGATCATTCGAAGTAGTCGTAAAACAAGTTGCGGCTCAAGCATTACAAGCTGCTCAACCTTAGCGAGATCTACATCATCTTGATAGAGCTCTTGTAGTATTTCTAAACGGGCATGCGTATTACCGCTACGCTCAACATCTGTGGCACTTCTGATCGAAGGCTTGGCATAAAAATATCCCTGAAACAAACTGAACCCCATGGCTTTACAGCGCTCAAACTCAGTTAAGTCTTCAACTTTTTCTGCCAACAGTTGAATGCCCCTTTCAAGGTATAACTCAATGGCTTCAGGCTGGTGCTGAGTCAGCATGTCGAGCTTGATAATATCTGCGACCTCAAGTAGCGGCTTAGTGTCTTCGGACAATTCAAAATCATCCAGTGCAATCTGATAACCTAAGGACTTAACGTGCTTTATGGCTTTGATTACCTCCGGATCGCCTTTGACACTTTCTAGCACTTCCACTACCACCTGATTTGGGTAAGGCGGCAGCAATTCAGGCTTAAACAACCACTCTCGAGGCGCGTTAAAAAACAACTTTCCTGAACCACATAGATTCTCTAACCCAGTTTCATAAAACGCAGCATTAATCGCCCGAGCTGTTGCCATCAGTTCATCATCAATGACAGCACTCGACATCAAAGATGTTGAACGATACAAAAGCTCATCCGCCACATGAATCATTTCAGCATTACAAATGGGCTGCAAAGCGACACAATAAGATTGCGATTGGGACATATCTGGCACCGAAAGTTATTTATTATTAAAAATTGAATTAAATTACATGCTCCATTGAAACAAGCCACTCACAAGTGCGACATGAATCCAGTTTAAACTCGCACCAAGAGATTTAGTAGCTAAGGATAAAAATGAGCTCAAAAAAGAGAAAATATAGATGAACAAACAAAAGATCGTCGTATTTACTGGGGCCGGTATTAGCGTTGAGAGCGGCATCGAAACCTACCGTGGGGATACTGGCCTATGGCATCAACATGATATCCGCGACGTTTGCCACCCCGAAGGCTGGCACAAAGATCCGCAAAAAGTGCTCGAATTCTATAATCAACGACGCAAGGAAGTAGCAAAGGCCAGTCCCAACGCAGCACATCTAGCTATCGCACAACTTGAGTCCCAATACGATGTTACTGTGATTACACAAAACGTGGATGATCTACACGAGCGAGCAGGTTCAAGCAAAATCCTCCACCTCCACGGAGAAGTCACCAAGGTACGAAGCGATTTACCCAGTGATTACCATCTATATGATATTGGCTATGACGCCGTAAACATCGGCCAGCGATGTGAATCAGGCCTGCAACTTCGGCCACACATTGTCTGGTTTGCTGAAGAGCCATTCTTTATGGAGGAATCCATCCAACTTTTTGCCGAAGCTGATAAGATCCTAGTGGTAGGCACCTCACTACAGGTACAACCTGCCGCCAGCTTGATACTATTCGCTCACAGTGCACAAGATCGTTACATCATCGACCCAAGCCCTATGACGCCACCGAAGAAATTTGATCACTTAAGAGGAAACGCCAGCGATATAGTACCCCGATTGGTAAACAGTTGGTTGTCTTTATAGGGGATAATTAGACTGACCAACCATGATCTATTGATCGTTTTTGAGTTTTAGCAAGTATTACTCAAAAGAAAGAGGGTTTAATAAGCAAGGTACAACATAGTATTAGATCTACTGAAATGAGGCGATGCATGCTACACAGACTAATAATGACCATAACATTTACATTTTTTACAACGGCCGCGCTCTGTGCTGAACACACCGTAAAACTGGTCAACCAAAACGAATGGGGAACCATGGCCTTTGAACCCAGCTTTCTAAAAGTTGAAGTAGGCGACACAGTAACATTTGAGCCCACCGACCCTGGCCACAACGCCGCTACCATCAACTACATGATGCCATGGCGAGCCAACCGCTACTGGGGGGACATCGGCAAACCCATCACCATGGAAATCACCGAACAAGGCTTTTACGGCATCGAATGCGCCCCGCACATCACCATGGGCATGGTGATGATCATCCAAGCTGGAGATGGTGATATTGCCGAATTTTCAATCCCCAAGACATTACCGAAACAAGCGAAACTGCGTTTCAATGCGATCAAAGACTACGCAATGGGACAATAAAACAAAGCCCTAGCTCTAGCTGTGATTGGTAAGGTTGTTTGTATCGGTCAAGACGTTTAATCCAGAGCGTCCGATTCACTTAAATTGAATTGGACGCGTTTAACGTTAGAAATCTATTACCTAGGGCGTTAGAGCTTTTAAGCATTGTGCCAAATGATGCGGTTAAAGTAGCCTTTAAGCGCAAAATAGGTAGGACGCAACTTTCCACTCCCCAAAACGCAAAAAAGCCAGAGTCGATGCTCTAGCCTTCTATTTATCTGGTGTTCAGCGATTCTTACCCGCTATATCCCACTTAAAACCATCTAATCCCGCTTTAATGGGCCTATGACATATGTTTCAGGACATCACATTCACTGGAGCTTTTTTGTCACATAAATCGTACCGAAAAGCTGGGAATTCAGTCATTATTTTTTGGCCCTAGTGCACTCCTTGGAATCTGATAGATTTGCAGCTATGGTTCTTTGACATTCGCATGTGGCCGGACTGTGACTACAGTTTGTTCAACTTTTAACGCTGTGCTACCGCTTTATTTGCCTTAACAATAGCAGCTATTAGATAGACGCTGATGTCTATATACTTAACCTAAGCAAGATTGAATGTAACCAAGGTTGAAGCCACAGGATTAACCAAAATTCTCTAAATCGACAGCATTTTTAAAGAGCATTACCTTTTGTCATCGAGATTCCAACACAAGCGCCTATCGAGTAGATACCTACTTTTATCATTAGTAGTGGCATTGATACCGCTGTTCATCTTTGCAGGTTTATATGACAGATACTTTGAGCAGCTAGTCTCAAAGATCACAGATGGTAGAGTAAACACTCAAGTTGCCGCCGTTCAAAATGAATTCAAAGTGTATCTGCGTGAAAGACTTTATCAGCTAGATGTTCTAGCTGATGAACTTGATTCCCCAGAGATATTTAGCCCAAAGGGAAAGTCAAACTTATCCAATGAGCTTGAGGCCTTGCTGCGACTTCAAACAGACTTAAATAACGTTTATGGTGTGGCCTTTTTTAATTCGAATAAACAGCTTCTCTGGAGTTTTCCAGAGAATTCGCTATCAGTTGGACGTTACGCATCCATTTTACCGTTTAATACTCCCTTTGAAGATGCTGAGCTACTTGGTCCAGAGCCATACAGTTTTAACCATCCCGCTTCAGTTTTATTAATGAAGCAGTTAAGTAGCTCAAAGCTTGATAACGAGCCTTTTTATATTGGTCTGATAATTCGTTTTAACTCTATTACCTCAATTTTAAAATCATTAAGTACAGACGGAATATTCACCCCTTACCTTTCCACTCCAGGTGATCGTTATTTTGATATCGTTGGTCAACCTGCAGAACTTTTGGGCATCTCACAATCATTCGACCTCATATCAAATTGGAGCATTTCACTTAACCAAAATGGCGTTTTAGCGGAACCTCCCAGCGCAGCTTTGCGCTACTGGTTAATTGTGTTAGTGCTATTTACGGCAGCCTGTTTACTTATTGTTCATTGGTATATTTCGCGAAGACTTAATACGCAAGTGAGCAGCCTGATAGAAGGAATTGAAAGAGTTGCCTCGGGAGATTTGATGTCTCCTGTCCCACAACAGCGTGGCACCGAAATAGAACGCCTAACTGACGCAATTGAAAAAATGCGTTTCCAGTTAAGCAATGTAATTCAATCCAACATCGAAATGGATAGACGCGCATCGCTTGGAAACTTATCTGCAGGTCTTGCTCATGACATTCGTAACCCGCTGAATATCATTCGGATGACAACAAAAGCCTTAATAAAAAGAGAAAGCAAGCCTGAAAACAAAGAGATGCTAACTATGATGGTTGATGAACTCGATCGTGCGAATCGAGTACTCGATAATTTACTAAACTTCGCTAGACCTTCTCAACCGAAACAAGAATTGCTAAATGTTAGTTATGAGTTGAATCTCATTCTTAATTTTTTGCAGACCACAGCAAAAGCTCAAAAAGTAGACATTAGAATAGTGTGTGATGAATCATTTGAACTCTCAACTGACTCAGGACATTTACATCAAGCTCTTATAAATTTAGTCCTCAACTCCATTCAGTCCTTTAATGGCAATGGTGGCACAATCCTTTTGAAGTCTTTTATAAAAAAAGAGTATCTTTGTATCGCTGTGATAGATGACGGTCCCGGCATTCCTAACGAGATTAGAAGTCGAATTTTAGAACCATTTTTCACGACAAAAGAAACAGGAACTGGCCTGGGATTAGCTATTTGCCAATCTCTCGTTCAAGCTAATCATGGCCGCATACATATCGATTCTTGTGATACTGGCACTGTCGTCGAACTACAATTTCCACACCAACCCAATCTAGATGATACCTATGAGTAACTTAAATGTATTGATCATTGATGATGAGCAGAATTTAGTTCGAAGCATCAAGTTCTCTTTAAACAATCCAGATATTGAGATTTCCGCAGCCTTTACTGGTCGGGAAGGCATCAGTGAATTTGAAGCGTCCTATCCAGATGTTGTACTCCTTGATCTTGGCCTACCGGATATGTCTGGACTGGATGTTCTCAATCATCTAAAGAAAATTTCTCCTAATACGCCTGTGATCATGATCTCTGCCCACGGAGATACTAGAGCTGCGGTCCAGGCCGTAAAAAATGGCGCAATCGACTACATCACTAAACCATTTGATATTGATGAGCTAGAGCTTTTAATTATTCGCTCCTCCGAACAACATAGAGCCTCTAAAGAGCTAGCTTTCTTGCGTTCAAAAGAAAGCATTGACCATGAAATTATTGGAGACTCAGCAAATGCTTCTCAACTAAGAGGGATGATTGCTCAAGTCGCTCGTAGCGCAGCAAAAACTATTTTAATAACTGGACCATCAGGTACCGGCAAAAGCATGGTAGCCAAAAGTATTCATGGTCAACGATATGACGACGCCCCATTCATTGAAGTGAACTGCGCAGCGCTTCCAGAGCATTTAATAGAAGCAGAACTTTTTGGTGCAGAAAAAGGAGCCTACACTGGTGCGACTGCATCCAGGGAAGGTCTTATCGCTTTAGCGAATGGTGGCAGTCTGTTCATGGATGAAATTGGAGAAATGCCGCTAAATATCCAAGCTAAGTTGCTAACCTTCCTAGAACAAAGGACATATCGCCCGATTGGATCGGGTAAAGAAAAAAAATCTGATGCAACAATTATCGCTGCAACAAACCAAAACTTGATTCAAAAAGTATCCGAAGGGCTCTTTAGACAAGATCTTTTTTATCGTTTAAATGTACTTCCTATCGAGATTCCCGCTCTATCTGAGAGAAAAGCTGACATACCAACGCTCATAAAGCATTTCTCAGTTCTGATGGCAAAAAATGAGGCCTGCGAGCCTATTCTTTTCGAACCGTCAGTACTTAAAACACTTCAAGATTACCACTGGCCAGGTAACATCCGAGAACTAAAGAATCTAGTTGAGCGCTTAACGATCCTTTACCCAGGTCAGCTCGTGAAATTATCTGTATTGCCTGCTGAAATTACGCAGATGTCAGTTAAGCCAAGCGATCTAGAGACTAGCTATACCCAAAAGGTCGAAGACAAAGAAAAGGAACTTATCTTAACTGCACTGCAAGATAGCAATGGGCACAAAGGGATGGCAGCAGATAAGCTCGGTATTTCACGACACGCACTAAAAAGAAGAATTCAACGACTTCAATTAGATGTTTAAAAACTTGCTCACTGAAAAATAATAACAATGCTTAGAAAGAAATTAAAAACTCTCGCGACATTATCTGCACTACTGCTGGGACAGCCTTCATTCGCTTACACCCAGCTCGGTTCCATCAGTGAAGATGCTGTAAAGGTTGGTTGCCTATTTCCAATGACAGGCCGAGGTGGGTTATATGGTCATGACAGCCAGATCGGTATCCAAATCGCACTTGAGCACATTGCTGCCTATGATCGTTATCCAAAGCTTCAAGTAATGATCGAAGATTCTCGCTCTAAAGCATCTCGCGCTACTCGGATAGCTAAAGACTTTGTTCAAGTTCATGGCGCATCATTTCTTTGTGGCGTTGTGAACTCGTCTGTTGCTTTGCAAGTGGCCCAAGTTGCTGAAGAAGAAAAAGTATTTTTTATCGGAACGGACCATGCGTCCTCTAGGCTAACAACACCTCTAACTAATCCGTATTACTTTCGATTGAGTAACAACACACAGCAAAGCATGATAGCTGGAGCAAAATACATAAAAGAAAACCTAATACCCCAGATTGGTAACCGCCCTCTTCGTATTTCGTACATTGCTCCGGATTACGAATACGGCTACTCCGTATGGCAAGACTTGACTAAAGCACTTGAAACACAACAAATACCCTATGAAATCATTACAACATTATGGCCTAGGCTGTTTGAGTCCAATTACACCCCATTCATTAATGCATTACTTGATAAGCCTACTGACCTAATCATTAACTCAATGTGGGGCGGTGATTTAGTCGCTTTTATTAAACAAGCGAACAGTACGAAACTATTTGATCATGCCAAGTTTGCTAACTTTGACACTGGCGGTAATTACGAAGTATTAGCTGTATTGGGGAATGAGCTACCGGATGGCCTCATCTTATCGTCTAGACATCACAATAATTGGCCTGATACAGAACTCAACAATTGGTTTGTTTCTCGTTTTAAAGAAATAAGTGGTCGTTACCCTTCCTACGCAGCTGAAGGTGCTTATTCAGGTATTTTGGCAATCGCTGAAGCTCTGGCTAATACAGAAACCTATTCGTCAAAAGAAGACATAAAGAAAGCTCTTGAAACGCTTGTCCTACATCTACCAGAAGATCCCATTGGCTTTTCGTCTTTTATGGACGGTAGCACGCATCAAATACAGCAGGTAATCGCTATTGGAATAACAACTCAAAATGCTGAGCAGCCTCCCGCTCAAAAACTACTGAGTAATTGGTCTGTTTATTACCCTAGCCATTTTCAGTAAAAACCTTCTACCTATAGCGACTCTCAGGTTGAGCGGATACCGCTCAACCGATCCGCGCATTGTGATCGGATACCGCTCAAGAAAATATCACCTCAAGTCCTAAACATATAAAAAAACTTATAATTCAATTAGTTAACTAAAGTTACAAAACTGGCACTACCTTTGCAATTTATGGTTTAGCACTGCTCCCAACTAAACCGAATTTTCGTTTGAGATACAAAGCTCAGACTCGGGAATGGGTTGCAGCCGTTTGGCTTATTGAGCAACAAGCTGTTGCTTGAGCCTACGAATCATAAAAATAAAGGTGTCAACTATGTATCTAAATGATGCGTCCCTACTGAGAGAAAGTTGCTTAGTAAATGGACAATGGGTTACAGCAACGGACAATAAAACTATTCCTGTTACAAACCCAGCTACGGGTGAAGTGATCGCAAATATCCCTCATCTAAGCGAAACTGAAATCCCCGCTGTTATTGAAGCATCTCAAGAAGCTCAAAAAAAATGGGCCGCCTTAACAGCAAAAGAGCGCTCAAGAATCCTTCGCAAATGGTTTGATTTAATCACTGAAAGCGCCAACGACCTTGCAATGATTATGACATCGGAGCAAGGCAAACCTTTAGCCGAAGCTAAAGGGGAAATTGCTTATGCAGCTTCATTTGTAGAATGGTTTGCTGAAGAAGCGAAGCGAGTTTACGGCGATACAATTCCAGCGCCGCTTTCCAATCAGCGCTTAACTGTTATCCGCCAGCCAATCGGGGTAACCGCCGCGATTACTCCTTGGAACTTCCCTGCAGCCATGATCACTCGAAAAGCAGCGCCAGCTCTTGCTGCTGGTTGTTCTATGATTGTACGTCCAGCAGACCTAACACCACTTACGGCTTTGGCTCTTGGCGAATTAGCTCAACGTGCAGGTATCCCTAATGGCGTATTTCAGGTAATCACAGGCTCAGCAAGCAAGATAGGTAAAGTGCTTACAGATAGTACAGTGGTGACCAAACTATCGTTCACAGGCTCAACAGAAGTCGGCCGATTATTAATGGCTCAATGTGCGGACACTATTAAAAAAGTGTCATTAGAGCTTGGTGGTAACGCACCGTTTATCGTTTTTGATGATGCTGACCTTGATAAAGCAGTCGAAGGTGCGATGGCCTCTAAATATCGTAACGCTGGCCAGACATGTGTTTGTGCAAACCGCATTTTAGTCCAGCGTGGCGTTTACGATGCTTTCATTGCAAAACTTCAAGAAAAGGTTTCTGCGATGAAAATTGGTAACGGTATCGAAGACGGCGTCCAAATTGGACCTATGATCGAAGAAAAAGCCATCACCAAAGTTGAAGAACATATCCAAGACGCTGTCGCTAAAGGCGCCAAGCTTATCCAAGGTGGGGAGCGTCTAGGTGGACTATTTATCCAACCTTCTATTTTGATCAACGTCACCAGCGAAATGAAAGTGGCTCAAGAAGAGACTTTTGGTCCTATGGCACCAATCTTCCCGTTCGATACCGAAGAAGAAGCCATTTCAATGGCTAACGACACTATTTTTGGTCTAGCGGCATACTTCTTTACTAATGATCACGCCCGAAGCGTTCGTGTCTCAGAAGCCTTAGAGTACGGCATGGTAGGACATAACACAGGCTTAATTTCCAATGAAGTAGCACCATTTGGCGGCGTCAAACAATCCGGTCTTGGTCGCGAAGGTTCTAAGTATGGCATCGAAGAATACCTAGAACTGAAATACATCTGTAGCGCTCTTTAAAGGTCAAAAGGAATTTAATTATGTCTCAAGGTTTCAAAGCATTTTCTTTCAATACTCCAGGCTCAATGCACGTTGAATGGGGTGGCGCTAAGCGTTTAGGCGAACTAGCAGCAAGCTGGTTTGAAGAACGTAATGTTCTATTAGTTACCGATAAGTTTCTTAGCGAAAGTGGCCTTTTAGAAGAAACAAAAGCATCAATGGAAGCTAACGGTTTCAGCATTTCGATCTACGATGATGTGGTAGCAGACCCACCAGAACACGTACTAATGGAATGTGTTGAATTTGGTAAAGCGAACAATGCAAACCTAGTTATTGGCCTAGGCGGCGGCTCACCAATGGATATCGCTAAATTGGTAGCAGTAATGCTTACGTCAGATCAAAAACTATCCGATCTATATGGCATTGGAAATGTTAAAGGCAAGCGCGCACCGTTACTTCAAATCCCAACCACAGCAGGAACTGGTTCTGAAGTTACCAACATCACCATTTTAACAACAGGTGAAACGACCAAGATGGGTGTGGTTTCTAAGCAGTTGTACGCAGATTATGTCTTGCTAGATGCTGAGTTAACCATTGGTTTACCTTCCCTACCTACCGCTGCAACGGGCATTGATGCCATGGTACACGCGATTGAAGCATACACATCAGCTCATCTTAAAAATCCGCTTTCAGATGCACTAGGAAAAGAAGCACTACGATTGCTGAGCAAGAACCTTTTAACAGCATGTAAAGACGGTAAAAACCGTGCAGCACGTGAAGCCATGTTATTAGGTGCAAATTTAGCCGGTCAAGCATTCTCAAACAGCCCTGTTGCAGCGGTACATGCCTTAGCCTATCCGTTAGGTGGTCACTATCACCTTCCCCATGGTTTAACCAATGCATTAATGCTTGGCCCTGTATTGCGCTTCAATATGAAAGCAGCCGCTCCACTTTACGCAGAATTAGCTGAAGTTGTACTTGGTGATGTTGAAGGTGAGGAGCTTAGTCGTGCGGAGCAATTCGTTGAGTATATGCAAAACTTGATGAATGAATCAGGAGCACCACAACGGCTTCGTGATGTAGGTGTCACTGAAGAAAGCCTACCAACTCTTGCTAAGGACGCAATGATCCAAACCCGTTTGCTTGGCAATAACCCTGTTCAAGTGACTGAAAGCGATGCCCTAAAACTGTATCAAGAAGCTTTCTAATTCACTGAAACAATGTTCGTTTCTGCAATAAAAACCTGTAGCTACTCCCCTGTAACCTTTGGTTGCAGGGAACTTGAATTATTACAAAAATAATAGGAAATCATCATGAGTAAAGAACGTATTGATGGCCAAGAAACCCCCTTTTGGTCCATGGGTCCTTTTAAGGTCCGCCTCCCGTTTGTCCACTACCGCATAGAATGGCCTGATTACTTCCAAGGCCTGCTTATGTGTGCCGTCGACCTTGCTGCCATTCCATTAATGACCGAGTTACTAGGTATGCCATTTGAAGTCGCCTTAGCGGTTGTTATGTTAAATGGCTTATTCTACTTACTTCATCATTTACTAGGTGACCCAGTTGTACCTGGTTGGATCACTCCAGCTATTCCTCTATTAATGGCGTACTGTGTGACTTTCCCAGAGGGCCCTGAACGAATACATGCATTAATTTCCTTCCAGCTCTTACTAGGTATATTTTCTATCTTTATAGGTGCTTCAGGATTAGCACACAGAGTAGTCTCGTTGATACCACAGGCAATTAAGTCTGGTGTCATTATTGGTGCTGGTATTGCTGCAGTCATGGCAGTTTTCAAAGTTGACGGTCGATTCGATACCTACCCAATCACTATTACTGTAGCGGTGGGTATTGCTTTCTACGTGATCTTTTCCCGCCATTTTGCACAGTTGAAACAAAGTAATGCCTTGTTCAATATGATCGGCAAACTTGGCGTATTTCCAATCATTGTTCTGGCCATTATTATTGCCCCAACAGTGGGTGAGACTTCATGGCCAGATATCAAATGGGGATTCTCATCACCAGACTTTGTAACACTTTGGAATGAATACACTGTGTTCGGTCTGGGTATGCCACCACTTACAATGTTTCTTAGCGCTATCCCAACTGTATTAGCTGCTTACATCGTTCTATTTGGTGATGTATTACAAAGCCGTGCAATTCTTGAAGAAGCCGACCACATCCGTAAAGATGAAAAAATCGACTATGATCCTGATCGTGCTCACATGATCTTCGGTGCTCGTAACTCAGCAATGTCGATTCTAGGGCCAGATGTTGCAATGTGTGGCCCACTTTGGGCGGCAATGCACGTTGTCATAGTTGAGCGCTTTAGCCAAGGTAAGAAAGCCATGAAGTCAATCTTTGGTGGCGCAGGCTCATTCCGCTGGGGAACAAACACTGGCTTGCTTTTCATGCCAATCGTTACACTTGTGCAACCTATCTTAGGTGTAGCTTTAGCACTAACACTTCTGATTCAAGGTTATGTCTCAGTCCGAATTGGTGTAATGGAAGCTCGTTCTCAACGTGATCTAGGTATTGCGGGTATCGTCGCTGCCGTCCTAGCAACACGTGGCGCAACTTGGGCCTTTGCTGTGGGTGTTGTGCTTTGTATTTTGGTATACGGACGTGATTTCTTCAAAGGCGAGAAAGACAAAACCTTTGTTAAGGATCAAGCTCAATAAAATACTTAACGCTATCGAGTTTAATGAGGCTACTAAAGTGAAAAATCCCCCAAGTGAGAAATCACTTGGGGGATTTTTGTACCTTCCTGCAACTAAATACTACGTAGGTATTACGCGAAGTTTTTTACACTGAGCCCCTAGATAGACATCCAGCACAATCAATAGTCCATCCCCGTCAAGTAAAGGCCCCCAATCACTACCCCCGCTGAAACCACCGCGGCGGCAATTGGCAAGGTGTTTAACAGGGTTTCCTTACAAGATTGAATCAAAAAAGGGTGTTCATCCCTTTTTCCCACTCATTATTCGGGGAGGAAGCTGGGCGGTTACTCAAGCCCATTTGAGTTGAGAAAAACAAATTTCCGTTTGTGAAATCTGCACTAAAAATCAGTAAGGGACGAACAAAACACTTACTTATTTAGCGATTAGAGAATGCTTTTAAAGTTTCACGTAAGTTATCGCCTAAAATTGGAGAGATATAGCCGCCCTCTTGGACGATGAGCGTTGGCAGCCCCAAACTGTTCACTCGTTTGCCTATTTCTGAAAAACCTTCTGTAGTGATTCCTAATACAGCAAATGGATCTTTTTCTGATGCATCAAGTCCCAACGCTAAGATCACAACATCAGGTGCATACGAGACTATTTGCTCAAGAGCTTTATCTAAAACCGGTAAATAATCTTTATCTGAAGTGCCTTCAGAAACAGGGTAATTGATATTAAAACCATACCCATCACCTTCTCCACGTTCATGTGCATAGCCCCAATAGTGGGGATAGCAATAAGCGGGATCCGCGTGAATTGACACAGTTAAAACATCACGACGATTCCAGAAAACCGCCTGAGTGCCATTTCCATGATGTAAATCCACATCTAATATGGCTACACGTTGATAGGCTTCCAGTAAACGCTCGGCAGCAATGGCAGAATTATTTAGAAAACAGAAACCAGCACCGCCATCTGGATAAGCATGATGACCTGGCGGACGACATGCAGCATAGGCAGTATTAGTTGCTCCCGTTGCAATGCTGTCCGCCGCACTGATAGCAGTTTGTGCCGAAGCATAAACCCCAGCCCAAGTTCCTGGCCCAACAGGGCAAGAGGTATCCATTAAATGCCATCCAACTTGACCAATAATGTCACTAGGGTAACTGGCGCTGTAACGAACTGGATGACTCTTAGGAATGATCTCTTCACTTGAATCTGGCAACTTTTCCCAATTAGGGTATACCGTTTGCAAAAAAGTGAGGTAATCAGGTGAGTGAACTTTACTGATTAATGAGAAGCCGTGATCTTTAACTGGCGCTATATCTACTTGTAATTCATGCAACACATTCAGAAAAATATCGCCACGTTCTGGTACTTCACGGGCAGCGATCGGCTTGCCATTTTTCATGTAAAACTTTGGAAAATGCTGGCTTTGGTCTGAGTGATAAAATGCTTTCATCTCGTACTCCTTGATGGAAACGGCACCTTAATTAGCGGCGCGTAAAATCGTGTTGAGTAATACATTGCAGCCTTTTTCTAATTGCTCAGGGCTGGTGTACTCACATTCATTATGGCTAAGGCCCTTTTCTGATGGCACAAAAATCATGGCGGTAGGCGCCACTCGACTGACGTAAACTGCGTCGTGTCCTGCACCGCTGACTATTGGACAAGGAGATATCTCAGGATAAGAGACTTCGCATGCGATCTGAATATTGGCCAAACAATCCTTATCAAAAGGGCAAGGTGGTAATGACCAAGTTTCTTTAATAGTGACCTCTAAATTCAGCTGAAACGCCATTTGATGAATATTTTCAAAGGCTTTGGTCTGAAGTTCTTGAAGTGCTTCACTGCTAGCTTCGCGCAAATCTAAACTGAAATATACTTCCCCTGGGGAGACATTCGTTGAAGCATTAGGAATCGTGACTTCGCCAATAGTACATCGACTATTGATACCATTTTGTTCAGTAACTTCCGTAAGGCGTGTAATCATTTTGGCTGCACCGACCAAGGCATCGTTACGCAAACTCATTGGACTTGGTCCGGCATGGCAAGAGGTGCCCTTCACTTGCACTTGAAACCACTTCATTCCCAATACGCCCGTCACAATTCCTAAATCGACGTCTTTCGCTTCAAGAACAGGCCCTTGTTCAATATGCAGTTCGTAATATTGATGAATAGGGAAAAAGCCTTCGCTCATTATTTTGCTATAGCCTAAGCGCTCTAATTCATCCCCAAAACGAATGCCTTCTGCATCTTTTGTGTTCAGCACATCAGCAAGTTTAAATATGCCAGCGTAGGCACCAGAGCCCAACATAGCCGGTTTAAAACGAGCGCCCTCTTCGTTGGTCCAAACAGCCACTTCTATTGGTCGCAGCGTTTTGATTTTCTGCTCGTATAAGCAGCGCAGAACTTCAAGCCCTGCAAGACATCCATAAATGCCATCAAACTTGCCACCTGTTGGTTGAGTATCTAAGTGGCTACCAGTTACGATCGGTGCTAATTGATTATCTTGCCCATCAACGCGAAGAAATAAATTTCCCGCAGGATCAATACGTGATGTTGCGCCTACTTCTTTGGCCCATTTGATAAACAAATCCCGTGCGGCTTTGTCTTTATCGGTTAACGCCAGACGATGGCATCCACCGACTTTGCTGTCTTTTGAATCCACATGTCCAATCTGACCGATTTCCATAATGGAGTCCCACAGTCGACTCCCGTTACATTGTTCTACTTTCATATTGATTCTCCCTAATATCCCGTACTTCTTGGCACTTCATTCTGCAAACACTGCCCGTCTAGATAACGCAGATATTCATCAATCAGGTTTTTCACAGCCGCACTGGGGCGAACATCGCTAGCATCATGGGGTGTAATAATTAGATCAGGGTGCTCCCAAAGGGGGCTGGTGCTTGGTAACGGCTCTTGAGCAAACACATCCAATGAAGCCCCTTTCAGTACACCTGTCTGTAGTGCATGCATTAAATCTGATTCAACTAAATGCCCACCTCGACCAAGATGAACGAGGTAAGCATTAGGTTTTAACTGCTGAAAAGTTTGTAGGTTAAGAATTCCGTGTGTTTCGTCGGTCAATGGCAACACGCAAATCAGTACTTCGGTTCTAGATAAAAATGCTGACAACTCCTCTGAGCCACAAAACACAGAGATATTAGAGTCTTTCAAAGGCTTATTAGTTTTCCGCCATCCTGCTACAGAAAAACCTAAGTGATCTAGGTCTTTGGCGATTCGTTCGCCCATAAAACCCATCCCCAAAACACCAACTGACACTTCAGATGGAGCTCGCATAGGTTGACGTTGCCAGACTTTGTTTGCCTGCTGCTCGCGATACAAAGGGAAATTACGTTGATGATTGAGCACATGCCATATGGCGAATGTGCTCATGATAGCAGCCTGTTGATCATCTCGGTTGCGGCAGACTTTGACATGTTCAGGTAGACTTGGGCAGGCCAAAATACTGTCAACCCCAGCAGCGACAGAAGCCACGACTTTGATATTTGGGTATCGCTCAAAGAAATCATCTTCAGGGAACCACAATAAAGCGAAAGTGATGCTAAGCGGATCATGAACTTCATGACTTAGAAATACCTTAAGTTCATTTTGCTGCGCTGCAAAACACTCTGCATAGGGCGTCATATCGAGGTAACTACTGTGTAAAATGCCACACTCCATTACGCATACGCCTTTTCTAATGTTTTAGCATGCCCAGTAGTTTTGCCTGAGCGCCAGTCAGCCCCTGGAATTGAAGCTATTAGGCTTTTGGTGTAATCGTGACGCGGTTGTTCAAATACTTGTTTGGTGACTCCCGCTTCAACAATGCGGCCTTTTTGCATCACAATCACGCGATCACACACTTGCGCCGCTACACGAAGGTCGTGGACCACAAAGAGAACAGCGAGATTGAGGCGCTGCTTTAACTGCTCAATAAGATCCAAGATCTGCGCTTGTACTGATACATCCAGGGCGGAAATCGCCTCATCAGCTACCAAGATCTCTGGGTCATGGGCTAACGCTCGGGCAATACCGACACGTTGACGCTGACCGCCTGAAAACTCGTGCGGATAACGGTCAAGTGCCGTAGCAGGCAGTTCAACCAAGGCCAAGAGCTCTGCTGCCTTTTGCATGGCTTGGGCCACAGGCATACCTTGAGCAATAGGGCCATCAGCAATGATTTGACCTATGGTCTTACGAGGATTCAGCGACGCAAATGGATCTTGAAACACCATTTGAATACGCTTTCTAAAGGGCGCTAGTGCTTTTGCATCAAGTGCTTGAATAGGATCATCACCTAATAAAATCTCACCACTGTCCGATTCCAATAATCGAACGACGCAACGACTTACAGTCGATTTTCCCGATCCTGATTCACCAACTAATCCAAGTGTTTCGCCACGATGAAGTTCGAATGAAACGTCATCTGCCGCTTTTACAATCCTTGGTTTAGAAAACCAACCGCCACCAGTACTATAGGTCTTACATAACTGATTGACCGTTAATACCGGAGCAGATTCAGCTAACAATGGGCGCTCAGGAGCAACAAGCGGTGGCACTGCGGAGATCAATTTCTTGGTATAGCTATGTTGTGGATTGTTTAAAACCGCTTCACGTTCTCCCAACTCGACCATTTGTCCTTTTTCCATCACCACAACACGATCCGCAATCTCTGCAACAACACCAAAATCGTGGGTAATAAACATCACCGCAGTGTTATGCTTTTCTTGCAGCTCTTTGATCAGTTTTAAAATTTGTGCTTGGGTGGTGACATCCAAAGCCGTTGTCGGCTCATCTGCGATTAAGATTGAAGGCTCTAATGCCAAAGCCATTGCAATCATGACACGCTGACGCTGACCACCCGATAACTGGTGCGGGTAAGCGCTCATCATTTTCTCTGGATCCGGTAAGCCAACGTCTTTTAAGAGTGATAAGGTACGCTCGTGACGCTGCTTTTTACTTAACTCAGTATGAATTAAAAAAACTTCACCAATCTGATCCGCCACTCGCATCAATGGGTTCAACGCGGTCATTGGTTCTTGAAAAATCATACTGATGCGATTCCCACGAATTTTCCGAGCACGATGCTCTTCTAATGACGCCAAATTGTAACCATCAAAAGTGATCGCCCCTGTTTCCACTTGAATGGCTTTTGGGAGTAGACCCATGATGGCATTGGCAGTCATGGACTTACCCGAACCAGACTCACCGACCACACATAGAATCTCACCTGGCATTAACTCGTAATTCACATTTGTGATAGCAAACTCACGATCTGCACCTTTGGGTAAACGAATACTTAAATTTTCAACTTTTAGTAGTGGCTTCATATTAATGCTCCCGTTTACCGGAGAGTTTTGGGTTTAAGGCCTCATTTAAGCCTTCACCTAAAAGGTTCAGCGCTAATACCGTGACAGCAATTGCTACACCGGGGATAAAGCTCAACCACCATGCTTGGCGAATCACTGTTTTCGCTGCACCAATCATGTAACCCCACGACATGATTTCTGGGTCTCCCAGCCCTAAAAAGGACAGAGATGACTCTAGAAGAATCGCTGTCGCCACCATTAAAGAAGCCAGCACAATAATTGGCGACAGACTGTTTGGAAGGATTTCTTTTAAAATGATATTACGATGGGATTGACCATTGAGTTTCGCTGCTAGCACATACTCTTGATTTCGAAGTGCTAAGAACTCACCACGCACCAATCGAGCCACTGGCGGCCAACTCACGATGGCTATGGCACCTGTGATCGAATAAACACTTGGTTCAAAGATAGCGACTAAGACAATTGCCAACGCAAAACTTGGTACCGTTTGAAACACTTCGGTAAAACGCATTAGGATTTCATCGACCCAACCACCGAAATACCCCGCATAAGCACCTAGTGGAATGCCGATAAGCAAAGCAATAACGGTCGACACTAAGCCCACTAACAGAGAAATACGCGCACCGTAAATCAGCCCCGCCAGTACATCACGCCCTAGAGTATCGGTACCGAGTAAGAAACGATCGTTAGCAAACGGAGGAATAAACGGACGCTGTACCATCTTCCACGGACTGCCGTCGTATAACATTGGGCCAAAAATCGCGATGAGGCTCAGTAACAACAGCACAGCAAAACCAAACATAGCTACTTTATTTTGAGTTAATGCTCTAATTACGTTCATTTTGATAGCTCGATTCGTGGATCAACTACGCAGTAGATAACGTCAGTGATCAGGTTAAAGAGAACCACCATGGCAGAGGAAATAAAAAACACGCCCAGTAGCAAGTTGTAATCACGCTGGAATAAAGCCTCGAACATCAAGCGACCGATGCCAGGCCAAGCGAACACGGTCTCAGTGAGCACCGCGCCACCAATTAATTGGCCAGCTTGAAGCCCTGCTAGTGTCACCACTGGCAGTAAGGCATTGCGTAATACATGGCGATAAGTCACACGATTCGGTGTCATACCTTTCGCAATGGCGGTTTTCACAAAATCCATACGCGTGGTTTCAATCATGGACGTACGGGTCATACGTGCGTAAACCGCGGTAAAAAATAAGCCTAGCGTGGTCGCGGGAAGGATTAAGTGGGTCATAATATCGACGAATCGATCGAACCCTGTCAGATTGGCACCTACGGTTTCCATACCAAAGCTTGGAAGCCAATTCAGATAAACCGAGAAGAACAGCGCAGCCATCATGGCAAGCCAAAACAAAGGCGTTGCGTAAAAGATCAAAGCAGCCACGGTAATAAACGAGTCAGCCCATTGCTTGTGCTTTTGTGCCGCGACCACACCCGCTAATACACCTATCAGCAATGACATCAGGAATGCCGCCCCAGTGAGTAAAAGCGTTGCTGGCATACGATCCATAATCAGATCAAATACGGGCATCTGTTGACGATAAGTAATACCCATATCGAACTGAACTAAGTTACTGATATAGACCCACAGTTGATAATACAAAGGCTGATCTAAACCGAATTGCTCACGCAACTGCTGTAAAAAAAGCTCATCGGTAGCCCCTGCTTCACCCGCCATAACTTTGGCTGGATCACCTGGTGCTGCTCTAATTAAGAAAAAGTTGAAGACTGCGATAACCAAAAGAACGATTGCGCCCTTTATCAATCGCCCACCAATATACATGAGTGTTTGTATGCTCATTGTTCCATCCCGCCATAAAAACTGAGGGAAGCTACGGCTTCCCTCTCGTTTGTTTTACTGTTTAATCCAAGCCGTACCAAACGCATCATTGATTCCAATACCTGAGTCGATCAGGTTTTGTACTTTGCAGTTATAGATCGTTGGAAATTCAAGCTCCATTAACCACGCTACAGGCACGTCTTCGACCAGCTTGTTTTGAATCTTGCTGTACAGTTCTTGACGCTTCTCATCTGGAAACGCAGTCGCCGCTTCATCAAACCACTGATCGATTTCAGCATTTATGTAACCTTCGGCATTGTTCCAAGGGGAGCCTTTTGCAATATTGCTAGAGATGTAGTTTCGCGCCACACCTAAAGCAGGATCGCCATATTGGTAGAGGTATGTGAAAGAAATGTCGTAGTCCCAGTCAGAGACTTTTTGATTCCATCCAGCGACATCGGTAGACTCGATCTTGGCATTGATGCCAACTTCTTCGAGGTTTTGTTTGATCACTTCAGTCCAACGCTGCCATGTTTCACCGTATGGCATCGGTAAGATGCGAACAGGCTCACCGTCATAACCCATTTCATCTAATAGAGCTCGAGCTTTATCGGGGTTGTATTCATACTCAGGTAGATTCTCATCAAAGAACTTAGTTTTCGAACCCACTGGACCATTTGCTACTTTCCCGTAACCATTCCAAAGCACATCTTTGGCAAATTCACGATCCATGGCATACATCACCGCTTGTCGGAAACGAACGTCGGAGGTTGGCCCCTGTCGGTTGTTCAGCCATAGCCAAGCGTGTGGTGAGAAGAACTCCCAACCATCCGTAGTAACGCAGGTATTGTCTAGCTCAGTTAAACGAGGGACATCAAAATTTTCTACCGAGCCGCCAGGAAGCACATCAATTTTGCCAGTTTCAAAGGCCACTGCTCGTGAGGCCGCATCTGGGATCACATACCAATACACATCATCCAAATGTGGAAGTCCTTGAACATGGTAGTTTTCGTTCTTTTCAAGATGAATGTAGGAACCTTTTTTCCATTCAGAAAATTTGAACGGTCCTGTACCGATTGGGTGATGATTTGCAGGGTTAGTTTTGTAATCTGTGCCTTCGTAAATATGTTTTGGCAACATTGGTGTTGTGCCAACTTCAAACAAACGAATAAAAGGACCAAATGGCTCTTTTAGTTTAAAAACTACAGTGTAGTCATCAGTAGCTTCAATGCTTTCCACATGAGCAAGAGAAGTTCGTAAACGAGCATTGGTTTCACGCAGTAACTTATCTATAGAAAATACAACGTCTGCAGACGTAAATGGCTGACCATCATGCCAAGTGACACCTTCTTTTAGATGAAATGTCCAAGTTTTACCGTCTTCTGAACTGTCCCAAGAACTCGCTAACATGGGATGAGGATTCAAATCCTGGTCATAGCGCATTAATCCTTCAAAAATATTACCACCAACCTGCTGCGTCGTAGCGTTTGAATACATGCCTATCATCAAGCTTGGTGGTTCAGGCTGTACAACAACATTGATCGTGCCACCATCTTCAGCAGCATAAATAGGTGTCATTAGCGGAACGCAGGCAACAAGAGCCCCCATGAAGATCTTTTTCATGTCATTCTCCTCGGTTCGAAGATTTTTAATGGTTATTTAAGTGTTCTTTTGTGATCTGTTGAGCAACAGTAGGGCGAGTAGCACGAGGCTACTCTTTATAAGTGGGAGAGACTTTTTCTAGTAGGCGAAGATAAGCCAGCCATTCTGCGTGAAAACCACCGCGCTGACTGATTTCTGCAAAATGTTTGTATTGCTGATACGTGAGCTCACAGACTTCACTATCAATCGGCTGTACTGGCTGACCGCTAGCCAACACCGACATTTGCACCTTACAAACACGTTCTAGGTTATACATCAGAGTAAAGGCTTCACCGACGTTTTCACCCATAGTCATCAAGCCATGGTTATCAAGAATAAGAGTCTTATTTTCTGGACCCACGTCTTTGACTAAACGCTCGCGTTCTTCGAGATTTAACGCAATACCTTCGTATTTGTGGCGCGACACACCATGATAAAACTGAAGTGACCATTGGTTGAGTGGCAAGATGCCTGTTTGCATTGATGACACAGCCACACCTGCAACTGTGTGTGTATGAAGCGCACATTTCACATCATGGCGGGCACCATGAATCGCTGAATGAATGGTAAAGCCTGCTGGGTTAGCTCCCATATCACATGGGTCATCAATGATAGTACCATCCAGATCAATCGTAACCAACTCACTGGCTTTTACTTCACCGAAGCGTGTTCCGTATGGGTTGATCAAAAAATACTCTTTATCCCCCGGCACACGAGCAGAGATATGAGTGTAAATACTGTCACTCATTTGGAAATGTTCTATCAAATGATAGGCCGCGGCTAAGTCCACCCGCACACGCTCTTGTTCCGATAAATTTGGATAGGTATCTCTTACAAAATCGTAATCAGTTTGACTGCTCATTGCTCTGCCCTTTTGTGTCCTACATTTTTCATCTTTTTGATTTTGATCATCCAGATCCACATCTCAAATGACCTTAATTAGATTCTTGTTGAAAAAATAGGCGAGCACAATCGAATTAATTTTGCACAACTGTTAAATATTTTTTGACAATAGATGTAAAAAAAAGCTGATAAGTGAATTTTTTTATCAAAAAATCTAAAACTAACTCATTTAAAACTTTAGCAATCTACATGCCAAAGAACTACTCAAATCATTGAGCATTAAGCTGGAAAGCGCCATAAAAAAATGCATAACCCAATACTAGCGGCTGAACTTGCACCAAAATATTACCGTTAAGTGCTTCAGCGCCGATCATATCTTGCCTGCACATCGGAGATCAGACTTTCAAGCCATTCGATGAAGGCAGAAACTTCGGGCCGCTCTACTTTTTCAGGTGAACTAACTAAATAGTATGCTCTTGGGGATTCAATACTTTTTTCAAAAGGCCTAATGAGTAAGCCCTTATCCAGAGCATCGCCACTGACCATATTATCGCCGATCGCAATGCCTTGCCCTGAAATGGCGGCAGACTGAGCAAAATTTGCATCTGAAAAAATAATACCGCCTTCAAGCTGAGTGTTGCTTACGCCATTAGCCGCCAACCAAACACGCCAATCAGTCTGATTCACGAGATGCAACAATGGCAGATTAACTAAGTTGGCAGGATGCCCCACACCACCATTTTTCTTTAAAAAGCTTGGGCTGCAAACCGGAAACAAACGTATTGTAATTAATTGTCTAACGTATTTATCAGGCCAGTTGCCATTACCGTAAGCAATATATAAGTCCACGTCGTCATTCGAGGTATCATCAGGAACTGTTGGCGACGATATATGCAAGGTCAATTTCGGGTAAATCGATGTAAATTCGGCTAAATGATGACACAGCCAATAATTGGCAAGACCAGGGGCACAGCTGACCGTTAATCGTCCTGTTACTTCATGGCCATTATTCTCACGGGCTGCTTCAGTGAGAATAGATAAAGCACGCTTTGATTCGACTGCATAGCGCTCCCCTTTCTGGGTTAGCATGATGCCTCGACCGCTTTTTTGCGTAAGAGCAAAGCCCACTACCTCTTCCAACATTTGGATTTGATGACTGACAGCACTGCGAGTCAGGCTTAGCTCTTGCGCCGCAGACGATATACTCCCTAGCCGAGATACCGCTTCCAATGCGCGTAATGACATTATCGAAGGAAGTCGCTTCACTTTGCTCTCTTTTTTGTTTTAACCTAGCTAACAACCTAAACATAAAAGTCATGTAAAACAATACATAACTGGATCGACTAGCCTTCTCTAGACACTTTATTGATATACAATTAACGCTGCTCTCAGCTGTCTGGCGACGCAAACCTAAAAGCACTGTACTGATTCATTCAGATTAGGGCGGCCAGTTCACAGGATACGAATGGCAAAGTTTTTTAGAAAAGTACAATTTGAGGCCGAGTATGAGTCGGCAGAGAAGCTGCCATGACAATGCTGTTGCTGAAAGCTTTTTCCAGCTACTTAAACGTGAAAGGGGAAAACGAAAAATTTACGTATCGCGAGATAAAGCAAGGGCTGATATCTTCGATTACATAGAGATGTTTTATAACGCTACAGCGAGAACAGTCATGCTGCTAATATGCCACTGCTGGCATACGAGAAACTAGAGAATTAAAAGCAAAAGATGGTCTAGTAAAGGCTGGTCGATTCACCATGAACTTGTGGGAGCATCTGATCACTCGTCATCGAAAAAGTACAAAATTCTCTATCCAAATGCCGACCCTCATCATCCGTATAAAAAACACCCTAAGCCATTAATCTATATATAGATTATAAATCATGCCAACATAAATCTGGTTAAATATACAGAAAATTTGAGATTACGCATGATGAGCTATCATGCTGACAGCAACATTCCTCCTCTCCCAGTAGCTTCTTGCCACAGTCACAATCGGCCGAACTAGCAATACGACTTAGGATGAAAGGCATGCCCAATCAAATAGCACAGAAAAAAAGAAATCGATCTTAAGGCACAAGAGATCAGTTTTAGTCAGAGTTGAGTCCAAGCTCTACAGAATTCAATGCATACAGACCAAAATGCCCAAAGCCAAAACTTCCACATTTTAGGTAAATTAAGGATGCTTTGTAAGCCTGAATCTTATCCTTAAATCCATTGATAATTTTCGATTTTGGCACAATTCGGCCACAGATTCGCCACATGCTTTTTAAGGGGAGATCGAAATATACGACGAGCAATTTTGAAGAGAAAATTTTGAGGGAAGAGTTTTATAACACTAACGCTTAAGCACAGATTTTAAAGCCAAGCTTAATTGAAATAACTTATTAAAAGTTGATCTTGTGACAAGGAATGTGCCTTAGGCAGAGAAAAGTTGTAACGCGCCGCGAATTTTGGCATCAGTTGGCGCGTATTCTGTCCTAGTTGAATGTGGTACTTATAGCTTCTTTCATTGCGAAGTAAAGCGTGTTCAATATGGGTGACTTAGTGAAGTCTCTAGCAAAAACAAAGTCATCGCTGGCTTCCCGCGTATGATAGTTAAAGATTGCTACTTCACTGTACGATAGAAATTCAACCCCTACTCGATCCTTCACTAAACATATCGTTGGAGATATAGGCAGTATTGCGTGCCATTTATAGAGGTCCGGCACAATAAACTCGCCTTCTTTAGCAATTACCACACCCCAAATGGCCCCTTCATTTTCTTCCTGAAATTCCATCAGCCTTACTTGAATCATAGAACCAGTATTATGCTGACTGGTCATGTAAAAGTTCGGTGGATTTGATGGATCAAAGTTAGGATAAGTGTCATCAACCCTTTCTGGATAAATCTGTGTAACAAAATTTTTCTCAAGTTGTTCTGATTCATCAACAGTTGGGTACTGTGTTAAACCTACTACGCCATTTACTTTCTGAGCAGGATACGGGCGATCCTTAGCTTGCTTACGGAAAAACCAAAGACCAAATAGTTCAGTTAGAATCTCATTTTCTTCTGCAGTAAATTGATATGCTGCAGGTTGTTTTAGAAAGCTTTCAATTAATGCTTGGTATTTGTCTTCTAAAGCTTTCATGAAGCCTGACTCAGAGCGCTCATCCCACACATAATCGGCACAAAAAATCGGGTTCTTACTCTTTGCAGGGAACGGTGCCTTTGAACCAGTTCGCCACACTTGCACCTGTTCCTTGTCGTTGTAGAACCGATTAATACTGGCAACAGGGAATACATGTTGATTGGTCTTAAGCTGATGTGGGTTGCCTTTCTGTGGTCGGTCGTTAAATGTCTTGTACATATACAATCCTTTGTTTTATGCCGTTTTATCTTAGACAACTTGAAACGGAATTTCATTTTACCCAAGTCATTCAGCCATGAGCAATCCGATCCCCATAGAACTCCTGCGGGCCATACAAGTCGACGGCTTTAACATATATCTTTCTCAAAGCAAATTTAGCCTCCTTAAGCATGTCGCTGAAAATTTCGACTACTATCGATTTGGTTATTGGTATCACATCACGAAATTGACAGAAGCAGTCATGAACTAAGCTTGCGTTGTATGTAATTGGCTTGTTATTTATTAGATGCCCATCCGGCACTCCGATTACGATCAATCCCAATACACTAAACTTCGGACTGCAACCATCGTGGGAATAGCCTTTCTTGATGGTCAACTTACCATTTGAAAGACTGCACCATTCGTTATGAAAACTAATCCCTTCAAGTTTAGGGTGCTCCAGTTCAAAGTCTTGCTCCAATACATATAGATTCAGCATTACTGAGGCCATCCATGTGAAACTTGAATATTATCAATCGTAACAATATCGGCTGATGTTATGGCGGCTTCTAGCATCCACTTATGGGCTTTCATTGCGAAGCCCCAAGCCACAATTGAGTCAATTACATGCGATAACTCAGAGCGCGTGAGCTGTAGGAAGTTATTATTGAAGTCTCGCAGTTTGATAAAGATGTCGCTGTTTGTGATCACGAAGTACGACTCTGCCTGATCAACCAGCTCCTTTCTCTTGCTCTGTCTAAACGTATCTGGATCAGACGAAAAGTCATCATACAGCAACGCACATTCCCTAAAGTCAGTCAGGTTTGTGTATCCGCTATTAACTCGAAAACCTAACCCTGTATCACAATTCGCTTCCGAAATTAGCTCAGCATAGCGTTCTGAAACTCTTTGTAACAATCTCTTTTTGCGTTCACTTAAAGGAAGAAGAACATCTAAATTGTCCACTATTTTAGCCGCGTTTGATGGCTGACGCTCATATTCAGCCACTACGAAACCAACACCCTGATGTAAAGCGATGTAGTTGCCAAGTGGATGTTCATATTCTCGCCTAATACCTTCTGAGGCGGGCTGTTCTGTGTAGTGAATTTGCACTAACGTCGTCATACGTTACCTCCAAACATAGTCACGCTAAACGCCCCATCAAATGCATAGAGAGTATTTTGAGCACCTTCTATACCTGAAATCGCTGACACTATCTGGCTCTCGTCATTAAGAAAAATACCTTTAACAGTGGGCGTACTGCTGGGGCTGTAGGCATTAGCTTCATATGTCGATAGCCTTTGATTATTCACATAGTCATAAGAAACAAAATCTTTGCCAATTACCCCAAACACTGTTGTGTCATCAATCCTATTTAAGTAGCGAATATTCTCATCTATCGGATAAGTATTTTGCACTTCACCAGTACTGGCATTCCATTTTGTCAGCACGTAGGGCTTAGTGCCATCTGCTGAATTGTATACCGTGATGGTGGACTCCAAGTCCCAAGCAGCTGAAAGCTGCATAATCCAGCCATTGTTAAAATACAATCTTGTGCCATCGTCAGAAATGCTCACCAGGTTAGAGGGTGACACCCCAGCATAAGATGATAAATCAATGGATTGCTTGGAATTAAGGTTAGCCGACCGGACATCCCCCAGTTCATCGAGTGTGTACCTTGATAAATGATTGACATCACTTCGCCCGAAGATATAAAGACCATTTCCTGCAACACAAACACTGGGTAAATAATCAAAGTAACCGGATATGTCTAAATTCTGCTGCGTAAGGTAGGCACTTAAATCCCCAGGAACAGACAGCAAGATCTTTCGAACATCACCATCATCATAAGCATTGAAGATATATGACGACTCATCATTAGCGACCAGCAAGGGGCCATAGGGAGTTAATGATCCACTAGTTACTGCATGGGAGTGGTATGCAAGCTGAAAAATATCGCCTGAAGTTGTCGTCTCATATCGGTAAACTCGATCATTACCACCATCTAAGATGTAAAAACGCAGACCATCTAGCGATACATCAATTCCCCTTAGAATACCTAAGCTAGTACCGACATCGGTTTCAAGATAGATCCGAGCAACGACTAGACCACTTTCAGGCTGATACGGCTGTGTAAGAGACATTTTCTCCAATAGTCCTTCTGCACCAACACTATAACGAGTAAAGCCATTATCTTTATAGCAACACGCATTTCCGCTACCAATTCCATCCCTTGGAATAATGTTATAAATGCTTGCATCAATCCGAGTTGCGCCAGCAATACCAGCAAATGGGTAACGGTGAAATGACTCTTCAGGGTTGGATAAATCTCCCTCCAGATAACGCATTACTCGACCATCGTTATGAATAGAGAATGGTTCATCGTTGAAAATAAATGCAGAGTGCATTTGCTTTGCTTTTGATGAGCCAAAACTAACAGAAGACACCGGACCATCAGGGCTATCTCTGTAAAAAATATTCCCACTCGAATAGTAGAGATCGCCATTGCTGCGTAACCCAGCAAATAAACTAGATGAGGTTGCTGGAATCGGTACATCTAGTTTTCTAATCGCACCAAAACCGATTGCTCCGCCTAGATATAAATTACCACTCAACTTAAATGCATGCCCCGTGGAAAATTCCCAGTGCTCGCTGTCAAAGGAATAAAAGAAGCCAGCACCTGCGCTCATCAATGTGATCGGCAACTCAAGCGCACTCTCTGCAGCTTGAATGGTCTCACTTGTGTCGAAAATATAACTCTTAGGCCCCCATCAACCCAAGCTGGCAAACCATTTTTAAGACCTAAAACTTTGCCATCATTATTTAGAGTCGATGGTAAACCGACTGCAGCACCGTACGCCGCAGCAACGACTTCGGTGGCTTCTCGTTCACTTTTCGTCTTTTCAAACTCTAGAACAGTTTGATCTCGCCAGAATTTTGAGGACCCATTTGGAATACTTCCATGTGCGTATGCAGCAGAGCTCCATAAATCGTCTTTAACAGGTGTATCTAGCTGTGTTGCCCACGCTTTAGATGAACCGTTCACTATGGAGCCTATCGCCCACATCATGGACGACCAGACACCACTTTCTATTTCAGTCGGACTGTTGGCATACTCTTGTGCTGCAGATCTGGCGTTTTGCGCACTTTCGCGCTCTTGAGTTGTTTGAGACTTGATGTTCTCAACAGTATCACGCTCTTGTGAGACCTTCGTAAGCTGGCTACTCACCCAAGAAAAACCATTATTTAGTTCAGATATGAGAGCATTATAATTTTCTGGAAGCGCCTCAAATTGCTCCAGCATGTTATACATCTCATCTTCAAATAGCCTAGGACGGCTAGGTGATGGCGATGGCCCCATTTCCTGTAGACGGGTTTCGATCTGATAGTTTTCGTCATTAATTTCTGACATTAAATGATCCCCTTAATCTCTAAGCTTAGTCGTGTCTCACCTACGTAAACCGATGACATGGCTACCTTTGCGTAATATCCAAGAGTAATGAGCAACTCTCGATCTGTGCTCTCGTTATTTGCATCAATGACCAATGGTGTTGATCGCAAATCAGTCAACTGTCGATAAACTCGATCGGCTTCTCGGCCATCTGGCAACGTAGGTATGATGATGTCGAGATCCATAGGCTTAGACCAAGGCCGTCTCTCAAACGCATTTTCGCCAAAGTCATTCACATAGTTTCCGGAGTAATCATCAATCGAAACGTTGAACCCCCATTCAGTTATTCCAATAGGAATTGCCCATCCTGGCGTACAAAAACCACATTTTGCTGTGTATCCTGGTGACGTTTTAATAAAGATTTCTAACTCAACGCTTTTGTACAGGCCTGGGATAGGATGAATTAAGGTGCGACGAAACTCATTTTCACCAAAGCAAAACGCCAAAGGGCTATCACGTTCACCTTTGATTAAAAGGCTAAGGGCATCATTACCAATAATGACCCCATCTTTACGTGTGATGATCTGAACATCTTCGGCTTCTAAGCCGAATAGACATAAATACGACGCTTTAGATACTAAGAACTTAACGTGTATTAGTTCTTCATTCTGAGTTAAGGTGTCCACATAGCCATCAAACATAGCATAGGAGACAGTCGGTTTTACCTCTGACCAAATGGCAACGTTGTCCACGGGATTCTTGTTAGTATTGTTAGCTTTCGCGTAATAAACCCGCTCGATACCATTCCTATCCAAAGCACGTCGATATTGACCAGCTGGAATCGCTTCTTCTGGTGCCCAAAGTTCATATTCGCTCGCAACATTCGTTTCAATATTTTGGGGCTTTATCGGCTTTATAATTCTCATGCGCTTTTCACCTTAAGCCCTAATTGATCCCATTTGCTGGTCATCGCATTCAGTTTATCGATAGCCTTCTTCTGCTCATGGCCTGCATTGTTATGGTCTTTGCGAAGACTGGCTAACTCATTTAAGACTTGAGTTAGCAATACATCATTAGATTTAGTGCTAGAGATATTGACGGGGATGGCCCCATTTCGAAGAGGTACGACTGCTTCTACTCCGTGCAATTCAACTGGGTAACCACTCACTGGCCCAGACGCAATGCCACCATTGGCAAATTTTGGTAGAGCACCTCCCCCAAGAGACGAATACGCTGCAAGCGCCTCAGCCAATGTGGTTTGTCCACTATTAATTTGCTGTAAGTAGTTCAACTGATTGCGTAGCATATCCATTTGCGTTGCATGATTTGATGCCACCAAACTCAAATTGGCTCGCTCATATTGCGATCGTGCATTATCTAATGACACAACCGAGTCATCGATCCCTTCTAGAGCATCTCTCTCGTCTTCTAGCGCCTCAATTTGCTCTTTGTGATGTGAGTCAACCAATGCCAACGATGCCTTATTATAGGCTAATTGAGCTTCATCTATGCTGATGAGGCTTTTGTTTCCAGCCTCCAATCGCTCAATTTCAGTTTGGTAATATTCAATACTGTCTAGATGTTGAAACTCTGATAACTCTGTTTGTGCAGTAATATAGGCATCATTTGCTGCGTTTAGGGTTAAGAGTGTGCGTTGAATTCCATTAGTTAGCTCCACCTGATCCTCAAGAGCGGAAACAGTAGAAGCCAGCTGCTTGGCTTGAAGTTCAGCAGCATCCGCAATCTTTTCTTGAGTCGTCTTTCTATCTAATGTCAGGGCTTCTACTGAAAGAATTTGAGACTCAAGGATAGCCATTTGTTCACGGTATTCAGCGCCAGAAGCAGCCCCTTGTTTTAACTCATACACATAGTCAGTGGCTGCCCGAGGTAGGTCCGAGATAGCTGACTGATTGCCGGTTAAAGCATCAGACAGAACGCCGCTATAATACTGAGTTTGAACATTGCCCACCCGAAGAGCATCATCTTTCTGAAGCGTTCGTCTAGTATTTGCTAATTGGTCTGACAAACTTAGCCAAGTGCTGGCCATTTTCTCGGCTTCATTTTGAACGTTTTTCTGCTGTTGAATTTCATTATTTAGTGCAGAAATACGGTCTTCTCTTGCTTGTTGCAATGCTTCTTTGGCGTTTAATAAGTTCTGTTCGAGTTGATCGTACGCTTGATTCGCTAAATCCAGTTCATGCCTGTAACTGTTGATTAGATTGCTTCGAGCTGTTTCTAAGGTCTCTGATAATCCGTCATACATACGCTGCAAATCGGAAATATCTTTCAGTAACACTTGGCTGTAGTCTTGTTTCGCAGTTAATAACTGGTTTTCAAGAGCTTGCTGTTCAGACTCTAGATCACTTAGTTCGGTGTTTAATGCCCCAATAAGGGCAACCCTAGCAGAGTCCAAAGACTGAGTCGCACGCATTGCTGACGCATCCAACTGTTCAATTGCATCAGCAAGCCCTAAGGCGTTTGCGATGAGAATCCGGCCACTTTCTGAAGCACTATCCTGTGAATCGATATAATCTAGTAGCTCTTGCTTAGCATCTATAAATTGATCACCACTACGGCTCAATGAGCGATTAAACTCTTCAATTCTCAGATTCGCATCTGCTAGTACATCTTCTTGGCTAGACCATCTCTCGACCAAATTATTTACAGATTGATTGGTTTGCTCTATGACATTTAAACGTTGCTCTTCCGCCTGCTGGATAGCGCTCAAGCGTCTCTCTTCTTCCTGCTGTCGCTCATCTTCACGATCTTCGAGCATTGAGTAATATTCATCGGCGGCGGTGCTTAACTCGAACAGTTTAGCGATATTTTTTGCACCCGCATCGGTGGCCGCATCTTGAGCCTGGACCAGCGCTAAGTAGTCTTCACGGCTTGCAGGAAGGATGGCATCGTATTGAGCAAAGGCGCTTTGTAGTTGATCACGGGCATTGGCGAACTGCTGTTCTTCGCTTAGGAACTTATCGGAGAAGGAACTGTAAGCACTGACGAATTCCTCCAATCCGCCCATCGCTGAAACCAGATTAGTTTTCGCACGTAGTTGGTCGTCTACTGTGCCAAAAGTCAGACCCAGCATACCAACGACATTATCTACCGCCGAAGCCTCCGTCGCTAAGCGGGATAGTGTCTCGCCAAGACCTTCGCCCGCTTGTTGAAATTCCACCAACCATGGCATGACATGCATCGACATATCGTCAAACATGGCACTAAAGACAGCCTGCAGTTCCTCTTGCTGTTCGTCAGCAGTAAGGCCCTTTAAGCTAATTAAGGTGCGTTCTAGCGCAAACGACTGGATAGCCTGGTCGATAGCATCGCCAGACATGTTTAACTGCTCAGCACCTGCACGCACACTGTCGGAAATGCCACCAATCACTAGACGTAATTGTTGAGTGATTTGAGGATCAAGATCGGTGAACTGCCACTTGGTATCGTAATCATCCAACCAGTTTTTACGCTCTTCCCAGGTTGCGTAAGACTGCGCTGAGATATTGGTTAGATTCGGTGCTTCTAGGACTAGACCAGAATCTTTGCCTTTCACACTGGCACCCGCAATATCCGCAATCAAACCACCAAGGTCTAGGATGTTGAGCGATTCAGAGATCGAGCTAAACAAGCCGGAGACGGACGAAATCCCGCCCAGCTCAACGGCCTGTGGAGCCAAAACGGTATCATCCCAGCGACGGGTAATCTGTAGTGCAGCACCATTAATGGATACCTCAAGATTTAATAGCGCATCCAACATTGAGCGGTTGATACCCACGATCTCTTCAACTGCTTCGGCAATCAGCTCATTGGACTTAAGAATGGATTCGGATTTAGCAGACGCATCACCTAAAACGGTGCCAGTGCCTTGGCTAGCTTGGCGTTGAGCACTGACATCCAAACCGCCACCACCATTAATCGCCACGCCTAACTGAGCCACAGCCGCTAAGGTTGCACCGGCACGGGCAAATGCCGTGTATGGATCACCATCTTTCAATTGATGCAGAACGGCTGCCACACCTTGAACCACGTTAAACGCGGTCAAAGCAATCTGCATTTTTTGGTAGCTGTCCGTTCCTTGTTCAGTCAGCCCTTGCAGCGCCGAAATGCCAGAGCTTAGGCCATCAACCATATTGTTAAACTTCAGCTCACCAATACGGCTTTGGATCTTATCGATCGCTTCAGAGAAATCTGCTTCCATATCGGAAGTGATGCCTTTGACGCTCATGGCATCCCGCAGTTGCTCCTGGATACTTTCGAGGCCTTCAATCTCCCCCAGGTTGCCATCTTGCAGGAATCGCTGTGCGGCCGTATTGGCATCGTCTAACTGTTTCTTGAAATCTTCCTGTTCTTTGGCGGCGGCTTTTTGCGCTTCGCCCAGGTCGTAGATCTTGCCCGCCAATACCTCAACTTCAACGATCTGAGCCTTAACGGTCTCCGTCAGCGCAATTTTGTCATTGATATCCAGTTGGTTCGTTTGGCGAGCGATCGCACGTTCACGCTCGGTCATACCAAGCAGCTGTAATTCTTCGCGAAGACTGTCAATGATCTTTTGATTAGCATCGATCGTAGCTTTGCTGGCCGTATCGGAGGTTTGGCTTGCCTGTAATGCCTGGTTAGCTTTGGCGGTTTCTTCCATTTCAGCACGGAGATCCGCCAAGTTCTCTTTTAGTAGAACGCTCGGATCTTCACTTTCCAGCAGCTCAGCAAGGCGATCGCTAACGGTTTGATATGATGCTGCGATCGCATCATTTACCTGAGCAACATCCTCCGCTTCGAC
Organism: Marinomonas fungiae; assembly: GCF_001418205.1. Classification (GTDB taxonomy): domain Bacteria; phylum Pseudomonadota; class Gammaproteobacteria; order Pseudomonadales; family Marinomonadaceae; genus Marinomonas; species Marinomonas fungiae. Next base: position 8,080 of record NZ_LIQF01000003.1, on the reverse strand, counting down.
GCGAAAATCACGCACCTTAATACTGGCGGCATCTAGCATATCGGCAGCGGCCTCAAACTCATCCGAGAAAGGACCAACCAAACCAGACACGCGACGCATAGCCGTTGCTAAACCGTCAAAGACATAGCTGTACGCTTGCTGAAAGGGATAAAGCGCTGTGTTAATGACACTACTGATCGCATCCGCATAAGCGTCCATGCCTTCAGTCGCATAGGTAGCAAATTGGAGCGCGTAGCTGGTGATACCGGTTAGCCAGATTTCCACCATACGACCGTAGTCGAGCAAGAAACCAATAGCGGATACCGAGCCATCAACCGCCCAGCCAATGGCATTACGAAAGCCCCCAGCCTGAACCACCCAATCAACGATTCCACCAGATACAGCAGATAGGATTGGCGCAAACTCGATAGCAAGAGAATTGGCAGTGCCTTCGCCTAGCGCCTTTAATCGGCTCATTTCACCAGCAGCTTGGCTAACGATATCAGCGTCAATATCCGAGATGGACACCCCTAAGACTTGAGCCTCACGGCGCATGGCAATCAAGCGCTGGGCACCGTTATCCAGTAATGGCAACAAACGGCTGGCATCGTCAGCGATGGACTCTAAAAAGAAGATCTGCTGGTTGCGGTTTACATCGTCTAAGGCGTCCGCGATCTTGAGAAATTGTTCGTCGGGGGAAAGGCTTTGGAGGTCTTTGACCTGGACGTTGAGATTTTCAAAAATGTCAGCCGCTTCACCACCGCCGGTCGTGACAAAATCACCCACTTTGTCACTGACGTCTTTGAAAATATCACCGACTTTGTCGCTCTCTAAGCCCATTTGGCCAGCCGCGTATTGCCACTCGGTTAGGGAGGCTGTGGAAACATTTAGAGTATCAGAAAGGTTATTGATCTCACGGATGGCATCGGTGCGAACAATCGCCACCATGCCAGCGGCGGCCACACCTGCAGCAACTGTGGCAGCAGCCCAAACACCAGCAGTGACAGCACCACCTTTTAGCTTACTGGAGAAGTCCGCAGTAGATTTAGACGCTTGAGCATTAGAATCGCTGGCATCTTTGACTTTCTTACCGGATTTTTTGGCACTGTCGCCAAACTTATCCTGTGAGTCGGTGGCTTGCTTGGTTTCTTTATCGAGTTTTTCCGATGACTGAGAAAGCTCATCTACAGACTGCGCAGCATCCTTCACGGTGGCTTTGAGACCATCGTCCTTAGCTTGCAGTCTTAGGCGAACTTTCATATCAGACATAGGTTACGACTCGTTAATCTCGTTTATGAAATGGTGTTCCAGTGCTTGAAAGCGTCGAAAGTCTTCACTTTCAACCGGCTCTTCAAACGCTCGGTTGATCACCACATCGACCGCGCTGTAATTCATACCCAGTAGCTGCCCCATGGCACTGTATTGCCAGCAGGATTTGCACTGTAGAAACAGCATGGTCGCAGTCCAGTTTTCAGGGAGCACCCAACAGTCATCGGATTCACACTCTTGGGTGCGTTTGGCTTTGATGGATGCCGCAACCTCTTCGGGAAGCAGTGCATCTAGCTCATCGTTATCTGCTGGGGCACCTTTTTTAGATGACCCAGCCAGATACTTAGCAACTTCAACTAAATTCGGTTGCGGGCCTTTTTTGCGACACCTTCGTTGTAGGTATCCATCAGAGCATTAGCGATAGTTGGATCCGCCTTGGCAGCTTCCAGAAGTTCAGCACCTTTTAGCGGTTGGCCATCTGCACCAATGAGCTCTAGCTCATCTTCTTTGATGCTGACCAGCACCATATCCAAGACACGCTTACCTGAGTTGCTGTCGTCCATTAACTCGGTGTTAGGCAAGATCTTGAAGGTCGCACCAAAAGCGCCTTTTTGGGTTTTGCCGTTATCGTCGAGATATTCGATGTTTACTGACTTCGCAAAAGTACGGTGTGTGTTTAGGCGTAATGTCATGGTTAGTACCTTTAATAGTGGGCTGTGGTCAGCGCCGGATTAGTGGAAGAACAAAAAGAATTCGTTGTCGGATTTACCCGTCACATCGAAGGGCAGATCATAGGCATCACTGCCTGCACGCTCTTTGTCACTGATCGATGTGAACTGAGTGGCAGGCAGCACGATGGAGACACGCTGGCCCAGCTCTTTGCCAAGGGTTGCGAAGATCGCGGCCTTGTTGCCGTTTTCCCAATACTCGAATGGGTTGAAATCGTTAAGAGCCAAAGACTCTGGATCAATGGAGCCTGTCGGAGCACGGTCTGAGATACGGTAACTGTCACGACCGCTTGGGCTGTTTACGTCTGGTACAGCGGTGATTTCATTGCTCAATGAAAAACTGAGCTTTTCAATCGTGCCTTGGTCGGTTGGGTAGTCGTCCAGCGTCATGCCTGCGCTCTCAACAATCGCAGGAAAGGCATCACTGTATTCTGCATCTGGCATTGGCGTGTCTGCTGGGGAATCGTAGTTACCTTTTAACGTGAAGTTAGCGGTAACAGACTGACCCGCTGACCAATCAAAGGACAAATCCGCCACCGCATGGGTGGCAATGCGGCGTTGGCCGTCATAGTGACCGTGTACTGTGACCTTTTTAAAATCTGTTCGGTTGGACGTTGGGCGACATACCAAGGCGTCTTCGATACTTGTTACCGTCGCCGTTGCCGTACCAATAGACAGTTCATCACCGATAGCAGGCTCGTTTTCGACAATGACATACAGCTCCGACTCTGTGCCCATCACGGCATGGATCAGTTCACCAGCCGTATTAGAAGCAGTCGTATTGTCGATGGTGTCCTGGAATGAGTAACCAGCGGTTAGTCCGCTTACATGGATCACTTTTGCAGCTTGTAGCACTAGACCACAAGCCAGCAGTGCAGCGTGCAGCTCTGGCTGTTGGACGGTGCCGCCATCTAGGCCACCGGCCTTTAGTTCCATCGGCAGTGTGATGTCGAAATTCTTAGCGCCGACCATGCTGCCTGTTTTAGACATGGATGGGCGCACCACATCACGAGTGATGGTCTCGCCGACTGGCTTCATATCAAAACCCGAGAGCGTTTCAATGACTTGCATGGGGCCAGATACGGCTCCGGTGTTGTCTTCTAGGCCGATCAGGACTAATCGGCGTTTGGAACTGTTACTCATGATCGTCTCCTATTGAGCAATGGCGGTTCGTTGGCATTGAGTGAGGTAACGGTCGAGCCACCAAATGGTGCCTTTTTCCATCTTCATTAAATCGCCCGCCCCCAGCTGAAAGCCTACGGTTGCGCCCTCTGGCATCCAGGCGAATAAGCGTTCGCGGATAGCGTCGCGGGCCTCTTGTAAAACCGAACGGCTACGCTGGCCGTCTTTGTCATTGAGCACGGACACGCGAATCACCACGCCAAACATCATGTCCACTTGCTGAGCGGCTTTGCGGCTCGCGCTGGGTGGCACAGGCTGTGGACGCTCGGCGATGGGCACCACGTAGGCCGCTACTCGGTGGTTAGAATGTCGCTCCATGGCGAGGGATAGATCTACCACACTGGCAACGTATTCCACGGCACCGTTTAGGCGGCTTTCGATAGACTCGATCATAGGAATGAGTTATCCGTGCGGCGAAACACATGGCCATCCGATTGGATCTCTGCGGTGTCTAGGCTCTCTGGTTCGGAGGCGGCGGGCATGCCTAATGTCACTTCCCCTTTAGAGAGCGACATCAGGAACTTCACCGCCTCATCACGGCGCTTGCTAACCACATCTGATGGGGCGATATCTAAGCCGTAGCGCACCAGATCGCGGGCGATCCGCTTCAACACAGCAGGCACGGTTACCAAGGGCAATGGATAACGAGCGGCGAGATAGCCGTCGATCAAACCATTAGCGTCTTCGATGGCTTCGGTCACGGCATTAGGTCGCCCGTATTCCAAGTCCTCAATGACGTTTGTGCCAAAACTGTCGAGCAGATCGTCGCGGGTGCAGTACATGGTTAGCCCTCAGCGTCCAGTTGAGCGACCAACGCATCCCATGCAGCATCGCGCTCAGCAGCGCTGGTGCCATTTGGCATGGACGAGGCTTTTGGCGCACCGCTGTCCATCCATAGGGATGGGTTGTCTTTGTCGAGCTGGTTGATATGGGCTACCAGCTCAGCCAGGCGCTGCGGGTCCATGGCCCCAGAATTCGTCGCATTTGAATCTGACGAATCGGTCGCGGCGTCCAACGTGAGCGTAATGCGCGGGTCCGCTTCGAGCTGGGCCAGCTGCGTTTCTGAAAAAGTGCCATCAGGGTGTGTAACAGGCGTTTTAGAGTGCGCCACACCCGCACGGCGATAGCCTTCGATTTGGGACTTAATGGTGATCGGCATGTCATTGACCTCTCCGTTTTAAGGATTGCGTATGTTCGGCGAAAGCGGACTTATAGGTAGTCCGCCACCACTAGCTCTAGCTTGCCTTTGAGTTCGTTGGAGCTGTTGCTGTCTAGCTCGCGCTCTAGCATGCGTGTAGCTTGTTTTTCCAATGAAGGTGGCACCACCAATGTGGTGGGTTTGATGCCTAGCTTCTGACCACCATCGGCGGTGAACTCACGCATGGCAGAGATCGCTGCCCAGAGATTGTCGGCGTTTAGCTCTTTGCGTGAGCCATACGCCAACTGCCAGAACGAGAAGCCCACGTTGCGACGACAGTCCACCCCAAAACGGAACTCATTAGCGGTGAAGACATGCTCGTCATCGAGCTTGGTCATAGACAGGAAAGCTGGCGCACGACGGTTTTGCAGGATCAGTGGTTTGATGGCACGGGAGTTGTCTAGCACGTACCAAGGTGTCCCTGAGCCAGCGTTATCGTCCCAGTTGGCAACGGACACGGCGGTGCCTGTGCCATCAGCATTCGGGTAAACGGGATGGTCGGTGTCAAAGAAGTTCTGACCGTCGTAACACAAGGTGCTAGTACCAGCACTGAGCAGACCAAAGATCAGCTCATCTGGCTGGATCTCGGAGGTGCGGCCCATTTCCGAGAAGATAGGCGCGTAGATGCCGACGTTGTCATCTTCGATGTCGTCACGGTCCACGCCTACGGTGCTTTCAAAGGTTTTGTTGGTGATGGTGTAGCCATGGGCTTGCATGGAATTGATAACACGATCACCAATCCATTCACGCATTTTCGGGAACTTGCCCAGCCAGCCGTAAGTGTTCGACTTGCTGTTGGACTGCACTTCCGTGGCGATCTTGGACCATTGTGGCTTGGCGGATTCCACACCGTTTTTAAAGTCCCCCTTCCAAGAGGTAAACAGCGCGGTGATCAGAGCGGGAGTAATGATGGCCATATTGCGGCTCCTATCTAAATGAATCGTTAAAGGGCTAGGCTTACTTAGCCTTCAGCGCGGCAAACTCATCTGGCGTTTTGCCTGTGAGCTTGGCAGCCGTCAGCTCGTCTTCGTTAAGACCATGAGCATCCGTCTGTGCTGGCGGTGCCTCCTGCCCTGCTTGCATGGCTTTTAAGGCGGCAACTGGCTTAGCGTGATCAAGGAAGGTTTTCAACGCGGCAAAGTTCGACTGACCTAATTCACGGGCCCAAGACTCCATGGCAGGCAGTAAACGACCATCGTTTTTAGCGTCGTCGATTAGCTTGTCTAGGCCACCTGTTTGCAGCTGTGCGGACAAGGCGGCGATCTCGACTTGCAGATCGGTGACCACCTGAACGGGTACATACTGGGCCGGATCGACCTGAGCTGTTGGCGGGTTGGCTTTTAAAGTGGCTAACTCGCTGGTAGCAGTTTGTTTGTCATCTTGTAGCTGCTTTAAGCTGGCAAGGATGTCGTCATCGGTGGCCGCGTCGGTTAGACCTAGGGCGGCAATGAGCTTGGCACGATCCATCAGAGTGTCCTCTTGTTGGCTGGCAGGAGTGGAAATATGGAGGGAACGAAGCGCGACAGCATTCAGCCCGTCGAGACCTGGACGGTTGACCAATGCAGCGGAGTGCAAAGACAGGGGCTTGCCTGTCTGTTTGTCGTAGGGGAACACAGCAGACAGATAGCAGTATTCACCGCCCTTGATGTAGTCAGCGGCACGGGACGTCCAATCGGCTTTGATCCATAAACCGGATTCGCGCCACTGGGTGTCCTTGATCCAACCGGATGCAGGTGCTGGTTGGCCATTTTGATCGGCCAAAAGCGTTTGATGCTCGTAGTCGATCACGGTGGGATTGACGCGTGATTTAAGATCCGCGATCAATGACAGTGCTGTGGATTCATCCAAGAACCATTGACCACCGACCACATCATATGGGCGGCCATCAACAGCTTTGAAATGCCCCGCAGGCAAAAGCTGATACCAACCATCTGTAGCAGACTCTAGGGACAAAGCCGCAAAGCCAATCTCGGAAGTTGGTTTAGCGCTGCTTAAAGCAGCAAGGGGTGAATGTGTACGTTTCGTTTCCATACCACCAAGAGTAAGGCGGTATGGAATTGGGGGAAGTTAGATGGGGTTCAGTGTTTGAACAATTGATATATCATAATGGAAATAAAAAATAGCTCTCCAGATCTTTTATGTAGTACCACTAACTCTTTCAGGATGATAATGGATACAACTCATTGGCAAAACAAGACTGTTGAAGAACTCAGCTTACATGAGCTGGCATACGCTCACTTAGGGCATCAAGGAGTTTACAGACTAAAGGACGGACTACTCAGATCTGTACTACCTACCGTTCTTAGAGAAGTTAACCACTCCCGACATTTAGAATATTCTAAAAATTTTGTTCCTATAGTAGGGGCATTCGGCATCATTGAGCAAATAGGCTTCGCTTATAAACGAAGCGATATGGAAGCTTTTAAAAATAAAGATGCGAGCTGTATTAAAAAAGCACTTTATTACTTTGCGTCCTACCCAGAAAACAGTGAAGACATCAAAGCACTTTATGCTCTTAGAAACTCGTTCCTTCACAATGCAAGCCTGATGGCCAAAGCTCAATTTAAAAACCAACCCAATTATTTTTTCCAGTTTGATCGTGATATTGAGACTATAGCTATGTACCCTCAACATCCTTGGGACGGAAATATCGAAACATTTTCGTACCAGCAAACAACAATTGTTAACCCAGAAAAAATTATTGATCTAGCATTCACCGTAGTTGATAAAGCAAGGGACTGCTTAGACCAAGGAACCCTTGAAGTAAACTTGGAATCAGGTGAGATAGAACTCTACTATCGCTACCTGAAAGTCATTAGAGACTAATCCATTCCACTAAGTGGGAGTTGGTGAGTCAAAAACGTCTAGTACTGCTTTGCGAGCAGCTCCTTCCAAGCTCGGATAGATGAAATCATTTGATATTCCTAATTGCCTTAGATAAACCCTAACCTGATGTTTTATCATAGCAGGCACTTTGAGCACCCTAACCTGATCAGGTAGATGAAGAAAACGGTCACCGGGCCTTACTTCATACATTAGAATAGTAGATTGGTTTCTATATCGTTGATCCACATACTCAGGTCTTATGAATAGTGCATTTTCGTAAAACCTAAATTCTTTAAGTGGCTTAGTGTAAAAATCAGTAACCGACTCAAAGTGCTCACGATTATAACCGCCTTCATAAAAATCTAGCTTTTCAAAATCATCAAATACAGAAATATCTTTTAATATAAAAATATAGCCATCTTTATCATCTGTTGAAAAAAAACTTAGATTTGAATCTGTTTTTAGGGATGCGAAATAAAGAGATACCAGTGGATTAGTTGTCCAATCAAGTAATCTAGTAGGAACACCATAATGTTGCGCCAAGATTAAGGAACATGCGATTAAGTTGGCAACATGAGACAATCTTGCCGACTTAAATTAACTGTGACTCCTACCCTGCATGAACCAGCTCTCCTTCGCCGATACCGAATTTACCAGCAAACGCCGCAAAACCCGCAAAGAGCTTTTCCTTGCTCGAATGAATGGACTGATTCCATGGCAGCAGCTTGAAGCTCAAATTGAACCCTTCTACCCCAAAGCTGGCAATGGTCGACGTCCATATCCTCTCGCTACCATGCTGCGTATTCACTTTATGCAGAACTGGTACAACATGAGTGATCCTGCGATGGAAGATGCTCTCTACGAGATAACCTCAATGCGGCTGTTTGCAGGCTTATCA
>NZ_LIQF01000002.1:452288-519847 GCF_001418205.1 Marinomonas fungiae | reverse complement strand
TGTGCTACCGCTCGACTTGCATGTGTTAAGCCTGCCGCCAGCGTTCAATCTGAGCCATGATCAAACTCTTCAGTTTAAAAAGTTTGCTCAAACTCGTGAATCACGTCTGACTTTTACTATATTCTTCAACCCGAAGATTAAAGAACGTAAAGCGAATTGACATGGTCACTTGTTTAAGACTTCAAAGTTTTTGAGAAGTCTCCAGCAAGCGCCCACACAAATTATCTGATTATCTATTTTAAAGAGCGTCTGACGCGGTGTGCTTCGTTGTTGTGAAGCGTTGTCCGTGTCAGTGGGTGCGTATAATACGCATCAGAATTTTCAGCGCAAGCATTTTTTAAAATAATTTTAAAAAAGTTGCGATTATTGCGATAAAAACGCAGATTTGATCATTTATCAATCACAATCAAGCTGTTGCTGATCATTTAACAGCCAACCATTAGCAAAACAAGCTGTTATCAAGGTTGCCAGACCCCTCCCCCCCTTGCTGGTGAGAAAGGGGTCAGATCCCTTAACAGATAATAGGCACTGGAAGCTGGTACATAGAAGGGATCTGACCCCAGAGCTATTTATCAATCAACCCCAGACACCAATCGATCAACAAATAAACAACCGGTACTTTTTAGAGATTCTAAGAAGACTTAACTAGAACCCGTAAAAGCAAAAAGCCCACTACTTACATAATAAGTAGCGGGCTTTTCTGGAGTGGGGCTTTGCTCTGCTTAACGAAGCTGCTTAATAAAGATACCTAGCAATCCCCAAACACCATAAGCACAAAACATAATCGCAAGCACTAATGCTGGCTCAAGCGCAATCAGCACCAATATCAATACCGCAATCAAAAGCACAACAAACGGTACTCGACCCTTAATATTTAGATCTTTGAAGCTGCGATATTTAACATTACTCACCATTAGCAAGCCCGTAATAGGTACCAACAATGCCATCACACTGGCTACTTGATCGCCTGACACCCCTGCACTTTCTGAAGCCCAAATGACACCAGCAACAATGGCGGCAGCGGATGGGCTTGGTAAGCCAGTAAAATAACGCTTATCTTGGCTACCAATCATGGTATTAAATCGAGCCAAACGAAGTGCTGCCCCCACTGCGTAAATAAAGGCAGCTATCCAACCCACTTTACCTAAAGGCGCCAGCGCCCAAGTAAATGCCACCAATGCAGGAGCAATACCGAACGACACCATATCCGCTAGCGAATCGTACTCCGCGCCAAAAGCACTTTGAGTTCTGGTTAAACGTGCAACACGTCCATCCAAGCCGTCTAATACCATTGATATAAAAATCGCTACCGAGGCATGGGTAAAGTTGCCATTCATTGCAGCGATAATAGAATAGAAACCAGAAAACAAAGCTGCAGTGGTAAACAAGTTGGGTAACAAGTACACACCGCGGTGCGGCTGTTTCTGAGTTGTGGCAGCACTATCACTACCATCAACATCTTCCTTTAGTATTTCTTTTTCAGTCTCTTCGACAGGCATATTGTCTTCCTTCATTAAGGATCCCTACCTATGCAAGTTTCGCTAACGCGCGTTTTGCCGCAGCAACAGTAAACGCGATGTCTTCATCGGTATGCGCTTGAGAGGTAAAACCTGCTTCAAACGCAGAAGGCGCTAGATAAACCCCCTCTTCAAGCATGTAGTGGAAGAAGAGCTTGAATTTCTCCGTATCACACTTCAGTACATCGGCAAACGTCGTCACTTTTTCCAACTCGGTAAAGAACAAGCCAAACATGCCACCACCAGCACATACTGTCACCAACGGCACATTCAGCTCATCCGCAGCTGCCTGAATGCCGTTCATCAGCGCTACAGTTTTAGCTTCCAACGTTTTATGAAAATCAGGCTCGCTGATTTTATTTAGTACCGCCAAGCCCGCCACCATAGCAACAGGGTTACCTGATAAAGTACCTGCTTGGTAGACTGGACCTAGGGGTGCGATGTATTCCATGATTTCGCGTTTACCACCAAAAGCACCGACAGGCATACCCGCACCAATTACTTTACCTAATGTTGTTAGATCAGGCTTGATGTTAAATTTCTCTTGTGCGCCACCTAGTGCAACACGGAAGCCCGTCATAACTTCATCAAAAATCAACACCGCCCCAGACTGATCACATACTTCACGCAGTGTTTCAAGGAAACCTGCTACTGGAGGAATACAGTTCATGTTGCCTGCAACAGGTTCAACAATAATACAAGCAATCTGATCACCGATTTTAGCGAAGCACGACTTCACTTCTTCGATATCATTAAACTGTAGCGTGATAGTGTGTTGCGCAAGATCAGCTGGCACACCAGGAGAATTAGGCACCCCCAATGTTAAAGCGCCAGAACCCGCTTTCACCAACAATGAATCAGAATGGCCGTGGTAGCAGCCCTCAAACTTAACAATCTTGTCACGACCAGTGTAACCACGCGCCAAACGAATTGCACTCATGGTCGCTTCCGTACCAGAGTTCACCATGCGCACCATATCCATTGATGGCACCAGTTCACAAACCTTGTCAGCCATGGTGATTTCCACTTCAGTTGGTGCACCAAAGCTCAAACCGAAGTCCAACTGCTTGCGAACTGCATCAATCACATCAGGGTGAGAATGGCCAAGGATCATCGGCCCCCAAGACCCTACGTAATCAACATAGCGCTTAGCGTCTTCATCGTAAACATAAGCACCCTCTCCCTTTTGAAAGAAAATCGGCGATCCACCCACGCCATTAAAAGCTCGAACTGGCGAGTTTACACCACCAGGAATATGTTTCTGGGCACGGGAATACAATTCTTCAGAACGACTCATAACAGGATCCATAAATACGATAAAAATTAAAAAGGACGCACAACGACGAGTATACAAACGCCGATGAGTACTAATACAGGAAATTCATTAAACCAACGGTAAAACACATGACTACGCGTATTTTCATCGTTAGCAAATTTCTTTAATAATCTGCCACAAGCGTGATGATAGCCGAGCAACATTACCACTAGCAGCATTTTGGCATGGAACCAACCAGAGCTAAAATAATAGTCCGTTCCATAAGAAACAAGCCAAGCACCAAGCACCACCGTCGCAATCGCCGATGGGGTCATAATGCCGCGATACAGTTTTCGCTCCATGACTTTAAAACGTTCGATGCTTTCTACATCCTTAGCATCTGCGTGATAAACGAATAAACGAGGCAAATAAAACAACGCTGCAAACCAGCATACCACTGCCACGATATGAAATGCTTTAACCCAAAGCATGGCTACCCCTTCATTAACATTTGATCAAGTTGTCGCGATGTTACCAACCACAACTCCTGCTGTTGTGCAAAACTAACTAAGACCTGATGCTGCTCATGTCGATGCAGCCAACTTAATAACTCAGCCAATGACAGTGAAGCATCCACAACACTTACCTTAGTTCCAGCCACTGCACGTAACACATCCATCGCCTGCCGATCTTGGTCTTCCATTAGCCAACGCTGTGGACCGACATCGAGTTCCTTAAGCTTTTCAACCATTTCAGAAACTGAAACAATGAAATGGAGTCCATTTTTTTGGATCGCAATATAGTCTACCATATTCGATGCCAGATCACGGACCCGTTCAAGTTGAAGCAATTCAGGAAAAATTTCTACCTTGCTGGCGACACTACGCACATCATGTTGACGTAATAAGCGCTGTACTGGACTCCACTCTGAAACCAGCCCCATAGCATTCATACGCTCAACAAAAATGGAATCCTGATTAAACAGCAAACGTACCGCCGTGCAAGACATCACAATCACCAAGATCGCTGGCGCAATAGTCACAGAAGTATGGGTCATTTCAACCATAGCAACTATCGCCGTTAAAGGTGCCTGAAAGGCAGTCGCCATCATTCCAGCCATCCCTAACAGTACAAACAGTGCTAATTCCGCGGTAGCGGGAATCTCGGTATCAAACCAAAAGGCTACTTGAGCACCTAACATTCCACCAATCACAAAGGTTGGCCCTATCATCCCCCCGGGAATTCCTAACCCTATTGAAATAGAGGTTAACAAGACTTTTGCTAACGCTAAGCCAAGCAGTGACATTAAAATCACCTCGCCACTGAGCAAGGCATTCAAGGTATCGTAACCACTGCCCAAGGTTTGAGGTAAATAGAGACCAACAGCGCCAGTAAGAAGGCCAACGAACATAAAGCGTAGCGCCAAAGGTAAATAGCCCAAACGCCACAAAAGTCTTTGCACTTGATAAAAAAGCCCCGATGCAATAATGATGCAGATCGCCAAGACGACATAAGCCACTAGAACATCAAGCTGATAAAGGGGTAGAAAAACTGTCTCCAGTTCAAAAATTTCAATACGCCCTAGAACCAGCTGACTGATCGCTGTAGCCACAATGGCAGACAACAAAACAGGCAATACCAAGCGCAAACGATATTCATGGAAAATCACTTCATAGGCAAACAACACACCAGCAAGCGGCGTTTGAAAAGCCGCCGCAATCGCCCCCGCAACACCGCAGGCAACCAACGTATCAACACCGATATAGGACAGACGAAAGCGCTGTGCTAATTGACTACCAAACGTGGCTCCAATGTGTACAGCAGGCCCTTCTTTACCAATTGAAAGCCCACCAATCAAGCCAACAAAAGCGCCAAAAAACTGCACCACCGCATTTAAAACAGGCAAATTACCTTGGTGATAGTTTAATCGTTCAACCACATAAGGAATGCCGACCTTGAGGTAACGAGCTGGTGTGAACATCCAAACCAATGAGAGCAAAGCACACGCCACTACGGGTAACGTAAACCTCGCAATGGGTGATAGCTCTTCATAGTTTTCACTATGGGAAGGTAATAAAGAGGAGGAGAACCAATACAATAGCTCAATCATACCGGTCATGGTAAGACTGCTCAAAACACCACAAACCAGCGCCAAACCGGAAAGCAACAACAGGTCATCCGAAGCGAAGTCTCGATTACGCCAACGTGCGATAAAATCCAATCCCTTCAGACTCGCCTCCTTGATTAGGCCATGGTCTCTAGCAGTTTATTGAAATACCTAGCATAGTGGAAAACAACGAAATAAAACATTGCACCCGAAAACCGAAAGCTATAGCCGATCTAATCTGGTCGCCAGACACATATGCGTCATTATCTTGTCAATGTTTGGCCAGCTATCCATCTCTAATCGTATTTCATGTAAACGCTTCATAGAGGGCACTTGAACCAATACCATCAGATCAATATCGCCACTAATAGAATGTGCCATTTTAATCTCAGGAATCCGCTCGATATAGGGCTGCACTAACTCGCACCATAAGGGACGAAACGTCAGCGCTAAATAAGCTGAAATCAGATTGTCATCGGTCAGCGCAATATGCGCATGATAGCCAGTAATTTTGCCATTTTCTTCCATGCGCCTAATGCGTTCGGACACCGCAGAGCGCGATAAGTTTACTTGACGGCTGATATCAGAAACAGACGAGCGTGCATCTTGCACCAACATGGCCAGTATCTTCTCGTCATAACGGTCTAAAGTCATTTTTCAACCTTTTATTTTTATTCACCGACAGTTTGCTGGTGAAACCCGCACTTTGATCCTTAAAGGACACAATGTGAGAGCAGATTTATCATGCCATGCATTTTATCCTTTACTAAATTAAATCACAGTACTTTCACTAGGATATGACTATGCAATACCAAAGGAGCTTAGGCCCATTACAAGGAATGGCGATGACTGTTACCACTTTTGTTGGCACAGGCTTGATGATTCTTCCCGCCATGTCGGTCGCCCAAGCCGGCAGTTTTGCCTTTTATGCTTGGCTCATCACTGCACTGATCATTGTACCGGTTGCATTTGTTTTCGCTTTTTTAGGCGCTCGCTTTCCTTCCGCTGGCGGAGCTTCCCATTACATTGGAAAAGTCTTAGGACAGAAAGCTGAACGGGCGGTGGGCTGGCTATTCCTAAGTATTCTATTAGTGGGCCCAGCGGTCGCTATTAAAGTCGCAGCTGCCTATTTAGCAGTGTTACTAAACTTATCAGAACAGTCCATTTTTCTGCTTAGTATAGTGACCTTGTTAGGAATGCTTTTATTCTCTATTGCGGGAATGAAAAATTCAGCCAACTTCCAAAGCATTGTTGTGGTTTGCTTAATTGTCACGGTTGTCGTGCTATTTCTACTCAGTGGTGCACCGATGTCGAGCAACATTATTGCACAGCCAAGCAGTTGGCCAGAGCTTGGAAGTATGCTCCTTGCAACGGGTACAATTTTTTGGTGCTTTCTTGGTATCGAAGTCATGGCGCATATGGGCGCTGAATTTAAAAACCCCAATCGAGACTTTCCGATAGCACTGTTAGGCGGCATTGTCATTGTGGTACTGCTGTACTTAACAACAGTCTTAATGATTGCCGAGCATAAAGTGTTCGGTGACGAATTCATCAACAGTCAGTCACTGGCTTTATTAGTTGGAACATTATTGGGTGAGCAGGCACAACGCTGGTTTGCAGTCGGCGCCTATATCATCGCCTTCTCTAATGTCGGCGCCTATATTTTAGGCTTTGCCCGAATGGTGCAATCAATGGCACAACAACGCGCATTACCACAGTATTTTGCTATGCTCTCTAAGCAAGGCACACCTATTCGTGCCGTCAGCTTCGTGGGTGGCGTGTGTTTGATGTCGCTACTTTACATTGAACTGTTCGGTACGCAAATGGAGTGGCTGATTGAAATGACCAACGGTGCATTTTTGCTAATTTATTTACTGACGTGTCTAACTGCCATCAAAACACTCAATGACTCCCTACGCTGGGTTGCTGTATTAGCGTCAATCAGTTGCCTTATCATGGTAATGTTTATTGGTCAGAATATGTTGTTTGCGAGTATCGCTTTCGCTTTAGCCCTCGCTTGGGAACATTTAAAATCTCACAAACATCCCATTGCGGAAGAAAAAATTCATGTACAATGAGCACATGAACATTCACCTCGCTCAACATCAAACGCGAGACAATAGGAGAGAACACTCATGCCACTACTAGATAGCTTTCGAGTAGACCATACACGCATGCACGCCCCTGCAGTACGTATTGCAAAAACTATGGAAACACCTAAGGGCGATACCATTACCGTATTCGATTTACGCTTTTGTATTCCAAACTCAGAGATCTTGTCTGAAAAAGGTATTCACACACTAGAACACCTTTTCGCAGGCTTCATGCGTGATCACCTAAACGGCGACGGCGTGGAAATCATCGACATTTCTCCAATGGGCTGCCGCACTGGCTTCTACATGAGCTTGATTGGCACACCAAGTGAGAGAAGAGTCGCGGATGCTTGGAAAGCAGCAATGCACGATGTGATTAACGTGAAAGCAAAAGAAGACATTCCTGAGCTAAATGAATATCAGTGTGGCACCTACACAATGCACTCACTTGAAGAAGCAAAAGAAATCGCGGAAATGATCATTGACCGCGATGTTCAAGTGAACAGCAACGCCGAGTTATACCTAAGCGAAGAGTTTCTAGCTGAACACTCTTAAGCCCTGTCTAAAAATCGTTTAGAACTGAAAAGAGAGCCCGACGGCTCTCTTTTTTTATTTCTGATCTTAAATATTAATCACTTAGTAGATTAGCGCGTTGCGGTAGCGAGGAAGACGCTGGCAGCAACAAATATACTACCCATACCACGATTCAAGTTCGCCAGACCTTTTGGACTACGGATCATTTTGCGCAATTGGCGACCACCAATGGCATAGAAAAAAGCTGCGATGAATTCAGTGACGACAAAGGTAGCGCCAATCACCGTAAACTGAATTGCCACAGGTTTGCTCAGATCCAGCAGCTGCGGGAAGATCGCAGTGAAGATTAACACGGCTTTAGGGTTGCTAATAGCGATCATGAATTCTTGACGCATGCGCGAATAATGGGAGCTCGGCACCACCACACCATCTTCTTCCATGGTATGTAGACTATCTTTTGCGGCCAACCAAGTCTTCACACCAATATAAAGTAGGTAGACCACACCGAGCCACTTTACGACGTTAAACCAAAATGATGACGATACAATCACCGCTCCAAGACCCAGAGCTGAAATGATCATCAAAATGATAAACGCAATGTTACGACCAATCACCGCAATCACCGCCGACATGGCACCAACACGAATACCGTTATACATCGATGTAAAATTATTTGGCCCCGGACCAAAAGAGAGCAGTAGTAGGATGGGGGCTATGGTTAACCAAAACTCAAGTGCCATTCTAGGATTCACCTCGCAATGAATGACTTTAGATTCCAAAGCAGACTATCAGAATTACCTTCTTAATTAAGGGCAACCACCTTATTTTCAAAGGTATATTACTGTTCTGATGATTGCTATTGACCGTAAAATAGGCGGCAACTGTAACGACAAATTGAGAGCATGTCATGTCTATTTCACACTTATTTTTATGGCTTACCGCCAGCATCTGGGGATTCGCATTTGTTGCGCAAAGTACCGCTATGGAAGTCATTGGCCCACATACTTTTAATGCCGTGCGCTTCCTTTTGGCGACGCTTTCGCTAATCCCCCTACTGTTTATTTTTAAGAGTAAACAAGCCTATCAAATGAAGGCATTAGTAAAAGGCAGTCTTGCTGCGGGCACTTTACTATTCTGTGGTTTTACCTTTCAACAAACAGGACTTTTGTACACCACAGCAGGTAATGCGGGCTTTATTACCAGCATGTACATCGTGCTAGTCCCTTTAGTCGGCCTGTTATTTAAACATGCAGTTGATCGGTTGACTTGGATGGGGGTAATCGTTGCTTTAGCAGGTTTTTACATCTTAACCATAGGCCCAAACCTCGCTATTAATAAAGGTGATGCCTTAGAGCTTGCGGGGACTATATTTTGGACCTTACACGTATTATTGATTGGCTACTTGTCACGCTCTCTTCCAGCTCTACCGCTTTCAATTATGCAGTTTGCTGTGGCTACTCTATGGGCGAGTCTGACGGCTTTTGTGCTTGAAATACCAACATTTGAGAGCATTGAACTGGCTTGGTGGCCATTGGTCTATGCAGGCGTTGCTTCATCGGGCATTGCGTTCACCTTGCAAACACTTGCCCAGCGACAGGTGACCCCGAGCACTACTGCTTTAATTCTTTCTATGGAGGCAGTCTTTGCGGTGATTGGTGGCTGGCTATTTATGGATGAAGTATTAAGTGACCGAGCTTTGTTCGGTTGTGCACTGATCTTCACAGGTATGATTGTCAGTCAGTGGCCACGCAAAGCAGTACCTATTAATGCAGAAGTCCCTAAGGAAACGAGCCTGTAGTTTCTTCAATATTGAGCGGCATCTCTCGTTTAACCGGTTGAGATAGAATCATCATGGTTTTAGTGTCGCTCAGATCAATCAAGCGTTCTAGCAATATGTCTAAGCGAGACATAGATGACACCGCCACACGCAAGATGAATGCCGAAGGCCCTGTGACGTTATAGCAGTCCAGTACCTCATCAAGACTGAGCACCAGCTCTTTAAATTCACGCTCCTTGGTCCGATACACCTCACATTCCACCAGTGCAGTAATCGGAATCCCTGCTCTCTCAAGATTGATCTTGGCCTGATAACCAGTGATGACACCCTGCTCTTCGAGCTTTTTAATACGCTCAGCCACGGCAGGTGCCGACAAATGCACTAACTTGGCAAGTTCTGAATAGCTAAGGCGACCATTTTCTTCTAATGCTTTCAACAACTTCCAACTAATCTTATCCATATTGAGACTGACCTACCCCAGAGGTAAAAATGAAAAAAGCCGTACCAGTTTACCCAGTACGGCTTTTCTTTTGAACCTAGACTAAACGTCTTAAGATCAATCGGCTGCTGATCACTCAGCTAAGCGGATTAGTTCTTAGTTTTGTCTACGATCTTGTTCGCTGCGATCCATGGCATCATAGAACGTAGTTTCTCACCAGTTTGTTCGATTGGGTGAGCTGCGTTGTTACGACGACGTGCAGTCATTGATGGGTAGTTAGTCGCACCTTCAGAGATGAACATCTTAGCGTATTCACCGTCTTGGATACGTTTTAGAGCGTTACGCATTGCTGCACGAGACTGCTCGTTGATTACCTCTGGGCCAGTTACGTATTCACCGTACTCAGCGTTGTTAGAGATAGAGTAGTTCATGTTCGCGATGCCGCCTTCGTACATTAGGTCTACGATTAGCTTAAGCTCGTGTAGACACTCGAAGTACGCCATTTCTGGAGCGTAACCCGCTTCAGTAAGCGTTTCGAAGCCCATTTTAACAAGTTCAACTGCACCACCACAAAGAACTGCTTGCTCACCGAATAGGTCAGTTTCAGTTTCTTCACGGAAAGTTGTTTCGATGATACCAGAACGACCACCACCAACGCCCATCGCGTAAGAAAGTGCAACATCTTTAGCATTACCAGAAACATCACGGTAAACAGCGATTAGATCAGGAATACCGCCGCCTTTAACGAATTCAGAACGTACCGTGTGACCAGGAGCTTTAGGCGCAATCATGATTACGTCTAGGTCAGCGCGTGGTTCAACTTGGTTGTAGTGAATAGAGAAACCGTGTGCGAATGCAAGCGTTTTACCTTGCTGAATGTTTGGCTCGATTTCTTCTTTGTATAGTTGACCTTGGAACTCGTCTGGAGTCAGGATCATAACAACGTCTGCTTGAGCAACGGCATCAGCAACGTCAGCTACTTTAAGACCGTGAGCTTCCGCTTTAGCGCGTGAAGAAGAACCAGCACGAAGGCCTACAGTCACATCAACGCCAGAGTCTTTAAGGTTACAAGCGTGCGCGTGACCTTGTGAACCGTAACCGATGATAGAAACTTTTTTGCCTTGGATGATAGAAAGATTACAGTCTTTATCGTAGTAAACTTGCATGGTAATTCTCCATTAGAAAACTTGTTGTTTTGTGCTGATCATTCAGCTTGTGGATACAATAAAACAAACATCTCATTGCGTAAAATGATATATTTGCAAAACAGTATCCCAAAAAGTGAAACATCAACAAGATTGGTTAAGTTATGGACACTAAGAGTCTCAGAGTTTTCTTACATTTAAGTGAAAGCCTGCACTTCAGCCGCACCAGTGAGGCTCTACACATGAGCGCTTCAACCTTAAGCCGACACATTAAACAGATTGAAGAAGAACTTGGCCAAATCCTCTTTATTCGCGACAACCGCTCTGTTGCACTGACCCAAGACGGCCTAAAATTTCAACGCTATGCACGGGAAACCTTAGCCGGATGGGATGTGTTTAAACAATCCCTTGGCAGCAGCGCCGAGCAACTTAAGGGAGAGTTAAGCCTTTACTGTTCGGTCACCGCCAGTTATAGCTTCCTCTATAGTATCCTGAGTAAATTTCGAGGGCGCTATCCGCAGATTGAAATCAAAATCCACACTGGCGATCCGGTACCCGCCATAGCCCGAGTTCAAAATAAACACGAAGACATCAGCATTGCCGCTCGCCCTAATTCGATTCCTTCGGTTATGGAATTTAAGCGTATTGCCATATCACCACTAGTGTTTATCGCGCCAAATGATGATGCAGTGCTACATAAGCTGGGCATGAATCAATTGGATATGATTGATTGGCAAACGGTGCCGATGATCGTGTCAGAGGAAGGTATTGGCCGCACACGCATTGATCAATGGTTTCGCCACAAAGGCATCAAACCGTCTATTTATGCGCAAGTGTCAGGTAACGAGGCCATTGTCAGCATGGTGTCGCTCGGTTTTGGTGTGGGCGTCGTACCACAACTGGTACTCGATAACAGCCCGTTGGCTGATAGCGTGAAAGTGATTGATGTTCACCCTGAGCTAGAACCTTTCGATGTGGGATTATTTACCTTGAAGAAAAGCTTGAGCAACCCGATTGTCAAAGCCTTTTGGGATCAGGTTAGCGTTTAATCTTACTGCCTAGACACAAATAAAAACGGCCACCCTAGGGCAGCCGTCTCTCTAAATACACTTCAACTTATGATTCGTTGATACCTAGTTTTTCTTTCAATGCAGCAACTGAACGCTGGTAAGACTCACTGATTTCTTCCATGGTTTCGTCATAAGTTTCTTCCGCTTCGGCAAGAGCTTCGTCAGTATCAGCACTTTCTTTTGCTTCTTCATAAGCATCTTTTGCGTTGTCTACTTGGTCTTGGAACTCTTCATGCAGGTCTGCCATTCCCTCTTGGAAACCCTCTTTGATTTCTTCCCAGTTATCCTCTGCATTATCAGCCGTTAAATGCTTATCGATAAAGCATTCCGTCTTAGAGTAAGCAAGCTTAGCTTCAGATGTAAAAATCTCACTCCAATCTTCCTGCGCCTTAGCAATCTCTACTGCAGCCTCATTACCAGCTACTCGAGCACACGCCAAGTCGTCTGCGTAAGCGGAAGTCCCTACCAAGGTTGCGGCAGCAATAGCTGATGCCAAGGCGCCTTTCTTAACCATTGTCGCTGTATTCTTAAGTGCTGTTGAAGTGTTCATAGTATCGTCCTGTTTCAATGAATGTGTAATATCATTGTGGCTACTATTGAGAAAAAATAAACCCAGAATCAGTCAGTTACGCAATTACTCCCAGTAAGAACTAAATGCTATTCGAGATGACAATTCACTCAACAATTGTCAGAAAAATGTTAAAAGACATCAAAAAAATGCAGGTGATAAATCGAATATTGCACGCATAAAAAAACGCGCCTAATGGCGCGTTTTTTAAAGTCAGATGTAGACAAACCTTATAATGACAAGGTTTTCTCGCCACGAGCAATACCCGATACACCAGTACGCACCACTTCGAGAATGTGCATGCCACCTAGCGCTTGCAGGAAGCCATCTAGCTTGTCTGACTCACCAACAATCTGCATGGTATAGATAGAAGGCGTCATATCAATGATGTTGCCACGGAAAATATCCACCGTACGCTTCACTTCGGCACGCTGTGCACCAGAGGCACGAACCTTAACCAACATTAACTCACGCTCAATGTGTTGACCTTCCGTCAAATCCACCAGCTTAACTACGTCGATTAGTTTGTTTAGCTGCTTAGTGATTTGCTCAACCACTTGATCAGAACCAAACGTTGTCAGCGTCAGACGTGACAGAGTTGGATCATCCGTTGGGGCAACGTTTAGCGTTTCAATGTTGAAGTTACGCTGCGAGAACAAGCCTACAACACGCGACAATGCACCCGGTTCGTTTTCCATTAAAACTGAGATAATGTGTCGCATATTAAGTTCGCTCCGTTTTGCTTAGGAACATATCACGCATAGAACCGCGTGGTACTTGCATTGGGTATACGTGTTCCTCTGGGTCTACATAACAGTTGATGAATACAAGCTGATCTTTCATCGCGAACGCTTCTTCCATCTTCGCATCTAGCTCGTCTTTAGTACGGATTTCAACGTACTTGTGACGGTAGGCGTCCATCAATGTTTTAAATTCAGGCAGTGAATCTAGGTAAGAGTTTGAGTGACGACCTTCGTAGTTCATGTCTTGCCACTGGCGAACCATGCCTAAGTAGCCGTTGTTCAAACATAGAATCTTCACTGGCAGTCCGTATTGAAGACAAGTCGATAGCTCCTGAATATTCATCTGGATACTACCTTCACCTGTCACACACACAACCGTCTCTTCAGGGAAGTTCATCTTAACGCCCATTGCTGCAGGCAAGCCAAAGCCCATCGTGCCAAGACCGCCAGAGTTGATCCAACGGTAAGGTTTCGCGAACTTGTAGTACTGAGCCGTGAACATCTGGTGCTGACCTACATCTGATGCTACAAACGCATCACCATTGGTTGCACGCCAGCAGGCTTCCACTGCGGCTTGAGGCTTGATCTTTTCACTGGTTGTGTCATAACGACCACCGTGAACCTGACGCCATTCATTAATTTGCTTCCACCAGCTATTAATTGCTTCTTTGTTTGAACGTGCAGGCGCATCGTCAATCAAGGACAACATTTCTTCCAGAACTTGAATCACTGGACCAACAATTGGCACGTCCGCACGAATCGTTTTAGAAATCGACGCAGGATCAATATCTACATGGATGATTTTCGCGCTTGGACAGAACTTATCTGGATCGTTTGTTACACGGTCGTCAAAACGCGCACCAATCGCTAAGATCAAATCACTGTGGTGCATCGCTTGGTTAGCTTCGTAAGAACCGTGCATACCTAACATACCAACGAACTGTTTATCCGTACCAGGATAACCACCAAGACCCATTAGCGTATTCGTTACTGGGTATTCCAGCTGCTGTGCAAGCTTAGTCAGTAGCTCAGAGCCGCCACCCATAATGACACCACCGCCGGCATAGATCATTGGACGCTTAGCCGCCAACAATAGATCCACCGCTTTCTTAATTTGGCCGCTATGGCCTTTCGCTGGCGGAGTGTAAGAACGCAGCGATACCGACTCTGGGTAGCTGTATTCAAATTTTTCATTTGGCATGGTCATGTCTTTTGGAATATCCACAACCACAGGTCCAGGGCGACCGCTGCTCGCAATGTAGAAAGCTTTCTTCAGAATCATAGGAATTTCCGAAGGATGCTTAACACTAAAGCTATGCTTAACGATTGGACGAGACACACCAATCATATCTGTTTCTTGGAACGCATCTTCACCAATCAAGTAACTCATTACCTGACCACAGATGACCACCATAGGGATGGAGTCCATGAAGGCTGTCGCAATACCTGTTACAGTGTTTGTTGCGCCAGGACCAGAGGTGACCAGTACGACCCCAGGTTTGCCTGTCGCACGCGCGTAACCGTCAGCCATGTGCGTTGCCGCTTGCTCGTGACGGACAAGGACGTGCTTGACATCAGATTGGCGATGCAGTGCATCATAAATGTGCAATGCTGCACCACCTGGATAACCATAAATGTATTCTACTCCCTCGTCTTTGAGGAAGCGGGCGATCATTTCACCACCGGATAATAACTCCACCTTGTAAACCTCTATAGTGTTCATCAATCTGCTATTTTGGTGCGTCTATTGTAACCGCATACCAAGGTCAGATAAAAGTTGATAAAACGATGTTTGCAAAACAAATGAGATGCCTATTATCAAGGAACACTCAAACGCAAGAAATCGCAGTTTTGACACTGCCCGCGTCTTTTCGCGAGGAGAAGTATTGCCAGTTAAAATTCTACCTACAATACTTAGTGCAACGACTATACTGAGTCGTATGGAAGGGGCTGTTGGCCACCATCAGAAGAGATAGTCAGCGGGGTATTGCCGACGTAAGCGGACATTTTGTCAGGCACGCCATAGTGTGTCAATGAAAAAGCCGTATTTATCGCCATTCTTCTTGCTCTAATAGGGCTTTCATGGTGTCATACTTATATTATGAATTAAGGAGTTACCATTATGGCTTCAGAACTAAATCAACAACGTATCATCGATGAATTTTTGCGTTGCTTTCGCAAAATGTTGATGGAACCGGAACTATCAGGCGAATTGGTTCGTATTGCAAAACAACACATCAACGAACCGAATGCTTACCAAGTAATTGCCGAAGCAGTTTCTAGTCAAACGACTCTAAAGATCCCTGAAGAACATTCAGACGCAGATCGCTTGTTCATCAAATTGTTGATGGATACAGTTAAAAGCGACAGCAATCTTTACTAAGCAATACCTCAAAGTAGGAGTCACATACTCCTACTTCGCCTTGCCAAACCCGCACTATTAAAGTGCGCATTTAAAAAACGATTCTATTGTGTCTTCTTTCTCTGATTGCGATTTACACCAGCTTACACAGGATATTAAGCAATGGGCCAAGGAATTTGGCTTTAACGAATGTCGTATTGTCGATCCTGAGCTGGAACAATATCGCACAGACTTTAATGCTTGGTTAGAACAAGGCTATCACGGTGAAATGGACTACTTAGCCAATCACGCTGATTTACGCTTTGCCCCCGCCAATTTGCATGAAGGCACACAACGCGTGCTCAGCTTGAGCATGGCTTACCTACCAGAATCCGTAGAAACGGTTAAACGTCTACAAACCAAAGACAAAGGCTATATTGCGCGTTACGCCTTGGGGCGCGATTACCACAAACTGATTCGCAAGCGTTTAACGCAACTTGCTAAAAAAATTGAGCAGACGGTTGGCGATCATGGCTATCGCGCTTTTGTTGATAGCGCTCCGATATTAGAGCGCCAAATTGCAGAGCAAGCAGGCATGGGCTGGATTGGTAAAAACACGCTACTATTATCACCGAAAGCAGGTAGCTGGTTTTTGCTCGGCGAAATATTCACCAACTTACCCTTACCAGTCGATGCCCCTACCTCCAAGCGCCATTGTGGTAGCTGCAGTGCCTGTTTAGACAAATGTCCGACCGATGCATTTGTTGAACCTTGGGTACTAGACGCCAGCAAATGCATCTCTTATCTAACCATTGAATACGACGGCATTATCCCTGAAGAGCTGCGTCCGAAAATGGGCAACCGGATTTTTGGTTGTGATGATTGTCAGCTAGTATGCCCATGGACCAAGTTTGCCAAGCACACTCAAGAGCTGGACTTTCAGCCACGGCACAACCTTGATAATGAAGACTTGCTGACTTTGTTTAATTGGGACGAAGACACTTTCTTAAAAAACACGGAAGGCTCCCCTATTCGCCGAACAGGTTACGAAAACTGGCGCCGTAACATCGCCGTTGCACTGGGTAATGCCGCCACAAGAATCGATATTATTGAAAGCCTAGAACAAGCTAGGATGGGAGCTTCTGAGAAACTCCTGGTACACATTGACTGGGCTCTGACACAGCATCGAAGACCTCAATAAACTCGCCATCTGCTAGATCTAATTGTGTAGGGTTTTGCTCGTAATAAGCGATAATAACTCGGTTTCGACCAGATCCTTTGGCGTCATATAGGGCATCATCTGCACGTTTTAGCAACTGTGATGCTGTTTCAAACTGATTCAACTGAGCCATACCGATGCTGGTGGTCACTTTAATCTCTTGCTCTTCAAAACGTGCTTTAGCTACGCTGGCTCGCAACGACTCAGCCTTAGCCTCAGCTTTCGTTAAATCAAAATAGGGCAACAGCACAGCAAACTCTTCCCCACCCCAACGCGCAACGACACCATCCTCCCCCACCACGGTTTGAATCAACTGGGCAGCATGCTTGAGCACTTGATCTCCCGCTTGATGACCAAAACGATCATTCACTTTTTTAAAATCATCCAGATCCACTAATAAGATCGATAAGGGCGTGCTGCGCCGCTTAGCATGCTCCACATGCTCTTTGAACAACACGTCGAAGCGGGTACGGTTATACACCTGAGTCAAGGAATCAGTATTAGCAATGATTGATAGTTGCTTATTAAGAATCAGCAACTCTTCATTACGCTCAGCCAAGGACGCGGTCTTTTCTTGGATATGTTTTTCAAGACCAAGGTTGATCTCAGTTAACTCTCCCCTAGATTTGGCCAAAGACAAAACCACACGATTCACTCCCGCCAAAACCTGCCGATATTCGCCAAATTGACCTAAGAATGAATCCGCTTGCAGAGGGGATGGATGACGCAGATTCACTAAGCTCAGCTCACGCATAAAGCTGCTGAACGCTCTAGAAATGCCGCGCCTTACTAAGTACTTCATTAAAATAAGGAGTAATGCCAACTGGCAAAGAAACACCACAACAAACAACCAAAGATCTTGGGTAAAGACGTTTTCCAAAAGAGTTTCAGAGAAAGCAATGGCAAGAGTAAAGGGAGAGTCTTTAAGATTTAATACATTGAAGGTGAGAGAATTCGTATCTGCCACTTGTTGCGCGTCCGGCCATGCGAATAGAACATGACCTTCTTCACTGAGTATCGCGATGGCCTGTAACGGAACCTTTTCTGATTGACTCAAATTAGTGCCAATAGCTAACCACTCTAAGGCTTTTGATACATCATCAGGAGATTGCCTTAGAGCAGCTTCGACTGAAGACTTCAATTGTGTTGCGATGTTATCTCGATGCTGCTCAACATGATGGTAAGACCAAACAATAAACACCGACAAAACAATTGCCATCACAGCAAGGTAGCAAGCGATTAACTTGGTTAATATAAACTGAACCGCACTTCTACGAGGCACCACGATAAAACCCTTATATATCCCTGCTAGAGTAAAAGCCCCAGCGCCAATAAGAATTACCACATTGTTAAAAGACGATAAAAGTTAACACAACCGCAACAAAATTGACCTAAAGGTTACATTTAATTACAAATTATTCTTGCTTAGCCTTATGAGACCTTCTTGGGCTGTCGAAGCGACTAAGTTTCCTTGGCGATCAAAGATTTTTCCACGAACAAAACCACGAGCACCTGAGGCTGAAGGGCTATCTGCGACATACAGCAACCACTCGTCTAAACGAAACGGACGATGAAACCAAATGGAATGATCCAAACTGGCGATATTCAAATTAGGATTACCAATTGAAATCCCATGGGGCTGTAATGCAGTCTCCAAAAAACCGTAGTCAGTGGTATAAGCCAGCATAGATTGATGCACTAACTCATTGTCTGGCAAAGGCGATACACTCTTAATCCACATATGGCGAGCAGGCAAACCTGGTCGTGGTCGGAACGGGTTCTGATTTTCTACAATACGATATTCAATCGGGCGCTCAGCCGTTAATAAACTACGAATCTTAACGGGAATTTCTTCCGCATGTTTCTGAAATAAGCTCAGCTCAGACTTAAAGTTTTCTGGCCCTGGCACATTCGGCATGGATTCTTGGTGTGATAAACCGTCTTCGAACTTCTGAAAAGACACGGTCATCACTAGAATCTTGTCGCCATTCTGTGCTGCGATCACTCGACGCACACTAAAGCTTCCGCCATCTCGTATCAGCTCAACATCGTAATCGATCGTTTGCGTCGCATCGCCTGGACGGATAAAGTAGCTATGTAGTGAGTGAGGCATGCGCTCTTCGGGAACCGTTTGCGCAGCCGCACTCAGTGCTTGTCCTACGACTTGCCCACCAAAGACCTTGGGAAACCCTAAATCTTGACTCTTACCGACAAATTTAGTGTCAGATACCCGATTCAAAGTGAGTAAATCTATCAAATTATGTATAACACTACGCACTGCGTTTCCCCTATTCCAATAGTGGCTGTAACTGCAATCAAATATTGCGCTATATGAGCATAACGCAAGTCGCAGTCAGTACAGAGTTTTTGCCTCTGTCGAGTAATTTTGCTTCTATTAGAAAATTGTAGCGAGGCCAATTCAAGTGTCAGATTCCATGCTTATCGATCCATTCGGACGAAAAATAGATTATTTACGGATTTCAGTGACGGATCGCTGTGATTTTCGCTGTACCTACTGCATGGACGAAGACGCTACGTTCTTACCGCGCCGCGATATCCTGTCGTTAGAGGAAATCGTGCAAGTAGCCACATCATTTGTTGCTCTGGGAACACGCAAAATTCGCATTACAGGCGGCGAGCCTTTAGTGCGCAAAGACATTCTTTGGGCACTTGAACAAATTGCCGCTTTGCCAGGGTTAGAGGAACTGACCATCACCACCAATGGCTCCCAGCTTGAAAAGATGGGGCAACAGTTATTTGATGCAGGTGTATCGCGTATCAATGTCAGTTTGGACACTCTTAAACGCGAGCGTTTTGAGGAGTTAACTCGTCGCGATAAGCTCGATCAAGTACTGCGAGGTATCGAGACCGTCTGCGCTTTGCCATTTAAACAACTCAAACTAAACGCGGTCATTTTAGGCGGCCACAATGACGATGAAATTGAAGATCTCGTCGAATACGCGTTGACACACAAGATGGACATCAGCTTTATCGAAGAAATGCCACTTGGGCAAATCTCTCATCACGATCGAGCTAAAGTCTACATTTCGAGTGATGAGCTAAGAGACCGCTTGGGCAAACGCTGGCAACTGAGCGCCAGTGAGCGCTCGACGGGAGGTCCGTCACGCTATTTCGACATCGCTGGTGAATCACAGCAGATCGGTTTTATCTCGCCGCACAGTCACAACTTCTGCAGCACCTGTAACCGTGTTCGCTTGACCGCAGAAGGCCGTCTGCTGATGTGCCTTGGTAACGAACATTCAAAAGATTTAAAAGCCGTGATGCGTGCTCATCCTGAGAACGTTGAGCTATTAAAACAAACTATTATTGATTCTCTGGTCTTAAAACCGGAGAAGCATCATTTTAATCTAGAAGAAGAACCACAAATTTTGCGTTTCATGAGCGCAACAGGTGGTTAATAAAGGATTTCACTATATGGCTAAAACACCTTCTCCTTTTCGTCCACTTAACATAAATGTGTTAACCGTTTCAGACACACGTGGTTTGGCAGAAGACACCTCGGGCGATGCGCTGATCGAGATGCTGAAAGAAGCCGGCCATACCCTGCATGATCGAGCATTGGTAAAAGACGATGTCTATGCCATGCGCGCGGTTGTATCAAACTGGATTACCGATGAAAACGCGCACGTGGTGCTGATCACCGGCGGCACTGGCTTTTATTCACGTGACAGCACGCCTGAAGCCATCATTCCACTGTTAGATAAGCAGGTAGACGGCTTTGGCGAATTGTTCCGTCAAATTTCTCACGAAGAAATTGGCACCTCAACTATCCAGTCTCGTGCCTTGGCAGGCCTTGCCAACAAGACACTGATTTTCTGCCTGCCGGGCTCCACTGGCGCCTGCCGTACAGCATGGAATGGCATCATCAAAGAGCAACTAGACGCTCGCCATCGTCCATGTAACTTTGTCACCATGTTACTTGGCCCTTACCAACCGCCGGTTCATGAGGTGTGATATGGCACCATTATTGCCATTTAAAGAAGCCATTGAACATATTAAGGGTGCGCTTGAGCGAGTTACTCAGATAGAAACTACTCCACTTAATCAAGCCCTTGGTCGAGTACTGGCAGAAGATGTGATATCAAGTATTCAGGTGCCTCCTGCTGATAATAGTGCCATGGATGGCTATGCGCTATGCGCTAGTGATCTGGAGCACACAGACAGCCTGCTGGTCTCACAACGCATTGCCGCAGGCTGTGCCCCAACACCGCTGACAGCTAATTCTTGTGCGCGCATTTTTACAGGTGCAGAGATTCCTGCTGGTGCAAATGCAGTTGTGATGCAGGAAAATACGGAACTAGTAGGTGATTCAGTTCGCTTTCTGAATCCAGTTAGGATCAACGATAACATTCGTCCAGCAGGACAAGACATAGCCCTTGGCGCAACGGTGTTAGAGAAAGGCAAACGCTTATCCGCCATTGATATTGGAGTGCTGGCCAGTATCGGTATAACCGAAATACAAGCCTTTACACCATTGAAAGTAGGTATTTTAACCACAGGTGATGAACTACAAGTCGCTGGACAACCATTGGCGGCAGGTCAGATCTATAACTCCAATGGGCCACTGATCGAATCACTGGTAACGAGTGCGGGGCATCATGTCAGCTTACGGCTACATGCCATGGACTCCGTCGACGCCACTGAGTCTGCATTAAAACAATTAAGTGAATGCTCGGATGTGATTATTTCCTCTGGCGGCGTGTCCGTTGGCGAAGAAGATCATGTAAAAGCCACCATTGAGCAAAATGGTCAGCTGCACTTGTGGAAGATTGCCATCAAACCAGGCAAACCGTTGGTGTTCGCCAATGTCTTTGGTACGCCATTTATTGGACTACCAGGCAATCCCAGCTCGACGCTGGTAACCTTCCACTTATTTGCTCGCCTTGCCTTAGCAACAGCTGCTGGCGAACAATTAGAGCTGCCCGATCCGATACCCGTAATCTGTGCGTTTGAACGTAAGAGCAATAAATCTCGCGATGAGTTTTTGCGTGTCCATGTGAACCATGGTGTGGCAACGCCTCACTCACAACAAAGCTCTGGCGCTTTGCTAGCTGCCAGCCAAACAGATGGCTATTTACATGTTCCAGCACAACAAGATGTTACATTAAATAGTTACTTTGACTTTTACCCTTTCAATGCCTTCTAAACTACACTCTAAGGCAATAATAGAATGAGTAAAGGAGTCCGTTGTGAGAGATAAAAACTGGGAAATCTCATTGTATGAACATCAACACGCGATGATTAAGCGTCTTGATGTTCATCGTCAAAAAGAGCGCTCAACCCCTTTGACACAAGATGAAATCATGGCAGTAGAGCATACCTTTCAATTGCTTATTGCCTCGATGCTCGATCTTGCTATCTATGTGTTGAAACATCATTACGACGTTACGATTGA
Organism: Marinomonas fungiae; assembly: GCF_001418205.1. GTDB lineage: Bacteria > Pseudomonadota > Gammaproteobacteria > Pseudomonadales > Marinomonadaceae > Marinomonas > Marinomonas fungiae. Next base: position 497,623 of record NZ_LIQF01000002.1, on the reverse strand, counting down.
GCGTCGCGATCAGGTTCTTGAGTCATTGTTACAACATAAAGATGTGACTTTCGAACAAGGCGAGCAAATTAAAGTATTAATTGAGCTGCGCCAAAAAATCTTATTTGACTATTTGGATCAAAACTTCGAAGAGCTATCCTCTGCGCTTTCTTTGCGCCGCTACGGTCTTGTGGAGGTGCTGACCAAAGAGTGGACTGCTCGTCTGGACCATGATGGTTAAACTCAGATAGCAAAAACCCCCAATGGTTATAGATCTCTTGGGGGCTTTTAGAGCGTCTAGCAGAAAAGTTTACGCATTAACGAGTGAGCTTATTTCATCACTGCTTAAGCCAAGCAAGTATAAAACCCCATCCAAACCTAGCTGATTCATTGGGCAAGGGGCTTGCTGGCGTACAATCGGCTTGGCATGTAAGGCCACACCAAGCGCCGCATCATTCAGCATCAACAAGTCATTGGCACCGTCGCCACAGGCGATAGTTTGATTGGCCGGTATCGCATATTTTTGAGATAACTCAGCTAACAAGACTTGTTTACGCTTGGCATCAACAATCGGCCCCACATAGTTACCCGTTAGTTTGCAATCCACAATTTCCAGAACGTTAGCATGCACTTCCGTCATGCCATGGTCGGTTTGAACTCGATCTGCAAAGTAAGTAAATCCACCGGATAAAATAGCGGTTTTCCAACAAAAATGATGTAATACCTGCATCAACGTTCCGATACCATCCATGTGCTCAATACGTTGATAAACGGAATCCATGACATCACTGCTCAAGCCATTTAACAAGGATAAGCGTTGAGTGAAGCTTTGAACAAAATCGATTTCGCCACGCATAGCACTCGCAGTCACGGCTGCGATTTGTTCGCCAATCCCCATCTCAACCGCTAATTCGTCCATAACTTCCGCCTTGATTAAGGTAGAATCCATATCAAACACAGCTAGACCCGTTTGACGAATATTAGGTGTTGATCGCTGCAATATATGATCAATACCCGTTTGATCAGCCAGTGCTAATAGCGCTGCGCGAAGTTCTCCATATTTACCATCTGTAATGGGAGTGCTAAGGTCGTAGCGCTGAACACAAAAGGCATCTTTCTGATTAGTGAGAACTTTTCGGGAAGCCTCTAGTTGTTGTGTAGAAAGCCAAGCCTGAAAACTTGGCTCATATTGTGCGAGATTATCGCCAATAAGGGTGATCGAAGCTGTCATAGAAACTCCTGATAATGGGGATACTTACTATATCAAATCCCCGTGCTGACGCTAACCACCACAAGGTTCTAAAGAAATAGGCATTAGATCCGACAACAGATTAGAACTTGAACTAATTATTGGTATATCAATTAGATACCTCAAAGCAGAACACACTAGGACGTCGATGGACACCTTAAAAAAACTCTCATCCGGATACCACCAGCTGATCAGAAAATGCTCCTCTGCGAGCATTGTAGTGACGTTTTATTTAGTCTTAATCTTAATCACGCTAGCGGTTCTATGGTTTTCTGTTAATTCAGCGGTCAATAAACACTTAAACCAACAAACAGATATTCTAGGCAGCAGCCTTGCTACGCAAGCCGCTTTTAATGCAACCCAGTCCATTCTCACGAATGACTTGCTCAGCCTAAATGTGTTACTAAACCGTCTTGTGGTAAGCGACAATATTCTTAGCGCAAGGGTTTATAACCGCAAAGATGAGCTGTTAGCGGAAGCCAATCGCAACGGCACTCAAAGTACAAATGAGGGTGAAATGCGTCCGAGCGATACGCATCGAATCTTTAGTTCACCGATTCGTTTTCGTGATGATGTGGTTGGGCATGTACTGATTACCCTAGATAGAACCTCAGTACAGTCGACATTAAGCCATATTAGCAACCTAATGATTGGCTTAGGGATCTTTTTAAGCGCAATCACCAGCCTGATACTGCTTTTGATTGTTCGACGTCTTTTTAACCCTATTACTCGTGCCAGTGATGCCCTTCAGGCCTACACCAACGGTACAAATAATGCGCCATTACCAGAACGTAGCTATTTAGAAGCAGATGAATTAATCAGTCATGTACGCCAGTTACAGACACTTGAGTTGACCGCACCTTTGCCACAAGCCGTCGAACCTGAGCAAAATGACGCCCCTCCTGTTGATGAGGAAGGACAGTTTGAAATTAACTTTGAGCAGATTATCAAAGACACTGAACGTGAATCCTGTGCTTTGTTTATTCAGCTAAAACACCTCAACGAATGGCGTGATGAATTGCCACCTTTACAAGTGGCCAATTTATTAACCCCTATCTATCGCACAATATTCTTAGCCAGCGAGCATTACAACGGCCAGGTACACCAATATGAAAAAGATAGCGTCTTAATTCTGTTTCAAGCAAAAGACTGTGACGACAACCTGTATATGAATGCTGCCAGCTGTGCTCAGCTTATCCATGAACTGCTGAAACAGTTGATGGTTAGCAACCTATACGAAGATATTCCTGCTATTACTTATCACATGGGCTTACACAAGGGTGATGAATCACTATCTCGGATGTATGAAGCAAACCAAATTGATGACAGCATCTCAACATTGATTGAAGCAGCAGATGCTCTAGCCATGTCTGAGACTAATAACCAGTTGGTGCTAACAGAAGACATCATTACGGTTCCTGAAATCCAAAACCGCATTGTGTTGAGCTTGCCGGAAATCATCGAGCTTGAACAAGGTGAAGTACTTGCCTACGCGGTCAAAGGGTTGTCCGAGAAATATCGAGCGCGAATCAAAGATCACATGGACGAACTGAATTTAGAACAGACACCTGAGGAAGAGAGTTAATCTTACTCTAGTATTTTGTTCTACAAGCAAACAAAAAAGCCTAGTTGATGAGGCTCATCAACTAGGCTTTATATTTCTGCTCAGCTTATTAGTGATCTAAATCGATCACATCTGCTAAAGAAAGCCCCCGATTCTGTAACATCATGCGCAATTTGCGCAATGCTTCGACTTGTATCTGGCGTACACGCTCTCGCGTTAGACCAATTTCAAAGCCAACATCTTCTAGGGTACTCGGTTCGTAACCACGTAATCCAAAACGACGAGCAATCACTTCACGTTGCTTATCATTCAACTCATCCAACAATTGTTCGATGTTATGCTGTACATCCCCTTCCTGACGTTCACTTTCAGGGCCGGATTGTTGCGTATCGGCCAGCACTTCAACCAAGCTTTTGTCATTATCTAAACCACCAACTGGAGAATCGATTGAGCTAACACGCTCGTTTAGGCTCAACATTCTTTGAACGTCCTCAACAGGACGATCCAGCATCTGCGCGATTTCTTCTGGGCTAGGCTCATGATCTAGCTTTTGTGTTAATTCACGGGCTGCTCTGAGGTAAACATTAAGTTCTTTCACCACATGAATTGGCAGGCGAATGGTACGCGTTTGATTCATGATCGCTCGTTCAATAGTCTGACGAATCCACCAAGTTGCGTAAGTTGAGAAGCGAAAACCCCGCTCTGGGTCGAATTTTTCCACTGCTCGAATTAGGCCTAAATTACCCTCTTCGATCAGATCAAGCAGAGTTAACCCACGGTTTAAGTAGCGCCGAGAGATTTTAACCACTAAACGTAAATTACTTTCAATCATACGCTTGCGAGCTGCTTCATCCCCTTTCAGAGCAAGACGTGCAAAATACACCTCTTCCTCTGCTGTTAAAAGTGGCGAGTAGCCTATTTCACTAAGATAGAGCTGAGTCACATCGAGAGATTTAGTATCACCGTCTGCATAACGTGCATTGACGGCAGACTCAAAATCCTCGTCCGTGCTGTCATCTTCCTCGATGCTATCCAAATCATCGAAGTCAAAATCATCAGCATTTTGAACTATATCTTCTTGTGATTTATCCATTTCTACCGATTTCATATAGCCCTCCTCAATTCCCAAATTATGATTATTATTTTTTGGGTAGCACTTTTAGTGGATCAATTGGCTGACCATCACGCCTCACCTCGAAATGCAGTAAGGGCCGCTCTGTACCTTTACCACCAATGATGGCTAAGGAATCACCCGCTCGAACACTTTGTTTTTCCTTTACTAGGATACGGTCATTGTAAGCGTAAGCACTAAGATACACTTCGTTATGTTTCACTATGACTAAATTACCATAACCAATCAAGCCATTACCTGCATACACAACGACACCATCTGCGGCTGCTTTAACATGCTCAGCATCCTTACCTCGTATATCTATACCTTTACTACTAACGCCTGCGTTTGAAAAGCCCTTTGTAACTGAGCCTACCACTGGCCAATGCCAAGATGACACATTTTTATCAGGCACCTTTACAGTCGACACTGGCTTTATAGGGGAGTTCACTTTCGCTGTGGAGTTTTTTGTCACAGACACTTCAGGTCGTTTAGAGGCAGGACTTGTCGCAGTTTGTATAATAGGTTTTACTGAACCCGTTAAACGAATTTTCTGGTTTGGATAAATCGTATAAGGGGCTGGAATAGCGTTAATGCTCGCCACTTTTCGATAATCTAAGCCATATGAAAAAGCTATAGAAAACAAGGTGTCACCAGACTGTACTCGGTGAATTCCCGAGCCAGGAATCGATTTAGTTTTAGGGCTACTACTGTAGGAACCTAACTCAGAATAATGAAAGCTATCGTAGGCACAACCGGTCACAAATACACACACCAACAGCGCACCACTGATGCTCCTTGTCAGTGATGCTATAGAATTGGTAAATGCTCTCAGTTGACCTACGCTTAACATTCGAGGGAGCCCTTTTTTACACTTCTCTTACTTTGTTGTCAGAACGTATGCTTTTTGTAATGGAGATGTAATGTGCACCATAAACTAACGCTCCTCCTAAAAGAATCAAAGCACAGGGAATGAGTAAACCATTGACCCATTCATAATTTGCCATATTCCACGGCAACAATAAGTGCTCTTCGCTTGGAATTCGCTTATGGCCAACTTCAATATAAGACAGAGCCTCTTTCCAAGGCCACACTTTGACCAAGGCTCCCATCATGATGCCAGTCAAGAATGCTAAGGTGATGGATTTAGCGTGCTGAAGTAGCCAATTTAATAGCTTAGAAAAACTTAATAACCCCAGTAACGCCCCTAGCGCAAACACAGCAATTACGACGATATTCAAGTCTTTTACAGCTGAAATAACAACGCCATACATACCCATCATCAGCAGAATAAAACTGCCAGAAATTCCCGGTAGAATCATTGCGCAGATGGCGATCATACCTGAAACAAATACCATCCATAGCCCCGTATCTACTTGTGTCGGCACCAGCATAGATAGGGCTGAACCAAGCAAGATCCCTATGAACATCACAGCACCGTGAGCTAATCGGAAGCGTTGCATTTCATGGATTAAGATATAAGCGGATGCTAGGATCAAACCAAAGAAAAAACTCCACAACCACACAGGATAGTCTTGAAGCAAAGTAGTGATCAGACTAGCGATTGCAAAAATACTGGTGACAATGCCCAGCAATAATGTCAGAAGAAAAGCCCCATCAAAATGACGCCAGAGCCCTTTTACATCCCCTTTGCAAAGCATCTTTAAACTGTTGGCATTTACACCACTCAGAGCAGCGATCAAACGGTCATAAATCCCTACAATAAATGCCATGGTGCCACCTGAGACTCCAGGCACGACATCCGCGGCACCCATTAGTACACCACTTAAATAGATCTTGAGCCACTTAGGCATCGACTTTTCCTTCTAGTAACGGCACAAATTGAGCTGGGGCAGATTCCAAACGCTTCCATCTATCACCCACCCTACGCCAACAACCAATAGAAGGCACTTCATCGGCAATCGGCATAATCAGTACACCGTTTTCTTTTAACATATCGGTCAAGGCGGACGGGACCTTACTGGCCATAGCAGTAACAATAATGGCATCCATCTGCACTTTCTGCGGCCAACCTAAATGTCCATCACCATGTAAGAATTCAACGTTATTAATCTGCATTTTACGAAGGCGCTCTTGAGCTTGGACATATAAGCTCTGTTGGCGTTCAATGGTATGCACCTTATTAAAAAAGTGCGCCAAAAGGCATGTTTGATAACCCGACCCCGTGCCAATCTCTAAGACTCGCCCTAAGCGCGAGTACTTTAACAACCACGAGGTCATCCTAGCCACAGTCAATGGCTGGCTAATGGTCTGATTACGTCCAATGGGTAGCGGCGTAGGGCTATAGGCAAGGTGAGAAAAAGCAGGCTCAACGAATTCATGACGCGGCAAGCTTGCCATGAGTTCAAGCAATTCTTTATGACTAACCCCTTCACGAATCAAATGCTCTAACATTTGGCTAGAACGAGGTGATGAACGTTTTAATAGGTCATCCAATGCAATGCTCATGGTGTTAAATCATTTACCCATTGATTTAATTGATGTATCGCCGAATGGCAGGTCATATCCGTATGAATCGGTGTAATCGATACATAACCATTGGCGACTGCGTAAAAATCAGTATCGTCTGCGGCATCATTAGGCTCGGCTAAAGCTCCAATCCAATAGCATTCCAAGCCTTTTGGATGGTTAGCAGGGATAGCTGGGTGAGCCTGATGTCGGTATCCCAAACGAGTGACCCTCATACCCTTGAGTTCAGCATAAGGAATATCTGGAACATTGATATTAAGCAGTACCTTAGGAGGTAATGACAGAGTATGTGCATCGCGCAAAAGTTGTCCGACTACCTTTGCAGCGGTATCAAAGTGGCGATTACCAACCAAGGAAACGGCAATCGCTGGCCGCCCTAGATGGCGCGCTTCCATTGCGGCCGCGACCGTACCGGAATAAATCACGTCATCGCCTAAATTAGGGCCGTGATTGATACCAGAGATCACTGCATCAAACTTACCATCAATCACTTCTGACAAGGCTAGGTTCACGCAGTCGGTTGGCGTGCCGTCCACTTTGTACTGTCTTTCACGTACCAACGTTGGACGTAGAGGGCGCGTCAAGGTCAGAGAATTACTGGCGCCACTGCGATCTCGATCCGGTGCGACCAAGGTACATTCAAAGTCATTTTCCAAGTACCGTACTAAAGTTTGAATACCTTGCGCATCCAAACCATCATCATTCGCTAAAAGTAATCTCATTATGCTTTTCTTGGGATTTGTCATTAATATTAAACAGTTCGCGCAATACGCTGGTAGCAAACGCACCTTTTGGCAAATCAAATTGCAATACTAGCTGGTCCGCTTCACCTTGCTTAGATAGCAATTCCCACGCCATATTATTTGGCACAATACGTGTCGCACGGCTATCACGGGAAAAATCAAACGAGATCAAACCTGCCAACAAGGCTTGATGATTTTGGTAAAGCGTCTGCATCGCCTGCGCTCGCTCAGGATTCGTCCCCATCGGCCAGCCATCGCTAATCAACGGCAAAACTGGTGAAATATCACCGTTACGATTTCGGTAGAGTTGTTCAAGTGTTAACTCTTTGATACGAAACGATTGGCTACCATCTCTAGGCTGAGCTATATCACCAATACTCAGTAGATCCCAACTGCCCTGCTGCACAAAGCTTGACAACGCTTCATTAAAGAACCATGAACGAATCGCAGACAGCCAAAAAGACTGTGTTTTATTCAGTTTGTGAGTACCTTTACGCCCTGGCATAACAAACTCGTAGCCATTTACGAGATTATTGCCCTGTATGCCAAAACGTTGTTCGCCGTAGTAATTTGGCACGCCAAATCGCTCAATCAAACTGAGACGTTGCTCGATCTCCGCACGATCTCCCTGCAGATTGCGTAGACGCAAGACAAAGCGGTTACCTTGCAAGCCGCCGGTACGTAGTTTTTTAGAATGGCGAGTTTGGCGTAACACACGAACCACTTCTGGGTCACGAAACACCTGTTCAATGACTGTCAAATCTGGTGCTTGACCAATAATATGTAAACAGAACCATTGACGTGTGCAGGCGTGCCGATCTTTAACACCAGCATAGCTCACTCGGCTTGGCGAAATATCCGCAGCCTGCGCTAAACGCTTGGCCAGATAATCTGTGTTAACCCCTTGTTTTTCGACCCAAAGATAAACGAATTCCCCTTTCCCTTCCGGCTCAAATCCAAGAACCTCTTCGACCAGAAAGTCACTGGCAAACGCTTTTAAATCCGCGCTGGCCTGAGGCTCAGTCCAAGCATACTGCCACTGTGTGTTCATGTATTGTCTCGATAGAGTAATGCCACGGCCTCAACGGCAATGCCTTCTTTACGGCCAGTAAAACCTAACTTTTCCGTCGTCGTCGCTTTGACATTGGTCGCATCCATATCGATCTCTAGATCAGCAGCGATGTTAGCGCGCATGGCATCAATATGTGGACGCATTTTCGGCGCTTGAGCAATAATGGTCACATCCACATTGCCGACGCGCCAACCCAAGTTTTTCACTTCAGCAAACGCTTGACGCAATAAACCACGGCTATCAGCCCCCGCAAAGGCCTCATCCGTATCGGGAAAGTGTTTACCAATATCCCCTAAGGCTACAGCGCCTAACAACGCATCTGTTAACGCGTGCAGTGCCACGTCACCATCAGAATGCGCCACTAAGCCTTTTTCATAAGGAATAGTGACACCACCAATAACAATGTGATCCCCTTCACCAAACTTGTGGACATCAAAGCCATGACCGACTCGAAATGGAAACATGGAGTTCTCCTATTAATTCTGTGCTTGATGAATGCTTAACAGTGCTTGAGCGATGATAAGATCTTCAGGAACGGTAATCTTTAGATTATGGGATTCACCTTCAATCAGATCCGGCTGCCAGCCCATCAACTCCATCGCCGAGCTTTCATCGGTAATGGCAATGCCTTCTTCCATCGCGTTCGCAATACCTTGATAGAGAGCCATCAATGGGAATTTCTGTGGCGTTTGTGCTTGCCAAATGACGCTGCGGTCCACAGTTGCTGTAGCGCGTTGCTCTTCGGCCAACTTTAAAGTGTCCTTGCAAGGTATAGCTAATAAAGCACCTTGCTCTCCGGTGTGAGCCATAATACGCGTTAACGCTGCTTCACTGATCAAAGGGCGAGCCGCATCATGCACCAGCACCGACGCGTCATCAGCGATACCAATTGCCATCAATACTTGTAAGCCATTAAGTACGGTTTCAGAACGCTCAGCACCGCCATCAAACCTCACTACCTGAGGGTTACCGGCCCATTCCGAATGCTGCCAATACTCGTCATCAGGACTCACGCCCACGGCAATCCCAGCAATTTGCGGATGCTCAAGAAATTTCTCAATGGTGGTATCAAGAATGGTCTTGCCATTAAGCAATAGATATTGCTTAGGCTGCGCACTGGCCATACGTTTGCCAACGCCAGCGGCTGGAATAATCACCCAAAACTGTGTCATTACTTTTCTACTATTCGATAAAAGACTTCGCCGTCTTTAATGTATTGGAGTTCGGTCCGAACATGCTCTTCAATAGCATCCTCGCCACGACGTAGATCGTTGATTTGTGCCCGCAGGGCATCATTGCGCACCTTTAAGCGCTTATTAATTTGCTCTTGATATTCAATCTGTTTGGCGAGCTCCTCTTCACGTTTCACACCTTGCTCCCCCCAATAGGCTTGAAAGAAGAAATAGGCAGACGCGCTTACGAAGACGGCAAGGAAAATACGCAACATCATGTTGGAAGATTCAGACTCTGGACAAATGAATGCCCATTATTTCGCGAAATGACGGAAAAAAAAACAGAAAAGGGAGAACGAATGTTCTCCCTTTGATAAAGAGACCGAAAATTATGCTTGGCCTTTGATCTCTGAACGACCTTTGTATGGTGCTTTACCACCCAATTGCTCTTCAATACGTAGCAATTGGTTGTACTTAGACACACGGTCAGAACGACATAGAGAGCCAGTTTTGATTTGGCCCGCTGCTGTACCAACTGCAAGATCCGCAATCGTCGCATCTTCTGTTTCACCAGAACGGTGAGAGATGACAGCAGTGTAACCTGCCGCTTTCGCCATCTTAATCGCTTCAAGGGTTTCCGTTAGGGAACCGATTTGGTTGAATTTGATCAGGATAGAGTTAGCGATACCTTCGTCAATACCGCGCTTCAGAATCTTAGTGTTGGTTACGAATAGATCGTCACCTACAAGCTGAATCTTGTCGCCTAGGATCTTAGTTTGGTACGCAAAGCCCGCCCAGTCAGACTCGTCTTGACCATCTTCGATCGAAACGATTGGGTACTCTTCGCATAGCTCAGCAAGGTAGTCAGAGAATTCTTCTGATGTGAATACTTTACCTTCGCCTTTCATGTTGTACTTGCCGTCTTCGTAGAACTCAGACGATGCACAGTCCATCGCTAGGGTAATGTCTTTACCTAGCTCATAGCCTGCTGCGGCAACCGCTTCTTTGATCACCGCTAGCGCTTCAGCGTTAGATGCTAGGTCTGGTGCGAAACCACCTTCGTCACCTACAGCAGTGTTCAAACCACGCGCACTTAGTACTTTCTTCAGTGCGTGGAAGATTTCCGCACCGTAACGTAGCGCTTCACGGAAGTTAGGCGCGCCAACTGGCTGAATCATGAACTCTTGGATATCAACGTTGTTATCCGCGTGCTCACCACCGTTGATGATGTTCATCATTGGTACAGGCATTGAGTAAACACCTGGAGTGCCGTTGATGTCAGCAATGTGTGCGTACAGAGGTACTTTCTTAGAGACTGCCGCTGCTTTTGCTGCTGCCAAAGAAACCGCAAGAATAGCGTTCGCACCAAATTGAGATTTGTTCTCTGTGCCATCAAGATCGATCATGATCTTGTCTAATTCAGCTTGTGCTGTCGCATCTTTGCCTAGTAGCGCTTCACGGATTGGACCGTTCACCGCAGCAACGGCCTTCAATACGCCCTTGCCTAGGTAACGGCTTTTATCGCCATCACGCAATTCCAACGCTTCACGAGAACCGGTCGAGGCACCAGAAGGTGCACACGCTGTACCAAATGAGCCGTCCGCTAGGATTACGTCAGCTTCCACAGTCGGGTTACCGCGTGAATCCAGAACTTCTCTGGCCTTGATATCAACGATTTGACTCATAACAAACCCCTTTTAGTAGATGAATAATTCACAAACATCTGTTTGTTAAATCTATTTTTCTTTTCCTGCATACTTCAGCGCAGCGTGCACAAACGCGCTGAACAGGCCGTGACCGTATCGAGGTGTTGACGTAAATTCTGGGTGGAACTGACACGCAACGAACCAAGGATGGTCGGCAATCTCCACCATTTCTACTAGTGAGTTGTCAGCAGACAAACCTGAAATGGTCAGACCTGCTTCTTTTAACGCTGGCACGTAGTAGTTGTTTACTTCGTAACGATGACGGTGACGCTCACTGATCACATCTTGACCGTACGCAGCATGTGCTTTTGTACCTGGTACCAAGTTACAGTTTTGCGCGCCTAGACGCATCGTACCACCAAGATCGGATTCCTCTGACCGGATTTCTTTGGAACCTTCAGAGTTGACCCATTCAGTAATTAGGCCAACCACAGGATTCTCTGTTTTTAAGTTAAACTCAGTGCTGTGGGCACCGGTTAGATTTGCTACGTTACGAGCAAATTCGATAACCGCTACTTGCATACCTAGACAGATACCCAAGTAAGGGATTTTGTTTTCACGAGCGTATTGCGCCGTACGAATTTTACCTTCTACACCACGTTCACCAAAGCCGCCAGGTACTAGGATCGCATCCATACCTTCTAGCACGCCTGTGCCTTCTTCTTCGATTTTTTCAGAGTCAATGTAATGCAGTTTTACTTTTGTACGAGCATGGATACCCGCATGGTCCATTGCTTCGATCAAAGATTTGTAGGCATCCAACAACTCCATGTATTTACCCACCATGGCGATGTTTACTTGCTTCTCTGGGTTCAATTTCGCTTGCGCTACTTTATTCCAGATTTCCAAATCTGCCATGTTGCAATCTAGATTGAAGCGCTGAACGATCAGGCTATCCAGACCTTGGTCAGCCAACATCTGTGGGATACGGTAGATAGTGTCCGCATCAGGAAGAGAGATAACCGCACGCTCATCCACGTTAGTGAACAGGGCAATTTTCTTACGCTCTGGCGCTTCAATAGACACTTCAGAACGACAGATAAGGATATCAGGCTGGATACCAATCGAGCGCAGCTCTTTCACAGAGTGTTGCGTCGGTTTGGTTTTCGTCTCACCCGCAGTACGGATGTAAGGAACTAGCGTGAGGTGCATGAACAAAGCACGGTGCGAACCTAGCTCAACTTTTAGCTGACGAATGGCTTCTAGGAATGGTTGTGATTCAATATCACCGACCGTACCACCAATTTCAACTAGCGCAACGTCGGCGCCTTCAGCACCTTTTAATACGCGGCGTTTAATTTCATCAGTGATGTGAGGAATCACTTGAACCGTACCACCTAGGTAATCACCACGACGCTCTCGTTGTAGAACGTGCTGGTAAACGCGGCCGGATGTGAAGTTGTTAAGCTTTGTCATCTTAGTATCGATGAAACGCTCGTAGTGACCTAAGTCTAGGTCAGTCTCAGCACCGTCTTCCGTTACGAAAACTTCACCGTGCTGGAATGGGCTCATTGTGCCTGGGTCAACGTTGATGTATGGATCCAGTTTAAGCATGGTGACTTTCAGACCACGGGATTCAAGGATCGCCGCTAATGAAGCTGAAGCCAATCCTTTACCAAGTGATGAAACCACGCCGCCTGTGACGAAAATATATCGTGTCGCCATGTGTGTTAAGCCCGCCTTAAATTTGTATGATCAAAATGAGAAAAGGCACTTAAAAAAGCACCTTAGGACGGGAGCAAATAATAGCATCAGACCCCCTTTCACTCAACGTAAAAGGGAATAAGAATTGCGTCTTTTACGAGCTATTTCCGTGAACAGGGGGAAAACGTCAGCTAAGACCTTGATCTAGATATCTAACACTAAGCAATCACTGCGTGAGCGTGAGCAACAGGGCATGATTAAATTGTTTGCGCGGCGTTCATCATCGGAGAGAAATGTATCGCGGTGATCCGGGATACCTTCTAACACTCGCGTCATACAAGTGCCACACCACCCTTCCTCACAGGAAATAGGAATTTCAATACCATTTAATTCCAATGTTTGCGTTATGCTAAGCCCCTTCTCCACATCAAACACTTCGCCAGTACTGGCCAATTTGACTTGAAAGGCTTCTCGAGGAGCGCTGTCTATTTCTGGGGAGCGCTGAACTTTAAAGAATTCACGATGGAGCCTTGCTTCTGGCCAGCCAAGCTCCCGGGCTGTATCCAGCACTTCATGTATGTAATCGTTCGGCCCACAAACATAAATGTCACGCTTGTCAGGCAAAGCAGCTAGTAGTGCACGAATATCTGCACGTTGCCCTTGTTCTTGAGTAAAATGAAATGCGACCTTATCCGCAAACGGCGCCGCCTTAAGCGTGTCATAAAACGCTGCCTGCTTAGAGCTTTTGGCCGAGTAATGAAGTTTAAAATCCGCCCCACTTTTGGCCAACATCTGCGCCATTGGAATCAAGGGCGTGATCCCAATGCCTGCCGCCATTAGTAGCGCCGAAGCTTGGGGATTGCTAAGTAAGAAGTGATTTTGAGGAAGTTTAGACTGCAGTGTATCCCCGACTTTTAAACGATGTAATTCATCCGAACCACCGCGTGAACTCGGCTCACGTAACACTGCAATCTCAAACTCTTTGCCAGAAGTTGGCAGGCGACACAAGGAATACTGCCGCAATTTACCACTCGGTAGTTGCAGCTCTATGTGCGCCCCCGCCTGATAAATCGGTAACGCACCGCCATCGGCTTTAACCAATTCAAGTCGAACCACATTATCCGTTTCCTTAGTAATGCGATTTACGATTAAATCCAACATAACAGCCTTCACTCGATATCCTTTCATTTATCTTCGCTTTAGAGACTAATAATATAGTGGACTCCGATCAAGGAAGAAACCTGAGCGGTATGATTGAAGAATCAGTGTTTAAATGGGTCCCCTAGCGGCACTTCCAATACATTGGTTTGCCCCTCAGGTTGGCCCACCATTTCGTCATAGGCGCTCTGATGCCGTAGCACCATTTTTTCAACGCGTTTACCATCAAATATTTGCTGCAAATCGAGTTTGTTATGACTGGTCAAGAAGCGCCCTTTTTGATCAGTAATATAATGCTCTTCTCCTTCGGTAATAATTGAAAGCTGGTATAAGTTGGACTCTAGAGAATGAATACAGACTTTCTCAATAGTCGATATTTTTGCTAGCTCGGACAGGGTCATTTCGCTAATCTCCTATGGTTAACTCTGTGTTATACGTCACCATAACTCAGCTGGATGAATATTTTTGAACATGACTCAAACAGAACTTTTTAATCAACTCGATCAATCAGAGCGCTACCAAGCGGTGCGAGGAAAGATTGAACAACTCATCAGCAAGCATCCCTCTCGCATTATCATTGCCATTGCTGGACTGCCAGGCTCGGGCAAGTCAACCTTAGCGGATTATCTTGCTGATCGTATCAACCAACAACAGCAAGGCTTAGTCGCTAGCGTAAGCATGGACGGCTTTCATTATAGTAAAGAACAGCTCAATAACTTTCCTGACCCAAAAGCAGCATTGGCTCGCCGTGGCGCGCCTTGGACCTTTGATAGCAAAGAGTTTTGCACACGCTTAGCCAAATTCAAGCAACACCCCGAACAAACCCTGTACTGGCCTAGCTTCGATCACGCCCATGGCGATCCCGTCGAAAACGATATAGCAATCCCTGCTTCAATTAAGGTTTTAATAGTCGAAGGACTCTACGTATTACATCAGCAACATGGCTTTGAGAATGCACAAATTTGGCTCGACGAAAGTTGGTTTATTGATTTGAACATTCAGGACGCATTGAAACAACTAGCTAAACGTCATCAGCAAGCTTGGAGCTTTAGTGAAAAACAGGCGTGGCAAAGAATTGAACAAAATGATGCGCTTAATGCGCAAATTGCCGATCAAAGCAAAACATTCGCTAACCATATCATCAAAGTAAGATGATCGATTTTGACAGCAATATCGCAACAATTTTACATGGAATCTCATCAGGGATGGGTCTATCGTCTAAAGACTTTTATGCTATGGCGTAGCGCGCCAAAGTCTATTGCGTCCCAATTATAACAAGAAGGAAGACAACCTATGACCGCGTTTTTACCGTATAAGAGAACCCTCATTGCTGCCTCTATTGCCCTGTCTACCCTGCAACTCCACGCTGCCGGATTTCAGCTCAATGCACAATCAGCTACTGGCTTAGGACGAGCTTTTGCTGGCGATGCAGCCATTGGCGATAACGCCTCAGTAATTGCTCGCAATCCAGCCGCCATGTCCTTATTCGATAAACCCGCGATGTCTATTGGTGTGGAAACGATTACCACAGACATTAAAGTCAAAGACGCCACCTACACCAACAATTTAACTGCCAGCACGGCATCAGCCAATTCTGATGGTATTGGTGATACTTCAATCGTACCGAGCTTTTACTATGTCCACCCTGTGAATGAGAGTTTCGCTTGGGGTATTAACGCTTACTCTAACTTTGGCACCAAAACGGAATTTGAAAATGGCTACGCAGGCTATGAGTACGGCGGCAAGACTGATGTACTCAGTGCAAATTTTGGTGTCGTGGGCTCCTATAAAATGACCGAGCAATTGACACTCGGTGCAGGCATTGATGCCGTCTACGGGGAAGGTACTTTTACTCGCCCAGCAAACCCTGTCATTGCCGGGCTATATGGCACAGATAATTTACTTGAGATCGAAGCTGATGGCTGGGGCTTTGGTTATAACCTTGGCATGCTGTTTGAGGTTGACGAAAACAACCGTTTTGGCTTGGATTACCACTTCAGTCCTGATATCAAAGCGGATGGAGACGTTTATCGCTTTGGCGCTACTCCAACCAAGCAATCTGATACGGTCGTCATGCCACTGCCTGATATTGCCGAGTTCTCTGGTTACCATCGCATAGCACCTGAATACGCAATTCACTACAGCATTCAGTTTATCCGCTGGTCAGAATTTGAAACACTTACCGCTGATAATGCAGGTCTTATCAACACCTATAACTGGCAAGACGCTTGGCACTACTCCATCGGCGGAACTTACTACATGAATGACAGTTGGCAGCTTCGCGCCGGCTATATGTACGACACCAGTGCGCAAGCTCAAAGACGCTCGATTTCCGTGCCAGATTCTGACCGTCAATGGCTGTCTGCGGGGTTCACTTATAAACCGGACACTTTAAGTAGCATTGATTTCGGTGCTACCTATCTTTTAGGCGAAGATGTTTCCGTCTCCGAAAGTAACAGCGCTTCCAGCATTGTTGGCACCACGCACGCGGATGCTCTGCTACTGGGCGTTCAATACAGCCGCTCGTTCTAATCTTTATGCATAGGCAAATGCCCAGTAGTAAGCTGGGCATTTTTATGTGCGCGACGGATCACTCGGCCAAGGCAGCCGATCATTACGCTGCCATATAACCTGACCAGACCAATCAGGATGCTGCCAAAGTCCTCCAATGGCCACTAACTCCCCTTTAGCAAACACATAAGGCAGTTGCTCTCGCCACCAACTGGGTACTTGTTGATCCTGTAGAAACTTCTTTAAAGGCCGATGCTTACCATTGGGCAAACATAATTGAACACCCTCTGGTCTTGGTTTTAATTGGACATCTTGATCACAGTAAACACGATCAAACTCCCGCTCTATCCATGTACCAGCGACCAAGGCCTGCTCCACTGCTCTTTGATCTTTGGGCAGTATATACATAGCCGCTTTAAAGCGAACCAGACGATAATGATGACGTATGTATTCTGGCTGTTTATCTTGCGAACTAAAGAACATGTCCACTAGCGACCTTTGCTGTTGCTGTGTCACAGAGATACCCTGCTGGTTTAGAAAAGCTGACAGCCAAAAACCACGCTCAGACTCAGGCAGTAGCGATAATCGCAAACCACCATCACGATTGATAAAGCCCGCTAATGTTTCCACAAGCAAGCGTTCTAGGACACTACTCTCCGCCTGAATGCGCTCAACGCTTTGGGCGACCTGTTTCGCAATGTCGGCGTTATTTGCCTGCCAAGGCGCCAAGACTTGGTGGCGTAAAAAATTGCGACGAAATTGCAGCTCTAAGTTGGATTCATCTTCCACCCATTCCAGCTGATGGGTCTTAGCGTAAGCCTCAATCATCGATCGCGATGTTTTTAATAACGGTCGAAAGACATTAGCATCACCTATGCGACGACAAGCAGGAATGCCTTGAATACCACGCCAACCGCAACCTCGTTCTAAGCGAAACAGCACCGTCTCAGCTTGATCATTGGCATGATGTCCTTGCAGTAGCACGTCTCCAGCCTGGAGGTGGTTCGCAAACACTTGATAGCGCTTTTGTCGTGCCTGTTCTTCAATTGAACCTGTTTGATCAATCTGTATCCGCTCAAAATAAAACGGCACATCATAACCTTTACAAGTCGTTTGGCAGTGGCTTAACCAATGATCTGCATGCTGACTCAAGCCATGATGCACATGCAGTGCCGTCAGTCGCTGACGTATGGCTACCGGAGCCTGATGCGTGAGTATATGCAGCAACACCATAGAATCCATGCCACCACTGAGGGCAAGCCACACTTTCCCCTGCTCGCCGAGCAAACGTTCTAGCTGTTGCCAATCAATAGTGATCATGGATCGTGATCCTCGCTCAATCTATTTATTTTGATAAGTCATAAAACAGAAAAGGCGCCGAAGCGCCTTTAGAAGCATAAATCGAATGCATTATAGTGCAAACAGGTGGTGCTTTTTCTTACCTAGTTTTACTAGGAAGTATTTGCCGTAGTAACCATTGTCTGCAGTAAAGATGTCCGCCGCAGCCATGTTGTCATCCATACCCTTCGCCACACCGTTTACAAATACAGAATTGCGCTGTAATGCGTCTTTTACTTGCTTACCGCTAGCAGCCAAACCAGCATCCGCCAACAAGGTAGTCAACGGAGTTTCCGAAAGATTAATACCTACTAACGAACTACTTGGTAGACCATCTAGTTGGATTTGCTCTAGATCTTGCTCACTTAGTTGATCCGTTTCACCACTGAACAATGCTTGAGTGATACGTTCCGCCGCTGCTAAACCTTCTTCACCGTGAACAAGGCGAGTCGCTTCACGAGCAAGGATAGCTTGCGCCTGTGGCTTACCACCATTTTCTTGGTCCGCTTTTTCAATGGCATCGATTTCTTCTACAGACATGAACGTGAAGTACTTAAGGAACTTGTACACGTCTGCATCCGCAGTGCCTAACCAAAATTGGTAGAACGAGTACTGGCTGGTTTTCTTCGGATCAAGCCATACTGCACCTGATTCTGTCTTACCAAATTTCGTACCGTCTGCTTTGGTAACCAGAGGCACGGTTAGACCAAACACTTGCGCTTGGTTTTGACGACGGGAAAGGTCAATACCACCAACAATGTTGCCCCATTGGTCACTACCACCTACCTGCAAAGTACAGTCGTATTGACGATTCAGCTCGGCAAAGTCCATCCCTTGCAGCAAGGCATAAGAGAACTCAGTAAAAGAAATACCCGCGCCTTCACGGTTCAGACGCTGCTGTACTGACTCTTTGTTAATCATGGCATTGACGGAGAAGTGCTTACCGATTTCGCGTAGGAAATCGATCACATTCATATTGCCAGTCCAGTCTAGGTTGTTTACTACGCGCGCTGGGTTATCAACACCTTCGAAGGCAATAAACTGGCTTACTTGGCCTTTGATTTTATCCGCCCAGCTCGCCACCACATCGGATGTGTTCAATGAGCGCTCTGCGGCCTTAAAACTAGGATCTCCGATCATGCCAGTAGCACCGCCCACAAGAGCGATTGGATTGTGGCCTGCGTCTTGGCAACGCTTAAGAACCAATAGCGGCACTAGGTGACCTAGGTGTAAACTGTCGGCGGTTGGATCGAAACCACAATACAAAGTACGACGACCGGATGACAAGTGAGCACGTAGCTCTTCTTCTGCTGTCATTTGAGCAATAAGCCCACGAGCCTGTAAGTCAGCTAATAGGTCGATGTTCTGTTGTGTCATTTTACGATCCAAATCCTAATTGAGTGAAAATAAATTGGCGTTCAATTATAGCCACTTAGTTGATAGGATTACACGGCTTTCTATTGAAAATTGGACCTGTATATTGGACAAATCATTGCTTTCTAAAAGCCTGTTAGGGGCTTCTTTTACATTATTGGCTATCGGTACAGGACTATTGCTGTGGCAACCAGCTTCACTGGATAGCTCACCTTTAAGTGACAACACTCCTATTCGCCAATCTGCAGGCCCCATTCCCGAGAAAGCCGAGCTGCCAACGTCCGAATATTTACAAGACCGAAATCAACCGCAAACCTTGCAATCCACCACAGCTGTGTTGCAAGCAGGTGATTCGTTATCTCGAACCCTGAGTCGTTTAGGCGTCAACAATCGCCAAATTGCTGAGTTGTTGCAGAGCGATGAACATCAAGTGTTGAGCAGCTTAAAACCTGGGCAAAAACTCACGACTGAGATTTTGACACCGTCTGATGATTTACAACGGCTGACCTTATCTGAAACCCGTGAACAAACCCATGTTTTTACCAAATCAGCTCAAGGCTTCAGTTACCAACTTGATATTACGCCCATGGAAACCGTATTGGCTTACAAAGAAGCCACTATTCAAAGCTCTTTATTTGTTGATGGGGTCCGTGCCGGCATTAGTGAGAAACTACTTGCGCAAGTGACAGATATCTTTCGCTGGGACATCGACTTCGCTCTGGATGTACGTAAGGGAGATCGCTTTGCCTTACTTTATGAGCAAAAAATGATTGATGGTGAAAAGGTTGCCACTGGCAACATTATTGCTGCGCAATTTGTAAACAATGGCCGTGTGTTCGAGGCCATGCGCTACCAAGCCGGTGAGCGTACTGACTATTTCACCCGCGATGGTTTATCCCTGCGTCGCGCTTTTATTCGCTCACCAGTGGATTTCACCCGAGTTTCCTCTCAATTTAACCCGAATCGGTTACACCCCATTTTCAAAACAACACGTCCACATCAAGGGGTTGATTACTCTGCTCCAATTAATACACCGGTACAGAGTTCGGGAGATGGTAAGGTGTCTTTTGTCGGGGAGATGAAAGGCTATGGCAATACCGTGATCATCGATCACGGCCAAGGCTACACAACCCTATATGCCCACCTTAATGGCTTCGCCGAGAATCTGATTGCAGGTCGCTCGGTCGCACAGGGGGAAACCATCGCCTATGTTGGACAAACTGGCTGGGCCACAGGGCCACACCTACACTATGAGTTTCGCATCAACGGCGTCTATCAAAACCCGGAAACGGTCGATATTCCGTTTGACAGCCCCATGACAAAAGATGAACTCGTGGCTTTTTTACCGTACGCACAGAAACTATCAAAGCGCTTGAAAGGGTCACACTCACAAGACTTTTCCGAGTATTTGGCCCGCTTAGAACGTTAACCCCCTACGCAAAAACAAAAAAGGCCGCAGCTGCGGCCTTTTTAATGTTTCAGAGCTCTAAATTATAGAGCGCCTGCAACGAAGTCTACTAGCTGAGACTTAGAAACAGCGCCAACTTTCGTTGCCGCCACTTCACCACCTTTAATCACAAGCAGTGTTGGAATACCACGTACATTGTATTTCGGTGCAGTTTCAGTGTTTTCATCAACGTTGATTTTAACAACTTTTACACGGCCAGCGAATTCTTGTGCAACATCTTCAAGAACTGGGGCGATCATTTTACAAGGACCACACCATGGCGCCCAAAAGTCTACGATAACTGGTAGATCAGATTTTAGAACTTCTTCTTCAAACTGAGCATCTGTTACGTTGATAATATTTTCGCTCATCGCAATTTCCTTAAATTCGGTTATTCAATTAATGAGGCTAGTGTAACACTAATCTTGCGACTGCAAAATCAGAATACTTAACTAGAACGATAGCAAAAGGCTATAAGTTCATGTTCTCAATTAAGGTAATCAACTCTGGCAAAGAATGCACTTCCGCGTCTGGCGTTACCGCCCATTCCGCGCGCCAACGGCGCGCACCATGACGGTTAAACCATACCGCACGCGCGCCAGCATTGACTGCGCCTTGCACGTCGTCAATCGGATGATCGCCCACATGAATGATACGATCCATTGGTGTCTTAGTACGCTCAGCTAAACGCTGAAAAATCTCTGGATCGGGCTTAGCAATGCCTTCTTTGTCAGCACGAATCACGGTACCAAAGTAGTGTTCAAGCGCAATGTAAGGATGGTAAACATCCGCATTACCATTGGTTAAAGCAGCCAGTTCATAGCGTTGCGCCAACTTGGTCAGCGTTGGATGAACATCAGGATACAAATCAATACGCTGACGCCAATCATAAAATACATTAAACGCCTGTTCCGCTCGCTGCTCAGCTTCCTCTGCGGGCAAACCATAACGCTGAAGAGCCAATTTATATTGCGCCAAACGCACCTTAGTAACATCGTGTTTAATTTCTGGGTAGAGCTCGTAGATCTCGTATTTGATCGGATCCATGGTAGGCGTGTAAAAACGCTCTGCAAAACCTGGAAAGTTATCTTCAAACCACTTTTCCATAGCATGTTCTGCGCGGGTAAGCGTTGGATCGACATCCCACAATGTATTATCTAGATCAAACGAAATAAGGGTTTTCATGGTAATAACCTAAGTAGTAGCGCACTCAGTAAGTCAGCCAAAAAGTCTAGGAATAACAGACCTTTTTCCTTATCAAAATGATTTAAGCGGCTAGAACCAAGCGCCAGCACACCGTGATAAATCACCTGCCCACCTTCTCGTGACACTAATGGCATGATCGCCGAAGACATCACTGAATCACTTTGTGATTGGAATAAGAATTCCGATTCAGCGACCGATAGTACGCCGCAATAGCAGCCAGACTGTGCCAGCATTTCTTTTAAGATTGGCTCAGCTGCTTCCCAGCTGGCCGTGCGAATGGAGGTATCGAGTTCGTGTTCACTGAACAACACCATCGACATGTAGTTGACCGCAAAGTCCTCGCGCATCACTTCCTCTACGACTCCGGCGAAATCGTCTAACGATTCGCAACTGAGGCATTTAAGAACCAATCGACGGCTTTTCTTCATGATGGCTTCGTTTTCTCTGGCAATGGCTACCAGACGCTCGAACTCACCACGATACTCAGCCACCGATTTGCGCAACATAGAAACTTGGCGCTCTATTAACGAGATCGCTCCACCATGCAACGGATGAGGAACACTTAATGTCTCCAGTAACGCAGGATTTCGCTCAAAAAACTCTGGCGTATTTTGCAAATACTGGACTACTTCCTCTTCCGTCATGGGATCCCTCTTATAGGTAGATTTGACCTTCAAACACTTTCTCTGCAGGTCCAGTCATTTGAATGGAATGGCCGGGGCCTTGCCAAGAGATACGTAAATCGCCACCTGGTAGATGCACAAGCACATCTGCAGCAAGCCAGCCTTGCTTAATACCAGCGACTACCGCAGCACAGGCACCTGTACCACAGGCTTGCGTTTCCCCCACTCCACGCTCATAAACTCGCAAGTTCACCTCATCAGAAGACAAGACTTGCAGAAAACCTACGTTAACATTGTTTGGAAAACGTTCGTGATCTTCGACAATCGGACCGACTCGCTCAACAATCGCATCGCTAAGTTCTTCAACACGAATAACAGCATGCGGGTTGCCTACCGATACAGGTGTTAATTCAAACGTTTCGCCTGCCACATCGATTGGGTACAGATCCATCAGACCTTCTGCAACAAACGGTAGATCCGCTGGTACAAAACTTGGCTCGCCCATATCGACACAGACTTGACCATCGTCCAGCACTTTCAGCTGAATTTGTCCACGTTTGGTTTCGACATCAATGATTCTCTTGTGAGTCAGCTCACGATCCAAGACAAACTTTGCAAAGCAACGTGCGCCATTACCGCAATGCTCCACTTCAGAGCCATCACAGTTGTAAATGCGGTAGCGAAAGTCCATGTCAGGATTCGATGGTGGTTCAACCACTAACAACTGATCAAAGCCAATGCCACGGTTACGGTCCCCAAGGCGCTCAATCTGCGCCTTGTTGAAATACACTTTACGAGACACCGCATCGACCACGACAAAGTCGTTGCCAAGACCATGCATCTTAGTAAACTTTAACAACATGCTGATCTCCTCAAGCTGGCAGCAATTGCTCACCAGCCAATTGGTGATCGATGTCTTCACGCTCACGGATCAAATAAACCTTATCGCCGTCAACCATGATCTCTGCGGCACGGCCACGGCTATTATAGTTTGACGCCATGGTAAAACCGTACGCCCCAGCAGAGCGAACCGCTAACAAATCACCAGGCTGGATATCCAATTCACGGTCTTTACCTAGGAAATCACCGGTTTCACAGATAGGACCTACTAGGTCGTAAACGCGTTTGCCTTCTGATGTTGGCTCCAAGCTCACTGGCACGATGTCCATCCAAGCGCCGTACAATGATGGACGAATCATATCGTTCATAGCACCGTCAATGATGGCAAAGTTTTTATGCGCAGTGCATTTTAGGAATTCCACTTTCGTCATTAGAATACCAGCGTTCGCAGCAATAGAACGACCTGGCTCAAAAGCCAATGACAGGTTACGGCCTTTCACTTTTTCTAGTAGCTGATCTGCATAATCTTTTGGCTCTGGTGGCACTTCATCACGGTAACGCACACCTAGACCACCACCCAAATCAAGATGCTTGATGGTCATACCTTGCTCAGCCAGTTGGTCAATCAGACCGATTAAGCGATCAAAGGTATCTAAAAATGGCTGAAGCTCTGTTAACTGCGAGCCAATGTGACAGTCAACGCCCATGACATCTAGATTCTCTAGAGCGTTGGCCACACTGTAAATACGTACCGCATCTTGAATATCGATACCAAACTTATTATCTTTTAGACCCGTTGAAATATAAGGGTGCGTTTTCGCATCCACGTCAGGGTTCACGCGCAGTGATACTGGCGCTACTTTGCCCATTTCACCTGCAACTTTGTTCAGACGGTATAACTCGGATTCAGACTCAACATTGAAACAATGAATGCCCACTTCCAATGCGCGACGCATTTCGTGCTCTTGTTTTGCAACGCCTGAGAACATGACCTTGCTCGGATCACCACCGGCACGCAATACACGTTCAAGTTCGCCAATTGAGACAATATCAAAACCAGAACCTAGACGTGCAAGTACATTAAGAATAGCAATGTTTGAACAGGCTTTTACCGCGTAGCAAATCAACGTCGGATGGGACGCAAACGCATCAGCATACGCTTTGTAGTGACGTTCAAACGTAGCGCGAGAATAAACGTAAGTCGGCGTACCGTATTGCTCAGCAATATCAGTTAATGAAACGTCTTCAGCATGAAGCTGGTGGCCAGAGTAGTTAAAAAAATCCAAGGGGGATACCTCAATATTCTGCGGATGATGACGCTGTCTCAGTTGGCGAAGCTTGATTAGGTAAGTAAAGTGGACCTTTGTTTCCACACCCCGAAAGCATCAGGGTTGTGACCAACAGTAAAACAAGCTTTGACACAGTGACGACCATCCATTAATACAATTTGTTGACAGTATACTGATCCCCTATCTTATTCCCACCCCCACTAACGACTTTGACCAAAAATCTTTACTTTCTGACGGTATTTTAAATTTCTCGATTTGTTATAGTAAGTCCCTGTAAACATGAAGTTTTGCTTAGCTGTTGTTGCTCGAATAAGGTTGTGATCTAAAGAATGAAACGTCTGCTCAAACCATGGATATTTGCTTTGACTGCAGCGTTTTGTCTTCATGCAGGGGTATTTCTATGGTTCAAGGATCGCCACTGGTCGATAAACACCCAAGCGCCAGCACAAGTCCCCAATTTTGAAGTGTCTTTGCTTCCCGCAAATTCAGAGCCAGAAATTGCTCCCGAACCGGCCAGTGAAATCACAAGCGAACCGAGCAATCGCCCTTCGCCTGAGCCTCCTGCTCAAGCCGCCGTCGCTGCGCCAGCAAAAGACCACACTTTATCAGATACCGCCAAGCCATCTGAGACAAAGCCACAAAAAGCGTCCACAGCAACCCCCTCTTCGCCTGCTAAAAACTTTTCTTTAGATGAAATTTCTCAAGCGATCTCGCAGCCGATTTCTGAACATGACTGGAAAAGTAATAGCCTACTTGATATCGGCCCAGTCAATGCCGAACGCCCAAAAGTCGACCCCAGTAAAGATCCTTTTTCACCACAGTTTCGCCAAGCTATTCTTCAAGCTAAGAATTTACAAGATGAGTATTCCAAGGGGATCGTTGAACAAACCGAGTACCCGATTACAGAAGACGCAGACGGCACCCGTTACGTAAACATTAAAGGAATTTGCTGGAAGCTACCGCGTCCCGGCTCAAGGGAGGAGTGGCAAGTAGTCTTGTCGGGCTGCTCAGGGCAAAAACAAACATTCCGTTTTGAGCTGAATATCACTACGGATATTTTGCAGAGCGAATTATTCCAAGACTTACATTTTGGTGCGCGACAATAAAAAAACCCGCATGTTTTATGCGGGCTTATCGGATATCATGTGCAGAGTTTATTAACGAGCTGCTAACTCTGATTTCGCACGTTCAATGGCAGCTTTAACTTGAGCGGGTGCAGTACCACCGATGTGATCACGAGCCGCTACCGAACCTTCCAGTGTGAGCACTTCGAATACGTCTTGCTCGATCATATCGCCAAAGCCTTTTAGCTCTTCTAGAGTCATTTCAGCCAAATCACGGCCTTCCTTAACGCCAAAACCTACCGCTTTACCAACGATTTCGTGAGCATCACGGAACGCCACACCTTTACGTACCAAGTAGTCAGCTAGGTCAGTTGCCGTACTGAAACCGCGACGCGCTGCTTCGTACATATGTTCTTTACGAGCTTCTATCGCAGGAATCATATCGGCGAACGCACGCAATGAACCGCGCAGTGTGTCCACAGTGTCAAACAATGGCTCTTTGTCTTCTTGGTTGTCTTTGTTGTATGCCAAGCACTGAGACTTCATCAGCGTTAGTAGGCCCATTAGGTGACCGTAAACACGACCTGTTTTACCACGTACTAGCTCTGGCACATCTGGGTTTTTCTTCTGCGGCATGATCGATGAACCGGTACAGAAGCGATCCGGTAGGAAAATGAAGTTAAATTGAGCCGACGTCCACATAACCAACTCTTCAGCCCAACGTGACAAGTGCATCATGGTCACAGAGGCTGCCGCAGTGAACTCGATAGCAAAATCACGGTCACTAACAGAATCTAGAGAGTTATACGTAGGACGCTCGAAGCCTAGTAAGTCAGCGGTCATAAAGCGATCAATTGGGTAAGTCGTACCCGCAAGTGCCGCCGCACCTAGTGGCAGAATGTTCACACGCTTACGGCAATCAGCTAGACGCTCGTAATCACGTTGCGCCATTTCGTACCACGCCATTAGGTGGTGACCAAAGGTCACAGGCTGAGCGGTTTGTAAGTGAGTGAAGCCGGGCATAATGGTGTCAGTGTTACGCTCAGCCAGAGACAAGATACCTTGTTGTAGGCGTGTTACTTCTTCTAGCAAGAAATCGATTTCATCACGCATGTACAGACGAATATCGGTTGCTACTTGGTCGTTACGTGAACGGCCTGTATGAAGCTTCTTGCCAGTAATACCAATTTTTTGTGTTAAACGAGCTTCGATGTTCATATGAACGTCTTCTAGCTCAACTGACCATTCAAACTCACCACGAGCGATCTCTTGCTCGATTTCCGTTAGACCTTGGATGATTTGGTCGCGTTCTTCGTCTGTCAATACGCCCACTTTCGCAAGCATAGTCGCGTGTGCGATCGAACCTTGAATGTCCTGTTTCGCCATGCGCTGGTCAAATTCAACAGATGCTGTAAAACGTGCGACAAACGCATCAACAGGCTCAGAAAAACGGCCACCCCATTGCTGGTTAGTGGTTTTGTTGGTATCAGTCATTTCTTCATTTCCCAGTGTGAGATCAATGTTGCGGCAAGATTACCTGATGACGCGTCCTTTATAAAGGGCTCTGGGATGACGCCTACTAGGCAAGCGAGTATGATATAGCGAAATTTTATCGTTATTTTCGTGCTCGATGTCGACTCTAGGAGAGAATGTGAGAAATAAAATCATCATTGCAACCCGTGAAAGCCAGCTGGCCCTTTGGCAAGCCAACAACGTCAAAGCGTCACTGGAAGCCCTCTACCCTGAGATCAAAGTCGAGCTAATGGGTATGACTACTAAAGGTGATCAAATCCTAGACTCGCCCCTGTCGAAAATCGGTGGCAAGGGTCTTTTCGTGAAAGAACTCGAAAAAGCCTTGCTCGATGGCGAAGCCGACATCGCTGTGCATTCCATGAAAGACGTGCCGATGGAGTTCCCTGAAGGTTTAGGCCTAAGCGTTATTTGTGAGCGCGAAGACCCAACCGACGCCTTCGTCTCCAACACATACCACAGCATTGATGAGCTACCGCAAGGAGCCGTAGTGGGCACATCTAGCTTACGTCGTTCTTGCCAATTACAAATGCACCGCCCGGACCTTGTTATCAAAAACCTACGTGGCAATGTGAATACACGCCTTCGCAAACTGGACGACGGTGAATACGATGCGATTATCTTAGCAACGGCGGGCTTGGTACGCCTTGAAATGGCCGATCGCATTAAGGTTCGCATCAGCGATGAGTTCTCTCTCCCTGCAGGTGGTCAAGGCGCCATGGGCATCGAATGTCGCAGTGATGATGCCGAACTCATCCAGTTATTAGCGCCCTTGCAACACCAAGAAACCGCTTACCGAGTGATCGCAGAGCGTGCCGTAAATAAACGCCTTAACGGTGGCTGCCAAGCGCCAATTGCCTGCTTCGCATTACTTGAAGGCGAAGAGCTATTTATTCGTGGCCTAGTAGGCAGCACCGATGGCAAACGCATGGTGCGCGGCGAGATTCGTGGTCATCAAGACCATGCCGAAGCACTGGGCACTCAATTGGCTGAACAATTGCTAGCCGACGGTGCACAAGCTCTTTTGGACGAAGTCTACCAACACTAATCGCTGATCTTTTGGGGATACCATCACCATGCAAGGCGTAAAAGTATTGGTCACCCGACCAGAACCTGAAAATGCTTTGACTTGCCAAGCGCTTATTGCGCTTGGCGCTGCACCAATCTCTTTACCCATGTTAGAGATTAGACCGCTTTCCAGTGATACTGAGCTAGCGGCCCTTCGTTCACAGTTGTACAACCTCGACCTGTATCAATTCGTCATTTTTGTCAGTAAGAATGCCGCTCGGCTTGCAATTGAGCTGATTGACGAGTGCTGGCCGATGATTCCAGTTGGTATCCACTGGTTAGGCATTGGACAAGGCACCACGCAAACTCTGAACGAATTAAATATTCCAGCCCTAAGCAACCCCGGCAACAACACGGAAGCCATGCTAGACTGGCTGAAGCCTGTCAAAATGCGCGATCAAAAAGTCTTAATTGTTCGAGGTGCAGGCGGTCGACCAGATTTAGCTAAGGGCTTGGAAGAGCGCGGGGCGATTGTCGACCATTTAGAACTCTATAAACGACATACGCCGACATATACAGCACAAACTTTTTTATTCTTAGAGCGTCCTGACGTAATATGGGCGACAAGTGGTGAAAGTGTGACAAATCTGACAACTTATGTTGATCAGTTTGACCCAGCTCTAAAAAACACTGCCTTATTTGTTCCAAGCGAAAGAGTGGCGCAACTAGCAAAGTCCCTTCGCTGGAATCAGGTAATCTGTGCACAAGGTGCTGACGACCAACGATTAATCGCAGCCACACAGCAGCATTTAGGACGATAACATGACTGATAAAAACGACAAGGCTTTAACCGACAACACGGAAAACAGCGTAGACACTACGTCCTTAGAGTCCGCTAAAGAAAACTCTTCTGCACCGACTGGTGACGCAGCAAGTGCCTCAGTTACTTCTCAACAGAACACTAACGCTTCCTCCACGAACAGCAAAGCATTACCCGCTGTTGCGTTGTTGTTCGGTGTCGCTGCGCTAGGCTTAAGTGGTTGGCAATTTTATCAGAGCCAATACTCAGGTAGCCAAGCATTAACAGACGCGCAAAATCAAGTGATCGCATTAGAGCAAAAAGTTGAGCGTTTAAACCGCAGTGTCGAAAGCAACTCAACCACAGCGCAACAACTTGGCGACATGAACAGCACATTGAGCGCCGCCAAAGCTCAGTCTGATGAACTGAAAGCGCAAACCGAACAAGCTTTAGTAGATCTCTCTTCAAAAATTAACAAGCTCAATAATGCTGATAAAAACGATTGGTTGCTGGCTGAAGCAGAATACCTCATTCGTTTATCAAACCAACGCTTGTTACTCGAAAAAGACACTAAAAGTAGCCTATCTTTGCTTGAAAGTGCTGACAATATCTTAGCAGGCCTTGAAGACCCGCTAATGTTTGAAACTCGCAAAGCGATTGCGCAAGACATGCAAGCACTGAAGTCCGTGGCTAGCTTCGACTTAGAAGGCCGCTACCTACAGCTGTCGGCCCTGTATGAACAGGTTGCAAAGCTGCCTCAACGGGAGCCGTCGAAACAATGGCAAGAACAGCAAGAGCCTGAAGCAGAAGCCGCACAAACCAGCCGTTCAGCCCTAAAACAATTGTTTAATGAGGCTTGGCAAGGACTGAAATCCTTAGTGGTGATCAACTACAATCACAAGCCAATCAAACCATTGCTACCACCAGCAGAATACCAAGAGCTGGTTACTGGTATCCAAATTCAATTGGATGTGGCACAAGTTGCTCTCTTAAAAGCCGAACCCGCTATTTATGAGAAATCATTGAGCCGTGTGGCGGAAGCGGTAAACCAGCACTTTGACACCACCTCACAGGCAACTATTGCATTTATGACCACGCTGACTTCGTTGCAGCAGGTCAACCCGAATCCAGATGTGCCCATGCCGCGTGCGTCCCTACAAGCCATGCGTAACTTGATGCAAAACTGGAAAGCCACCACCCCCGCGCCTAGCAAGCAAGGAGATAACGCTCTATGAGAAAAGTTCTCCTCTCAATCATCGTCGTACTGCTCATTGGTGGCGCTATTGGCTTGATCATGAAGCAAGACCCAGGCTATGTGATGATCTCCTTTAAGGCTGTCACCATTGAGATGAGCCTTTGGGTTATGCTGCTGTTTGTGGCACTTGGCTATGCGGCCATCATGATTACCCTGCGAGTCATTTGGATTCTGATGCATCCAAACTCCTCATTATCAAAATTGACAGGCACCATGTCCCATAAGCGTGCACTGAAATCGACCATCAAAGGCATGCTAGAACTAGCGGGGGGCAACTGGGGCAAAGCCGAAAAACTTCTCACTACATCCGCTAACAAGGTTTCCTACCCTTTGCTCAACTATATTGGAGCCGCTTACGCAGCCAGCGAGCAAGAGGAACATGAGCGCTCTAAAGAACTGCTGCGTAAAGCACACCAGACATCACCTGATGCAGAGTTTGCTATCAGCTTTGTCCAAAGCCAGCTACAGCTTAAACAAGGCCATTACGAAGGTGCTTTAGCAACGCTAAAACGCCTCCATGATATGAAACCAAAGCACCGTCAAACTTTGAAGATGCTGGTAACGGCGTACACTCAGCTAAAAGACTGGGAAGCGTTGCAAGAACTCACGCCAGCACTTAAGAAACACGGTATTTATAACGAAGCCAACTTGCTCGAACTTGAGAAAAATTCGTTCGTGGCACTGTTAGAGAAACTACGCTTCCGTGAGAAAACCGGTCTAAGCAAAGAGGTTCTACTGGATGAGCTTCAAGGCATTTGGAAAAAACTAGATGGCCTAGCTAAAGACGAAGAAATGCAGGCTCTGTATGCCGCGACCTTAATCGAATTTGGCAGCGAAGCCAAGGCTGAAGCCTTTATACGCACAGCCCTTAATGATCATTGGTCCGACACGCTAGCCGGTGTCTATGGACAACTCACCGAGGTGTCTCTACAGAAGTCCCTTGGCAATGTAGAAACTTGGATTCGTCGTCATCCAGACAGTGCACCACTCTACCTAAGCGCTGGACGCATCTGCCAACGCTTGCAACTATGGGGCAAAGCACGCGATTACTACGAAAAAGCACTGCGTCTAGATTCCTCTTCCGAAGCGATCGTGGAGTTAAGTTTATTACTTGAATCCATGGGAGACTTGGACGAAGCGCAGGACCTGATCATTAAACGCATTCGCCATGACAGTAAGTCTGTTAAAGCATTGCCTCTACCACACTAGAGAAAAGTTGATAAAAAAGCCGAGCTTAGCTCGGCTTTTTTATGCGTTCAGCTATGCTACTTTTTGAAGCGCACCACCAATTCATGCATATCCGATGCAACCCCCCGCAAAGTCACCATACTCTGCATCGCTTGCTCTGCTTCCTCCTTGCTAGCATTTGCCAAGTTCGAAATACGCACTAGCTGCTGGTTGATATCCTCAGAAACATGGGCCTGCTCTTCGACTGCCGCCGCCATTTGCATCGACATCTCAGAAATACTGGTAACCGAGGAAACAATTGCCGTAAGCGATTGCTGCGCATCAGACATTTTATGTAAGCCGACCTTAGCGCTTTGTTGCCCATCACTAGCCACTTTAACGGCGTCTTGAGCGCCATTGCGTAGACGCTCGATGATACTGTGTATTTCTTGAGTGGAGCCCTGAGTACGCTGAGCCAACTGACGCACCTCATCCGCCACCACCGCAAACCCTCGACCATGTTCACCCGCACGCGCCGCTTCAATGGCAGCGTTCAGGGCTAATAAATTGGTCTGCTCCGCAATTTGATCAATCATAACTGCCACTTCGGCAATACTCTCCGACTGGCTAGATAAATTGCTGACAGCTTGACCAATTTGCTCAACTAAGTCAGCTAACCCACTAATCGCATGAGTTGTCTCTTCAATCGTTTGATTACCTCGCTCTGCTAAGGATTTGGACTCTTCAGAGCTGAGAGCTGTCTGTTGCACATGCTTAGATACATCAGAAACGGTGGTAGTCATTTCCTGCATCGCTGCGGCGACTTCTTGGGTTTCATGTAACTGTTGTTGAATCTTATCTACCGCATTTTGGGTCTGCTTTAAACCATAATCGGATTTGTGTGAGACCTCTTTTGACTCCGCCTCAATTCGAGTCAAAATTGTATCGATATGCATATTTTGACTTTTAATCGCCACTTCTAGCTTGGCTAAATCAAGGTTGTGATCGGAATATGTCTTCGCAGCAACAGGATGAGTGAAAGCCCCACCTAATGATTTTTCTAAGCTACGCCGCATGTTACGCTGCTGAATGCTGCAATAACCCACCATCAACAACGAAGCTAGCAACGCTGGTGCTGCGACATACTCTACATTTAATAGATACATCGCCAACGACGCTAACCAAGCAGCAATAACCAATGCAGGTACAATTGTTTGCATAGGGATATTGAAAGATTTTCGGCCATCGCGAAGCCCTTTATAGAGCTTTTCCGCACGCGCCACCGCTGCGCGATCTGGTGCAGAGCGCACCGACTCATAGCCAACTACTTGCCCCTTTTCCGTAATTGGCGTGACATAAGCGTCAACCCAATAATAATCACCGTTTTTACTGCGATTTTTGACTAACCCCATCCACGGTTTGCCTGCCTTTAGGTGTGACCACATAATATCAAATGCTTCAGGCGGCATATCAGGATGCCGAACCAAGTTATGAGGCGCCCCCAACAGTTCGTCATAATTGAAGCCACTGATATCAATAAAGGCTTGATTGCAGTAAGTAATTTTCCCTTTCAAATCGGTCGTGGTAATCAAGCGCACATCTTTTGATACAACTCTTTCCACAGTTGTAATGGGCAGGTTTTTTCTCATAATTCCCTCATGCACATCCGTTTCAAAGCCATCTATAACCAACGGTCTATAACGTCTAGCCTAAGACCACATTCCGTACACACTTCTATTGAAGCGTAGTCAAAGGTTAGAAAATTTGCATATATGGTCAGGAATTATTGAGGACGGCAATTCAAGTAACGCGCTAAGCGACGGGTAATTACAGGCAGGATATAAGTAGGCACTTGCATGGCCCCAGCCAAAGGAAGAAAGGCCGGCCCAAGCAGCGCACCAGCAATAGAATACGTGAGCAAGACATTACGATTACCGGAGGTAATGGCCGCCGTCAACGCTTCCTGCACACCGGATTGGCGATAAGCGAAAAAGGTACCAGCGAAGAAAAACAGCACCAATGCCACCGCAATCAGTAAATACACCAATGCTTGCGTGATACTTTGATCAAACATCCCACGATAGCTACCGATGAGACCAAACGGGAAAGCAAACACCAATAAAATGGTGTAGGGCGAAATTTTTAACAAAGCCCGCTGCAAGGTTTCCTTTGGCATTAGACGATGCAGAGAGAAAGAAATGAAAATCGGGCCAACAATAAAGATCAGCAATCTTAAACCGTAAGTGACGAAGTCTAAGCTACCTTGGCTCATTGGTAAGAAATGTATTGGTATAAATAATGCGATTGGAAGCAACAAGGTGGTCGCAATGGTCATGGCCATTGCCTCTAGCGCATCAAAGCCCAATGCTCTAACAATCGCAGGAGTTGCAAACAGAGAGCCAGTTGCCCCAACCCCCAATATGGCCAACAAAAGTTCATCAGATACACCAATTAAAACTCCCATCAGCGTAAAAATCAGCATATAAAAAGCACTGTGAAGTAAAGCGTAGAGCCAAATCGCACCCTGGCACAAACGCTTAACTAAACGCTCCATAGGCATCCCCACTAATGTCAGCATCATCAGCGTAAACAACACATAAGGCAGGAATGGAAACAAGGCGTTGGAGGCCGCAGGAAAAGCAAACCCCAACAGAGCACAGATAAACATCCCGATTAGGGAATGCTTGACGAGAAAAGCTAACACAGAATGGTCTTCCTTGATTAAAACTATCTTTTACGGGCGGCGACTTGCTTGCGGTTTTGCTCAGGCAGTTCAGACATTTCAACAGGCCAAAGCTTCCGCGCTTCGTCAAAAGCATGGCGCAGTTCATCTAGGCGTTTTTCAGAAGTTGTATCCACTACAGATTCCACAGCCATATCATCAGCGTGCTTTTTCGATGAAATTGGAAATAGAATGATGTTGTCCTTCATACCCTTTCTCTATCAAGGCAATAAGTAGATATCTGTTACCACTCTATGGATAATCTTAGAAAAACGCAACGATATGCCAAGGTAAGATAATGAAATATTTGATATCACCAGCGAAAACGTTGGATTTAGACAGCAGCCTTCCCATTTCCGATTACTCCGAGCCGAATTTCCTTAACCAAGCTCAAACACTGATCGATACCATTAAGCCGTACTCTCCAGCCGATATCGCCTCATTAATGAAATTGAGCGACAAATTGGCCACCTTAAATGTTGAGCGTTACCAAACTTGGCAACAACAGCATACACAAGACAACAGCCGTCCTGCGCTGTTTACCTTTATGGGTGATGTCTACACTGGGCTTGATGCTTATTCTCTCAGCGAAGCACAGATTCAATACGCGCAGTCTCATTTACGTATTTTGAGTGGCCTCTATGGCTTATTAAAGCCTCTCGATTTAATGCAGCCTTACCGCTTAGAAATGGGCACTAAGCTTAGCAGCCCGAAAGGAGATAACCTTTATCACTTCTGGGCGGATACCATTGCTCCGGCCCTGAATGAAGAACTTGAAGAAGATGAACTGTTGGTGAATTTAGCGTCGACAGAGTATTTCAAAGCGGTTGATAAAAAAGCCATTAACAACACTATCGTCACACCAAATTTCTTGGATGAGAAAAACGGTCAATACAAGGTGATTAGCTTCTATGCTAAGAAGGCGCGAGGCTTGATGGTTCGCTATCTAATTGAAAGCGGAGCAGAGTCCATTGAAGACATTAAAGGCTTTAACTTGGCGGGGTATCGCTACGATGCTGAGCGCTCAAAACCATTAGAACCCGTCTTTATCCGACCAGAAAGTGCCCAGTAATCTCTTAGCCACCGTTCAAACGACCTACTGTAACACGATCATTGCCACCTAAATCCTGATAGGTGGCAACTTCGACAAAACCTTTCTCTTGTAACAAGTCTCGCACTGTTTGCCCTTGATCGTAACCATGCTCAAACATCAGCCAACCTTTAGGCGCTAAATAATGTTTGGCTTGTTCGCTAATATGGCGAATATCGGCTAAGCCATGCTCTTCAGCAATTAACGCCGTCAACGGCTCAAAACGCACATCCCCTTGGGATAAATGCTCGTCTTCTGGATCGATATAAGGCGGGTTCGAGATAATCAGATCAAATGGCGCCTCATCAGCTAATGCCAAGAACCAATCACTCTGGAGAAACGACGCATTGGCAATATTATTTCGCATAGCATTACGCTGTGCCAAGGCCACCGCTTCGGTCTGATAATCCACACCAATGACGCTTGATGCCGGCCATTCTTTGGCCAACGCCAAGGCAATCGCACCGGTGCCAGTTCCCATATCCACAAGCTTATGTGCTGTTTCAGGCAACAGTTCCAGCGCAACCTCCACCAAGCGTTCGGTGTCAGCACGGGGAATCAACGTACTGGGTGACGTTTCCAGCGAAAGACTCCAAAAATCCTGTTCACCTAGTATATAGGCAATCGGTTCACCGGTTTCGCGACGCTTAAGCAAGGCTTCAAAG
Organism: Marinomonas fungiae; assembly: GCF_001418205.1. Classification (GTDB taxonomy): domain Bacteria; phylum Pseudomonadota; class Gammaproteobacteria; order Pseudomonadales; family Marinomonadaceae; genus Marinomonas; species Marinomonas fungiae. The sequence continues at coordinate 461,807 of NZ_LIQF01000002.1, read as the reverse complement.
GCCATTTGATTAGCTTCAGAAACCTCTTTATCCGGCCAAGTAAAGAAATGCGTCGTAGACACGTCGAGCACATGGGACAACAGCAGCTGGGCATCCAGCTGCGCAGTGTCGGACAGCGCGGAAAGCCGCCCATAAGCCTGTTTTAATAACGATTCAATGGTCATGGACGGCCACGCTGAAAGATAGGAAATAGCGCTTAGTTGTCGCCACTTAGCGCAGCAAGCTGCTCCGCTTGGTATTCATTTATCAATGGATTAATCAAAGCATCCAAATCCCCTTGAACAATCTCATCCAGCTTGTACAGGGTAAGGTTAATACGATGATCGGTCACACGCCCCTGAGGGTAGTTGTAAGTACGAATACGCTCCGAACGGTCACCACTACCGACCAAAGAACGACGTGCTTCAGATTGTTCAGAAGCCGCTTTCTCTTCTTCTGCGGCTTGCAATTTTGACGCTAGCAATGCCATCGCTTTAGCACGGTTTTTATGTTGCGAACGTTCATCCTGACACTCTACGACCACACCCGTTGGAATATGTATGATGCGGATCGCTGAGTCAGTTTTGTTAACGTGCTGACCACCCGCTCCCGAAGCTCGGAAAGTATCGATACGAAGATCTGCTTTATTAATATTGATCGCCGCCACTTCATCCATTTCTGGCAGGATCGCAACGGTACAAGCCGACGTATGAATACGACCTTGTGACTCCGTTGCTGGCACACGCTGTACACGGTGGGCGCCAGATTCAAACTTGAGCTTAGAGTAGGCACCGTCCCCCACGATACGTGCGATGACTTCTTTGTAACCGCCGTGCTCACCTTCACTAGCGCTGACGATTTCCACTTTCCAACGTTGTGTTTCCGCGTAACGAGAATACATACGGAATAAGTCGCCCGAGAAAATCGATGCTTCATCACCACCAGTACCCGCACGAACTTCCAAGAAAACGTTTCTAGAATCGTTTGGATCTTTTGGTAGCAATAGTTTTTGCAGATCTAACAACAGCTCTTCTTTCTGCTCATTTCCTGCTTTCAGTTCCTCTTGCCCCATCTCTTTGATGTCTGGATCAGAGTCCGTCAGCATTAACTTTGCTTCTTCAATGTTTTCCAATACCTGCTGGTACTCGGCAAAACATTTCACCACAGGTTCAAGCTCAGCGTATTCTTTGCTGTAATTACGGAACAGATCTTGATCCATAATCACATCCGCTTCACTCAACAGAGCGGCCAATTCTTCGTAACGCTCAGATAAGCTTTCTAACTTAAATTTAATCGAGTCTTTCATTCTAGGATTCTTTCGTATCGGTTATGCCCAACACTTCGGCGGCTTGCTGTAAGGCCGTTTGGTCAGCCTCTGCACCGGCTTGGCGCAAAAACTGGGTTGGGGTATGGATCAGTTTATTCATCAATCCATGTGCTAATTTAGTCATCACCTGCTCAGGCGTCTGACCAGATTCCAGGCCTTTGAGCGCTCGCTCTAGCTCGGACTGTTTTATTAATTCCGCTTGGGCGCGGTAGCTTACAATTAGATCCGCAACTTTGCGAGACTCTTGTTTACGCTTAAACTCTTCAATGCCCTGTTCAATGATTTTTTCTGCGGCTTGCGCAGCTTCTTGTCGGGCGCGGACGTTTTGCTCAATCACCGAGTGCAGATCATCGACGGTGTACAAATAAGCGTCTTCTACTTCCTGAACTTCAGGCTCGATATCTCGCGGTACAGCAATATCGACCAACAGCATAGGCTTGCGGCGACGCTTAATGGTCGCACGCTCAACCATCCCTTTACCGATAATCGGCAATTGGCTAGCGGTGGATGAAATGACAATATCTGCTTGATGCAAATAATCCGTGATATCGCCTAATAGAATCGCTTCCGCCCCTAACTCATCCGCCAACACCTGAGCACGCTCTAAGGTACGGTTGGCAACAATGATTCGCTTAATGCCCGCTTCTTTTAAATGTCTTGCAACTAGCTCAATGGTCTGACCGGCGCCTATCAAGAGTGCTGTGCTACGTTTTACATCAGCAAAGATACGCTGCGCTAAACTTACGGCTGCAAACGCAATAGATACTGGGTTTTCCCCTATCGCGGTGTCAGTTCTTACTCGTTTCGCAACCGAAAATGTTTGCTGAAACAGTGACTGTAGCTCAGACCCAATGCAGCGGCCTTCTTGTGAAACCGCATAAGCAGACTTCACTTGGCCGAAAATTTGCGGTTCACCTAGGATCAGAGAATCAAGTCCAGCCGCAACACGCATCACATGACGTACACCGTCATCTCCTCGATGCGTATAGCAAAAGCGGCCAAGTTCATCCGGCGAAACATTATGATATTGTCCGAGCCAGCTGATGATTTGCTGTTCACTTGCACCTTCATCCACCGCACAATAAAGCTCTGTACGGTTACATGTGGAGACGATGACAGCTTCTTTTGCCTGAGCGTCAGACACAAGAGAATTGAGCGCCTCAACCATTTTTTCAGGGGCAAACGAAATTTTCTCTCGAATAGATACTGGTGCAGTTTTGTGGTTTACGCCCACAGCAATTAGCGGCATTCAGGAACTCTTCTCACGACTTGAGATCGAACAAGTGTTTTCAGAAATGGGCCAAACTTTCTGACTCATAAATAAATGCCCCTATTATAAGAGGAATTTTTAGCTCTTCGCACCCCATCAAATCAATAAATATGTCGATTCCTTACATTCAACATTCCGTTATTAGGCTGACAACACGACTCAAGCAAGGCTACCATAGGAGCTAGGACATGATTTTGGCCCATAAGGCAGGTACTTATGCAACGACTGCGACACCCTATCCCGCTTAAAAGCGTTTTTTTATCGATAACATTTGGCCTGTCACTTAGTGCTTGCTCATCTGTTTCCAATCATGTCACACCATTACAAGCAGATAGCCAATGGGCACCGGTGGCACAGTCGACACATGCCAAGCAACTAGAGCAGGTGCTGGGTGCTGAGTTCACTCTACAACGTCAAGGTAGCCAACAAGCGAGCACTTTATATCTAGAAGTTGCCCAACAAAGCAGCGATGAGGGCATCGCTAAACGTGCCACCTCCACTGCCGTTATGAGCGACGACACACAAGCCATTCTTAATGCGAGCCAGCGTTGGTTGGAATTGAACCCGAGCGCAAGCGAGGCCTACCCAGTTCGACTGCAAGCTTTATTAAACACAGAACAGACTGACCAAGCCGCCGAGCTACTCATTCAAGCGACGCAGCACAACGCTGCACTAGGTTTCTTACCTAACTTTGTTGACCAAAATGTGCGCCACGAGAATATCACCTCTCAATTAGAAGACATTTTGAGCGCACCTGAGCTGTCGAAGGATTTGTATGTTGAGATCGCTCAATATCATCTACTGTTTATCAATGGTGGCTACCCATACATTGTTGAAAATATCGGTCAACTCATAACCCGTAGTCCGAAGTCTGAGCTAGAAGGCTTAATCGTTATCAAAGCACTTAGCGAAGAACAGCTGGGATTCAAAAACAAGGCGCAGCGAACTCTCGTACAAGGCCTCAAACAACACCCTAATAGTCAGCGCATTCAAGCTAACTTACTAGAAATCTTGATCAAAAACGGTAAATCTCAGCAAGCCTTGGATGCTTTTTACGACGCTGACTTCCCTCCTTATCTCGCTCAACAGATAGGCTTAGGGATGGGGCAACTATTAATACAACAGGGCCATCTTGAGCAGAGCATCGCACTCCTGTCTGACTTACCCCGTCACGGTGTATTACGCGATCAATTACTGTTTATGCTGGCCAACGCACAGCACGAAGCAGGACAATTTGATGAGGCTTTGAATAACCTCATTAATGTCTTCGGCCAGCTTAGCTGGACCGCCTCCGAAACAATCGTGAAATGGCTCTACTCGGTTCACCAAGCCGACCTTGTAAATGGTATTATTTTAAAACGTGCGGCATTGGACTCCGAACCAGGCCATATCATGGGCGTGGCGGATTTACATGTACAGCAGCGACAACCTGAGTTAGCCATCGACTTATTGACTCGCTCATTATCCGTTTTTCCCGATGTTGACAGTCTACGCTATAAACGCGCTATCACTTACGACATGCAGGAACAGTGGGCAGCCGCCCTTGACGACCTGAAACTGCTCTTGGAAAAGCATCCAAATGATCCAGCCTATCTAAATGCCTTGGGATACACCCTGATGGTTCGCTCACCAGATGACTTTGACGAAGCTTTCGAATTAATTCAGCAAGCCTACGCACTGGACGATGAAGATCCCGCCATTCTTGACAGCATGGGCTGGGCTTATTACCTAAATGGAGACATAGACAGCGCCCGTGATTTGCTTGCGCAAGCATGGAACGAGATGCAAGATGCCGAAATTGGCGCACATTTTGGTGAAGTGTTATGGCATAAAGGTAAACATGAACAAGCCTTAGCCATTTGGCATCAAGCTCTCAAAGATAACGCGTCTTTGCCAACTTTAATCAAAACGCTAGAAAAGTACGCACCTCAGTTATTAGAAGGTGCGTAAGGATTACCGATGAATATAAAGCACTTATGGCTAAGCAGCTTAGCCGCCGCATTATTGGCAGGTTGCAGTCTTTCACCTACTACTCCCAAGCCGCCAACACCTGAGCGCGTTGAGGACATTAGTGCCTGGCAAACCGAAGGCCGTGTTGGCATTCGCACCGAACAAGATGCCATTTCAGGCAATTTTAATTGGGATCAGAATCCTGAGCACTATGAACTCAATATTTATGGGCCATTTGGGCAAGGTGCGACTCGCCTTAAAGGCATTCCAGGCCAACAAGCCAGCCTAACTTACGACGACAAAGAGCTCACTGGCCCAAACGCAGAAGCCTTGCTGTACCATGAATTAGGATGGCACTTCCCGGTTACGAATGTACAGTATTGGATTCGTGGTTTAGTCTCACCCAATTCGCCTGCAGAAATAGCTTACCAGGCAGATGGCACTACGCCCGAACAGATTATTCAAGATGGCTGGACGGTGCTTTATCGCGAGTTCACCGATTTAGATGGCTTAAAATTACCACAACGTATGCAGGTAACCCATGCCCCCTATCGCGTCAATCTAATCATTACTGACTGGACAGTACAATGACCGTGTTAACGCTCCCCTCCCCAGCTAAACTGAATCTTTTTTTACACATCACCGGCCGTCGCGATGATGGTTATCATGAGCTGCAAACTCTATTTCAGTTTATTGATGTCTGTGATGAGTTGAGCTTCACTTTGACAGAGAACTCGGACATTAGCCTGACTCCTGAGATCGACGGAGTCGCTCACGAAGACAACCTGATCGTGAAGGCAGCTCGTATTCTTGAGCCCTATAAACACACCTCTGGCGGGGTAGCGATCTCACTTACCAAAATACTTCCGATGGGCGGCGGTATTGGCGGCGGCAGCAGCAATGCAGCGACTACATTGCTTGCCTTGAATCATCTATGGCACTGCAACCTTTCCTTGCAGGCCTTAGCTCAATTAGGTAAACAACTTGGCGCGGACGTTCCGATCTTTGTTTTTGGTCATTCGGCATTCGCTGAGGGAATTGGTGAGAAGCTTACTGAAACGACGCCTGAAACCCCGTATTACCTGCTTTTGAAGCCAAATTGCGAAGTGCCAACTGTTCAAATTTTTACCGATAAATATTTGACAAGAGACACCCCTGCCATCAGAATATCGCACGCCTTGAAACTGGAGGGGCATAACGATTGCCTTGAAGTCGTTAGAAGACTTTATCCAGAGGTGGATGAAGCGTTTCTTTGGCTATCGCAATTTGGCGACGCAAAGCTGACAGGCACTGGCGCGTGTTTGTTTTTGGCATGTGAGTCAATTGAAGACGCAGAGCGAGTGAGAGCGTCTGCACCAGAGCAGTGGCAAACATGGGTTTGCCGTGGTTGTAATACCTCTCCCACTCATGACGTACTGAACCAGTGGATTGCATCTCAGCATACGTGATGCTGAACAAAACGCCAGTCTATTTTTCATCGCTATAAATACAAAGGGTATACACAGTGTCCAAGTTGATGGTTTTTACCGGTAATGCCAACCCTGAACTAGCTCGCAGGGTCGTTCGCCGCCTAGGTCTACCGATCGGCAACGCTACGGTTGGAAAATTCAGCGACGGAGAGATCACAGTAGAGATCAACGAAAATGTTCGTGGTAAAGACGTTTTCATCATTCAGTCTACCTGTGCTCCAAGTAACGATAACTTGATGGAACTGATTGTAATGGCTGATGCGCTGCGTCGTGCGTCGGCTACCCGTGTCACAGCGGTGATCCCATACTTTGGTTATGCCCGCCAAGATCGTCGCGTACGTTCTGCGCGAGTGCCAATTACCGCAAAAGTGGTAGCGGATATGATTTCTGCTGTTGGTATTAATCGTGTATTGACCGTTGATTTGCACGCAGATCAAATTCAAGGTTTCTTTGATATTCCAGTAGACAACGTTTACGCAACGCCATTGCTACTGGATGATTTACAGCGTCAAGGCCATGAAAATATCACTGTCGTCTCGCCAGATGTAGGTGGTGTAGTTCGAGCTCGCGCTTTCGCAAAATTACTCGATGATGCAGATCTTGCGATCATCGACAAACGTCGTCCACGTGCTAACGAAGCGCAGATCATGCACTTGATCGGTGACGTTGAAGGCAAAACATGTGTCCTTGTTGATGACATGTGTGACACCGGTGGCACTCTATGTGCTGCAGCAAAAGCGCTTAAAGAACACGGCGCTTCTAAAGTTTTGGCTTACTGTACTCACCCAGTACTGTCAGGCAAAGCGATTGAGAACATCAGCAATTCTGTGCTAGACGAACTGGTAGTGACGGATACGATTCCACTATCACAAGCAGCACTGAACTGCCCACAAATCCGCCAATTGTCAATGTCTGACATTATGGCTGAGGCTGTTCGTCGCGTTTGCAACGAAGAGTCAATCAGTGCCATGTTTGGGGCCTAAGCCAAACATTTACGCTCGGAACGGGTCGCAGTTCTGGGCAAACTTAACTTAATTTAGGATATTCAAAATGTCTCAAGTACTAAACGCTTCTGTACGTAACGAAGAAGGTAAAGGTGCGAGCCGCCGCCTTCGTATCGCAGGTTTTGTTCCAGCTGTAATCTACGGTGGCAACACTGATGCGGTTTCTGTAACGTTCAAGAACAACGAAGTAGCGAAAGCTGTTGAAAGCACTGCTTTCCTAACAGGCGTAGTTAAAGTATCTGTTGATGGCACAGAGCAAGAAGTTATCGTTAAGTCTCTACAACGTCACCCAGCATCTGGCGAAGTTATGCACATCGACCTACAACGCGTTGATTCTGCAACTAAGCTTGTTACACGTGTTCCTCTAGAATTCGTGAACGCTGCAAAATCTGACGGTGTTAAGAACCAAGGTGGTCGTCTACAAGTTGAAGCGAAACTTGCTGAAGTTCGTTGTCTACCAAAAGACCTACCAGCTTCTTTGATCGTTGACGTTGTTAACGGCCAACTAGGCGAAATTTTCCACCTTTCTGACGCTCAACTACCAGAAGGCGTAGAATTGGTTGCTCTTCTTAAAGGCGAAGACCACAACCAACCTATCGCTCGTATCGGTAAAGCTAAGCGTTAATCATTGAGGCAAGTCTGTGGCAGGTTTTAGATTACTCGTTGGCTTGGGCAACCCAGGCGCAGAATATGAAGACACCCGCCACAATGCTGGCGCACAATGGATAGAGGCACTGGCTCGCATGAGCCAGTGTTCTCTTTGCACTGAAAAGAAATTTTTCGGTCAGTTCGGAAAAGTTTTTATAGGTGGGCAGGAATGCTATCTGCTGATTCCTACGACCTATATGAATTTAAGTGGTAAAGCTGTTCAAGCGGTTTGCCAGTTCTACAAAATCTCTCCCCAAGAAGTTCTTGTCGTTCACGATGAACTGGATATCGCCCCTGGCACCGTTAAGCTAAAAAAAGGCGGCGGTCATGGTGGCCACAATGGCCTAAAAGATATCATCAGTAAGCTTGGTAACAACCGAGACTTTGGTCGTGTGCGCATCGGTATCGGTCATCCTGGGCATGCTAGCCAAGTGGCGAGCTATGTTTTGAAAAAAGCACCAAGCGATGAGTACCAAAAAATCGAACAAACCATCGATGAGTCATTACGCTATTACGAAGACATTGTCGCGGACAATTGGAATAGTGTCATGAATCATCTTCATAGTTTTAAAGCATAATCTACCAGCTTTAGGAAATCTTTATGGGCTTTAATTGCGGTATCGTCGGCTTACCAAACGTCGGCAAATCAACTCTATTCAACGCGCTAACCAAAGCCGGTATCGGCGCGGAAAACTTCCCTTTCTGTACCATTGAGCCAAACGCTGGTGTGGTGGCTATGCCCGATCCACGCTTAGATGCTCTGGCAGAAATCGTAAAGCCTGAGCGCATTCTTGCGACCACCATGGAGTTCGTTGACATCGCAGGTCTTGTAGAAGGTGCCTCTAAAGGTGAAGGTCTGGGTAATAAATTCTTAGCTAACATCCGTGAAACGGATGCGATTGCCCACGTGGTACGCTGTTTTGAGGATGACAACGTGATTCACGTTGCCAACCAAGTTAACCCGAAAGCAGACATTGAAGTAATCAACCTCGAGTTGATTTTTGCTGACATCGAATCGGTTGATAAGCAAATTCTACGTACCGCTAAAAACGCGAAAAGCGGTAACAAAGAAGCCATCGCGCACAAAGAGTTTCTAGAACGCATTAAAGCGCACTTAGAAGATGGTCTACCTGTGCGCTCTATGGAGTTCACTGACGACCAAAAGAAAGCGGTTAAACAACTTCATCTACTAACTATCAAACCGACCATGTACATTGCCAACGTGGCTGAGGACGGCTTTGAAAACAACCCTCACCTTGATGTCGTGCGTGAAATTGCCGAAGCAGAAGGCGCCATGGTCGTACCAATTTGCAACCAGTTAGAAGCTGAAATTTCTGAGCTGGATGCCGAGGAAATGAAAGACTTCCTAGACGAAATGGGCATGGAAGAACCTGGACTTGACCGTGTAATCCGCGCTGGCTACGAGCTGCTAGGTCTACAAACTTACTTCACAGCAGGCGTAAAAGAAGTTCGTGCTTGGACTGTGAAACAAGGCGCAACCGCTCCACAAGCAGCGGGCGTGATCCACACAGACTTCGAGAAAGGCTTTATCCGTGCTGAAGTGGTCGCCTACAACGACTTTATTCAGTACAAAGGCGAGAGTGGTGCTAAGGACGCAGGTAAATGGCGTCTAGAAGGCAAAGAGTACATTGTCAAAGATGGCGATGTAATGCACTTCCGTTTTAATGTTTAAACTTTTTAGAAAAAAACCTTGACCCATGAATGGGTTATATGAATAATATCGCGCCACAGACGTACTGAAGCAAACGTTTTAATTCGTCTGTGTTGCGAGATTGTTGGGGTATAGCCAAGCGGTAAGGCAACGGGTTTTGATCCCGTCATGCGTTGGTTCGAATCCAGCTACCCCAGCCA
>NZ_LIQF01000002.1:0-451933 GCF_001418205.1 Marinomonas fungiae | reverse complement strand
TTGGGGTATAGCCAAGCGGTAAGGCAACGGGTTTTGATCCCGTCATGCGTTGGTTCGAATCCAGCTACCCCAGCCATCAAAAACTCTTCACTTTCTTCTTTCAGCCCTTAGATTTTAACTCACGCTTCGTTATAATTCGTGAAAATCAATATCAACATAGGGATTCCTTTCATGAAGAAAGCTTTGATTGCTTCTACTCTACTTCTTGCAAGCACGGCGCAAGCCGATGTTTTAGGGTTAACTGCTGAAGTAGGTCAGTTCTCTCCTGACGTTTCTTTTGATGGTCGACTAAACGATCAAAACGCCAATGTAGACTTTAGCGGCGAAGATAACACCTACTACGGCATTGCCTTAGAACACCCAGTACCATTGATCCCTAACGTACGCCTGCAAGGCTCAACCCTTGAAGGACGCAGCGCCAGTGTGGACATGAAGGTAGAAAGCACCGACTACACGCTTTACTACGAAATCCTAGATGGCCTAGCATGGATTGACTTGGATCTTGGTATCTCGATTCGAGACATGGACATCGATGCTCGCGTCAACAACAGCCGCGACTCTGAAAGCATTGTTATTCCGACTGGCTACCTATCTGCTTATTTCACAATTCCAACGCTACCTATTCAAATTGGTGGTGAGGTAAAAGCCATTTCAGCTGGCGATTCCAGCATGACCGATACAACGTTTAAAATTAAATACCAATCACCATTTATTGTCGGTCTAGAAGGTGGCTACCGCAACGCAAACTTTGACATTGACGAAGGTGGTATTGACTCTGAAATCGAGTTTGACGGTTTCTTCGTGGGCGTTTTCGCGGATTTCTAATCAGCTACTTAAAAAGCTATGATTTTGAACCATAAAAAAAGCCAGCTGATTTAAGCTGGCTTTTTTTGCATTAGGAAGTTTTACGCTTACAGCACTTCAGGTAAAGCTTCAAACGTCATGCCCTGCTCATTAACGTCGACCTTAATAAGATCACCGGCAACAAACTTACCGCCTAATAATTCATTCGCTAATGGGTTTTCAATCCATTTTTGAATGGCGCGCTTCAATGGACGAGCACCGTAAATCGGATCATAGCCCACCTCCGCTAAACGCTCCATTGCCGCTTCACTTAGAGTCATCGACATTCCCATTTCCGCTAGGCGGTCATTCAGATGTGCCAATTGAATCTTAGCAATGCCTTTAATTTGCGATTGCAACAAAGGATGGAACACTACGGTCTCATCAATACGGTTAATAAACTCAGGGCGGAAATGCATACCCACCACTTCCATCACCTTGCTCTTAATCGCTTCATACTCATCATTACTTCGGTACTCTTGAATCATGTCGGAACCAAGGTTCGAAGTCATCACCACTACCGTATTACGAAAGTCGACAGTACGGCCTTGACCATCTGTTAAGCGTCCATCATCCAATACTTGCAGCAAGATATTAAACACATCAGGATGGGCTTTCTCCACCTCATCTAGCAGCAATACCGAATAAGGACGTCGACGTACAGCCTCGGTTAGATAGCCGCCTTCTTCGTAGCCCACATAACCTGGAGGCGCACCAATCAAACGCGCCACAGAGTGTTTCTCCATAAACTCGGACATATCCACTCGTACCATGGCCTGTTCAGTATCAAATAAGAACTTCGCTAGCGATTTACATAACTCTGTCTTACCCACCCCGGTTGGACCTAAGAATAGGAACGAACCATTCGGACGATTAGGATCTGCAAGCCCTGAACGAGAGCGACGTACCGCATTCGATACCGCTGTCACCGCTTCATCTTGACCAATTACAGATTCGTGCAACGCATCTTCCATACGCAGCAACTTATCACGCTCACCTTCGAGCATTTTATCCACTGGAATCCCGGTCCAACGAGAGACAACGGTAGCAATCTCTTCTTCGGTAACACGATTTTTCAGTAACTGCGTTTGCGCTCCACTTTCTTCCGCTAGGGCAGCTTTTTCAATCTCCGCTTCCAGCATTGGGATCACGCCATATTGGAGCTCAGACATCTTCGCCAAGTTACCTTGACGACGCGCTTCTTCCATTTCTTGACGCACCCCTTCAAGCTCTTCTTTGAGTTTTTGAGCACCTTGAACCACGGCTTTTTCAGCATTCCAGATCTCTTCTAAATCTGAAAACTGTTTCTCAAGGGTTTCAATTTCACTTTCCAACTCCTCTAGTCGCAGCTTAGAAGCCTTATCTTTCTCTTTTTTCAGCGCCTCTTGCTCAATCTTAAGCTGGATCAAACGTCGCTCTAAGCGGTCCATTTCCTCAGGCTTAGAGTCCATTTCCATACGAATACGGCTAGCCGCCTCATCAATCAGGTCAATCGCTTTATCCGGCAATTGACGATCCGTAATGTAACGCTGAGATAATTTCGCTGCCGCAATGATTGCAGAATCCGTAATGTCTACACCGTGGTGCACTTCGTAACGTTCTTTCAAGCCACGCAAAATGGCAATGGAATCCAATACGCTTGGCTCTTCCACCAACACTTTCTGGAAGCGACGTTCAAGTGCCGCGTCTTTTTCAATGAATTGGCGATACTCATCTAAAGTGGTCGCGCCGACACAGTGCAATTCCCCACGCGCCAAGGCAGGTTTTAGCATATTGCCCGCGTCCATCGAGCCCTCTGACTTACCCGCACCCACCATGGTGTGAATTTCATCAATAAAGAGAATGATCTGGCCTTCTTGCTTCGCCAACTCATTTAACACGCCTTTTAAACGCTCCTCAAACTCGCCGCGATATTTAGCGCCAGCAATCAAAGTCCCCATATCTAAGGATAATACACGCTTATTTTTAAGGCCTTCTGGCACTTCACCATTGATGATCCGCTGCGCCAACCCTTCTACAATGGCTGTTTTACCAACCCCAGGCTCACCAATCAGTACAGGGTTATTTTTACGACGACGCTGTAAGACCTGGATAGTACGACGAATTTCATCGTCACGACCGATCACTGGATCGAGTCGACCTTCCGCAGCTCGCGCAGTTAAGTCCACAGTGAACTTATCCAACAATTGACGGTTTTCTTCAGCGTTCGGGTCATTCACTGCATCACCACCACGAACCGAATCGATCACACTAGCAATATCAGCCTTGGTCACCCCAGTGGCCTTCAACGCCTTAGCCACATCATCTTTGCCATCAAACATAGCCAACAGCAATAACTCTGAAGAAATGTATTGGTCTTTGCGCTTCTGCGCTTCTTTATCAGCAAGGTTTAGCAAGCGACCCAACTCTGGTGACATTTGCACATTACCATCGTGATGGCTGACCTTTGGCATGCGCTCTAAGATCGCCTTTAGCTCCTCACGGAACTTAGTGGCTTGTACACCTGCTTGTTGCAGGATAGGGCGCACTCCGCCCCCCTGCTGATCGAGCAAAGCAATTAACACATGCACCGCTTCGATATAATTGTGATCTTGCCCTAGTGCTACGGACTGAGCATCTGATAAAGCAACTTGTAATTTACTGGTTAATCGATCAATTCGCATACTGACCTCCGATGAATCGATAACAAAATTGAGCTTCTACATGCTTTATAGGTACTCTCATTTGCTTTTCAATGGCTGACCGTCATTTTTTTGACAGTCATCACTTTTCTATCCATATTAAGGTCGCCATACGCCCCGTTACACCATCACGACGGTAGGAGTAAAAGCGCTCTTGATCGGCATAGGTACAGAAATCACCACCATAAATCTGCCCACAGCCGAGTGCCGCCAAACGTTGCCTGGCTAGCTGATACAGATTGCCTAACCATTTACCTTCATTATGGGAAGGCTTAAACGCTTGCTGCGCTTGAGCATCGACCGCTATGAAGGCTTCACGCACTTCAGGGCCCACTTCAAATGCATCAGGACCTATCGCAGGGCCCAACCACACCAAGACTTCAGCGGGGTTTGGAAAGGTTTTTAGCGTTTCTTCTAGCACCCCATCACACAGACCACGCCAGCCAGCATGGGCGGCCGCTACTTGAGTACCATTTTTGTCTGTAAAAATCGCGGGCAAACAATCCGCTGTTAATACCGCACAAACAGTGTTCGTTTGCTTTGTATAACACGCATCTGCAGTACGGTCTTGCTGATCGGTAGGCAACTCAATAGCAATACTCGAGTGCACTTGATTGAGCCACTGCACGTCACCAGAAAAGCCCACTAAGTGTTTGAGCTCATTTCGGTTAGCTTCCACGTGTTTGGCTTGGTCTCCAACATGGGCTCCTAGGTTTAACCCTTGATAAGGCGCATTACTTACGCCTCCCAAGCGAGTGCTGACAAAGGCTTTAACGTGCACTGGTGCAGGCCAGTTGGGAATGATCAGTTGCTCTAGTTTTGCCATACTACAAACGTCCATCTATAGGTTTAGCTAATAAAAAGGCAGCCTAGCGCTGCCTTTGTTTGTTTGTTTGTTTGTTTGTTTGTTTGTTTGTTTGTTTGTTTGTTTGTTTGTTTGTTTGTTTGTTTGTTTGTTTGATTCTATTATGGATTACATATATTGGTTTTGGCCGCCATTTTTCAAATCGGCTTCCAACACTTCGATTAATTCCAACATATCTTGTGGAAGTTCAACTTCCCATTCCATCCACTCACCTGTTGCAGGATGAGAAAGCTCAAGCTTCTTCGCATGCAACGCTTGGCGACGAAAGCCACGCAGCGCATCTTGTAGCTCAGGCGAACAACCTTTTGGCATTTTCAAACGACCAGCATATTGCGGATCACCTACCAATGGGTACTGAATATGCGCCATGTGCACACGAATCTGGTGCGTACGACCGGTTTCTAACTTCAAACGAATATGGGTGTGGTTGTTGTAGCGCTTGATCAAACGATAATGAGTAATCGCTTCTTTGCCATGAATTGGCTCAACCGCCATTTTCTGACGATTGTGCGGATGACGACCAATTGGCTCATCGACCACACCACCTCCCGTCATCGCACCAATGGCAATGGCTTCGTACTCACGCCCCATACTGCGCTCTTGCAGCTGAGCCACCAGATCCGTTTGTGCCTGCAAGGTCTTGGCAACCACCATCAAGCCAGTTGTTTCTTTATCCAAGCGATGAACAATGCCTGCCCGCGGCACCGTGCCCGTTTCTGGCGCATGATGCAAAATCGCATTAAGCAGTGTGCCATCGCTGTGACCTGCAGCAGGATGAACAACTAGACCAGCAGGCTTATTAATCACCAAAATATCATCATCTTCATAGACGATATTCAAAGGAATCTCCTGAGCATCGTGCACTGCTTGCTCTTCTAATTCCACATCTAACGTAATTTTCTCACCGCCAAAGAGTTTTTCTTTTGGTTTAGTCTGTTTGCCATCAACCAGCAACACGCCCTCTTTGATCCAACTCTGGATGCGAGAACGTGAATAATCTGAAAATAATTCGGTAGCAATTTGATCAAATCGCTGACCAGAGAAATCCAATGAAACTTGGGCTTCTTTTACTATGCGCTCTGCCATACAATAAACTTTCTATGCTCGATGCTGCGTCATCGCGACGCGAAATATGCCAACCGCATAGCAATCTGTTAGAAATGCTATGCCTCGTTTACTAGGGTTGTATTATACATGGGATTTAATAAGACATTGTCACGATTTCTGACAATTGCAGGCTTTTACACCGCTTTGACAGCCTGTTCAAGCAACCAACCAACCGTAGAACCAGACCTACCGGAAAAAGAATATTTTCGCTTAGCTCAAGAGGCGTTGGACAATAGCCTTCCAACGACCGCAGCAGAACAGTTAAAAGAGCTCGAAACACGCTACCCATTTGGTGAATATACGGTTCCAGCACGTTTGGATCTGATTTATGCTCAGTTTGAAGCAGGCAATTACGCTGCCGCTCATGCTACCGCTGATCGCTTTATCAAGAACTACCCTGACCAAAGCAATATTGATTACGCCTACTATATGCGTGGCTTGTCGACTTACCGCGGCGCAGAAACATTCCTTGGTCGCTACCTAGACCTTAACGCAGCGGAGCGTGACACGGCAGAGTTTGATAAAGCTTTTGCCGAGTTTGCCGATTTTTTACGCCGCTTCCCTGATAGCCAATTTGCACCGGATGCAAAGGCTCGCATGATCTATCTGCGCAATCTGATTGCCGAGCATGAGGTGAGCATTGCCCACTACTACTTCAAACGCAAAGCACCTCTTTCAGCATTGCGTCGCGGACAAGAAGTGATACAAAACTATCCATCCACGCCTGCAGTAGAAGAAGCCTTGGCAATTACAATTCAAGCTTATATGGATTTGAAACTGTACGATGAAGCCAAACTGAATCTGTCCGTATTGGCTGATAGCTTCCCGAACAGTAAATTCTTAAACAAAAACAAAAAGTTCATCCCTTTTGAACTGCCACGCGAAGCCGATCCAGACCTGCTGTATTGGGTGAGCCTAGGTCTTATCAACTAATAGAACCTCGCTCAGGACGGTATTGCAGACACAAAAAAGCCAAGCATATTGCTTGGCTTTTTCCGTTTATGTCAGATCAAACAATCGTGACATTCTCAGCTTGAGGGCCTTTTTGGCCTTGAGTTACTTCAAACGTAACTTTTTGCCCTTCTTGCAAAGTGCGGCGACCTGTACCGTTGATTGCACGGTAGTGAACAAACACATCTGAACCACTATCGCGTTCAATGAAACCAAAACCTTTCTCATCGTTGAACCATTTAACGATACCGGAAACCAATTGATCTGACATAACAACCTCTTTTACGCTGACTACCCTGCAACGGTAGCTTATTCATCATCCATCTTGCTTAGTGCAAGACATTGTTCCTTTGTGCTGCCTAAATCCCTTTACATTTGAGTTATTTTTAAACAGCGACCTTTCGATAATATGTCGTGCGAAAAAAAATATAAACCCCCTATCTACACAAAGTGTACACAGTAGATCCATTTTCCTACCTATTCGTGACAAAATCGAAAACCAGTTTAGCATCACTCTATGACAGCCGTTTGACAGACAGTGACCAAGGTTTAGTCACTTCAACACCCCAACTCCCAAAAGAGAGCACCACCCAAGGATATAGCACCAAATATAAGCAATTTGGGCACATTAATTGCTTAATCTGATTCACGCCGAGGAATGGACACCTCAAAATCGCCATTTTCGCCCCATTAAATGGCAAACATAAAATAAAATTAACCAAACTGGTGCGTAAACACCTATTTAGGAGTGCATGTGGATCACATTAATAGTGCAGTTGAGACACTAGTCTCTAGCTCAAACACTTTATTTATTTTACTCGGCGCCATCATGGTTTTTGCAATGCACGCAGGCTTTGCGTTTTTAGAAGTCGGTACCGTACGCCATAAAAACCAAGTGAACGCTCTTGTTAAGATTATGACTGACTTCGCTATCTCAGCCTTGGTCTATTTCTTTGTCGGCTATCAAATCGCTTATGGTGTGACCTTCTTCGATAGTGCCGAAGTATTATCCGAGAATAACGGTTACGCCTTGGTAAAGTTCTTCTTCCTAATGACCTTTGCAGCCGCGATTCCAGCGATTATTTCTGGCGGTGTGGCTGAACGCGCCAAGTTCTATCCAATGCTGATTTCAGCAGCCATGATTGTCGGCGTGGTTTATCCATTCTTTGAAGGCATCATCTGGAATGGCAATTACGGTTTCCAAGCATGGCTGGAAAGCAGCTTTGGTGCGGGCTTCCATGACTTCGCGGGCTCGGTAGTGGTCCACGGTGTGGGTGGCTGGGTCGCTCTAGCGGCTATTATCTTATTGGGCACTCGTAATGGTCGCTTCCGCCAAGGCCGACTAGTCGCCTTCGCACCTTCTAACATCCCCTTCTTGGCTCTCGGGGCATGGATTCTGTGTATTGGCTGGTTTGGCTTCAACGTCATGTCAGCACAAACCTTAGATGGCATCAGCGGTCTTGTTGCGGTGAACTCTCTAATGGCAATGGTCGGCGGCGTCATCACATCGATGCTAATCGGTAAAAACGACCCTGGCTTTATTCATAACGGGCCTTTAGCAGGCTTGGTAGCAGTTTGTGCAGGCTCTGACATCATGCATCCTATTGGTGCTCTCGTTACTGGTGCTGTCGCTGGCGCACTGTTTACCGTTTTATTCACTTGGATCCAACAAAAACTTCATTCCGTCGATGACGTTCTAGGTGTTTGGCCACTGCACGGCATCTGTGGCGCTTGGGGCGGTATCGCCACCGGTATATTTGGTAGCACAGCATTTGGCGGATTAGGTGGTGTAAGCTTTACCGCCCAAGTTATTGGCACCTTAGCAGGAATCATCATTGCGTTACTAGGAGGCTTTGTCGTGTACGGTGCAAGTAAAGCGATTTCAGGAATCCGCCTAAGTGAGGAAGATGAATTCAACGGAGCGGATTTAAGTATTCATAAAATTGGCTCTATCGGAAAAGAGTAATACTTCCTAATTAGCTTAGATTTCAAAGGGGTGCGGACAGCACCCCTTTTCATTTTTTGATAACATAGCTTTTTCCCTGTTCGATATTTTATTCCATGCATATTTGGCTACTGACACACTCTGAAGAATTAAAAAAAGCTAACGGCACTGGCCAGTTGGTTCATGCTCATTTGCCGACCCTAGCCTCAGTGATTGTTTGGCAGCGAGCCACCCCATCAGAAACACTGCAAAACTTACCTCTCGACAATACCTTGTTGATATACCCATCAGCTATTGAAAAAGCGAGCGATGCGTTCTCTCCAGAGCTAGATGCACACAATGCCAAGCACTTTATTATTCTCGACGGCACTTGGCAGCAAGCCCGAAAAATATATAACCGCAGCCCCTATTTGCATCGCTTTAAAACCTATGAAATCCGTGGTGAAAACTCGCAGTACTTGCGTCGTAGGAACCAACAAAAAAGCGGACTTTGCACCGCAGAGTCCGCCATTCATTTGCTTCGAAAACAGAAACGAATCCTTGAAGCTACACAGCTAGAAGAGGCTTTTCTAGCGTTTAATATTGAGCGCTAGACTACTACCAGCTCCAACTCAGCAACTCCTTCAAGGGATGCACAGATACGATCCCCTACTATCACAGGACCCACATTTTCTGGCGTTCCTGTCATAATCAAATCGCCTGGATGCAGCTCAAACAGCTCAGATAATTTAACAATAACCTCAGCAATGTCCCATGTTAAATGGGACAAGTCGCTACTCTGCTTAATATCTCCATTAACCGATAACTCAATTCGACCTCGATTCAATAACGCAGCGCCACTACGAGGCACAATTGACGTCATTGGCGCACTGGCTTCAAAGGACTTCCCAGCCTCCCAGGGACGCCCCTTCTGTTTCGCTTGGCTTTGTAAATCTCGACGAGTCATATCCAAGCCTAAACTATAGCCAAAGACTGCAGCGTCAGCTTCTTCTATTGTTAGATTACGTCCCCCACTGGTTAGAGCAACCACCAACTCTACTTCATATTCAAACTTTCCGGTCGCTTCAGGATATACCAAGCTATTTTCCTGAGTCGGATTTATCCATTGCACACAAGTACGATCCTTACAGAAAAAGAATGGTAAGTCTCGACTTGGATCATCACCCATTTCACGAGCATGCTCGGCATAATTACGCCCTACGCAGAATACACGTCTAACAGGAAACAACTGATCCATACCGATAATGGGTAGAATCACCTCAGGTTCGGGCGTTATCAAATACTGAGTCATATCTGTTCCTTAAAAATGTCCAAATTTGAGCCATAGCATGCTGCTCTCTTTTGCTTTCAAATGATTAAGATCTATAGAAGGTGTACGCAACCAGCTTAGCGCTGACAGATCTTTCTCTTGATAACTCACTCGTCCTTCCACAACTAGAAGCTCGAAGGCCTCATTGACCTCATCGAATAATACTGAAAAATCAGAGTTGGCATTAACACGCAATAAATAGACTTGTTCTGTTTGATATTGATGCAGCAAGTGTGGCTGATTGCAAGGTAAGTCGTTAAAAACCTCTGCCGCCACCAACACCTGCTTACTATCAAGCGGAGCAAATTGATGCAACTTAACGAATAATACGCAGCCATCGGGGCTAAAAGGCGCATGACTGGAGCCTGGAGGATTACGGAAATAAGTTCCAGCAGGATAATGTCCTGTTTCATCACAAAACACACCTTGCAACACCAGAATCTCCTCTCCAAGCGGATGAGGGTGTGCCCTAAAAATTGAACCTGGAGCATATCGTACAATGCTGGTGGCATGTCCTCGCTCAGCATCTTCCCGCGCTAAAGGTTTGCGTTCTACCCCTTGCATCGGGCTAGGTAACCACTCCAACTCATCCACACTCTGTCGCACGGGGATACTAAAATCCATATTCAACATAGGAACATCTTCCTGTTTAAATAATGATCTAGTTAGTCTATCCAGTGATTTAGCCTCTAGGCAAACATTTCTACCTAAAAAAAAGGCACTAGGTCAAAGACCTAATGCCTAAATGTTCCAGTCAGTCTATCTCCGAACGAAAAAGGACGTATGGAACCTTGAATGATCACATTTAACATAAGGCTCCCAAATGGGAGCCTTAGAGTAAACGTAATCCGCTACATTGGGATTAGAATAGGTAAGTTGCACCTACTGCAGTTACGTCGTCTTCAGCAGCGCCTGACTGACCGAATTCACCGTAAACGTACATGTTAGAAGCTAGGTTGTAAGTCACACCTACACCGTATTCGTTGTAGTCATCAGAATTTGCAGCATCTGGATCAACGTTTTGGTAAGTACCGTAAACATCACCTGCACCGTAGTTAAAGCGCGCAGCTAGACCAAGAATAGTGTTTAGGTCTTCTTCTTCTTCCCATTTAGCACCAACAGAAAGCGCTGGAGTAGCTTGGAATGTCGCGCTTACACCGTACGTTGCAGAATCAGCATTTGAACGAGCAGTATCGTTTTCAAGGCTGTCATAACCCGCAGCAATTGTTAGCGCATCAACAGAGTATTTAACCACTGCTGTTACTGCAGTGCCGTCTTCAACGCTCGCGCCAGCACCTTGAGTTTCAGATTCTGCTTTGCCTTTGAACTGAGCAGAAAGTTGAACTTCAAAGCCACCCATTGATGGAGAGAAGTAAGCGATAGTATCGCCTTCTTTAGTTAGACCAGCGTTAGTTACGCCGTAGTATTCGAACTGGTCGTAAGTGTCTTGGATAGCGTTGTTGTAGATGCTATCAAATGAACCAACCTGAACTTTACCGAAAGAACCTTGTAGACCAATGTATGCTTGGTCAAGGTTTACATCTACACCGCTTGTTTTTTCATCGGCGTCTGCTTCAAGCTCGTACTTGAAGAAACCAGTTAGGTCATCGCTGATTGCAGTGCTACCTTGGAAGCCAAAAGTAGAACCGTTGTCAGTGATTTCAGAATCGTTTGCGTCAGAATCTGCGTAAACTAGCTGAATGTTACCGTATACATCAAAGTTAACTGTTTCATCTGCTGCAAAAGCAGATACTGAAGTCAACGCCGCACTTGAAACTGCGATAGCTACAAGAGTCTTTTTCATAAATCGGTTTCCTTTCTGTTGATTCACTTATTATGTTCAGCGCTCGAACTGTGCAAGCCACTTACCGACACTGTAATATTCGTCCACATTTAATCAATACAGCACAACATATTTGCACCCTCTATTCACCATGCGTACTTTTTGCATTCATATTTTAAATAATTGCATATCGAATTCTTACAGAAAAAATTAAAAAACCTTATATATCATAAACTTAAGTTAATTTATGACATAATTATTTTTAGCTAACACGTTTTAATTGCTTTTTTATGAAAAAAAAAAGGATGATCTATCTAGAATAGAAAAATAATATATATCTTAAATGAATATTAAAAAATATCTTGCACTGTATTAGTAACCCAAAAATCGACAACCTCTAATTGTTTAAAAAACATGCACTCATTTTATTTACACCTTTCCTGCTAAAAAATAAGACGCTTTTTCTCTACTTTGCTACGCTTGCGGCAAAACAGGAGGATCAATTTTGGAACTAGACTTAGCGTATAGCGCATTATTAATTGGAACAGGTTTTTTGGCAGGAATTATTAACACACTAGCCGGAGGAGGATCTAACTTAACTCTGCCCGCATTAATGGTCATGGGTATGCCAGCCGATGTGGCCAATGCAACAAACCGAGTAGGGGTATTGCTACAGGGGTTAGTCGGTGTAAAGGGTTTTCACAAGGCTGGCAAAGTAGATCAATCAGATATTGTTCCGATACTGATTCCAACCCTACTGGGGGGGCTAGTCGGAGGCTTATTAGCCTCGTTTGCGCCAGAGAGCCTTCTCAAGCCTCTTCTTTTAACAGCCATGATCAGTATGACGATTGTTATGTTGGTTAAGCCAACTATCGTGGCGCCGCCAGAGGGCACCACTCCATTTAAGATAACTGAACGACCAAGTGCATGGTTCGCTTTGTTTGCCGCTGGCATTTACGGGGGGTTTGTTCAAGCTGGTGTCGGCTTTGTATTGATCGCCGCACTAGCAGGTACGTTACGCTACGATTTAGTTAAAACGAATGCCCTTAAAATGGTCTGCACCATTTGCTTTACCTTTTTGGCTTTGCTCGTGTTTATCTGGAATGATCAGGTATGGTGGGTACCTGGTTTAACTCTTGCTTGCGGCACCATGTTAGGCTCAATAGTCGCAGTAAGGTTTGCCATCAAAGCCAAACCGCAGCATTTAAAATGGTTTTTATTTGTAATGACGGTTGTCGGCAGCGTAGCAGCCCTGTTGAGCTAACCTCTACTACGAGTTCAACAAAAAAGGCAGCCATTCGGCTGCCTTTTTTACTTAAAACGGTTGCTCTAAATTATAGAGGCTTAACGTTTTGAGCTTCTGGGCCTTTTTTGCCTTGAGCTACTTGGAACTCAACTTTTTGGCCTTCAGCTAGAGTTTTGAAGCCTGGTACGTCGATTGCAGAGAAGTGTACGAACACGTCAGGACCAGACTCTTGAGTGATGAAACCGAAACCTTTAGTTTCGTTGAAGAATTTAACTGTACCAGTTACTACGTCTGACATAATGATATTCCTGTTTGAAATAAGTTTTAAATTTGGTTGCTAGGCAACCAGGTAGTGCTTAAAAAACTCGGTATTACTTATGACAAAACAGGACTAACCGTATTTGGCCGCAAGGGACACTGTACATAAATAGCGCCAATTATTTAAACATCTTGATTGTAGAATTGTTTTATTACTGTGGTCAACGAAATCCACATATTTTTTGTAACTTTATAAATGTAGAACTTTTCACTAGATCTGTGAACTATTTGAGGCAAATCAACAGGCTAGAGATTGATTGTAACAATTTGCAGAAATCTACCTAGAATTAGTTTCTTCCAATGCTCCTAGGAGGGCTTTATGAAAGTCGCTGTTTTCTCTTGCAAACCCTATGACAAACGAACGCTTGATGAAGCCAGCGAAACCGCTTCCGATATCGAGCTGGTTTACTTTGAAAGTCGCCTTAGCCTTGAGACCGTATCCCTTGCTAAAGGTTACGATGCCATTTCTTGTTTCGTGAACGATGACCTAAGCCGTCCAGTCATAGAGCAGCTGGCAAATTACGGCATCAAAGCCATCGCTATGCGCTGTGCTGGCTACAACAATGTCGACCTTTATTGCGCAAAAGGCCTTTCGATTCCAGTTTTTCACGTTCCAGACTACAGTCCAACGTCTGTCGCCGAACACGCCGTGGCCTTAATTATGGCGTTAAACCGTAAGACCCACAGAGCGTATCATCGAGTCAAAGAAGGTAACTTTGCTCTTGAAGGCCTTATGGGGTTTAACCTAGAAGGCAAAACCGTTGGTTGTATCGGTACTGGGCGTATAGGTGAGGCTTTCTGCCGCATTATGAACGGCTTTGGCTGTAAGGTACTGTGCTATGATCTGTTCGAAAATGAACGCCTTCTTGCCTTAGGCGCTGAATATGTGGATCTAGAAACGCTCTACGCTGAAAGCGATATCATTAGCCTGCATTGCCCTTTAAACGCTTCCACTCACCACCTGATCAACAAAACCTCCATCCATAAAATGAAAGACGGTGTAATGATCATCAACACGAGCCGCGGCGCCTTGGTTAATGCTCAAGAAGCCATTGACGGACTCTACAGTGGCAAGATCGGTTACCTGGGCTTGGATGTGTATGAACAAGAAGGCAAGATTTTCTTTGAAGATATGTCTTCTCATATTATTTATGACAGTGTTTTCCAGCTACTACTCACTTTTCCAAACGTTGTCGTCACCGGCCACCAAGGCTACTTCACCGATATCGCATTACGTCATATCGCCGACACAACTCTCGCCAATTTAGAACAGTTAAGCAAAGACCCAGCAACGTTCAAGCGTGAACTCACGGCTAAAAACCAATACTAATTAAGTCGAATAATAAGCAAGCCCGCAAAATGTGGGGTTGCTTATTCCCCCTTCACTAAACTCGCTTAGAAAAAGGGTTGTACTTTCAGGTGACTGGAATACAATCAATCATATTAATTATCAATTTCCTGATCAGCATAAGACAAATGAATATAAATAAGATCGATCTTAATCTGCTCATCTACCTAGACGTATTACTTAGAGAATGTAATGTTACCCGTTCAGCAAATAAGCTAAACATTACTCAGCCTGCTATGAGTAATGGTCTAAAACGTCTACGAGACCTACTTAACGACCCGCTTCTTGTGCGCACCAGTGAAGGCATGAAACCGACTGAAAAGGCACTTCGCCTACAGCCGATTGTACGCAAAGTGTTGCTAGAGCTTGAAGAAGCTCTTCAGCCAGAAGCCGATTTTAATGAAAGGACCTCAACTCGAGTCTTTCGTATTATGGCTAGCGATTATGCTGCGTCCACCGTAATACCTAGACTATTGAATCGTCTTCGCGAAAACGCTCCTGGCATTACCATTGATATCATGACCCCAAGCGATGTCACCTTTCACGATGTGGAAGCAGGTAAGATCGATATGGCAATCAACCGTTTCGAAGAGTTGCCCCAATCTTTCCATGAGAAAAGTGTCTGGCTAGATACGTTTGTCTGCATGATGGCTGCAGATAATCCTGTTGCGCAAAACTTCACCCTTGAAACCTACTTAGAGGCGCAGCATATTTGGGTAAGTAAAACGGGTTTCGGGGTGGGCGTGGGCATGGACCCTACCGATGTGCAAAAACTCGGCTGGGTAGATGAAGCACTGCAACGTCAAGGCCGTAAGCGCAGCATTCGCGTTTTCACTCGGAGCTATCATACCGCCATGCATCTCGCCTTAGAGCGGGATTTAATCGCCACCTTGCCTAGAAAAGTGGCACTAATCAATCGCAATAATCCGGATTTGGTGATTTTAGAACCACCGTTCGCGATTCCACCCATTGAGCTGAAAATGATTTGGAGCCCATTACTTCATCACGATGCCAGTCACATCTGGTTTCGTAAGCAAGTGATTGAGTTGGCCAACGAGCTGAAATCCCAGAGCTATGTGCGCTAAAACCAATGATCAGCTTTTGCTTGAAAGCGTACACCACTTCGCCATCATTTGCTCAGATTACCAACGTTCAAAAACTTTCTATACTCAGTTGCTAGGGTTTTCTGTGATACGAGAAACCTACCGCGCTGATCGAGATTCGTACAAATTGGATTTAAAGATCAACGAAAATACTCAAATCGAGTTATTTTCGTTTCCAAATGCTCCCAAGCGCCCCTCTTATCCTGAAGCGCAAGGACTCAGACATTTAGCGTTTGCAACACGGAATTTAGACGAGAATGTTAAGTATTTAAGGGGCCAGAATGTCGTCGTTGAAGATGTCCGGCTGGATGAATTAACCGGTAAACGCTTCACCTTCTTTGCTGATCCAGATGGCTTACCACTTGAGTTATATGAGCAATAAAAGCCATTTAAAATAAAAAACGCGCCGTAGCGCGTTTTTTATTTTGAACGAATCAAACTAGCGAATTATTCAGCGTCTTTCGTTGCTGCGGCCGCTTCAGTGATCAAGGTTTGTAGCTCACCATTTTGCGCCATTTCAACCACAATATCACATCCGCCAACAAGCTCACCGTTCACCCATAGTTGAGGAAAAGTTGGCCAGTTTGCGAATTTAGGCAGTTCGGCACGGATATCTGGGTTTTCTAAAATGTTAACGAACGCAAAGCGTTCGCCGCAAGCCATCAACGCCTGCACTGTTTGCGCAGAGAAACCGCACTGAGGCATACGTGGCGTGCCTTTCATGTACAGCAAAATTGGGTTGTTGTTGATTTGCTCTTGGATTGTCTCAATTGTGTTACTCACGATCGGTAAACCTCGTTATTCGGTCGCTTTGGCTCGCGACGTGTAGGGATTCATTTGCAATGAAGTATGGGGATGTTTAAATATTTTACAACCCTCCAACAAGGAAAACCTTTGACAAAAGCCTCTTTACTCCACGCTACCAGTGTATTAAATTGGCGGATTCCTTAATTATTGGTTGATTTTTGACAGGAGCAATATCGTGTCGCCGAGACATTTTTTGACTCTGAAAGACCTTTCGTCTGATGAGCTAAAGCAATTACTTTCACGTGCCATTGAGCTAAAAAAAATGCACCGTGAAGGTACGCAATACCAACCTTTAAAGAACAAAGTTCTAGCGATGATTTTCGAGAAGTCATCTACTCGAACCCGAGTCTCTTTTGAAGCGGGTATGGCGCAATTTGGCGGACACGCTCTATTTCTATCTCCGCGAGATACCCAGTTAGGCCGTGGCGAACCTGTCGAAGATAGCGCGCGCGTTATTTCTAGCATGGTCGATGCTGTCATGATTCGTACGTTTGACCACGCAATGGTAGAGACTTTTGCTGCAAATTCTCGCGTTCCTGTTATCAACGCCCTGACGGATGATTATCATCCATGTCAGCTCTTGGCAGATATGCAGACCTACCTTGAGCATCGCGGCTCCATTGAAGGGAAGCGTGTTGTTTGGGTTGGTGATGGTAACAATATGTGCCACTCTTATATGAATGCAGCGGATTTGCTTGGCTTCCAGCTAATAGTTGCTTGCCCTAAAGGCTACGAGCCAAATGAGCAGATCCTATCTGAAAATCAACACTGCGTTATTGTGACTAACAACGTCCAAGAAGCCGTGCAAGACGCAGACCTTGTGGTGACCGACGTGTTTGCATCTATGGGCCAAGAAGACGAGCAGGAGCAGCGCCTACGAGATTTTGACGGCTTTCAGGTGAACAAAGAGCTGATGTCTCTTGCTAAAGCGGATGCATTATTTATGCATTGTTTACCAGCCCACCGTGGCGAGGAAGTCACTGCAGAAGTAATTGACCACCCCGACTCAGTCGTATGGGATGAAGCGGAAAACCGCCTACATGCTCAGAAAGCATTACTTGAATTTTTGATCTGTAACTAAGACAATCTCGTAAGGCTCGTTGTTAGAGTGATCTAGCGCGAGCCTTTTTTATACGTTATGAGCTGAATAAAACTCAAAAACTCGAGATTATTATGAGCATTATTGAAGTTAGGCATCTAAAAACCCTGACCGCATTAAGAGAAACTGGAAGCCTAGTTGAAGCGGCGGAACGAGTACACCTGACTCAGTCCGCACTTTCCCACCAATTAAAAGACCTAGAAGAAAAACTAGGTTGCCCATTGTTTATCCGTAAAACCAAACCAGTACGCTTTACCAGCGCAGGCTTGAGACTTTTACAATTAGCTGATGACGTCTTAATGGCTTTTCGTTCGGCACAGCGTGATATACAACGCTTTGCTGAAGGTGAAAGCGGGCGCTTGCACATCGCCATTGAATGTCACAGTTGTTATGAATGGTTAATGCCAACCATTGACCATTTCCGCGAACATTGGCCGGATGTGGAATTAGATCTGTCCACGGCTTTTAGCTTTATGCCATTACCCGCCTTAGCACGTGGGGATTTGGATTTGGTCGTCACCTCAGACCCACAAGAGCTGCCAAATATTGAGTATATCCCCCTGTTTCAATATGAGTCTCAGGTCGCCTTATCTCGCCATCATCCATTGGCGAAAAAGGACTACCTAGTACCAGAAGATTTTAAGAATGAAACGTTAATCACCTATCCCGTCGAATCTGAACGTTTGGATATTTTTAAACACTTCTTAACACCTGCTGGGATTACACCAGCCAAGATTCGTCATAGTGAATTAACTTTAATGATGATGCAGCTGGTTGCCAGCGGTCGTGGTGTTTGCTGCTTGCCAAATTGGGCCTTAACCGAATACACAAATCGCCAGTACGCCATCACGAAATCCTTAGGAGAAGAAGGTGTCTGGTGCAAACTATATCTCGCAATTCGAAAGGATCAGCGGGAAAATGCTTATATGGATGATTTGATCACGACCGCCTCAAAGACTTGTTTTAAAAACCTACGCGGTATTTTATCACCAGACCTTTAACAACTCTTTCCATAAAAAATACAGCCAGCACTAGCTCAAACTGTTTTGGTGCTGGCTTCGGGACCAGATAAGACTAAACTTCGCCCCACCCAATTCGCTTGAATCAATCAATACAGCACCGCCGTGCCAGAAAGCGATACGCTGCACAATCGCCAGTCCCAATCCATATCCCCCAGATGCCCGTGTACGAGAATTATCTAACCGCTGAAAAGGAATAAAGACTTTGTCGCGATCCTCTATCGGGATACCAGGACCATCGTCCTCTATATCAACCTGCCAACGCTCTTCGTCGGCAGTAAAAGTAATAGCAATGGTTGAGTTGGCGTATTTCGATGCATTCAATATCAAGTTTTGCAGCGCCCGATGCAAGTGGTGCGCGTCAGCATTGACCAGATCATCGCCCTGCACCACGATACGAACATCAAGTTTATTAAGTAAAGTATGGTTATGATCAACAATGCTATCCAGTATCTGCTGAATACTGGTCTTTTCAAAATTCAGCGCTAGGGTGCCTTCTTCGAGTTTGCCATAAGTAAGCACTTCGTCGACTAAAGTATTCAGCTCTTCAACATCAAACTCTAAAGCGGTAATAGAGTGTTCTAATGCTTCATCAACATCGTCCTTTAGCACTTCTAAACCAAAGCGAAGACGTGCAATAGGCGTTCTTAATTCATGGGAGATTGCATTAATCATTTCACGCTGAACTTTCAGTAAGCGTTGAATATGAGTCGACATTGAGTCAAAAGAATAGGCCAGTTCTTTTAGCGTACCAGAGCTGTCCACTACGCCTTGAGGTAACGTCCCCCTCCCCCTAGCAATTTGACGCGTGACCGTTTCAAAATGTGCTCGTTTGCGGTCAAGGCCCAAGAATTCAATCCAAACCAAAATTAGCAATGCAGAAATTGCCAGCAAAATGATTAAAAGAACAGCGACACTAATAGAAACTGGCGCCCCAACTTGCACCTGAATAACCCAAGCTTGAGCACCATTTTCAGGCTGCCATTGCAATTCAAGGATATCGGGAGAAATATGTTTCAGATATAAGTCGACTTCCGGCCATCCCATAGCATCTACGGGCTTTAACGAAATAACGTCCAAAGATTTCAGAATATCGACTTTCTCATTGTAAGACGCACTGGAAACAAGGAAATGCCGTAATAGTATTAGCACGGACTCTTTGCGCTTTTCACGCAAAGAGCCGGACAGCAACACCTGCCCATCCGCTAGCATGGCTACGTTAGCCATGTCACCATACTGGATATTGAAAGAAGAGGTTGCCGAGAAGGCGTGATTAGATTCTTTATCCCATTCATAAACCGAAAAAGCATTGAGCTCATCTAGGGACAAGAGTGATTGCTGATACAGCAGGGCAGAAAGCTCTGCGTCTATTTGCCAAAGTTGTACATGCTGATGACTGTAGTAACGCTGCTGTAGCCATTCAATAGCACCATAACAGCCAAGCGATATGATGATGCCCCCGATCAAAACATGCCGATAGAGGCGCCACATATCGCTTCGCATACTAACTAAACCTCTTTAACGAACAAGTAGCCTTTGCTTCGAATCGTTTTAATACGGCGCGGATGTATTGGATCATCACCAATCTTCGAGCGAATTCGAGAAATACGCACGTCTACAGAACGATCTTGACCATCATACTCAATACCACGAAGCTCACTAAAGATTTCTTCACGGCTCAAGATGCGCCCAGAGTTACTTGCCAGCAGCCACAGTAAATCGAACTCAGCACTGGTTAACTCAATTTCCTCTCCCTCACGCCACGCTTCGCGACGAGAGTTATCGATCACCAAGCTGCCGAACTCTAGCGTTTGCTCTGTCTCGGAATTCGCGACATTTAAATCAATATCCTGCGTACTTCGACGTAACAAGGACTGCACACGAGCAAGCAATACACGTGGCTTCGCAGGCTTAGAAACATAATCATCAGCACCGATTTCAAGACCTAAAATTTGATCAACATCGTCGCTTCGCGCCGTCAACATCAGAATCGGACCACGATAATCGTTACGTACACTACGACATACCGTAAAGCCATCAGCCCCTGGAAGCATTAAATCCAGAATAACCAACGATGGCTGCTCCTCTACTATTCGAGAGATAGCATTACGACCATCTGGCTCGATAGCAACTTTGAAGCCATTTTTTTGTAGGTATTCTTGAGTCAGCGTAGCAAGGCGCTCATCATCTTCAACAATCAAGATTGATTGGGGTTCATTCGCGCTCATAGTCCATCCTCGTCCATTTGATATTTGAATAAAGCCTTTAGGATCAATCTACTAAAAGATCTCGGATTTGTCTAACTCGTTCGCGATTTACATCCAAATCATCATAACCTACGCGAGAAGCAGAACGAACATGCATAATGCTGTCCGCTTCAGGAAAGTAGATTTCGAGATCATCTTTGAAGCCGAACAACTCACTGCTCACCTCAAAATGCGTATAGCCCAAAGCGCTGCTAACCACTCGAGCACCTCCAGCACTTAGCATGTAATGCTCAATGGCTAATTGAGCATCTATAACGCTAGTATGGTAGAAAATGGGCTCGACATAGTGTTCTGCATCCTCAGGCGAGGCTTGAGAGGAAACGCAGTTGGGCATGTCTGGGCATGGCGCTAACAGTCCTTCATTCACACCCAAGTTATCGGGCACTCCATTATTAATGTCTACGTAGACAAAAAATCCGATTAGCATTGCAATGACAACCACTAAAATCCATCGCACCATGCTCATAACATTACATCCCCTTTTATTAGAACGATCGATATTTATCTAAACGATCGGCGTCCTGGTCGACGCGGCTTGAACTCTGGTTGTTTTTCAGAAGACTGCCAGTCAAAACCTTTATCACGTCGTTTGGTTTTCGCCACACTACCGGAAACACGAGAGCTGCTGGTACGACGACGATCATGCTTATCTTGTTGGCTCTTAAGACCAGTGATCTTGTGCTCTAATCCAACCACTTCACACAAAGCACTTACATCCGTTTCTTCCATTTCGACCCAGCGGCCTACTTTAGCTTTTGAAGGAAGGAATACGGGACCAAAGCGAACACGCTTCAGGCGGTTAACTTTAAGATCTTGTGACTCCCAAAGACGGCGCACCTCACGGTTGCGACCTTCCATCAAACACACATAGAACCAATGGTTTATACCTTCACCACCACCGTCAACGATGTCTGTAAATTGCGCCACGCCATCTTCCAGCAGCACACCTTTTTTTAGGTTCGTGATATTTTCTTCCGTCACATTCCCCATGACACGCACAAGATATTCACGATCAATTTCTGTCGAAGGGTGCATGAGGCGATTCGCCAGCTCACCATCCGTTGTAAACAGTAATAATCCAGACGTATTGATATCAAGACGGCCAACAGCAATCCAGCGACTACCACGCAATTTTGGCAAACGATCAAACACTGTTGGGCGGCCTTCAGGATCTTTACGAGTACACACTTCCCCTTCAGGTTTGTTGTAAATAATGACTCGGCGCTCTACTTCATTCGACGCACTCGTCTTTACTTCCGCACCATCCAGCTCAATCACATCGCTCGGACGTACTCGATCCCCTAAAGTCGCTACTTCACCATTGACAGTGACACGGCCTTCACGAATACGGTTTTCCATTTCACGACGAGATCCTGCACCTGCTCTCGCCAACACTTTTTGTAATTTTTCGTCCATTACGACCTCTTTCGGGAATGCTTCGCAGCAACCCATTTTGTTAAATTCTTAAATGCGCTAAGTCTTATCAGTGCTTAGCAAAACTCTGACCGCAATTATAGTCATATCAAGTGACAGTTGATAGCATGCGACACCGTGTTTTTACTCAAATGGTGTCGGATCACCAGCGCCAATACGCAATACTTGAATCTCATCAGAATCCATGCCGATGACCGTTGTTGGCTGCATACCACAGAAGCCTCCGTCAATCACCAAATCCAACTGATGTTGCAACGTATCGCGAATGTCATAAGGGTCCATCATTGGGTCTGTTTCACCCGGTAAAATCAATGATGAACTCATGATAGGCTCCCCTAGCTCTTCAAGCAGAGCCTGCACAATTTTATTATCCGGAATACGGATACCAATGGTCTTGCGTTTCGGGTGCATTAAACGTCGAGGCACTTCAGATGTGCCGTTAAAAATGAAAGTGTAAGGTCCCGGCGTATTGTGCTTAAGCAATCGATAAATAGTGTTGTCATAGCGAGCATAGGTGGAAATTTCTGATAGATCCTTACACACTAAGGTGAAGTTGTGCTTATCATCCAAACGACGAATGACACGAATCTTTTCCAGCGCGGCTTTGTCACCAATGTGACAGCCTAATGAGTAGCCACAATCCGTTGGGTAAGCAATCACGGCGCCCTCACGAATCATCTGCGCAGCTTGTTTTATAAGACGTGCTTGTGGGTTTTCTGGGTGTATCTGAAAAAACTGGCTCAAAGTAATCTCTCCATAGCACCTCGGATAGAGGTGAACTTATCAAATTCATGGTTTAACGGGTGACGCGCTACCATTGATACCAAATGGGTGAAATCTCTTGTTCATGCACTTGGGTATAACGTCCAACTTGAGTCCAAGGCCCAAAGGGACCATGATAATCACTGCCAGCTGACGCTTTAAACTCAAAATCTCGGGATAGTCGCTCTAAAAAGCGCACATAATCGGGGCGTTCATTGCCAGATGCCACCTCTATGGCTGTCCCGCCTAAGATTTTAAAATCTTGCAGAACCGATTTAAGTTTAGTCACTGTTAACGGATAGCGCTTAGGGTGTGCCATGATCAGCTCACAACCGGTCGCCGCTAAATCTGGGACAATATCTTCTAGTTGCGGCCATACATCACGAATTTGCCCCAGTTTTTTATTGCCAAGATAATGATCGAATGCCTTATTAATATCTTTGACAATCCCTTCTCGCACCATGACCTTCGCAAAATGAGGACGCCCTAATTGGCTCTGCCCGGCTTCTTCGACCGCTTTATCAAACAAGTCAGGCAGCCCTTTCTTGCGCAACAAATCGGCGATTTGACGACCCCGCTCTAGACGCACGGCTTGATTGCGTTGAGTCCAAAACGCCATACGAGGGCAGTCTTTATCAAAGCCTAGCGCCACCATATGCAACGGAATCTTTTTCCATGCCACCGACAGTTCGCAGCCATTGATTAATTTAATACCGTGTTCTGAGGCCGCTGAGCTCGCCTCAGCCAAACCAGCAGTGGTGTCATGGTCGGTTAATGCCAGCATTTCAACACCTTCTTGATGTGCTAAAGCGAGCAGTTCTGAAGGCGTCAACTTGCCATCGGACGCAGTGGAATGCATGTGCAAGTCGATATGTTGGTAAGTCTTATCTGACATCAAAGGGGTATTCTTTCAGGCTGTTGCTAGGTATTATCATTCGAGCATACATAAACTGGCTTGACTATGAAATTACTATTTGACTTTTTACCAATTCTTGTATTTTTCTTGGTATACAAAACCACTGGCGACATTATTATCGCTACTGCCGTGCTAATTCCCGCCACTTTAATTCAAGTGGGTTACACTTGGTTTAAGCATCGCACCGTTGAAAAAATGCATGTCATTTCCCTTGCTCTGGTGGTATTACTCGGTGGCGCAACGGTTCTTCTTGGCAACGGTGATTTTATTAAATGGAAACCCACCATTGTAAACTGGCTGTTTGCGATTGCCTTCTTCGGTAGCCAATTCATTGGCCATAAAAATTTCATCGAGCGCATGATGGGTGACAAAATTGAGTTGCCACATAAAACTTGGCGCACCCTGAATTTGGCATGGGTGGGATTCTTTATTTTATCTGGTGCAGTGAATTTATACGTCGCGTTTAATTTCAGCGAAGACGTGTGGGTAGACTTTAAATTATTTGGTCTATTGGGTATGACCATTGTGTTTATTA
Organism: Marinomonas fungiae; assembly: GCF_001418205.1. Lineage (GTDB taxonomy): Bacteria > Pseudomonadota > Gammaproteobacteria > Pseudomonadales > Marinomonadaceae > Marinomonas > Marinomonas fungiae. Next base: position 427,595 of record NZ_LIQF01000002.1, on the reverse strand, counting down.
TTCTTCAGGGACTTTACTTAACGTCCCAAATGCAAAATAAGGATTAGTACATGCTTTATTCAATTGTCGGACAAGATGTTGCAAACAGCCTTGAAAATCGTCTGGCAGCTCGCCCTGCTCACCTTGAACGTCTACAATCACTACGCGATCAAGGTCGCCTAGTGTTAGCTGGCCCAAACCCTGCCATCGATTCAAATGATCCAGGTGAAGCAGGCTTTACTGGCAGTGTGGTAATCGCTGAATTTGCCTCTCTAGAAGAAGCAAAAGCGTGGGCAGACGCAGACCCTTACGTTGCTGCTGGCGTGTATGCAAGCGTTGAGATCAAACCTTTCAAACAAGTTTTCTAAGATTTTGAGACACACGTATTACGAAAAAGAAGCGGCCTCAGCCGCTTCTTTTTTATCGACTTGATTACTCTGCTTCAGGCTTCTTTACATCCGAATGCCCCAGATCTCGCTCGGGATCGATCACATCCCGCATACGTTGCTTCAGAACTTTCGCTTCAGGGAAACCGCCCTCAGCTTTGCGACACCAGATTTCTTCACCGTTTACACGAACTTTGAAAATCCCTCCTTGAGTCGGGATCAAAGTAACGCTCTTGATGTCATCATCAAAGGTCGTTAGTAACTCTTGAGATAGCCAAGCGGCACGCAACATCCAGCGACATAGGGTGCAATATTCGATTTCAACCACTGCGGTTCTCATGTTTCGACCTCTCAAATCAATTTCATCTTGGCGTTCGTTAGTGAACCCCCTAATATTATGGGCGCATTGCCAATAAGGAAGACTCACATGAAAAAAAGTTTACTCGCAGGCCTAGTGCTGTCCGCACTGAGCTTACCTAGCTTCGCAACCGAAGTGGATATTCAAACCAACCTTGGCGACATCCGCGTCGATTTGAATGAGCAAGCGGCACCGAATACGGTGAAGAACTTCTTGCAGTATGTTGATGAAGGCTTCTACGAAGGGGTAATTTTCCATCGCGTTATCAAAGGCTTCATGGTGCAAGGCGGAGGCTTTACCGCAGACCTAGACCGCAAGAAAACGCACCGCGCTATAGCCTATGAAGGCAATAATGGTTTAAAAAATGACCGCGGCACCCTAGCGATGGCGCGTACCAATGATCCAAACAGTGCTACCTCGCAATTCTTTATCAACCACGTAGACAATGCTTTTCTTAACCATGGTGCCCAAGGTGATGCCGGTTATACAGTATTTGGCAAGGTGATTTCTGGTATGGACGTCGTAGACCAGATTGCCAGTGTTCCAACGCGTACCGTTGGACCCTACCAAAACGTACCAAGCACTCCGGTGACAATCGAGAAAATCACCCGTGTTAACTAGTTATCGACTTGAACTACCCGCTCTAAACTTTGGCGAGGACGGTGTGCCTCGCTCCAGTGCCTTCGACGATGTCTACTTTGACAAAGATGCAGGTCTTGATGAAACACGCTATGTGTTCTTGCAACATAATCTACTTACAGAGCGCTTCAGCAATTTGGCGTCGCAGCAGCGTTTTACGATTGCCGAAACAGGCTTTGGCACGGGGTTAAACTTTCTTTGCGCTTGGCAACTCTTTTTAGACACGGCACCACAAGACAGTTGGCTGCATTTTGCCTCGGTGGAAAAATTCCCACTAAGCAAAGATAAATTAGAGCAGTCACTTGCCATGTGGCCAAGTTTAGCAGCGTTCGTCAAACCTCTAATTGAGCAGTATCCAACGCTTTGTCATGGCTTACACACACTGTTTTTCCCTGAACAACGTACCACCTTAACGCTATGGTTTGGCGAGGCCAGCGAAGGATTTACGGCTTTCAACGGCGATGTGGATGCTTGGTTTTTAGATGGCTTTGCCCCCAGCAAGAATCCTGAAATGTGGAGCGACGAACTGTTCCAAAACATCCAGCGTTTAAGTCACCAAGGCACTACTTTTGCTACCTTTACCGCCGCCGGCATTGTCCGACGAGGGCTCAAAGCTCATGGTTTTGAGGTACAGAAAGTCAAAGGCTTTGGTCATAAACGGGAAATGATGATTGGTACCTTTTCACTTGAGGAAGACACCCCAGCCATCGCTCCCTCCGCCCCTTGGTTTGCCACCCCAAAGGCAACAAGTGTCACAAGAGTACTCGTGGTAGGCAGCGGTATTGCCGGCTCAACAACGGCCCATGCCTTGGCGAACAAAGGTATCGAAGTAGACGTTTGGGAGCAGGGTGAGCAAATCGCTTGTGGCGCCTCTGGCAACGCCCAAGGCATGCTCTATCCTAAACTGGGAGCTTCCGACACCCCCGTCAATCGTTTTTACTTGAGCGCTTATTTGTACGCCAATCGTTTTTACAACGATCTGGATAAAAACGCTCAGCTTTGGCAGCAATCGGGATTATTGCAACTGCCAAAGAATGATGCTGAACAAGCCAAATTTACCAAAATGCTCGACAGCCACCTTTATCCAGAAAGCATCATCAAAGCTCATGCAAACGGCTTAGAATTACCTCTTTCAGGCTGGGTTAGGCCGCAAGCCGTCTGCGAGCAGTTACTTCAGCATGCACGTATCCATCTTTCTTTGAATACGAAATTACAAAGTTTAGAGAAGACCCAAGCGGGCTGGCTGGCAACACACTCGTCTTCAAGCTGCGAATATTCTCACGCAGTGATGTGTAGCGCGAATGAACTGCAAGTATTAGCCGCTTGGCAACAGTGGCCAACTAAAGCCATTCGAGGTCAGGTCACGCAATTAGAAACCAATAAACTCAGCCAGGATAATCAAGACAAAGTCCAGCAGGTTAGGCAGGTGCTTTGCGGCGAGGGTTATTTGTCCCCTGAGCTAGAGGGACAGATTAACTTTGGCGCGACTTACGACTTAGGTAACCATAGTTTGGAGCTTTGTCAGCAAAGTCATCAAGAGAACCTAACAAAGCTCGCAGCCCTGTTACCTATTAACATAGAGCAGATTGATCTTGAGGCGTGCAAGGGGCGTGTTGCTCTACGCTGCACTGTTACTGACTATACACCGATTATTGGGCCTGTGAGCCGACACCTTGATCTAGTTGAGAAATACGCGCCTCTGCGTCAAAACGCGAAATGGCAATCAGAGGAGCAATGTGAACTGATTGATGGATTGTTTATAAACGTAGGACATGGTTCAAGAGGCTTGGTCAGCGCACCTCTTAGTGGCTTTTACATCAGCAATTTGATCTTGAATGAGCTGGCTGCCCTAGAGCAAGGCGTAATAGAAGCCTTACACCCCAACCGCTTTAGCATTCGTCAACTAAAACGGGGAGAAGCCTAGGCTTCTCCCCTTAAATTCTTAGCGTTCGAATAAATCGCAGGCATTTGGAATCAAATCATCCAAACGACGGTACGTCTTTGGGCGGTACACAATATCACTCATCTCCGGATGCAGATCACGCAATTTATCGCTCAGCTGAACCACTCCAGGATTAATTGGTTCGTATGGATATATGTGATCTTGGACGCTGAGTTTGTGCAGCTCATCCAGCTCATCCTGCAGCATGGACTTCATCGCAAAAAATAAATCCTTGCAGTTAATATCATTTGTTTCCCAATATGCATCAGACAAAGCGCTATTTAGTTCGTAAAATATGTGTAACGCATCAGATACGGTTTTTTGACTCATAGTGTCTCCATAAAGCGAGCATTCTGTTTACATTCACCCTTGTATTGGTAGATGCTACCCCCATAACCACGTTCTAGCCACGAAAACATGTAGGTAAATTGATTTTGACTAATACAATCCAATCTGACGTGACATCTGACAATCTGTGGCCGTCATTACAAGCTGAAGCTGAAAAGCTAGCACAAGATGAACCCATTTTGGCAAGTTATTTTAACACCACCATCCTGCGCCATGATTCGATCAGCTCGGCATTGAGTTTTTTATTGGCCAGCAAGTTGGACAGCATTTCCATTCCAGCAATGGTATTACGCGAAGTTTTTGAAGAAGCAATGTCTGCTCCAGGCTCAGGAATCGTAGAGTGTGTTTCGCAAGATATCCTATCTATCAAAGAGCGCGATGCGGCCTGCGATTGCCTGACGACACCGTTGTTATTCTTCAAAGGCTTCCATGCACTACAAACTTACCGCGTAGCAAACTGGCTGTGGCATCAAGGTCGTGAAAGTTTAGCGTTATACTTGCAAGGTCAGATGTCCATGGTATTCGGTGTCGACATCCACCCTGCCGCGCGCATCGGCTGTGGCGTCATGCTCGACCACGCATCCGGGCTAGTCGTCGGTGAAACCTGTGTTATCGAAGATAACGTGTCGATTCTGCAGTCCGTAACCTTAGGTGGTACTGGTAAAGAAACTGGGGATCGACATCCAAAGATCCGCTCCGGCGTGCTAATCGGCGCTGGTGCGAAGATTCTAGGGAACATCGAAGTCGGTGAAGGTGCTAAAGTCGGTGCTAACAGTGTGGTATTGGACCCAGTCGAGCCCCACACAACCGTAGCAGGTGTACCGGCTAAAGTGGTCGGTCGCAACAAAGAGAAAGAACCCTCTCGAGAAATGGATCACACCATCAAAGGTTGCTACAAATAAGACCAAGGGGCTCACAGTTGAGCCCCTTTTTAGCGGATCTAGACCTGTATTTAATCGTAACGCTGCTGCAAGGCTCTTTTACCAACCAATTGAATGGTTTCGCTTTCTGTATCAAACAACAGCACGGCATCACCCGACTTAAGCGCGCGTAGGGCTTGTTCTCGCTTCTGTTCAAGAGATAAATCGTATTCCCCATAGTCAGTGCCATCTCGAGACACAATGTCGTTGAGAACGTTCTCGAGAGTTTCTCGTTCTAGGGACTCAAAAGGGATCACTGTATCCATTACACTGCTCCTAGCTCTACTAACATCGCATGCAAGGCGTCTTCGTCCATCACTGGTACTTCCAGAGACTGAGCTTTAGTCAACTTCGAACCCGCTTTCTCGCCTGCAACCAAACAATCAGTTTTCGCCGACACCGAGCCACTGACTTTTGCACCTAGCTTAATCAATAGATCTTTTACTTCGTCACGCGAATAACGACTTAGAGTTCCAGTCACCACATAGGTTTTGCCTGCAAGTGGCAGCTCACTAACATCCGTTTTAAGTGCTGTCTCCCATGTGATCCCCTGTGCTAATAAGCCTTCGACCGTCGCCACGTTATCCTCTTGATCAAAGAACAGTCGGATGTGCTGGGCGACAATTGGCCCAACATCTTCCACTTCGATCAACTCTGCCTCCGTCGCCGCCATCAGCTTGTCTAGGGAAACAAAGTACTGGGTTAGTGTTCGTGCCGTGGCTTCACCGACTTCACGAATCCCCAATGCATAAACAAAGCGATTAAATAAGGTGCGTTTGGACTGTTCTATGGCGTTTAGCAGCTTTTCTACAGACTTATCGCCCATGCGTTCCATCGCCAACAGACGTGCAGGTTTGTCTTTAAGAAGGTAAATATCCACCGGCGTCGTGACCAGCTTGGCATCCACCAATTGTTCAATCAACTTATCCCCAAGACCATCAATATCCATCGCTTTACGCGAGACAAAGTGTTTCAAACGCTCTTTTAATTGAGCACCACAGACCAAGCCTCCAGTACAGCGTTGGACCGCCTCTCCAGCCACTCGCTCAATATCCGAATCACACACCGGGCAGTGAGTAGGGAAAACAACCTCTTGGGCATTGTCAGGACGGCGCTCTTCCAACACCTGAACCACCTGAGGAATCACATCACCAGCACGGCGGATCACAACCCAATCGTTGACCTTAACGCCTAAACGTTCGATTTCATCTTGGTTATGAAGTGTCGCATTCGAAACGGTCACACCGCCAACAAAGGTTGGCTGTAAGCGCGCCACAGGCGTTATGGCACCAGTACGCCCCACTTGAAAGTCGACACCTAGGATTTGCGTTACTTCTTCTTGAGCTGGGAATTTACGGGCGATTGCCCAACGAGGCGCACGCGCGACAAAGCCTAGTTGCTTTTGCTGGGCAATACTGTCCACTTTATAGACAATGCCATCGATATCGTAACTTAAGCCATCACGTTCTGCGGCCAGCTTGTCGTAATAGTCTAGGCAGCCCTGTACCCCATTAACACGTGCCATCAAGCTATTGGTTTTAAAGCCCCACTCAGCAAGCTGTAGTAGGCCTTCATAATGACTTTCAGGTTGCTGCCATCCCTCAGCATAACCAATGCTATAAGCGCACAACACCAATGGACGGGATGCAGTAATCTTAGGATCAAGCTGACGCAAACTACCCGCCGCGGCATTACGCGGGTTTACAAAGGTTTTTTCGCCCTTTTCTACCGCTTGCTGATTCAGCTTGTCAAAGCCCGCTTTGGGCATATAAATCTCACCACGCACTTCCAGCACCGGAGGGGGGTTGTCCGTACGCAGTTTTAATGGCACCGAGTAAATGGTTTTGATATTAGAGGTAATGTCTTCGCCGGTTAAGCCGTCACCACGGGTAACGCCGCGAACCAAACGACCGTCTTCATAACGAATACTGATGGCTAATCCATCCAACTTGGGTTCGCAGCAATAGGTAATCGACGTAGCATTTGCCAGCTTACGCACACGCTCATCAAAATCAATCATGCTGTCGTGATCAAAAGCATTATCAAGGGACAGCATAGGAATCGTGTGTTCCACCGAAACAAAGCCATTGTCAGGCTTTTCACCTACTCGTTGCGTAGGTGAATCGGGTTGGACCCACTCCGGATGTAGCGCTTCTAGTTGCTGTAATTCACGGTAGCAGCGATCGTATTCCGCATCCGGCACTACAGGGGCATCTTGCACATGATAGGCATAACTGTAGTCGTTTAATTTTTTCGTTAACGCTTGAAGGTCTGCCAAAGTAGAGGCTTGATGGTCGCTCATAGTGTTCTCAAACAAATACAGATAGAAAGAATAAAGGCCCCTTTAGGGGCCTTATATTTGGGGAGTTACTGACGCAGTTTTTTGGTCAGCTGGCGGCGTTCAAAGTCTTTAATACGCTGACGGCAATGGGCTATGGTCTGTTCGCTCATTGGCTCACGGCGTTCATCTCGCAATTCACCACCTAAATTTCGTACTAAGGCCTGTGCCGTCTCGAGCATAAAGTCAAAGGCCTTCATGCTGTTCTTTGGTCCTGGCAAGCCCATAAAGAAGCTTACCCCTGGGCATTCAGTTTCACCCATGGTATCCAAATCAAACGTACCTGGCTCAATTGCATTGGCCATGGAAAACTGGATTTTACCTTTGTCGAAACCTTCTTCATGTCGATGAAAAATGTCCATATCGCCATAACGCATACCGCAGTTCAACACTAACTGCAGCAGTTCCATCCCGGCAAAAGAATCATCTTTTGGCGCAAACACATTAATGACAATAACTTCCTCAATTTCAGCTTCTTCATCCACATCTTCAGGTTCGTCCTCCTCGTTCGAGAAATGAGAAGACTGCCCTAGATCGACACTTGAGTAACTGCGTTCTAAATCAATTTCTTCTAGATCGGATTCTTGATGTCCAACATCCAGTTCATCGTATCCATCGTACAGCACATCGCCGTAATCTTGATCAGATTTGATTGGTTCTTTATCTGACTGGTCGAAACGCTCAGGGACAAGTGAAGCCAACTCTTCCAGCTCGAACTGATCATTACGATCCAACTCAGGTCCTGCATCTACCTTATGTGGTAAATCAGTTAACGGACTACGAGATGTCTTTCGAGCATTTTCGAAAGCATTCATAACTGGGTCTGCTGATTCCACTGGGCGAGCAACTGGACGCGCGCCACCGTTCGGCAACTCACGACGTAACACCGCTTCTTTTTGACGCTTTTCTGGGTCTTCATAATTATCATCATCTGAGACGTTGGCTAACGTCTGAGATTTGCGATAACGACGGAAACCATCAACTAGTATGCCAATGATAATGATGACACCAATTAAAATTAGCCACTCACGCAAGCTAAAATCCATTATAAAAAATCCGCTTTAGATCAATACATTTGCCCGTATTATCAGTCGAAGCGAAGCTGGTTTCAATTATAAGGAGACATTGACCTTAAAAATGTTACTGCTATGGCTTGGTACGGACGATAAATAACCAACTATTTCACCCTGTGTGAGGTCTTGGGCATTATTTTGAGAACGTTTCACAACGACTTCGACCTGCTCCACATCAGATAACGTCTTCCCTGGCATCAGATTATCAATATTCGTTAATACGATCGGTACGCCAAATTCCGCTGCCGAAATTCTCTGAATGGCAATCGGCATCGGTTGATCCGATGACTTAGCATACACTAAGAAAACATCGTCGTTAGACAACACGCCTTTTTCCAACACCAATTGCAACTGTAACCTATGAGTGATCAAGGCAGGAACTTGCTCCTCAGTAATTCCACCTTGCTTACGAGCTGCCGCAATTCCTGACAATAAATCCATACGTTCTTGACGATCACTGCCAAGCCGAATGGCTTTTTGCCAGGTCATGACAGCAGCTTGATAGTCGGCCGCATCAAAATCAATGATTCCTTGCAGACCAAGCGCTTTGACATTATTTGGTGCCGTTTTTAGAACTTCCGCCACCGTCTCACGCATCGTTTGCGAGACAGTATTGTTATTAGCGTAAAACATGGCCTGAGCTAGCTCAACTTGCACATTCACTCGATCAGCCGAATCCACTTCTAGCTTTTTTAAGACTCGGCGATAAGAGGCGATCGCCGCCGGATAATCCCCAGCTAACACTTGCTCACTGGCCAAATAATACCAATCTTCCGCTCGGTCATAACGCGCCACACGATAATTTAGGAACTCAGAAATATCTTCATCACTCGCACTACGCTCGACCATTTTCTGTGTAAACATGACATCCGGAGCAAAACCAAGACGCTGATAAAGGAAAACTGAACCAACCAAAATCACCGCTACTGCAGCCGACAAAGCAATACGAGCCCAACGAATTTCTTTATTTAGGGTCAAGGCACCATGTTGGTTAATATATTGCGCTTCGCTGACAATATCCGCATTTAACTGTTTCGCTTCATTATCAGTTAAGCGCCCTGCCGCCAGCTCTTCTGCCACTTCCTGCTTGCGAATCGCTAAAAAGCTTTTCCCAGAGTCTTCCTGCTGCTGATAGCCTCGCTGTAGCAAAATCGAACGCATCACATACAGCAAACTGATCGCAGTCACGGCAATCATTACAATCCAAGCGAGCATCATAATTTGGCGTCCTTGTCAGATTGACGTTTGTTTTTGAACACCACCAAGATGAAAATCAATCCGCCCACTAGCAGTAACACAAATGGGCCATACCAGAGCACGGCGGTACTTGAGTCATGTACAGGGCGATACAGGACAAACTCTCCATAGCGCGCGACCATGTAATCAATGATTTCTTGGTTGGATTTACCGTCGTTAACCATAGCGTAAATTTGACTACGAAGGTCCACAGCAATCCCAGCATTGGAATCTTCTAAATTTTGGTTCTGACACTTAGGACAACGCAGTTCTTCCGTGAGGACACGATAGCGCTCTTGATCTTCTGGCGTCTGAAACTCTAAAACCTCCATAGCGATCGCAGCACCGCCCCATACTCCTAGGGTCAATAGCATCAAGCTTAATAAACGTCCAATCATTGCATATGTTCCTTGAGAAGGTTTTCCCATACCTCGGCGTCTACCACACCTTGGTGACGATATAGGATTTTACCCTCAGCACTGACTACAAACGTCTCTGGCGCCCCCGTGATGCCCATATCGACCCCGAAGCGCCCCATTTCATCCAGTAAGACAAGTGAATAAGGATTACCACGTTCCGCTAACCATTTTTTAGCAGCAGGGGGTTCATCTTTGTAATCCACACCAACAATGTTTACGCCCTGCTCTGCTAACTCACCAAGGTACGCGTGCTCAGCACTACAAGATGGACACCAAGTGGCCCAGAAATTTAGCAGATACGGCTCATTTGGCATGTCACCGTTACTGACCACGGTATCGCTTTCCATGTTCACCAGTTTAAATTCTGGAACATTCTTACCGACTAAGGCAGATGGCATGTATTCCGTGTCTTTACCTAGTTGCTGATAAAACACCACCCCCAATGCGACGAATACTAGGAAAGGTATAAAAAAGAGTATTTTCTTCACGTTAAGCTCCTATTTTGCGGCGGTAACGTTTGTCCCAAGCAGCCAATAAGCCACCGGCCATCATTAAAAGGCCACCTAACCAAATCCAACGCACAAAGGATTTGATGTAAATTCGAACCCCCCAGGCACCATTCGCCAATGGCTCACCAAGAGAAATGTATAGGTCTCGGGTAAACCCCGGATTCAAAGCGGCTTCCGTCATCATTTGTTGGCGCGCTTTATAAAGACGCTTTTGCGGCAGCATTTGAGCAATAACAACACCATCTTGGTACACATTAATAACGCCCGTGTCTGCCGTATAATTAGGTCCTTCGACATGGCGCGTACCTAAAAATTCAAACTCGTAGCTTCCCAAGGTGACACGATCACCAGGCGCCATACGAACAATCGTTTCAGTGCTGTTCATGCTAACAAAGATCACGCCGATCAAACTCACAGCCACCCCCATGTGTGCGAGTTGCATACCATAGTAATGGCGCGGTAATTTTCGTGCCCGCTGCCATAATGATTGGCGTGCCGAAAGTACCTTATCTAGCCAATCTCGAACACACATGAGTACCAGCCAAAGGGCAATAGCAAAACTCAGCCACAAATAAGCGTCAAACGTATGAAAAGTAAACACAAGCGCCGAGAGCGTAACCGCCAACAGCGCTGGCAACCATGCCATCCGCCATAACAAAGCTCCTTTGGTGCTGTGCCACTTCGCTAACGGAGCAATGCCCATAAAGACAATCAGCAACAAAGCAATCGGGCTGAACACTGCATTGAAGTATGGTGCCCCAACTGAAATTTTACCTAGATCAAATGCATCAAAAATTAGCGGATATAGCGTTCCTAGCAGTACCGTCAGCGTTAGAATCGTCAACAAAATATTATTGATTAAAAGCCATGACTCACGTCCGGTTAGACCAAAACTGACCTGCGATTTGACTTGCGATGCTCGCAGCGCATAAAGGAATAGACTGCTACCAATAATGATGACCAACAACGCCAAAATAAACACACCACGAGTTGGATCCGAAGCAAAAGCGTGAACGGAAGTGAGTACCCCCGAGCGCACTAAAAACGTGCCAAGTAACGATAAACTGAAGGTAAAAATGGCCAGTAATACCGTCCAGCTTTTAAACACTCCGCGCTTTTCCGTTACCGCCAATGAATGAATCAAGGCCGTTCCCGCCAACCAAGGCATTAGCGAAGCATTTTCCACGGGATCCCAGAACCACCAGCCGCCCCAGCCTAACTCGTAATATGCCCACCAGCTACCCAAGGCAATACCAAGTGTCAAAAATGCCCACGAGACATTGGTCCAAGGGCGCGCCCAACGGGCCCACGACGCGTTTAAGTTACCGGTAATCAAAGCGGCAATGGCAAACGCAAAGGCAACAGAAAAACCAACGTAGCCCATGTACAGCATCGGCGGATGAATGATTAGACCGATATCTTGCAATAAAGGGTTCAGATCGACGCCGTCAACAGGCTGGTCCGGTAATAAGCGAATAAAGGGGGATGAAGTAAACAGGATAAATGCTAAAAAGCCTGTGGCAACAACCCCAAGGACACTCAATACTACGGGACCGGTGCTGTTCGGCAAGGTCTCACTTTTGTACGCAACCAGAGACGCCCACAAGGTTAAAATCGTTATCCAAAGTAATAACGAACCTTCATGACCGCCCCAAACTGCACTGACTTTATACCAAATTGGCAATAGACTGTTTGAATTTTGGCTCACATAGAGGATAGAAAAATCATCACGGGCAAAGGCAATGGCAAGTATGAGGAAACTGGCACAAGTCAACGCCATCATTACATATGTCAGCGGTTTTGCTGCGGCTAAGAGAATCGCATTGCGCTGCCAGTAGCCAAGCATTGGCAAAATCGCTAATGCCAAGGCAAACAGCATTGCGAGAATTAAAAAGTAGTGCCCGATCTCGGGTAACATAATCATGTTGTGTCCTTACTGGGCCTTCGCCTTTTCTAGCGCATCGGTGACTTCTGGTGGCATGTATTCTTCATCGTGTTTTGCCAACACCTCGCTAGCAATTAAAACACCATTCTCATTCAGCTTACCCTGAGCAACGATACCTTGACCTTCACGGAATAAGTCCGGCAAGATCCCCGTGTACTGAATCCGCACATTGTGTTGGTAATCTGTGACGCTAAAAGCAACATCTAACGTTTCTGAATGACGTTCGACACTGCCCTCCACCACCATACCACCAGCGCGAATGGTGACATTGTGCGGTGCTTCACCTTGAGCAATTTGCGTCGGCGAATAGAACAAGTTGATATTTTGTGACAGGGCATACATCACCAAACCAATGGCTGCCGCCAAGATCACTAAGATAACGGCAATCGTGATCATGCGCTTTTTACGAACTGGATGCATTTAACGACTTTGCTCCCTTTGATAACGTTTCTTCAACTGCTTACGAAGCTTGCAATTGCTCACTCGCGTCGAAACAAATAAGCCAACTAATGCAATCAGGCTAATCCCATAGGTAGACCAGACATAGATGCCGTGTGTTCCCATTTTCAAGAACTCAGGAATAGACTCAAACGCCATGTTCTAATACCTCTTTTTTAACCCAGCTGGCTTTACGTTCACGCACTAACACTTCATTCTGCATACGCCACATGGCAAGCCCTGCAGCAAATAAATACAACCCTAATGCTGAAAACAGCAACGGCAACCACATTTCCATTGGCATAGACGGCTTTTCCGTTAACTTGAACGTGGCAGGTTGATGCAGTGTATTCCACCATTCCACCGAGTATTTAATAATCGGCAGATTGATAACGCCCACCAAGCTCACCACCGCAACCGCTTTGTCTGCAAACACTTGATCATCGATGGCATTCTGGATTGCAATTACCCCCATATACAGTAAAAACAACACCAATACTGAGGTTAAACGGGCATCCCAAACCCACCAAGTGCCCCAAGTAGGTTTTCCCCAAATCGCCCCCGACACCAATGCGATAAAGGCCATGACCGCCCCAACCGGTGCCACCGACTTAATAAACACTGGCGCCAACTTCATCTGCCATACCAAAGCCACAAATCCGGCGATCCCCATACCTAGATAGCAGCTTTGTGCTAGCACGGCGACTGGCACATGAATATAGATAATACGGAAGCTATTGCCTTGCTGGTAATCCGCAGGAGCAAAGCCTAAGCCCCAGATGATACCAATTACCAGTAATGCAAGACCGAGATAAACACAGCGCCCACCCCAGTTTGAGGCCCATTGATAAAACCACTTTGGTGAGCCAAGCTTATGAAACCACGTCCAATTCATTAATTAACACTCGCTCTGATTGAAATCGCCGCCATCACAGGGGACAGCGCCAAAGCGACCAAAGAAATGGCCGCAAGAATAGCTAGTTGACCTGAATAAGCCATCTCTAATTGCGCCGCTCGGATTGCGCCAGTCGCGAACACAATTACCGGAATATACAAGGGCAATATTAACAACAACATTAATACGGCGCCGCGGCGCAATGATACCGTTAGAGCAGCACCAATAGAGCCGATGAAAAACAGTGCTGGTGTTCCCAATAAAATTGACAGCATGACCACACCGAGTACAGACATAGGTAAAAACAGCATTTGCGCTAATATAGGCAATACAATCATTAACGGCACCACGACTATCAGCCACTGTGCCAAGACCTTTAAAAACACCAACAAGGTAACGGACAAACCGCTGACCAACCACTGCTCTAAAGAACCATCGTTGTAGTCTTCTTTATACATACCTTCCACGGCCATCAAAACCGACAGAGCGGTCGCACACCAAATAATGCCGCCAGCGGCGGGGGCAAGAAAGTCAGCGCTAGGGTCTACACCAAGAGGAAACAGGGTAATAACCATCACAAAAAACAGCAGTGCATTAAGCGTATCCTGCTTACGTCGCAGCAATGAAAGCCACTCGGCTTTAAAGTAGGATCGATAATTCATGCTGCGAGCTCAATGACCTTAGGCGACAGATTTAACAATGGCTGATGGGTGGTAATCACTATCGCTCCACCAACACTTAAATGCTCGGACATACGCTTCTCTAAGGCTTCGACACCTTTCACATCCAACGCCGTGAATGGCTCATCCAAAAACCACAAGGCTTTATCCGTCAACCACAAGCGGGCTAAGGCGATACGGCGCTTCTGTCCAGCGGATAACTGCGCCGCAGGGGTATCGGCAAACGCCCCTAATTGAACTTGTACCAAGGCTTGTTCTAAGTCATCCTCGGCAGCATCTGGGCAATAGAGCTTTAGATTTTCCAATGCGGTAAAAACATTTTTAATGCCTGGGGTATGGCCAAGATAGAGCTGATTCTGCAATAACATATCCCGGTGTTGTGTGACATCTTCACCATTGAATTCAAGAGTGCCTTCTGCAAAATGAAGCCATCCTAAAATAGATTTCATCAGCGAGCTTTTGCCTGCGCCATTCTCTCCTGCGATGCGAACCAACTCACCACTTTGGACTGAAAACGTCAGGTGACGACAGAGATCTCGCTCACCTCGCTCAATCCAAAGGTCTTTCACTTGTAAGTCCACTGTTTTTTGCAAAAGAATTACCCATACTGGCCGTTAATAGAGTTAGAGCAAGGCTCTAAATTGGCGCCTATTATAAAATATATTTCTAGCTTTTCAGAAAGAAAGGGTGGTGAAAGCATGATCACGGACATAAATTCGCTTGTTTCTGGGCAAGGAAAAACCTCGACAGCACCAACCACGTCGACGGCGAACCTTGGTGCCCTAGCCAAACTCGGCAGCGAATTAAAATTGATTGATGGCCTGCACCCTATTCAAATTACTTCGGTTAAGAATGCACAAACCACGAGCGGCAATCAGCAACTAATCGGTATAACCCGTAGCGACCAACAGCAGTATACGTTAGTCAATAATAAACCAAGCCCCAACCTACAAGCGGGCGACAAGGGAACCTTAAACGTATCTGGTAACCAAGCATCTCTAACGGTTTTCAACCAACGCCCCGCTCAAACAACAAATGTGGTAACTCAGCCTCAAATCCCCTCACCTGCGGCCAATCCAACTAGCTCTGCAAGTTCGAGCACAGCTATGCCAGCTAGTTCCGTAGCGGGTCAACAAAACCTTACAAATGCCACACAAAATACCTCAATGACATCCAACCCAGCACCCGTCAGTCCACAGCAGGCTCAGACCATCGCCCAAGTCGCTATTGCCAGTCGCCCCATCATATTAACGGTGATTGGCAGCAATACGCCGCTACCTAAAACAACCACAACGCCGTCACCACAAAGCCAAACAAGTTCAACCAACTCAAACATATCAACCAGCAGACCAACTTCGCCATCCAATGCGCAAGCCACTAACAGTGCAGCAGTCTCTGCACCGGCATCAACAACACCAGCAGTCAACAAGACAACTATTAATCCAACAGTGATCACGCAAGTGTCACCACAAGAGACACGCCCCCCCCTCCCTCAAACTGCAAATACTGGGGCCAATGCGACATTTAGCGCTGTAGTTACCGACGGTAACGAGCAATTCACGCTCAACACTCAGCATCCACTCAAAGTGGGAGAAACACTGACGGTCATGGTCGATAAGCAAGGTCAATTACAACTTTACCCTACCGAGCGACCTTCACCGACCGCAACGACCCTAACTGAAGGTCTAAAACAGACACTACCCAAACAAATTTCGCCTCAGGAGTTTGTTTCCATGATCCGTCAGCTTAATCACTTGGCACAAAGTGGAACTGCTCTGCCGGAAAAAGTCGCTGTTGCCTTAGAGCAGCTGGTCAAACAATTACCAAATCTACAAAGTTTGACCCAATCAAGTGATGGCATTAAACAAGCCATTCAGAATTCAGGGCTTTTTAGTGAGCATAATTTGTCACAGAAAACTAATTTAACTTCAGACTTGAAGCTCAATCTATCTCGTTTGGAAGGTGCAAATCTTGAAATATCTAAGCAGGCTAATACGACAGGTCCACAAGCAACGCACTCTCAGCAAGCAATGAGTTTAGTGGCTGGCGCCATCGAGCGCATCACCACCAGCCAAGTGCGTCATCTTATCGAAAACGCGCAACAAGACGGCTCCATTTTACCCCTGAGCATTGAAATCCCTATAAAAGATGGTCAAAGCACCTCCGTAGTGAATTTAAGGATTGATAAAGATGCGTCTGACAAAGACAAGGAAGTTGAGCCCCATAAGCGACGTTGGCTTGTTCAGTTAAAATTCGACTTTGAGGAAACCGGTCGATTCGAGGCTCGTGCCAGCATCCAAGATAAAAAGGTTGGTATTTTATTCGCCGTAGAAGCTCCTACTACGGAACAAATGATTCGCCAGCGTCTTGATGAGTTACGCGACAACCTAAGAAGTAAACAGGTCGAAGTCGAAACCCTTGATTGCTTTCGTGCTAAGTTGAACGATAAGCCAAACCAATATCAAGAGCCGACACAACAACGCCTAATTGATGTGAGAACCTAAATGACTCCCCCCAATCCCAAAAAAGCCGTCGCACTGAAGTATGATTTCCAAAGTGCACCGATCGTTACTGCAAAAGGTACAGGGTATTTAGCAGAACAAATCATGCGGGTGGCGGAGGAAAACAATGTGTTGTTACACAAAAGCCCCGAATTAGTAGAAGTATTGTCCACGCTGGAGCTGGGCGACGAAATACCAGAAACGCTGTATTTAGCCGTCGCTGAAATCATTGCCTTCTCACATTCGCTGAAAGGCACATCTGATTTTTACAAGAAGGGATAGCAACCAATTAATGCGATTGGTTGCTATTACGACGCGACTCTTTCTTTAATAGGCTGATTAATTCTGCTTCGGCTCGGATCAAACCACACTTTGATACCAAGTCATCCACAGATGCCCCCATATCAAGAAGTTCCATTGCGCGATTATAGGAGACACTACTGCCTTCTTTTGAGATCAGTTCTGACTGGCGTTCCACCGCCATATTTAGACGTTTCTCAATGGCAACTAGACGACGTCCCATGCCAATAGAGCCTGAAGCAAGTACTTGTACTTGCTTTTTCTGCGCTAACTCGGCTTCATGCACAGAGCGTTCAAATTTCTTTAACTTACGCGAAAGACGGTACGCCCACACTGCCAATGCCAGTAATAAAAAAAACTGCAGCACTAACAATAAGTTAAAAATCCACTGAGATTCCATCAATCGCCTTCCAAAACTGGATCTAGTTTACATGGAAGCGATTTCGCTCCACTCATCTTCAGAAAGCATTTTATCTAAATCTACCAGAATCAACAAAGTATCATTTTTATGACAGACACCTTGGATGAATTTTGATGACTCGTCATTACCCACACTTGGCGACACTTCGATCTCAGATTGACGCAGATACACGACTTCAGAGACTGCATCCACTAAAATACCGATCACATGACCTTCTACTTCGACGATCATAATACGAGTCGCATCGGTAATCTCACCCGATATCAGACCAAAACGCTGGCAAGTATCAATGACGGTGACGACCGTACCGCGCAAATGAATAATTCCTAGTACAAAGGCTGGAGCCCCTGGTACTGGAGCAATTTCGGAATAACGTAAGACCTCTTTGACCTGCATAACATTCACGCCATAAATCTCTTGATCAAGACGGAATGTCACCCATTGCAACATTGGATCATCGTTTTCTTTGACTTCTTTTTTTAAAGCGATACTCGTCGACATAACGACCTCTACAAGCTTAATCTTTTAAATGTTTTCGAAAACCGTTAACCGGATCTTCGAGCAATTCAATAAAACCCTGAACATCTAATATAGCGCACATATGGTCAATTACTGTACCCGCTAACCAAGGACGACGGCTACGGTCTGAACGCCATTTTACTTGTGATGGCTCAAGAGAAATGGCTTCGGCAACTTTCTCACAAGCCAAGCCCCAATCTGAGCGATCCAATTGAATGACAAATTTAAAATGATCTTTCAAATCTCCATCATAGTGATTCGGCATCACCCAGCGGGCCGTGTCAACCGTTCGGATATTATGGTCGCCAACATTTGCCATTCCCATAAACCATTTAGGCTGACCAAATATTTCCGTTAGTTTGTCATCGTTAGATTGATAGATACCACCCAGCTCCACTAACGGCACAGCCATTTTTAGGCCGCCCACATAGAATAACAAACACTCAAATCGGCTCTTAGCCCACGGTAAAGGCTCGGTTTTGGCAACGTATTTTGACGGGGTCGGTTGCGCGATTACTGGCACATCACTATCAGTCGTTTCAGCTGGCTCTGGCTCTGGCTCTGGCTCTGGCTCTGGCTCTGGCTCTTCAATCTGAGCCACTTCCTCTAGCTCGTCAACCTGCTGCATAGCGGCTTCTTGCGCTGCAACTTCTGCAAAGGCTTTTTCTAAGTCAAAGCTTGCATCATCTTCTTCCGTCGCTGGCACTTCAGCGTCTACACTTTCTGGCTCATCAACCAGTTCGTCATCTTGAACAGTGTCCTCTTCCAACGACATGTCGACAGAAGATAGCGTGGCCTCAACATTCCACGTCGGAATAGTTCCTGCTTGTGTCAAAGGAGGACTATACTCCGCTTGCAGGGTCTGAATAGCAGTTTCAAAGTCAGCAAACGAAGCATCCAACGCAGAATAATCCATCTCGTCCGCCGCTTTGCTTGCCTCTGCTTCTGGAACATCGATATGTGCCTCAAAAGCTAGATCAAATTCAGGCTCATTAAACGCATCCGACGACGCTAGATCATCATTTAACACTTCCTGATCACTGACAAGTTCAGCTGAACTCTCGACAAAGTCAGATTGCTCGACATTCGGCTGTGAATCACTTAAGACCTCAGGAGCCTCTACAGTATTCGCCTCGTCTACCGTTTCAGTCTGCGAGAAGGTCGTCTCTTGCAGCAACTCATTAAGATAGTTTTGTAGTGCTTGTTGCGGACCATTGAGAGTGTGGTCTTTCGTTTTGATATCTTTCATCGTTTCTAACCAGATGGATTCAACAAAGTATCCATCAAACTGGCGTAAGCTTTAACACCCCGGGCACTGGCATCTAGCGCAGAAGGTGCAACACCGGCTGTACTCGCATCACGCAATTTAGTGTCGACAGGAATTACCGAATGCCATACCGCATCGTCATAAAGATCTTTTAAACTGCGTAGGCTTTTATTCGAAGCTTGGGTACGTCGATCATACAGTGTCGGAACAATGGTATAAGGGACAGGTCTTTTTCGAGCTCGGTTGATCATAGTCAACGTTCGAATCATACGCTCCAATCCTTTGATCGCTAAGAATTCAGTCTGTACAGGTATCACTAGGTGCTGGCATGCCGCCAAAGCATTAATCATTAGTACACCTAGAACTGGCGGACTATCAATTAATACATAATCATAATCATCCCAAAGGATCGCTAGTGTTTTCGAGATGACTAACCCCATGCCGCCTTGGGCATGAGCATTTCTTTCAAGGGTTGCTAAAGCTGTTGAAGCTGGTATTAGCGAAAGATTAGGATGGCCTGTTTCAAGAATCACTGAACGAGGCAATGTCTCTGGAATTTTACCGTTTACCTGAAATAAATCGTAAGCACTGTGCTCAATGGAATCAGGGTCAAAGCGAAAATAGCTAGTGAGTGAGCCATGTGGATCCAAATCGATCATTAATACGCGATGACCAGCATCCGCTAGCAATCCGGATAAACTAACTACGGTCGTGGTTTTCCCTACGCCACCCTTTTGATTTGCCACCGCCCAAATGTGCACACCGACCCCTTAGATGCTATGCAAGAAATTTACGTAATTATTGCACCACAATCATATACATTAACTTGCTAGTTAAACAAGTAATCGTGCAAGTTATCCGATCTATGCTTGCTAATTTTCAACGTTACTCGCCGATTTTGTGCCCGCGCAAAATCATTGGTATTTCTGACTTGCGGGTTTTCACTTGAAAAACCTATTGGTGCCAACAACTTAGGATTTATCCCACGGTATACTAACTCATCTACAACCGAGGCCGCACGCAGGCTGGAAAGATGCCAGTTTGATGGAATGCGTGTCGAGTTTGTGGGTAAATCATCCGTATTACCCAACACCATAATTGGGGCTGGATATGCTCGCAAAATATTGGAAATGACAATCATCAAAGCAACCGCTTCATTCGTCAGTTCAAAATCCCCTTGATCGAAAACCAAAGCAGCCTTCATGTCTAGGGTAATCCAATCAGCATCTTCGGTGATAGCAATATCTCCCTTTGATTGTAAGGTAGGAAATTGCGAGTTGATTGATTGATTTAACGCCTCATACAAGGGGCTACGCCCCTCCACTTCACCAGGAGGGTTGTCCGCATCCGATTCTTCAGGCGGTGCCACCTCTAGTAAACGCTCACTGTCTGGCTGGCCAGCCACAGGCTCACCAACATTAATAGGCTTTATAGACTTTTGTACCGCCTCAAAAACACCATTAAGCGTTTCACTAAGCACTTCCTGATCCCCGGCATCCTTTAACGAGATAGAATACAAGGCGACAAAGAAAGCAAACAGTAGCGTAATGAAATCAGCGTAAGACAGTATCCAGCGATCGCGCCCCGGAGCATCCGCATCACGCTTACGTGAGCGGCGGCGTCTAGGATTACTCATAGCCACTTAGCTCCAAATCCAAGCGCTGTGGGTGTTTTCCTATGGCAATACCATGAATGCCATCAATAAACATTTGATTATTTAATAATTCACGATCAGCGTAGCGATTAAGCTTACGGCAGAGAGGGAAAATAACTAAGTTAGCAAAACCTTGTCCGTATAGAGTCGATACAAATGCCACAGCAATACCATGGCCCAGCGCTTCAGGACTGTCTAAATTCGCCATTGCCTGAATCAAACCAAGCACCGAGCCCATAATCCCAAGGGTCGGAGCATAACCGCCAATAGATTCAAGGAAACTAATATGAGCACTGCGCTGATCACGAATACGCTCGGCTTCATCGTGCAAGCGGTCCGAGAGGAGCTCAGGATCAGCACCGTCTACAGCCATTTGCATGGCACGTATGGCAAAACCGTTATTAAGCGCCTGCACATCATTTTCTAATGCAAGAATCGAGAAGCGCCTTGCCTTATGTGCGAGATGATTAATAGTCCTTCGGTTACTTTCCAAGTCGAAAACAGGAGGAAATAAAGACCATGACAACATGCGTAATGCGGAAATAGCCTCATGGACAGTACTCTGTGCTAAAGCAGCACCTAAACTTCCGACAATAACTATAATGGCTGAAGGCAGGTTAAGTAATAATACAACTTCTCCCCCCCCTAGCCAGTTCGCTAGGAATACCGAAGCAAAAGCTACGATCAAACCACCTAGCGTCAATAAATCCACTAGCCAACCTCTTTCACGATACGCTCACCAATATGATCCAAATGAATCACATCATCGGCTAGCCCCGCTTTCTCAACCGCTTGAGGCATACCATAGATGACACAAGAATCTTCACTTTGAATCCAAACTCGTGAGCCTGAATTTTTCAACATTCGCGCGCCATCACGACCATCCGCCCCCATGCCAGTCATCACTACAGACAACACTTTACCTGGGTAACATTTAGATGCAGAACCAAAGGTAATATCGACAGATGGTTTGTAATTGAGACGCTCGTCACCTTCTAGTATGCGAACACAGCCACCATTACGAGGATCCACCATCATTTGCTTGCCACCCGGAGCGAGCAAAGCCACACCAGGTATTAATTTGTCGCCATCTTCTGCTTCTTTCACTTTGATTTGACAAATGTTATTCAAACGATCCGCAAAGGCATGAGTGAATGCCGCAGGCATATGCTGCACTAGAACTATTGGCACAGGAAAATCTTTCGGTAATTTCGTCAACACCGCCTGCAATGCCATAGGTCCACCTGTAGAGGTGCCAATCGCTACTAAACTTACTTTTTTACGGGCGCGTGGAATAATAACACCACGGTCACCACTCACAACGATTGGACGAGGAGCAACCTTAGTTGCTACACGCGCCGCGGGGGCAATGCTTGCCCCAACACGGGTACGCGCAACCGTTAATACTCGATCAACTAATGCGCGCTTTACTACCGCCGAATCACGAGAAATATCCTCAAAATTCTTCGGCATGAAATCAACGGCACCAGCCTCCAAAGCATCTAACGTGACCCGTGCGCCCTCATGCGTTAATGAAGAGAACATCAACACTGGCGTAGGCTTACGCTTCATAATTTCGGTTACGGCAGAGATACCATCTAACACTGGCATCTCATAATCCATCGTTACGACATCTGGAGATAGAGCTTGAACTTTATCAACGGCTTCCCTGCCATTATTTGCTGTCCCCACAACTTGTAAACGTGGATCAGCACTAAATATTTCAACGAGTCGACGACGGAAAAAACCTGAATCATCAACTACCAGCACCTTCACTGGCATAATACAGCTCCTATAACTTGTCTATCGCGAAGCATAGGATTTCAGCATACTCGGGACATCCAAGATAATGGCAATACGGCCATCACCTGTAATGGTTGCACCCGCCATACCAGGCGTACCTTGCAACATTTTTCCAAGAGGCTTAATCACTACTTCTTCTTGGCCAACCAACTGATCCACCACGAAGCCAACTTCATTCATTCCGACTTGAACGACAACAACATGCGCCTCAGCCGGTTTTTCCTCGTAAGCAGCTCCCTTAATCAACCAGTCTTTTAAATGGAAGATTGGTAAAGTCTTACCACGGATCACCACTACTTGTTGACCATCTACAATATTTGTCTTTTTAAGATTTAAGTGGAAAATCTCATTGACACTCACCAATGGGAACGCGAATGCCTGATTACTCAGCATAACCATTAAGGTCGGCATGATTGCAAGGGTCAAGGGCACTTTAATACTGAAGCGCGAGCCTTGCCCTAATACTGATTTGATATCGAGCGTACCATTCAGTTGTGAGATTTTCGTCTTAACAACGTCCATCCCCACACCACGCCCAGATACATCGGTAATCTCAGCTTTTGTCGAGAAACCTGGAGCAAAGATAAGATTAAAGGCTTCATCGTCTGATAGTCGTTCAGCGCTATCGGTGTCCATCAAGCCTTTTTCGACGGCTTTTCTTCGCAATAAGTCCGCATCCATACCCGCGCCATCATCATCGATGGATAGCAAAATATGGTCGCCTTCTTGTTCAGCAGAGAGAATAACCGTACCCACTCGCGGCTTACCTTTCGCTTCACGAACATCCGGAGCTTCGACACCATGGTCAACAGAGTTACGAACTAAGTGGACCAAAGGATCGGCAAGGGCTTCAACTAAGTTTTTATCTAGATCTGTTTCTTCACCGCGAAGTTCTAGGTTGACTTCTTTTTTCAGGTTACGCGCCAAGTCACGAACGACTCGCGGGAAACGGCCAAATACTTTCTTAATTGGCTGCATACGCGTCTTCATTACCGCGTTTTGTAGATCGCCTGTTACCACATCTAGATTGGCAACAGCTTTGCCCATAGATTCATCGTCACTTTGCAAACCTAGACGAACCAATCGGTTACGTACCAATACCAATTCGCCCACCATGTTCATGATGTCATCTAGACGTTTAGTATCAACACGTACAGTGGTTTCTTGGACCACTGGCGCATGCTGAGATTTTTCTTTCTCGGCGTCAGAACTTTCTACTTTTGGTTTTGGAGCTGGTGCTACAGGTTTCTTCGGCGCTGCTTTAGCTTTTGGTTTAGTTGCTTTCTTTTCAGGCTCAGCTTTTGCTGCAGCAGGCTCAGGTTTAGGATCTGAATTAGTAGCAGGTTCGTCTTTAGCTAAGTTTGGACCTTGGCCTTTGCCATGCAAGCTATCTAATAGCTGTTCAAACTCATCTTCAGTGATGAGATCAGATTCAGAAGACGCAGGCGTATCACCTTTCGAGGCTTCTTCTTTAGGAACCTCAACACTTGCCTCATCACTGTCAGAAACACCTGGAGCTCCACCACCATGAAGCTGATCTAACAGTGCTTCAAATTCATCTTCGGTGATGTCATCAGAATCTGCAGAACCTGTCGCCGATGGCGTTTCTGCAGGTGCATCCATACCTGGTGCACTATTACCATGGAGTTGGTCTAGCAGCGCATCAAACTCATCTTCTGTAATGTCGTCAGACGCTGACTCACTGTTACTCGCTGAAACATCACTTGCTGCAACATCGTCGGAGGAGCCTAAGGCACTAAGGAGAGATTCAAATTCGTCATCAGAAATATCATCATGCTGAGAAGCATTCGTAGGCTCCTCAGTCGTCTCATCCATAGCACTGTCATCTTCTGAAGCGTCTTCTACAGACTCATCTTCCTCTTCGTCCTCAACATCGTCGTCCTCTAACTCATCCTCTGATTGAGGCTTAGCAAAGTAACTCAACGATTCGATAATTTGAGGGTCTGCTGGTTCAGGCTCGCCGCCTGCGCGGACGGTTTCAAACATCTCATTAACAGCATCAAGTGCCTGTAACACAACATCCATCAACTCAGAGTCAACTTTACGCTGATGGTTACGCAGGATGTCAAAGACGTTTTCCGCATAGTGACAGCAGTCAACTAATGCAGTTAGCTGGAGAAAACCAGCACCACCTTTAACTGTATGGAAACCACGGAAGATCGCATTGAGTAATGCGGTATCCTCTGGATTTTGCTCCAAATCCACCAATTGCTCTGAGAGCTGTTCCAGGATTTCTCCAGCTTCTACTAAAAAATCCTGTAGAATTTCTTCATCGACCTCGAAACTCATCCGCAGCAGCTCCTTTTAAAAACCAAGACTCGAAAGTAAATCGTCAACTTCGTCCTGGTTATTTAGTACTTCAGGGTTATCATTCTTATTAATCGCTGGCCCATGGCCTCGATCGTCATCACGTTCCTTGTTCTCCGACTCATGCTCGATACCAGAGATACTATCAACCCGACCGGCAACAGAAACAAGATGCACTAAACGCTCTTCTACATCACGTATTAGTTCATTAACTCGTGTAATGACTTGTCCCGTTAGATCTTGATAGCCTTGCTCCAACAAGATGGTATTCAAGTTATTATGCAAGGTAGTGGCGCTTTCATCTGTGTATTTCAAAAACGCATCAATCCGCTTATACAAATCGCGAAACTCTTGAGGAGTTAAGTCACGCTGAATCAGACGATTCCAGTCTTTATGTAACTCTCGAGCTTGACTCTGTAATTCACTGGCCACTGGCACACTACTATCGACCATATCCATGGTTTTATTAGCAGCTGAACTAGTCATTTCGATGACATAGTTCAAGCGATCCGAAGCATCCGTAATGCGAGAACCGGCTTCTACATCAGACACGCCGCTTTTCACCATCATGTCTACCGAGTCAATTTGAAAATCTCGAATGGCATCATGCAAACTACGAGTTAAACAACCCACCTCGTTATAGAAACTTTTGTGGCGAGCGTCGCTTAATTCTTGGATAACTTTGATTGCTCCACTGAAATCACCGACCTCAATTTTATTTAGCAAATCAACTGCGCCATCTTTTACGACTGACTCGAATTCCCCAAGTTTTGACTCGTTTTCACTAGACATTTACAGCCCCTATTTTGCGGAATCGATACGTTCGAAAATCTTTTCGATTTTTTCCTTCAAGGCCACTGCAGTAAAAGGCTTAACAACATAACCGTTCACCCCCGCTTGCGCTGCGGCAATGATCTGATCACGTTTCGCTTCAGCAGTTACCATTAAAACAGGAATAGTTTTCAGTTTTTCATCGGCTCGAACAGCTCGAAGAAGTTCGATACCTGTCATACCAGGCATGTTCCAGTCCGTCACAAGAAAATCAATTGTGCCAGTTTGCAGAATAGGCAGCGCAGTCGTTCCATCATCTGCTTCGACTGTATTGGTAAATCCCAAATCCCTCAGTAGATTTTTGATGATACGTCTCATCGTTGAGAAATCATCAACAATCAGGATTTTCATATTTTTATCCAATGCAACCTCCACAACCCTTAGGTAAAGTCATTTCTAACATATTCATTAATCTTGCCAGCCACTAAGCCTTGAGCGCAGTCGCATCGCAGCTTGACTATGTATTTGACTGACGCGTGATTCACTGACACCGAGCACGGCACCAATTTCTTTTAAATTCAATTCATCGTTATAGTAAAGCGATAACACTAATTTTTCACGCTCTGGCAAACGTTCAATCTCCTGTGCAAGTTGGGATTGAAAACCTGCTTCAGCAACTAACTGGTCAGGTTGACTGGTTTCACCTTCAACCTTTATATCCAGTTCGTGGCTACCTGTCTCACTATCCAACATTTCTTCGTAGCTAAACAACTGAGTAGACATAGATGAATGCAGGATTTCATGATATTCGTCAATACTTATTCCCATGTGAGCCGCTACTTCCATATCCGTCGCTTCTCGACCACTCACGGATTCGACTTCTCGAATAGCACTACTCACCGCTCGGCTGTTTCGACGAACTGAGCGAGGTGCCCAATCACTCTTTCGGACCTCATCCATCATAGCTCCGCGAATACGAATACCGGCGTAGGTTTCAAATGAGGCGCCTTTGGTTGATTCAAAGCGTTTGTAAGCCTCTATCAAACCCATCATCCCTGCTTGGATCAGATCATCAATATCGACACTGCTTGGCAATCGAGCCAACAAATGATAGGCGATTTTTTTAACCAGAAAATCATACTTCAGCACAATCGCATCTATCGATAACGTCGCCTTCTTTGTATACATGCTACATCCATCTTTGCGTTGTCATACGCTAAAACTCTAAATCTGGTACCTGAGGTACATCTGTTATCAATGTACTACACAGTCTTTAGAATTTCTCTGCCAAATAACGTAATTTTACGAAACTAACTACCATACTTAAGCGCCCCATATAATTGACCGAATTGTTCAGCAGTATAAACTGCCCGACTAATGAGGTTATGCGCCCTAGCAGGCTCTATGTCATCGGGAATTCTCTGACCATCCGCCACATACATCACAGGCAGACCTTCTTCTATTACCACACTAATGGCTTCGCCTAGAGAAGCCGATTCATCTAGCTTACTCAGAACACAACCATCAAGCTGAATTTGAGAATATACATCTACTACTGTTTTTAAAACTTGCCGCTGGCTGGTGCAAGGCAAAACGAGCAGTTTTTTGAGATATCCTCGAGCCCGCTTCATCATCGCTAGCTGGCGCTCAAGGTTGCGATCACGTGGATTCATCCCTGCAGTATCCACCAATATTAATGAATAGTTTGAATATTTATCCAACACTTCATTTAAATCAGTGTATTCATTAACCACTTCCACCGGTACATTCAGGATTCGCCCAAAGGTTCTTAGCTGCTCATGTGCTGCAATACGGTATGTATCGGTAGTAATCAGGACCACACTTTGTGAGCCATATTTCAGCACATACTGGGCGGCAATTTTACCTATCGTCGTGGTCTTACCGACACCCGTGGGCCCCATAAAGGCAATGCAACCACTGAAGGCTTCGGTAGAAGAGCGAATAGGAATACTATCAGCTAAATGTGACAGAGCTTTTTTCCAATCTTCCTCTCGCCCGGTTAAAGAAAGATCGGAAACAATTTTATCGATGACACGGTCAGATAAGCCTAATGTTTTTAGCTGTTCATGCAGTCGCTGATCATATGTCTGGCGTTTTACCGCACTAGCTTGAGCAGCGGCTTGCTGCTTATCTTCTTGGCTCTGTTCAAGCATTCGACGCACTTGCTCGAGCTCTTTCTCCATTGCTCGAAGCTTCTCTTCATCTGGCGAAGGGCGTTCTTGAGTATGAGGTCGAATAGATAGATCTTCTTGAATAGCAGGCTCTGGTTCAGCATATAGGTTAGGCTGAGCCACGGGGGCCTCTTCAAACACCTCATACGCTTCACCTTTTGGCTTAGGAGAAGCAGCGCTTCCGCTTAAGCTGCGAGCTTGTGCAATTCGTTCTTGATATGAGGGGCTTGGTTGCCCAGCTCGGCTGCTCGTGGATGCAGCAGGAGCACTTTTTCGCGCTGCACTCTGATGGCTTGCTGTAGGAGCCATAGAGCCATCGTAATCTATAGCAATTAGGATCTCGACTTCACCAGTAGGGAGCCGCTTATTGGACATAATGACAGCATCAGGCCCCACAGCGTCACGTATTTTACGTATCGCCTTTTGCATATCGGGAGCTCGAAACCGCCTATACTGCATTGAATACCAGTCCTTTAAGTCTATTTATGCATACAAATCCATAGCTTACCCGAAAGGTTTTGATAAATATAGCTCGAAAATCAATGCTTTTCCTTATTTCACTGGCCAATGACAGCAACAACCGTGACGCGTTTATTATCAGGCACCTCTTGATATGAAAGCACTGACATGCCAACCCCTCCATAGCGCATAAAACGCGCCAACATTGGGCGAATAGGTGCGGATACTATGAGGATAGGAGCATTTCCCATGGCTTCTTGCTGTTCCGCATGCTCTCGGAAAGATCTTTGTAGCTGCTCGGCCATTTGTGGCTCAAGAATAAGCGCCTCTTCATTTTTAATACCAGACTGCTGACTCTGCTGTACGGTTTGCATTAACATTTTCTCAAGCTGAGGATCTAAAGTCATAACTGGCACTTCCTCAACCCCTTCAGCCAACGATTGCATAATCATACGAGCTAATGATGTACGTACCGCCGCGGTTAAAATCATTGGATCTTGAGACTTGGGTTGGACTCCCATAATCGCCTCGGCAATGGTTCGCATATCCCGTAGCGGCACACTTTCTTGCAATAGGTTTTGCAGCACTTTGAGTAGCACACTCAGCGGCACAGTATTAGGCACCAACTCTTCTGCCAGCTTAGGATTGTGCTGCTTTAATAAGCCCAGCAACTGTTGCACTTCATCGTGACCAATCAATTCATAAGCATGCTTTTGCATTACTTGGTTAATATGCGTCGCTACAACAGTACTCACATCCACTACTGTATAGCCATAGGTTTGCGCTTGATCGCGCTTTTTCACATCAATCCAAACCGCATCAAGCCCAAAAGAAGGATCTTTGCCAGGAATACCATCAATCGTGCCGAACACCTGCCCGGGATCAATGGCTAACTCTTTATCTGGGTGCACTTCGGCTTCAGCAAGACTAACCCCCATCAGAGTAATGCGATAAGCGTTAGGCATTAAATCTAGGTTATCCCGAATATGCACACTCGGCACAAGAAAACCAAGCTCCTGAGATAACTTTCGACGCACACCTTTAATACGTGCGAGCAACTCCCCGCCTTGGCTTTTGTCGACCAAAGGAATCAAGCGGTAGCCTACTTCTAAACCAAGCATATCCACTGGAGCAACATCTTCCCAGCTAAGATCTTTACTCTCAGCAGGCGGCTGCGCTGCCCCGGATGAGTCACCTTGGGCAGCCCCTTTAGCGGCCGACCTAACGGTTGCTTTCTGTTTCTTACGATGTTCAAGAAAGTACGCCAAACCAGCGATAGCAGCAGCCAATGATAGGAATGAAAAATGCGGCATTCCCGGCACAATCCCCATAATCGTAAGGATCGCAGCGGCAACATATAAAGCCTTGCTCGATGCAAACATCTGGCCGTAGATTTGCTGCCCCATATCACCCGATTCATTCACTCGGGTTACCATAATGGCAGCTGCGGTGGACAGCATTAGCGAGGGGATTTGCGCAACCAAACCATCACCGATCGTTAGCAGAGAATAGACTTGAACCGCCTCTACAAACGACAAGCCATGCTGCATGGTGCCTATAGCCAGACCACCAATGATGTTAATCCCCAAAATCATTAAGCCGGCAACAGCGTCACCCTTTACAAATTTTGAGGCACCGTCCATAGCCCCATAAAACTCAGCCTCAGCAGCCACCTCATCACGACGCTGTTTCGCCTGATTTGAATCAATCATGCCAGCGTTTAAATCCGCATCGATAGCCATTTGCTTACCTGGCATGGCGTCCAAGGTGAAACGTGCACTTACTTCCGAAATACGTCCTGCACCTTTGGTCACTACGGCAAAGTTGATGATCATCAAGATAGCAAAAACAACGAAACCAACAACATAGTCGCCACCAATTACCACTTCACCGAAGGCTTGAATCACCTTACCGGCAGCATCCCCACCCTCATGACCGTTAAGCAATACAACTCGGGTAGACGCCACGTTCAGCGCCAAACGCATCAAAGTAGAAACTAAGAGAATGGTTGGAAAAACCGCAAAATCGAGAGGCCTTAGGGAGTACACTGCCACCAACAAAACGACAATGGCCAAGGCAATATTAAAGGTAAACAGTACATCTAACAGGAACGCAGGTAGCGGCAGAATCATCATGGCCAGCAGTGCCAATAGAATAAAAGGCACCCCTAAATTGCCACTTAGGATCCCCCTCATCTGTCCACTTATGCGCTGACGATCAAACTCCACTTATACCTCGATACATAAAAATCAAATATCCCCATTCCATTGAAACTCTTCTGGCACATCAAGATTGGGCATACGCTCAGGTGGTTTTTCACCGCTTCGTGCTAACCTGAGCTGATATACATAGGCCAGTAACTGCGCGATGACTTTGAAAAGGCCTTCAGGGATTTCATCACCGATTTCGGTATGTTTATACACTGCACGGGTCAATGCGGGGGATTGTATCACAGGGATATCGTAGAAATTGCCAATCTCCCGGATCTTCAAAGCAATAAAGTCGTTCCCTTTCGCAAGAAGGACTGGAGCTTTACCACTTGTCTGATCGTACTTTAACGCAACCGAATAGTGCGTCGGGTTCGTAATAATCACATCGGCTTTAGGGACATCGGACATCATACGTCGCATAGCAGCCTGGCGCTGCAACTGGCGAATTCGACCTTTCACCTGAGGATCACCCTCAGATTGTTTGTATTCGTCCTTTACTTCCTGTTTGGTCATCTTCAACTTATCTTTATGCTGCCAAGCCTGAAATGGCACATCAATGGCGGCAATAATAATCAATGAAGATGACACTAGAATAAACGCCCAAATCAGTATTTCTAGAGTATGACTTAAAGCGGTACCGATAGTTTCAAAGGCCAATCCGGTCAAGGTAGGCAAATAATGCATTAATACAAATGCCGCCACCGTACCAACCAGCAGAATTTTTAGTGTCGACTTTAGTAGTTCAACCAGAGATTGAACTGAAAACATACGCTTCAAGCCGGTAATCGGGTTCATCTTGGAAAGCTTGGGCGCTACCGCCTGCAAGGTGAAGTTAAAGCCCCCTAAAGCAATGCTACCCAGAATACCTGCCACAGCGACAATCAGCATAAAGATGGTTAATGAGTCAATGGCAGCCATAATGGAAACATATAAATGACGAATCATCATCGCTACATCAAATAGGTCTTCCCGAGCAAGGGAGAAATTGAATGTATATAAGCGCATCAAATCATCAACGATGAGCATTCCGACCATATACATCGACAGCGCTGAAACCACTAAAAGCGCCGCACTGCTCAGGTCCCTCGACCGAGCCACATTCCCCTTTTCACGGGCGTCTTGAAGCTTCTTGGAACTGGCGTCTTCGGTTTTTTCTGTGCCGTCTTCGTTCTCAGCCATTAGCGCTGATCCCCCATGTATCTTGCAGCCAAGTCGTCATTTCTTGAAAGAATAACCGATAGATATCCAAAAAGTCTTGCAACATGATCCAGATGAATACCAAAGAGAACAACATTATGACAGGAAATCCCATGGCAAAAATATTCAACTGAGGAGAAGCCTTAGCCACAATACCAAATGAGATATTCATAATTAGAGTAGCCACAGCAAGTGGCAAAACAACCAACAACCCCTTTTCAAACAGCCAGCTACCTAACATCACCACATTCCAATAACGCTGGCTATCAAAACCACTGCCTACTGGCCAATATTGAAAGCTTTCAACCAGATATTCGATCATGATCAAATGCCCATTGGTACCTAAAAAAGCCAAACCAGCCATGGTCATATAATACTGGCCAACCGTTGCCACCGTTATACCGTTCGCAGGGTCATTGGACATAGCAAAGCCTAAACCTGCTTTCATCGCTGCCAACTGGCCCGCTAAAGCAAAAATCTGGAAAAGCACACTGACAACAAAGCCAAGCACAATCCCCACAACAAGCTGTTCAGCGATCAACAAAATAAAACCCGGGGAGATCGGGTCGTAGGCGGGAATGCTGATTACTGGCGTGACAATAATAGAAATGATAAAAGCAAAGATCAGTCGAACACGAACGCTCACTAGCTGACTGCCAAACAAGGGCAACGCCATAAGGAATGCGCCAATTCGAAAAAATGGCAACAAGAAACTCACCACCAACGACATTAACTGATCTGGATTGAGCTCCAACATCAGCCGATCAACATAGGGATGTCAATAAATAGCTGATTGAAAAAGTCCGTTAGACTCATCAGCAACCATGGTCCCAAATGCATGATGGCAAAAATGGTTACCACGAATCGTGGTAAGAACGTCAAAGTTTGCTCGTTAATCTGCGTCGCGGCTTGGAAGACACTCACCATCAAACCAACCACCAAACTCGGCACCATAACCGCAGAAACCATCACTACAATGAGGTAAAAACCCTGCCCATAAAGATCAAGAATCACCTGTGGATCCATCGTTACACCCCGAAGCTCGCGGCTAATGTACCCATAATCATAGACCAGCCATCCACCATCACGAAGAGCATAATTTTAAATGGTAAAGAAATAATGACTGGTGATAGCATCATCATACCCATCGCCATTAAGACGCTGGCAACGACCATGTCAACGATTAGAAAAGGGATAAACAACATAAAGCCAATCTGAAATGCTGTTTTCAATTCACTGGTAACAAACGCCGGCATCAAAATTGTAAAAGGCAATTCATCCAAGGAGTTAATCTCTCCTTCTTTACCTGCAAGCTTTACGTATAAAGCCACATCATCTTCACGGGTTTGCGCCAACATAAACTCTCGAACAGGACCTGAAGCCGCCTCTACCGCCTGCAACGAAGTCATTTCGTTATTGAGATAAGGCTGAAGAGCCAGTTCATTTATTTTATCTAGGGTAGGCGTCATGATAAACAAGGTCAAAAACAATGCCATTCCTAGCATGATCTGGTTCGAGGGCGATTGCTGTAAGCCTATTGCCTGACGAAGAATCGACAAGACGATAATTATTCGAGTGAATGACGTCATCATAATCAAGGCCGCTGGCAAAAGCGTCAGCGCCGTCATAATGAACAAAATCTGTAAGGTTACCGTGTACTCTTGGCTGCCATCAGGGTTCGTTGTTACCGTAATGGCCTGCAAGCCAGGCTCAGCCCAAGCAAACACTGGCACTATTAAAAGTAGTGCAAAGAGCATTCGACAAAAGTTGGAAAGATTATTTTTCATTGGCTAACTGTTCATTCATCAATTCGGCAAACTGATTTCCATTAGCCTCAAACTCATTCAAACAGGTAATGCTGTGAGCTGTTGCTCCCAGTAAAAGCCGCTTCCCCTGCACTTCAACTAAGATCAACTTCTCTTTTGTTCCAATGGATTGTGATGCAATGATCTGAATCTCAGATTTAGAGAGTTTATGCTGCAAGCCTTGTAAACGCTTTAACCCCCAAATTACTAAAGGAATCAAAACAATCAAAAATGCCAAGGCCAAAAATACTCGCCAAATAGACGAAGCATCAGCCATTTTTATACCGCCAGAATAAGGCTCTGAAAACGCCATCACAGGCAGTAAAGTCAAAACAAAAAAAACCGCTAATCGAACCATCAAAGGATTACTTCAGTCGCTTAATGCGTTCACTTGGGCTGACCACATCGGTCAAACGAATGCCGTACTTATCGTTCACAACCACAACTTCACCATGCGCAATTAATGTTCCATTAACCAAGACATCCAAAGGCTCACCAGCAAAACGATCTAATTCAACCACCGAACCTTGGGTCAGTTGTAGTAAGTTTCGAATGGCAATTTCTGTGTTGCCCAACTCCATTGACAGCGTCACCGGGATATCCATGATCAGCTCCATATCGGAGCCTAAACCAGCAACACTTGGCGCCGAGCCTAACTGGTCAAGTTGAACAGGTTTCACATCTTGTTCAGACATGGCCGCAGCCCATTCATCATCCAGATCACCACCATCACCACCAGAATCGCCTGCCTCAGACATGGCCGCAGCCCATTCGTCCGCCAAGTCTTGGTCCATTCCTTCTGCATCTGGATTTGTTTCTTCTGCCATACCTAAAACCTAATTTTTTGAATTCTTACAACTTTCAATCATTTCGACGGCATAGTGTCCATTACTGACACCTAGCTTACCCCTAAACGAGGGCACATTATTGGCTCTAACTGTTACCAATTCAGGCATTTCAATCGGGATAACGTCACCAGCTTTAAATTTCATCACATCGCCAAGTCTGACTTTTTTATTCACGACATTGACCTGCAACTTAACATCTAACTCGCGAACATCTTGTTCTAGAGATTTCCCCCAACGTTCATCTTTCTCATCTACGTCACTTTGAACACCGGCATCAAGCAGCTCTCGAACTGGCTCAATCATCGAATAAGGTAACGTAATGTGTAGCTCACCACCACCGCCATCTAGTTCTATATGAAAAGTAGATACCACTACCACTTCACTCGGGCTCACAATATTGGCCATAGCAGGGTTTACTTCGGAGCTGATGTACTCAAGGTCAACTTTTAGTACCGGCGCCCAAGCCTCTGTTAAATCAACAAACACTTGCTCCAGCATCAACTGAACGATACGAATTTCTGTTGGTGTAAATTCACGGCCTTCGATTTTTGCATGGCGTCCATCACCACCAAAAAAGTTATCCACCAATTTAAAGACCAATTTGGCATCGAGAATGAACAGAGCGGTGCTTCGTAACGGCCTGAATTTAACCAGATTCAAACTGGTTGGTACGTATAAGGTATGTACGTACTCACCAAATTTCATAATCTGCAGACCACCGGATGACACATCAGCCGTACGGCGCAGTAAATTGAATAGGCTAATACGAGTGTAACGCGCGAAACGTTCGTTAATCATTTCGAGCGTGGGCATTCGCCCACGCACAATACGCTCTTGGCTGGTAATATCATAAGACGATATACCACCTGAATCGGCATTATCATCCTTATCAGGCTTTTCATCTGCGCCATGTAATAACGCATCAATTTCATCTTGAGATAATAAATCTTGCGCAGCCATCTAACCGCCCCTATTGCATCACAAAGTTTGTGAACAATACGTCTTCAATACCACCCATACCGGTTTCTTGAGTCAGGATATTATTAATCGTTTCAACGGCTGAGCTTTTAAGTTTCTGCTTGCCTTCAATGGTTTGCAACTCATCGAAAGATTGACTAGAGAACAGCAATACTAAGCTATTACGAATCAATGGCATATGCAGCTTAACCGCGTCAATCTGGCCTTGATCACGTGATTTCAACGTCATATTAAGCTGTAAATAACGCTGTTTTCCAGATACCAAAAAGTCGACTACGAAGGGCTGATCTAAGTCTAAATAAATCGCAGGGCCGTCGGTTTGAACCATCTCTGTTGCTGCTGCGCTTTCCCCTTCTGCAGCCGCCTCTGAATCGTCACCACTAAACAGAAAAAAATAGGCCGCAGCACCGCCTCCACCAAGAACTAACAACGCCACCACAATAATGATGATCAGCTTCTTTTTGCCGCCTTTTTTACCTTCTTCAGCGCCAACATCTAATTCATCTGCCATATACAACCCTTGTTCATGCAAATTAGCGAGTTACATTCTATGAATGTGCAAGACCACTATTCTACAAAGATTATTATGAATCACCACGGTTTTCTATGCGTAATAGTCAATCCCTTGCTCTGCCGGTGAGACATAGCTAACGTTTTCATCATCGCCATCAAGCAGACCGTCTCCGGCTCCCAAGCCTGCCCCACGACCGTCTTGACCAGCATTCTCATCCGACTGGCTAGAACCAAACGCTTGCCCGTTACCTTGAGACACTTCAACATCTACAGAGTCTAACTCAACCCCCTGCTGCTGCAACATCTCTCTTAGTCGTTGCATCTGCCCCTCTAAGGCCTCTTTCGCTTGAGCCGAGCTGGCAACAAAGCTTACGTGGGCATTTGCATCATGATCAACGCTGATCTTCACGGTTAAACTACCAAGTTCGGGAGGGTCTAGATGAATATGCGCCGTTTTAAACCCCTCTTTTGCAATCCAAGACACTTTAGTAGCCATCTCAGAAGGGAAAGCCGCAGCATCTGGCAGCGATTGCATAGTTAATTGTGCCGCTGCACCGTCAGGGCGCGCACTACCAAGATTATTGGTTACTGCACTCAATACAGATTGAGGTTGAGCTAGGTTTTGAGATTGCGCCGCAGCAGGCTGCAATTGGCTACCTAGATTAGCCATAAGTTGGTCTAACGTTTTCTTACCACCAAGCATCTCACTAACGTCTTTAGGCAACTCGATTTTTCCACTATCTAAAACAAGCTCTCCGTCAGTTAATGCCCCCAGAAACTCAGTTTCATTGAATTCGCTGTTCGCCGGCGCGGCTTGATTCAAAGTATTATTGCCGGCTTGTTCCGTTTTTTTCGACATTTGCTCCATTACCCAGCGCAAATTATCACTGGCTTTGGTGTCAACATCATTCAGCTCACCGCTGGTTGAGTTTTGCGCTACACTCTCAGCTGGTCGAATATTTTGCACCGCCAGAGAATCAACTTCTGATTGAATGCTGACATCACTTTGCTCGGATTTCACGGCAGCTGTATCAATAGTTGTGTTCAGAGCATCAACATCGCCAGCCAACGCCGTATCCGAAGCAGCACTCGCTCCAGTTGTGGCGTTCAAAGTCGAGTCACTTTTAGCATCGACACTGACCGTGATATTTCCCAACGTTTCATCAGCAACCGATACGTCTGTTTCAGATTCAACATTTGTAGCAAGTTCAACATTTTCTGTAACTGTCGAACTGTCTAAGTTGATTTCGCCCCCTATGGCTGCCGCTTCATTTGATAAAGGTTCTTCGCTAGCTTCTGTCTCAGTGTTCACATCCGATGTAGCGGCAGTAGAATTGTCTGACATTACCTCGGATGCTTCTATAGAAGCATCGATATCTGACGACACGACTTCCACAGAAACATCAACTTGTTCCATGACGACATCCTCAGAGCCCTCTGATTCGTCGACCATAGACTGGTCCGAAACTGTATTCACAGTCGTCTGATCCACTGCAAAGTTTTGCCCATCTACTTGCAGTGAGTTGCCGCTTTCTTGCCCATCAATATTCTCTTTATTGCTCTCTTTAGCAGTGGCTACACTCGTCTCACTTTTCTCAGTAAGAGTGCCATCACCGCCGGTTTCTAACTCATTTTCAGAGGTCTCTTCAGCCTTAGACTTTTGAACCACTTCATCACTAGACACAGCCTTAGAGCTCTGTTCACGCCCATTTACTTGCGACAGTGCCTTCTCTTGATCACTCTGAGCCTGATTAGGTGTTTGATTAGAAGAATTATTTATAGACTCGCGCTCAGCTGGAATCTTATCCTGCGCTGCTTGATTGGCAACCTCAAACGCTGAACTAAAGCTTTGCTGACCACCGGTTGATGCAGGCACCGCAGGAGCTTTTGCGACTTTTGGGGCTGAGGGTAAAACGGATAAAGTTGGGCTATTAATCATGGGCGACCTCCACTGTTCACATCATAGCTGCAAATAGGAGGCCAAGTTTACCAGCGATACTCTATCGATATTCGAGACCCATTGTCGGTGATTTCCAGCTTATGGCAAAGCTGATTAATCAAGCTGAGACCTCGATTGAAAGGCATCTCATGATCCAAATTATCAAAATTTAAATGACTGATGTCGAAGCCATCACCACTGTCCGACATCACTATTGCTAAACAACCTTCGTGACTGTCTGCACTTACTTTTACCTCAATAGAAACGCAACCTTCATTCAATTGCTTTAGCTTTGTCTCACGAGAAGCATAATATTCAGCAAACCCTTCCGCTGTTTCTTTCAAACTTGAATCTAGTTTCAAAATGCCATGCTCTAAAGCATTGGAATACATTTCAGACAAAATCATAAAGATTTCACCAGAACGCTTACTGAGCTCAGGCACAGTGGTCAGTATTTGTAATAGGTAAGGCAGAGGGTCTGTATTCCTAAGTGATTTGGCATTTAATTCATAACAGAATGCGAAGCTAGCAGGCTCACTAACCCCTCTTGTAACATCAGCCGGTTTTGACTGAGGAGCATTATTCAAGGCTTGGGTCAAATCTATACCAAGAACCGAAATATCATCATGTGGATTTTCTAAAATGCCTTCTTCTTGTAGCATGTTTTCAAGCCAAACAAAGGGACTACCGGATACTTCACCAGCGTAAAGAGGATTTAAAGCGCTGTTGTAATGTATCTTATTATCCTCTGAACGCGCTTCATACACTCCATCAGTAAAAGCGATCAAATAATCGCCAAACTCATAAGACAACATGTCAATATTGGCTTCAAACTCATATTCATTAAGTATCCCTAACGGTAAGGAGTCGGACGCAATCAATCTCGGCTGGGGCTCTCCCGCAGAAAAATATAGCAAATCAGGTAAACCCGCATTCCATACCGATGCGGTTCGGTTATGTAGATTAATATCGATAAAAGCTGCTGCGCAAAACATATTAGGAGGCAGAATGTTATGCAGGCGTTTATTAATCTCAGGCAATATTTGACGCATGAGAAAGCCTTTCTCAGTCCAATCAAAGAAAATATCTGCTAGAGGTAATGCACCGATGGCAGCGGACAAACCATGACCAGTAAAGTCGCCCAATAAAATATGCATACCACCATTAGGCTTATAGGCCGCCAAAATTACATCTCCATTAAAAATATGACTGCCCTGATGCAAAGTATTCAATGCCGGATCAGAGAGACAGTTGGAGTGGGTAATGCGCTCATACACCATTTTGGCAACTTCCTGATCATGCACCATTTGCTGATTCAGAAAAGACAGCTCGTCACGCTGTTCAGAGAGGGTGTTTTGCAATACAAGTAGACGTGCGATCGCATTAAGCTTGGCGGAGACCAATGTTGGGTTGTAAGGTTTGGAGATGAAATCCGTCGCCCCAACATCCAGACACTTTTTTAAAATATCAGGATCTGAAACACCCGACAAAAACACAATCGGGATGAGTTTTTCTTTAGCAATCTGCAAAATCTCAAGCGCAGCTTCCCAGCCATCCTTTCGGGGCATTTTGACATCCAAACAGACAAGCTGAATACTATTTGGATCAAACTTTTCAACCGCATCTTGACCATCCACAGCGGTTTCTACCACATGCCCTAGTTGGGTCAGCATGCTCTCCAAAAGCATTCGATCTGATGGATTATCATCAGCCACTAGAATTTTGAGATTTTGTTCCTTCATAAACACTCTCTATCTTTATCAGCTTAATACAAAAAGACGCTCAAAATGAGCCATTTTCAAAGCACTGATAACAAATTCCGAAGCGCCTTTGATCACCACGTTACTGGTGTCACCACCAGCATGATCACGAAGTAACAGCAACATACCTAACGCTGAACTATCGATATAACTAACACTGCTAAGATCTATAATATAATCGGTACCTTTAGGGTAACGCGCAAAAAATTCTCGAAATTCTTGTTGGCAGGAATAATCAAAACGTCCTTTCAACACCATAGTCGCCGTAGCTGACTTTTCATCAAACTGCCCAATAATCATACATCTTGCCTCACAATGATTAGATGAAACATGACTTATGCAGTTATTGGTGAGAGACTTTATGCTCTTGTTGCGCTACCTCAGAAAGATGATCTAACTGAATTTGCACATCGTTCAAACGCCTCATCAACTCTGACTCCGAGCTTTTCACATGCTCGATTCGTAATTCGCCAGGAATCGGTTTGGACTCAAGGATATCGTTTAACACGGTATCAATATCATGCGTTAAATCGATAACACTGTGTTCAATGACACTGGCGCTTGTTGGTTCCGTATGAACAATTGTCAGAAGATTCAATATTGCTTCTTTGGTGTCTAGCAACCCTTCGTTTACTGTCGCTACCCAAGTCGCCTGCGAAGCCTGCCACTCCACCATCTGCTGAAGATAAGCCTCATAGAGCTCAAAGCGATATTCAACCTGTTCTCTCACCCGCAAGAAATCTTGCCTGCTAATATCAATTTCTGAGACGATCAAATGGCGCTGCTCAGAGCACTCATCCGACTTCATTTCATTACTATTGAGTTTAGCAATCAGCCAGTCAGACAACTGTTGCAGTTTAGTAATCTTGGGATATTCTTTGTCAGCATTGTTTATCAATTCATTGCTTTGCTGAAGAAATCTGAACACTTGTTGACGAGTACGCTCCAACTTTTCAGAAAAGCTGTAATACGGTGACGACTCGTCCAAAATCCGAATTGGCGCATCCCATACATCGCTAGACATGAGACTTAATGTTGCTTCTAGCACCCGCAGCTCAGCATGGGATTCGATCGGTGCAAGCTCTATCAAATAACCTGAAACCGGTTCATGCTCAATCTTAGATAAGCGGACTTCATAAAGACGATTAGCAATACGAATAGGACCCATTGGAACGTCGAGAAACACACTCTCTGCCACCACCTCTCCTTCTAAAGAGGTTAAGTGGGCATCGACACCGAGAGCCTCGGACAAAGCACTCGGCTCCAATATCCACAACTCAGACAGCCCTTCGCTGACATTAAGAATTTCATAAGAGTGATTCACCACTAGTTTCAACGACAATGATGTGGATAATGCAGAACGGTACAACTGAGCAAAGCTCCGATGGTACGCCAAATCCCCAGAGATTGAGGTCAAAACGCTATTCAAATATCGAGCAAAATCCCCAAATTCATCATTACGATGTAGCGGCGGAGACAAATGAGAGCCTGATTGCAGGCGATCTACTTGCGAATGAAAAAAACTAAGCGCCACCTGTCGGTCCAATAGCACGCGACGCCACCCCCAAATCAAATAGACCAGTAGAGCCGTCCAACCCAGTATCAGCCCCACAACCATGGGATGCTGAAGGACATTCATTTGCCCTAATCGAGAACTGTATTCGGTTGCAATCTGCTGTATCTGAGATAAACGGCTTTCGGCTAAGCGAACCTGTTCAGCAACCGTGAATTGGGAAATGGTCACTGGTGCGCTGGGCAAATCTACCACATTAGGCATTTGTTCACGTAAACGCTGCACCAATAAACGCTCTTGCTGCAGCAGACTTGCAATGTCGCCTTGCTCTCGATCAGGCGATATTGTCTGCCAGCCTTGAGTGATTACTAGGCTAGAATAAGCAATATCATGCAATTCACTGGCCGATTTTAGGGTCGCCTCAATGCGCTCATTAGCCACATAGTAGGTTCCTGACAAAAGGCCAAAAAACAGTAACGTGAACAGCAATCCATACTGAACGATCCAGTCGGAAAAACGAGTTCGACGCTGATCAAAAGCAGCATGAGCTGAATTAGTCGCATCCATCTTATTTTAAAATCTCTAACAACTGTTTATGAAACAAGTAGGTATGTCGCTGATCGAGTAAAAACCAACCTTTATCACGCAAGCTTATGTTGATCCGATCATCTTGCCAACTTAGCATAATTACATCGCCATCTACCAACTTATGCAGTGTCTCTTTTTCTAAACTGTAGCGCCCTCTAAATGCAAAATAAGCACCTCGAACCATGACAATCATCACCATATCATCGGGGTGGCAATGGCGCATCTCAGGCTCAATTAAGGGCATCACTTGGCCATTGAAGTAGATAAAACCAGACATCACCCTTTCTATAGAGCGGTACGGTTGTAGCCCAATAATCATATCGGCAAATAGCTCTACACCATGATGCTCTGTGAATTGGAAATATACAGGAGTATGATTTTTCGGCCGAGCTAGAGCCGAGTAGGACACAGACCACTGACGCTCAGCAGCTTGTAATAATTCGTTTGGCAATACAGGTTCCAATTGAAAGCTATTCCGTATTCGCCAGACATTTCGAGTACTTCGAGGTAAACACCCACTTCGCAATAACACACCATAATCTCGGGTAACTCGGTCTGCTCCAAGGCATAAGCCTCCTTGTTGAGTCGCCACTCGAACAAGCTGCTGGCCTACCAGAGCGTCTTGCTGTTCAAACAATCCACCCTTTGTATAAGTCCAGACCTGTCCCGTCGTCTGCTCATCTTGACGAAGCAACTGCGCACGGTATGCCGGAATGGCGAAGCTATGAGTACCGCATTCTAATAGGTAAACGGGGATAACCGATTCGGATAATGTCAACACTTGGCACGCTTGCCCAAGCTGATCTAACAAATATACGCGACCGCCGTATAAATCAAATTGCGTCGCTTCAGAGACCTGCTCCGCAGCAGGAATCACCCAAACATTAGCGGCATTCGGCAACTCGTAAAGCTGGTTTAACGCAACAGAAAATTGCTCACGCACTTGCTCTTGCAACGATTTATAGAAGCCCATAAAAGAAGGTGAGCGGCGCCAAACTTCACGCTCTGACGCCATGGTATGAAGCCAATCCACCCAATAGTTCTCACTTTCAGGCGCCAGACTTAAGGCATGATCCTCTTCACAAGGGGCTAATTGCCATTGCCAATTAGGTAAACGTTCGGTCACCCCCATTAAAGACAGTCCAGTCTCTAACACAACTCGTATTACGACCGTATTACTTTGAGAACTTGCACCAGGCAGTGAATTCTCAGCGTGACGAATTACCCAATAGCCAACGTCAGACAGGGTTGAGAAATCCTCAAACCCATGGGGAACTCGCCCTGAAAACTCTCCCATAAAACGGTTTACTTCGACACGCATGATCGTCGATAAGGAGTTGAGCAACCGTTGCTGAAGGGTCTGCAATACAGAGCAATCTAGGACATCTTCAAAATCTTGTTGCGCGATCCAAACGGAGCGAAAACCACTCACCCAAGCAACCAAATCCGCCAGCTGCGAAGCACTTAAAAAGTTGCCTGCTTCAATGACTTGATCAAGGGAGTCAATCAGATCCTTTAAAAGATGCTGCAAAGAGTCTTGGAAATTGAACTCAGCCTGCAACACATGCAAACCAGACTGAATGGCTAAATGGGATTTAAGAGGATAAACGTGTGACGTAAAAATGGCGGTTTCAAGATCAAATAAAACCGACACGATAGAAGGCGCTGAGGCTATAGAAACCTCAGGCATCAGGAGCGCATCCGCTCAAAAAAAGCACGGTTTGACAGCTCGTCAATTTGCTTTTGCTCTTGCTTGTCTGCGAAAGCCACTTCTTCATTGATATTTTTCTGCTTAAGCCAGTCCATACCTTTGGTTTTTGCTCGTGCATCTTGCCAGCGTTTTAAGGCCATATTGACCTGCTGCTGAGAGCGTTTGACTTGTTGCTCTTGTTGCTTAATCGCTTGCTGTAAGCGTGTCACGAAGTGCTGATAGTTGGTGGTTAAATACGGCGACAAGCCCAATAGATTTCGCTGCTCATCATACTGCGCCGCATACTCTCTCAGCTCCTGCAATTTTTGTTGATCATGCTGCAAACGTGCTTGATCCTTTGCGAGTGCTTTTGCTACCTCATCTTCCTTGCGTTGAGAAAGATCAACTAATACCTGCATTCGCTGAAACTTTTTCATAATACCCCCTCACAACTAGCTTGATATTAGCGGCTTAAAGAAAAAGCGTCTACTTGGTAGGTGCCGACGTCATCGCCGTCACTAAGGCTTCCAAGCTCTTATCAATGTTAAAACTCTGCCCCAATGATTGACGCAGGAATTCATTGATCGCAGGCATCAAAACAATGGCCTGATCCAATTCTGGGTCAGAGCCTCGAGTGTAAGCTCCCACGGCTATTAAATCTCGGTTCTGTTGATAACGCGAGTACAACTGCTTAACACGCATTGCGCCTTGAAGATGTGCTTCAGACACGATATGTGGCATCGCACGAGAAATAGAGGCTTCAATGTCAATTGCAGGATAATGGCCTTCCTCAGCCAGCCGCCTCGACAATACAATATGGCCGTCAAGAATGGCTCGGGACGCATCAGCAATGGGGTCCTGCTGATCATCTCCCTCTGTTAGTACCGTATAAAATGCAGTAACTGAGCCTCCCCCCTCTTTACCATTCCCCGCGCGCTCAACCAACCAAGGGAGCTTGGAAAATACCGATGGTGGATAACCTTTGGTGGCAGGCGGCTCCCCCACAGATAAGGCAATTTCCCGTTGCGCTTGAGCATAACGGGTCAAAGAATCCATTAGCAACAACACATTTTTGCCCTGATCGCGGTAATACTCGGCAATCCGAGAGGTCAATACCGCAGCTCGTAAGCGCATTAACGCCGAATCATCCGCCGGTGACGCCACCACAACCGAGCGCTTAAGGCCCTCTTCGCCTAGAATTTGCTCAATAAATTCTTTCACCTCACGGCCACGCTCACCAATCAAACCAACAATGGTAATGTCGGCTTCAGTAAAACGAGTCATCATTCCGAGCAGCATACTCTTACCTACACCACTGCCGGCAAATAAACCAAGACGCTGGCCTTTACCAACTGTTAGCAAGGCATTAATGGCCTTAATGCCTACATCCAAGGTTTCACTGATGGGCTTACGCTGCAGCGGGTTGATAATCTCACCCTGTAAACTAATGCTTTCCTCTGCCTGTATTGGACCTTTACCATCCAAAGGGCGACCTAAACCGTTCACCACCCGCCCTAGTAATCCGGGGCCAACAGGCATCTGACTGT
Organism: Marinomonas fungiae; assembly: GCF_001418205.1. Classification (GTDB taxonomy): domain Bacteria; phylum Pseudomonadota; class Gammaproteobacteria; order Pseudomonadales; family Marinomonadaceae; genus Marinomonas; species Marinomonas fungiae. The sequence goes on along the minus strand of NZ_LIQF01000002.1, from coordinate 382,687 downwards.
CTTCACGCAATGGACGAACACGGGCTCCAGGGGAAATGCCATCAATCGCTTCAGTAGGCATCAAATATGTTAAGTCGCCGGTAAAACCAACGACTTCTGATTCTACCCAACGATTTCTACCTATTTGTACAGCACAACGATCACCTAAGGCCGCAGCACAGCCTACCGCTTCCATGGTTAAGCCCACCATACGCGTCACTTTGCCCTCAATATCAATTGAGTGTTCAGGCAGGTTCTGTTCAGCTAAACGACTTAGACGATCTAAAAGTGTAGGCATTAAAACGGCTTATTGAGGCTTATCCAGCGACTTTAAAACTTCATTTAAACGAGATTCCACCGTGCCGTCTACATAAAAGTCATGGGAATCAAGGATGAATCCCCCTTCCATAAGACTAGCATCAGGCTTGATTTTGATGGTCAGGCGTTGCTCCGCGGCAAGCGCCTCAATGGCTTGAATCGATTCTGGGTGAACCAACAGTACAGCACGGCCTTCGTTTTCACCCAATGTATTAAGGATCTTCTCTAATTCTGCATGAATTAATTCACTCGAATCTTCACTGAGCTCACGCCGTATGACGTGTTCAACAATACGTTTAGTCGCCGTCTGCAACAGCTGTTCGAGCCGATCACGAGAGCTCTCTAATGGCTGCTCAAACTCTTTCAAAACGCCGTTTAGCAGAGTCTCTAGCTCTCCTACTTGTGCCTGTGCCAGCTCAATACCTTGCGTATGAGCTTCCGCTTTGCCTGCTTCATGACCTTGTTCAAGGCCCTGCTGTAGACCTTCCTCTTGCCCCTTGGCAAAGCCTTCTTCATACCCCGCAGCTTGACCCTCTTGTTGCCCTTGAGCAAACCCTTCTTCGTAAGCAGCCAGACGAATTTCTTCAAGCTGTTGTGCCGTTAGCGGTTCGTAGACGACAGAGTCTTCATCTATTTCTTCGGTAATTTCTACTGCTTCATCGTCTTTGATGACCAACGCTTGAGACAGCGGCCTTGGGTTACTATTTTGCCCCTCTAGATTAGGCAGCTCCCAACGCTCATAGGCAGTCAGTTTCTTTTCGTTGTCAGACATTTACTAAACCATCTGCTCGCCGCTACCGCCTAAAACGATTTCACCGTTATCAGCCAGACGACGGGCGATTGCAAGAATTTCTTTTTGTGCGACCTCTACCTCACTAACACGAACAGGCCCCTTCGCTTCCAAGTCATCTTTCAACATATCCGCCGCACGAGAGGACATATTTTTGAAAACCTTTTCCTGCATATCTGGATCAGCACCCTTCAAGGCAAGGATCAAGGTTTCTGATTCCACTTCACGAAGAATCGCCTGAATGCCACGATCATCGACTTCCAATAGGTTATCAAACACAAACATCAAGTCCTGAATGCTGCTGGCGAGATCTTCGTCCACATCACGAATCGATTCCATTAGCTCAGCTTCCACCGAACTGTCGATAAAGTTCATAATATTGGCCGCCGTACGAACGCCACCAATCGAAGTCGACTTCGTTGAGTTATTACCAGAGAACTGGCGTTCAAGGATGTTGTTCAGTTCTTGCAGCGCCGCAGGTTGAACCGTTTCTAAGGCAGCTACACGTAAGACGATATCAAGACGAACACGTTCGTCAAAGTTCGACAAGATATCAGCTGCTTGATCGGGATCGAGATAAGAGATAACAATGGCTTGGATCTGCGGGTGCTCGTAACGAATCACATCCGCCACGGCTCTTGGCTCCATCCATTTTAGCGTATCCAAACCAGTGGTATTGCCACCTAATAGAATTCGGTCGATTAAACTGCCGGCCTTTTCTTCACCCAATGCTTCTTTCAGCATGTTTCGAATATAGCCATCCGCCCCTAAACCCAAGCCTGTTTGATCGCCTACCAGAATTAAGAATTCATCTAAAACTTTTTCCACTTGATGCCGCTGCACGTTGCTCAGTTGCGCCATCGCTTGACCGATTCGCTGAACTTCTTTCGGCCCCATGTGTTTTAGAATCTGAGCCGCATCCGACTCCCCCAGCGACATCAATAAAACCGCCGCTTTTTGGATGGAGCTCATATCTCCAGCTGCTTCACTCATACTAGCCTTCCAACACCCATTGCTTCACCACTTGCGCAACACGCTCTGGCTCTTCCGCAATCAGTCCACGAATCACATTCAACTGACGCTCAATCTTCTCAGGCGATCCAGGCACCGAAACATCCTCAGCACTGACAAGGGAGACTTGATCATCGGAAATCTCGTCGGTCTCATCGGCAAAAATAGCCGCTTCGGTATCTTCCGCCACCGCAATCTTGTTTTGCTCACCCAAGGTTTTCAGAATTGGGCGCACTACCATTAACAACAATAGCAGAATAAACATGCCGACTAAGACTGGCTGCAACAAATCTAGGAACCAGCTTTGTTTGTAGAAAGGCACCACGTCTGGCTCTTCAGGTGGTTCAGGCATGGCAAATGGCGAGTTAATCACACTGACACTGTCGCCACGAGAAGGGTCATAGCCCACCGCATCTCGTACTAGGAGTGTCAAACGACTCAGCTCTTCATCACTCCAAGGTGTCCTGACAATACTTGAGGACTCAGGATCCAATGAAACAATATCATCAACGACCACCGCCACAGAAAGACGACGCACCGTCCCCTGCTGACGCTTGGTGTAGCTAATACTGCGATCTAACTCAAAGTTTCGCGTGGTTTCCTCTCGTGACTGCCCGTTAGCGCCACTATTACCACCAATAGGAGCACCATTTTCATCCGCTGCTTCAGGTATGGTCACAGCGCCTGGTGGCTGATTTGTTAAAGAGCCGGGGACACCACTATTGCTACCATTAGCCGAACGACGTTCACGCAGTGTTTGTTCACTACGCAGTGCCAACAAATCAGGATTGTATTGTTCATCCGTTTGCTCGACTGCCGTAAAATCAATATCCGCGGATACTTCCGCTTTAAAACGACCACCACCAACGACTGGCGATAGGATATTATTCACTCGTTGCAGCATCACGTCTTCAACACGACGAGTGTATTCAAACTGCTTACCAGCTATGGAAAGTTCAGAGTTGTTATCTTTTTCAGTCAGTAAAGTACCGCGCTGATCCACGACAGTGACATCTTTATCACTGAGCTGGGAAATACTGGAGGCGACTAAGTTAACGATGGCGTCGACTTGACTACGATCCAAGCGTCGTCCTGGATAAAGCTCAAGAAACACCGATGCACTAGGCTTGCGCGTATCCCTTACAAACACAGACTCTTTAGGTATCGCAAGATGTACACGCGCAGATTTAACACTTTGGAGGCTGGTTATGGTTCGGCTCAGCTCCCCTTCTAAACCACGACGGTAACGGGTTGTTTCAACAAACTGAGAAGTACCAAGGGACTGGTCTTGATCCATGATCTCAAGGCCAACAATATTGTCTGAGACTATACCTGAGCCAGCTAATTTAAGCCGTGCTTGATGATAAAATTCTGACTCAACCAACAATGCGCCAGTGCTCTCATCAAGTTTAAAGGGGATGTTATTGACGTTGAGAATTTCAACAATTTGATCGGCGTTATAGTCCGTGATACTACTTAGCACAGGCTTATAATCTGGCCCAGAGCTCCATAAAACGGCGGCTAACGCAATAGCGATAGACGCAGCAAGACCGACCATCAACGCAAGCTGGCGAATTACCGTCAGTTTGTTGAAGCCCGTCAATAACTCCAGATAGAGTTTTTGCTCTGATCGTTCTGCTGGGACATTATCCATTCAGTACTGCCGCGTCCAACCCATACTAAATGGGCATATTCATTATTTTCTCGTAGGCATCTACCAGCTTATTGCGCACTTGAGTCATCGCTTCAAAGGATACACTCGATTTTTCCAAGCCAATCATGACTTGTGGTAAATCTACACCTTCTTCACCACGCTCGTATGCCTGCGCTAAGGAAGACGCTTCTTTTTGCAATGAGTTTACATTATCGACAGCAGCTTTAAGCATGTCTGCAAAATCCGGACGCTCTACCTGTTGGGTTGCTTGCGCGCCTACCTGTTGAATACCAGACTGGGCATTCGCACTTGGCGTTTGGATCTGACTACGCAAGTCACGCATCTGAGAAAGCACCTGATTGATGTCAGGTCTATCGGTCATCATCTTACTTGCACCCAAAAAATCATTAGTTCGTAGTAGCTTAGCACACTGTTATTAAAAACTAGACTTTAAAATCAATCAACTTCTATGCCACACTCTCGCATCTTAGCAATTTTGTAGCGCAATGTTCGCGGGCTAATCCCCAGTTTTTCTGCCACTTCTTTGCGTTTGCCTTTGGCATCCATTAAGGCCTGAGCAATAATTCGAAACTCATGTTGTTGTACACCACGTCCAAGAATAGAAGCCGCTTCGAGCGCATCCTCATTAGACTCTTCTATCTTAGGTGCCGTCACCATATCAAACACAATATGGTTTTGGTCCACACGACCTTGATCACTTAGGATCAAAGCGCGCTGAATCACATTTTCCAGCTCTCGAACGTTACCAGGCCAAGCATGGGACTCTAGTTTACTCAATGCAGAAGGTGTTAACGAAGCGTTATCAATGCGCATCTTTTGTGCATGCTTAAACAATAATGCTTCTGCTAGCGGTTGTATATCGCCTTTACGCTCACGAATTGGTGACCAGCGTAACGGAAAAACATTTAAACGATAATACAAGTCTTCACGAAAACCACCTTCACGCACATATTCCGCCAAATCACGGTTAGTCGTTGCAATGATGCGTACATCCAGTTTAATCGTTTTCTTGCCACCAAGGCGCTCAACTTCATGCTCCTGTAAAACACGTAACAGCTTAGCTTGTAAGCCTACATCCATTTCCGTGACTTCATCCAACAGCAAAGTGCCACCATTGGCTTGCTCAAACTTACCCGCTTGCGATGACACAGCACCGGTATAAGCCCCTTTTTCATAACCAAACAAGATGGCTTCTAGCATATTTTCCGGAATAGCAGCACAGTTGATTGCCACAAAAGGTTGGCCACTTCGCTCGGAGACGGAATGGATGTACTGTGCCAGCACCTCTTTACCCGTACCGCTTTCACCACAAATCAATACCGTAGAATCGGTCACAGCGACACGCTTGGCCAACTCTAACAAAGCCACACTCGCTGGATCCTTAGCAATTGGCGTATTGCTTTTTACTTTCGCCACGCGCGAAGTGTGTTTCGCAATAACATCCAGTAACTCTTCTTCCTTGAATGGCTTCAATAAGTAATCCACAGCACCACTGCGCATGGCCTCCACTGCCTGGGCAATGTCTCCATAGGCCGTCATCAACATCATTGGCAACTCAGGGAAATGCTCCATCACATGCTGAAGTAGGCCATAACCATCCATGCCAGGTAAGTTAACGTCCGACACCACCATATCAAAGTTTTGGCGTCGCAACGCCAATATAGCGTCTTCTGAGCTCTCCACCATAAAACACTTGTAGCCGGCCAACAGCAACGTATCTTCCAACGCCTCGGCTAGACCTCGGTCGTCTTCTACGACTAACAAACTCACTTCCGACATGTTAACTCCCTAAAATTGGCAATGTTATGGTCGCCTTTGTGCCGACCTGAGGTTGGCTTTCAATATCAAAGGTGCCATGATGCGCACGAACTATCGCTTTCACAACCATCAAGCCAAGCCCCGTTCCATGTTGTTTGGTAGTAACAAAGCCTTCTTGGACTTTGCTCAATTGTTCTTCACTCATACCGCGCCCATGATCTTCCACGACAATAGACAGCTGTTGTTCAACTTGAGCAAAATGAAGGTAAATGCAAGCCCCTCGCTCCGACGCCTCTATCGCATTGTTCACGAGATTTAAAATCGCCCCGATTAATACTTCTGGATTACATTGCAACAAGCAGGAGTTTAATTGGCTAACCGTTGCCTCAAGTGTTGCATGGTTCTGCTCTGCCTGCTCATGAGCTCGTTCGATAAGTTTATCGCTAAACTCGCTTAAACTAAGCTTCTCATCAAGCTTTATGTCCGATTTTGAGAAAATCAGCATATCCCGAATCTGGCGCTCAATATTGTTTAAGCGTTCGGACAGTTTCCCTGAAAAACGTACTCGCATGTCTTCAGACAAGGAATCTTTCTGTAAGTGCCCAGCGTATAGCATGGCTGATGAAAGGGGGGTGCGAATTTGATGGGCCAGCGCTGCGACCATTTGGCCCATCGTTGATAAGCGTTCATGATGCGCCAGTTGTCGCTGCAAAGAATGGGTTTCCGTTAAATCTACCAAAATAATAAGTTGCCCCGGCACATCGCCTAAGGAAGACGTCTCCACTCGAACTCGACGCCCAGTTACCATGGTGATTTCATGACCATCGTCTTTTTGCGGACGAAAACTTTTTGGCACAATCTCCGACCAAACACCACCTAAAATCGATTCGCCAAACAACCGATCTACAATCGGGTTAGTCATGACAACAATCCCTTCGGGATTGAGTAGCATGACACCAACTGGCATCGACCAAAACAACTGCTGAAACTGTTTCAATAGAATTTTATTTTTCGATTCCTCGTCGCGCTTGGCTTGCTCAGCTTGCTCCAACTTTGTCGTTAAGCGTCGCACTTCACCTTGTAGCTCTGCATAGGAATTCTGTAGGGAACGCGAGGTTTCTTCAAATAGCTCAAATGCCTCTTTTAAGCGAGCAATTTCTTCATCCTTGTCCACTTAAAACTCCGATTTATCGATACGATAGCGACGCATTTTTTCAATTAAAGTGGTGCGTTGAATTTGTAATAAATTCGCCGCTTGAGACACAACGCCATTAGAACTAGTCAGGGCATGGCGAATCAGCAATGACTCTAAATGACGCACATAAACATTTAAGTTCACCCCCTGCGCGCGCGGCATGTTCGGGGACTCTGCAAGGCGGTTTAAAATAGGCATTATCTGATCCTGACGCCAAGGTATAGGACAACACCAAATGGCACTGTCGGTTTCTATCCCCTCACGCGTCTGCAACCAAATAGAAGGCAGGGGCAGAGACAGCTTAGTCACATCGACTAAGCTCCCCACCACAAAGAAATCCACCAGCTCATCCTGCTGCGGATCTAACACGACTTCAATGCCGAGGAAATGCAGGATAGGCGCGACGGCTTGAGTCTCTTCTTGACTGACACCAACTAAACAGGCTTTCATAATTCTCTATTAATGACCTTAACTAACCTTAAACTTTAGCACAGAGTCGTCCAAGAGACATGATTTCATGCTCAGTAAAATGACAATAATGTCTTTATAAGGCAATGATTTAACTACTTAGATTTTGTAGCAATTGATCAAACTCTTCTTCAGCAGTTTGACTATCTTGCTGCCATGACAAACTACCCAACAAAGGTGCAGACACCATGTTATTAAGTGTTGCCAAGTTTTCCTCATAGCAGTTCATTTCATTTTGCCCGCCATTGGCAATCCAACCAGCAATCGGCAAGCCATCACGGCGAATGGCTTCCATGGTTAAAAAGGCATGATTCAAACAGCCCAAGCGCATGTCCACGACAACAATCACAGGTATGGCTAAACGCTTTGCTAAATCAGATAACAATTCACGATCATTAAGCGGTACACGCCAGCCCCCAGCGCCTTCTACTAAGGCAAAATCATGTGGCGTTAATAGCGTGCCACGGACAAATCCCTCTAAACGAGAGACCGTAACGATCTTATTCTCTTTGGCTGCGGCGATATGAGGCGCAATCGGCGGTTCAAATACCACAGGATTAACCTGCTCGTAACGCAAAGAAATAGAACCTGCCGCTTGAATTTGCAAAGCGTCATCGTTGCGCAATTTACCATCGATTTTTTCGGCGCCCGCAGCAATCGGCTTTATCCCCATTGAGCGCAACTGGCGGCGCGCTGCTGCTTTCAATAAGCCAACACAAACATGGGTTTTGCCGGCATCCGTGTCGGTTCCGGTGATAAAGTATTGCTGTTTAGCCATGATCTACCTTCATTAATTGAATAAATGCCACTTCATAGGAAAGCGGAATACCTTTCTCTGTGGCTTGTTTCGCGTAGGCGACTTCAAACGCTTTCCACTTAGACGGTGATGAAACTCCTGAGTCGTCCGCGACCAAAGAAGCTCCGACCTTTTTAAGCGAATAGACGGCCGCTTTAACACTGTCAAAGTACACAGTCAAAGTTCGTTGCTCTGCTCGTAAGACATCAAAGCCCGCAGCCTTGCAATGTTTCAAGAAGTCGTCTAATTCTGGATAGTGGTTATGATGGCTGCGTCCATCAACACATTGCCACGCTTGCCCCAGTTCCGACATTGAGCCAGCCAACAGGGTCGATACGACCACTTGCCCCCGATTTTTTAATACTCGATGCAGCTCTCGAAACAACTGCTGCGGATCCAAGCACCACTGAATCGCTAAACTAGAAAAAACGCCATCAAGAGACGCGTCCTGAAAAGGCAAGGCTTCTGCATCGGCACAGACAAACCCAGCAGTGCTCACGCGCCGCCGCGCCTGTTGCAACATTGAAAAAGACAGGTCCAAAGCGATGCTCTGCAACTCAGGCTGCGCCATCTGCATAGCTTGCAAGGACTTTCCTGTCCCAGTACCAAGATCCAGCCAACGTTGGTTCGACTTAGCAGTAAACCAAGCCATCAGCTTAGTTAACACTTGCTCTTGAAACAGAGCATACTCATCGTAGCTGTGTGCCGCACGAGAGAAACTCGTCGCGACTTTTTGTTTGTACGATGAATCAGATTCAGAGGAACGTGTTGTCATTAATATATTGAGTTACCAAGGCCACAAATTGTGACGGGGCTTCTAGAAATGGCTGGTGCGCCATATTAGGCAAGGACACTATCGTTTGCAGTGGATTGCTTGGCATAGCCTGCACCACTTTAGCCTCGGCCACCAACGCATCATTAACGCCAAAAACATGTAGGTTTGGTAAATCTAGCAAAGCAATCTCTCGACGCACATCCAGAGTCTCCAGCAAGGCCAAACCACGAATCAATGCTTCTGGATCAATCAGCTCTTTGGGCTGTAGCCCTGCTAGCATTTTGGTTAAAGCTTTAGGATCTTGTGCCCCTTGGGTTTGTAGAGACAAGAAGCGACGTAGACCTTTTTCAGGGTACTGCTTTACTAGATCAAAAAACTGCGTGTAGGTTTCCTGCGCCATGCCCATCGGCCAATCGGAAGACGCCACAAACTTCGGCGCACTTGCTACACTGATGACGCCTTTGACACAACTAGAGCGGCGCGCTGCAATATAATTTGCCACCATGCCGCCAAGTGACCAACCAATCCACCAGCAAGGCTTTGGGGCCGCGCGTATCAACTGTTCAGCCAAGGCATCAATATCATAGTTGGGCCCAAATCGATTGGCTTTATGCCAATTCGGGTCGACCGACACGCCCGGCAAGTTTGCCAGCACCACATAGAAAGACTCACTAAGCAGTTTAGCTACCTCGTGAAATACTTCTTTTGGCATCGCCCAGCCTGGCACTAAAAAGATTGCGGGGTAATTGGGGTTACCAAAGACTTCGGTTTCAATTGGAGTACGCATATTGATCACTTAGAAACATCATGGAAGATAGCATCTAGGGTATCACACAAATGCCCGACTTCCCCATGGCTGTGCTCAGCACTCAAAGTAATACGCAATCTTGCTGTATTAGGTGGAACTGTAGGGGGACGTATTGCCTTACACATGATACCGCGCTGCTCTAACTCATAACTGATACGCAGGGCTTGTTCACTCGAACCAATCAATAAAGGTTGAATGGCGCTGTCAGACGGCATCATTTCATAGGGCCACGCCTCGGCACGCTGACGCAGTAATGTTACGTTACTTGCTAGGGTTTCTCGCCGCCGCTCACCCTCTTCGGATTGAATCAGCTGCAAACTCGCCAACACCGTTGCCGCAACAGCTGGAGGCATAGCAGTAGTGTAAATATAAGGACGCGCAAACTGGGTTAGGTAATCTGCCATATCATGGGAGCAGGCGACAAATGCCCCCGCCACACCAAAAGCCTTGCCAAAGGTGCCCATCAGGAATGGCACCTGCTGTGCGCTCAAGTTCTCCAGTGCCAAACTGCCTTTGCCAGCTTCGCCCATGCAACCTAAACCATGCGCATCATCCACCATCAACAACCAACCTTGCTCAGCAGCTAACCTAGCCAACTCAGACAACGGCGCTCTATCGCCATCCATACTGAAAATGCCATCGGTGGCGAGTACACCGGCTTGCCCGAGGCTGGCCATGTGCTTGGCAGCGCTTGCTACATTGTTATGCAAATAACGTTTGAATGTCGCTTCACTTAGACGAGCACCATCGATTAACGACGCATGATTCAGCTTATCCATTAAAATAGGATGCTGTTTGCTGCCGAGTGCGGAAATCACCGCCAAGTTAGCCATATAACCGGTACTAAACAGTAACACCCGCTCGTAGCCCAGCCACTCACACAAAGCTTGCTCCAGCTTTTCATGAATATCTAAATGACCACACACCAGATGAGACGCGCCACTTCCAACACCGTAACTCAATGCCGCATCCGCCATGGTTTGCTTTAGCATTGGATGGTTAGCGAGGCCAAGGTAATCGTTAGAGCAAAAAGCCAAGTAGTCTTTGTCGGCTTGCCTTAAATGGGTAGTCTGCGGACTGGTAATGACTTTAGTTGAACGAAACAGATGTTGCTCGCGGCGCTCCTGAAGCGCCGCAAGCATCCAATCGGGTGTATTAAACGGTGGCATCGTAGAAAAATTTCGCTTCTTCTTGCGCTTTCGCTTGAGCCACAATGGATTCCTGTACCGCTTCATCAGAAACATCGTGACGTTGCTCAGGCTGAATGCCCAGTTTTGCGAACAACATGCGGTCTTTATCGGCTTCAGGGTTGCCCGTCGTCAGCAGTTTCTCGCCGTAGAAGATCGAGTTCGCACCGGCCATAAAACATAGCGCTTGAGTCTGTTCACTCATGCCTTGACGGCCTGCAGACAAACGTACATGCGACGTAGGCATTAGGATACGTGCCACAGCGATGGTGCGGATAAATTCAAATTCGTCTAGATCATCCACGTTTTCCAGTGGCGTGCCTTCAACTTTCACCAACATATTGATCGGCACACTCTCTGGGTGCGGCGTCATTTGCGACAGTTGACGTAATAGACCGACACGGTCTTTTTGCTCTTCACCCAAGCCCATAATACCGCCACAGCATAGCTTAACGCCGTTATCACGCACGCGTGACAAGGTATCTAGACGCTCTTGGTAGGAACGAGTAGTGATGATGCTATCGTAAAATTCAGGTGAGGTATCTAGGTTGTGGTTGTAGTAATCAAGACCCACTTCCGCCAGTTGTTTAGCTTGCGCATCGTTTAATGTACCTAGCGTAACGCATGACTCAAGACCCAGTTGCTTCACGCCTTTAATCATTTCCAATACGTATGGGAAATCTTTTTCCGATGGATGCTTCCAAGCCGCACCCATACAAAAGCGCGTTGCGCCCTTGTCTTTTGCCAGTTGAGCCTCTTGCAACACTTTCTGCACTTCCATTAACTTTTCTTTCTCAAGCTCAGTGTTGTAATGGCCACTTTGTGGGCAGTACTTGCAGTCCTCTGGACATGCGCCAGTTTTGATGGACAATAAGGTACTGACTTGTACTTGATTTGGTGCAAAGTTAGCACGGTGAACGGTTTGCGCATGGAAGAGCAAATCCATAAATGGCATGTCGAACAAAGCTTGAACTTCTTGGCTAGTCCAGTCGTATCGAGGTTGAGTCGCAATAGTCACCGCTGTGGCTCCATAATTTTATTGTTGCAAGGAACGCAATACTAATGACCTTATCTAATCTGTCAACCAACTTAGCCTCGACGGTTTACAATAGACTATTTTTAAATCGATGCTATGTCTGCAATATCCGCAATGAAGGCAGCCTCTGCCTAAGTTGCCAATCACTACTAAGCGTCAACCGCAATCACTGCCAACTATGCTCCCGCCCCACCCGAGTCAGCATGACATTGTGTGGCGAATGCCAAAAGAAACCTCCCAGCTTTGATCGCATCATTGCGCCGTTGAGATACGAAGGACTTTGTCGAGCCCTAATCCAAAAAGCCAAATTTGAAAACCAGCTTCATCTGCTAAGACCTCTAGTAGCCATAACCGCGCAGCACATTCTGAATAAAGGCATCATACTTCCTAATAATTGGTGCGTGGTTCCCACCAGCCGTCAATCTCTAGCAGAGCGGGGTTACTGCCAAACGTCGTTCATCTGCACACAGCTGAGCCAATCCCTATCAAGCACACCAATACAGCGTATCCAGCTACAACGCACCCTTGACGTGAGCGCTCAACATACCCGCTCAAAGCAACAGCGACAGACACTCTCTCACCGTCATTTCCACATCGACCAGCCAGTACCAGAGCAAATCCTTCTGATCGATGACATTGTCACCACAGGCAGTACCGCTGAAGCTTGTGCCAAAGCTTTACGTCTGGCTGGAGCCAAGCGAGTGACCATTTTAGCCTTAGCTCGAACAGCAGAATAAGACTTATCGAGGTGACACAAGCCACCCAACTTCGTTAGTATCGCCCTAACTTTATTGACGCATGTGAGTGAGAAAGCGGAATGAACCAAGCAGAGCAGCAACGGCTAACCGAGCTAGACAAACAGCTTTTATGGCACCCTTATACTTCCATGAGTCACCCGACACCTCACTTTCTGGTAGAGCGCGCTTCTGGCTGTGAATTTCATCTAGCCGACGGCCGCACACTCATTGACGGCATGTCTTCTTGGTGGAGCGTGATTCATGGCTACAGCCACCCCGCTATCAACCAAGCGTTACATAAGCAAATTGATGACTTTTCACATGTGATGTTTGGTGGCCTGACACATAAACCCGCCATTGAGCTGGGACAGAAATTAGTTGCCATGACACCTGCCAGCTTAACTCGTGTGTTTTTCTCTGATTCTGGCTCGGTGTCTGTAGAAGTGGCACTGAAAATGGCGATTCAGTACTGGCACACACAAGGCAAACCTAGCAAGCAGCACTTTGCCACACCTCGCTCCGGCTACCATGGTGACACCTTTGCCGCCATGTCAGTATGCGATCCAGTCAATGGCATGCACAGCATGTTTAATCAAGCGTTAACGCCGCAATGTTTTGTATCACCGCCACCAACAGGCATCGACACGCCATTAGACACGGCCTACCTTAAAGAAATTCGTGAAACCTTTGTTGAACACCATGAACATCTAGCCGGTTTTATCATCGAGCCCGTGGTACAAAATGCAGGGGGTATGCGCTTTTACAATCCTGCCTACTTAGATGAAATTCGTGTCCTCTGTGATGAGTTCGATATTTTGCTCATCTTTGATGAGATTGCCACGGGATTTGGACGCACTGGAAAACTGTTCGCAACTGAACACAGCAACATCGAACCCGATATCATGTGCGTTGGTAAAGCCTTAACCGGTGGCTACATCACTCTGGCGGCAACCATTACCAACGACAAGGTGGCTCTAGGCATTAGTGACCAAGGCGGTGTCTTTATGCACGGCCCTACTTTTATGGGTAATGCCCTAGCCTGCACCGCAGCCAACGCCAGTTTAGATTTGGTTCAAAATTACGATATTGAAAAGACCGTTGCACAAATCCAAGTATGGCTAGAAAGCGCCTTAAGCCCCTGCTTAGATCTGGAGGTAGTACTTGATGTGCGCTGCCTTGGCGCAATTGGCGTGGTAGAACTTTCCCATCCCGTGGATTTACATAAGATCCAACCTTTATTCGTAAACAAAGGTGTCTGGATTAGACCATTCGGCCGCTTGATTTACCTAATGCCACCGTATGTTATTGAACAGGAGCAGATTACCAGACTTGGGCACGCCATTTACGGGGTGATTCAAGAGCACTTTTCCTAATCTAGAAAAGTGAGTATTGCTTAAAAACAAAAACACCGAGCCGAGCTCGGTGTTTTTTTAAGTGTACGTAAAGTCTACTGCTTCATACGCTCTGCAAGGTTACCTTGTTCGTAGGCTTCCTCTTCGATGTGCGCAATATTCGTAACGATGTGTTCGGCGCGCTCAATGCTTTCGATACTTAGCTGATCCACTTCCATCATCTGCTGACTCAAAGAAGTTGCTACTTCAGCCTGTTCTGCTGTGGCGGAATTAATTTGCGCTGTCATTTCAACAATATGATGAATGGCTTCCTCAATGGCATTCATACTCTCAGCCACCTCCGTTACCCCTGCGACACCCTCATTAGCAACACTGGCGCCTTTATCAATTGCTTCCAAAACAGCTTGAGTGTTGCGCTTTAGCTCTTCAGTCGTCTCATGAATACTTTGGGTAGCATCCTGAGTACGAATCGCCAAGGCACGAACTTCGTCTGCCACGACTGCAAAACCTCTTCCCGCCTCACCAGCGCGAGCCGACTCAATCGCCGCATTCAACGCCAGCAAGTTAGTCTGCTCGGCAATATCACTGATTGAGTTCACCAAGCCGTTAATGCGATCACTCTGTCGGGCAAGGTCTTCTACCACACCTTTGGCAGAGTTTACTTCTTGATAAACCTTCTGCATGGTTTCACCCGTATGTTTCGCCATGGCACGACTAGCTTTCGCTTTATCTTCCACAGAAGCGGTGTCTTCAGCAGCAATTCGCACATTGTCAGCGATTTGATTCACACTGGCCTGCAACTGGGTGCTTGCCGATACCACAGTACGGAAGCTATCACGCTGCTTATTAAAATTACCTAGATTCGAAGTAACACTGTTTTTCGCTTGCTGAGCGGTGTTCTGAAGCTGTTTAGAACCCACCATCAAACGATAGCGGAACGTGAACGCAGCGGCATTTTTATGCAATTGAGAGAAACTGAGCGCTACATTCGGCCCTACTGCTTTGTAGTACAAATACTGCCCAATGGTGTTATGAGCCTCTGGGGGCAATTTGGCAATCGTGGAGCGTAAAGCATGGCGTTGAGTAAGGTTCAGTGTCGCCCCAACCACTGCTAGAATCGGTGCAAGAATTTGCCACCAGAGCCAAGGTGAAAACATCCCCATGATACCAAACGCCACAAAGAAAATCGCATTCAGCCATGTTTGACGCCACATCCAACCTTTGAATCGCGGCATACTAGGCACAGGATGTTTACCCGCATTGACGCGCTCGTACACCATTTGCGCATGAGCTTTCTGATCATTGGTGACTTTCTGACGCACAGATTCATAACCGATCACTTTACCATTATCGATAAGGGGACTAACGTGGGCACTGACCCAGTAGTGATCGCCGCTTTTACAACGGTTTTTAACAATTCCCATCCAGCTGCGGCCCGCTTTTAGGTTCTCCCACATGTCAGCAAAAACGGCAGGAGGTACATCTGGATGACGAATCAAATTGTGAGGCTGGCCAATCAGCTCTTCTCGCTCATAACCCGCCACTTTACAGAAATCATCATTTACAAAAGTAATACGCCCTTTAACATCCGTGCTGGAGACTAGGGTGTAGTGCGAAGGAAAATCGTTTTCCTTGTTTGTAACAGACATCTTACGCATAACTTCACTCGATACAAAATGTTACTTATTTAGTCTAACCATAAGATTTACGTATACTTTTCGCAACAAAAAAGACCTATTCATCCTCAAAATCTCGGTAAGCATCCGGCGCCAAATCCTCAAAGCGCGTAAATTTACCGATAAAAGCTAAGCGACAGGTCCCAATCGGACCATTACGCTGCTTACCAATGATAATTTCAGCGATCCCTTTGTGAGGCGTATCTTCATGGTATACCTCGTCTCGATATACAAATGAAATAATGTCCGCATCCTGCTCGATTGCACCCGATTCACGCAAATCCGAGTTAACTGGACGTTTATTAGGACGCTGCTCAAGACTACGGTTAAGCTGAGACAGAGCAATAACCGGACATTCCATCTCTTTGGCAATAGCTTTAAGAGATCGCGAGATCTCAGAAATCTCGTTAGTACGCCCCTCGCTGTAACCCGGAATTTGCATCAGCTGCAAATAGTCGATCATGATCAACGCTATACCACCATGCTCACGGGCGATACGTCGTGTACGTGAACGCATTTCTGTTGGGCTGATCCCTGCGGTATCGTCAATAAACAATTTACGGTCTTTTAGCATTTTGACCGCTGACATCAGTTTATCCCAATCTTCCTGAATCAATTGCCCTGAGCGCATTCGCGTCTGATCAATGCGCCCTAAAGACGACAACATACGCATCATCAGCTGCTCTGCAGGCATCTCAAGACTGAAAACCACCACCGGCAGCTCACTAATCATAGTAGCGTTTTCTACCAAGTTCATGGCAAAGGTCGTTTTACCCATCGATGGACGACCAGCTACGATAATCAAGTCCGATGGCTGCAAGCCAGAAGTCATTGCATCTAAGTCGGTAAAACCGGTACTTAAGCCAGTAATGGAGCCTTCACGGTGGTACAGCTCATCAATTTTATCAACGGTTTTACTAAGAATTTCAGAGACAACACGAGGCCCCCCTTTTTTCTCACCGTCACCACTGAGCTGAAAAATACGGCGCTCCGCATCTTCAACAATTTCTGAAGCCGTCATCCCTTCCGGGTGATAAGCGCGCGTGTTAATTTCATTGGTGGTGCTGATCAGGCGGCGCAATACCGATCGTTCACGGACAATCTCGGCATAAGAAGCAATGTTTGCCGCACTAGGTGTGGCTTCTACCATTTCAATCAGGTAGGCGATACCACCCACATCCTCCAGTTCACCGCGCTTATCTAGACGCTCACTGATGGTGACCACGTCTGCCGGCTCAGTATCGTCGGCTAAGCGAGCAATCACTGAAAAAATAGCGCGGTGCTCAGGTCGATAAAAGTCATCCGCCATGACCACTTCAGACACTTTTTCCCAGGCTTGTGGGTCCAGCATCAAGCCACCAATAACCGAGCGCTCTGCCTCAATCGAGTAAGGCGGTAATTTAATGGAGGAGACTTCAGAATCTTCTAATTGCACGTAACACTCTCTCGTGAGTCAGGGGTAGACAAGACCACAAAGCTTATCACTCTAGCCTAGCTTTTCAATGTTGATTTTGTCGTGGTACAGACATAAAAAAAGGCACTCCGCCTAAGCGGAATGCCTCTCTTTGAAGCAATAATTTCGTTAGAAATTACTGAGCTACAACTTCTAGAGTAACTGCAACAGTTACTTCAGAGTGTAGTTGAACGTCAACTTCGTAAGCACCTACGTTACGTAGAGCACCTTCTGGAAGACGTACTTCAGATTTAGCAACTTCAACGCCACCAGCAACGATCGCATCAGCGATGTCACGAGTACCGATAGAGCCGAATAGCTTACCTTCGTCACCAGCGTTAGCAGTGATTGTGAAAGTCTTACCTTCTAGAGACTGAGCACGAACTTCTGCAGCAGCTTTACGCTCAGCAGCTTGAGCTTCAAGCTCAGCACGACGCTCTTCAAAAGAAGACAAGTTTGCTTTAGTAGCCATTACAGCTTTTTTGTTTGGAATCAAAAAGTTACGTGCAAAACCTGGTTTAACAGCAACAACGTCACCGATACCGCCTAGTTTGCCTACTTTGTCGAGTAGAATCACATCCATCTCGATCACCTCTAAATAAATTAACTAGCTTTTAATTGACGTCAGTTGGTTTTGATGACATTCGTCCACGAATGTTTACAAAGCTATCGACCACCGCAAGGAAGATCAAAATATTCGCGAAGTAAACACTCAGTACCAAAATGCCAATCAGGTAAAATACAACCAGACCGACCATCCCAATTTTCTTTAATGCCAGAATACCATGGACCAGTGCGAGACCAGGGATTACTAATGCCGGTACAGCAGCGCGAGACAATACCTCAAAGCCGCCACCAAGGCTTTCGCCAACCAACACCATTGCACCGAGAATCAATGCAACTGACAGAGGGAGTCTAAATTCATTAAACTCCTTCTTTAATCCGCCTGGATTGTACAATCGTGCCTGCCAGCGACGCGCCAAGAATAGCGCTGCCACCGCAATGTACGCCTGCACAACAGACATGGCGATCACCGCTTGCTGGATAATATCTTCCTTTGAAGGAATCGTTACCCCTTCCTCACTGCTGCTTAAAATCTGCTGGATCAGGTCTGCGACCATATCTAACAGATCCGCCATGAGTAGCGGCTGGATCAGGGATGACAGCACAGCAAGAAGACTTGCCCCTAGCATCACCCAAGCCCAAGACACCTTTTCTCTCAGCACATAGGCTAAAATAAATGTGTCAATCAACACCATGAATGCCGTCGCATCACCTTGAATGACCCACAGCACAAGTGCCGGTAAGCCACCCCAAGCGATCACGGGTATTCCGTCTTTTACACCTTTGCGAAGTACAACCAGTCCTAAGACCGCAGCGCCTAGCCAAAACATCATCGGTATGATGCTGCACAATGCCACCACAAGGATCGCATTCATGCGTTTTATCATTACCCAGTTAGCCAAGCCGCCCATGAAATACTTCTTAAATCACTTATTAATTGAAGTGACCGTCAGTGTAAGGAAGCAAAGCGATGTAGCGAGCGCGTTTGATAGCAGTCGCTAGCTGACGCTGGTAGCGTGCACGTGTGCCAGTAATACGGCTTGGTACAATTTTACCAGTTTCAGTGATGTAACCTTTTAGAGTGTCTAGATCTTTGTAATCGATCTCTTTAACGCCTTCTGCACTGAAACGGCAGAATTTACGACGACGGAAAAAACGAGCCATAGTGTATCTCCTAATTAATCAATTATTCAGCAGAGTCTTCTGCGTTGTCCGCAGCTTCTGATTTGTGCTCTTCACGCTGTGGAGCAGAACGACGCTCTTCACGGCTTTCAGCAGCTTTGATTGGAGACACTTCAGTTACCGCTTCTTTACGACGGATAACTAGGTTACGGATGATCGCATCGTTGTAACGGAAAGTGTCGTTTAGCTCAGCCATCACACCTTCAGACGCTTCAATGTTCATAAGAACGTAGTGCGCTTTGTGGATTTTGTTGATTGGGTAAGCTAGTTGACGACGGCCCCAGTCTTCTAGACGGTGTACTTTACCGCCGTCTTCAGTGATCAAGTTAGTGTAACGCTCGACCATTGCTGGAACTTGTTCGCTTTGATCTGGGTGTACCAGAAACACGATTTCATAATGACGCATGATTGCTCCTTATGGGTTCTTAGTCTCCACGCTTTCCCCGTTAAAAAGCTGTGAGACAAGGAGTATGGTTTACGGGGACGCGAATTATATACTGCCCCCATAAAATTAAAAAGCCTAAGCGGATAAAATTTAACCTTTTCTTTGGTGCCTTTTAAAAAGACTGTTTCACTGGGTCGCCTAAATGGCGTAAGTTCCACCCTGCAATCCTAGACAGGTCAGTGATTACTGGTTATGTTGAGCCACTATTGTAATGATTCTGTTTTGCTTAGAAAAAATCAGCAAGGACTTGCTATGCCCGCTTTTGTCTATTTATTGCTACCGATTTTATTTTGGTCCGGAAACTATGTATTAGGACGCCTAACGGTATCGGATGGTATTGATCCTTACACTATCTCTTTTTTCCGCTGGAGTATCGCCTGTTTGCTGATCCTGCCCTTCGCTTATAAGAAAATCATCAGCGACTGGGGATTAATCCAAAAACACTGGCCCATGCTGCTGTTTTTTGCCTTTTTAGGCATCTGTAATTACAACCTATTTCTCTACATTGGCCTGACGTCCACTACGGTTACTAATGCCGTATTACTCAACTCCATCATGCCAGTGATGATTTTGATCACCGCTCGACTGTTACTGGGCAGCAAAACCAGTGCGTTACAGAATACCGGCATTTTGATTTCAACGATTGGCGCCATTGTGATTGTCAGCCGCGGTAGCCTAGACACCTTTTTACATTTAACCATTTCCAGTGGCGATCTGTGGATCATCAGCGCTGCAGTAAGCTGGGCTATTTACTCAGTGTTGCTAACCAAGCGTCCTGCGATGAACATTCTGAGCTTCTTTGCCGTCACTGCAATAATGGGCACCTGCATTCAGTTCCCACTATTTTTACTATTCTCCAGCAGTGATGTTACAGCGCTTACCAGCGCCAACTGGGGAGCCATTGTCTATATGGGGATTTTTGCTTCGATTGGCGCGTTTATCTGCTGGAATATCGGTGTACAAAAATTGGGGGCAGCGGTAGCAGGCCACTTTGTTCACCTGCTGCCGGTATTTAGTATTTTTCTATCTGTACTCTTCTTGGGAGAGCAAATTGAAAGCTTCCATGGTATCGGCATCCTGCTTATTTTCACTGGCATTGGCATCGCCACCATTTTGAACCAACGCGTTAAACAGGATAAAGCCAAAGCTTAATTTACTTTCGATTCAAACGTGCACTGATCAGAATACTCAAGAAAATCAACACGGTCCCAGAGATGGCCAGCCAATCTGGGACATGCCCCCAAATAACCCACCCCCAAAATCCAGCAAACACAATACCAATATAGCTCACAGGTGATACCACACTCGCGGGCGCATAAGTGTAAGCTAACGTGTATAAATACATGCCCACATACAAGGTAGCAGAAACTAGCAATACCCAAATCCAGGTATCTGAAGGCAACGCTAAGCTTTCCCCTTGCCCAAATGCCAATGGCAACGACATCAATGCCGAGAACGCAAAATAGACAAACATCGTCTCTTGCCCTGATACATGACTGCTCAGCATACGAGTGGTAACCATTGAGAAAGCTAAGCCAACGGCCGACAAGAACCCCACTATATGCCAAGGGTTAAAATGTCCTGGGGTTGGATTGATAACCAACGCCACCCCAATAAAACCTATCAATAATGGTAACCAACGGGCTTTTGGAATCATCACACGATGCATGATCAACACTACAAAAGGCACACACAAAGGGGCACAGGAACGCAACAAGGACGCTTCGACTAACGGAATATGATTCAGTGCCCAGTAGTAAAATAAGAAGCCAACAAAACCACCGAGACTACGAAGAAAGTGCGCTTTGATGACATGCAACGGGCGTCGCTGCCATTTCCCCCACATCTGAGGAAACAAAATCACAAGACAAAACAAGCTTTGCCAAAATACCAACACAGGTACCGCTATTTGGGTTTGCACCTGCTTTGCAGCCACCGCCGTAATAGACATAATAAAAGCGTAAGCAATGGTTGCGTAGATACCTTTTTTCACGAGGTAAATATCGTTCACAGACAGTTCCTTGCGGGTCAAACAGAGTGGTGCGCTATCATCGCTTTATTTAACGGGCATGGAAATATGCAGATAGCGGTTAAACGGAGAATCTGGTGGAATTTCGCTTAATATTTTAGCGTCGGCTTGAACAACCACCCTACCTTCCTCCAGCAGCAACGCTTGCCCCCCCAACAACATTGCATCCGCTGGACTATGAGTCACCATAAGGGTGGTCCATTGATAGCGATGAGTAAGATCTTTAATCAAATGCAGCATATCTGAACGCAACTTAGGGTCCAGCGCACTAAAGGGCTCATCTAACAACAAAATGGGCTTTTTACGAACCAGCACACGAGCGATAGCTACTCGCTGGGCCTGACCTCCAGACAACTGATCAGGAAACTTGTCGGCATACACTTGTAGCTGAACCTGCTCTAAAGCCCAATGCACTTTGTGTTTTTGCTCGTCGCTCAATGAGCGTGACGGCGACAGACCAATGGCAATATTGTCCCAGACACTCAATTGCGGAAAGAGATTATCGCTCTGAAATAAGGTGGTAATAGGGCGCTCATAAGGTGCTAACGACAGCAGCTCTTGACCCTCAAATTGAATGCTACCTTGCCCTTCAATGTACCCACCCAGCAAGGCCAGCAAGGTACTCTTGCCTCCCCCACTCGCTCCCAGTATCGAAGTGACACCTAATGGGAGTTGCGCTTGATAGTGGGCTTGAAAATCTTGCCAACGATAGCGTAAATCAAACGACAACACGGCGACCTCCTATTAGGCGATTGATCAAAGAAAATAAAACCAAACAGAGCAAAATCAACACAACAGCCACACAGGCACCTTGCTCAACACGGTAAGAGCCAATCAGTTGATACAAATACATGGGCAAGGTTTCCAAGCCTTTTGAGCCAAACAAAGCCACCACACCTAAGTCCCCAAGACTGAGCAATACCGCATAGGCCAAGCCTTGCGCCACTGCTGAACGAATCTGCGACCATTCCATACGCAAGCGAGCCAGACCAACCACATTCATCTGCTCATACAAATGACGAAAGCGCTTTTCCTGCTGATATACCGTCGGCATAATGGCCCGCAGCACAAACGGCAAAGCCATTACCGCATTGACCCACACCACAATCCAGTACGCATGCTTAATGCTGATGCCGATATTACGGAACATTAAAAATAAGCCTGTTGCCAATACCAAACTTGGCACCATCAACACCAAGTTACCGGATTGTTCCAATTTTTGCGCCCACCCGTCGCCACCTCGACGCCAACGTAAAGCGCGCGCCAACGCGGCAATGCTTAAACCAATCAATAAAGCCAACACCCCCGATGGCAAAGCGATGCGAACTGAGTGCCACAACGACCACCACAGATCACTTTGCCATAAGGTTTGCCAAAACAACGGCGTCACAATCGGCGCGAAAATGGCAATAAATGGCGGCAATATCCACAACAACACAATGATTAACGACCCAAAGTCCACCAGCATGGCCAAACGGCTGCTGCGCATAAGCAAACGCGCCCCTTGATACAAGCTGACATCTTGTCGAATAGCGGGCACCAGCTTATACACAGCCAGGGCAACTAATGAGCAAATAAACACCTGCAGTAAAGACAAATAACTGGCTTTATTCAAATCAAATTCAAAGCGTAAAGCCTGATAAATGGCCACTTCTAAGGTACTGGAGCGCGGCCCGCCCCCCAAACTTAAGACCACAGCAAAGCCTGAGAAACACAACATAAAAATCAGCAGAAACAAGCCTGGCAGATTCTTTTTAAGATAGTGCCATTCAATCAAACGAAATACATGCCAACGGGACAACCCCAATTGGCTGGCAAGACGCCACTGAGCATCTGGAATCAATTGATAAGCCTGCAAGATCACCCGTACCGCAAGCGGCATATTGAAAAACACATGGGCTAATAAAATGCCGCCTAGGCCATAAAGGGGAAATGACACACCAAACAGCGAAGTAAACCAGCTGTTACGACCATAGACCACAACAATGCCAAGAATCGCCACGATGGTCGGCACCACCATGGAAATGGCAAACAGAGACAACAGTGTTTGACGCCCAATAAAGCGCCGATGAAACAGGCAGGACGCCATCGGTATGGCAAGCAGAATACTTAACAGTGCACTTAGGCTCGCTTGAGTAAACGAAAAACGCACCACACGCCACGTATAGGGATCCGCGAGATAGCGCCCCCAATCACTTGGCGACGCGTAACCAAGCAACGCAACCAGCGCAGCGCCCGCGATTACCAGATAAACAGCAACGCCCAGCCATGCTGGGCGTAAATGGGAGGAGAAGATCAAAGCTTAGTGGGTCGTCGCTTCCAACCATTCATTGATCCACGCCTGACGATTTTGAGCCACTTGCTCAGCATCCAGCGTTAGCACTTTGGTTGGTTGCGGTTGAGAGGTAAAGGCTTCTGGCAGTGGATCCACATTCGCCATGACTGGGTACATCCAGTTGCCCGTCGCCACCACATTTTGGAAGCCCGGCTCTAGGATAAACTGCATAAACTGTTCAGCTAACGCTTTGTTTGGCGCATTCTCTAGCACTGCCGCCACTTCGATTTGCGGGTAAAACCCTTCACTTGCTTCAGCGGCTTTGTATTTGTGTTCGCCCTCAGCAACGATGTGGTAAGCAGGCGATGTGGTGTAGCTTAATACCACGTCCGCTTCCCCTTTTAGGAACAAACTGTAACCATCGTACCAGCCTTTCGTGACCGTCACGGTATGACTTGCCAGCTTCGCCCATGCGTCTGCAGCCTGATCACCGTAGACAGCTTTCATCCAAAGCAATAACCCTAAACCTGGTGTTGACGTGCGAGGGTCTTGGTAAATGACTTTCAGATCTTGGTTTTCCACTACATCCTTTAGCGATGTCGGGGCTGTTGCCAGCTTTTCACTGTCGTAGATAAAGGCAAAGTAACCTTGGTCGAATGGCACAAAGTTGTCGTCATTCCAACCACCAGGTGTGGTGACGTTTGAGGTATCCACGCTGTGTTTCTCTAGTAACCCCGTTTGTTTCGCCGCCTCCATCACGTTGAGATCAAGACCAAGCAGCACATCCGCTTCAGACGCTTCACCTTCAAGTTGAACACGGGACAAAATGCCTACCGATGAATCCAGCGCCACAAAGTTTAGTTCACAGCCACACTGTGCTTCAAAATTGGTTTTGATTTTAGGGCCCGGGCCCCATTCCGATGCAAAGGCATCATAGGTATACACAGTTAAGGTTTCAGCAGACACCAAAGAGGTCGCTAATAAAGCCGTTGTTGCCAACGCAAACGATTTGAAAGACATAGTCGCTCCTAAATGAGCGGCGTATAACTGGATGGGCAAGATGTGAAGGGCTTGCTATCTCAATTCCTACGCCAGCATGATCTGGTTCAGGTTCAATGGGTTAACCAGCAATGGTTTCTCAGCGGCCAAAGCCACACCCCATGAGATAAATCAGCGCTATTCTAGCAAACCCTAAGCGGATGTCTAAACATTACGTAATAGTCTTAAAAAGACTGCGACTCCAACTGACATTGAGTTGTTCGCCTGCAGCGCCTTCCCTCTTCACACATTTCTTTTGATAAAAATGTGTATAATAAATATTCTCATTTGATAATAATTAACATTACTAAATAAAGACGTATGCTTTCCCCCAACACCCAACCCGAGTCAGGAAAATGAGTAGCATTTTTTTGGATAGTCCCGTTAACAAGGAAGATGTCTTACACAAAGCTGACATTTCGGATTCTCGCCAAAGTCAGAAAGAGCAGGTCATAGCAAGGATGTATCAGGAGCACAGGCAAAATATTCTTTCGCATTTGCTCAGTATGGTAAAAAATAGGGACATTGCAGAGGATCTTTTACAGGATACTTTTGTGCGTTTGTCTAACATCCCAGGAATTGAAGTCATTCGCCAACCTAAGTCGTTCCTCATGAAGGTTGCCACCAATTTAGCCCTCGATCATTTACGTCAGCAGCAAAAAAAGCCCGTGTTTGAGACAGATGAGGCATTAGAAGAGTTGATATCTCCAGAACCAGAGCACCTAGAAGAGGTGATCAAAACGCGTCATTTAGAACAGTTACAGTGGGCCATTTCTCAATTACCGGAGCGAGCAAAGGAAGCCTTAGTGTTGGCACGACTGCAAGAAATGACACTTAAGGAAGTCGCGAAGGAGATGGATGTCTCTCAAACCATGGTGGAAAAACACTTGAAAAATGCATTACAAAAATGCCGTAGCGCATTAATCACCGACCTTAACTAATGCGTATCAAGAGTTAATGGGCAGAACATTAAAACTATGAAAACCAACATTCCCCAAAATATCAACAACACGGCCCATGAACAGGCCCAAGAATGGTTTATCAAACTTCAAGCTGAGCCAGATAATCAGCCATTACTCGATCAATTTAAACAGTGGCTTGAGCAAGAGAAAGAGCATGAAGCCTTATACCTAGAAACTTGCCTGCTGTGGCAAGACATGGGCACAGCAACAGAGAAAGTAGTTTCTTCAGCAAAAGAAGATGCGACGAAAACACAAGGCTCTCATTGCAAGCTTGAGACACCAAAACACGTTCCCAAATGGTTCTCCAAGCAACGCGTTTTGTCAGCACTGTCAGTGACCACATTAGTCGCTTTAGTGGTCGCACTTTTACCCCCCCATCTCTGGTATTCCCCTGACTATTTCACGACTGTCGGCGAGCAACAAACCATTCGCTTGGCGGATGGCAGCACGCTGCATCTTAATAGCCAAAGTGCCGTGAATGTAAACTACTCAGACTCGTTTCGTAGTATTGAACTATTGTATGGCGAAGCTTTTTTTGAAGTCGCGAAGAGCAAAACACAGCCTTTTCGTGTTAGTAGCCAAGGCGTAATCGCAACGGCCGTGGGCACAGCGTTTAATGTTCGTCAGCTAGAACATGAAGTTCAAACGACATTAACTGAAGGTAAACTGAAGGTCGATTTCCCGCGGCATAATCAGGAAAAAATAGCCAGCCTTACATTAGAAGCAGGCCAAGGTGTCTCATTCAGTAAAGATACAGGCTCACTCTCTCTAACTAAGAACCATGAACTGTATTTGCCAGACTGGAAGCGTCACTTACTGAGGTTAGATGATGTGCCATTATCTGACGTAGTAGCCCTACTAAACCGTCACTATTCGCAAAAACTCGTTCTATTAGACATTGATCGTAGAGCAGAGAAAATAACGGGAGTAATACCTTTAGGAGATTTGGATCTGACCCTAAAGATGCTAAACAAAAGCCTTCATCTCGAGGCGAACACATTATTCCATCGTCTGGTGTTATTGCGCTAAACAGCCACTCTCCAGATTTTACGAGTACTTAGACCACCTCCCCCAACCCTATACGCAAAAAACTCAGAAAAAGTGCTCATTAGGGTTGGGCGTCTGACCTCCTAATACGTCTTACCTAACATTGAAAACGAGAATTATTCTCTGTAAATATATCGGTAAACAACAGGAGTAACGGATGTCCGTTCCAAAACTGACCCACCTTAATGTGGCCATTCGCCAGAGCAATCAAAACCAATACAACAAATATATCGCCGCGGGACTACTCACAACAGCCCTAACCATTAGCTTGATACCAAGCGCTTATGCTCAACAAAGTTCGAGCTCCCAACTGACACAAAGCCAATATTTTGATATTCCGGCACAAGCTCTAAGCCGTTCAATCACTGACTTAGCGGAGCATACGGGCTTACATATCATCCTCACGCCGGGTCAACTCGACGGTCTTCAGGGGCAAGCAGTAAAAGGTAATATGAGCACAAAGCAAGCGCTTGATACCTTGTTAAAACATACCAATGTGGTCTATCAGATTGATTCGGATAACCTATTAAGTCTAGAAGTCATCAAAGCGAATAACGCCCAAAGTGTCGAATTAGATCAGTTATCTATTACTGGAGACTGGCTGAGCAATGTGGACCAAGGTACTGTACATACTTTCCCCGGTGCCCGAAATCGTTTGACTCAAGAGGAAATCGAAAAGTCTGGAGCAAGCTCTCTTAGCGAGGCATTTCGAAAAATCCCTGGTGTTCAGGTACGAGTTCCGGCCGAAAGCTACGGCGGTAATCATGCCCTTAGCATTGGTGTACGTGGTTTACAATCACGTTTTTCCGAAAAATCCACCATCCTGTTAGACGGCATGCCATTATCGTTTGCTCCATATGGTCAACCGCATTTGTCTATCGCCCCTACCGCATTGGGTAACTTAGCTTCTATCGACGTAGTCAAAGGTGGTAGTTCGGTCCGTTATGGACCACAAAACGTGGGTGGCATCATTAACTTTGTTACTCCCAAGATTACTGAGGAAACCACATCTCGCCTACGTTTAAAATCGGAAACAGCCATTGATGCTGGCGAGCAAAATTTCCTTGGGCAAGTTAGCGCTTCGGCAAGTGGCAAGTTAAATGAAGATACAGGCCTAGCCGTATTTTACTCCGGCAGTCATGGGGAAGGTTATCGAGAAAACTCCGATGAAGACATTGATGATTTACTTGTAAAAGGCGAGGTTTGGCTCTCTGATACTGAAAGCCTAGACGGCCACCTGCGCTATTATAAAGGCAAAACGAAAATTCCTGGAGGCTTGAACCCGCAAGAATACGCCTCTGATCCTTGGCAATCCCGTTATGATTACAACCATTTTAAAGGCGATCGCACAGAGGGCCGAATTCGCTATATCAATGATTTAAGCGACGCACAGCAATTCGAAATCCAAGCGTATGCCGCCAATACTTTCCGTGGTTATGGTCTGCAATTTAACCCTGATTCGCGCCAGCGCTATGACGAATGGGACCGAGAATACAATGTCTTTGGTATAGAGCCTCGTTTTAGCCAACTCTTATATATCGGTGATACCGATCACGAAGTGTCCGTTGGTTACCGCTTTATCAAAGAAGAAGCCGATATAGAAAGATACCGCTGGAATAACTTCGCTGCTGGTGCTGCTCCAAGGTCTGTTACTGGCGTTTTGCGTAGCGTCGACAGTGCCGGTACCACCGCTCATGCAGCCTTTATTGACGATAAAATCAGCATGGGTGATTGGCGCATCACTCCTGGGGTTCGTTTTGAGGATGTAACCGTCTTCCGTCACAGCAAGGTCAGAAAAAACAACGAAAACGATTTCCGCAACGAAAGGCACTACAACGAAGTCTTACCGTCATTGAGTGTCGCTTATCTAATGTCTCCAGCAACAACCTTATTCTCTAACTACAGTACATCCTTTGGTACCTTGCAGCACTTACAGTTGTCAGATACCGAAAGAAATACGCTAAAACCAGAGATCGCGAAAACGATTGAAGTTGGCGGACGTTATAACAAGGATAATCTAAGTGCTGAAATGACCTTGTTTAATATCAACTTTGATAATCAGCTACAGTACGACGACGGTTTGGAATACCACGTCAACAAAGGTGAGACTCAACATTACGGTGTCGAACTAGGGGCGAGCTATGCTTTTCCAAACACAGGGGTTAGCGTGTACGGAAATTTGGCTTATACCCAAGCAGAGTTCCGTGATGGTGACTTAAAAGGAAAAGAGCTACCTTATTACTCCAATGTTGTCACAAACCTTGGTATGGAATATCAAACAGGCCGCTGGACATGGAACCTAGATAATTACAGTCAAACATCCCAATACGCAGACAACGAAAACACCGATGATCTGACGGTAAACAGTAATACCTATTACACTGGAAAACTACCATCTTTTTCTCTCTGGAATACCCGCATTAGCTATCAGTTTAACCCAAGTAATCAGGACAATATCATTGCCTTTGGTGTGAAGAACCTCTTCAACGAAGACTATTACTCACTGAGTGGGCCGGACCAACCTTACGGTGCCGGTATCAGCAAAGGAGCGCCAACAACCGCTTATGTTGAGCTGGACATGAAGTTTTAAAATCCGTAATAGTTTTCTGATAAAAACGCCTGATTCGATCATGCTATTTCTAAAAGCCTATGAATCAGGCGTTCGCTATAACGCACCTCACAACAGCTATTCTTTTCGGCCTCTTTGCCCCTCTCGCCAGTCTGTGATGCTAGAGCCTTTTGAGTAGGCATTTACATTGACTAACACGACTGTCCCAGTATGATTCATGTTAAAAACAAGCACCTCGTAGTTTCGGCGTTTAAAAGGATCTAACACTTTGAAATTATTAAACAAAATTTTTCCATTCAATGACTTAATGGATACGGTTATACGCTTTCCTTTATCCGTAATATGCACGTCAACATTGTTTGTGATTAGTCTACTACTTAACCATCAAGCCGTTAGCATTGATGACAAATTTATCGAGCGTTTGATCGTTGTCCTAGGGACATCATTTATCATGCTTGGAATCATTCGACTGCTGGCCCAAAGCCAAGGCTTAAGCCGGACTAAAGAATACGGTGTATCTATTCTGTGTGTCGGTGCGATTACGGCATTGGCGTGGTTACCATCTTTATGGTGGATGCATTTTTTCTACTTGCTCCCTGCGCTCCTGTTAGCATTGATGATTGCGCCTTACTTAAGGAGTGGGGACGATCTTTCTGTTTGGTTTTTCAACCATAAAATGTGGTTCGGGGTTGTGGTGTCCTATGTCGCCCTACTACTCTTCGCTGGAGGTCTGTGCACAGCGCTTTGGGCGGTTGATATTCTGTTTAGCGTGCCGATTCCGAGTGAGGTATACAACGATATTTGGTCATTCGCCTGCTTAATTTTAGGTCCCTTATATGCACTAAGCTGGGTGCCAGAGCGCTTTACGTTTACCAAGGAAGATTGCAACACACCTACCGGGCTTAAGTTTATTGTGAACTGGATTTCAGCCCCCATGGTGTTTATCTATCTTGGGGTTCTTTATGCGTATTTTATAAAGATTCTGGTAACGGGTGAGGTACCGAATGGGCATTTAGCTTATTTGATTAGCGGCTTTATTGGCGCCGGAATCATCACGTATTTGTTGGCACATCCTCTACGTGAGCACGGAGCCCCCCAACTACGCTTATTTTACCGAATACTGTTTCCGGCCATGATCGTTCCTGTCGGCTTCCATTTCTATGCAATTTGGGAACGCATCAACGCTTATGGCATCACTGAATCGCGCTACATGTTAGCCATATCAGCCATATGGTTTGCATTTTTAGCGATTGCCGGAACTCTCAAGCGTTTACCTATTCGAGCAATCCCCATGTCGCTAGCCGTATTGATGCTCATCGCCACCATAGGGCCATGGAGTGCTATTTCCGTTTCAGGGCAAAGCCAAAAAGCTAGATTGGAAACTATGCTGATAGAAAACAATATCCTAGTAAACGGAAAGATCGTTGCCCCAACGGTTGAGCCAAGTTTTGAAACACGAAAGAACATCAGCTCTATCTTGATGTATCTATGCCAAACAGAACGCGATGATCTGATTAAAACTTGGTTTAGCGCCCCAAAAGAAGACAATGACTTTGAATGCATCGCTCACTCGTTAACAGAAGCCATGGGATTCGAGTTTGTTAGCTATTACAGTGAGACACCAGACGAGAACAGCTTTGCATTTTACCCACAAGATCAGCACTACAAAGATATTGCTGGCTATGATCGTTTAATTGAAAGCAACTACCTATACATGCTCACTGATGAGCAAGACTCGCCGAAGCATGAAATCACACTGACAGGTGAAGAAACCTTTATAGTGGAATATAAGGCGCCCTATTTGAGTGTGACATTGACAGGTATGGAGCCGGTGACACTTGATTTAGAAGCTTTTGCTAAGCAATTACTTGCAACACAGAGTGGCGAAGATAACCAGCGTGATGACATGAGTATTCGCGGTGAAAATAAAGATATGCTCTACCGCATCGACTTCAATCATCTAAGCGGGGAAACACAAGAACAACGCGCGGACATACAAAGCATCAGCTTTGACTTTTATTATAAAACGAAACCGTAAAGATCAGCCTCAACAGGTAAAGGGATTCCCCTTTACCTGTGAATGACCTTAAGACTCAACACATTATTACTCACCGCGTACAAGACGCACTGAAAGAGCAAAACCATCACTGTGACCATCTACTCGGCCACTCATAAAATCCACATAGTATGTAAGTGGAGGAAGCTCTGCAATTGGCGTAACACTCCAATAGGGAGCCCCTTCGCTTGAATCTATGATATCGGGAAAAACAGTCGCATTGATTGCTGGATTCACTTGCTCTGGTGCGACAAGACTGTACAACTCCTCAATACTAGGAACTCGCCATCCATCCCCCGATTGGGCGGCGGCGAACTTAGCTTCGGCAAGTGTCATCAACTCAGGTTCCCCAAGGCAGCCTTGCTCTGCTTGCCAGCGGGCGCCTAAACTGCACCGTTGCCACGTCAATCCAGTCAATGTATCCAGTACCACTCCATCTTCATGAACAGTGAAGCGCCCTGAAAAGCCATCGTCATTCGCCGATACCAAGCCAGAATAGCTACTCCCCAGTAGCAACATACAAACCATAAAATATCTATGCATTTAAATTTCTCAAATAGGTCATGTTCCAACCTAAATTTTTAAATAATCTAATACCCGCGCCAACGCACCTTGATTTGATTGAGCGTTAATAAGGGCTTTTTGCCCCATGGTTTGTCGCTGTTTGACGTCTTGCAGTATAAGCAACTGTTCCAACAACTCACTCACCGAGTGCACTCGTGCAGCACCGCCATCGTGTATCAGTGATTCTGTGATGTCGGCAAAGTTAAAGGTGTGTTCACCAACGATTACTGGCTTAGCTAATATCGCGGGTTCTATTGGGTTGTGCCCTCCCCGTTCGATCATGCTGCCCGCAACAAAGGCTACATCAGAGATAGCGAAGTAGCGCATCATTTCACCCATACTATCACCGAGCAGCACTTCTGCTTGCGCCCAAGTATCCAGCTGATCAGCCGAGCGCCGAGCGGTGTGAAAGCCTTGTTGTTGGCTGAGTTCATAAACGGCATCAAAGCGCTCAGGATGGCGAGGGACTAAGATCAATTTTGCTTGCGGTATTTGTTTTCTAAGAGCTTGGTGCGCCTCTAAAAACTGCGCATCTTCGCCCTCATGAGTGCTGGCGGCAACCCAAATAAATTCGTGGTTGGGAGCAATTGCTTCGCGCCAAACAGGCACTTCACTGTCTTCTGGCGCAGTGATATCAAATTTGATATTGCCCACCACTGAGACGTCTTTTGCGCCCAACGATCGAAAGCGTTTTGCATCGGCTTCAGCGTGAGCCAAGAAACGATCCGGCAAAGCCATCAGAGGTTTAGAGAAGCAGCCAAACTTTTCATAACGCTTGGCTGAACGCTCACTTAAACGGGCATTAATGATTTGAATGGTTATGCTTTTGGCTTTTGCTACTTGAAGTAAATTGGGCCAAAGCTCGGTTTCGATAATAGCGAACTGAGAACAATGAAGCTGGCTTAAGGCCCGCTGTACACAGATCTTGTGGTCTAAAGGTAAATAACGGTGTTGAACGTTACCGGCAAACCATTTTTGCACTTGCTCTTCACCGGTTGGCGTCACCGTGGTGATCAGCAGTTGCTTGCTAGGATGCGCCTCAAGCCATCGCGTAATTAATGGCTTAGCTGCGAGCACTTCGCCAACGGACGCACAGTGCAACCAAAGATCCGCTTGCACAACTCCCCAGTTACCGAGCGCTTCCTGCACTCGATAGTTATCGTAGCGTTTGTGAAAACGCCAAATACGTCGCGCGATAAAGGGGGACGCAAGGGCAAGCAACACACGATAGAGCCACATACACTTACTCTTCGTTGAATTGTTTCTGATGCAATTGCGCGTACGCACCGTTTTGCGCCAATAGCTCTTTATGTGAGCCTACTTCAACAATAATACCGTGATCGACAACCGCGATAATATCTGCGTTTTCAATGGTTGAAAGTCGGTGTGCAATGGCAATGGTAGTGCGGTTTTTCATCAAGCTATCTAACGCTTGCTGAATCGCACGCTCAGATTCGCTATCCAACGCAGAGGTCGCTTCGTCTAAAATAAGAATCGGCGCATTTTTCAAAATCGCTCGAGCGATGGCAATACGCTGACGCTGACCGCCGGAAAGAAGCACGCCGTTTTCGCCAACCATGGTATCCAAACCATGCTCAAGACCTTCGATAAACTCCCAAGCGTTGGCTGCTTTTGCGGCGGCAATCACATCTTCTTCTGGTGCACCCCGAAGATAACCGTAGGCAATGTTTTCACGGATCGAACCATTAAACAGCACCACATTTTGGTTGACGAGGGCAATCTGACTGCGCAAGCTTTTCAGGCCGTACTCACGGCTATCTGAGCCGTCAATCATCAAGTCGCCATCTGTAACGTCATATAAACGCGGAACTAAATTCGCTAATGTGGATTTACCACCGCCGGAGCGCCCTACTAATGCCAAGGTTTTCCCTGCTGGCAACACCAAGTTGATGTTATCTAGAGTTAAGCGCTCACTACTAGGGTATTGGAAGCTCAAGTTACGCCACTCAATTTCACCCTTGGCATTTTTTAGCTCTTTTTTACCTGTGTCCGCTTCTTCTGCCATATCTAAGAATTCAAAGATACTTTGTGCTGCCGCAATACCTTTCTGCAAGATACTGTTCACATCCGTCAACTGACGAGCAGGCTTACTCAACATGCCAGCCGCACCAATAAAGGCAACAAAATCACCGGCGGACATATGTTGACTCAAGGTCGGATCAAGCGCTAACCAGATCAACATTGCCAACGAAATAGCGACTAAAAACTGCACCACAGGAATATTCAGCGCCTTGGTAAGCTCCATCTTCAATTGG
Organism: Marinomonas fungiae; assembly: GCF_001418205.1. Taxonomy (GTDB): domain Bacteria; phylum Pseudomonadota; class Gammaproteobacteria; order Pseudomonadales; family Marinomonadaceae; genus Marinomonas; species Marinomonas fungiae. The sequence continues at coordinate 348,666 of NZ_LIQF01000002.1, read as the reverse complement.
CTGCGCTTATTATCCCCCGCTGCTTGGCGAAAGCGATCACGCTCGTATTCAAAGCCACCAAAGATTTTCACCACTTCATGGCCTTTGATGGATTCAGACGCCACATCGGACACGCCGCCCATGGCATTTTGAATACGTTGGCTCAGCTTGCGAAAACGCTTGGAGGCGTAAGAAACCACGTAACCAATAAGAGGAATGATAAGCAGGAATAGAAGAGACAGTTTCCAGTTGGTGTACAGCATGTAGCCCAGTAGGCCGATCACCGTCAAACCTTCGCGAAGCAAGGTTTTTACCGCCGAGGTCACGGCACCAATTACCTGCTCAGTATCGTAAGTCAGTTTGGATAGCAGGCGTCCTGAAGGCATTTCACTGTAGTAGCTGGTGGGCAACAGCACTAACTTATCGAACATGGTGGTACGAAGATCGTAGACCACTTTGTTGGCGATCTTAGCCATAAAGTAGCTACCAAAAAATGTTCCGATCCCACGTAGCAAAAAGATGCCTAGGATAGTTGCCGGAATCAGCAAACGATTTTCTTCAATGGCGCCAGTCGAGACCACATCAACAATATATTTAAGTTGCGCGGCTAACGCCGGTTCCATCGCACCATAAAGCATGTATCCCAACACACTGACAAGAAATACCGCCCATTGGGCTTTAATATACCCCAGCAGGCGTAAGTAAATCTTAACTCCCGATTTTCCGTCTGGAGCTTGCTGATCAGGGGTTGTCATTAGCTATTCGCCTTTTCAATAATTTTGGTCGTGGAATAACCGTCCACGAAGGTCAACACTTTCACTTCGCCGCCATGATCCAGCACGTGGTCTGCACCAACAATGGATTCGATGGTGTAATCACCACCTTTGACTAATACATCCGGTGTAAGTTGCTGAATGATTTCTAACGGCGTGTCTTCGTCGAACCACGTAACCCAGTCGATGGCACCAATCCCTTCAAGCACCGCCATACGATGGGTTAAATCATTAATCGGACGGCTTTCACCTTTTAGGCGCTTGACCGAGGCATCGGTATTCACGGCCACCACTAGACGATCACCTAAGGCCTTCGCTTGTTTAATATAGGTCACATGGCCTGGATGCAGAATGTCGAAACAGCCATTTGTGAAAACTATTTTCTCACCATTCAGCTGAGCCAGTTTGATCTGCTCTTGTAGCTCCTCTGGTGATAGCACCCCAAAGTTACTCGAATGAGAGCGGGCAAACATAATTGCTTCAAGGGTATCTGCATCAATGGACGCAGTCCCTAATTTACCCACCACATAGCCAGCAGCTTGGTTAGCGTAGTCTACTGCGTCAGAAAAACGTTTGCTGGTCGTGAAAACAGCCGTTAACACCGCCACGACCGTATCACCAGCTCCCGTTACATCAAACACTTCTTTGGCTGCTGTGGCCAATGAGAATGAGGGTTTACCGTCTTCTAATAACACTAGGCCATCTTCACCACGGGTCACTAACAGCGCTTTCCAGCCAAACCGCTGACGCAGCTCCAGACCTTTAGCTTCAATCTCTTTCAAGCTTGCACACTTGCCTACGATGGCCTCAAATTCCACCAAGTTAGGTTTCACCAAGGTTGCCCCTTGGTAAATAGAGAAATCGTCCCCTTTGGGATCAACAAAGCTCGGTACGTTCGCGCCGTTGACCATCTTAATCAAGCTTTGCACATCAGACAGACAGCCTTTAGCGTAGTCTGAAAAGATCACGGCATTGGCGTGTGGCAGCAATTGCGCCACCTTGTCTGCCACCGCTTGGTTTTGGCTCAAGGAGTCTTCACGCTCCTCAAAGTCCAAACGAATCAGCTGCTGATGACGACTAATAACACGCAGCTTGGTAATGGTTGGCAGTTTGTCCGCGGTGACAAAATGACATTCAACGCCATGCTTAGTAAGAGAGTTTTCCAGCGCCACAGCGTTTTCATCATTGCCCACTACGCCGACCAAGGACACGCGTACGCCGAGTTTGGCAAGACCTAAAGCAACGTTGGCAGCGCCACCTGGGCGGTCTTCAACATTGGAAACTTTTACCACCTGAACGGGCGCTTCCGGTGAAATACGAGAGGTGCCACCGTGCCAGTAGCGATCCAGCATTACGTCACCGACAACAAGGATGTGTTTGTTCTTAAAGTTTAAATGTGAGGATATCATGGCGCTTTTCATCGATTTTTGAGGGCAAACATTTTATCATAACGAACTTTCAATTTGGACTCATGTGAAATTGATCAACATGGAAATGCCTAAAACCTTGCACAAACGCATCGAATCCTGTGCAAACCACATCTTCCAAGGTCTGATTCCAAACTGGGTCAGCCACGGTTTCACTATCGAAGGCTACAGCCGCGAAAGCTTAACCCTTGATTGGCAACATAACCCAGTGGGTCGTGTACGCCTACTCACCCAATGTCGTCAACTTTACACACTCAGCCATGCCACTAAGCTTGGTTATATGTCAGGTTATGATGCGCAAATCCAGGCTTTGTTCAACGCTATTCTTGAACTTTATTTTATTGAAGGTCGCTGGATCTTCTCGCGCAACGATGACATGGCCATTCTCGATACGCAAAGTGATGCTTACGCGTTAGCGTTTATACTGCTGTCTTTTAGCCATTATTACCAGCTGACGCAAGATAGCCGCGCGCTTGAGTTCATTGAACTGACGGATCAATTTTTAGACCAACAAATGCGCCATCCAAGCGGTGGTTTTTACGAAGCTTACCCGCTTAACGAAGACACCGTCCGTCGCCAAAATCCGCACATGCATTTGTTAGAAGGATTTGTCGCAGCGTACCACGCCACACAAGATAGCAAATACGCCGAACGCATCAGCGAAATTTGTGAGTTAGCCGAGCAGTATTTTGTCGAGCCGAACACCCAAACGCTGCGTGAGTTTTTCCAAACAGATTTATCTCTAGATTCAGAAACTGGCCACTTGGTTGAGCCTGGACACCATTTTGAGTGGGTCTGGTTGCTACATCAAACCTATGCCATTACGGGGCGCAAGCAAGACCTAGTGTTGGCACAGCAACTTTGGCACACGGCAACCAAACATGGCTTGGCAGCGAATGGTGGCATTGTGAACAGCATCGATGGCAACACATTTAGCATAGTAGATGGCGACAAGCGCATCTGGCCGATTACTGAATATTTAAAAGCCTGCTGTGTCGCCGATATCAGCGAAAGTGAGCGCCAAGAGCGCCTCAACACAGCGCTTGAGTTTCTAGAAACACATTACTTTATTGACCGTGGTCGTTGGATCGAATATCTCGATGCCAACAATCAAAGCAAGGGCTTCCCATTGCCGGGTACCACGGGATATCACATCTTTCTCGGTTTAGCAGAAGTGCTAAAATGGCGAGATTCATAGAGATTACAGGACTTAGACTATGTATATCGTAACTGGCGGCGCCGGCTTTATCGGCAGCAACATCATTAAAGCATTGAACGAGCGCGGTATTCGCAACATTCTGCTTGTGGACGATTTAACGGACGGCAAAAAGTGTCTAAACCTTTCTGACCTAGACATTGCCGATTACATGGACATGTACGACTTCCTAGATCGTATCAAGTCGGATTCTCTGGACATTCAAGCCACAGCTGTTTTCCACGAAGGTGCTTGCTCTGCGACAACAGAATGGAATGGTAAGTACGTTATGGACGTCAACTACCAGTATTCCAAAGCCGTGTTGAAATGGTGTCTAGACCATAAAGTTGCGTTTTCCTATGCCTCTTCTGCTTCAGTTTATGGCCCAGGTCCCGTTTTCCAAGAGTCTCGTGAAAACGAAAACCCGCTAAACATGTACGCGTTCTCGAAGTTCCAATTTGATCAATACGTACGCGAGATTCTACCCACAGCCTCTTCGCAGATCGTTGGTTTCCGTTACTTTAACGTCTACGGCCCTCGTGAAAACCATAAAGGCAGCATGGCCAGTGTGGCATTCCACCTACGCAACCAAGTACTGGCTGGCGAAAATCCGAAACTGTTTGGTGCTTACGACGGTTACGAACCAGGCGGTCAAAGCCGTGACTTCATCTACGTACAAGACTTGGTGAACACCAAACTATGGTTCCTAGATAACCCCGAGAAATCAGGTATTTTCAACCTAGGTACGGGCAATGCGGAGCCATTCAAGACCATCGCCGAAACTGTGATCGAGCATTATGGCAAAGGTGAGATCGAATTCATTCCATTCCCTGAGCATCTAAAAGGCGCTTACCAAAGCTTCACTCAAGCAGACATTAGCAAACTGCGCGAAGCGGGCTATCAAGGTTCGTTCCGTGGACTAGCACAAGGTGTAAAAGATTACATGGCATGGCTAGATAACCGTGGCTAAGTATCTGATTGTTGGCCCCTCTTGGGTGGGCGACATGGTGATGGCGCAAAGTCTGTTTAAAGCGCTTAAACAGCAAGACCCTGACGCCATCATTGATGTGATTGGACCCGCTTGGTCGAGTCCCATCCTTGAGCGCATGCCGGAAGTGCGTCGTGCACTCACGCTTAAAACTGGCCATGGCGAATGGGGCATTGCCACGCGCCGCAAACTGGGCCAATCCTTGCGTAGCGAGCAGTACGATGAAGCCATCGTTCTGCCGCGCTCTTGGAAATCGGCCTTGGTGCCGTTTTTTGCAAAAGTCCCCAAACGCATTGGCTTTCATGGTGAGCAGCGCTATCTCTTGCTGACAGAGCGTCGCAAGCTAGATAAGACGGTGCTCAATCAAACGGTAAAACGCTTTGTCTCGTTAGGTGTGAATAAGTCGGCTGCTTATCCACCTTTGCATTTGCCCAACCCTGCCCTGACAGTGGATCAAGCAAATCAAGCCGCGTTGTATCAAAGCCATGGTTTCGACAGCGCAAGGCCAGCGGTTGCCATGATGGCGGGCGCAGAATACGGCCCAGCCAAACAATGGCCGCTGGCACACTTTCATGAGTTAGCCGAGCGTTTGATTGCACAAGGCTACCAAGTGTGGATTTTAGGTGGTCCGAAAGACATCGACGATGGCAATGTCATCATCAAAAACTTAGGCCAGCATGCTCACAACCTGTGCGGTAAAACCCAATTAGTCGATGCTATTGATCTTCTGGCAGCGGCGGAACTGGCCGTCAGCAATGATTCTGGGTTAATGCACGTGGCGGCGGCAGTCGGCACCAAGGTACACGGCATTTACGGCTCCACCAGTGAAGCCTTTACACCACCACTGACCGACAACAAAGTCATTCACAACCTGCACTTAGAGTGTTCGCCTTGCTTTAAGCGTACTTGTCCGCTGGAACACACGGACTGTTTAAACAAGCTTAAACCTGAGCAAATCATTCAATCGATCCAATTGGAGCACTAGGACGCCGTGATGAATCACTCTACTAAACGCGCCACGGTGACCGCGGCGTTGATTGTTAAAAATGAAGAGAAGAACCTCAAAACCTGCCTAGACAGCCTCGCGGACTGGGTTGATGAGATTGTGCTATTAGACTCTGGCAGCACGGATCGCACCGAAGAGATTGCCCGTCAGTACACAACTCACTTTTACCGCAAAAACCAATGGGAAGGCTTTGGTAAGCAACGCCAAGCGGCACAAGCTTACGTGAAGACGGATTATGTCTTTTGGATTGATGCCGACGAGGTGGTCACACCTGAATTGAAAACCAGCATCTTAGAAGCCCTAGAGCAGCAGACAGCCAATACCGCGTACAGCGTTAACCGTAAGAGCTGGGTATTTGGTCGCTTTATTACTCATTCGGGCTGGTATCCAGATCGCGTTACTCGCCTTTACCGTGTCAACGAAGGTGGCTACTCCGACGACCTAGTACACGAGAAAGTGTTATTGAAAGATGGCGTCAGTACTCAGCCGTTGTCAGGGGATATGACCCACTATACCTACGATGATCTACACCATTATTTGGTAAAATCCGCCTCCTACGCCAAGCTTTCAGCGGATCAGAAACAAAAGCGCGGTAAGACCACCTCATTGAGTTCGGCCAGTCTACATGCCTTTGCCTGCTTTGTGAAAATGTACCTGGTCAAACGCGGCTTTTTAGATGGCAAGCAAGGCTTCTTACTAGCCGTACTCTCGGCCCACTCCACCTTCGTAAAATACGCTGATCTTTGGGTTCGACAACAATCTAAGCGTCCAGACGACAGCAAATAAAACTTACCAGAGGATGGTTTATGTCATTGGTTAAAAAGCTTAAATTAAAGCTGTTCAACACCTTCCGAGTGCAGCCTAACAACCTTGTTGATATTCACCCTCAGAGTAAGATCAAAGGCTGCCGTATCTCGATCAAAGGCACAAACAACCGTCTAGAAATTGCCCAAGGCTGTAACCTACGCGGTGTGTTGATTGAACTTAATGGTGAAGGCTGCCAAATCAAGATTGAACGAGGCACCATCATTGGCGAAGACTGCTATCTATCTTCACGAGAAAAAGGCACGCAGCTCACCATCGGCGCAGACTGCATGTTTTCGCGTAATGTGAAAATCATGACCAGCGATGGTCATGATATTTTGCGAGGACAACAGCGAATCAATCCCGCCCAATCGATTCATATTGGTAATCATGTCTGGCTAGCAGATAACGTCACCATCTTAAAAGGTGTGAGGATTGGCGACGGTTCAGTGGTGGGCATCAACTCCACCCTTACCAAGAGCATCGCTGAGCAGCAAATTGCGGTAGGCTCGCCTGCCAAAGTGGTGGCAAGCGAGGTTACTTGGCGCGATGAGCTGACCTTTTAATCCGCTCATCTCTTATCAAGCCTAGAGTGCCTGATAAACTCCCAGTAGTTTCTGCACATGCACCTTTTGGTCAAATTCTTGCTGGGCTCGCTGGCGCGCTGCTTGTGCTAAAGCGTCACGCTTAGTTTGATCCAAGCACAAGTCCTGCATCGCCGTCGCGAGCGCCTCGATATTCATCGGATCCACCAACACACCAGTGTTATCAAGAATCTCAGGAATTGCCCCGGTGTTGGCACCAATAATAGCCTTACCCTGAGCCATGGCTTCAATCACCGTCAAACCAAAGGCTTCCAAATGGGAAGGAATCGCCACCACATCCATACCTGACAGTTGCTTTTCCGGGGTCGAGGAGAAGCCATAGAAGGTCACTTTTTGGGCCAAGTTATTATCTGCAACATAGGCCTGCAGCTTAGCAATATAAGGGGCATCGCCCCCTTGTTTGGCGTTTAAGCCACCGACAATCACCAAATGAAAACGCTCATCTAGCTGTCGCATCGCTTGCAGCAATTCGTAATGCCCTTTGCCCGGTGATAAGCGACCAACAATACCTATAATGGCTGTTTCTGGCGGTAAATTAAGCTCTGTCTTGAGATCCAGTTTTTCGCTCAATTGCTCAGGAATGTCAGTGCCTAACCAAAGTGCTTGAATCGCATTTTCCGCCACAGGCAAGGCATGTTTATTATGCGCCAAGGTGAAATGACTGATCGATAATACCTGATCGACATTGCGGTAGATAAAGCGGTGAAAGACATCTTTCTTCGGCTTTTTCACGCCCATATGATCGGTGTAAATCAACTTAAAACCACACAGTTTTTTTAATAACACCGCTAAGGCTAAGTCCGACGACTTATGACAATGGACGTACTGGATTTGATGCTGCTTGATCCATTTCGCCAAGGCCAACACATGGCGATAGCCATAACCACGGCTGTCAATCGCTAAACTATCATCAAACTCTTGCCCCATGACCTCGTCAATGGATGAGCCTTGAAAAGCGATCCCAAACACACGATGACCTTGTTTTTTCATTTGTTTGCCCACCCGTAGCGGATACATTTCCAAGCCACCAAAGCCATAGGACAAACACATGTGCAGAATATTCACGCTGATTACTTCCCTAATGTCTCACACCAAGCTTGGATGTCAGCTAAGTGCGGTTCGACTTCAAACTGTGATAAATCTTCTTGCTGCTCACTTGGCGTAAACGGTAACCAGCGCCCTGCGCTGTTAAGCGTCTGCCAACGCAGAGGCGTCGACGAACGCTTCTTAGGATAAAAACCTATCGTTGGCACATCCAGTGCACCAGCAATATGCAGCGGCCCGGTGGAGCCGGCAATAAATAGATCCGCAACAGAGATAGAGCGCATAAAGTCTTCTACCCCATCGTTCTTATCGTACAGGCTAATACGCTCCACCTGCCCCGTCATAGCATCGACCAACGCCTTGGACACCGCGCTTTCACCTGGGCCAGCTGTAATCACAAAATGGGTTGGAGTTAACTGATCCAAAAAGGCGATCAGTTTGCACCATTGCGCTTGGCTTAGGGTGTTAGAAGAGCCACCCGTGACCGGATGAATAAAACAGGTACGTTCAGCAAAGCTCACACCCAAGGCTTCAGTCAACTTTTCTTTCTGCGCGGCCTTTTGCTCATTGGTAAAAGCCAACAACTGATGTGGCGAGGTAGTTTGAACCTGCCCTTTCAGCACTTCAATCAGGTAATAAGCCAACTCTAGGTTGTATTGAAACTCAGGTTTTTCTGATTTGGATCGACGTTGCTTAAGCGTGTGCGTATAAAGCAATTGCACCCACTTGGTCGCAGGCGCTACACGCACGGGGATACGCGCTTTACGCACCAGCTTGGCATTATAACTATTAGAAAATAGACAGATCGCTGCATCGAATTGCTGTGTCTGTAACAGTTTGGCAAAGCTTTTGATCTGCTCTGGTTTCTGCGGATCAACAATCGCTTCATCAATCCATTCACAAGCGTTAGCGATTTCCAAGGTGTAAGCAGGCACAAGCGCTACCACCTTTGCCTGCGGAAAAGCTTGTTTGATTGCTTTAAAAGCGGGCAAAGCAAGGACAAAATCGCCGATCTTGTCATTACGTACGACTAAAATTTTCATCTGCAGGATCACATTACAAGCATTGATAAGTGTGAATGCACCCTATTCATCAAGGATCACGCACAATGCGGTTATGTCATTATGCAGGGCACACTGTTATAGGGCGATATTTTAAAGCTTATTACCTCTCAAGTAGAGGGGTTGCCAAAAGAAAGCCGCTACAACCGTATGCTTTGAACTAAAAACTGTCAGGCATCCCCACCGAATAGGTCACGGGTAAAGACTTTATCTAACACATCACTGAGATCATCGGTCACGCGATTCGCAATGATCACGTCCGCCTGCTGCTTGAATTGAACTAAATCTTTTTCGACACGAGAATTAAAGAAGCTTTCTTCTATCATTACGGGTTCATAGATAATCACTTCTATGCCTTTGGCCTTGATACGCTTCATCACCCCTTGAATAGCCGAAGCACGGAAATTATCCGAGCCCGCTTTCATCACCAGACGATAAATACCCACCACTTTCGGCCGACGGCGAATAACCTCGTCAGCAATAAAGTCCTTACGCGTACCATTGGCATCGACGATGGCACGAATTAAGTTATTCGGAACCTGATCGTAGTTAGCCAACAACTGTTTGGTGTCTTTAGGCAAACAATAGCCACCATAACCAAACGAAGGATTATTGTAGTGGTTGCCAATACGCGGATCTAAACAAACCCCATCAATAATTTGACGCGTATCCAAACCGTGAGTCGAAGCATAAGAATCCAACTCATTAAAGTAAGCCACACGCATCGCCAAGTAAGTGTTGGCAAATAACTTGATCGCTTCAGCCTCGGTAGATCCTGTCAGAAGCACATCAACATCTTGTTTCTCAGCCCCTTGAGCCAAAAGGTTGGCAAAGGCTTGAGCACGCTCGGACTGCTCCCCAACAATGATACGCGACGGATATAGGTTATCGTACAGCGCTTTACCCTCTCGCAAAAACTCTGGAGAGAAAATAAGGTTTTCGGTACCAAAGCGCTCACAGGCTTCTTTGGTAAAACCCACCGGAATGGTGGACTTGATCACCATAGTGGCACGCGGATTAAATGCAATCACGTCTTGAATCACCGACTCAACATGCTGGGTATTAAAGTAGTTGGTATCAGGATCATAGTCGGTAGGGGTGGCGATGATGATAAACTCCGCTCCCTCATAGGCCTCATTCGGATCTAAAGTGGCACGAAAGTTCAATGTTTCGTTAGCCAAATAGTGTTCAACCTCATGATCCTGAATAGGAGATTTACCTTGATTAAGCATGGCCACTTTTTCGGGCACCACATCCAGCGCCACCACTTCATTGTGTTTCGCTAACAACAAAGCATTCGAGATACCCACGTACCCCGTACCTACTACCGCAATTTTCATTAATGGTCCTTACCTTGTATAACTTTTCTTTTATTGTGCGTCACAAAGATAACAACTCTATGACGAGCTATGCGTTAGCCTCATCTATTTTGCGCAGTATACGTTTCGCCCATTGACTCCAAGAGCCTACGTACACATGCTTGGCTTCCAGCCCCGCATAGTTCATCGCTAAAACATTATGGCACGCTGTCACTCCCGAACCGCAGTAGTAAACAATCGGCTTTTCAATGTCTTGCAGTAGGCTTGTCCACTCTTCCAGCAACAATGATGGCGCTTTCATCAAGCCGTGCTCATTAAGATTTTGCATAAACGGGCGATTAACTGCCCCTGGGATATGGCCAGCGACAGGATCCATGGTTTCATTTTCTCCTTGGAAACGATCTGCCGCTCGGGCGTCCAGCAACTGGAAGCGCTCAGTTTCAAGATTCGCGACCACATCGTCTTCGGACACCAACCAAGGGTAACTAATGGTTAAGCGCTGTTCAGCAACGGTTGCTTGGTTGCATCCCGCCTCAATGGCATATCCTGCCCGCTGCCAAGTAGGAAAGCCACCGTCCAAAACAAAGACTTCAATGCCCTGCTGCACCAGCATCCACCAAGCTCGAGCAGCCATGGCGCCGCCCATATCATCGTACACCACTACTTGTGTCTGACTGTCGATCCCCAGATTCATTAAGGTGTCGGCTAGCTCACTCGGCTCAGGTAATGGATGACGGCCAGTTTGCTCTGTTTCGTCGCCCGCTAACTGATGATGCAGATCGACAAATAGCGCCCCCGGGATATGCCCCAGCTCATATTGCTGACGACCTTTTTGCAAATCCGTTAGGTAAAAACGACTGTCGAGAATCACTAGATCGTTTTGTTCAAGTATTTCATGAAGTTGTGCAGCAGAAATCAACGTTGGCAAAGCCATGAAGGGATCTCCTAAATCAGCAGGTAATGACGAACAATTGACAATAGCCTACTGCGATTCACTCGCTTTTGCTATGATGCACGCGCATTGACTTTAGAAAGCCCAATCTATGAAACGTATCGATCAACTTCTGACTGAAAAACAACTGTGTAAATCTCGCTCACAAGCACAAACTTTTATTAGCCAAGGCAAAGTCTCCGTCCAAGACAAGGGTCAATGGACTGTAGTCGCCAAACCTAGCTTAAAAGTGGCAGACGACATTGAAATCAAACTTGAGCTGGATGAAGACGATCGCTACGTATCGCGTGGCGCGTTAAAATTGGCCGGCGCATTGACTTCGTCTGGATTAAGTCTACAAGGTTTTACGGTACTGGATGTGGGGCAGTCCACCGGCGGTTTTACCGATTGTGCGTTACAACACGGTGCCAGTAAGGTCGTTGGAGTAGAAGTTGGCCATGATCAGCTCGACTCACGTTTACGCGAGCGTGATGAGGTGGTGTGTCTAGAAGGCTTAAACGCACGTCATTTAAGTGCGGAGGATTTAGGCGAGCACCTTCCAGAAGCAGGATTTGATGCTGCTGTCATGGACGTATCTTTTATTTCGCAAACCAAAATCTTGCCGCAACTGCCCTCTTTAATTCGCTCTCAGGGCTATTTAATCACCTTGGTCAAACCTCAGTTTGAGCTAGGTAAAGAAGCCATTGGCAAAGGTGGCATCGTGCGCGATCAACAAAAGGTCAGACAATTAGAATTCGATATGAAGCAGCTGATAGAGCAGCTAGGTTTTGCTGTCATTAGCTATGAAAAAAGCGCCATCAAAGGCGGCGATGGCAACCAAGAATTCGTGCTGTTCGCTCAGCGCCACTGATCAACTATTCGGACAAACGTCTTGCTGCAAAGGAGAGGCTTCCGCAATGGCTACCTCTTCTTTTAATTCCAACTCATGCAAGTATCGACGAGCCATCACAAAGCCGATACAGCCAAAGATTACCGAACCGACTGCCTGTCCGACAATAATCCCGTCCGCGCCCATCAACCAGCCAAACAAGGCAATTAATGGCCAAGTGCCAAGTGTCGCACGGCCAAAGTTGAGCAAGGTGCTACTAAGCGGTCGACCAAGATTATTAAACACAGCAATGGCAATAAATAATAAGCTTTGAAAGAAGAAACTAAACGAGCCGTACGTGGCAAAGAAATGAATCAAACTGGCTGTCTCTTCTGAGGCATTAAAAATTGACACCAAAAAATCTTGCGCCAAATACAGAGCGGTACACAAGAAAAGACAATAGACTAATGCATATATCACTGCGCTAGACATGGCATTGTGCATACGCTGAAACTGACGCGCACCATAGTTTTGCGCCAAAATCGGCCCCACAGCCCCAGACAAAGCAAATAAGCCACCAAACACCACAGGTATAATTCGACCAACGATGGCAATCCCCGCCACCGCGTGATCGCCAAAGTCAGCGGCATACTCCATGACAATGGCATTGGCCAGCGGAGATGACATATTCGTTAACATCGCAGGCACAGCAATCAAGGCAATCGGCTTTAAATCTTTGACACACTCAACAAGATCGAATTGCCCTAACATACGGTGCACTTTCACCACACCATAGTAGCTAACCGCTACCATTGAAAAACGCGCCAACAAGGAGGCAATGGCTGCACCGTGAATACCTAAGCCAAACACAAAAATCAGAATTGGATCGAGCACCGCATTAACCAAGCTACACACTAGGGTTGCATACATCGCCCGACGCGCATCACCTAAGGCTCGCATAATGCCGGAGGCAATCATACCAATCATGACCGCAGGCATGCCCAGTAGCAGGATCTGAAGATACCCCGTCGCCAAATCCAAGGTTCTAAGGTTTGCGCCTAGAAAATAAAGCACTTCCGGAATGTGCGGCCACAAAAACCACACCACTAGGCTAGAAAAGACGATACCAATACCGAGGACATTGGTGGCTCGTCGCTTGGCCAGTTCAATATCCCCTTGCCCCATCGCCCGTGCAACTAAGGCGGTGGCAGAAATGGAGACCGCAATACTGATCGACACCGTAAAAAACATTACCGTACTAGCAAAGCCAACGGCGGCAACAATTTCACGCTCTCCAAGCATCGACAGGAACAGCATATCGACCAAGTCCACCAAGAACATCGCCATCAATCCTAATGCGCCAGTAAACGACATGATTGAGACGTGTTTAAAGGTTGATCCCTTTGTCAATGTTGCCTGTTTCGGCATGCCTATCCTCGAAAAAGAACGAAGCGCTATACGCTGATAATAAAAAAGCCGAACCTTATCAGAGGCTCGGCTTAATTATTATCTCACCTTTTAGCAGGTGGTAGAACGTCAGAATAAGGAGTATTTAGTGAATACCACGGTCAGATTTGGCAAAGACAATTTTTTCTACGTCTGCAAAGCGCTCTGCAAAATGTACTGTCATGTCCGCTTTAACTGACTCAGGCAATTCCTCAAAATCACGACGGTTCGCTTCAGGCAAAATTACTTCATTGATCTTGCTGCGCTTCGCGGCAATGATTTTTTCCCGAATACCACCCACCGGCAGCACCTGGCCTGTCAGCGTTAGCTCACCAGTCATAGCCAATGGGCGCTGTACTGGCTCACCTTTTGCCAACGACATCAATGCCGTCGCCATGGTGATACCCGCGCTAGGCCCATCTTTTGGCGTCGCACCTTCTGGCACGTGTAAGTGGATCATGCACTTATCAAAGAACTCGGCGTTCTTTTGATAGCTTTTAGTGTGGGACAAGACATAAGAGTAAGCAATTTCAGCGGACTCCTTCATGACCTCTCCAAGCTTGCCCGTCAACTTCAGACCACGACTTAACTCATGTACCTTGTTGGCCTCCACCGGCAAGGTCGCTCCCCCCATGGATGTCCAAGCAAGGCCGGTCACAACCCCAACGCCTCGCAGGGTCTTCTCATTGCGGAAGTACGGCATTCCTAGGAAGGTCTCCACATCTTTGACACCAACATTGATGCTGTCTTTCTCACCCGTCATCAGTTGTACTACACATTTACGCAGGATTTTCTGCAATAGCTTGTCGAGACCGCGCACTCCAGCTTCACGTGCATAAGATTCAATGATGTACTTCAGTGCGGCGTCGGTGATGTTCAGCTGCTTCTTCAAAAGCTTATTTTTCTTCAGAAGCTTAGGCCACAGGTGCTGCTTGGCAATCGCCAATTTCTCTTCGGCAATGTAGCCAGACAGACGAATCACATCCATACGGTCTAGCAGCGGCGCAGGAATGGTATCTAACTGGTTGGCAGTACACACAAACAACGCCTTAGATAGATCCACTCGCATGTCTAGGTAATGATCTAAAAATTCCACGTTCTGTTCCGGATCGAGAGCCTCCAACAGTGCAGACGCAGGATCGCCTTGGAAAGAAGAGCCAATTTTGTCGATTTCATCGAGCATGATCACAGGGTTCTCTACTTCTACATCTTTCAATGCCTGCACAAATTTACCAGGTAAAGCACCAATGTAAGTACGACGGTGACCTTTGATCTCGGACTCATCACGCATGCCGCCTAAACTAAAGCGATAGAACTGACGATTTAATGCCTCGGCAATGGATTTACCAATGGAGGTTTTACCCACCCCTGGCGGCCCCACCAATAGCATAATAGAGCCCCCCATTTCTTGACGATGGGCTCCTAATGCGAGGAATTCAACAATGCGATCTTTGACATCGCCAAGCCCAGCGTGATGTTGTTCCAGCACTTCACGAGCCTTGTTGATATCTAGGTTATCTTTGGAATGTACGCCCCAAGGAATGGACGTCGCCCAATCTAGATAATTACGTGTCACGCCATATTCAGGAGAACCGGACTCTAAGATGCTGAGCTTATGCAACTCTTCGTCAATTTTTTTCATGGCCGCTTCCGGCACAGTTTTACCAGCTAGACGCTCTTCAAACATTTCCACATCAGAAGTACGATCATCCTTCGAAATGCCCAACTCTTTTTGAATCACTTTGAGCTGTTCTTTCAAGAAGAACTCACGCTGATGTTTACTAATCTTGTCGTTTACTTCCGCGCTAATCTCTTTCTGCAGACGGGCGATTTCTAACTCTTTTCGCAGTAAGGTCAATGCCGAATTTAAACGAGGAATGATCGGTAAAGTGGCCAACACATCGTAAAGCTCATGCGGGTCAGCAGATGTAATCGAAGCCGCAAAATCGGCTAATAAGCCCGGCTCATTAAAAGAGAAACGACCTAGGTATTGGCGCAAGTCTTCACTGAACAGTGGATTTAAGCGAATCAGCTCTTTGATCGCATCCAGAATCGCAATCGAATAAGCCTTAGACTCATCATCACGCACGGTCGAATCACTGATGTAGCGCACGCGCGCGCGGTAAGGCGCTTCGGTGCTAAGCCATTCAACCACCTCAATACGTTTCAAGCCTTGGGCTAAGAAGGTAATTTTTTCGTCCGTTTTCTCGGCTCGATGAGTTTTCGCCACACAACCAACGTGAGAAAACGTTTCGACTTTCGGCGCACCTGGACCAAGACGCTCTGCATAAATCAAGCCCACCACCGCCTGCGGCTGATCGGCAATGTATTCTAAAGTGTCTTCCCATGGCTCTGCATCCACCATCACTGGCTGAACTTGAGCAGGAAAGAATGGTCGGCTAGACACCGGCAAAATGTAAAGGGTGTCAGGAAGGACATCATCAGGTAAAGCGAGTGCACGCGGGTCACTAATGGACACTTCATCGGTATCAACAACATTATCTTCAGATGGATCTAAATACTTTTCGTCGTCACTCATAGTTTCTATCTCTCTTGGAACCGTTCAAAAAACGGTTAAGGAACAATAAAAACTTATGTAGTGACGTTTGAAAAAATTACAATCCACAAAATGCGGCTGCATCATCTCTCCTTGATATTTGCATTACCCGAGGCTTATTTGAGGTTAGCCTCGTAACGCTAGGAAAGCCCCTGCTCCCGCCATAATGCTACCCGCGCCTTGATTCATGCGTTTCATAGCACGATCTGACTTCATCAAACGACGGGCTTGAGAAGCACTGTAAGAGATCAAGGTCAAACCCAACATTAGCGCCACAAACGCTAGCAATGCCGCAAGCACTATGTCATGACCTTGCAACACCGTAACGTCCATAAAAGTCGGCAAGAAGGCAATATAAAACAGCACAACCTTGGGGTTAGAAGAAGAAATCAGAAAGCCTTGTAACGCGGCTCCCCAACCTTGCTTACGGGTGTTTTCCGTCACTTCTCCAGATTCAATAGAAACCGGTGCGGTCCACATTTTCCAACCAAGGTACAACAAGTAAGCCGCACCAATGTAACGAATGGCGATAAATACCATTTCCCACTGTTGAGCTATCGCCGCTAAGCCAAAGCAGGCCATAACCAAGTACATAATATCGCCACAAGTCATGCCTGCGTACAGTGGCACAGTTTTCATCACTCCATGAGAAATACTTTTGGCAATAATCGCGAACACTCCAGGTCCTGGTGTGATGCCAAAAATAAAGATCGCAATAAAAAAGGTGATGGCACTTTCTAGGGTCATATCAGATATCCTCAATACCGCAGCTTAATAACACCATTCGGGTGACGAACTGTTTAGCTTCGTCAAAATCAGACTCTTCTAACTCATCCTTCTTAAGTAGAATTTTTACCTGCGCATCGAAATCAGCATAGGTCTGAGTCATGGCCCAAATAGTAATAAATAAATGCTCTACCGCAACAGGTTTCATTAAGCCTTGTTCCACCCAGCGATTAATGGTCTGCTTTTCTTTTTGCAGCTCATCAACAAAGAAGCGACGCAAGAATTCCAAAACAAAGGGCTCTTCACCAATCAAAGCCATGGCAAACACTTTCGAAGCATTTGGATTTAAACGCGACTGGTCCAGTTTCTCACTGATGTAGCGTGTTAAATTATAACGCGGGCCGGTTTCAACATTGAATTGGCTCACTGAATCCAGCCATAACTGTAGAATGCTTTCCAGCACAGCTTCGAGCAAATCTTTCTTAGAACGGTAATAATAATGGATATTAGCTTTCGGTAGCCCCGCTTCATCGGCAATCATCTGCGTAGTCGTCTTAGCCAAGCCTTGACGCGCAAACACACGCTCAGCTGTCGTCAAAATCAAGGCCTGATTTTGAGCCCGAATATGACTTTTCAACTGAGTTTTTGTGCGTTTAGGGGATTCTGACACGTTCGCCTCGATAGCAATTATTAAGAATTAAAGACGTGCAAATTATAGGGGGAAATGACAGGAGTTACATTAAAAATGGGGAGCAAAGCTCCCCGTTCCCCTCACAACAGATAGGTGTTAGGCGTACACCTAGTGTGCTGCTGTACCACGTTGGCTCAGTTTACCAATGACTCGACATCATTAAGCAATCTGGTTTTGTCATGCGAACACGACATAAGCTTGAATAGAGATTCAGGTTACACGCTATTATTTTTCTGTGCAAGACAAAACTAACCAATCGTTCAACTTTTTTTTAAGCAGCCACGACAACACGATTTCGACCTTTCTTTTTCGCTTGATACAAGGCTTGGTCAGCACGCTTAATCACTTCACTCGGCGCATCGCTACTATGACCGAGGGCCAACCCCATACTGACAGTGACCGTCACCATTTTCTCTTTACTCTCGGTGGAGACATCTAACTGCTCTAACTGTACCTCTGTGCGAATCTGCTCCAGAACAGCCTGGGCGTCTTCAACGTTCCGCCCCTTGAAAAGCAACGTAAACTCTTCTCCACCATAACGATAGATAGAGGCTCGATTGTCATAACGCTGCATAACCCGCGCAACTTGTTTAAGGGCCTCATCACCTTTAGCATGACCGTAGCTATCGTTAAACTTCTTGAAATGATCTACATCGAGCATCGCAATGGCATAATGTCGTGGCAAAGCCAACATCGCTTCATTCAGCGCTCGGCGACTTGGCAACTGCGTTAACTCATCGCGATAAGCCATACGATGGCTTTCCGCTACCACGAACCAGACCCACACCAGAATTTGCGCGCTACGTACCGCAGACTCTTGATGCACAGTGAAAGACATACACTCAATCAACAATAAGGTTGCCAAACTCACCAATACAGCTGTGGAGAAGCCATCCGCTTTACGCCACCAAGTGATCAAGCTCAAGATTGAGGTCAAAGCGATCATCAACCAGCAGAGAAGCGATGACAGCGATATTTTCAGCAACGGCACAGATATCGCTAAAAAGTTAAAATTGATGACATTTTTCTCATAACTAACACTCCACGCCACCAACATGCCCAAAAACAGAATGCGGTTAAACACAAAACGATTGAAGAAACCGCGCTCTCGCAATAACAGCAACAAGCCCAAACCAATCGCTGCCACCGTAGTAAAACTGCTTGGTAAAGACTCACTTTCCACATATGGATAAAAGGTTGGTAGTAATACCAAGCCACCCGCCAATAGAACTTTACCGCGATTAAAATGCCACGCCATAAATACCATGACGCACGCCAAAACATACGGTAACCATGGTAAAAGATCTAACGCTAATGCAGGCAACACACGTGTGTAGACACTGGCGAATAAACCTGCCAGCAGTATAAAAAGGGGAATAAGCAGGGAGCCTGTTCTTTGAGGCATTCGTTAACCTATCGAACCATTCGATCAAAACAAATCAATATCTTGCCCCGAAAACAGAACATTTTCATTAATAATTAAACAAAACTATCAACAAGAGGTCATCATGGGACTTTTAATAGACGGTAAATGGCACGACCAGTGGTACGACACTGAAGCCACTCAAGGAAAATTCGTACGTTCACAATCACAGTTTCGCAATTGGATAGTGTCTCCAACTGAGTTAGATCCAAACGATGACACCCATTTCCCTGCCGAATCAGGACGCTATCATTTATATGTGTCATTAGCGTGTCCGTGGGCTCATCGCACTCTAATATTTCGCCATTTAAAACAACTGGAACAACATATCAGTGTCAGCTGCGTCCACCCACACATGCTAGAAAACGGTTGGGAATTTAAAGACGAGCCACGCTTTCAAGATAAACATGTCGCCGCTGGCGACCCCCTACATGACTTTCAGTTCGCCCATCAACTGTACACACATGCAAACCCCGATTACTCAGGTCGCGTCACCGTACCCATTCTATGGGATAAACAGAGACATACGATTGTCTCCAATGAATCGGCCGACATCATTCGCATGTTTAATAGCGCCTTCAACCATCTCACCGGAGATCAAGAGGATTACTACCCAGAATCGCTGCGTAGCGAAATCGATACTTTAAATGAACGTATTTACGATACCGTCAATAACGGTGTCTATAAATCCGGCTTTGCGACCACACAAGCCGCTTATGAAGAAGCGCTTCACCCATTATTCGAAACCCTCGAGTTTCTTGAGCAACGACTGGCAAGCAAGCTTTACTTAACTGGCGATCAGATTACAGAAGCGGATTGGCGCTTGTTTACCACTCTCATTCGCTTCGATCCGGTCTATTACGGCCACTTCAAGTGCAATCTAAAACGCATTATGGATTACCCAAATTTGAATGCGTATCTAGAACGTTTATATAAAACCCAAGAGGTGGCAAATACTGTTAACCTCGAACATATCAAGCAACATTACTACTACAGCCACGACACTATAAACCCAACTCGGGTGGTGCCAGTGGGCCCAGCAATCCTTTTTCGCACTGAAATTTAAGGATAAATTTAGGGAAAGTTGAGCACTTTTTGACAATATTCAAACTATCAGCTATCAAATGTTCTGTTTTTTTCAGATAATGCATTGCTCATATATTGAACTTTCAGAGCGAGCATCAGGTTAACCTGCTGCTCGTTTTGTATATAAACGCTCTAATAAAATGATGGTTGAATATGGAACGTAAGTTA
This sequence comes from Marinomonas fungiae, assembly GCF_001418205.1. Taxonomy (GTDB): domain Bacteria; phylum Pseudomonadota; class Gammaproteobacteria; order Pseudomonadales; family Marinomonadaceae; genus Marinomonas; species Marinomonas fungiae. Next base: position 328,608 of record NZ_LIQF01000002.1, on the reverse strand, counting down.
CTTTGGGTTATCTCGAGTATCGTGATCTTGATTTTATGGTTCAAAATTGAACCCCAGGATACTCAACAAGCTGATTCTAAAATCGGAAGCTCGGAACAAGCTCAAACAAAAGCCAAAATCGCTGAAAAAGAGCCCGTTCAAAGCTCACGTGAATCCTCTATAACGCAGGAAGAAAAGGAATACTTCCAAGGCCATCCTATTGATGGCAGCAAGCCTGATTTTGCAGCCATCACGGACGTGCAGGAACGCAAAGCGGCTTTCTTCGATTACTTGCTTCCATTTGTGACAGAAAAAAACGAGCTTCTGCTTAAAGACCGTAGCCGTATCCAAGCGATTCTAGACAATCCCGAGCCGCCTTCACGAGAAGAGAAAACTTGGATAGGTGCATTACGAAGCCTTCACAAGCTACGTAAGTTAGGGGTTTACACTCATGAAGACATTGCAGTGTTGTTGCGTTACGTAGACATCATCCCTGCATCCTTGGTATTGGCGCAGGCCGCCAACGAATCCGCTTGGGGAACATCACGCTTTGCTTTAGAAGGTAACAACTACTTTGGACAATGGTGTTTCACCAATGGCTGTGGCTTGATACCAAATGCCCGTGGCGAAGACCAAGACCATGAGGTACGCAAATTCTCCGATGCTCGCGAATCAGTATTTGCTTACATTGATAACCTGAACAGCAATTCAGCTTACAAAGAACTACGAAGCATCCGCTCTCAACTTCGCAAGGATGGCGAAAACATCACTGGCCTAGCGTTGGTTCACGGCCTAGAAAATTACTCTCAGCGTGGCCAAGATTATATTGATGAAATCGAAAGTTTGATTGATTACAACGAATTATGGCGTTTCAACGTGCATACCGATGAAGCGACTTATAATAACGAGTAAACAAATGACGAAAACCTAGGGTTTCGCGTATTTCTTTTGCGAACACAGTGTTTTACCGGAAAATTCGCTCCGTATAGGGTGGCGGTGAATCGCCCCCATCCTTTACAATACCGAGCGTTAATATCCAAAATTATAAATCGAGGACATTCCTTTGGCCCGTTTACCTGTTATTGTTGGCTTTGGCGGAATCAATTCGGCTGGACGTACATCCTTTCATCAGGCTTATCGCCGAATCATTTTTGACCTACTTCCCCAGAGCATTCAGCAAGAGGTCCTTCTCGACCTTGCCACCATCACAAACATTGCTGAATACCAAAACGGCGCTTGGCTAACTCACGACGGTGAGGCTTTGGATGCTGACACGCTGATCGACACCTTCGGGGAAGAAATTTTAGCACGCACGTTAATTCGTCGTATTCACCCAAGCTTATTCGATGTCGACAATGTTGTTGTTCACAAAAGTTCAGCTTTAACGTCTGTTGCTGAAGGTGAAAAGCTAAGCTTTAGTGTTAAAACACGCTCCCTTCCGGACAATATTCCTGCCAACTGGCAAGTAAAAGAGCTGTCAAAAACGCACAGTGAAATTACGGTAGATGGCACCCTTGAAGCATTTATCAAGGACTCAAAACCCCTGACAGTGAAAGCTGCAGGGCAGCTACCAACAGGATTTGACCCTTCAAAACTTTACCAAAGTCGTAACCATCCTCGTGGTCTACAGATGACCGTATACGGTGCGTCTGATGCCATTCTAAGCAGTGGTTTGGATTGGGACAAAGTGCGCAACCTTGTGGCACCAGACCAAGTTGCTGTATACGCCGCAAACTCCATCGGTCAGATGGACGACCTCGGCTTTGGCGGCATGCTGAAATCCGCACTAATGGGCAAACGTACCACGTCCAAGCATCTACCGCTTGGCTACGCACAAATGCCTGCAGATTTCGTTAACGCCTACATTTTAGGCTCAGTCGGCAATGTTGGCACCTCTATTGGTGCATGTGCGACTTACTTCTTTAACCTTGAGCGCGCTGTTGAACAGATCAAATCTGGTAAAGTCCGCATTGCCATGGTGGGTGGCAGTGACGCACCGATCACACCGGAAATCATCGAAGGCTTCCGTACCATGGGAGCATTGGCTGAAGACTCTGCTCTGTTGGCACTGGATCAACTAGAAAATCAGAAAGAGCCAGACCATACCCGTAGTTGCCGACCTTTCGCGCAAAACTGTGGTTTCACTATCGGTGAGTCCAGCCAATGGACACTACTAATGGATGATGAATTAGCCCTAGAAGTGGGCGCGACTATCCATGGTGCCATTCCTGCAGTATATGCTTATGCTGATGGCTATAAAAAGTCTATCTCCGCACCTGGTGTAGGTAACTACCTCACTATGAGCAAGGCGATGGCGTATTTGAAGAACATCATTGGTTTAGATGGCCTACAAGATCGTACTTTCATTCAAGCGCACGGCACAAGCACACCACAAAACCGTGTGACGGAATCTCACGTATTGAGCCAGGCTGCCACCAGCTTTGGTGCAACAGCGATACCAGTGACGGCAATGAAAGCTTATTTGGGGCACTCCCAAGGCACCGCAGGTGGCGACCAACTTCATCTGTCTTTAGGCGTATGGGAACATGGCGTATTGCCGGGCATTGTGACCTCATCCGCAGTGGCTGATGACGTCTATACTGACGGTCTTAAAATTCAGCTGAAGCATGAGGAATACGGTGCAGATCATTTTGACGCCGCCCTTCTGAACTCAAAAGGTTTCGGCGGCAACAACGCAACGGCCATTCTACTGTCACCTAAGAAATCGCTGGCAATGCTGAAAAAGCGCTATTCTGCTGAACAGTTCACAGCTTACCAAGAGAAGAACGCTGCCATTAAGGAAGCTGCTGAGGCCTATAATCAGGCAATGATCCGTGGTGAAATAGAGCCGATCTACCGCTTTGGCTACAACGTTCTAGGTGGCGAAGAGCTGGATATCAGCGATACTAAGATCAACCTACCGGGCTACCAATTACCAGTGGATCTAAATGTCAAAAATGACTTTGATGATCTAGTTTAATATCAAGCAACAATCCCCAGCTACGCTGGGGATTGTAGTTTTTGAACTAAGAAATCAATCAACAAACGCACCTTTTTTGGCTGCAACTTTCGCTCTGCATAAACCGCATAGAATTGCCCTGTAAAGGTTTCGTACTCGTCAAACAACGACAGCAGCTCACCACTTTCTAGGTATCGCTCTACCAAAAAGTCTGGTTGCATAATAATCCCTGAGCCCGCCACTGCTAAGCGCGTCAGTGCCCCACCGTTATTGCCCAACAAAGGCCCCTTTACGTTCACCTCAAATTCTTCTTCGGCAGATTTAAAGCTCCATTTACCAGCGTAAGGCGCATTGGTATACACCAGGCAATCGTGTTGCTTTAAGTCTCGAGGGTGGCTAGGTATACCTTTGCGAGCCAGATATTTTGGTGAGGCACAAACGTAACCTCGCATACTGCACAGCGGTCGCGCAATAAAGTGATCTCCCCCCAAGTCTCCACCGCGTACCGCTAAATCGATCCCTGATTCAGTCAAATCCACACGCTTATCACTAAAATCCACCTCCAAGGTTATCTCTGGATACAACTCAGAGAACTCCGATAGAATCGGCACCATATGCGTTAAGCCAAAATCCATTGGCACACTCAAACGTAGACGGCCTTTCGGTTGATGGGTTAAATCACCAAGTTCACCTTCCGCCTCTTCAATCGCCTCAAGAATATTCACACAATGCTGATAGTAGAGCTTACCTGCGTGAGTGACACTAATATTGCGCGTATTACGATGTAGCAGCTTAGCGCCAAGATCCTCTTCTAGGGCATTGATGTAGCGCGTGACCATCGGTCGTGAAATATCCAATGATTCACTGGCTAGCTTAAAGCTTTCTGCTTCATAGACTCGACAGAACACCTTCATTGCTTGCAGCTTATCCATACAACTTACCTTTATCAAAAAAGTTCCACACAAATTATTCAGTATTACGAAATAGTGAATTGTATTTACGAGTGATTATGTATTCTTAGAACAAGATTATACTAGGGCATCTCGTTAATCACTTGTCCTTTTTGGAGGCTCTCTATGAAAGCATTACTTATTTCTTCTGCAGCGGTTCTTGTCTCAACAAGCGTTATGGCAGCGGATTTCAAGGTTGACCCTGCACACTCATTTGTTACATTCGAAGTGGGTCACCTTGGTGTCAGTACCACTACTGGCCGATTCAATGAATTCGAAGGTTCTTTTAACTTAGCAGACGAGGGCAAATCAGGTAACGCAGAGTTCACCATTCAAGCCGCTAGCGTTGATACCAACCACGAAGCACGTGACAAGCACCTACGCAGCCCAGACTTCCTAGACGTTAAACAATTCCCAACGATCACCTTCAAAAGCACATCCTTTGATGGCGAAGAACTGAAGGGTGATCTAACCATTCACGGCGTAACCAAACCTGTTACTTTTGAAGTCGAAAAAGTTGGCGAAGGCAACGACCCATGGGGTGGCTACCGTGCAGGTTTCGAAGCAAGCACAACCATCAAGCGTAGCGAATTTGGCGTTTCTTACTTCATTCCAGGCGTAACCGATGAAACTGAAATCGACGTTTTCATCGAAGGTATTCGCCAATAATTAGGAGTCAACATGTACGAGGAAGCAGGTAACTCAAACCTACTTATGCTACTAAACACAGCGGTTTATCCATTTTTAGTGGCAGCGGTAATCACTTTAATTGGTAAGTTTAGCGCGCGCCTAAGTATCTTAGGTGTTGCAGCTGGCTTCCTCGTTGCTTTAAGCCTGATTCACACAGGCTTAAGCTTTCCACCGAGTAAAGCCTTAGATTTTCTGACCATTAGCGTAATTTTAGGCGTTACTATTAGCTTGGTAAGAGAGTTCAAATTAGGCGTTAAGACACGTAATACAATCAGCTTCATTGGGTTGCTGGTGAGTTTTTACCTATTACTCAATCCCGTATTACAACATCAATCACAGCTATTAAGTATGGCTTGGGCCAGCATCAGTGCGGCGCTGGTCATGCTAATGTTTGGTCTACAAAAAAGTACGGCCGCACCAAACCACTCGCAAGCCTCAATGGCCTCTTTAGCCATTATCTCTGCGGCCACGGCGCCAGTGGTTTCTATTGGTGGTAGCCTATTAATTGGACAACTACTAGGTGGTTTCGCTGCCAGCGTGGTGGGATTTGTGTTGGTGCAACACTTCGTCTGTAAACAACCTAGTTCAAATGCGCTTTTACTAGGTTCTTTTATTTTGGCAGGCTTACTTGCTCAAGCCCATGTACTTGCAGATTTGCCACTCTCAGTGATGCTGAACGCCTATCTTGCAGTGTCGGTTAATATTCTGAGCAATTTACGGATTAAGGAAGACGGTAAAGTGAGCACTACGATTATCGCCTTGATACCACAGATCCTAGTCAGTGGTGTTATTGCCGGAATCTCGTTGTGGTCAGTATGGCCAGAAAGCAGCTTATATTAAGCTGCTTTCTTGGTGTTACCTTACCCTTTAAAAATCGAGCGACTTGCGCGCCAAAAGGGCAGAATAAACCCCGCTATCAAACAGCAGATAAAACCAAACGACAATATATAGCCCACTCCCATCTGCGACATATCAACAAACATACTCATAAAAAGAATGTTCGGCAGCACAATAAACAGCCAACTACTGATCGTCAGCACCAAGCGCTCAAAACTGGAACGTAAATTCGTTTTCGCCAGTAACCAAGCACTAAAAAAAGTATAGACAAAGAGTGCGATGCAAAACCCAACGATACTCGAGACTGACACACCTTCCAGTGCCGGCCCATGCTGGGCGATGTCTGCAGGCGCTGCGGAGTACCAAACCGCCCCCGCTAAAAGCTGCAACGAATAGACCAATAAGATTGCTTTAAAGTTCACCGTTTAACCGCCTTAAATTTCTGTTTGCCACCTCAATTCGATGGAATGTTATACATGTCACGAATCAATGCTCTCAACACTGGGCGCCAAGAACGCTGCTTAATCCCATAATGACCAAAAATCTTACGGCAAGACAAAGATTGTCGCTTGATCTCAGTAGCCATCTCCAAAGCATTGGCAGTATCCCCCATCAGCTCTAAAGCACTTTGCGCCTTTGGATCGAACTGTCCAGCGGTCGTTAATACCGCTTCCACCAACCCCATCCAACTGATTTCTTCAGAGCAGCAGTAGTGGTACACGCCGGAATTGAGCGCTCCGTAGTGACGCTGCTTCACTACAGACAAAAGTACACGAGCCACATCAGAAACAGGCGTTGGACAACCAATCGCCGTATCGTGAAATTCAATGGGAGAGCCTGCACGGACCAGGTTAATTGTATTAGCAATAAAGTCATCTTGGGCGCCGCTGAATAACCAGCCGGTACGCAATACAATATGCCTCTCAGAGGAAAGCACCTTTTGCTCAGCCTCCACCAAACGACGAGCAAAACGACTGCGCGCATCAGGCTCATCAGTTTCCAAGTAAGAAGACTCTTTTTCACCCAAGAACACCTGCACGCCACTCAGCATGTAAAACAGCGGACAAGTATCGCGTAACACTAACGTCCCCAATAGCTCTAAATACTGGTCGTAGTCATTCTGCAAGGCGCTTCGTAGCGAATAAGCATCGATAATGGCATCACAATACTGTTGATCCAATACCGAAGAAGACACCTTAGCCAGCACTTCATGACAAGGCACTTCTAGCCAGTCGAAGTCGTAGTCATTGTCGTAATATTGACGAATAGCACGACCTAACTCAGTATCACTTCCTAGTAGCACCACTCGCATCGGTGCATTGATATTCTCTAGAGTTGTCAATTTTTAACCTTATGCCAATTGGGCAACACTCGTTGTAAGTTAGCGCAGGTATTCTGTGCAACTGCTAACACAGACTGCTGACGCAATTCTGAAACCGTTTGCGCGACATCCAGTACTCGCAGGGGGGTATTTATTTGACCTTGATGGCCACAAATAGGCATATCTGGGGAATCCGTTTCCAAAACATAATCACGATCATCTAACGCCTGCAACACACGTCGCGCTTTTTGTGCTCTTGGATAGGTCACCGTCCCACCAATACCTAGCACGAAGCCCAAGTCAATAAAACGCTTCGCTTGCTCTAAGCTACCATTAAAAGCATGCACGATTCCGCCTTGGGAAAACTTGCTTTGACGCAACAGTTTCAGCAGATCGTCTTCACTTTTTCGCGCATGGAGAATCACAGGCAGTGACTGACTACTCGCGATTGCAAGCTGGGCCAAAAAGACTTTCTGCTGTAACCTGTAATCCGGTAAATTAGGCCACTTATCTAGCCCTATTTCCCCCACTGCAACAACCTTGTGCTGTGCTAGACAACACTCTAATCGCTGCAAATCACTCGACTGGTAATGCGCTAAAAAATAAGGGTGTAAACCCAATGCCACCTTAATGGCTGGATAGTCCTGTTGCAGCGCTAAGACATCAGACCATGAAGCAGATGCCGTACTGGGCACGAGAAATTCCGCGACGCCAGCTGCCTGACTCTGATGTATCAGACTAGCTAAATCATCGAATACAGGAAAATCTAGATGGCAGTGACTATCGATAAACATGCACAAAGATTACATGATCAGACTTGAACACTCTAGCAGGAAGATAGGTAGGAATGTAAAAAAGCCGCGCATTTAGCGCGGCCTTTTTGTAAAGCTTTGTCAGAATAAAATTAAAGCTTTGGACCAGCGTTAATAATTTCTTCCGATACCGTCTCAAACTTCTTGAAGTTCTCAACGAATTGCGCAATCAAGCCTTTCGCCTGCTCATCGTATGCGGCTTTGTCTTCCCAAGTATCACGAGGATTCAACAGCACAGAATCCACCCCTTCAACTTGAGTTGGCACGTCTACATTTAGTTGCTCTAGATGAACCGTTTCAACGTCTACTAGGGCTCCAGATTGGATTGCAGCAATCACAGCACGCGTTGTTGGGATGCTAAAGCGTTTTCCGCCTTTACCATGAGCACCACCAGTCCAACCAGTATTTACTAGGTAAACTTTACTACCGAATTCTTCAATACGCTTAATCAGTAGGTCGGCGTACACATCGGCAGAACGCGGGAAGAATGGCGCACCAAAACACGTAGAGAAAGTAGATTTGATACCGCTACCCGCACCCATCTCAGTAGAGCCTACTAGCGCTGTGTAACCGCTTAGGAAGTGATAAGCAGCCGCTTCTTTTGTCAAGATAGACACAGGCGGCAATACACCAGTCAAATCACAAGTCAGGAAGATCACGGAATTCGGTTCGCCAGCGCGATTGTGCTCTGAGCGCTTATCAACACTTGTCAGTGGGTAGCCCGCACGACCATTTTGCGTTAGAGAAACATCTGTGTAGTCCGCGTGACGCTGACCATCCAACACTACGTTCTCAAGAACTGTACCGAATTTGATCGCTTTCCAAATCACCGGCTCATTCTTTTCAGAAAGGTCGATGGTTTTGGCGTAGCAACCACCTTCAATGTTAAATACCGTTCCTTTACCCCAACCGTGCTCGTCGTCACCAATTAGGAAACGAGATTCATCGGCAGAGAGGGTTGTTTTACCGGTACCAGATAGACCGAAGAACAAAGTTACATCGCCTTCACTGCCTACGTTCGCCGCACAGTGCATTGGTAGCACATCTTGCGCAGGCAACAGGTAGTTTTGCACTGAGAACATGGCCTTCTTCATTTCACCCGCGTAACGCATGCCGGCAATCAGAACCTTACGTTCTTTAAAGTTTAAGATGACGCAACCATCAGAGTTAGTACCATCGCGCTCTGGCTGGCATTCAAATGTTGGAACGTTCAAGATTTTCCATTCATTTTTCGCCGCTGGGTTGTAAGACTCAGGATCAATGAATAGATTGCGACCAAACAAATGTTGCCAAGCCGTTTCAGTTCGCATCTGCACAGGGATGTAATACTCATCGCCAGCACCAACATGAACTTCTGATTGGTAAGACTTTTTCGCATCTAGGTACGCTTCAACGCGATCCCAAAGCGGTGCGAATTTTTCTTCAGGAAATGGGCGATTTACTGGACCCCAATGAATCGTATCTTTTGTTGTATCTTCTTCAACAATGAAACGATCCATAGGAGATCGACCTGTACGAGCACCAGTTTCTACAACTAGAGCGCCAGTATCTGCCAGAACACCTTCACCATCAGCCAACGCATTCTCTACTAGCTGAGCGGTATTTAAGTTACGTAGGATTAGGTCATTAGTTCTATTGTTCATACTCTATGGTCCTCTGAACAAAAGGTTACACATTTTTTTAATAGTTATTATTGGGGATGGATCTATAGTAACAAACGAATCTAAAAAAACATATTGATATAACAAAGTGTTATTTTATTTCAACTCAACACAACCAAAAACGACACTTAAGTTGTTGATATAGCTAAGCTTTAGGTTTGAATAGATGATAGATAGATTAATATTTAAACTGTAATAATAAAATATTTATGAAAATAAATTACAGTTTTGTTTTTATATTACATTTTTCTATAGCGTAAAGTTATATAGCCTGTGGTTTACGTATTTTTTAGAACTAACGACTATTTCAGGATTATTGCTCGAAATTACGCGAATTCTCGACTAAAATCCCCGCTGAAATTATTAACTTCCACAATAATTCAACTTTTAACCTGCCCATAAGTCAGGCTTGAAAGCCCAGGTTCATGGTAGGATTCTTTCTAACCTTCCCCCTGTTCGAAACAAAGGTAGACCTAAAGCTATGCAAAACGTGAATCAGAGCTGCAACATCGGATTCGTTGGACTAGGTGTCATGGGTAAAAACTTGGCCCTTAACCTAGCCGACCACGGTTATCGCGTTGCGGGTTTTGATCTCGACAAAGATAAAGTACAAGACGTACTGGCAACTGAAGCCAAAGAGCGTCCTGACTCCGTCGACGAAGCGAGAATCATTGGTTGTGACAACATTAAGCAAATGCTCGATATGCTGGTTAGCCCACGCGTTATTGTGGTTCTAGTACCAGCGGGTGACCCAGTGGATGCGGTTTGCCAAAACTTGATTGAAGCAGGCCTGAACCCTGAAGACATCGTTGTAGATTGCGGCAATAGCCAATGGACAGACACTATTCGCCGAGAAAGCCAGTACAAAGATCAATTCAAATTCTTTGGTACAGCCGTATCGGGTGGGGAAGTTGGTGCTCGTTTTGGTCCTTCTCTAATGCCAGGCGGTGACGCAGACTCTTGGAAATACCTGCAGCCAATGTGGGAAGCGGTAGCAGCCAAAGTCGATGCCAACGGCAAGCCTATTGAAACTCGCACACCTGGTCAGCCTGTTAAAGAAGGTGAACCATGTACCGCCTACTTAGGCCCTAATGGTGCCGGCCACTATGTTAAGATGGTCCACAATGGCATCGAATACGCGGACATGCAGCTTATTTGTGAAGCCTACCATTTACTTCGCTCTCTACTGGGCTACGAGCCAGCAGAAATCGGCAAGTTATTTGAAAAATGGAACCAAGGCGTTCTGAACAGCTACCTAGTAGAAATCTCCGCCGACATTCTACAGCAGTACGACGCTAAAACAGGCGCGCCGCTGGTCGACATGATTCTGGACAGCGCTGGCCAAAAAGGCACAGGACGTTGGACATCAATTAGCGCTACACAAATGGGCGTGCCTGCAGGCATTATCAGTGAATCTGTCTACGCTCGCGCGCTGTCAACTCTGACAGCAGAACGTGAGAAAGCCTCTAGCTTCCTAACCGCAGACATCGACTTCTCCGAAATCGATGCTGATGCCGTTGTACAAGCCATCGAAAACGCACTCTACTGCGCCAAGATTTGCGCCTACGCACAAGGCTTCCAGTTAATGCGTGCTGCGCAAGCAGAATATAACTGGGAACTGAACTTTATCGGCATCGCTAAAATTTGGCGTGGTGGTTGTATCATTCGTGCCTCTTTCCTACAAAAGATCGCCGATGCATTTGAGAAAAACCACGAGCTGGAAAACCTATTACTAGACGACTACTTTGCTAACGCGATGGCAGAGAAACAAAAAGGTCTACGTGATGCAGTGGTATTGGCCGCTCAGTCAGGTATCCCAACACCGTCATTCTACTCTGCCCTAGCTTACTTCGATGGCTACCGCTCAGAAGTGCTACCTGCGAACTTGCTTCAAGCACAACGGGACTACTTCGGCGCTCACACTTACGAGCGTATCGATGCTGAACCGGGTGAGAAATTTCACACCCATTGGCAGGAAGAAGGCCGCCCAGAAACAAAAGTAAAATAAGCTTTTGTAGTGCCTCTCAGCTCATACTAAAAGGCCCGCTTAGCATGCTAAGCGGGCCTTTTGTTTGCTGAAAAAAAGCCGCCAAAGGTTTATTCTCCTTTAGGCTGCTGCTTCTCAATAGCCGTTAACATGCCACGCAACATGCCTACTTCCTGTTGATCTAATTGTGAACGTTGAAACAAGCGACGGAAACGGGTCATGACCTGACGTGGCGCTTTAGGATCCAGAAATTCAATGTCTCCTAATACTTTCTCAAGGTGACCAAGCATGTAATCCAGTTGCTCAGAAGTCGCTGCTGGAACATCCCACTTACTCTTTACAATTGGACCGTCCTGCAAGCTCAACTCTTGCATACGCAGTTCGTAAGCAATCACTTGCACCGCAGCAGCTAAGTTCAGTGAACTAAAGCCTTCTACCGATGGAATATGAACATGGTAGTGGCAACGCTGTAGCTCTTCGTTGGTTAAGCCTCGATCTTCACGGCCAAACACAAATGCGGTTTTCAGCTGCTCTTTAAAAACCAAATCCGCTGCCTGACGAGGATCCACTAGTGGCCATGGTATATGACGTTCACGGGCGCTCGTACCAATTGCCAACTGGCAATCTGCGATCGCTTCCTCTAGGGTCGCAACAATTCTAGCATTGTCCAAAATATCGGTTGCGCCAGAGGCACGACTGACCGCTTCATCATGAGGGAAAAGCTTGGGATCAACCAATACCAGTTCACTCAATCCCATGTTTTTCATGGCGCGTGCTGCGCCACCAATGTTGCCGGGATGGGACGTATTCACCAGCACGATTTTAATGTTTTGTTGCATATCGACGTTATACCAATGTTCTCAGGTGCAATAAGGACACCATGGTATCAGAGAATTAACAATAACCCAGCATTTGAACAGAATTTAACCACTTTTTAGCTAGATTAGTCTGAGCTTTTGGGCTAGAATTCGCGCCCACTGAAATTGATGCGTAAACAGTATCATTGCATCAAACACGCTCTTTAACACTTTAACCGCAACGAACTGTCCACAAGACAGTAGCTGCCCTATTGATTCAATATTGGTATCCCATGCAACCACGAATTAATGTCGCTATGAAAGCGGCTCGCGCTGCCGCAGACTTCATCATCCACGCGCAAGAAAAAATGCTTTTTGACAAAGAAGCAGGTCAAAATGCTGCAGAAGTTTATCAAAACGTATGCACAGGCGCAGAGCGTAGTATTGTTCACCACTTAGAAAAAGCTTACCCAGCAGACAAGATTACTACTCGTCTACAGGGCACCGTTCAAGAAGGTAAAGAAGGTGAATGGGTGGTAGATGCAATTCAAGGCCAGCACTTGTTTACTCGTGGTCTATCTGGTTACGCAATCACTATTAGCTACCTAGTTGCGGGTAAAGTGGAGCATGCTCTACTAGTTAACCCATCTACTCGTGACGAGTTTTACGCAAGTAAAGGTCGTGGCGCATACCTAAACAACTCTCGTATTCGTACTGGCGCTGCACGCTCTCTTGAGAACACTACGCTTGCGACTCAGTTCCCTGGTACGGAAAATACGATTGCCTACGCAACAGGCCAATTTAAAGTACTAGAAGAAGTAGCCAACAAAGGCGCACGTGTTGTTATGCAGGACGCTCCTGCAACGATGCTAGCAAACGTTGCGGCAGGTCGTTTAGACGCTGCTTGGGGTCTTGACCTACGTGAATGGGAAGTACAAGCGCCGCTATTTATCGCGAAAGAAGCTGGCTGCCTATTTGCTGGCTTTGATGGCGCGCCAAACTACGAGACTGGTAATGTACTGTGTGCCAACCCTCGTCTATTCAAATACTTGCTACCAATCCTAAACAAGCAACTCGGTGCGTAAGCCCTGTGGTTTGATTGCGTTCAAAGCATAAAAAAGCCAGCTCATTCGAGCTGGCTTTTTCGTTTCAAGCTAAAACACTTACTTCGCTTTGTAGATGTTCTCGTAGCAGTAGTTGGTTGCTTCAACAAAACCATCCACACTACCACAGTCAAAACGGCGACCTTTGAATTTGTATGCCAACACACAGCCTTCTTGGGCTTGACGCAAAATCGCATCGGTAATTTGCACTTCACCGTTGGCACCTGGTGGTGTTTCGCGGATCTTTTCGAAGATATCCGGTGTTAGGATGTAACGCCCAATGATCGCTAAATTAGAAGGCGCATCTTCTTTCTTAGGTTTTTCCACCATGTTAGTAACACGGAAAATATCATCACTAATGGATTCACCCGCAATCACACCGTACTTGTGCACCTCATCTTCAGGCACTTCTTGAATAGCCACAATCGAACAACGGAACTGTTTAAACAGCTTCGCCATTTGCGCCATCACACCATCGTATTCGCCACCAATGCATAGGTCATCGGCCAACACTACACCAAAAGCCTCATCACCAATTAATGGCTCGCCGGTTAAGATCGCATGACCCAACCCTTTCATTTCATGTTGGCGAGTGAACGAGAAATTTACCTGATCAATGATTTTACGAATACCAACTAAATACTCTTCTTTGGCCGTGCCAGCAATTTGGTGTTCAAGTTCGTAACTGATATCAAAGTGGTCAGCGATGGCGCGTTTACCGCGACCGGTTACAAAAGTAATGTTATCAAGACCCGCTTCAACCGCTTCCTCAACACCGTACTGCACCAACGGCTTATTAACGATAGGAAGCATTTCCTTTGGCATAGACTTCGTTGCAGGTAAGAAACGCGTGCCATAACCCGCTACAGGGAACAAACATTTACGAATCATAATCTTTCCTTATAAAACAAGCTCACAGGCCGCCTATCCAATACCGCACGGCAGACCCCAATAAAATAACACTGTTCGAGTGGCACTCTGAACAACCTGAGTTAAAAACTCTAACACAGGGCTTCCCAACTCATATCCATACTCTAAAAACAGCATGGGAAACGCCAAAGTAGGAAAAGAGAACTGGGGTTGCCACTCTACAGCGTCTCTTAAATGTGTACCCTTATTATCGAAGCATAGACCGTGCCAGACTCTTTAATGCGCAAGATTCGAAACTGCACATCGCTCTTAAGCAAGACCATACTCTTTACTCAGGGAAACTTAGTGGAACACATCATAAACTCAACCGAGCTTCCCTGAACAGAGGCGTTTGACAATGTTCACAAGTTTTACAACGGACTTACTTAGAGATTACTGACATCAGCGAAAACGCCCTATAACTTCATTTCAACTTCATTAGACTGTGATGTATTAGGGGTGTTTACATCTGCTTCAGAGAGCATTTCTGCTGCCACCACAGGCGACATGGCAATCCCCACATGCACATGATCGCCCTGCTCTTCCACTGTGATTGGCGCGGCCTTAGCGCGAATACGTGTCCAAGCAAAAGCAGCCATCGCTAGATTCATGCAGGCAATCATGACAAACAACGCATCGAGATGCAGGAAGTCCATCATCGCCGAAGCCACCAACGGTCCTAAAACACCACCAGCGCCATTGAGCAAAATCAAGCCACTACTGGCCGACAAAATCTGCTCTGGGCGTAAGTGATCATTTAAATGAGAAGACGATAGAGAATACATCGGGAAAGTGAACGCACCGACCAAGAACATACCGATCATCATGACAACCAAGCTCTCCATACCGTGACCGATTGGTACGACCAACGCCGTAATACCTGCCACAACGCCCACCCACAAAATAGTCATGCGACGATCTTGGTTATCAGAAAACTTGCCGATTGGCCATTGCAGCAACATGCCACCAATGTAGCTAGCCCCCATAAAAATGGAGATTTCCGCCACATCTAAACCGATACTTTTACCATAGAGCGCCCCTAAGCCAAGGATCGCCCCAGAGGTAATCCCAGCCACAAAAGCGCCGCTTGCACCTAACGGCGCAGCCTTGATGAGTCCCGCCAAATTAAGCTTCTCTGGTACTTCGATCGTAGGGGATGGGGTACGCACCAGCAGTAACGGTACCAATGCCATAGAAATCAAGACGGAAGTCAGAATGAAAAGGCCATAACCACTTGGAGAAGAGACGTTTAACAAGAACTGGCCGAGGGTTTGGCTGGCCCAAATTTCGATAATATAGATCGAAAACAAACGCCCGCGAGTATTATTGGTTGCAATACCGTTTAGCCAGCTTTCCGTAACAATAAACAAACCGGCATAACATAAGCCTGTCCCCATCCGCATGCTCATCCAAAACCAAGGATTCACGACCACAGATTGCATCAGAATAGTGACAGAGGCCAAGGATGCTACCGCTGCAAAGACACGAATATGACCGACATTCTTTACCCATATCGGGACTAAAATCGAACCTAAGATAAATCCGACATAGTAGGACGACATGATCAAACCTGTGGCCGTCGTATTGAACGCTTCAATTGAAGCTCGGATACCAATCAACGAACTTTGCAACGCACTGGCCATCGTAATAATGGCCACCCCAAACAATAGGCTCCAAATCGGTAGCAAGGTTTGTTTAAACACGAATCGCACTCCTAGGATTCACAGCGTTATCAACATGTGTATAGCATACACTGTGTCACTAAATCCTTTAACTGTATAGGGAATTGTTCACGCAACTCACATGCAGCACGACCTTGTTTAAACAGCAAACACCGCAGAGCAATGCGCTGCGGTGTTTGGCGTTAATCATAAAACATCAACAAAACAAGATTACTAATTTTTACCGTGACGTTTCTTACCATGCTCGTCTTGGCAGGCTTGCTTTTGCTCCTGCTTAAGCTTGGCGTACTTCACTTTTTGTTCAGCGCTTAATAGACTCACCATCTGATGTTCGGCTTGCAGTTTTTTCACCATCATACTGGCCTGCTTTTGCGCTTTACCATCCGCTAATTTTTGTGCTGCCTTTTCGTCGAACGAGTCTGCCATGACCAGTTTTTGCATGTCAGCTTGCTGTTTTTGTCGCTCGGCCATCATCCCTTCACCGTGCTGCTCGAAATACGCCTTCATTTGCTCACGGTTCGCCTGACGCAAAGCTTTGACTTCAGACTTTTGCTCATCGGTTAAATTCAGCTCGGCCATCAGAGCCGATTCATCACCACAAGCACCGTGTCCTTTTTTAGCGTGACTACCTTTATCACCTTGATGACCATCTGCGTAGGCAGCAGAGCCTAGGAACAGTGGTAATGCTAGCGCAGCAGCGATTAGTTTTTTATTCATGTTCATCTTCAGTACCTCTATCAATGGGATGTCGTTTGGCTGATGTCTCAGCGCTTGAAGATAGAATAATTCGCGCAAGGTAAAGCGCTGTCTGGCAAAGGTAAAGTATCGTAAAGACAGGACAGCCTGAGGCGTTTCTCAGTACACTTAAGACAATTTTTTTGCACAACCCGACACGCGAGACATTCATGGCCCATATTCTTCTTATCGACGATGACGTAGAACTGACTGAGCTACTGACCGAAGTATTCACCTATGAAAATTTTACGGTATCAGTCGCTCATGACGGAGAAGCTGGATTAGCGATGCTCACTCCGCAGATCGATCTGATTCTGCTGGATGTGATGATGCCTAAGCTGAACGGTATCGACACCCTACGTCGCTTACGAGAGCATTCAGATACACCGGTGTTAATGCTGACCGCTAAAGGCGAAGAGATTGACCGTGTTGTCGGACTAGAGCTTGGTGCGGACGATTACTTGGCGAAACCTTTTAGTGAACGAGAGCTACTGGCGCGCATGCGCGCGATTTTACGGCGGGTACAAACTCGACAACACTCGCCCCATGCCGATGTCATTGAATACTTCGATATCAAACTTTATCCCGGCAAGATTGAAGCCTACTGCGACGATACGTTACTGGAGTTGACCAGCACCGAGTTTGCGCTGTTGCATCACTTCTTGTTACATCCGGGCCAAATTTTGACGAAAGAAAGTCTGAGTCTCGATGTGCTGGGCAAACGCCTTGCGCCTTTTGACCGTGCCATAGATATGCACGTCTCCAACCTACGAAAAAAACTCCCCGATTGGGATAATGGCAAACCACGAATCAAAACACTTCGTGGCCGTGGTTACTTACTCACCGAAGGCGATAGTTGATGCGTCTACCCAAAATCACCAACCTTTACGGTCGCATCTTTGCCATTTTTTGGTTCACCATGTTTTTGGTATTGATGGCAGTGCTGTCATTACAGCACCTTGATCCACGTAAAATGACCGATGTACCAAAAGACCACTACCAGCGCTTACTTGAGATACGAGACCGCATCGAAAAACAATTTGCCGATCAAAACGATATTAAAAGCATCGTTTGGCAAATCAAACAACGCACCGATGAACGTCACCAACACAATGCACATGGCAATGACGGCGGTTTAGAGCTGTTTATTACCGACGCCGAAGGCAATCTATTATCCCCCTACGAGCATCGCTCAATGAGTGCGCGCGCACTGCGAAACTTTGTCACGAATATTGAAGATGACAAGGTGCCGCAGCAACGATTGTATGGGCGCTTTCTATTGGCAGGTCCAATGCCCATCCAACTGGCTAACAGCGATTACGTGCTGTATGTCGGTATTAAATGGGCACGCCCGCCGAGCTTTTTAATCCAACTGTTTGATCACCCCTTCCAGCTGTTATTAGTCACCATGTTGATTAGTACACCGTTATTATTATGGCTCGCATGGGCGTTAAGCCAGCCCGCACGCCGTCTTGAAAAAGCCGCTCAACGGGTGGCTCGTGGTGAATTTAGCATTGACCCAGAGCTTGAAAAAGGCAGCACCGAATTCCGACAGGCTGGCGCCAGTTTTAATCAGATGGTAGAGGCGGTGAATCAAATGATTTCTCGTCAACAACGCTTACTGTCAGACATTTCCCACGAATTGCGCTCCCCCTTGACGCGACTCGGTATGGCGAACTCTCTGGCCCAACGAAAACTCGGTCAAAGCCCCGAACTGACACGCATTGAAACTGAAGCACAGCGTTTAGAATCCATGATTAGCAACCTATTAGAATTGTCACGCATGCAGGTAGATAGTCATAATCAGCGAGAGCAGCAACCGCTGCAAAGCCTATGGGAAGAGCTACTTAAAGACACTCAATACGAAGCTGAGCAGATGGGAAAAAACCTTACCTTTTCCCACATCCCTGATCGTACGATTCTATGCCATCCGCCACTCTTGATGAGTGCTTTGGAAAATATTGTACGCAACGCTATTTACTACGGTAAATCGAACATTCTCGTGACCCTGACTGCAGACCATCGACAATTGACTATCCTCGTCGAAGACGACGGTGACGGCGTCGAGGAAGAGGAACGAGAAGCCATCTTCCGCCCCTTCTATCGAGTCTCTACCGCCCGTGATCAACACTCTGGCGGCACAGGCTTAGGACTGGCTATTACCGAGAATGCGATCCGTCAGCACAATGGCAGTATTCGCGCGCTCAGAAGTGATCTAGGCGGATTGAAAATAGAAATTAAACTGCCGCTCGTCAGCTAAAAAGCACAATTCAATTAATACAAAAGTGGCTTTAAATCTTCATTTAAAGCCACTTTCTTCTCCTATCAGCAAAATTTCAAGCTAACCAAACATGGTATTGGGTAGCACCAATACAATTTGCGGGAAAGCCATCAACAAAGCCACGGCTAAGATCATCATCAACCAGAATGGCAACACGCCACGGAAGATATCACCCAACTCCACATTCGGAGCGACCGATTTCACAATAAACACGTTAATTCCCACCGGAGGAGAAATCAGCCCCATTTCAAGGGTCAACACAGTGAGCACACCAAACCAAATGGGATCAATGCCTAGCTGCATTATGATCGGAAAGAAGATCGGCAAGGTCAGCACCAACATCGCAAACCCTTCCAAGAAGCAGCCCAGCACCAGATAAATCATTAAGATTAAAATCAACGTCCCAGTCACCCCAAGATCCAGCATCGACAAAAACTCACCGACGGCCGTGGGGATATGACTAAGCGCCATAAACGGATTAATCATGTGTGCAGCAATCAAAATTAACATCACCGTAGCGGTCGTGACTACCGCATCGCGGGCCGCTTTCCACAGCATTCTTATGTTTAAAGAGCGACTAACAAAGCCCACTAAAATGACAAAACCTGCCCCCACGGCCGCTGCTTCAACAGGTGAAAATAAACCACCGTAGATGCCGCCAATCGTCAGCAAAATCACCGCCACGATCGGACCTGCGCCAAGAATCGCTTTGCTCTTTTCTTGTAAATTCGTCTTTGGTCCCGCGGGACCAAAATCCGGTTTGAAATAGCAAATCACCATGATCATGACGATGAACAGTAGCAGCAACAGAATGCCCGGCAACACGCCTGCTAAGAACAAGCGCCCAATGCTTTGCTCGGTTAAGATGGCATAGATGACAAAGCCTGTAGACGGCGGAATCAAGATTCCCAAAGTACCACCCGCCGCCACCACACCCGTCGATAAACGAGTGTTGTAGTTAAAACGATCCATCTGCCCAAGCGCTACCTTACCCATCGTCAAGGCTGAGGCCACCGACGAGCCCGATAACGCGGCAAAACCACCACAACCAATCACCGTCGCGGACGCTAAACCGCCTCGAAATTGGCCAATAATGGCATAGGCCGCATCGTATAAGCGTTGGCTCATACCCGTGACGGATGCCACATTCCCCATCAGAATAAACAACGGAATCACCACTAGCTCAGGAGACGACGCTAAGGTAAAGCTCTCTGAGGCTAATAAGCTAAACGCCGAGCGACTACTGTCCAGAATGGTAATGCCAGCGAAGCCTACCGCAAACATGGCAAACGCTACGGGTACGCGTAATACCAGCAACACAAACATGATCAGAATACCGAGCATGCCAATCATTGAAGCACTCATACTGCGCCCCCCTTACGTACATCACGTCCCGAAAAAGTGAGCTCTATTGCGCGCAGCAATATACCTATTGCCGTTAACAACGCGAACACTGACAAACCATTTTGAAACCAGACTTTTGGCAGGCGCAGCAAGTTGGTCGACAAGTTCAACATGGCAGATAGCTTGGCACTTTCATTCACCGCGTAGGCAATACCAACAAAGATGACGACACCCAATAAAGCAGCAAGAATATCAATGACACGGTTCAGCCAAGTAGGATAGGTACGCTCAAACAAGTCCACAGAAATATGGCCACCTGTGCGATCACAGATGGCCATAGCACCAAATACCACCACCGTCATCGACATGGTAATAATGTCCTGCGAGCCGTACATGGGCGAACCAAAAGCCCGCCCAATCACGTCCACAAGGATCACCAACATAATGAAGATCAGACCCAGCGCTCCGATTGCAGCGGACAGGCTAATTAGCCCATCCGCCAGCTTTCTAATGGTGATCAGCATACTTAATTGCCTTGCATCGCCGCTAGGGCATCTTCACCGTCAACGCTTTTCACATAGCTATTTACGACACCGGAAACCGCCTTAGTAAAGGCCTCTTTTTCAGCATCGGTTAGCTCGACGATGGCATTGGCACTGTCTTCGCGCGCGGCTGCTAACGCGGCATTAGCCGTGGCTAGCCAAGCATCTTCGGCACTTTTCGATAACTCAGCACCGCTGGCTGCGTCCACCGCTGCCTGCTGATCCGCACTAAGGTCGCTATAAACCTGCGCATTTAACACGGTAAAAAATGCCAAACGTCCTAGTGGTGCGCCGAGAGTTAAGGCATCGGCCACTTCGTCCAATTTAAAGTCTTTCAAAGTGGATGCGCCCGTAATTACGCCGTCAATCAAACCGGTTTGCATGGCGTTATACACTTGGCTAATAGGCATTTGCACTGGCGTAGCACCTAAGGCTTTTGCCACCTCTGCAGCGGTAGCCCCAGCGACACGCACTTTCAGCCCTTTTAAATCTTGCGGTGAACGAATCACTTTGTCTCGCATAATGAAAATGTTGGGCTCAGACGTCCAAAGCGCGAGCGGTTTAGTGCCTGGGAATTCTTGGCTAAGGTTGTCATCAAATGCACGCCACAACGCTTGATAGCCTGGCATGTCTTCTGGAATTGCCCCCGGTAACTCAGCAATCATGGTTTTACCAAATTGTGAGGAGGTATAGCCAGGTAAGCCCCACGCCATATCCGCAGCGCCTTGTAGTACACGAATGTATTGCTCTGCAGGGCCCGAGCCCAACTCGCCGCCATGATAACCACGTACCGTCAACGAACCATTGGTCGCGGCAGATAAGTCATTGTTTAGTTTTTCAATGACTGAGGCATTAATGGTATGAAATGGTGGTGTGAAGTTGGCAAACTTTAGTTCTTCGGCAACCACTTGGCTGGTCAATACAATCGCCGTCGATGCGGCAATAAGCAGTTTACTGACATTCATATGATGACTCCCATCTTGATCTTAGTGCCCTAAAAGGACGTTTTTTATTTTGGACCGAAGGACGAAGCTTATCTGTGCAGCGCCCTATTTTTAAAATTCATATGTTGGCGGCCAATTAGGCGTTTTTGATCAACTCCCTTTGAAGTGTAGTTCAATCGATCCTTGCCTCTTGGCAATTAACCATTCGCCATCGACCTTTTTTAATTGATCAACAAAGCGGCCAATAAACACGTTGGCTTTGGCCATCACTATCGTCTCGATATCCGGCGCTTTTTGCTCACCAGAAAAAAGTACCACTCGGGATACCACGGTCGCGGACAGCGAATCATGAACTGTCACTTCCATATTGCTCAAGGCATGACAGGTTTCTTTGCTTGGACGCTCGGTAAACGATTTCAGGATCGCCGCCCGTCCTTCGATTTTGTCTAGTGGTGCGCTCGGGCGATACAATACGGCATCTTCGCTGTAGCACTCAGACAGCTCTTGCCAGCGGCTTTGGTCCAGTAAATTAATGGAACGCGTCACTAATTTCTGACATTGCCATTCGATCAACATAGTGTCTAAATCAGCGCTTTTCATAAGCCTCACTTCCTTTCTCTAACCAAGCTTGCATCGCCACGGCAACTTTTTCCGGGTCTTCCACAGGGGCCATGTGGCCCACGCCTTCAACCACTACCAGCTCGCTACCAGTGATGGACTCTTGCATGGCTTGATGCTGTGCCGCAGGGCTCCAAGTATCCTCAGTGCCAGATAGCAGTAATGTTGGCACCGTAATCGTGGCTAAAATGGCCTGCGCATTAGGGCGATTCAAAAGAGCGTTTATTTGCCCAGCAAACTGCTCTACAGAGTAAGCACTCACCATCCCCTCAAGCTTCACCATTAAAGCACTATTCGACAGCCCCTTAGATGACATCATCGGTCTTAACCAATCCACGGCAAGCGCCTTGGTGCCCTGCTCTTGCGCAAGCTCAAGTAAGCGTATACGCCCGGGGACTTCTTTCTCAGATTTCGGATGCACTCCGGTATTCAGCAACGCCAAATGAGTCACACGCTCGGGTGCTAAGCGGTACACTTCCAACGCCACCCGAGCCCCCATGGAATGACCAGCTAAAGCGAATTCACCATGAACCTGCTCTAATACATGCTGCGCCATGGCTGTTAAGTCATCAAAGCCAGCAAAGCTGATAATGCTGACATCCGCAATTGCTTCTAGCCGTTTAGCTACCTCTTGCCACACCAACTCATCGCAAAGCAGGCCAGTTAGACAGACTAGTTTCGGTTTCATTGGGACACCTCTTCTTCAAAAATAATGTGACCCAGAGCCGTATTAGAGACAGGAACGTGATAATGACGATGCACCTCTTTGACCTTGGCTTTAAGTGCGCCACGCATAATCAGCCACATCACCATTTCACAGCCTTCGGTACCCGACTCACGGATGTACTCTACCTGTGAAATCCCTGCTAAACGCTGGTAGTCGTCCGCTAAACTGTCCATAAACGCGATATCCCAAGGCTGATTGATCAAGCCTGCTCGCTCTCCAAGTAGTTGATGACTCATGCCACCAGTCCCCCACACTTGGACGTTCAAATCTTCGGGAAATTGTTCAATCGCCTCTCGAAGCGCTTTACCTAATGCCAAACAACGCTCACCCGTGGGCGCAGGATAGACCACTGTATTCACCGCCAAAGGAATGACCCGACAAGGCCACTCTTCGACCTCACCGAATACCATAGACAGCGGTACTGTCAGACCATGATCCACATCCATTTCATTCACGATGGTCATATCAAAACCTTGCAAGATAAGCGATTCCGTTAGGTGCCATGCCAGTTCTGGAGCACCTTTTACGATGGGCACAGGACGCGCGCCATAACCTTCATCAGCAGGTTGAAACGCTTCAGCGCAGCCAATCGCAAAGGTCGGGATAAACTTCATATCAAAAGTCGTGGCGTGATCGTTGTATACCAAAATGACCACATCGGGCTGTTGCTCTTTGATCCATTGCCGAGTGAAGTCAAAGCCCGAGAAGACTGGCGCCCATTCAGCTTTATGACTATCGCCAATATCCATAATGCGTCCCAATAAAGGGATATGAGAGGTGCCGAGTCCCGCATGAATTTTTGCCATTACTGCTGCTCCTTACGATAGCGATTCCCTTCCGGTGAACGACCACCGTTACGCATCATATCAAGGTACTCTTCGGTGCTGAGATCCGTCATGGTAGACACTGCTGCGGCGACGCTTAAGCCGTCGCAGGAGCTGATTTTGACGAGGTAATAGATGTTGCCGCCAAGGGCAATAAGCTGGGTAAAGTCCCGAGCCAATACGGCTTGTTTCTGAGCATTCGTCAGTGGGTAGCGGTCTAGGTAAGCGCTTTCATTATGCTTAAACGCTTCTCGGTTCGCGGCTTTCATTAACGACATGCAAAATTGATTCAAATGAAACCCTTTGCGCGCCATGTTGCCATCAAATACCGTGGTACCAGGTATATCGCTGTAGTTGTTATTATTAGAATTCATACTCTTCCTGCTTCAGCCTAAAGATGTATTAGTACTTTCCATTAAAACTACACAGCCAATTTGCATCTGTCCTATGCACTTTTATAAACATTCTTTAAAATTTGGTTATATCTTAAAATCAATGCGCGTCTAGGCAGGCAATCAGGACAACACCCATGCATCACAGTACCAGCGGAACACCTCTCACATTGAAGCAATGCCGCGTCATCCGTGAAGTAATGAGAAAAGGCTCGGAACAAAGCGCCAGTGCCGCACTGAATCTCAGTCAATCCAGTGTGTCGCGGTCACTAGCGCAAGAAGAGCAAGCGCTTGACGTGAGTATTTTCACGCGGGGCTGGAGCGGCGCCGAGCTGACCGCAGATGGCGAAGTGGTGATGGCCACTTGCGATGCGCTACTCAATGCGATCCTTGAGGTGGAACAACACCTGCAGAAAAGTGCTCACACCGTTTTAACCCTAAGAAATCATCTGGAATGGCGCCATTTGATGGTGGCCGAAGCCGTGTGTCGCTTAGGCAGCGCCTCGGTGGCAGCGGAAGTGCTTGGCATCACGCAGCCAGCGGTCAGCAAAACCCTTAAAGAATTGGAAAATATGGTACGACAGCCATTATTTGCTCGACTGCGTCATGGGTTAACACCACAGCCAGCGGCCAAGGAGCTGGCTGCCCTGTATCTTAGAGCCCAGCCAATTGCGCAGTCTCTGCACCAAGCGCTGCAATCCCGCCCCAATGAATTAAATGGCCGCCTCTCTGTCGGCATGCTCTCGTTTTCTTGCCAAGACATAGTGCCGATTGCCTTTGCTTCCATTTTTAAGCGGCATCCACGCATCCGCTTACAAGCCATGCAAGGCCCTTATCACATGCTGGCAAATGCCTTGGTACAGGGGGAAATTGATTGCTTTCTAGGGTTATTAAGAACTGGGCCGATTCATCCAGATTTGATCGAGATTCCTCTGTTACATGCGCAGTACACGCTGATCGCCCGAGCCGATCATCCCGTGCATCAAAAGGCGATGGGGCTTAAGGACTTAACCGATGAGCGCTGGATTGTGGCACGCCACGGCACACCGATTCGAGAATATTTTGAAACGCTATTTCACAGTATCGATAACAAACCACCGATCCAAGCATTAGAGATGCTGACGTTTGCGTCTTCAGAAGAACTGGTGATTCATAGTGATGCCATCGCTCTGCTATTTTACGACGACTGGAATATTCAGCGGCTAAATCCGCGGCTCAAGCAAGTGCCAATCGACCTGCCTTCGCCGGATTGCACCATCGGCATTACGCTTCACAAAGCGCACCAATCTGCGATCATTGACACCTTTATTGAGGAACTTAAGGCGGTTATCAAGCGCAAAATAGCTTGGGTTATTCCAGCTGAGTAATGAGCCAATCACTCAGCTCAGCCATCCACATAGCATATTGCGGGTAGGTGTTCTTAAGTTGATCCACTGCGTCGACCACATTGGCGACATTATAATGAACACCTTCTAAGCGCTGCGTTAAATTTTCCAACGGCGCTGGATCTAGCATATCGGTATATACCGTGGCCTGCTTGATGATGCCTTTCTCTACATCTAACAACAGCTCTACACCGCCCCATTCAAAGCGCTCTTCTAAACTATGAGTAAAGGGTGGCGTCTGACCAAAGTTCCAGTCCCAGCTACTTTGTAGGGCAAAACGCTCACTAAAACCGGGCAGATTTTGAAAATGCTCAGGAGCAATCAACTCCGGTTCAACATGCTCGCCGTAATACTCAGAAAAAGCCGCGATAATCGCATCGCACACCATGTCATGGTCAATATCAGGCTTAATCTGGTTTAAATTGGTCACTCGAGAGCGTACCGAAGTAATACCTTTGGCTTGCAGCTTTTTCTCATCTGGATTTAAGTAATCCCCCAAACGCTGCATGTCTGCACTCAATAACAAGGTGCCATGATGAAAGCCTCGATCGGCTGTTTCACGGTAAGCGGAACCAGAAAATTTCTTAATCACATCGCCTTCCATCACCACCAGATCATTGCGCCCATTGGCTTGACCTTTAATACCTAACTTTTCTAAACCCGCCAGCACGATATTGGTCGACACCTCTTTATCGTACTCGGGCTTGGGTGCCATAAAGGTAAAATTAGTATTACCCAAATCATGGAACACCGCACCACCACCTGTCTGACGTCGAGCCAACTTTACCGCATCTTGTTTCATACGCTCAGTATTGCATTCACGCCAAGGATTTTGAGCACGACCAATCACAATCGTCTCCGCATTGCGCCACAAAAATAACACCCGCTGATCCGCAGGCATGGAACGAAAAATCGTATCCTCCACCGCCAAATTAAACCAAGGATCAAAAGTCGTCGAAATCAGGATACGTGTCTTATGCATAACTACTCGCTTCCGTGTGCCAAATGAGAGAAGAGTGAATCGGGGCCACTCATTGAATTAAAGCACAGTGCTCAGAAAAACAGCCAGTAACAATTAGTTAAAAGCCCAGCCTCGACTAAGCTTGTACAACCTAGAAACCAGCCCCAGAAAACTTTCTCACATGAATAAACATCTAGAAGCCTTTCTGCTTTGATTTATTAGCCAAACGTATAATAAAGTCACGTATCTCCCAACAGCCATGACCAATCGCCCTCTTTGAGTGCTTAAGGAAGAGCCGAATGATTCCGAACTACCAACAAATCATGCAACCGCTATTGCAAGAGCTTGCCTCGCAACCTGGCCAAGACGTTCGCGTTCGAGACCTCGTCACAGCGATTGCCGACCACTTTCAGCTATCCGATGAAGAGCGCAATGAGTTTTTTGCAAGTGGCAATCAGCGAATCATAGATAACCGTGTTGCTTGGGCTCGTACCTACCTCTTAAAAGCGGGGCTGATCGACAGCCCTAAACGAGCCCATCTAATCATTACTGAGCGTGGCCTTGAAGCCCTCGCAGCCAACGTCGATATCAACAATGACTACTTGAAGCAGTTCGACGAATTCCAAGCGTTCAAGAACAAGAGTAATGAGATTGAGAGCACAGATAGCAGAGATTGCACCTCTGCAATCCAACAGAGCGACGAGGAGATTACACCCGATGAAGCATTAATTAAGGCTTACCATCGTATTAACCAAGCCCTTGAAGAAGAGCTGTTAACACGAACCAGAAACGTCTCGCCGGCGTTTTTTGAGCAACTGCTAATCGACCTCCTACTCGCAATGGGCTACGGCGGCACAGGCGAAAGCACCGCCCATGCCCTCGGCCAGACCGGTGATAACGGTGTCGATGGCGTGATCAACCAAGACCCGCTGGGGGTCGATCAGATCTACATCCAAGCCAAACGCTATGCCGCAGGCAACAACGTCAGCTCTAGCGACATACGAGACTTCTTTGGCGCGCTTAACTTGAAGAGAGCTCAGAAAGGGCTATTTATCACCACCTCCGACTTCACGGCCTCCGCGATCAAAACCGCCAATGACCTTGGCTCACGCATCGTGTTAATCAACGGACAACAACTTGCGAAGCTTATGCTGCGCTACAATATCGGCAGTAGAAATGAGCAGACTCTTCATCTTAAGAAGATCGATGAAGAGTTTTTTGAGGGCTAAAACATGTCAGGTCGCTATCAGAGTTTGAATCCTCAAAAAGGCCTTATATGGCGCATCGTCCACGTAAGCAACATACCTTGGATTTTAGATAATGGTCTTTATAGTGCGAATTCAACTGTTCAGTCACCTAACTACCAAGCCATTGGTAATCCCGAGCTGATTCAAAAAAGAACACAAAGGGCTGTCCCTATTGAGCCATACGGAACACTAAGTGATTACGTTCCATTTTACTTCACGCCGTTTTCTCCCATGATGTACAACATCTTTACTGGAATAGGCGTAGCAAAACGACGCAACGAAGAAATAGTAATATTGGTTTCATCAATCCCAAAGCTACTGGAAAACAATATTCCTTTCGTATTCACTGATCGACACGCTTACACTCAGTTGGCAGAATTTTTCAATCAATATAACGACTTAGTTAACCTAGACTGGAACATTCTGCAAAATAGAGATTTCCAACGGGATGCAAACGATCCAGAAAAAATAGAGCGCTATCAAGCGGAGGCACTTGTCTACCAACACCTTCCTGTTCAAAGCTTATTAGGCATTGTTTGTTATACTGAAGATATTAAGCTTCAACTAGAGCAAGCTATTCAGGTAAGATCGCTTGCCCTAGAGGTCCACAAAATGACGCAATGGTATTTCTAATATGATTCATTACACACAAGGTAACTTGCTCGACGCAGAGGTAGATGCCCTAGTTAACACGGTAAATACCGTAGGTGTAATGGGCAAAGGAATCGCACTCATGTTTAAAGAGCGTTTTCCTAAAAACATGAGTATCTACGCTCAAGCATGTAAAGCTAAACAAGTACAAACAGGTAAGATGTTTGTTACATCAACAGATGAGCTCACTGGCCCGCGATGGATCATAAACTTCCCAACAAAGCAGCATTGGCGCAGTCCATCTAAAATGGAATGGATTGTAGAGGGACTAAAGGACTTAAGGTCATTTATTATTGAGAGCGATGTTCGATCTATCGCTATTCCTCCTTTAGGCGCAGGCAATGGACAGCTCAACTGGACAGATGTAAAGCCTCAAATTGAGCAAATTCTTTCTGACTTGGATAACGTGGATATCTTTATCTATGAGCCCACATCCCAGTATCAAAATGTGGCTAAACGCAAAGGCGAGCTCAAACTGACGCCTGCTCGCGCCATGATTGCAGAGCTTGTGCGTCAATACTGGACGCTGGGGGTCGAGTGTAGCTTACTAGAGATTCAAAAACTCGCTTGGTTCTTGGAGCGTTCTATCGAGCGCCACCCAGAATTACCAAGTAACCCTTTAGAATTACGCTTTAGAGCTAATATTTATGGCCCTTATGCCGACCGCCTTCGTCATGTGTTAGAGCATCTAGACGGCACTTATCTAAAGTGTGAAAAGCGTATCAGCGACTGTGATCCGCTTGATGTGATCTGGTTCGACGACGCGCAAAAAGAACGCCTCGAGGCTTATCTGAAAAGCAGTGAAATGAAGCCATTCAGCTCGGCATTGACTGAAACGATTCAGCTGATCGATGGTTTTGAAACCCCCTTCGGCCTTGAGCTACTTTCTACACTGGATTGGCTAATCTATAAGGAAGATATTGAACCGAGCAAAGCAGCGTTAATTGACGGTATCGGCAAATGGCCAGCTGGTGCAGGCGCTGCGGCGCGAAAGAGTAAAATCTTTCATGAAAAAGCCATCTCGGTGGCACTTGACCGCTTAAAACCTTTCTATCGACTTGAGCTTGCGTAAGTCTGAACTAGAAAGGTGGCTCCCTAGTCGCCTTTCTATCTCATCGACTCTGATGTAGCTTTGGTTTGCTTTCTAAAAGCAGTCATTGCGCGCTTATTCTCAGTAACATCGCTGTTATCAGCTTGCTCACTGCCACAAAAATCACACTTGGCCAAGCGGCTTTTGATCTTGCTTGTATGACCTTCATAATCAACATCAATCCACTCGACGATTGCTTTCAAACTCCCTTTCTCACAAATTTGGCAGGTTTTGTTCATAGGTTCTATCTCCAGCCTATTGAGTAGTTACCGTGTAAATCAGCTCAATTTATCAATTTGATATTGATATATTTGCCTTGTGTACTTATCGTTCACATATCTCATCTACCATGTGTAGAAGGAGTTACGGCACCGTCTCCAGTAGGGGGCGATGCCAGCTTTATACCCCTCCATTTCGTTTCCGGCTTCACTCTTTCGTGATCATATTCAATATAGAATGCCGTCCAAGGCAGGATATAGTCACCTCTGCCGTCTAATACAACCAGATAATCTTCGTACCAGATATGGATGCGGCGATTGCCTCTGCGTTTGCTTGGTAATGATATCGGTTTCTGTGAGATTGGCTTTGTTGATTCCATGAGACATAGAGGCATCCATAACGATCAATATTGATCCGATAATAACGCACTTCTTGGGCCTTTCCGATACGATAAAAGTGACATTTGTCTGAGTGCAATAAAAAGCCCCTCGCACTGAGGTGTGAGGGGCTGAGAGGCGTTTACATGGCTAGGATTATCTTAGCGCTAGAGGTTGTGTTCTAAAGTGGCCTTGGGGCAAAGAACGTCACTTGCTTTTCAGTGCCAGCCTCCCCTGCAGTGAATGTCATATTAACGATTGATTTACCTGGCACTGGGGTGTCTGTACACAGTCGCACACCACGCCAGTATGCATCGCCTTTTTCTAACGCTACCGTTGCGTTGCCATAAATGGTGTAACTTGGTGTGGTGACTGACATTTTCATTTGCTCAGCGGCAATATTAAATGCCTCCGCTTTTACCTTATAGAAGTTACAAACTTCGCCATTGCCCTGCACGGTATACATCGCGCCTCGTTCGCGGTTGAATTCAACTAACAAGTCAGTCGTTTGCGTAAAGCCATACACCACCGTTGTTAAAGCCACAAACACGACCGATAGATAACCCAGCAAACGGGGGCGGAACAGCTGATAGGCTTGTCCTTGCAACTCGGATTCACTGGCAAAGCGGATCAGTCCTAATGGCTTTGATAATTTCTTCATAACTGAGTCACAGGCATCAATGCAGGCACCACAGTTGATACAAGGCGCCTGTAAGCCTTGGCGAATATCAATGCCGACCGGGCAAACTTGAATACATAAGGTGCAATCAACACAGTCACCTTGTTTCACAGCACCAGTGGACTGTTTCACCGCTCGCGGTTCACCTCTGCCTTCATCGTAGGAGACAATTTTACTGTGTTGGTCCAGCATCACCGATTGGAAACGAGAATACGGGCAGGCATGTAGACAGATTTGCTCACGCATTAAGCCAGCATTGAGATAGGTTAAGCCAACCGCCGTCAGTAGCCAAACCGCAATATAAATCGGCATTTCAAAATGCCAAGCTTGCCACAGCAGGTGATACACATCGGTAAAGTAGCCAGTAAAGGTGAGCGCTGTGAGGATCGACACCAATAGCCACAAGCCATGCTTGATGACACGTCTTAGTAGTACATTGGTTTGTATCGGTTGTTTATCTTGCTTGGCGCGACGGTTCGCTTTGCCTTCAACTAGGTCTTCAATACGGATAAAAATCCATGTCCAAATACTCTGCGGACAAGCAAAGCCACACCAAACTCGCCCCGCCAGCATAGAAAGGAAAAACAGCAAGGCGGCTCCAGCAATCAAGAGTCCACCCAGCAGTTGCAAGTCGTACCAAGACAGCTCGAATCCAAATAACAGAATGCGATGAGTTGAGAATGAAAACATCAATAAAGGCTCACCGTCTACCCGCAGCCAAGCCATCAAAAAGAAAGCCGCCAGCAGTGGCCAGCTGACGATGCGACGTAAAGTCTGAAAGCGGCCACTCATTAGCCGGACATAGATTTTGCCATGATGTTGGGTGGTATCTTTTAATGGAATCTTTTGCATGATTTAGGCCTCAACGAAACATTGAGGCTACTTTAGAGAGATAACTATCGAAAATTAGAGACAGATAAAGAGCAAAAGAATAGGCACAGGCGGAGTTACGATTTCATTTGATATAACGCATACTTTTGAGTGGTTAAACCGATCCGCGGTCTTCAACAGACACAGATTAGCAAAAGGCACAAAAAATTCGTTAAAATAGACCCAGACTACTTATTGAAGGACTCATGCTATGAGCGTATTTCGCTACGAGGCTCTGGAAGTTTTTTTACGTCAGCAAATACAGACAGGTCGCTATAAAGTGGGTGAGAAGCTGCCGTCGGTACGAACCCTGTGTCAGCAACATGAGCTGTCCAAAGCCACTGTGATTCACGCGTTACACAAGCTTGAAGCTGACCAGCTGATCTATGCTGTGCCCAAGTCAGGTTACTTTGTGGCCGAAGTCAGTAGCGACTACAATACGCCGCAAAAGGTCCCCACCCCTTCGATCCCGGCTCAAGTCAACGTCCCCGATCTCTTTCGCGATATCATGTCACGCAGTGCCGCTTTTGATATTTTGCCCAGTGATCGCTCCACCGCTACCGCACAGCACTTGATTAACCTAAATCGAATGATCGGTAAGGCCTCTCGTTTCCATCCCGAGCAGAAAGCCCATTATTACGATGAGCCAAAGGGTCTTGTCAGGCTTCGCAGTGCCATCGTTGATCTTTATCGCCAACGTGAGACAAGTTTGGCAGCAGAGGATTTATGCATCACATCGGGATGCCAACATGCGCTCTTCTTGGCACTGATGGCAACCTGCCAGAAAGGAGATACGGTAGCCATCGAGTCGCCGGCTTTTTACGGCGCATTACAGCAGCTTGAGCAGTTAGGTCTGCATGTCATTGAAATCTCTTCTGACCCCAATACTGGATTAGACTTGCAAGAGTTAGCAGACAAAATCCAAGACTGGCCGATAAAAGCCTGTATCGTCACCCCTAATTTTCACACGCCCACCGGCTCTAAAATGCCCGTGTCGAATATGAAAGCGCTCGTGAAACTCGCAAATCAGCATGATTTCTATGTCATTGAAGACGATATTTATGGCGAGTTAAGTTTTCACAATGAGCTCTGCCCGCCGCTTAAGAGTGTTTGCCGCGAAGGACGTGTAATCTTGTGTGGCTCGTTTTCGAAATGTTTGTCCAGAGAGCTTCGTATCGGTTGGATCGCTGGCGGCCTATTGCACGATAAAATTGTCCAGCTAAAACTGATTACTCAATTGGCGAACCCCCAAGCGGTCCAAGAAGGCTTAGCCGAGTTTATCAGTCAGGGACATTTCAAACGCTATGTGAATCAGCGTCGCCAACAATTGAAAGAACAACGGGATCAGTTAATCGCGGAGCTTAGACAGCATTGGGGCGCGCACATAAAATTCAGTAAGCCCAATGGCGGTATGAGTTGCTGGCTGGAGTTACCCAGCCATATTGATACTCAGCAGAGTTATAAGGCGTTGCTTGAAAAAGGCATTGTCTTAACGCCTGGCGTGCTGTTTTCAGCCCATGGTCTGTATAAGAATCACATGCGCCTAAGCTTCTCGCAGCCCTTAACTGAGCGCCGTCGAGCGGCGCTGCATTTATTGTTTCAAACCCTACTAAAGGATCAGTAACGTCTGACCCGCTTAAACAGCGGTGAAGGGTTGTTCACACTGGAAGAATAGGTCACAGAGAGCCCTTTGATGCCTTTTAACGCATCAAAGGGATCTTTGCCTTGTTTGATAGCAAAACTACTGAAGCCACATTGGCGCATCAAGCTCAACTGATCTCGCAACACATCCCCGACCGCACGCAGATCTCCCTTAAAATGAAGCCTTGTTCTCAGCAAGTACGCCAAGCTGTAAGCTCTACCATCCTTGAAATCTTTAAACTCTAAGGCCATGAGTTTAAAGCTCTCTAGGTAAGGCGCTACCAGCTCTAGCTCCTCCTCTTGTTGAATCAACACCCCTTGTGCACGTAACGCCACAGGTGTGTTGAGCCAAGTAGTGACGTCTTCGATGCGGTGAGTAGGATCAATGGCGTCATGCTCTTGAGCCCATTGCCAAGGATCATTGAGATCCACCTTCGCCTCGCCATCCATCAATGAAATAACGTTATTCATACCTGAGCCTCCGGATACAGGGCTTCCTTAAAGGGCTCTAACCCTAAACGGTCCACGGTTTGGATAAAGCTTTCATCGACCTCTCGGTATTTTCGGTACACGTCAAACAGCGTTCGAATCGCATTCGGCAGCTCTGCTTCAGCAATGGCAGGCCCCAACACCTTGCCCAATCGACTATCCATGCCTTGACGTCCTCCCAATGTGATTTGGTAATGATCCGTTTTACTTTTATTGAGTCCCAACATACCAATGTTGGCAATATGGTGGTGGGCACAGGAGTTAATACACCCAGATAAATTCATACTCACTGAACCAATCTCTTGCTGCTCTTGCAGCGTAAACGCTTGAACCACTTGTTCAGCCACAGGGAAAGAATGGGCCGTGGCTAAATTACAGTAGCTTGCCCCGGGGCAGACAATCATATCCGACAGCAAAGCATGATTCGCAAGCCCTAGACCTAATTCATTGAGCTGGGTCCAGACTGCCAACAAAGCGGACTTGGGAATGTCCGGCAACACTAAGTTTTGTTCATGGGTCACTCGAATTTCGCCAAAGCCATATTGCTCGGCAATCGTGGCAATTCCGCGCATCTGATCACTGGTCACATCGCCCGGAATATTATTCGGGAACTTAGTAGAAATGACGACCGAGCGATAACCAGACACTTTATGAGGGCGCACATTCAGGTCATACCAGTCAGAAAAAGCCGAATTGTTTTGCAAGTGGGTCGCAAACTCTAAATCCGTTTCTCCCAATGACTGATACACAGCCGGTAGAAACTGTGAGGCAATACGACTTAACTCACTGTCGGTTATACGGTTGATCTCTTTAGGGATCTGTTGAAACTCTTGTTCAACGTCGGCCCTAAAGGCTTCGATACCTAGGGTGCTGACGAGAATTTTAATGCGCGCTTTATATTTGCTGTCGCGACGGCCATAACGGTTAAACACCCTCAGCACCGCTTCCAGATAGGTGAGCAAATCTTGCCATGGCAGCTTTTCATTAAGGACTTGACTAAGAAAAGGCGTACGTCCTAAGCCGCCGCCGACCATCACTTTAAAGAAAAGCTCCCCTGCTTCATCACGGAACAGATACAACCCCACATCGTGAATGCGCACGGCGGCGCGGTCTTCCTCAGAAGCACTGACGGCGATCTTGAACTTTCTCGGCAGGAATAAGAACTCCGGATTAATAGTCGACCATTGGCGAATAATTTCTGCAAAAATACGCGGATCGTAGACTTCATCATCCGCTACCCCCGCAAAGGCTTCCGTCGTGACATTGCGCACCACATTGCCTGACGTTTGAATCGCATGCATATCATGCTCTGCTAGGTAAGCGAGTAAATCCGGTACTTCAGGTAATTTCACCCAATTAAACTGAATGTTTTGGCGGGTGGTAAAATGGCCATAGCCTTTGTCAAAGGTATCCCCTACATGAGCCAAGGCGCGCAATTGTTTCGCAGAAAGCACCCCATACGGAATGGCCACACGCAGCATATAGGCATGCTTTTGCAGATACAGGCCATTTTGTAAGCGTAATGGCAAAAACTCATCTTCGCTCAGTTGACCCGCTTGATAGCGTGCCACTTGGTCACGAAATTGTGCGACACGCTCTGTTACAAGAGCACGGTCGTAGTCGTCATATTGATACATTGATTATCCTTAGAAATTAGATGATATTGCCTAGCCAAAGGTTAAAAAGATGATTCCTTTTAAGGCATAACCCGCTCCAGTCACCGTGAAAAAACCCAGCAGCCAAAGCAGCACTAACCATTTCAAATTTTGCCAACGACTCATTTAGTGGTACCCCTCTGTATCACGTACCTTGCCGCGAAATACATGGTAAGACCAAAAGGTATAGCCAAGGATAATGGGGACAATGATAAGGACACCCCACAGGGCAAAGCGCAGGCTGGATTGCGGTGCAGCCGCTTCATAAATGGTGATGTTAGGCGGAATAATATTGGGCCAAAGGCTGGTTATTAGGGTGAAATAGGCCGTCCCGAGCAAAGCCAACGTGATCGCGAAGGGCCATTTTTCCCAATCTGAAAAGCGAATCACGTAGTACAACCAAGTGAACAGCATGAGCCCCAGCATGGGGACAAAGCTCATGTAGAAAAAGTTGGGCAAGGTCAACCAGCGCTCTCTTAATGACTCGGTTAAGAAAGGCGTTATCAACAGCAATGCGATCATGGCGAAGCCCAACCAGACCAGCAAATGGCGCGAGTAATGACGCATTTTCTTGTACAAGTCACCTTCGGTTTTGATCAATAGCCAAGTCGAGCCGAGCAACGCGTAGGCGGGAAGCAAACTAAAGCCCGTCAAGATGCTAAAGCCATTCAACCAATCCCAAGCACCACCGACATATTGATGATTCTCCACGGCAAAACCTTGGATCACCGCTCCCATAGCAGCACCTTGGAAAAAGGTCGCCAACAAAGAGCCAACACAAAACAACACATCCCAAATACCTTGGTGTTGGGCAATTGCTTTAAAGCGAAACTCAAAGGCGACACCACGTAAAATCAAGCCAAACAGCATGATTAGTAGCGGTACATATAAGGCTTCTAAGATCACCGAATACGCCAAGGGAAAGGCTGCCATCAAACCTGCGCCACCTAACACCAGCCAGGTTTCATTGCCATCCCACACCGGCGCAACCGAGTTCACCATAAGGTCGCGATCATGTTTATCACGAACCCCTAAAAACAGTAGCCCGATACCTAAATCGAAGCCATCTAACAGGACATACATCATCAAGCCGAAACCGATGATAAGTGTCCAAGTGGTAACTAAATCCAATCCCATCGCCATTCCCCTTAATCAATCAAATCGTTCACAGCAGACAACGGTCTAGCGGGACGCTGGGCAGAAGTCGGTGTGTTATTGCTAAGCTCAGGGCCTTTTCCTAGTAGCCGAATCAGATAAAAAATACCCAGTCCGAAAATGGCCAAATAGCCCACCACAAAACAGATCAATGAAATAGACATGGTTTGCGCACTGTGCGCCGATGATGCTTCCATGGTGCGCAATACTCCGTAGACAACCCATGGTTGGCGTCCTACTTCCGTGACAAACCAACCGGCAAGTAACGCCACTAAGCCGCTTGGCCCCATGCAAACCAACAGTTTTAAGAAGCCTGTTTTCTCAAAAAGCGTACCTTGACGGCGCAACCATAGACCGATCCAAGCTAATGCAATCATTGCAATGCCCAAGGCGACCATGACTCGAAAGCTCCAAAAGACCAACGCAACATTGGGACGATCTGCTGCTGGAACAGACATCAGTGCAGGAATATCGCCATCAAAAGAGTGAGTCAGAATTAAACTGGCAAGATGTGGAATTTCCACGGCGAAATGGTTAGTTTCCGCATCATTATCGGGCCAAGCAAACAGCACCAAGGGAACGCCTTCCCCCTCCTCAGCAGCGTGCCAATGACCTTCCATCGCAGCCACCTTAATCGGTTGATGCTGTAGTGTATTAAGTCCATGGTGATCGCCTACTAGAGCTTGAAGTGGGGCAACAATCGCTAGCATCCACAACGCCATCATGACCATCTTGCGTGACTCAACCTGATATTGATTTTTAAGCAGGTGATAAGCACCAGTGGCCGCCACTAACAATGCGGTACACAGGAAAGCGGCTAAGCCCATGTGCACCAATCGGTAGGGAAAAGAGGGATTAAAGATGATTTCGAACCAATCCACTGGCACGACAATACCGTCTACAATTTCATGTCCTTGAGGGGTTTGCATCCAACTATTTGAAGCCAGAATCCACGTCATCGATACCAATGTACCGATCGCTACCAAGCAGGTAGCAACGAAGTGAGTGCGCTCTGTGACTTTATTCCAGCCAAATAACATAACACCCAAGAAGCCCGCCTCTAAGAAGAAGGCTGTGAGCACTTCGTAGGTTAAAAGAGGCCCCGTAACACTGCCTGCAACGGTCGAAAAACCGCTCCAATTGGTGCCAAACTGATACGCCATCACAATGCCAGACACAACGCCCATGGCGAAATTCACGGCAAAGATTTTCATCCAGAACTTACAAAGTGTGAGATACACCGGATTGCGGGTGCGCAACCAAGTGCCTTCTAACACCGCTAAATAGCTGGCTAAACCAATCGTGATAGCAGGAAAAATAATGTGAAAAGAGACTGTGAACGCAAACTGTATTCGCGCCAAATCTATAGCAGAAAGATCGATCATATCGAGACCTCATCATCTTATGATGAAGTCAATATTAGGAGGGATAATCAGATCGACACAGGCACAAAAAGAAAGAGAATTATTAGGGACAGATGATCAAATAAGCTCGATGATTAGCGGCAAAGCCTGTCTTTTCTGTCACTATTTTTTAAGTGAGTAACTGTTCCTATTACTTTAGCGACAAGCACATCACTATTGAGCTTTCACAAGACCTTTTCCTAGGGTATACATCATGTTTTCTCTACCTCCATTTAGCCTTGAAACAACCGGAAAAAGCGCGCATGAGCTGGCATCTGTCGCTGATCTTTTTGCGGCACACACACCGGTGAATATCGCGTTTCTTGGTAATGAATCCCATGCACAACGAATCCAAGCCGCAGCCACAATAAAATCCTTAGGGCTGGAGCCGACACCGATCATTTCCTCGAGACGCTTACAATCAAAAGAGGACTTTTATCATTATGTCGATCCTCTAGTAAAACAATCTCACATCAAACGATTGATGGTTGTAGGAGGTGACCCAAAGCAGCCCCAAGGCCCTTATAACGATTCCATTGGCTTATTAAAAAGTGATCTATTGAAATCCTGTGAGCTAGAGACCGTCGTGATTGCTGGCTACCCTGAAGGCCATCCTCATATCAGGTCGCAGCAGTTGATCGAATCGTTGAAGTGGAAAGTCGCTTTTCTGAAACAGCAGAATGTTAAGGTTGAGATCACGACACAACTGGCATTTTGCACTGAAAGCATTGTTAAGTGGATTGAGACCATCAGATCGTCTGGGATACATGAGCCTATTCGTATCGGCGTGCCTAGCTCGACAAGGGTGAAAACCCTAAGTTATTTCGCTCAGCAATTTGGCGTCGAAATATCTGCAGCGTCCTTAGAAAAATACGCCATGGATACAACGGATGAGACTCTCGAAGCCAAAACCGATGCGCTTTACCAAGAGCTCACCCAGACCATTAAGCGCCACGGCTATGAGAACATTTATTTTCATCTCTATACGTTAGATGGCATGGTAAAAAGCAAAGCGTGGCTAGAAAATTTTCTTCGTCCATAAAAAAAGCATTAGGTCATGCGTTGAACCTAATGCTTAGTAAAATGAAGGATCCATCAAAGCGAAAACATATCCCTTCCCCTACAGAATTGCGCTGAGTAAGGCATCACGTTTGCCTCATTCTGCGACGATATGCTTCGCTCTGACTTCACCAAAACGGATAATTAGGAAGCGCGACTAAAGTGCTTACCTAATAGAGCATGGTAGAACTGGTGGTCTCCAAGCACGCCGACACATTGGCCATTTTCTTGTAACACCAAAGGCATTTTTGTGTGGTAGCGAATTTCCACCGCATCACGCATGGAGATGTCCACAGGCGCCAAGACCACTGTGTTCTCAGGCATGTTCTCGATGTCCATACCTTCTTCCCATTTGCTGATAGCAATGTTTTGACCGTGTGAGGAAGCCGCTTTTAAAGCACCATTTTGAATATCTAAGGCCAAGTTTTCATTCACATGGTACAAGTCATCAAGCTGTGCCATTTGTGCCAGCGGCGTCATTAGGGCATTGCCTCGTAGCACGTTAAGAGGATTGGTGTGCGCGACGAATTTCTCGACGTATTCGGTGGCAGGGTTCAACACGATTTGTTCAGGCACGTCTTCTTGAATGATGCGCGCCGATTCCATAATAGCGATCTTAGAGCCAATTTTTAGCGCTTCGTCCAAATCGTGACTTACGAAGATAATGGTCTTCTTAAGACGTTTTTGGAGCTCGATCAATTCGTCTTGTAGCTGAGAGCGAATCAACGGGTCCAGTGCTGAAAAGGGTTCATCCATCAATAAGATGTCAGAGTCCATCACAAAGGCACGAGCCAGACCCACACGCTGACGCATACCACCAGACAGCTCATCCGGTTTCTTATCACGCCAGTCGTACAGCCCCACCATTTTCAATTGTTTGTTAGCACGCTCCTCGCGCTCTTTCTTTGGCATGCCTTGCATCTCAAGACCAAACGCGACGTTTTCCAGTACCGTCATCCATGGCATCAAGGCAAAGCTTTGGAACACCATGGAAACGCGGTTGGTGCGCATGTGACGCAAAGTGTTTTCATCACATTTCGCCATGTCGACCATACGATCGCCATCTTTGACTAAACAACGGCCACGAGCGACCTTGTTTAAGCCGTTGATAGCACGCAGCAAGGTTGATTTACCAGAGCCAGATAACCCCATTAGGACACAGATCTCACCTTCTTCGATATTGATCGAGGCGTTTTGCACACCGATCACATCTCCTGTGCGGGCCAGAATCTCTGGGCGGGTTAAGCCCTTGTCTAGCAGGCGGAGCGATTCCATTTTTTGATTACCAAAGACAATATCTAGGTTTTCAATTTGAACCATTGGCATAGCTTAGCCCTCCGCTTTTGAATTAGGTGTTTTACAGATACGGTCAAGCATGATGGCTACCAATACGATGGCCACACCAGCCTCAAAGCCTTGAGAGATGTTTACCGTGTTCAGTGCTCGTACCACAGGTTTACCTAGACCATCGGCGCCGACTAGGGCTGCAATAACCACCATGGATAGCGACAACATGATACATTGCGTGATACCCGCCATGATGCTTGGCATCGCTGCAGGTAACTCCACTTTGTAGAGCAGCTTGGCTTTGGTACAACCAAACGCTAGACCCGCTTCACGTAGCTCATTAGGTACTTTGCTAATACCTAAGTAAGTCAGACGAATCGGTGCGGCGATCGCGA
This sequence comes from Marinomonas fungiae, assembly GCF_001418205.1. Lineage (GTDB taxonomy): Bacteria > Pseudomonadota > Gammaproteobacteria > Pseudomonadales > Marinomonadaceae > Marinomonas > Marinomonas fungiae. The sequence continues at coordinate 287,951 of NZ_LIQF01000002.1, read as the reverse complement.
AGATAATGGTCGAGATCAAACCTGGCACGTAACCTAGACCGAACAAAATCAATGTTGGGATCAGGTAAACGAAGGTTGGGATGGTTTGCATCAAGTCCAGAATAGGACGCAATATTGTGTAAAGCATTGGACGGTGCGCCGCGGCAATACCGATTGGCACGCCCACTAGGACACTGATCATGGTCGCCGTGATCACCAGTACCAGCGTTTGTACAGTTTCTTGCCAGTAACCCAAATTCATAATGAGCAAAAAGGCTGCAGCAACAAAAATCATCAGACCAAGGCTGCGGTGTAACCACCAAACCAGAGCAAGTACAACTGCCACGACGGCAAATGGGTTCATCCATTCTAAACCATCAACCATGGCAAAAATCAGAGTTTCTAAGGTGACAGAAATAAAATCGAAAAAGAATGAGGCAACATCAATCAACCAATTTACAAAGGTTTCCATGGTATCGCCGAGTGGAAGTTTGTGCTCTGTTAGCCAATTCATATACGGGTCTCCAAACAACTTACATCAAGCTATAAGTGCCGCCGCGCGGCACTTATTTTCATTTTCTAACGTGTAACTTGGTTACAGACCCAAAGAAGATTTCACAGCAGCAAGACCATTTTCGCCAGACGCTGCTTGAACGCCGTCTAACCATTTGTCTAGTACAGCAGGGTTAGCTTTTAACCACTTCTGCGCCGCAACTTCTGGTTTTTCACCGTCATCAAGGATAGAACCCATGACTTCGTTCTCCATTTGTAGAGAGAAGTTTAAGTTCGTTAGAAGCTTGCCCACGTTTGGACATTCTTGAATGTAGCCTTTACGTACGTTGGTATGAACGTTTGCACCACCGTAGTTTGGACCAAAGAAATCATCACCGCCTTCTAGGTACGCCATGTCAAAGTTGGCGTTCATTGGGTGTGGTTCCCAGCCTAGGAAAACGATCCACTTGTCACGGCGCGCGTTACGGCTTACCTGAGACAACATACCCGCTTCACTTGATTCCACTAATTGGAACTCGCCTAGACCGAAAGCGTTTTGATCGATCATGTCTTGGATAAGACGGTTACCGTCGTTACCCGGCTCGATACCGTAGATACGGCCGTTTAGCTCGCGTGCGTACTTGGCGATATCGGCAAAGCTTTTCAAACCACCATCAAAGGCGGCTTTGCTTACCGCTAAGGTGTATTTTGCACCCGTTAGGTTTGGACCAAGGTCTTCAACCGTACCCGCTTTTAAGTAAGGAGCGATGTCCGCTTCCATAGTTGGCATCCAGTTGCCTAAGAACACATCGATATCATTGTTAGCTAACGATGTGTAGGTCACAGGAACCGAGAGCAATTGCGTTTTTGTACTGTAGCCAAGCCCCTCTAGGACAGTAGACGTAATCGCTGTCGTAGCGGTAATGTCGGTCCAACCTACGTCAGAGAAACGAACCGTAGAGCAGTCTGCTGCAGCGGCCATTGAAGAGGCACCAGCAACGCATAAAGCAAGTGTAGCGTGTTTCAATTTCAACATAATCTATTCTCCTAATGGATGTATGGCTAGAGCGCGATGGCTCGTCTCTAAATTTCAAATCGGTTTTCACGCCCAACAAAGCCCCCCTTCCTTGGGGACTCACTCATTACGGTTTGTCTAACACTAACGAGATGTACTCGTTGATCATGTTAGCTGCATGTTGATTGTCGATGCCTCCGGCTAGGGATCCGCGAAGCCACATACCATCAATCATTGCTGCCACCGTGAAGGCAATCTCTCGTGCGCGCTCTTTACTAAAACGCTCACGAAACACAACCACTAAGCAACTTTGCAATCGGCGTGAATAAACTTTTTGTAACCGAAAAAGTGATGGTTTATGCATTGCCGAAGCCCAGAATCCCATCCACGTTTTCACGACTTGAGGTCGTGTCTGAGATTGGCTAATCGAAGCTCGTACAATCGCCATCGCTCTTTCATAAATGTCACCTTCACGAGCTAGATACAGCTCGCTGTGCAACACTTCAAAAAACTCTTTAATTAGGCTGCGCATGGTTTCTTCTAATAGGCCATCTTTGCCACCAAAATAGTGGTTGATAATGGCCGGAGAAACACCAGCTTTTTTGCTGATTACGCTTACCGTTGCGCCAGGAAAACCTAGTTCATCAATTGCTGAAATGGTTGCTTCAATCAGTTGAGGTTTTCGAATTTCTGGCATTCCAACTTTTGGCATTTGGATTCCTTTTTGTTAAACAACCATTTAATAAAAACTATAGTAGACACAACGTCTGGGAATGGTCAACCCTTAATAACTCTAAATAGTTAGCCTAAAACTTCTAAAAATTCGCGAAGTCTTGAAACATAAGGGATTGCGCAAGAAAAAATATTTTTAATTTTTTCCTTGATCCTAATCATAGGATTTGCAGCACTTGTACAATAACAACACAATTTATCTAAAAGCGTCATTGCGCTAAATATTCAGGTCTCTACCGAATCGAGCGTATGGCAGTATCAATTTTTCAAGGTGATTATCTGATCACCCGCCACACAAGGAGATTATATGAGTCAGGCGTCTTATTTCGACGAGATAATTGATCGTATCGACCATAATAGTGACAAATGGGGTAAATATTCGAGTGATGTCATACCAATGTGGATCGCTGACATGGATTTTGATGCACCTAAGTGTGTCAAAGAGGCATTGAGTGAACGGGTCAACGAAGGCGTTTATGGCTACAGCTACGCGCCAAAATCCCTTGTTCAAGCCATTCAAGAGCATTGCCTTCAGCGTTACCAGTGGTCGCCTTCAAGTGCTCACTTTATTCACCTGCCCGGCTTGGTCTGCGCACTACATTTGTGCGTGAGAGCACTCTCAGAGCCCAATGATCGTATCCTGGTACCCAGCCCCGTTTACTATCACTTAACCAAAGCACCCGAGATGTCTGATCGAAAGCTAGACAGAATTCCTTTCGTACTCAAAGGAAACCGTTGGTCAGTGGACTTAGACAGTTTGGAAGAATCATGCAAGAAAGCAGACGCCTCGATGCTACTTTTGTGCAATCCTCACAACCCAGGCGCGACGGTATATACACGAGAAGAATTGCTTGCTATTCATGAGCTTGCACAGCGTTATGATTTGCGTGTGGTATCAGATGAAATCCACTGTGACTTGATTCTATCGGCAGCACAACACATTCCTTTTGCTAGTTTGAATGACGATGCGGCGCAACGAACCGTGACCTTAATGGCCCCATCAAAGACCTTCAATATCGCAGGTTTAGGCTATGCCTTTGCCATCATCGCCAACAGCCAGTTGCGTCAACGCTTCAATCATGCGCGGGCAGGGTTGATCCCTGCACCAAACTTGTTCGCCCTCGTGGCGGCCGAAGCAGCTTATCGACATGGTCAAATCTGGCACCAAGAGTTACTACAATACTTGCGCGCTAACTGCGCCTACCTTCGCCAACGTATTTCAGGAACTCGGATTCACATGGCTGAGCATGAAGCCACTTATTTAGCGTGGCTAGATATTCGTGAATACCACCTCGAGAATCCCCATGATTTCTTCCTCGAAGCAGGTGTAGGCATTTCGGATGGGGCGGGATTTGGCGCACCGGGCTTTATTCGCCTAAACTTTGGTTGCCCGCGTTCACAATTAGAACAAGCCATGAACCGTATTTTGATTGCTTTGGATTCTCAGTCGTAGCCCTAAGTTTTAATCTGCTATACGAAAGTCGTCAACATACGTCATGTCTACCACCCTAGGAGGTGAGTATGTTGACGACCATTAAAGCGCTCGCGCTGAATAATCAAGACCCAACCCAAGATGTCACGACCGACATCGACACCTTGAGTGAGTTAATTTTCTCAATCGCCCCAAGTGCTCGACTAATTCGTGAAAAAGGCATCGATGTATTTTACCTACTGGAAGACTGGGCCTTTGCTCTGGTCCCACACAAACAAAACCTCAGCCTGTATCACGCCAGTGACATGGATATCTCTGGCTTTTACGAACGTCTACATCACGTGCATATGGGGGACCATTGCCTGTTGATTGATAGCTTAGACCATGTGAATCTTAACGTCTTAGTGGAACTTCTTGCCTTGTTAAAAGTCGATATGATGAGAAAATACCAGCTAGATCAATCACTCCATTGAAAAAAGTAGTGTAGACTAGCCCTATCTACCGCTAATACGGATAGGCATGATCGACTATCACTTGCGCATTTTATTGTTTCTGCTTTTTGTCTCAGTTCTCTTGAGCTGGCAGTATCTTTTGCCGCGCAAGCCACTTCAGCAGTGGCGCATCAGATGGCGGCACAATGTAAGTTTATTGGTGATAGATGCGTTACTGGTTCGCCTACTTCAGCCTTTATTGCTCACAGGCGTGGCATTACTGCCCTCCCCTTTTACTCCTCTTGCATCACTGCCGAACTTACTGGCGATCGCGTTCTCCCTAATACTGCTCGATTTCATCATCTACTGGCAGCATCGACTGTTTCATAAAATTCCTTGGTTGTGGCGTTTACATCGGGTTCACCACAGTGATCCTGAACTTGATACTACCTCAGCCGTTCGCTTTCATCCGATCGAAATATTGCTCTCGCTGGTGATTAAAGCCGTGGCAATTTGGCTATTCGGAATTACCGCCGCTGCGGTACTGATCTTTGATATCTTGCTTAATAGCCTAGCGATGTTTAATCACACCAACATTAATTTACCGAAGAGCATTGAACGACCATTGCGCTGGCTCATCGTCACCCCAGCTATGCATCGCATTCACCATTCCAGAATCCAAGAAGAAGCCAATCGCAATTTCGGCTTCTGCTTAAGCCTTTGGGATCGCTGCTGCAAAAGTTATTTGGCCGATAGCCAACACGGGGACAAGCAACTCAATATAGGTTTGCCTCAAACGACCGCATACGCACCGAAAAGTTTACTAGAACTGCTTAATATGCCCTTCTCATTACATATTAAGGGAAAGGGCCGCTCGTCATAGGAGAGAAACATGTCGTACTACACGTTAACTGCAATGGAAGCTCGCGTTATTGGCAGCTTGATAGAGAAATCAATCGTTACTCCAGATCATTATCCAATGAGCATCAATGCATTAACCAACGCCTGCAATCAGAAATCGAGTCGTGATCCTGTGGTGAGTTATACTGAGTTCGAAGTACAAGACACCATTGACGCACTCGTCGCTCGTAGTTTAGTGACCGAAGAGTTTTACTCTGGCAGCCGTGTTGCTAAGTACCAGCATCGCTTCTGCAATACAGAGTTCTCCGACCTACAGTTCAACGAAGGGGAAACGGCGGTGCTTTGTATGCTCTTGCTACGAGGCCCTCAAACGCCTGGAGAGCTTCGCTCACGCAGCGGCCGTTTATACGCATTCACGAGCATTCAAGAGGTGGAACAGGCGCTCACCAATCTAAAAGAAAAAACCGGTGGCCCATTTGTCGAGCAACTGCCACGCGAACCCGGCAAGCGTGAAGCCCGCTTCCAAGAGTTGTTTTGCAGTGAAAGCAATATTGATGTCAACGCAGAAGAATTGGTTCAGGAGTCCAGCCAAGAAGATTTATTGACGCGCATCGATAGTCTTGAGCAAACTGTAGCAGACTTAAGCGCACGCCTAGCTGCGCTAGAAGCCAACACTGGGCTATAATTGACATGTCTCTCACCTTCTTCCACCTAGGAGCCTCCCATGAATGAAGTACGCTGGGGAATCATCGGCACAGGAACCATTGCACAAGCGTTTGCGGCAGATTTCAAATATGCCAAGACAGGCGTTTTGCGTGCCGTCGCATCACGCAGTAAAGAATCCGCAGATGCTTTTGCAGAGCGGTTCGATATTGAGCTTGCGATGATGGACTATTTCTCGCTGATTAACAGTCACGAAGTGGATGTCATCTACATTGGTGTGCCTAATTCGCTGCACTTTGAACTCGCGAAAGCTTGTATTCAGGCTGGTAAACACGTGCTTTGTGAAAAGCCATTTACCCTGAACGAACAGCAAGCCGAAGAGCTTTTCGAATTGGCGAAAAAATACGAAGTCTTCGTTATGGAAGCCATGTGGACACGCTTTAATCCAGCTGTTGAGCAAGCTTTAGAGTGGGTTGAAGAAGGTGAAATTGGCCTGCTTCAAAGCATTCAAGCCAGCTTTTGTATTAATGGATCCCAAGACCCTGAGGGTCGCCTGCTAAGTAAAGAGCTGGGGGGCGGAGCCTTGTTAGATGTGGGTATTTATCCGATTTTCTTGGCGCAACTGTTCCTAGGCAAGCCTGACTTCATCCAGAACCAAGCAGTGGTTGGCGATACGGACGTAGATGTATTTGAACAGCTGCTACTAGGCTGGGACGCTGGGCAATTGGCAGCATTAGAGTCCTCGATTATCAGCCAACAGCCAAACCGAGCGGTGCTATCAGGCAGCGAAGGCTATATCGAGTTCGGTCAAAATTGGTACCAAAGCAAATCCCTTACGTTAGTGAAGGCTGATGGTGCAGAGCATTCTATCGAATTTGATGTACCGGGCGTCGGTTACCAATTTGAGATCGAAGAAGTGAACCGTTGCATTCAAGAAGGCCTACTACAAAGCCCAAACCACTCTTGGCAGAATACCTTAGACATCCTGTCTACGATGGATGAAGTTCGCCGAGATATTGGCGTCTTTTACCCGGGTGAACCCGAACCGTGTGACCATGACTGTGATATTGAGCACCATCATCACGAGCACGGTCATCACAAGCACTAAACCAGCAAGCTCCACGCACTAGCCCAGCCAACTATGGGCTAGTGTGATGCTTAATGGCACAGTCACCAATGACATGGCCGTCTGCAAGGTAATAAACGCTGCCATTCTATCTGCATCCCCACCTAATTGTTTGGCCAAGGCATAGGCGGATGTGGCCGTTGGCACTATGCCAAATAACAGTGCTACATAGGCAGCTAAACCTTGTATCCCGAGCAGGTAACAAGCCACTAGCACAACACTTGGAAAGATTACAAAGCGCCCGGTGGCCGAGAGCCAGAAAGTCGCCCCAACGGCTCTAATCGTGGTCCAGCGCACACCGGCACCAACCGCGAGCAGCACCAATGGCAGAGTTGCTTGCGACAACATTTGGGTCATATCAGATAGAATCGGAATCGGCGTCCACCCCAATGCATTCAAACCTAGACCCAGAGCAATCGCGACGATCAAAGGGTTTTTTAATAACTCTTTTGAAATCAGCTTAGTCAGTGGCTGCTGTGTTTGGCCATGCATAGATACCATGGTCACTACCAAAAAAATGTTCACTGAGGGGATCAATACCGCAGCTCCCAAAGCGGCAAACACTAATCCTTCAGCACCGTAAAGACGATCCGCTAACGCCAAAGTAATAAAGGTATTAAAACGTACCGCCGCTTGTAGCATAGACGTTGCGGTTGGATTTGATACGCTCAACAACCGCGCCATGAGCAACACCATAGCGGCCGTGACAGCTAAAGCACTGATTAATACCACGCCGTAACGCATCAGCATGGGATTGGAGAAATCAATCACACTGGTTTTCGTAAATAAGAGCGCTGGAAATAGGCACCAATACACTAACCTGTCGACACCTTGCCAAAAACCGTCAAAGGGAAAGCGCCAACGCTGCAGCAAACTGCCGACAATGATCAATAAAAACACTGGTAGTATTGCGATAAATAATGCCATTTTGTTTTTCCAGATTCCTTTTTTAGACAAGCGATGGGAGCATCGCAAAAAAAACATCAGAAAAGCTGATCCAAACCCTTCAAATATTGCGTTTTAAATTTACTTTTTCGATATATAAACTGAAATCATCTACTCATATCGAGTTCACTTACTTGGAGTACAGTATGATCACTTTACGACTTGCCACTGAACGGGGCCACGCAAATTTTGGCTGGCTAAACAGCTACCACACTTTTTCCTTTGGTCATTACTACGACCCTAAGCACATGGGATTTTCCGCCTTACGTGTTATCAACGATGATAGCGTGCATCCCCAAATGGGGTTTGAAACCCACGGTCATAAAGACATGGAAATCATTAGTTTAGTGACACAAGGAACCATTGCCCACAAAGACAGCGCCGGCAACATTCGTGAACTTCCTGCTGGAGAATACCAATTAATGTCCGCTGGTTCAGGTATTTTCCATAGCGAGTTTAATGCCTCTGATACCGAACACTTAAAATTTTTACAGATTTGGATTCAACCAAACAGTTTAGGTGGCGCACCTGGTTATCAGCAAAAGAGCTTTGGCGAAGCCGAGGGCTTTACCACCGTCATCACCCCAGACGGACGCGATGGGACATTGCAGATTAAACAAGATGCAGCGCTGATCCAGCTCGTCCTAGATCAGGAAAAAAGTGCCACTTGGACAGCCGATTCCAAGCGTCGTTACTATATTCATGTTGTAGCGGGCACATTGTTACTTGAAGATGAAATTGTGATGCAACAAGGGGATGGAGCAAAGATAGAGCATCTTAGTAGCATTCACTTTGAGAAGCAGTCAGATCACCTTAAAGTGATCCTTTTTGATCTGCCATAAGGACTATTTAAACCTGTTGAGCCATTAGTAAGGCCTCAGCATCTTGAGCCAGTAACGGTTTAGAATAAAGATACCCTTGCCCTAGATCGCAACCAAATTTTATCAAAATAGCGGCTTGGGCTTGGGTTTCGATTCCCTCCGCAACCACCTTCAGTTTCAGCTTATGAGCCATGCTAATGATGGCTTCACAGAGGTCTTTCTCCATGTGTTCTTCTGTCAACTCACTTACAAAAGAACGATCAATTTTAATGTAATCAATGTCTAAGCGGTTCAAATATGATAGGGCTGAATACCCAGTACCAAAATCGTCTAAAGCCACATTGATGCCTTCGTCACGAAAAGCCAATAGCTGCTTAGAAACGGCCTCAGTATGATGCATCAACATATTCTCGGTGATTTCTAAACTGACAGCATACCCCGGCACATGCTGATCATGAAGAAACTCAAACCAATCGGACATATACTTTTCAGGATTAGACAACTGATAAGGCGATATATTAATGCTCATCATGAGATCCATCGCAAACCGTCGACGCCAATCAGCCAGTTGACGGATAGACTCCTTAAACACATAGTCACCGATCTCGGCAATCAAACCAGACTCTTCCGCGATAGGTATAAATGCCTCAGGAGGAATCAGCCCACGATTTGGATGCTGCCAACGCAACAGGGTTTCAAATTTACGAATATGGCCAGTCTGCATATCAACAATCGGTTGGAATACCAAAAAGAGCTCATTATTTGATAACGCTTGACGCAAATCGTTGCTAATACTTTGGCGCTCAATGGCTTGTTGATGTAACTCGAAGCTAAAAAAGCACCATCGGCTACGTCCTGCGGATTTAGCCGCATACATGGCCTCATCTGCATATTGTAATAGCGCCGATGGCTCAGTGCTGTCTAATGGTGCCTGAGTAATACCAATGCTAGCTGAAATAAATATTTCATTCTGATACAGGCTATAAGGCTGTTCGAGTTCCGCTAAAATTGTTTTCGCAAGCTCAGCCAGCTTGCATTGACCATACTTGTAAGGCACCAAAATGGTAAATTCATCGCCCCCTATTCGCGCTAATTCAGCACCTTTAGGAATGCATTTTTGCAGCCGTTTAGCCACTTCACGGAGCAAATAATCGCCCCATTGATGACCATAAAGGTCATTCACTTCTTTAAAGCGGTCCAAATCTAAATACAGCAACGCAAAGGCCTTCCCTTCCTGCTCAGCAAACAATGCGAGTGTGTTCAGCTGCTGCTTAAAAAAACGTCGATTATGTAACTCTGTTAAAGGGTCTTGATTGGCTTGCTTTGCGACCAAATGACGCGCTTGATGACTTTCTTTTAAAGCCGCATCAAGGCGTTTATTCGTACGGACTACAAACAGAATAATCGACACCAGTAGCAATACGGCACAGCCTGCAATTACCAGCAAGATAATCACTTCACGCCAGTCTTTCACGACTACCGGGTGATACAACACAGCACCCACATCGAAGCCAGCATTAAGCTTGCCATTTTTTTGATAAGCCTTAGCAACTTCCAACCAGCGCGACTCATTAAGGTAACCCACCTCAATCAGACTGGGTTGAATCAGATCGTAAGTTTCTTTTGCTTCAAACTCTAGATAATCTCGATCATGAGAGCTTCTATAAACCGATAAAATCCAATCAATCACGATATCAGGATGCTTCAGAGCATAATCCCATCCTTTCAAGCTGGCATCACGAAAAGCGGCAACACGATCAGGATGATATTTAATTTCTTCTTCTGAGGTGAAGAGATTGTCACCGGAGAAATCAATTCCAGCAGATCTAGGAGAAAACACGCGATAAGGGAAATTTTGCTGCGCTAGAAAGTACGGCTCCACAGTACTGTTTGCGCTCATCACATCAACACGCTTATTAACTAAGTCCTTTGGATCAAAGCTATGACGAAGGAATTCAAGGTCGTACAGTTTGACCCCTTCTTGCTCTAAATACAGGATCAGTTCATCAGAGGAGCCCTCTAACATTACACGTTTGCCAAGCCAGTCATTGAAGCTAAGTAGTGTATCCTGCGTGACAAATATCATTGGAGAATGCTGAAATACCACAGCAAGAATAACAAACGGACGCCCGCGGCTGCGCTCAACAAGTAAGGAGCTGTTACCGACCCCATAATCAGCTTTTCCAGTGGCCACTTCGCTGTAAACATTAGTATTCGGCGCCCCTTCAATTAGCTCAACATCCAATCCAGCATCACGGTAATAACCAAGTTGCTCGGCCGCATAGTAACCAGCAAATGCAAAGCTATGTTGCCACTTAAGTTGCAAGCGAACTTTATCATCAGTGGCTAGCACCGATTGGCTGAATAGCAAAATGAAAAAGTAAACGTACGTCCGAATCACAATAGCCCTCTATCACTCTCAATGGGAAAGCTGCCATATTGAGTTGGGTATAAGCTGACACAACTGCGTTACAAAAATCCATTTCTCATGGTATTAGACTAAACCTTAATGTCGCTTATCTCTAGAACTTGAAGGTTATCATTATGTTAACGAAGCGAATCGTGATGACACACTCAAGGAAAATACGAAAACTGTTGTAGGTCACTTGTTTTATCACGTAAGCAAGATATGCTAAATGCATAAACAAGCTCAAAGGATTAAAATGCAACCTGTTGATTTTAGAGAGTTTAGCTGTAAAGAATGCGCTCAAGCTTGCGACCTAGGATTTGATTTTAGTATGGCTTTCCAGCCTATTGTCGATATTTCAAGTCGAACGGTTTTTGCAGTGGAAGCCTTGGTTCGCGGCACCAATGGCGAAGGGGCTGCTGATGTTTTTAAACACGTCAATGAGAGTAATCGCTATCGCTTTGATCAGAGCTGTCGAGTGAAAGCCATTCGCCTTGCGGCCTCGTTGGGAGTGCAATCCTTTCTCTGTATCAACTTTCTTCCTAATGCCATTTACAAACCAGAGCTGTGTATCCGCACAACCTTGGCCGCCGCTCAAACTTATGGTTTTGATCAGACTAAAATCATTTTTGAATTTACTGAAAACGAGCGCATATTCGATCAAGCTCACTTGCTTAATATCATCAATCATTATCAAGAAATTGGCTTTCAAACGGCGATTGACGATTTTGGATCGGGTTATAACGGCTTGGCTCAGCTAGCGGATTTGAAGACAAATTTTACTAAGATCGATATGGAGCTGATTCGCCATATTGATCAAGACTCCGCCCGCCAAACAATAGTACGTCACATGACTCGCATGTTAGAAGCATTAGGTCAGACTGTGATTGCAGAAGGGATCGAAACGGCAGCGGAATATGAAATGTTAAAAAGCATGGGGATCACGCTTTTTCAAGGCTATTTGTTTGCCAAACCAGCTTTTGAGAGCATTCCTGAAATCCATTGGCAAGACTGAAAGCCCGTTATCCTAACGGGCTTTGAGGAGCATATCAGCTATTTAGTTCGTAAATGCCTTCGCGTTGGCACTCACCGGACAGTTTCCACATCATGTGCTCGTCCGTGATTTGACGTAGATTTTCAGATTTGCAGTTTTCCACGTTGGCTTCAAAAGCATTCTCTGAATCAGGAGATAGGATAACAAACAGTGCGACAGCCAATACGCCTGCCATGTAAACGTATTTCATAACGAAAGTTCCTTACTAACAGCTTATTATCAAACGGTACATCTTTTAGATAACGGTTGAAATTATTACCTAAATCGTTGCTGCTTCTAAAGATTTATAATCCACCCTTTATAGATCAAAATCAACAAATGAAAACCACTTTTATTTAAATAAACTGTCAACACTCTTACTTAACGCTTAACGTTGCGCTCGAATTAGAAAATTCCGCGGTGTTAGCGTTTTATCGCAGAATTCTTCTACGCTTACATGGTAGTCCGCTTCCTGCAAGCGCAAAGCTCTATCCAAAACCAGCCACAATTCAAGGGGTCTACGAAAGTACTGACAAATGGCTTCGACCTTTGCAACCTGTAGGCTGCGTTGTCTTCCCATTTCTTCGAAGCCTTCTAGGCTATGAGACGTGATGTAGTTGGATAAGTTTTTCTGCTCTGCTGCCCATTCAGCAAACGCAACAAAGCCTTTCGCCAATAATGTTTTGGGGCAAGACGGCACCGTTAAATAGCCATCACTCCCCGTTACCATTCTCTGCCAAGCATCAAATCCCAAACGATAGATCAGCTCCAATTGCTTTAGGCGCTGCTCACGCAGCCCTGCCGTCGCGACTTCTTTCACCGCAAGCTTTAAGTTCTCTTGAGTTAAAGTCGTTCTAGCTTGCCTCCCCACTTGCGATAAGGGCTGATAATGTTTCGCGTGAGTAAGATGATAACAACAGGGAGACAGCGCAATATATTGCAACTGTGCCGCAATGCCTTGTTCAATCAGAGTCGTATGCAAATCACCACAAGCATGCAGCGCCAACGCGCTGTTCGCCTGTTGCAAAGGTGCCATGCCCTCACCTTTTAAAACATCAGCATGTATAAAGCGCTGCGCTAATTTGCGTTGATCCGAAGCCAATTGTCCTGCCTCGCAAAGACTCGCCTGCCACTCAATACTGACAACCTTAACTTGATGCTGAAATGCCACCAGCTTGCCAAGATGACCTTTACCTGCACACCATTCCAACACCGGAGAGGCAGGGGAAACCGCTTGTGAAAAAGCTTGGATTTGCTGCCATTTACGCCCTTTAATGCCCGCCGAAAAGTGACTGGAAGGCGCTGCTAAGGCTTTTTGCACAGACGTTTCCCAAGCCCATTTGAACACTTGAAAACCCGGTACAAACCGTGTGAGCGCGTGCTCTACTTGCACAGCATTCGGCTCGTTCTCACAGTTTTGTAACCACTCGCATAAAGCAGGTAAAGACTCGTGCCAAGGCCATTCTAAAGAATGAAAGGTTTGTACATCCCACAAAAGCTTATGCTGAGCCAGCCATTGATCTAAGCTGGTAAATAACTCTTTAAAAGAAAGGCAAGTCAGTCGCTTTGAAGTGTTCAATTTTTTGTACGATTTTTAGATGGTTAGTGAATATTAACGCTTGAATGAATTGTATTTTAGCGTCAAACGGGCAGAATATGGGAACCTTTTCAGTCCCTACCGACGGGAACTTTACGCAACCAGTTAGGAAAACACCTATTATGTTCAAGCACCTGAAAGCCGTTCCAGGCGATCCTTTGTTAGCGCTTATCGTTGCTCACCAACAAGACCCAAACCCGAAGAAAATCGACTTAGGCGTAGGTGTGTATAAAGATGATTTAGGCCGCACCCCCATTCTAGAGTCTGTTAAAAAAGCAGAAGCTCTAATGGTTGCCAACGAAGAAACTAAAGCATATTTAGGTGTTTACGGCGCAGCAGATTTTGCTCCGCTGATCCAAAACCTTTTGTTAGGTAAAGACAGCGATATCATCAAACAAGGTCGTATTCAATCTACTCAGACACCAGGTGGTACTGGCGCCCTGAAAGTAGCTGCGGACTTTATCAGCGCGAATCTAAAAGGCGCACGCCTGTTTGTGAGCGACCCGACTTGGGGTAACCATGTGTCGATCTTTAACTCAGCGGGCGTTGAAGTAATCGAATACCCTTACTACGACGCTGTCACCAACGATGTGCGCTTTGACGACATGATGGCATTCCTTGAAGCGGAAATGAAAGCAGGCGACGTGCTATTGCTTCACGCTTGCTGCCATAACCCAACTGGTGTGGATCTAAAAATTGAACACTGGCACACTCTCACCGACTTCGTTAATGCACGTAACGTACTACCATTAGTCGATGCAGCTTACCAAGGCTTTGGTGACGGTTTGGACGAAGATATGGCTGGTTTGCGCTACATGGCCGCCCACACGCCAAATATGTTGATCGCCAATTCTTTCTCGAAAAACTTTGGTATTTACCGTGATCGTTGCGGTGGTCTAAGTGTGATTGCCGAAACAGCAGAAGAAGCGAAAAATGCCTTCTCAATCATTGGTCAAGCCATTCGTGCTAACTACTCAATGCCACCAGCACATGGTGCAACCGTTGTGCACACCATTATGACGAATCCTGAGCTGTACGCGATGTGGCAGAACGAAGTAACGGAAATGCGTAATCGCATCAATGGTCTGCGTAACCAGCTGGTTCAAAAGCTTGCGGCCTCTGGCGTGAGCAAAGACTTTAGCTTCATCGAAAAACAACGTGGCATGTTCTCTTACTCTGGCTTAACCCTTGAGCAAGTACGTAAGCTACGCTCTGATTACTCTATTTACATTGCTGATACGGGTCGTATGAGCGTTGCCGGGGTGAGTGATAGCAACATTGACTACCTATGTGAGTCAATTGCCAAAGTAGTGGGCTAATCCTACTGATTCTTGAAAGGGCCATCTGGCCCTTTTTTATTGTCTATCGCTAATGCAGGATCGGCATGGAGCCGTCATTATCTTGGCTGATCTGAATCTCAGGGTGATTATGCTGTGCTAATCGTATTATCGATGGTTCTAAACTTTCCTGCCAAAAAGTCACTTCGGCATCGCTCATCGCATCCAGTTTTTCCCAACCAGCAGGTGTACCAAATAACCTGACACTGGCCAGCACATCATCGAGAAAATCACGCTCACCGGATTGGTTTAGCCCTGTGAGCCGCGCACCACGCATAAAACCCGCACACCAGTCTTCGATGATTACCGTCACATGACCTTTTTGGTCATCATGCTCTAAATAAATAGGGTTTAAAGCACCGTTAATCAAACCGTCCACGGCTTCTAAATGAAGCAACATGACCAGACCATAAAATTCGTCTTCTTCATCCTGCTCATTCCATTTTGGTTGATCATCTTGTACACCCCAAATGGCTGGTAACCATTCATTAGGTGCCAACAGATCTTTACTGCAGCCCACCGCCGTCACAAAACCATCGAGTTCAGATACCGTCATGATTGAACGCTCTGAGCCGTAATTTTGTAGGTAGTAATCTAAGCGTTCGTACATTGCCTCAATCGGCAAAGAGTCGTCTTGCATAGTACATCTCTACTTTTTAGGTTGTGCCTGTAAGTGTAATCGTTTTTGGCAAATTTCGCAGGTCAGAACACGAAGGAGAGGAAGGGAAGTATAACGCTGTTGGAGATCCCAACAGCGTTTGTTTAACAAAAATACGCGAGTGCTTAGTTACCTTTTGGGTAAATATTGATTTCAACGCGGCGGTTACAAGTGCGACCTTGACTGGTTGAGTTGTCACAAATAGGAGAGCTTTCCCCCATCCCCATTGTCGATAAACGGTTACCCGCTACACGTTGTCCTGCTAGGTAAGTTCGTACCGAATCGGCACGTTTTAGTGACAGCGTTTGGTTGTAGGATTCGCTACCAGTGCTGTCAGTGTGACCCGTGATCATCAAGACTGTATCTGGGTATTCCACCAAAATACGCGCCACACCGTTTAGGGTGTTGTAGATAGAAGACTCTAGCATGTAGGAGTCAGACGCAAAGCCAATACCGTTTTGCATCACCAGCACCAGTTGATCTTCGCCAACACGACGTACTTGGACACCTGAGTTTAGAAGCTCTTCACGCAACGCCGCTTCTTGACGGTCGAAGTAGTTACCGACCCCAGCACCGACTGCACCACCCGCTACCGCACCCGCTAGCGCACGGTTACGACGCTCTTTGGCATTATCCCCTGTCGCCAAGCCTACTAAAGCTCCAGAGACCGCGCCAACAATCGCACCGGTTGTGGTTGAATTGGTTTCTGTCTCACCTGTGGTGGCATTTTGACGCTGCATCGACTGACAGCCCCCTAGTAATGCTGCGATCGAGACAATTGCAATGGTGCTTTTAAGTTTAAACATGATAATTCCTACCCTATTTGTTGTGATCGTCCACAGAGGCAATAACCGAATATAACCTTAGTATAAATTGACTAGATTTGAACTAAAGCCTAAGCGTACATCTTTACCGCTTCTTTTTATATTCTAGGAAATCCTTTACAAAGAATTCTGCTCCGTTCCTTTACACTTTGGATTCCCTTAAGCTTACCTAAAAAGTATTGTTATATTTAGGAAATTAACATGAATAGCACGTTAAAAAAGATCTCTATAAGCCTGTCTGCCGTTATGACTATGCTGGTACTGCAAGGCTGCTCACCAGAAGTTGGTAGCCCCGAATGGTGCGTTGATATGAAGGAAAAACCTAAAGGTGACTGGACTGCAAACGAAGCCACAGAGTACGCCAAAAACTGTATTCTTTAACACTCCGAGGCTGACCCCAAAAGCGCTACACGGCGCTTTTGGAGTATCTTAAATCAATCCACTACCGCAAGGTTACCGTAGGTTTCTAGCCAAGTCTTACGGTCATTTGCTCGTTTCTTAGATAGTAATTTATCCAATACTTCGTCCGTCGACAGTGGGTCTTCCATGGTCAACTGAATTAATCGGCGCGTATCCGGCGCCATGGTCGTTTCCCGTAACTGCGCCGGGTTCATCTCACCCAAGCCTTTAAAGCGTTGCACGTTTGGTGTACCACGTTTATTTTCCGCTTGCAGCTTATGCAAGATGATGTCTTTTTCCTCATCGTCGAGTGCGTAATGCACCTCTTTTCCCATATCAATACGGTACAAAGGCGGCATCGCCACATAGACATGGCCATTCTTCACAAGGGCTGGGAAATGACGAACAAACAAAGCACACAAAAGCGTTGCGATATGCAAACCATCTGAGTCGGCATCGGCCAAAATACAGACCTTGCCATAACGTAGTCCAGATAAATCATCGTCCGCAGGATCAACCCCAAGAGCGACGGAGATATCGTGAATCTCTTGAGATCCAAGCACCTGTGTCGAGTCCACTTCCCAAGAATTTAGGATTTTCCCGCGCAGAGGCATAATAGCTTGGAAGTCTTTATCGCGGGCTTGTTTCGCAGAGCCCCCTGCTGAGTCCCCCTCGACCAAGAACAACTCACTGGTACGGCCATCTTGGCCAGCACAATCGGCTAATTTTCCGGGTAAGGCAGGACCTTGAGTCACTTTCTTACGAACCACTTTCTTGCTAGCACGTAGCCGTTTTTGCGCACTGCTGATAATCAGCTCGGCGATTTTCTTACCGTCTTCCACATGCTTATTGAGCCATAAGCTGAAAGCATCTTTTACCGTTGCAGAAATAAACGCCACGATCTGACGCGAAGACAAACGCTCTTTCGTCTGACCGGAGAATTGCGGCTCTTGTAGCTTGGCTGATAGCACATAACTACAGCGGTCCCAAACATCTTCTGCTGTCAACTTTACGCCACGTGGCAATAAGCTATGGAAGTCACAAAACTCACGAATGCCTTCTAGCAAGCCGGTGCGCAAGCCATTCACATGAGTGCCGCCTTGTGCGGTTGGGATCAGGTTAACATAGCTTTCGGTAACCAGTTCGCCGCCTTCTGGCAGCCATTGCACCGCCCAGTCAACACCTTGAGTGATTTCTGTCAGACCACCAATAAACGGTTCTTCTGGCATCAATTCAAAGCCTTCATTGGCTTTGAGCAAGTAATCTTTTAAGCCGTCTTCATAAAACCACTCTTCGCGTTCTTCTGCTGCGCCACTTTGGTCAATAAAAATCACATGTAAGCCGGAACACAGAACGGCTTTCGCTTTGAGCAAATGCTTAAGACGAGAAAGAGAGTACTTGGCACTGTCAAAGTATTTTGGGTCGGCCTTAAATTTCACCGTCGTGCCGGTATTTTTCTTGCCAACTGTTCCCACTTCTTTCAGTTCAGAAACCTTGTGTCCATCCGCGAAACCAATGTGGTATTGCACACCATCACGCTTGACCCACACCTCTAGAGAAGTCGATAAAGCGTTCACTACGCTAACTCCAACCCCGTGTAAACCGCCGGAGAACTGATAGTTATCACCCGAGAACTTACCACCGGCATGTAGTTTGGTTAGGATCAACTCAACCCCAGATACGCCTTCCTCAGGATGAATGTCGACTGGCATACCGCGGCCATTATCCTCGACACTTAAAGAGCTATCTTTATGCAAGGTCACAATAATACGATCGGCATGACCCGCTAAGGCTTCGTCAACCGAGTTATCAATAACTTCTTGCGCTAGGTGGTTGGGACGTGTGGTTTCCGTATACATCCCTGGACGTTTCTGTACAGGCTCTAGCCCGCTGAGAACTTCAATGGATCCAGCATTATATTCTTTTGCAGACATGGGTACTTCCAAGATTCGGGGCGCTAATGCGCCAAATAAAGCCATTTGGACAAGAGTCTATAACGCGGATGAAAGCTAGGCAAATCCGCATAAATACAATGGGTTATAAATCTACCTTAAACCCTACAAAGCGCAAGATGTCATCAATAAAGCGTTCAAAATCTATAAAGCTGTGATCACCACCCGGCTCACAAGTTAAGCGCGCCACTTCTGGAAAGCGCTCAAGGGCAGCTCGATAGTTTAGAACTTCATCTTCTTCCTGCAACATGAGCCAAAGATTTTTCGCAGCACAGACTGGCCGGTCTAAAGCTTCAAGTTCCCACATGTGCTCTTCAGCAAGCTCATACTGCTCAAACGTATAGGGATTGGTCTGAATACCAAGATAATCCCTTAACAGGGTTGGCGCTTCTACAGCGGGATTCACCAGCACGGCTTTAAGATCGTACTTAGCGCTCAAATAGGCTGAGTAAAAACCGCCCAGCGAGCTACCAATTAAGGCGACTGTTTGCTTAAGCGCCAACAGCTCTTCTATTTTCTGTTCCAATAGAATCACCGCTTTGTGCGGCTGCCATGGAAGTCGAGGGCAACTAAATTGTTCAGATTTTCCTAAGGCTTCTAGGCGAGCCTTGATCTGCTGAGACTTAAAAGAAAATTCTGAGCTATTGAAGCCATGAACATAAATAATATGGGGCATAGGAAAAAAGAGTCGATTCGATAATTCTATATCACCGCACTTTAAGCGAATTGGAAGTCAGGTAGATCATACATTCTGTGGCCGTGTTTCAAACACAGTTCCAGTAAATCAGCGAGCTGCTGGTTAAGGCGAAATTTTTCATCACGGTGATGCATGTCATCATTTGGATAAGGGTAAGCACCTTGATAATGGCGGTGACCATCGGTAATTTCAGCAATACCGACATCATGATACAAGCGCACCGTCATGGTTAACTCGCTGTTGAACGGCAGCTTAATGGTGATTTCTGGGGCAAACGTTAGTTTCACCTGAGCAGTAAAACGGCTTTCTTCCATCAGTTCTAGGGATAGACGACTCTGCTGCCCCATTGTATGAATGGTAAAATGCCAAGCAACATCGTCTTCGTAGCCACGCACAAGCTTCCCTAATCGACGATAATTTAATTCGCCGAGCAATTGTAGCTCTACTAAATTGGGCACATATGGGTGTGGCATGATGACATTCTCGATCGTTCAATTCGCTAATTTTGTAAACTATTTCCCTCGTTTATTGGTCCATTTCGCTTAATTTCAAGCTTAGAGCAGTATTGCAAGTCTGTCTCCATTGCTCTGTCTTTCATTTGCCAGTAAGCGTTGACCCAACAATAAAAAGCCTGTTTGTCCGTTTGCTCCGTCATACATTGGAACTCAGTTGGGATGCTCACCTGCCGTGTGATGACATAAGCATTCTGCACTCTACCGCAAAGCAAATCCCAAAATGAAGGGACTTTATCAGGGTAGACAACATTGAAGTCCGTTATCTCCTGAAACCGCCTAGGCATGGCTTGCAACACCATCCACAGACCACCCGCTTTAGGACGTAATAAATGCTGATAAGGTGAGTCCTGCTGCGCATGCTTTTTGCGGCTAAAACGTGTGCCCTCAGCAAAGGTCATGATACTACTGGGCGCGTCCATCAAAGGCTTACAGGCCTCTACGGTCGTACGCCGATCTTTTTGGGCAAGCTCAGGACGTTTCGTCAATTTGGCTTTGCTATAGCGTTTTACCTGAGGAAAATTCATCAGCTTAGTAGCACTTCCCACTAACGGCAACCAAAACAAGGTATCTTTCATAAAAATACGCGGTGGCGGCGTACGCCCTTGCACTTGTAGCAACACCACAAAAACATCCACCCAAGACTGATGGTTTGCCACCAATAGATGCCAGCGCTCAGGCTGCTGTTTCAAACCGTCATCCAATTGCCAGTTCATACCTAATACATAGCGAAACCAAACGCTACACATCACTACCCAAAGGCGGTAACACTTATCGCATGTTTTTCTTTGCCATGCTTGAGAACGATTCATCAACTTGGCAATTAGCGCAAGCAAATGAATTGCCACGCCACACAATAGGATGTTGGCACACAGGAATAAAAACGATAGCAGCCCAATCAAGGGCTGCATAAATGTCCAAGGGAATAACTTAAGTAACACGAATTTTGCTTCCGCTGATTAACGAGAACCTAGTTGTTAGTGGCTAACCATTTTTGCTTGAGCTTGGCGCCATGCAACGCAAACCACTGTAACGCCATGATAGCACTGGCATTGACGATTTCTTGTTCTAATAAGGACATGACATCACTGGTATCAAAAAGATGCAGTTTAATGTCTTCATGCTCTTCATCAAGCCCAAGCGTCGCCTCAAGATCCACGGCGCTCGCGTCAATTTCCCCTGCATACATACGCAGATGCTCCACTAATCCCCCAGGGGATGGCACAAAACGGAACATGTATTCTAAGCGTTTGATCTCCACCCCTGCTTCTTCAAAAGCTTCTCGACGAGCAACGTCCTCATCCGCCTCCCCTTCTTCGACCATGCCCGCCACGACTTCCAGCAGCCAAGGCGATTCATGCTCTGGTAAACAAGGTCGAAATTGCTCGATCATCAAAAGCTTGTCGAGCACAGGGTCAAACAAGAGCACGCAAATCGCGTCTGAACGCACCATCATTTCGCGGGTCATATACTCAGACCACTCACCATTGAACTTACGGTGTCTAAGCTCTCGCTTATGCATTTTAAAAAAGCCATCATAAACGACTTCGTCTTTTGTTACTTCCACATCGGAGTGGTGATAAGTTGGCTTATACTTCACGAATCTTTGTCCTTGTCATACCAGTCTTTTGGTGGTCGATAGCGGCTGTCGTCTTGCTCATCTTCTTCAGGCGCTTCGGTCTGCTCTAAATCTAAAGCCGGTTCAATGTATTCATCGAGGATCATTTCACGCTCAGATTGCTTGAAATAACGCGCCTCATTAAAAGCAACCACGGCATAAGGATGCAATATGGTGGTTGCGGAGATAAACATACCATTCACCACCGCTTCCGGAAAAACAAAAATCGGCAGATAACCAAGATAATCGGCCACACTCAATTTTAACTCGACCACTCCAAACAGCTTGAGAGAACCTAGCGCTGCCAAGGTAGTTAACGAGGTGCTGAACACACAGCCGAAAAAACCTGAACCTAGAATAAAGACAAAAGGATTTGTGGGCTTAAAGTGTTCAATTCGAATATGCACCCACCAAGAAGCCAATACAGGAATGACAACATTGAATAGCAGATTACAACCCACTACCGACCACGCTTGGCCATTCCATAAGGTATCTACCAGCTGAGCAATCACACCTGCTAAGATAGCCAAAGGCCAACCGAAAAATAACGTCAGCGTTGTCATCCCCATAAAATGGATGATCACACCGATGTTTAAATTGACGTTCATCTGCCACACAAATGCGATAACAACAAGGCAACCTAGAAAGCGATTTTGCAGTGAGGAGTCGTTATAAATCGTCACCCAAGGTGCTTTCCTCAACGCAAACAGACATACCAACATCGTGATGATCCAGCTAATCCACTCAAACCCTGCGCTAAATAGGCCTCCAGCGAAGTTCATTTGCACTCCCCCTCATTTGGTAATAGAGTCATATCAATTAAAAAAGGTGAATAAAATCATGGCTGAACAGCGTTGCGACTGGTGTTTAGGATCGTCCGAATACATTGCTTACCACGACAATGAATGGGGCAAACCAGTGACGGATGACCAAACCTTGTTTGAATTCATTGTACTGGAAAGCGCACAAGCGGGATTAAGCTGGATCACGATTTTGCGAAAACGTGAGGGTTATCGCCAAGCGTTTCACAATTTTGACCCCACTAAAGTTGCAGCAATGAGTGCCGATGATGTAGAGAGACTGACTCAGAATGCCGAAATTGTGCGTCACCGAGGGAAAATTGCGGCCACTATTAGCAATGCACAATGCTTTTTACGCATTGTTGAAGAGTTTGGTTCATTTTCAAATTATTACTGGGCCTTCAGTGATGGCAAAGTCATTAGCAATGCTCCGAAAACCATGGCGGATGTCCCAGCGGTAACACCGTTAGCTGAAACCATTGCCAAGGATATGAAAAAGCGCGGTTTTAAGTTTTTCGGGCCAACAATTTGTTATGCCTTTATGCAAGCAACCGGCATGGTGGATGATCACTTAGTTGACTGTGTGACGAAATAATTCATTGATAACTTAGGTTTTTTTAGCAATAACCGATAAACTAATTTGTCATTAGCTCTTTGAATAGTAAGGTAACGTATGTTCAACAACACAAGCATTTTGATCACCGGTGGCACAGGCTCTTTCGGCAAAAAGTATGTTGAAACCTTGCTTAAACGCTACCAGCCTGCCCGATTGATTATTTACTCACGCGATGAGCTTAAACAATATGAAATGCAGCAAGAGTTTGATGCGCCTTGCATGCGTTACTTTATTGGCGATGTACGTGACAAAGACCGCTTAACTCAAGCCATGCGTGATGTGGATTATGTCATTCATGCAGCCGCCTTAAAACAGGTGCCGGCCGCAGAATACAACCCGATGGAATGCATTAAAACCAACATCCACGGTGCAGAAAATGTTATTTCGGCCGCCATCGCTAACAATGTTAAGAAAGTCATCGCCCTGTCTACAGACAAAGCCGCGGCGCCAATCAATTTATACGGTGCCACCAAGCTTGCTTCTGACAAGTTATTCGTTGCCGCCAATAATACGGTCGGCAAGGGTGACACCCGCTTTGCTGTGGTGCGTTACGGCAATGTAGTTGGTTCACGCGGATCCGTCGTACCTTTATTCAAGAAGAAAGTGGCCGAGGGCGCAACAAGCATACCGATCACTCACCCAGATATGACACGATTTTGGATCACTTTACAGATGGGTGTTGATTTTGTTCTGAAGAATTTTGCTCGTATGCAAGGCGGTGAAATTTTTATCCCCAAGATCCCTTCTGTGCGTATCACAGATTTGGCTGCTGCTTATGCACCAGGAATTCCAGTAGAAGATATTGGCATTCGACCAGGGGAGAAACTGCATGAGGTGATGTGTCCTGCCGACGACTCGTATCATACCTTTGAATTCCACGACCACTTTGTGATTGCACCAAGCATTAAATTTTTTCATCAATCTTTAAGTTTTGATCAAAACGCGTTGCAAGAGAAAGGTGAGCTGGTTGAACCAGGATTTGAGTACCAATCGGGAAATAACCCTGAGTTCCTTTCTATCGATGGCATTTTGGCGTTTGAAAATGAGTAATCATTTCATTCCTTATGGTCGTCAATCCATCACCGCCTCTGATGTTGAAGCCGTATGTGAAGCCCTGACGTCTGACTTTTTGACACAGGGCCCGATAGTCACTCAGTTTGAGCAGGCGATTTCGGAACTAAGTGGCTGTAAATTTGGCATCGCTGCCAACAGTGCGACCTCTGCGCTACATGTGGCCTGCTTAGCTCTGGGTGTCACTAAGGGTGATCGGGTATGGACTACGCCCAACACGTTTATCGCCAGTGCGAATTGCGCTCGCTACTGTGATGCGCAAGTCGACTTCGTCGATATTGATCCGCAAACTTATAATTTGTGCCCAATTAAGTTAGCTGAAAAACTGGCTACTGCAGCACAGAACAATTGTCTTCCCAAAATAGTTATTCCAGTACACTTTGGCGGCCATCCCTGCGATATGCGGGCTATCTACGAGTTGTCTCAACAATATGGCTTTGCCATTATTGAAGATGCCTCTCACGCAATTGGTGCAAAATACAAAGGCACTCCTGTCGGCAACCGTTACTCTGATGTCTGTATCTTTAGTTTCCATCCCGTTAAAGTCATGACCTCCGCAGAAGGTGGTATGGCCGTTACCAATAATGAAGGTTTAGCAGAAACTATGCGCTTATTGGTTAACCAAGGAGTAACAAAAAACAAACGAGAATTTGACACGCGCTCACCAGGGGATTGGTACTACGAACAGCAAGTCTTAGGTTTTAATTATCGTATGACCGAGCTACAAGCGGCATTAGGGTTATCACAACTTAAGCGTCTAGGTCATTTTATAGAACGTCGACGAGAATTAGTGCAACGCTACTATCAGTTATTGCGTGGCTTACCTATTCAACTTCCAGGCGAGGCAGATTACGCCTATTCCAGCTGGCATTTATTTCCAATTGTCTTAAATGAAGCACTCACCGAGCAAAGAGCAGAGATATTTAAAAGTCTACGTGATCACAATATTGGAACTCAGGTGCATTATATTCCGGTTCATACGCAGCCGTATTATCAAGAACTAGGCTTTAGTTGGGGGCAGTTCCCTATCGCTGAAGACTATTATGCCAGAACCCTAAGCCTGCCTTTATTTCCGGATCTGACATATGAAGATCAAGAGTTCGTGGTCAAAACATTGAGCCAAGCCATCGATAAGGCCTTCATCCTATGAACGTAGCTATCATTCCTGCACGCGGCGGCTCCAAGCGCATTCCGCGTAAAAACATCAAGCCATTTCATGGCAAGCCGATTATTGCCTACGCCATAGAATGTGCTTTGGATTCAGGTTGCTTCGATCGTGTGGTGGTGTCGACGGATGATAGAGAAATAGCAGACATTGCGCAGCAGTATGGGGCGGAAGTGCCATTCTATAGACCCGATGAGTTAGCCGATGATTATGCGCCGACTATCGTCGTCATTAAGCACGCCATCACTGAACTCGAAAAGTCAGGGAAGCCAATCAATGCAGTCTGCTGTATTTACCCAGCGACGCCTTTATTAGATAGCCAGGACATAAAAACAGGGCTTTCTGCTCTTACTCAGCAAGAAGATGTCAGATATGTATTCAGTGCTGTTCAGTATGAATCACCAATACAACGGGCATTGAAACTAAACAGTCACGGTGAAGTCGCCATGTTTTCACCAGAATATGAAATGACTCGTTCGCAAGATTTAGAGAAAGCATACCACGATGCAGGGCAATTCTATTGGGGACGCAAAGAAGCCTTTCTCAATGAAGAGAAGATCTACGCAGCCCACTCACGCATTATGGAAATCCCCTATATTCGGGCTATAGATATTGATACCCCTGAAGATTGGCAATTGGCAGAAGGCTTGTACAGCTTTCAAAAGCAACACCATGAAGATAGTTTTTAGAGTAGACGCATCACTGCAGATAGGCAGTGGCCATGTCATGCGTTGCCTCTCAATTGCCAACGTTCTCAAAGCAAAAAAGCACACCATCCATTTCTTATGTTTGGACCTACCGGGCAACTTCATCGCATTTATAAAGGAGTCCGGATACCCTGTAACCTCTCTCCCCTACATCGAGTCGCATACTGGCTCACAAGAATACTCCCGTTGGCTTACTCGACCTGAAGAGATTGATGCTCAGCAATTCTTGTTGCATTGCGATGAAGCCAGTTTGGTTATTGTGGATCACTATGGAATCGGCAGCCGCTGGGAGAGCCTTGTTAGAGAAACATTACAATGCCCGATAATCGCCATTGACGATTTAGTTCGTGATCATGAGGCAGATCTGATTATTGATCAAACACTCGCACGTCAGCCGGAGGAATATACCTCACGCGCGCAGATCCTTAGCGGTCAAGAATACGCGATCCTAGCGCCGACATTTTGTTTGCACCGTGAACAAGCCTTGGAAAGGTCAGGCTATACTATGCCCCCTAGGATTCTAGTGTCATTTGGTGGGATCGATGAACACAACATGACGCTTAAGGCTCTTGAGCAGCTTTCTCAGCACTCGTTCCAAGTTACCGTGTTGCTGTCAGAACGCTCTCCTCACTACCAAACCATTAGCCGTTTCGCTGAACGATATGAGCACATTACACATATCACTTTTTGCTCAAAGATGGCTGAGCTGATGTTACAACATGACATTGCGATCGGAGCACCTGGAACCACCTCATGGGAAAGAGCGTGCTTAGGATTGCCTAGCATTATCGTCCCCATCGCTAACAATCAGCAGACTATGTGCCAAAAGCTCGCACAGCACGGCATTGCTTTAGCCATCGAGCCAAACGATATAGATCGGCTGACTGACCACATCGAGCAACTACTGCATCAATGGCACACACTCCATCGAAATAGCTTGGCTGTATGCGATGGACTAGGAGCCTTCAGGGTGGCAAGCGCTATTAATCAATTCGCCATTCCAGAAAAGCGCATTTCACTGCGTCGAGCTACGTTAAGTGATGCACAGCTAACCTTTCAATGGCAGCAGCACCCAGATACTCGACGCTATGCACTCACGAAGAAGACTCCTTCTTGGGAAGAGCATTTAGCTTGGTTTACCAATAAACTAAAGAGCTATACCGATTATTTTTACCTGATAGTGAAAGATGGGGTAAATGTTGGCGTGGTTCGTCTGGATCGACAAAAGGCCCATCATTACCTTGTTTCAATCTACATCGATCCGAACTGCTATGGCCAAGGGTTAGCCATAGCAGCACTCTCTAACCTCGATACAATTCATCCCCATATACACATTCATGCTACGGTATTGGTTGAAAATGTTGCGTCTCAAGCATTATTTAAGCGTGCTAATTATCAGCAAGTTTCAGCAACTAGCTTTATTCGCTCACCTATTTTGGAAGAAGCCCTATGAATAGTTTTATCACTATTAATGGTCGACGAATCGGACCAGATTACCCGCCCTATATCATTGCAGAACTGTCGGCGAACCATAATGGGAAATTGGAAAATGCATTAGAGCTTATCGAAATTGCCAAAGCTTCTGGGGCAGATGCTGTAAAACTACAAACCTATACGCCTGACACTATTACTATAGACTGCGACAATGAGGATTTTCAGATCCATGGAGGCCTCTGGGCAGGCAACTCACTCTATAAGCTATATCAACAAGCCTATACGCCATGGGAATGGCACAAAGCGCTGTTTCAAAAAGCAAAAGACCTAGATATCACCATCTTTAGCTCACCATTTGATACAACCGCCATTGATCTACTTGAAGAGTTAGATGCTCCAGCCTACAAAATCGCCTCCTTTGAGGCCATCGACTTACCGCTTATTGAAGCCGCTGCTCGAACAGGAAAGCCTTTGATTATTTCAACTGGCATGGCCAATGAAGAAGAGATTCAAGAAGCGATCGATACAGCTCGTAAAGTGGGTTGTAACGAGTTAGCAATTTTGCATTGTGTTAGTGGTTACCCAACGCCTGCCGAGCAATATAATTTACGTACAGTAAAGGACATGCAAACACGCTTTGATTGCATCGTTGGCCTATCTGATCATACCATTGACAATGTCACTGCAATAACATCTGTGGCGATGGGAGCCGCCATTATTGAAAAGCATTTTACTCTAGACCGTGATGGCGGAGGCCCTGACGACTCATTTTCATTGGAGCCCGATGAGTTAACGGCCTTATGCCGTGATAGTGAAATTGCTTGGCAAGCACTAGGCCAAGTGAATTACAGTCTAACTGAAGCAGAAAAGCCTAATATCAAGTTTCGACGTTCACTGTATATTGTAAAAGATATTAAAGCCGGAGAAACGATCACATCAGAGCATGTTAGAAGCATTCGTCCTGGGTATGGGTTGGCCCCAAAACATCTTTATCAAATACTCGGTACTACTGCACTTTGCGATATTAAGAGGGGAACTGCTCTAGATTGGAACCTTATTACTCAAGATTAGAAGGGGAATAAACATGAATAGGAAAACAGAACAAGAAGAGTTTTGGTCTGGCGAGTTCGGAGATGAGTACGTTGATAGAAATAAATCTGACGCATTGCTTACTTCTAAAATTTGCATGTTCTCAACCATGCTGCGCTCAACAAACAAATTAAGCTCTGTGAGAGAGCTAGGATGCAACATAGGTCTTAACTTGGTCGCCTTGAACAAATTAAAACCTAGCTTTGAATTAAGTGGTTACGAAATTAACAAAAAGGCAGCAGATAAAGCTGCAAGTTTGAATATCGCCGACATATTCAACACATCAATCCTAGAAGACATCAGTGGAACTCCTGTTGATCTTACTTTTACCTGTGGTGTACTGATCCATATAGACCCAGATCATCTGGACAAAGTTTATCAAAACCTAGTGAATTCTAGTAAACGATACGTACTCGTCGCAGAGTATTACAACCCAAGCCCTGTAAGCATTAGCTACCGAGGGCATCAAAACAAGCTATTCAAAAGAGACTTTGCAGGAGAGTTGATCGATAAATATGGGCTAAAGCTTGTAGATTATGGTTTCTTTTATCATAGAGATGAGCTAAAACCACAAGACGATATTAGCTGGTTCTTATTAGAGAAGTAAGCAAACTCCTAGCTAACTTTCTAGCTAGGAGCTTCTAACAGATTAGTTGAAGTTTTTATTTTCAACGCCAGTTTGGTCTAAAGCATCAGGATTATTGTAGTAATCATAAAATACTTCTTCTACATGCTCAACCCAGTAACTCCAAGCCTTTGATAATCGCTCTTCGTATCCGGAGTCTTTCTCTGTATAAGCAAGTTTAAGTATAAGCGCAGAGTAATAGTTCATACTCCCCCAAAATAAATAAAAGAATACAGAAGAGTTTCCGGTCACTGATTCATAGAAGAAATCCCTTTGATCAGTAAGAACCTTCTCCATTTCTTTTTCATTTTTAGGATTAATATCCCTAATCCATTTCAGGAAGCGTTCAACATCACCTTTCAGAACATCAAGATCTAATCCACTATTGAAGTCCCTCGACAAACGAACAACTTCATCGGTGGAAAGACATAGCTCTTCAATCAAAGCCTCTTGGAAATCACTCGGTAGATATTTGCTTTCTCTTAACTCAATATCTTCTACTAGCAAAGGTATTGAGCCGTTTATCTTGGCGCCATCACTACAGTTAAAGCAAGAGGTCTCTTTATAGACTTCTAGTACCCTTTCAATGATCTGGGCTGACATTTTAAATTCACGCTTTGTGAAGACATTTTTTTCAAAATTTCCTGGCACTGTCATCACGCCATTCATTTGGGCATAATTATAGCCTAAAGAAGAGGCCTTATCTAAATCGGGCTCAGATTCATCATTTCTTTTATAATAATCTGATTTTTTGGAATGATGGTACTCTAAATCTTTATAACCTAAATCAACACCAAAAAGATAAATCTCCTTCATACCTAAGAAACACATCATAGATATAACTAAGTTTGAAACTGTTGGATATGAGTACTCTAATTCCGGATAGTCTCTCAATCTTTCAACAATTGTTGAATAAACCCTAACTGCCGCCTCCCCGGATTTAAAAATAAGAACCGTTTTCTTGAATAAGGAAGCGGTATCTGGGTGCACACCATGTACACTCAGCAAACTGATATCTTTTAAAAATTCCTTGTCTGCTGCATTACTTACCCAATGATAATTTGATCTATTCTGCTCCACTTCAGCATGGAAATCTGGTTTAATTCCGTAATTATATAATGCTCTGAGTGCTGTACCACATGATATTAAGATAACTTTTTTTCTATTTTCTTTTATATACGTATAAGAGTTATCAATTGATGGACCATTGCCCACAATAAATACAGGAAGATCAAGCAGGTCTTTATTAGGCATTTCTACATGATGAACTAAATGAGAATTTCCTGATGCAAAAACCGAATTCATATGAGATACGCCATAACGCACATGCTCAAAGTATTCACCTAACGATACAACACACTCTAGTTCTTGCTTAAGCTCATATACAGACTGCTGAATTTTAGAGTGGTGGTATAGAGGGTAAATATAAGTTGATACGACATTATAGTTACCTACTGTATTAAATATCCTAGGTATATCTTGTGCAGCATGAGAGCCATCGTCACCTAAATTGAGATGCAATCGTCCCTTTTGTCTATCCATTTTCTCTAAGATAAAAGCCCAATCTAGAACATATAAAGAGGCGTAGAAGTAATCAAAGTTTGGCTCATAAACAAACAGATTGTTTATCATTTTATCTTCCAGCAACTCACCTAACTGGAAGCCCAAACCTAGACCAAAAAATATCAACCCATTAATTTCAGAAGAAAAGCCTCCAATGTCAAAACTGGACTCTTTGAAAAGGTCCTTAATAATGGCCGACTTTGAATAGTGCTGATAGTATGCAAGCTTTCCGCCATTAACATTAAGCATAGGGTCATCTTTTAGTGGATTCTTTTCAAATCTTTTAAGATCTGACAAAGCCTCCGCTTTTGATTCTTCACCATAGAAGAAAGCCCCTCTCTCCAAATGTAGCAAATTCCACTGACCACTTTCAGAAAGAACAAGATGCCACTTTTCTGGCGTAAAATCTAAAAAAATACTAGCTATATCAGGATAGTACTGCTGAAAAATCTTAATATTATATAAATATCGATGTTTCGCTTCAGACCAATATAACTTAGAGGACTCTGACTCCATTAATTCTACTTTTGGACGGATAGGTAAAACTTCATCACAAAAATCAGTAAAAGGCATCAAGGTGACCTGATCCCCCAATAGATCTTGCCATGAAAACAATGCCGACGTTAAATACTGATATAAAGAGTCCATCTCAGGATGGTGGTAGTGACGATATAAGTACGCTTCAGAAAGATCTGTTTCTGATTTTATAAACTCAATATCTTCAACAATCGTCGATGCATTATTTCCAATCTGCAAATAGACCTGCTGATCATTTTTCACTCGCCCCTCTAGCCAAGAGGCCCAATCGAAAGCATCAACACTAGCCTTAAAAACTTCTATTGATGGCTCGTAGACCAACCAATTATCTATTTCAACTAAATTTGAAACTTCTTTTAATACGCTACCAACTCCAAGCCCAAACTGAATCCATAGTGGAATTTTTGAGTTTTTGACATCAGCTTTGACACCTTGCGTGGAAACTAAGGACTCAGGTGAAATGAAAGGAGTACCCTCGACATAATGAATAGGAGGTAAAGAATTATCCCCGCCAGCCGTCAATGAAAGCTTAGAAATTTGAGAGATCTCTTTATGAAGCGCCTCTTTTATTTGTACTTCAGGGTCATCTCCATACCAACATTGTCCTGTTGAATAATCAACAATATTGGCTTTACCTTTACTAGTACAAAATATTGAAAGAGTATCATCCCCATTAATCTCCAAAAACTCTAATAAATATGGGGCGTATAAGTGAAAGGCTTGAATGTTTTTTTGCTTCGTTAACTTAACAGTTTCAGCTAAATTTTTCTCAAGCTTCTGCTGTTCTATTTCGTCAGATAGAGTGAGCTGGCTTATATTGTTATTCATAAGAAATTTCCATGACTGGAGATGGGATACATCATGCGTAACCTAACGCCGATATTTTTGAATTGCTTTTTGATTTCTTGTTGAGGAGAGAAGGTCTTTACCAAGTTTATCACTGTAAGTTCTAATCTTAGCTAACCAATCATTGGTGAGCGATAATTCATCGCTTAGAATAGTGCTGTGCTCAATTAATGAGTCTCTATCCTTGCATAAAGTTCTAAGTAGCTGGTCACGTTCAGACCAAAGATCCAGTAACGATTCGATTTCTGAGACTTCTTCACCTGATAAGAGATGATCAACCTCATCTCTTATCGTTAATAGCCTATCAACAATTATCTGATTCATTTAACTCCTAGACTTTTATAATTACGAGCCGCTTGAGCCAAAACCTGGTAAAGATGAAAGCTGGCTCATTAAATAGGATGATGTTTGATACATCTGCGCTACAACGGAGTCTAATGCTGCATATCGCTTTCTTAAGGTTTCTTCATATCCAGAAATATATTGATCCAAATCCTCTCGTCTTTGAGTGATAGACTCTAGCTGAGATTTAAGCACCTCCTCCTGAGAGTCAAAAAGACCTTTAGACTGAGTGTAATACTCTAAAGAAGACTCCATTCTTGTCGCTATACCACTATCCCCTGAGAATAGTGAAGATATCTTATCAAAAGAGCCATCTAATGCGGCGTTTAAGCGATCTTCACCAGTTGGGCCACCGTAGGCATTAGTACTGGAAATTTCCATTTTCCCATCTTCATCAATAGAAATACCTAAAGCAAACAAGGTATTCAATGTAGGATCTGCTGTCCCCACTGAACCAATGATGTCACTCGCCATTTGATCTCTCAGGCCGCGAATCATACTATTGCCATTTAGAGCGCCGCCGCCACTAAAGGTTTCACCGTCATCAGACAAAGTGCCGGATTTCGTTTCATCTTCGATGGCTGACATTAGCTTGTTATAATTTTCGATAAAATCATCGATATAACCTCGGACTGTTTCTTTATCTGTAGAAACATCCAAGGTAGCAGCCGTGCCATTAGTAACACTCTTCAAGTCCAAAGAGACATTTTGAATAACATTTTCCATGGTGTTCGAGTCGGAGTACGCATCCACACCATCAATTTTGATATGGGCTTGCTGAGCGCTAACAGTCGACATCGCTGCTCCGCCACCAGATGCGACCGTGGACACGGTATCTAATTCAGCATTGTTATTGGTGATGCTCAACTCTTTTGTTGCAGGGTCACCAGTAATCGAAGAGGTAATCACCAGTTTCGATCCTACTGCAGGATCTCCTGTATTAATAATGTTGGCAGATACACCAAAATTATCTGATTTCGAGTTAATCGCTTCACGTAGTTGCGATAAGGTCATACCAGCAGTGACCTCAACATCAAAGCTATTACCGTCCGCTCCAAACGTTAAAATACCATCAGTAGTTGAAACGACAGAATCTGAACCAGCAAATGAACCGTCAACTGAGGTTGCACGAGTACCTGAAGCTAGCGCTTCCACGGTAATATTATAGCTCCCAGCACTGGCTGCACCGGATGTGGTTACATCAAAAGGAGTGAGATCGTCTGGATGCGAAACCGTCGCAGCACGCTGCATCAACTTATCCGCTGACTTTAGAATGTCTAGAGAGCCTTGAAACTCCCCTAAAGCTGATCGAATTTTACTCAATGCCGATAGCGATACATCTACAGTTCTTTTCTGACTATCTAACTGGCTTGCTTTCGGGGTGCGCTCAGCCGAAACTAGCTGAGTAACAAGATCCTCTAGAGCCAATCCTGAAGCAACTCCTAATGTTCCGCCTATAGACATTTTCAGCCCCCTTCTAGCAAACGCTTTTGATCATTTTAAACACGGCTGTCTACAAGCAAGCCTGTAGCCATACCTATTTCACTTTGTAAATCTTGAATTCTGGCGGCTAAACGACGTACTTCTTCGGAAGGAATCTCCCGAATAACATCCTCGCTTTCCGAATCTAAAACTGTAATTACGGGTTTACCACTTGAATCATCGACCGAAAAGCGCAATTGCCTATTCTTTGATTCAACCATGGCATTGATATCTTCCACAGCTTTCTGCAACACAACCGAGCTGTCTTCTAATGAATTGACATTTTCTTGTTCAGCCGTCTGAGTAACTTCAGATGTTGATTCTGAATTCTTCGCTTGACCAACATCTATACTTTGCGTCGAAGCAAGCGTACTGCCCTCAAAACCCACCGTCATCATTCTGCTGTCGATACTGTTCAAAGACATATCCTCTTCCTCCAAAAAGATAAAGCTAACAGAGCTAAACCACTCTTGAGTTTAGCTCATATTAGCTTGGGATATCCCTTAGCCTAGCAAAGATAGCGCTGTTTGTGGACGCTGATTTGCCTGACTCAAGATAGAAGTACTTGCTTGCTGAAGAATCTGGTTACGAGTCAATTCAGCAGTTTCTGTTGCGAAGTCAGTATCCTTGATACGTGAACGAGCAGCAGTTACGTTTTCACTAATATTACTTAGGTTACGGATAGTAGAGCTAAAACGGTTTTGAATCGCACCTAGGTCAGCACGCTTACCATCTACTGCTTTAAGCGCCGAGTCAACCAAAGCAAGGGCAGTAGAAGCCCCACCTGCACTTGATACAGATAAAGCAGCAATACCAAGGCCTGTAGCACCAAAGCCATTAGCTCGAGAAATGTTAACGCTAATTGTCTGGCCAGCGTTTGCACCCACTAGGAATTTAGCAGAGTAACCACCACTTAGCAGGTTAACACCACCAAATTGGGTAGTTTGTGCAATACGGCTCATCTCTATTTTAAGAGCTGATACTTCTTTTTGTAGAGCAGTACGGTCAGCACTAGAGTTGATACCGTTCTGAGACTGTACCGCCAATTGACGAATACGGTGCAGTGCAGTAGTAGATTCTTCCAATGCACCTTCGGCTACCTGAGCAACAGAAATACCGTCGTTCGCATTACGAATACCCTGATTCAAGCCTTGAATCTGAGATGTCATACGGTTACTGATTTGCAAGCCTGCTGCGTCATCTTTCGCACTGTTAATACGAAAACCTGAAGACAAGCGCTCAAACGAAGTGCCCAAGGCATTTCCTGAACCCAATAGCTGACGCTGTGCATTCAACGATGAAACGTTTGTATTTACATATAAAGCCATAACGACCTCCTAAATGGGCACATTAATGCCCAGCCTTAATAACCACCTAGGTGGGAGATATGGAACCCCACCTCTAGAGTTCCAGACCTTTTACATCTTACCTAATCAGCTTATCGGGCTTATGGAGGCAAACTTTAGCCTTTTTTTTTGTTTTTTTTTCATGCTTTGGCAAAAACTTGCCAAAGCCTTTCGACACACGCAAAAAAAGCTATACAGATCAACACATTAATTATATGGCACAGAAAATGCTTTACATTATGAGCTGGGACTACCTCCCCCAGCAAAACCTGTAAAAAGGGCAAAAAAAAGCCAAGCATTAAGCTTGGCTAATATAGTTAGAATGAGAAACTCTAATTATTCCCGTTGGTGGTTGGATGCCAAATCTTACCTCGACCTCCTAATCCACCCCAACGGGTTATTTTTAACCTCCCAACAAAGATAACGCTGCTTGTGGACGTTGGTTAGCCTGCGCAAGAATTGTGTTACTTGCCTGTTGTAGAATCTGGTTACGAGTCAATTCAGCAGTTTCTGTCGCGAAATCAGTATCTTTGATACGTGAGCGAGCAGCTGTTACGTTCTCACTGATATTACTCAAGTTACGAATAGTTGAACTAAAACGGTTTTGGATCGCACCCAAATCAGCACGTTTGTTATCTACCGCAGTGATTGCAGAGTCAACCAAAGCTAGCGCAGCTGAAGCGCCACCTTGACTAGATACAGACAAAGCTGCAATGCCTAGACCTAAAGCACCATAGCCGTTAGCTCGAGAAATGTTTACGCTAATTGTCTGCCCAGCATTTGCCCCCACTAGGAATTTAGCAGAGTACGAACCACTTAGAAGGTTAACACCACCAAACTGAGTTGTTTGTGCAATACGGCTCATTTCAACTTTAAGCGCCGAAACTTCTTTTTGCAGAGCCAAACGATCTGCACTAGAGTTGATACCGTTTTGAGACTGAACCGCTAGCTGACGAATACGGTGTAGAGCATTTGTACTCTCTTGTAGTGCACCTTCTGCCACCTGTGCAACAGAGATACCGTCATTTGCATTTCGAACAGCTTGATTCAGACCTTGAATCTGAGATGTCATACGGTTACTGATCTGAAGACCTGCCGCGTCATCTTTCGCACTATTGATACGAAAACCTGAAGACAAACGCTCAAACGAAGTAGTTAAGGCATTGCCCGAACCCATTAGTTGGCGCTGAGCATTCAAAGAAGAAACGTTTGTATTTACATATAGAGCCATGATTTTATCTCCACTCAATTCTAACTTATTCGGCGATACATATTGTTTGTATCTCTTATGATTTAGTTATCGTCACCCTCTGTTTTTACTTTAGGAATTTCTTCAATTTTTTTTCGTAACACGTAAGATCTAGCAATACGAAGCTAAAGGCAGCTAGAGATGCGAGAAATCAAGCGACAAACTGTATGGCAAAAGTCAGAACACAATGCATTCACAGACCTAATCCGATTCCAAGATGCTTGGTGGTGTACTTTTAGAGAAGCAAGCACCCATACCTCAGAAAATGGCATCATCAGAATCCTAAAATCAATTGATGGTACAATCTGGCTAGACATGGGCACTATCAGAATACAAGAGGCTGATTTACGTGACCCTAAGTTGAGTATCTCGCCGACCAATACACTTGTATTACTTGCAACAGCCCTTTACACAAAAGCTCCGTTAAAATACTACCAAACCTTCGCTTGGAGCCAATACAGCAACCATAACTGGTCCAATCCCACGGCGGTAGCCGAACCCAACCACTGGCTATGGCGCATTACCTGGCAGAACGGCAAGGCCTACGGCATTGCTTATGGAACCCCTCCTAAAGAAGGATTGTACTGGTACGAGTTTTCTTCATTGACACATTACAAAAGTTATCAAATTGAGAAGTTCGATGACGAGTATGCAAACGAGCACGATCTAGCGTTTGATGAACAAGGTAATGTTTATTGCTTACTTAGAAGAGACATCACGCCAGCAGAGCTTTCGACAGGATTACTTGGCAAATCTAAGCCTCCCTATAAACAATGGGAGTGGTTCGATTTGGGCTTTAGAATCGGAGGACCAGCATTGGCATGGGCACCTAACAAGAAGACATTGTTAGCTGGCTACCGCCGTCATCAAGACCCTAACCAATGGCTACCGCAATGGACTGAAATCGCAGAGCTATCTTTGGATGGAAAGGTTCTGAAGTCAATTGACTTAGAGTCCGGCGGTGATTGTAGTTACCCCGGACTGGCTTTGGAAGGGACCACTTTAAAAGCGGTCTATTATTCTAGCCATGAAGGCCAGACCAAGATCTACAGCTCAGATATCGAGCTTAATCATCCATCTAGGAAATGATTATTCTGAGACAGCTACTTGATGCTCTTGGCGCATTTGCTCAGACAGTAGCTTATCTTCTTCGCTGATTTGATCCCATGCTGATTTGACTGTCAGCATCAGCTGAATAACTTCATCTAACTTTTCTACTTTCATGGTAACGCTTGCCTCGGCAATTAAACCAATCATATAGTCATAAAGTGATTCTAAGTTATCACATAACTCTGGATTAAACTCTCGATCTAAAGAGCCTCGCAGAGCATTAATGATCGCAGATGCCTTTGATAGGGCCTCAGCTTTACCTTCAATGTCACGACGCTCGATAAAGCCTTTACCCTGTGCAGTTTTTTCTAATACACCCTGCATCAGAAGCTGAATCACTCGGTGAGGAGTCGCTTCCGCTAGGTCCGCACTGATCGAGTCACGCTTATACGCTTGAATGCCTTTTTTTGCATACATAAAAACCACCTACTAAAAAATAAAGCTCTCAGAGGTTATCGGCCGCCTTAGAGAAAGTTTAGAACAAATTACGATTAAATATATAAGTGGCGGCCAAACGTTAGGCCAAAGTCCGATGGCAATACGATGTTAACGATCCAGATATCACTATTTTGGTTGATCGCCAAATCAATGGGAGCAATAAAACTTTTAGAAGAAAGACTGTATACCTGACGAACCAAGGCAGGCTGCAACTGACTATTCAGAGTCAAAACAAACCCTAACCGTCCATTATTCAGTTGAACACAAGAGCCAACCGGAACCGAACCTAAACTTTTCTTAAATAAGGAGAATAATTTCTGATCAAATGCCAACCCAGATTCCCTAAACATTTTTTCCAGCGCATCAACAGGGGTCAGCGGCGCTTTATAAGGTTGCTCAGAAGTCAAGGAATCATAGGCGTCCACAATGGCCCCAATTGAGCCGTAGACACTAATCTCATCCTCAGTTTTACCTTGTGGATAACCTGCTCCATCGGGTCGCTCATGATGCTCCCAAAGCATTTGATAAATCACTTTAGGCACATTCTCAGCACTAGCGAGAATCGTTTCACCAAAGTTCAAATGCCGACGGGTTAACTGGAACTCGGCTTCGGTTAACTTTCCCGACTTTTTCGTCATGGCTTCAGGCAGCTTGAATCGCCCTAAATCGAACAACAGCGCCCCCATTGATATGACCTGCACATAACGAGGCTCTAATTGCAAAGCCTTAGCCAAATGACAAGCAAGTATGGCGCATGCTACACAGTGTTGCGCAACATATTGATCACTGTTCTGGATATGCCTCACAGCCAATAAGGCATAGGGATTACGATCATAGGAATCACTTAACTTCTGACAAAAGCCAGCGACCTTAGTGAGATTGAATGCTTTACCCTTCAGTGCGTCACCAACCTCCTCCCTAATTAGCTGCACACCCTGATTCATAAGCAACAAAGCCGTTTCTACTTCTTTTGCAAAAGGTACACCTTCAATTTTTGGGGTGTCTATCAACTTCGGCGATGTAACTGCTTGTGCAGACTCTTGCCGCTCCATGTCTGAAGGCGATTCGCTACGGGCGTCAAGCTTGCCTTCTTTATAGCTCAGGACATAATCTCGAGTATTGTCATTCAGAATCTGTCGGAAATATTGATACAGGCTTTTGCCTTTAACAAAAAACTCTCGCGGAAACTTTGCTAACTCTTCCGTATTTTTAAGATGCTTAATACTGACAATTGACTTCCCTAACGCCAATGAAAAACAGATCAAAAGAAACTTGTCCTCTGCTTCATAACGACGCTCGTTATCAGTTTGCCCAAAACTAAGCTCTTGAAAAGAGCTGTCATAAGAAAGGAATTTACTATCTAAAAAAGGTTTCAATTCGTAGAGAGCAAC
Source organism: Marinomonas fungiae (assembly GCF_001418205.1). Taxonomy (GTDB): domain Bacteria; phylum Pseudomonadota; class Gammaproteobacteria; order Pseudomonadales; family Marinomonadaceae; genus Marinomonas; species Marinomonas fungiae. Next base: position 248,609 of record NZ_LIQF01000002.1, on the reverse strand, counting down.
CTGACGGATAGCAATACTCACAATGCGATGTTTACGGCCATGCTTTTTAACCAAACTGGCCACTCGATCACTTTTAAGCACGATATCTTTAAGACTGAGCACATCTAGTAGCTCAAAAATATTGAAATAGGCAAAGTCGACATTGACTCCATACAAGGCCAAAACATCGAACTTTGCCATGTGCTTCCCTTAATGCTAAAGCGAATTGAATAAGGATAAGGAGCTCAAACGCTGGAACAATAATTGCGAAGCCTCCAGCGCACTCTCACTCAACTTCAGCTCCGTTGTCGCTTTATAGACATTCAAACCACCAATATTTTCTTGGGCTTCTTTATTGAAGATTTCTTTAGAAGCACCATAGTCCGTTCGATTATCAATGGTATTTAAACGAGCCCCAACAGAGGACGAAGCTGTCGACATATTAGCTTGGGTATTCTTAATACTGGTAAAAGCATCCAGTATCGCCTCTTCGCGCTGTCCTGATGATAAGCTGGGATTACGAAGTGCATCAATCGCCGATTGCACCTGATTAAGCACATTATCACGTGTCGGCACATCAAAGCTAAAATCAACCGTGCTGCCAGCAGCCCCAGTCAAAGTAAACTCCATACCATTAAAGGTAAATGGCTCCCCCGGCTGATAGTTACCCGTTGCAATCACTCCTGAGCTGTCTGAAATCTCGAATTGGCCTGCTCCTGGAGACTCGGTCACTAACTGAAAGTTATTCAACGCTGGGTTTACCGCACTGTAGTTTTTTTTCAGAAATGCATCATAAGCATCTTGGTCAGCCACCCTTGAGCTCAAGGTAGCTGAACCAGCACTCGTCACCGCAGTGAAGTTATTTCGCGTCCAAGTGTCTTCAAAGATCTTTTTGCCCGAATCATTCGTAGCAATGGTAATATTATCGCCAATCTGAGCATTACGCTGAGCCTCGTCACCGTCGTACTGGTAGCGGCCATCTACGTTTTTGATAAAGGCAGGGGAACCTGCATTCGTACCCGCAAAAATATACTTACCATTTGAATCTTGCGAGTTCATCAAATCGGCCATGGAGTGCAGAAAATTCTCAATTTCTTCTGCCATGGTATCGTAATCGTCTTGAGAGTATGCCCCGTTTTGACTTTGTATCATTAACACATTGATCGAATTTAACGTAGTGTTCATACTTTCCAAGGCAACCGACTCATACTTCAAAGAGTTGGTGGCGAGCGTCATATTATCTTTGTACTGCTTCATAAGCTTACTGTCAGCTTCGTAACGAAGCAGCTGACCAGCGCCATTTGGGTCGTCACTCGGGCGAACAATCTCTGTATTTTGAGCGATCTTCTCCTGAACTTTTAGATAACGTTCATTCGCCTTAGCCATTGACAATGCAGATTGATTGTAAATTAAATTAGAAGTTACTCGCATGATTCACCTACCTCAACGCACCGATCAGCGTCGCGAATGTATTTTGTGCCGCAGACAATACTTGGGCGGATGCAGTATAGGATTGCTGATAACGCAACAGGTTAACCGCCTCCTCATCCAAGCTCACAGCAGATACCTGATCCCGAGCAGCTACTGACTGATTCATCACGACTTCACTAGCACTCGAGTTTGTCTTTAGCGACGCAGTAACACTACCGATTTCCGTCACCAACGATGTAAATGCTTCCGAATAAGATCGCGAACCACCTACTGTTGCCTGATTCTGCAGGTCTGCCAACTTCAGACCATTATAGTTGTCCGATTCGCCTGTCGCATTAAACCCTATACTGAATGCATCACCAGGCTGAGGCGCTCCATCCAAACTGATGTCGTAACCAGCAAACTCCGCAATTCCCAACTCAGCAAAAATGTCAGTGTAATCCGTAAGCGTAACGGGGCCTATGGCCGTATTAGGCGTTGTCTGTGCATCGTAATAAACCGTCACATCCCCATTAATATCAAACTCTAATCGAGTGGGTGCATTTGGCTTTAGACCTTCACTTTGTGTAAAACTTGAGCGAGTCGGATCCAAGCTTGTGATTGATGATATGGAAATGTTTGCATCAGACAGATTAGCAGAATCCCCTGATACAGATAGCGGCGAGGCCATTGCAAAATCATCACCTGACCGAGCACTTATACGCAATGACGATGCAGCATCTTTAGTCGGCGCAAACTGAAAGCGATCACCAGCACTGTAGTCCGCTAGTGCCCCGACTTGAATATCTACACCAAACCCCGGAACCGTAAAGTAATCCCCAGCACTGGAAGCAGAAATATCCACTACATCGGATTCATTGGTAATACGACCATCCAAATCATAAGTAATCAACTGAAAAGAAGAAGCAGATGTCATGACAACCTCATAGGTATCGGTCAACACCTCACTCGATGCGCCAGGCGTGACACGAACACCAATATCAGCATTCTCATTACCATTGTTAGGATTCGAAACTGTTTTAATAGGAGTGGTAGAGAAAAGATTAATGCCATAATCAAGATTGACATCTAAACCCAGTTTGTTCTGCTCATTCATGGTGTCAGCCAACACTAATGCCTGCTGCCCTAACATACGCTCAGCCGTGGTCACAAACTCGTTACGAAAAGCAATCAAACCGCCCATAGAGCCACCAAGCTCATCAGTCGGAATATTCACCTCATAGCGCCCAAAGCTTAATTCAATCCCCACCAACCCATCCGGATTTTTAGGATTACTGGTCAATGCCAATTCGTTGTTATTACCTTGCAAAACCAAAGGCTGACCTGAAGCCAAGTTTACCGTCATCAATTTATGATCGTCGTACTTAACTTTAACATCGAGATATGCTGATAACTCTTTTACCAGCTGCTCTTGCTGATCTCGTAGCTCATTAGCAGGGCTTTTGGATGTTGATTCCAACTTAAAGATTTGCTCATTCAAAGAAGCAATTTGGTCCGTGATGTTATTGATTTCCTCAACATTATTGCTGATTTCATCGCTCGCCAATTCACGTTGATTGGTCACATAATCAGCCAACTCGTTATACTGCGACGCAAGCTCTTGAAAAGTAGAGTAAGCATGAGCGCGGGCAGCACTATCAGTTGGATCACTGTTTACGTTCTGTAGAGAGCTAAAAGCCGTATCCAAATAACTGCTCAGGGATACACTTTTATCCCCCATTACAGCATCAAATGACGTCATCATTGAGTGGTAACTGTCGTAAAAATTATATTTAGACGTATCGCTCCACACTTGCTGGTTGACGTACTGATTGATGATACGGCTGGTATCCTGAACTAGCACACCACCGCCAGCACGGCTTACTGTCGCAGTATTTTGTCGACTGTAGCCTTCTGTATCAACGTTTGCTGTATTTTGACCAGTCGTCGTAATACGCGCCGTACTCGACTGCAAACCCGACAAACCAATGGAATAAAGACTAGCCATGCGATCAACCTCTCAGATACCAAAACGCGAATGCGTATACCTTTATATCGTCAGTTGATGCAATTACTTTACCAAAAAGAAGTTTTTCTCAATATGATTGCATGAGATGTATTAAATTTATTTCAAGGCGTTGTTATAGAAGGGTTTTAAACCATTTACTAGAAAGGATATTAGAGATCTTATCGGCATAATTTGGATCCGTTGCATACCCCCCCTTCTGCAGATAAGCGGCAAACATTGCCGCATCATCACCAGCCTGCAAGGCATTTTGATACCGTTCACTGGTTTGTAAGAAGTTAGCATAGTCGTCAAAGCTTTGCTCAAACGAGTCATAAGCACGAAACGCAGCACGCTCTTTTTGCGCAACCCCATCACGAAACTCTAAAGTATTAACCAAAGCACGATCGCCAGACCAACGCTGGTCCGCTTTAATCCCAAACAAATTATAGCTCGGCGAGCCATCATGCTTGGCCATAGGATGTTTTCCCCACCCAGTCTCTAGAGCCGCTTGCGCTAGAATGGCTCGTGGATCCACCCCTAGTTTTTCGCCAGCTTTCTGGGCATGGGGCCACAACCTTTCAACAAAGCTATCTGGTGTCTCAAAGACCACATCCTTAGCGGATATATTCGAATTTTCAGCCATCCGTTTTGTGCTTTCCGCAAGATCTTGAGCAGCTCTTTGCGCTACTCCTCTTACTTGCTCCAAATCTAGCGCTGAAAGACGACTTAAAAACGCCTGCTCTGAACCATCACTTTTCTCCTCACCAGAGTTCACTGCAGCCCCCATCCCTTTGCCTTGTAATTGGCGTGTTAAGGACTCAGCAAGACCAATCCCCCCAGCGTTGGCTAATGATTGAGCCATCTGGGTATCCATCATCTCGGTATATTGTTTGGTCTGTGTACTATCAAACAAGCCGCCGCCAATGTTCTCATTGGCTTGGCGCATATTCTTGAACATCATATTAATAAAAATGGCTTCAAATTCTTGGGCCACTTTTTTAAGCGCTGCATCAGGATCTTTTTGGGCTTGGCGTTTCAAATCCGCTAAAGAATTAAAATCCGCAAAAAAGGCATTATTATCAATCCGACTCATAATTCCCCCACTTAGATCACTACCAGATCAGCATTTAAAGCGCCTGCTTGCTTTAAGCCTTCTAAAATTGCCATGACATCACCTGGCGCAGCGCCAACCTGATTCACAGCACGCACGATATCGTTTAATGAAGCACCTTGCGTAAAGACAAACATATGACCACTTTCCTCATCCGTCTCTATCTCTTGACGAGGCGCTAACTCTTGTCCTGCCCCCGGTAGGATATCAGGCTGACCGATTTCAGGATTCGATTTAATCGTTACCGTCAGACTACCGTGAGTAACCGCTGCCGGAGATACCGTGACATCCTGACCAATAATGATAGTGCCTGTCCGAGAATTGACCACAATTTTAGCGCGCTCACGACCAAGCTCCACCTCTAGATTTTCGAGAATGGATAAAAAAGTAACTCGTTGAGAAGGGTCTCGAGGTGCCGTTACCCGTATAGACGTTGCATCAAGTGACTGCGCCACCCCAGGTCCCAACAAGCCATTAATCTTATCAGCGACCTGCTTTGCCGTGGTGAAGTCTGGGCGATTCAAGTTAAAGGTTAACGTATCGCCACGATTGAAACTGCTGGGAACCGCTTTCTCTACACTCGCGCCATTTGGAATGCGTGCCACCGTGGGAATAGCAATAGCTTGTCTAGAGCCATCAGCCCCACCAGCGCCCAAACCACCTACCACCAAATTACCTTGGGCAATCGCATAAACTTGACCATCAGCACCTTTTAGAGCCGAAAGAAGTAAGGTGCCACCACGCAGTGAACTGGCATTACCTAAAGAGGAGACCGTCACATCGATATTTTGACCCGGTTTTGAAAAAGGAGGCAGCGTTGCCGTCAGCGATACCGCCGCTACGTTATCGGCATCCGTTGAGGCACCATCCGGCAAGTTAATGCCAAACTGGTTCAACATACTGATAAAGCTTTGATTGGTGAAATCCGTATCATCACCGGTGCCGTTAAGACCAATCACTAAACCATAACCGAACAGTTGGTTATCACGCACGCCTTCCACGCTAGCAATATCTTTTAGGCGCTCAGCCGAAGCCAGACTGCTAAAAAAGATGAATAAGAGCGCTATGCAAAAGGTTTTCATGGTCGAGACTCTCTAAAAATTAAAACGGCCACCAGCTGGTATTCAGTGCTCGAGTCAGCCAACCTTGCTCACTACCCGAAGCGAGTTCCCCAGTACCGGAGTAAGCAATACGAGCATCGGCCAATCGAGTGGATTCAACGGTATTGTCTGAGCTTATATCCTCTGCCCGAACAAGACCAGATAAACGAATGTATTCCTGACCTCGATTCAAGGTAATCCACTTTTCACCACGAACGGCCAAAAGTCCGTTTGGGTACACTTCGTATACTGTCACTGTAATGCTGCCGCTTAAGCTGTTACTTTGGTTAGCGTTGGCATTGCCTGTAAAGTTACTATTCATCCCCGGCAGATCCGTATCCAAACCAATAGGAATGCCTAATAAAGTAGGATTCTGAATGGTTGCCGCTGAGGACTTCGAGACCGATGCCGCATTGGTTTTAGTTGAGGTCGTATTTTCTGCTAGGGTGATCGTCAGTATATCCCCAACTTGGCGAGCTTTCTTATCACCGAAAAACACATCTCCCATGCCTGCTTGATAGATACTGCCATCACTGCTTTGTGTATATTGCACCGCTGGCTGAATCACAGGAGCATAATAGGGATCATCCGAGACAGGCGCTGGCTCAACCGCCGCACATCCCACCAAAACCAAAGGAAACAATGCTAATAAGTAACGCATAAACACTACTCTTTATAATTGTTGGTTAACGAAGCTCAACATACCATCGGCAGCGGAGATCACTTTCGAGTTCATCTCATAAGCGCGCTGTGTCGTGATCATATTGACCAACTCTTCGATGGAATTTACGTTAGAGGATTCCAACATCCCCTGGCTTAAATAACCCAGACCATCCTGCCCCGGAACCCCAACAATCGGCGCACCACTGGCAGTGGTCTCACCGTATAGGTTACTTCCCATAAAATGCAGACCTGTCGGGTTAATAAAGTTAGCAATAGTTAAGGCTCCCACCTCTTCCATATCCGTTTGACCACCACGAAGCACAGACACCACACCATCTTCGGCAATATTGATTTGAACGACATCTGAGTCAATCGTAATACCAGGATCGAGCAGCAAACCACTAGAGTCTACCAAATCCCCTTGACTGTTTAACTGAAACTGACCATCTCGAGTATAGGCAGTGGTGCCATCAGGCTGAATGACTTGAAAAAAGCCGGCACCTTGAATCGCCACATCCAACTGTCGATCGGTTACATTATAATCGCCAGATTCAAAGTTCTTTTGCGTGCCAGTGACACGGACACCCGCCCCCATCTGCAAACCAGATGGTAGCTCAGTATTTTGTGAAGATAAGCCACCTGGCGCACGTAATGTTTGGTACATCAAGTTTTCAAATACGGCACGGTCCTTTTTAAAGGCCGTCGTAGAAACGTTAGCTAAGTTGTTTGAGATAGTGGACAGTTGCTTGTCCATTGCCGACAAACCTGTTTTTGCAACCCATAGAGCTGAATGCATATCTACTCCTAATCTCTTTCAGTCAGCGTGTTTCTTAACTACGCTGTAAAATTCGTGCCGATGCATTTTCATTTTCACGCACCGTATTCATGACTTTAATATTCATCTCGAAGCGGCGAGACAACTCCATAATATTGGTCATCTCTTCGACAGCATTGACATTACTACCTTCTAAGAAGCCTGAAATCACCTGAACATTATTGTCAGCCACCAACAGCTCACCACTCTTAGTACGCAGCAAACCATCTTCACCTTTAGTTAAACTCTCGGGCTCAGCTGACACCAACTTAATACGGTTCAAGGCGGTTATTTGCGTGCCATCTCCGCCGCGCGGCACGATCGAAATAGTGCCGTCATCCGCAATCGTCAACTCATCAAGAGGTGGCAAAAAGATAGGGCCAGCAGAGCCAACGATAGGTAACCCTGAACCTGTGACCAATTGCCCAGCAACAGTCAACTGCAAATCACCAGCGCGGGTATAAACCTCTTGCCCAGTACCGTCCAGCGCCGCAATAAAGCCTTTTCCTTGTACAGCAATATCCATATCACGGCCGGTTTGCTGTAAAGGCCCTTGTTCAAAGCTGGTACCAGGATTTTCAGTCATGGCGTAAACACGGGAAGGATAGTAGTCCCCGTTGACTTGCATTGAGCGAGCTTGTTCGAAATCTGAGCGGAAACCAGTTGTCGCAACGTTAGCAAGATTGTTCGCATGAATGGCTTGGGCATTCATAACTTGCGTTCCACCACTCATGGCTAAATAAAGCGCTCTATCCATACATGAACCTCATTGGCAAACTTATTAAACTGTTATTAGAGATTGTGTAACAAATAGCGTGCCAAGTTCACATTTATAAATTTTAGACATAAAAAAAGCCCAGCTAAAGAGCTGGGCTTTTCGTCTAACCATTCACTTAACGAAGGTTAATAATGGTCTGCGTTACAGTGTTTTCAGTCTCTAAGGTCTTAGAGTTGGCCTGATAGTTACGCTGCGCTTCTATTAAGGCGACCAGCTCTTCCGTCAAATCCACATTTGATTCTTCTAAAGCCCCACCTTGAATACTACCGAAAGTACCGGTATTCGGTCTGCCGATATTTGCCGCCCCCGAGTCAGAACTTGCCACCCAAGCGGTATCTCCAGCTGGCGTTAAACCATCTACGTTATCAAAATTCGCCAAGGCAATCTGACCTAAAACCGCAGTCTGCTGGTTAGTGTAACTTGCGATCAACAAACCATCCTCATCAAAGCTTACACCTTGAAGCTCACCTGCCGCATAGCCATCTTGTCTAAAGGTGTCAGAACTAGACAGCGCGTATTGAGTTGAATCCCCTAGATCAATCTCTAGCACAGCATTTGAGTCAGTTGGATCCCAGCCAGTGATACTCAGTTGAGTAGGACTTGGTACCGTATAGGGCTCATAACCTGTATAAGCACCGATTAAATTACCTTCATTATCAAAACGTACAACCGTATCTTCCGGTAAATAAGGGACTATTTGAGTTTGTGGCAAACCTGTTACCGGATCAATCGCTTGCAACCCGGTCAAAGGATCAATCACTGGCTGAGGAACTGGATTGTTAATCTCCCCATCGACTGTGACTTTCATTTCCCAAGTATTGTTTTCACCTTGCTTTATGAAATAGTAGCCAATGGTATGCTCTTCGCCTAAAGCGTCATAAATAGTATTGGTATTACTGTAAGTGTAAGATTTCGGATCGGCTGGATCAAAAGTCGGACGTGCAAAGTTATCCGGCGTCGCGATCTCGGGCTGCGCTCCATCGAAATCGAAGGTCAAGCCTGCAACCGTAATACCTGTTACCGCCGCAGGATCACCTAGCGTAACGTTTGTACCATCACCTACGTAGATTGGTGCAAAAGGCGTCTGACCACTAGCGGTGGTTGTTGAAAAAGAGCCATCCGCATCATCAAAAACCACATAAGTCTCAGACAAATAGGGCAACCCTGTAGTAGGATCATTCTGCTCACCATCAACCGTTGCATAAACCTGATAAGTATTTGGTGCATCTGACTTTGCATAATACAAGGTTACTGCTTGAGGCGTCGCTGGTGGAGCAGGAGAAGTATTTGCTGTTTGAGTAAACGTGTAGGTATCAGGGTCACCTGGATCAAAAGAAGCCTCAATAAAAGGAGGTACATCATCCAAACGAGAATCCAAATTAAACTCTAACTCGACCGCTGTAGATGCCTCAGGAGCAATACGCTCTGTAGGCACCTGAAGATCTTCTAAGGCACCACCGATGATACCATTAACCGCATTGTAACCCTGCACATAGGCGCCATCATTCGTAACCAGATAACCTTCTTCATTAAGCTTAAAGTCACCTGCTCGCGTATAGGCCTGCGTGCCCCCCACATCCAGAACGAAAAAGCCTGTACCATCAATTGCAAGATCTAAATTATTGTCTGTGTAGGAAATATTGCCCGCAGAAAACTCTTGCGCAATATTGTTAACCGCTACACCGCTACCAATCGTATTACTACTGCCAGCACCAATAACGTTAGTGTTATACAAGTCACCAAACTCGACACGTGATTTTTTAAAACCCGTTGTATCTGAGTTGGCGATGTTATTACCTGTTGTGCTGAGAAAGTCAGCGGATGCTTTGATACCTGAAAGTGCTGTATTAAAACCCATAATATTCTCTCCCGCTAACCTACAATATCCAGTTCATCAGATAAAGGTAGCTTGCCGTAGTTGGCTACATTAAGTGTGGAACCTTCGCTACCATTAATAGTAACACCGTTAATCCTCGCTGGCGTTTGGATACCTAGCTGAGTCACTTCACCTTCGGCATTCGTTGAAGTAGCCTTGAAAGTATACATGCCACTCGGTACAAAATTACCATCGCCATCTGTACCATCCCACTGAAACTCTTCATCTGTCAAAGCAAACTTATCAACTATTTGACCTGCGCTATTAATAATCTGCAGCTCATTTTTCACTGCATCATCAGCAAAGGACGTTTTCAGCATAGTTGGATTACCCTCTGCGACCGGCGCAGTGTCCTGATCCACGTAGACATATCGACCCACCAGTGTAGACGCAGTCAATGCCTGACTAGATATCAAAGACTGCGACAAATTTTCCATTTCATCAGCCATCTTTGTTAGACGCTCAAGGGAACTAAATTGAGCCATCTGTGACACCATGTCTCCAGAGTCTTGTGGTTTGGTCGGATCTTGGTTCTTGAGCTGCTCAATATAAAGACGCATAAACACGTCCTGATTAGCCAAACCATCAGCACTTTCTGTGCTGGCGCCCGCCGTATTGTTACCAACCCCAGTTTTTGCTTTCGCTTCTTGTGTGCCGTACTGGGCAATCAAGCCAGACAGCGCAGTATTTGTATTGATATCAGCCATCACTCACCCCCTTAGGCTTGCCCTAGGGTCAACATTTTCTGCATCATACTTTTAGCAGAATTCATAATTTCAACGTTGGTTTGAAACGAGCGCGATGCAGACATCATATCGGCCATTTCTTCTACTGGATTCACATTAGGATAAAACACATACCCTTCTTCATTGGCCATCGGGCTATTTGGTTCATAGCGTGGTTGAAGAGGCGCATCCGATTCCACAATGCCCGCAACGTGCACACCAAGACCAGAACTCGCTTCTAGGCCATCGTCTGAGGCATTCCAGCCACGTTCACGCATAGCCTCTGTCATCATTTGTTCAAACACAGGCTTGCGCGCGCGATAAGTTTGATCAGCCGAACTCGCCACACTTTCCGCATTGGCGATGTTCGAGGCAACGGTATTGAGGCGCACCGTTTGGGCACTTAGGGCTGACCCGGATATGGCAAAAATATTATTCAATGACATTATTATTGTCCTCCAGCCAGCGCTTTCTTCATACCACTGATCTTTCTATTTAAAAACAAAAAACTGGTGTCGAATTGCAAGGAGTTTTGAGCAAATTCAGCTTGTTCACGCTGCATGTCTACCGTATTACCATCCAAAGAAGGCTGACTAGGATTGCGATAGAGCATGCCATCATCCGCAGCAAATGAACTCTCGGCATGAATATGTTGATCATCGTTACCAGCAAGTACCAAACGCTCTCTTTCAGTGGCAAGCATAGACTCAAATGAGATATCTCGTGCCTTATAATTTGGTGTATCCGCATTGGCGATGTTATTTGCTAACACAGAAGCGCGCGAGGTACGAAACATCAACATTTGATCATGCCCAGCAAACGCATCTTTGAAAGAAATCGACATACTACCCTCATTTACAACCGAACAGTTTTTATTCGACATACATCAAGCAAATACAATGCCAAATAAAAAACACTATATTTTTCAATATGTTAAAAATGACGAAGCACTTAAGCGGCAATAGGCGGCAAATAAAAAAAACGGCAACTTAATTTAAGTTGCCGTTTTTATGGATCTCGAACAATCAGGGTTATTTTGCTTTATAAACAATCCCTGGGTGACACTGAACAATCTCAAACATAGAGGATAATCCACTCAATGCTTCAGAGCCGCCAAGAAACAGATAACCACCGGGATTTAGCGCCGCATGCATACGCTTCAAAATATCTAACTTCATCTCAGCAGTGAAGTAGATCAGTACATTGCGGCAAAAAATCACATCAAACTTACCTAATGATGAAAACGAATCAATCAGATTCAAGTGTCGAAACTCAACTCGAGAGGCAATACTGGGTTTCACCTTCCAAGTGGTTGCACTTAGCTTATCAAAATACCGATTCTGATTTTCAAGACTTAAACCGCGGGCAATGGCCAAGCTATCGTATTCTGCTTGTTTGGCATGTTTGAGGATATTGGTACAAATATCCGTCGCAACAATTTTTTCACCAGGCTTAAGTTTACCCGGCTTAGATTGCTTAAACTCATCCAACACCATACTGATGGAATATGGCTCTTGACCCGTAGACGATGCAGCAGACCAAATTCGAATCGGTCGCTGGTCATATTGCGGAAGAATCATATCCTTCAGAATTTTAAAAGGATGAGCATCCCGAAACCACAACGTCTCGTTAGTGGTCATGGCATTGATCACTTCTTCCCTTAGTTTAGAAGTACGACCACCTCGTTCCAACGCATCAACAAGCTCTTCAATCTTTAAGAACTTTTCACGCTCTAGCAGCTTCCCAAGGCGACTAGCAACAAGATATTGCTTATTGTCACTCAGGGAGATACCACTTTCTTTTTCAAGATACTTTCGAAATCGATCGTACCCTTGAGGCGAGATAGTATTCGAACTACTCAGCATTCATGCTCCTTAGCGCAGCCATTCACATACTAGCTTAATAAAACTAAGCTTCTTCTGTTGCTGCAACCGTCTCAATTGCGATTCGCGCCAATTCATCAGGCTGGAATTTCGCCAAGAACCCGTCCGCACCAACCTTCTTAACCATCGCTTCGTTAAATACTCCACTTAGAGAAGTATGAAGCAGAATAAATAAGTCTTGTAGACGACTATCATTACGTATCGCTGTTGTTAACGTATAACCATCCATTTCAGGCATTTCAATGTCAGAAATCACCATAGAGAAATGCTCTGTCACATCCACGCCATCAGCTACTAAATTCTGTAGATATGTCAGCGCTTCTCTACCGTCACACAAAACAGTTGTCGCAAAGCCCACATCCTCCATACAACGCTTAATCTGCTTACGGGCAACAGATGAGTCATCGACGATCAGAATATGGTGCTCTTTCGCATTTGTTTGAATGTCCTCTGTGACAATACCTGCAGAAATATTTTGACGCATTGGCGCCACTTCAGACAGGATTTGCTCAACATCAATGATTTCAACCATCTCCTTGTCTACTTGACATACCGCAGTAAGGTAGTTGTCATTTGATAGACCTTTTGGTGGCGGCTGAATGTCGCTCCAGTTCATGTTGACAATACGCTCTACTCCGCGCACCAAGAAACCTTGAATACGTCGGTTGTACTCCGTGATAATTACGAAGCAGTGCTGAATGTTTTCGATCGGGCTAGCCCCTGTCGCCAACCCCAAATCTAAAATAGGAATGGTGCCACCGCGAATATGAGCAACGCCTCGCACTACAGGGCTACTGTGAGGCATAGTTGTAAGCTTAGGGCACTGCAACACTTCTTTCACTTTAAAAACGTTGATACCGTATATCTGCTTACCATTTAACCGAAAAAGCAATAATTCAAGACGGTTTTCTCCGACGAGTTGGGTTCGTTGGTTTACGCTCTCGAGAACTCCGGCCATAAAAGCCTCCTAAAATATGCGCTCTAAATAACAGGGAATACCTATTATTATGAAAATCCCTCATCAAATGATAGAGTGATTCCGTTGTTTTTACTAACCCAAGTCGACATCCTTGGAGATTTACGATGGGTCGCGTCAAGCTTCTGACCATATTACTCTTTTTTCTTTGCAGTTGGAGTAGTGCGTCACAATTAGAAACTCAAATCGAACAATTCATTCAACAAATAGAATACAAACGATTACAAAGCATTTATCCCAATGCTCGAATTAGCATAACAGTACAGAATAAAGTCGCACTGGATTACCTTCCTGATTGCAATCATCCCATTTCGATTGACAACCAGCGCCCCGAAGCGGTTAACCGAACGACCTATGCCATCAGCTGCGAAAACCCTGTATGGAAGTCCTATGTACCAGTCGAACAAAGCATCTTAATTGAAGGCATAAAAGCCATCGCCCCCATCTCTCGAGGAGAGCGTATTACCACACAGAATACCGATATCGGTGAAATTGATCTAGCAACCTTAAGAGGACACTTATACACCAGTGCCAACCCTCCTTACGGATTGGTAGCATCGCGCAATATCCGTATCAATAACTTTATAACGGATCAAGTTACCGAACTGCCAGACCTCATTAAGAAAGGCAGTAACATACTTATTACAGCCCAAAGTAACAGTATAGTGGTTAGAATGAACGGTGTCGCTTTGGAGGATGGCGTAAAAGGCCAGCAGATTCGCGTTCAAAACGTCAGTTCTGGTCGAATTGTGTACGGAAAAGTTGTCAGTGATGGTGAGGTTTTAGTAAACTACTAGTTAGTAGCGACTTGCTATCTTCAGTTAAAAATTGTTGAAAATAATTTCTAAAGTTTCAACGTGCTCGACCGATAACTGAGTTAGCGGACTAATTCTGGAGGCAAGCATCATGGCAATGAACATTTCGGGCGTTGGTACACCACCAACACTCTCATCGACCAAAAACGATCGTGTTAAGAATGACGAAACCAATACCACGTCTTCTGGCACAAACGTTAATAGTAAAGAAGGCCTTTCTGACGATACTGTACAACTAAGCAGTGTTGCTCAGTCTCTACAAGTCAAAAGCTCTGACTCTGAAGCGAGTGTGGACATGGATAAAGTAGAACAAATCAAACAAGCCATTGCTGCAGGTGAGTACAAGATCGATACTCAAAAACTTGCCAGCAATATGATGGCAATGGACGAGCTGTTTAGTTAACTAAACTCTCGCCCTCATTATGATCCCGCTTGCCCCCCTCTTTACTCAGATCAAAGAGAACCTCGAACAGCTGTTTGAGGTTCTTATCAGAGAGCGCTCAGCTTTAGCCATCGCTACGCCTGATGATATCCTGCAACTTGCATCCGAGAAAAAGGTATTGCTCGATAATATCGATAGCGCGAATGCAAAACGTCAAAGCATGCTCATCAAATTTGGCATCCTCAATCCAAAGAAACCATCCGACGAAGACTTCCTCAACTGGCTCAACAACCAAGAAGGCCTTGACGACATCAAGCAACTGGTTGCTGACTGCAATGCTTTATTAGACCGCTGCAAACAAGCAAACAACACCAATGCACAGATCCTAGGCACACTGCAGAAGCGCAATAAAGACATGTTTGAAATGTTGCAGGGACATAACCGTAAAAATAAAGTTTACACAGCGTCCGGTGGCACTCGCCCGATTAGTAGCAAACACACCATTGGCAGAGCCTAAGTTTTCGCCAACAACTCTATATAAAACAGTAAGCTAGCTAAACACCCTCTTGGTATCCAAGACTCAAATTGATATACTTCACGGGTTGTGTCTCCATAGGTAAACGGGATATACCTGCTGCCTCCTAAGCGGCCATTCCAGGTTCGAGTCCTGGTGGAGACGCCATAGTTTATCTAAGTAGCGCTTTTTCGCCCCTAAAACCAAGTTTTAGAGCACACCTAACCAAACCGCACACAGTTATCCCCATTTTGCTCACGAAACGACCATAAGGGTGGTAGTTTTAGCGTAATTCGCTATCATGCCGCTTTTGTGTTTGAAATAGAGACCATTGCGTGAAACAAGTCATTGTTATAGGTGCAGGACCAGCCGGTTTGATGGCCGCAGAAGTCATTCAGGCTGCGGGACATCAAGTACATGTCTACGATGCTATGCCAAGTGCTTGCCGTAAGTTTTTGCTTGCTGGCATTGGCGGCATGAATATTACACACTCCGAGCCCTACGAAGACTTTATTACGCGCTACTACGACAAGGCCAAATGGCTCGAACCAACGATCAAAGCTTTTGACGCTGATGCGCTACGCCAATGGATTCACGATTTGGGGATTGAGACGTTTGTGGGCACTTCTGGTCGAGTATTTCCAGAAAAAATGAAGGCTGCCCCGCTGTTACGTAATTGGCTCAAACGCCTCAAAGACGCAGGCGTTGAATTTCATATGCGCCATAAATTAATTGCCTTAGAAGGCCTGCAGGCTACCTTTAATTACGAAGGTTTAGACAAAACCAAGAGCGCTGATGCCATTGTCTTAGCATTAGGCGGGGCCAGCTGGCCAAAACTTGGCTCTGATGGTAAATGGGTCGGCTTTTTATCACGTCAAGGCGTCGAGATTACCCCTCTTGAAAGCACTAATTGTGGCTTTTATAGCAATTGGAGTGAACACTTACAAACCAAGCTTGCCGGCGCTCCTTTGAAAGGCGTTAGCTTTACGATGAAGCTACCTAGTGGAGAAACAATGGAGCGCAAAGGCGAATGCATCGTCACACGTGACGGCATGGAAGGCAGCCTAATTTACGCTTTCTCAAAGTATCTACGTGACGCGATTAATCTACGCGGCGAAGGTAAACTCACCATTGATTTACTACCGGATCTGAGCCGTGATCAACTGGTGCAGAAACTTAGCAATATCAAACCAAAAGAATCTCTGGCTAAATACCTTAAGCGTACCATTAAGTTAGATAGCATTAAGTCGGCACTACTGTATGAAGCGTACCAGAAAGAAGCCTTTGATACGCCAGAGAAACTTGCCCGCTGTCTGAAATCCATTCCGATCTCATTTTACAAAACTAAGCCCTTAGACGAAGTTATTTCCTCCGCTGGCGGTATCAGTCAAAACAGTGTTAACCAATACTTTATGCTAAAGAAAATACCAGGGGTTTTCTGTGCCGGAGAAATGCTAGATTGGGAAGCGCCCACAGGTGGTTACTTGCTGACGGCCTGTTTCGCCACTGGGCGCATGGTGGGGGAAGGCGTTACGCGTCTTTTGGCGGATTAACGCCCTTAGGATAAGGCATTGTCCTTAAGCGCTTGCCAAAACTGCAGCACATTGGGGTTGATGTTATTGCGTGCTCGATAGACGCGAATTTCTAACGGCACGTTCCAATTCACCGCTCCGGCAAGTGTTAATGTGCCATAATTCAACGAATCTGCCACCAAACGCTTGGGTAACCAACCGATACCAAAACCTTCTTTCACCATGGCCTTAATGCTGGCTGCATGGATATTACTGGCCAGTATCTGTAGTTGAGGCACTTCGTGTTGGCGCTGTAAATGATGCTGCACCGCAGGAGCAAGAAAGGTAGCGTCATCGTAGGCGATATAAGGAATCGGTTGTTTACGACTGCCGGGCAATTCAAAGCTAGGTCGTCCCTGCTTGTCGGTTGCTACGCAAGGAACGAGAATCTCACGGCCGATGGTGACACTGTCGAAGTTTTCCTCATCTAGCTCCTTTAAGAACCCCATCGCAGGATGCCAGAAACACAGCATTAAATCGGACTCATTGGCCGTCATTGCATTAATAAAATCGGCTCCAGCCCAAGAACTCGACTTCATATTCACATCAATACGTAGCTCTAAACGCTGACACAGCGGCTCAACAAATTCACGGTAATAGCCTAAAAACAGGGACTGTGTCGTGATAAAGCGGATCTGCGATTGCTCTTGCTCTTTAATTTCCAGACAACGAGCTTTCGCATCACGTAACTGACGTGTGATCAACTCTGCACTTTGCAAGAAGATCTCACCTGCAGGCGTAAGCGACAGTGGTAACGTGTTGCGATCAATCAAAGTCACTTTCATTTCTTCTTCGAGCAGCTTGATTCGTCGACTAAAGGTCGGCTGTGTCACATTCTGTTCATCCGCAGCCCTAGAGAAATGGCGCGTCTTAGCTAAGGCAATAAAGTCTTCCAACCACCTTATTTCCATGAACGCCCCTCCGCCACCGCATGACACGCGACTTGGCTGCCATCGGCTTGCAGTTCAAGCATAGGAATCTGTTCGTAGCAGCGCTGATTAGCCAAGGGGCAACGTCCACAGAAACTACAACCCACAGGCTTTTCTAGGGGCGTCGGCACTTCACCAGAAAGATGAATCGGCTCCAAGGTCAGATTATCAAGCCGTGGAATTGAGGATAATAGAGCTTGGGTATAAGGGTGTTTAGGGGCTTTAAATAGGGTCTCTCGAATGGCGACTTCACACACTCGACCGAGGTACATTACCGCCACCCGTGTTGCGAAATGTTCAACCACCGCAAGATCATGGGTAATAAAGAGATAGGTCAAGCCGAGCTCTTGCTGTTTATCCATCATCAAATTCAGCACTTGGGCTTGCACCGAAACGTCCAACGCCGCCAATGGCTCGTCCGCAACAATCAACTCAGGTTCAACCGATAAGGCACGCGCCAGTGAAATACGCTGACGTTGACCGCCGGAAAACTCGTGAGGATAACGATCTTCAGCATCCTTACTAAGCCCTACGGATTGCAAAAGTTCGGCAATAAAAAGATCCACTTGATGTCGATCCCAATCCCGATGATGTAAGACGATTGCTTCGCGCAAAATTTGATACACCGTCATACGAGGGTTGAGTGAAGCGTATGGGTTTTGGAACACCATCTGCATTTTCTTGCGATAGCGCATTCGCTGTTTATCGTTCAGCTGATCAATGCGCTGACCTTGGTATTCTATTACCCCTGCATCAGGCTGAGCCAAGCCCATCAATAGTCTGGCTAGGGTCGACTTACCGCAGCCCGTCTCCCCCACCACACATAAAGTCTCGCCGCGCTCTATCTCTAAGCTGACATTATTTATTGCGTACACATGGGACGCCAAGCTGGTTTTCTTGCCTCCAAACATACGCGGCCAACGCCACTCTGAACGGGTGCGAAAGCTTTTCTCAACTTGCAGAATACGAACCAATGGCTCAGACATCTAGGTCCTCCTCATCGTATTGCGCAAACTCAGCTAACATGTCTTCCACCACGTAACAGGCCACAGTTGAAACGCCACTGTAAACAAAACCCGGTACTTTCTCGCGGCATTTGTCTTGAGCATAAGGGCAACGGGGATGAAATGCGCAGCCGCCGGGGTGCTCACTTAGAGGAGGCATGCTGCCTTGTATTTGATTCAATCGCTGTCCTGGTAATGCCATTTGCGGCAAAGCATTTAGCAAACCTTGCGTGTAAGGGTGCTGTGGGTCATTGATAATCTCGAGCGTTGGACCTTGCTCAACTATCCGCCCCGCGTACATCACCAAAGTACGCTCAGCAATACGAGACACGACGCCAAAGTCATGGGTAATTAAGATCAGCGCAACACCATTATCTAAACAAATTTGCTTAAGTAACTGCAGGATTTCAGCCTGAATCGTCACGTCCAATGCGGTTGTCGGCTCATCGGCAATAATGATTTCGGGGTTTAGCAATAACGCAATGGCGATAATCACACGCTGGCGCATACCGCCTGAAAGTTCGTGAGGATACTGATCGAAACGTTGCACAGGAGCAGCAATACGCACATGAGCCAGCTTTTCAATCGCTAATTTGCGAGCATCTTTATAGGCAATACGAGTGTGACTACGGATCGCTTCCACCATCTGATCACCAATGCTTAGCACGGGATTTAACGTAATCATAGGATCTTGGAAAATCATCGCGATCCTCTTACCTCGAACTCCCTGCCACTGTTTAGCATTAAGCTGAGTAAGCTCTTGTCCCGCCAGCTGTACAGAGCCAGCCGCTATATAACCGGGCTTGCTTAGCAAGTTCACCAAGGCATATCCCAGAATGGATTTCCCCGCTCCTGACTCACCGACAATGGCTAAGCGCTCGCCTCGATCCAAACTGAAGCTCACCTCATGCAACGCAGTCAGGTCACCGTTGCGACGTTTGAATTTGACACTTAATCCATTTACCGACAATAGACTCACATTAGCCTCCCGCCGCTTGAGGATTTAAATGATCGCGCAACCAATCGCCCAGCAGATTCATCACAAAGATCAATAGAATCAAGGTCATACTGGGAAACACACTGATCCACCAAGCCCCAGAAAATAAGTAGTTAAAGCCGGACGAAATCAAAGCACCGAGGGACGGTTGCGCTGGTGGCATTCCTAGCCCAAGAAAAGACAAGGCGGCCTCAGCAACAATTGCATTAGCGATTTGAATAGTGAGAATAACGAGTATCGGAGAGACCGTATTCGGTAAAATATGTCGCAGCATAATGCGAACCTTACTAACACCCAGTACTCGTGCAGCATCGACATACTCTTTGTCTTTTTCAGCAAACACACAAGCACGAATAATGCGTGCAAAAATCGGCCACTCAGCAATGCCAAGCACTAGAATCAACATCAGCATGGCAAGCTGCTGATAGACCGCATTGCCAAACAAGGTTTGAAACACCGCCAATACCACAATGGCGACCATCATGGTGGAAAAGGACAATTGAATATCAGCCGCACGCATTAAAAAAGCGTCTAATCGGCCGCCAATATAACCTGATAGCAAACCGATCGTGCCGCCCATCAGTAATTGGATCAAGACAGCGCAGACGCCAATTGTGAGCGACAAGCGCGTACCATAAAGGATCACTGATAACAGATCCCGGCCTTGGGTATCCGTGCCCAAGAGAAAACGCCCATCACCTGTTTGCCAATAGGGCGCCAACTCAGCATTTTCCAAGTCCATAAAATCAACGCTGTTGACATCGTATGGGGCTAAAAGAGGCGCTAACAGCGCCACCAAGCAGTAAAGTGCAAAAATACACAATGCAAACAAGGCCAACTTATCACCACGCATGGCTGAGAGCACATGTCGCACCCGCGTCGTATGCTCCGCAACCCCCTGTGGGCGATGCCAAATATTCATGAACCATACCCCGGCAAGCGCACTCTCGGATTCACTAAGCTATAGACCAAATCTACCACCGTATTGGTGACCACAAAAATCACACCAACCACCATTAAATAAGCAGAAATTAAAGGCACATCGACACGTGTCACGGCTTCCATAAACAGCAGTCCCATCCCGGGCCATTGAAAAATACTTTCCGTCAGGATGGTATAAGCCACCAAAGTACCGACTTGAATCCCTGCGACGGTAATCACGGGTAACATGGTATTTTTTAAAGCGTGCACAAAATAAATACGTGACGCCGAGATCCCTTTTGACCAAGCGTAGCGGATGTATTCACTTTGCAAAGCATCAATCATCTCCGCTCGAATCAAACGAATAAACATAGGCGTCAACACAAACGCCAGCGAGAAGCTTGGTAACAGCAAGTGCAATAAGCCATCTTTGTTAAACAACCCGGATTGCCAAAGCCCCATAACCCAAGTAGTTTCACCACGCCCAAAGCTCGGTAATAAACGCCATTCAATGGCAAAGAAGTACATTAGAAATACTGCGACTATAAAAATGGGGACAGATAACCCTAACGTACTGAAAATCAGAATGGCCCGTGAAAGCAGGCTTTTGGGATGAATGGCTGCGACGACGCCAAGTGGCGTAGCCAATAAAATCACCAACACTAAGGCACTGAAAGACAACTCTAAGGTAGCGGGCAAACGGCTAAGAATGATGTCCAAGGTCGCTTCTTTATAGTAATAAGACGTCCCCAAATCTCCCTGTAAGGCACGGCCAAGAAAACGCCCATATTGAACCAGCAAAGGATCATTCAAACCTAAGTCTTGCTGCAAAGCGAGGCGATCTTGTTGAGGCACAGACTGCCCCACCATTTGCTGTACAGGATCTCCTAGTTTGTCCTGAATCATAAAGCTGATAACGCTTATGATCAGTAATACAAACATAGCCTGCAATAGCCGCCGCCCAATAAATCTTAACATGCTGTTATTCCCTAACTTCTAAATCCCCCCAATAGGGGAAATTTAAAAAGTTTACCACGCTAGCTAAATTCACATGCGCTTTAGCAGCCCAAATAATTGGTTGCCAGTAGAGCGGTATTACCAGCGCTTGCGCTGCCACATGGGCTTCGATGCCTTGTAAAATTCGCTCCCGCTGCTCAGGCTTCATTTCATTATTCGCCAGCGTGATGCCCTGATCAATCAGAGCATCGCAAAAACCACCAGAGTTGTACGCGCCTAAGCCACTCTGTTGATCACGGCAGGCTAGGATAAACTCAAAAATGTTATTGGAATCAAAGGTATCAGACTGCCAGCCGAGCATCATGACATCCGCAGCACGTTGATCAAACAATTGAAAATACTGAGCTTTGGGGAAGGTTTTTAAATCCACTCGAATATTAATTTTCTCAAGCATAGCGGCGGCGGCCTGTGCGACACGCTCGTCACTCATATAGCGGTTATTGGGCGCCATCATGGAAATGCGAAAACCTTGCTCATAGCCCGCTTCTGCCATCAGCTGCTTTGCCTTGGCCAAATCAGACTCTGGCAACAGTGTACTCAGATGACCAGCAAATGCGTCAGCACTTAACTGGCCGGCGGCCTCACCGTATCCACGCAAAATTTTCTCAACGATCAAAGCTTGATTAATCGCCAAGTTCATTGCTTTACGCACACGTATGTCTTGAAACTCAACGCGACGAGCTTGGTTTAATTGCAGCATAACAATACGCGTGCCCGTTAAAGCCAAAAAGTTAATATCAGGTGTACTCTGCACCCGAGCAATATCAATCGGTGCCACAGGAGAAATGACATCCACATCCCCTGTCAGCAACGCCGCTAATCGGGTGGAGTCGGAGCGAATGGTAATCAGCTCTAACTGTTTAAGATTACCTCTGGAAGACTTATCCCAATAGTGGGGATTGCGCTCTAAAACAAGCTTCTGTCCTGCAATGCGCTGTTTAACTTGGAACGGACCAGAGCCAGAAACATTTTTTGCCGCGAAAGTTTGACCAAACTTGATGATCTCAGCACGCCCTTGATAGAAAGCTTTATCAATGACAAATACATAGGCCAAACTGTTCAAGAGCAAAGGATAAAGGTCTGTTGTGTGGATATCGACGGTATAATCGTCGATCTTGTCCACATTTTGCACGACATTAAAGAGCCCTTTGAAGTCGGTCGAGAGTTTCAGACGATCCATTGTGAATAAAACATCGTCTGCATCCATTCTATTACCAGAATGAAATGTCACATCATCACGCAGGTGCAAACGAAGGGTTCGTTGATCTAGTCTTTCCCATGAGGAAGCTAAACGGGGTTCAAAGGTTCCATCTTGGCGCCAACGCACAAGCGGATCAAACACCGCATGGGAATATTGAATACCCGCCTCAGACAGCTGTTCATGGGGATCTAGTGAAATGGGATCGGCATCAACGGCAATGCGTAAATCCGCCCCATAACAAACACTCGCCAGACAACCTATCCACCAAAGTAGAAGAAGACGACGTAACATGTAGATTCCTTTTGCAAGAGCGCAACAAGCCTCTACAAATGAGAGGCTTGGACGTTTTCTTTATTATAAGAGTATTTTTTTGACCATTTGGTTATGAAAAACAGTATAGAAAACCATCGGCACTTCGACTAGTAAAGAATGAAAGGAAGTAAGTCTCCCCCTAACCTAAAACCGTCAAGCGGCCCCTGCTAAACTGTCTAAACGGCTCTCCTCCACAGCATGGCAGGCAATCAGATGGCCATTATTCGTACTGCGTAATACAGGTGTTTCGCTACGACAGCGGTCATTGGCATATTGACACCGACCATGGAAAGCACAGCCACTGGGCGGATTAAGCGGTGATGGTAACTCCCCTTTAAGCTTAATGCGTTGTCGACGCTTATCCCTCGATAATTGCGGCGTACTTGATAGCAATGCCTGAGTATAAGGATGTTTTGGGTTAGTAAACACTTCCTCACAAGTACCATGTTCAACCACTTTACCGAGGTACATCACCATCACTTCGTCGGCGATATGCTCCACCACAGACAGATCATGGGAAATAAACACATAACTCAGACCAAATTCTTGCTGTAGGTCCATCATCAAGTTCAATACTTGCGCTTGCACCGACACGTCCAAGGCCGAGACGGGCTCATCCGCTACGATCACTTCTGGATCAAGCATCAAACCACGAGCAATGGCGATACGCTGACGCTGACCACCGGAGAACATATGTGGATAGCGATCATAGTGCTCAGGTTTTAGACCCACTTTGGCCATCATTTCCAGCGCCTTAGCTTTGCGCTCGGCTTTACTCAGCTTAGTATTGATTACCAAGGGTTCTTCTAAAATCGCGCCGATCTTCTTACGCGGATTTAAAGAACCATAAGGGTTTTGGAAAATGATCTGAATTTTCTGACGCAGCTCTTTTTGCTGCTCTTTAGACAGAGTCAGCAAGTCTTCTCCACGAAAATTTAACTGACCATCGGTCGGCGTTTCGATCATGGTGAGCATACGCCCCAAAGTCGATTTACCACAGCCTGACTCCCCCACTACCGCTAGGGTTTTGCCTTTCTCAAGAGTGAAGCTCACACCATCCACCGCTTTCACTGTCGCATCGGGTTTGAATAGGCCTTGCTTCACTTGATAGTGCTGCTTCAAATTATGGGCATTTAAAACGAGTTCTTGGCTCATGCGGCGGGTCTCCCCTGAGTATTCAGTGGTGTATGACATTTTACTTGGCGCTCTAACGAACCTTGACTGGTAGGTTCCACATTGCGGCAATGATCCGTAACGTATGGACAACGCGGACTCAACAAACAGCCTTTCGGTCGATCGTATTGCCCAGGCACTACGCCTGGTAGTGCTTGTAAACGAGCCCTCCCGGCCGCAGACTCAGGTAATGAAGCGAGCAAAGCTTGCGTATAAGGATGCTTAGGTGCGCTGAACACTTCGCTCGCAGGGCCACTTTCAACGATCTGCCCTGCGTACATCACGATCACTCGATGCGCCACCTCGGCCACCAATGCCAAGTCGTGGGTAATCAGCACCAACCCCATTTGCTTCTCTTTTTGTAGATCAATCAATAGATCAATGATCTGCGCTTGAATGGTCACGTCGAGCGCCGTCGTCGGTTCGTCGGCAATCAAAAGTTTAGGATTACAAGCAATGGCGATGGCGATCATCACCCGCTGGCTCATACCACCAGACAACTGATGCGGATAGGCACTTAAACGACTCTCTGGGGCTGGAATCCCCACTAGCGTCAATAACTCAATAGCGCGATGTTTCAGCTCTTTCTTGGTGCCGCCTTGATGTGTTTTCAGTGCTTCAATGATCTGATAACCGACGGTAAAACATGGGTTTAAACTGGTCATCGGATCTTGGAAAATCATGGCAATATCTGAGCCCGTAATCTTTCGGCGCTGCGCCTCGGGCATGGATAGCAAATCCTGGTCCATAAAGGTCAGCTGATCAGCACTGACTTTTCCCGGATAATCAATTAAGCCCATTAAAGACAAAGAGCTCACACTTTTACCAGAGCCGGATTCTCCGACAATACCCAGCACTTCCCCTTCGTTCACACTGTAGCTGATCTGGTCGACCGCACGGAAATTACCAAAGGTGACGGATAAATTTTCTAACTTAAGTAAAGACATAAGTGCTCCTACTGCTTCAACTTCGGATCTAAGGCATCACGAAGGCCGTCACCCATTAGATTAAATGCCAATACGGTCAACAGAATCATCAGGCCTGGGAAGGTCACCACCCACCACGCACGCTGCACGAACTGCAACGCATCCGCCAACATACTGCCCCATTCTGGGGTTGGGGGCTGAGCACCTAGACCAAGGAAGCCCAATGCGGCCATGTCTAAAATGGCACTAGAGAAGCCAAGCGTGGCTTGTACAATCAAAGGCGCGACACAGTTCGGTAGAATGCAGATAAACATCAAACGTAGTGGGCTCGCACCAATCACTCGGGAAGACGTCACATAGTCACGGGACATTTCCGCCATGGTCGCCGCACGGGTCAAACGCACGTAATGCGGTAATGAAACAATCGAAATCGCTAAGGCTGCGTTAACAATGCTCGGACCTAATACCGCCACGATGGCAATCGCTAGCAATAGACTCGGCATGGCCAGCATGATGTCAACGATACGCATAATGATGGTATCCACCACGCCCTTGCAGTAGCCCGCCACAAGACCTAACAAAATGCCCATAAACAATGAGGCCGTGACCGCCACTAAGCCAACGGACAGCGACAAACGTGCGCCGTGGATAATACGCGACAAGATGTCACGACCGACATCGTCCGTCCCGAGGACATAGGCCCAATTTCCGCCTTCCATCCAAGCAGGCGGCAGCAATAAAGCGTCGCGCGCTTGATCCGATGGCGAATGCGGCGCCACCACATCGGCAAACAGCGCCATCAAACAGATCACAATGATAAACACTAGACCGCTGACCGCGCCCTTATTACCTTTAAAGTAATACCAGAACTCTTGTAACGGAGTACGCGGTGCTGGTGCTTGTAACGTTGCAATAGTCATAGCGCCTCCTTAACGGCTGTGTCGAATGCGTGGGTTAACAATACCGTAGGTAATATCAACCATGAGGTTCACCACAATGATGATGGTGGCAACGATTAAGATACCGCCCTGTACGACCGGATAGTCACGGCGGCTGATGGATTCAATCAACCACTTACCAATACCCGGCCAAGCAAACACGGTTTCCGTTAGAATCGCGCCGGAAAGCAAAATACCCACCTGCAAACCAATGACTGTAATGACTGGAATAAGTGCGTTTCGTAAAGCATGGATAATAATCACACGCCACGGGGCGATGCCTTTGGCGCGGGCGGTACGGATGTAATCTTCGCTTAACACTTCCAACATAGAGGAGCGCGTCATACGAGCGATCACCGCCATCGGGATGGTGCCAAGGACAATACTTGGCAAAATAAGATGCGCAACGGCAGAAGAAAAAGCGCCGTCTTCTCCTGAAAGGATAGAGTCAACCAGCATAAAGCCTGTCACATCATCAATCCAATAGACTACATCGATGCGCCCTGATACGGGTGTCCAACCGAGCGTTACGGAGAAAATCAGCATCAATAACAGTGCCCACCAGAAGATCGGCATAGAATAACCAGTCAACGAGAAAGTCATTACTGAATGATCAAATAAGGTGCCACGCTTCACGGCCGCAATCATACCGGCTGGAAGTCCCACAAAAATGGCGAAGATAGCAGCACAAAAGGCCAGCTCAATGGTCGCGGGAAACAGGGTGAGAAATTCACTGAGCACAGGCTCTTTGGTAACCAAGGAATTGCCTAGGTCGCCTTGTAAAACACCTGTGACGTAATGGAAATATTGCACATACAGCGGTTGGTCAAAGCCTAGTTGTGCGCTGAGTTCGGCATGGCGTTCTGCACTGACGCCGCGTTCACCAGCCATCACCTCAATCGGGTCACCTGGGATCAAACGAATCAGAGTAAACGTCAGCAGGGTGATCCCGATGAAGGTTGGAATCACGAGACTTAATCGTCGAAAAATAAATTGAAACATACGGAGTGGCTCTCTTATTGAGTTGAACGAAGCAGGCCTTGTGAGCCTGCTCGATCAACAGGACTTGTCTGCTTCCACGCTGACTAAGCCCCGTTTTGAGCGCAAAGCGCTTGGACTACTTCTCTAGACTTACGTTATAGAAGTAGTGACCGCCAAGTGGGTCAATTTTGTAGCCTT
Organism: Marinomonas fungiae; assembly: GCF_001418205.1. Taxonomy (GTDB): domain Bacteria; phylum Pseudomonadota; class Gammaproteobacteria; order Pseudomonadales; family Marinomonadaceae; genus Marinomonas; species Marinomonas fungiae. Next base: position 221,407 of record NZ_LIQF01000002.1, on the reverse strand, counting down.
TCACTTCCTTACGAATTGGCTCGTAAACAACTGAGTGAGCCACTGTCACCCAAGGTGCTTCACGTTTAAATACTTGCTGAGCTTGTTCGTACAACTTAGTACGTTCAGCCTTATCAGAGGTTTGCTTCGCCCCTTTTAGAAGACCGTCAAACTCTTCGTTACACCACTGCGCACGGTTCGAACCACCAACACCATCACAGCCCAGCAGTACATACATAAAGTTATCTGGGTCACCGTTATCACCGGTCCAACCTAGCAATACGGTATCGTGCTCGCCTTTTTTCGAACGGTTTAGGTATTCACCCCATTCGTAGGAAACGATCTCAGCGTCAACACCCACTTTTTTCCAATCTTCTTGGATGATTTCCGCCATACGACGGGCATTCGGGTTGTAAGGACGCTGTACTGGCATGGCCCAGATATTGGTTTTAAAGCCGTTCTCGTAGCCCGCTTCTTTTAGCAGCGCTTTGGCTTTGACTGGATCGTACGAGTAATCCTTCACATCGTTATTGTAAGACCACATAGTTGGTGGGATTGGGTTCTTAGCTACTTTACCCGCGCCTTGGAATACCGCATCAATGATGGCGTTTTTGTTGGTCGCGTAGCTTAGTGCCTGACGAACTTTAGTGTCCGTGAACGGTGCTTTTTGCGTGTTAAACGCCAAGTAACCCACGTTTAGACCTTCTTGACTCATCAAGTTGATATCACTATCCGCTTGCATTTGCTCAAGGTCAGCAGGATTAGGGTACGGCATTACATGACATTCGCCCGCTTTCAGTTTCGCATAACGAACCGACGCATCAGGCGTGATTGAGAAGACTAGACGATCAATGCTCGCTTTACCCTTCCAGTAATCCTCAAATGCTGTGTAGCGAATCAAAGAGTCTTTTTGGTATTGAACCTTTTGGAATGGCCCCGTACCTACTGGGTTGATGTCCAATTGCTCTGGCGTGCCTTTCTTCATTAGGTAATCCGCTTGTTCTGCGGAGAAGATCGACGCAAAGTCCATGGCTAAGTTGGCTACAAATGGGGCTTCTGGCTGGTTTAGAACAAATTTAACCGTGTAGTCGTCCACTTTGACGATGTCTTTGATTAGGTCTTGCATGCCCATACCGTTGAAGTACTCATAAGCACCTCCCGATACACTGTGGTATGGATGCCCTTTGTCCCATTGACGAGCAAAGGTAAAGATCACATCGTCTGCGTTAAAGTCACGGCTTGGTTTAAAGTCCTTGGTGCTGTGGAATTTGACGCCTTTGCGCAAATGGAAAGTGTACTCAAGACCATCCGCCGACACATCATAGCTTTCAGCAAGACCTGGCTCAGTTTCTGTTGTACCAAGCTTGAATTCTACCAGACGGTTGAACATGTTTTTCGAGCTGGCATCAAACGTGGTACCGGATGTGTAGAACGCTGGGTTAAAGCCTTCTGGGCTGCCTTCTGAGCAGTAAACCAGTGTTGAAGCAGCGTGAGCAGAGGTGGAAATCGCACCCGCAGCCATCAACGCAAGAGGTAAAGCGGCTAACCGTTTTTTCATCTTAACTCTCCATTTCGCATAATTATTGTTCGCTCATTCTGAGCAAGACACATTCGGTGTTTCTGGTCACCGAACGTGTCGTTCTTTTGTGATGCTGGACGGTGGAGGACTGCCAATGCGGTTTAAAAGCGGCCCCGCTCAAACGCTCTTTTCGAACGGGGCGGCTTTTCCTCTTCCTTGAGGCCCCCTACACGCTTTTGCGAACTTGGTAAGAAGTGCGCAAAAACAGCGTATTTAAAGAGTACTGAACGGTGTTTAAATGACCAATCGAAATAACGATATGCTCTATACGCATTGCGTATAGAGATCTTAGATATGAAAAAATATATATTTAAATCAGATAGTTAAATTATTGTAGATACCAATTTTTTTTCAAGACACACCCAATGCAAGTTATATCAAGCCTTGTTCAATGGCATATTTTGTTAGACCTGCCAATGTATGAATGTCTAATTTATTTTTTAAATTCTGTCGGTGAGTTTCCACAGTGCGTACACTGATGTTCAACAAACTAGCCGCTTCTTTATTTGTACGTCCTGAAGTCAATGCAATCAACACATCCAGCTCACGGCGAGTTAAACAGTCCCCCGTACCTAACAACTCATCAGGCTTTTTATCCGGCACAGTAAACAACGACTGCGATGCGCCAGCACTAAAATAAGTACCGCCTTGATACACCGTTTCAATTGCCATAATCAGCTCATTGATTGACACATCTTTCAGTACATATCCGCTTGCACCGGATTGAACCAGTGACAGGATATATTCGCGATCATGATGCATGCTCAACATAAGTACTTTTATGTCAGGAAGCTCTTCTCGAAACCGTTTCGCCGCATCAATTCCACCCAATACAGGCATTGACACATCCATCAATACCACATCAGGCTTCAATTGTTGGGCCTGTTGTAATGCTTCTTCACCATTACGGGCTGTGCCCATGATTTGGATATGAGACTCAAGTTCTAAACGCGCTACTAAGCCATCTAGAACAAGAACATGATCGTCCACCAACAACACTTTGATATTAGGTCGGCTCACTTTGCGCTCCTGACATAGCTATCTCTCTGGGCACCAATGCCCTAACCGTCGTGCCAAACTCCGCTTCGCTGTCTATAGAAAACTCCCCTTCTATTAACTCCAAACGCTCACGCATATTGAACACACCGATACCACTGGCATTTTCTTCTGGGTTAAATCCTCGGCCATCATCCTTGCACTCGAAATGAAGTGCATCTTTCTGTAACCAAATTTTAATGGCGACACTTTTAGCATTAGCGTGCTTTTCTATATTCGTTAAACACTCTTGAGATAATCGATAAAGCGTAATCTCAACCTCTTCCGCTAATGCATCTAAATTAAGCGTAAATTGGTGCTCTACACTCACCTGAGTTCTTTCGGAAAATTGCTCCAACAAGCCAATCAAAGCCGCTTCCAACCCTAAGTCATCCAACAATGTTGGCCTGAGATGATGAGAAATCTGTCTGACCTCTCGTATGGTTTGCTCAATAACCTGTTCAGCCTGCTCAAGATCCGCCTGGATTGTGTCTTGATGGATGCCTTTGCGCAGTTTATTACCCACCAGCTCGATTCGAAACTTACTCGACACCAGCAGTTGATTGATGCCGTCGTGCAGCTCTCGTGAGAATTTACGCCGCTCACTGATTTGTAATCGAATAAAACGTTTTATTAGTTTTTTCAAACGCTCATCTGCTAATCGATGTTCACGTAGATTAATGAACAAACCAAGTAATAAAACCGTTGCCACCGTGAGACCTAATATAAATAACACCGTAAAAAGGCTATTAGAGATATTCTTATTCATCGACGTTTGAGCGGCATCGAGGTCTCGATAAATGTCGTCAAGGTATATTCCTGTGCCCATCATCCATCCCCACGGCTCAATCAGCACAACATAACTCAGTTTATCTTCCTGAATAAGTTGAGGCGGTTTTTCCCAAATATATCGGTGAAAACCACCGCCGGACTTCGCCGCCTCAATCAAATTCTTAATAAGAAAATCCCCCTCACGATCCTGAAACTCGAGTAAGTTTTGCCCGACAAAGTTTGGTTGGGTGGGATGAACTAAATTGATTCCGTCTAAAGTATAGGCAAAGAAATAACCATCTTCGTTGTAATTTAAGCCGGTTAATAAACGTCGCACCTGAAGCTTTGCTTGTGCTGTGGTTAAAGAAGGATCTTCAAGAATGGGGCGGATGGCAGACATCGCAATGGCAACATTGTCTTTCAATGATTGCTTTCGAGTCTCTATCATACGCTGCTCATATAACGCCAGCTCCTGCTGTGTCAGCGACTGAGCATGCGTTATCCCCAAGTAAGTAATGATAGCCGTTGCCAAAAGCAAAGGGATCACTGTCAACAAAATGATCTTGCTTTTAAGTGTCATAACAGGACCTAATTATTGTTGTTTCCTGATGATTTTAAAGGCTTTACAAAAAAGCGAATAGCCCGGTATAGAAAGAAGCGAAAGGGAGGTTAGACCTCCCTTTCGCCATTCAATCTATCGCCTTATCTAAGCGAAAGCTACTAGCCATTAGTCCATGCCATATAAGCCGGGCATCAGTAGAATGCTGATCAGTACGGCAATCTGAATCAAGATGAATGGAATCACTCCTCGATATATATCCATCGTTCTGACGGATCGCGGCGCAACACCTTTTAAATAAAACAGACTAAAGCCAAAGGGGGGTGTTAAAAACGAGGTCTGAAGATTCATCGCAATCAAGATGGCAAACCACACCATATTAATCCCTAGCGCTTCAGCTACGGGCGCCAAGATAGGTACGATGATAAAAGCGATTTCAACAAAGTCGATAAAGAAGCCCAAGACTAGAATCGCGATCATTGCCAGAATAATAAAGCCCCATTTCTCACCAGGAAGATTCAGCAAAGCTTCTTCGACAATGTAATCTCCTCCCGTATAGCTAAATGCCATCGAGAAAGCCGTTGCCCCCATGAGAATAGCAAACACCATCGCCGTCACTTTGACCGTTTCAAGGGAACTATCAAACAGCATTTTCCAGCTAAATTGACGATAAATCAGCGATAAAATAACCGCACCGACACCACCGAGCGCTGAAGATTCAGTTGGCGTCGCAATGCCTGAGAAGATTGAGCCCAACACAATCAAAACCAACGCTAGTGGTGGCACGATTGCTTTCAGAGCATCACGAATTTGCTGAGAACGAGTACCTAGGGACTCATCGTAGGGAATAGCAGGTGCCATGCCCGGTTTTAGCCAAGTCACCACCACAATAAACAAGATGTAACAGGCAATTAAAACAAATCCCGGAGCCAATGCCGCATGAAACAAATCCCCGACAGGAATCCCCAATACATCACCAAGAATGATCAAGATAATTGATGGCGGAATAATCTGCCCTAAAGTACCTGACGCACAGATGGTGCCGCAGGCCAAGGACTTACTGTATTGATACTTCATCATAACCGGTAACGAAATCAGTCCCATGGCCACAACACTGGCGCCCACAACCCCAGTCGATGCCGCCAATAATGAGCCAACCAAAATCGTAGAGATCGCCAAACCGCCACGCACACTACCAAACAGCTTACCCATGGCTTCCAGCAGCTGCTCAGCCAATCGCGTTTTCTGTAACACAATGCCCATAAAAATAAACAAAGGCACCGCCATCATCACCGTATTTTCCATATAGCTTTGAATACGGAACGGCATGAAGGCAAACATATCCCAACCTTCAGCAAACACACCGAAAATCAGCGCCACCCCGCCAAAGGTGAATGCCACTGGGAAGCCAAATAACAGCATCACCAGTGCCACGAAAAACATAATAATACCAATCATAGAAACACCTATTTAACGGCTAGTGCTGAATAGGTTCGTGATCGAACCCTTCGTTGGAAACACCACGAATGGCATTGATTGAACGTAGGATCATGCCTATACCGCCAATCGTCATAGAGAAAAACGCAACAGGAATGACCGCTTTGATAATCCAACGAGCAGGTAAACCGCCGGGATCGCCACTGGTTTCACCTAACAGGTAAGCTTCCTTAGCGAAGTCCACTCCAAACCAGCCCACCAGCAACGTAAAAGGAATCAAAAATAGGATAGAACCGGCTAAGTCAATCCATGCTTTACCTCGCACACTAAGGCGTTCATAGATCAAATCAACACGGACATGGCCACCCGTTTGCAGACCAAAAGGGATGCCTAATAGAAAAATGGCGGAATACAAGTGCCATTCAAGCTCCTGCATGCCAATCGATACATGGTTAAAGGCATAACGCATCAAAACGTTATAAAACACGTTACACAGCAACAGAATCAACAGCAGAGCAGATAATCTACCTAACCAGAGGGAGTAACGTCCGAGCGTCTTTTCAAGCGAAACCAAAAACATAAGGGAAGCCCCAGAGTAAGCGAAGTCTTAGAAAAGGCAGAGCAATCAATCGCCCTGCCCTCTATGGCATTAGTCAGCTAAATTATCCAAGCTGTCTAAGTAAGCGCGGTCAGAAATATTGGTCCAGACACGGGCTTTTGCCATGTACTCAGCTTGAGAATCTAGGATCTCTTTCGCCAAAGGATCGGCCGCTGCTTTCTCAGCTAGCAATTCTTCGTTGGCTTTGTACATGGCTTTCATAACGTCATCTGGGAAGGTTTTAACTTCGATATTTGGAAACTCTTTCTTCATCGTTGCCCAGTTTTCAGCACTTTCGTGATAAGACTGAATGTACATATCGTAGGCAGATAGCTTCATCGCACTGCGCAAGATGGTTTGTAGATCCGCAGGAAGACGTTTGAAAGAACGCTCATTCACTAGGAATTGCAGCTCTGTCGCAGGCTCATGCCAGCCGGTGTAGTAGTAAGGCGCAATCTTATGAAAGCCCATACGCAAATCTAGTGACGGCCCCACCCATTCCAATGCATCAATGGTGCGACGCTCTAATGCGGTAAATAACTCGCCTGAAGGGATGTTCGTAGGGCTGGCACCTAACTTAGCTAGCACTTCGCCTGCAAAGCCAGGAATGCGCATCTTCAACCCTTGAAGATCGTCCACGGAGTTAATTTCTTTTTGGAACCAACCGCCCATTTGATTACCCGTGTTTCCGCCGGGGAACGAACGTAAACCAAAAGGACTATAAACCTTATCCGATAACGCCTGACCACCACCATAATAGAACCAACCATATTGCTCTGGTGTGGTCATACCAAATGGCATGGTAGTGAAATAGAGAGTATTAGGTACTTTGCCTTTCCAGTAGTAAGACGCTGAATGCCCTAAGTCATATTGCCCCGAGCGCACCATATCAAACACCCCAAAAGGCGCTTTGTGCTTGTTAGCGGAGTCGATCGTAATCTGCAGACGGCCATCTGACATTTCTTCCGCTAAACGCGCCATTTCACGAGGCGCATCACCAAAGATTGGGAAGTTAGCATTCCAAGTTTCCGCCATTTTTAAACGGTAAACTTTGCCATCAGCTGCAACGGAGTAAGAAGCGGCGAAGGTAGAAACAGTTAGCGTTGCCACAGCAACGAGTTTAGAAAGTTTTTGCAATGTCATTATTTTTATCCTGCCTATGGTTATTTTTATGGCACATGCCTAAGCACTCACCCCATAATGGCGGAAAAATAGCCAATGACTCTATTCGTAAGATTACCGAAAATGATGGGTATTATTACGCACCCAAAACTACGTATTAATACGTAGATAAACGGATGAACTGCAAAGTTCTTATGAACAGGACTGCTCCTTGATCCAAACAGCAATACTTTCTAATGCACTGGGCGAATAGGCATAACGGCCTAATATAACGAACGCAATTTGTTTCCACGTCGGCCATTGAGAAGTTAGCTGATAATCAAAAAGCTCACTACGTAGCAGACCATGCGTGGCATAAGGTATCTGCTTGATACAACTGGCGACATCTTTTGGAAACTCTCTACGCCAGACTTCAACCGACTCATTGTGGTCTACATTGCGATCCTGTGCCCCCATCAACAACAATGTCGGTGACAACATCTGAGAGATGCTTTTCTGCGCATCGGATAGTGAGTTACGACGTTCAAAATCGGATCTATCACACACAGAAGCACAAGGTTGCTTGGCCATTTCTATACTAAACTGCTGATCAAACTCTAATGCGTCTTGTGCTTGAGCTTTGGCAATGACTTCCGTAGAGCTTCCAGCCAAAGTCAGCCGCTCCCCCGTATAGTAAAGACTTTGGTTGCGCCAATTAATAGCAGCCCCAACAAGCGCAACAAAGTCTGCGTTGACTAATCGACTTGCTTCAGGCACAACCCATCCCGCCTGAGAAAAGCCAAGAAATCCCCCCTCGCTGAGCTTTAATTCCGGCACTGCCCTTAGTCTTTGCATCGCCGCCGCACTTTCATTAGCTCGATCTTGCATGGTCTGAGCAAACCAATTTCCAGTACTTAAACCAACCCCTGGTTTATCCCACGAAAAAACAGCGATACCTTTTGATACTAGATACCTAACAAGAGGGACATAGCCATCGTTTGACCAACGATCCTGAGGTCCATCGCCATGAACTAAGATAACAAAAGGCGGTGAAGCGACACCGGAAGGCATGATCAATGTTCCACTCAACACGTCCGTACCATGTTGAAAAGAAATACTCTTGTGAGCTCCCACTCCTTCGACCCCAAATTCAAAAAAGCGAGATGCAGTCCAACACAGCAGAGCTAAAACGCAGACAAGTAAGACTCTGAATAACTTAAATTTGAACATCTGTCTCATAAAATAACCTGTTTTAGTTTCTTTCAGACACTTATTTTCCAGCCCTACTTGGCGTATTTAGATCTTACGATCAGTACTGATATGAGCAATGTAATCAGTAGTGCTGTAGCTGAGTAGCAATTTTACAGTGCGCATTGTTCTTAAATGGCGCTCTCACATAATATCAGTACCGCTACTGACTCTTTTACCGGCACAGCTTGCTTAATTAGTCTTTAAGATGATCCATTTTTTGACCTAGAGCGGTGTTTGTCCAAATTTCATGCTAATTTGGTTTCGACTGAATTTCCCTCTGGGTATACTTCCGCCAATCAAATATTTAACTGGCCAAACTTTGGATCGAGGAAAAACATAGTGAGCTCGCTGATCAAATCTATTCATCGCAAACTGTTTACCCTAATCAGCATTGCAGGTTTTGCTGCAGTAATGAGTTCATCAGTTAGCGCTATTGGACAAAGCCCGGAAGAGATCGCAGCTCGTATCGCTCCGGTTGGTAAAGTCTGTATTGCTGGGCAAGAGTGTGAAGTCTCTTCTGCTGCTGCGGTGGCAGCAAACGACGGCCCACGTTCTGGAGAAGCGGTGTACAATCAATTTTGTACGGCTTGTCACTCTATCGGTGTCGCTGGTGCACCAAAATTCGGTAACGCAGGCGACTGGGCACCACGCGTTGCCAAAGGGTTCGACAATCTAATGAGTAATGCCATCAATGGTATCAATGCCATGCCACCACGCGGTACTTGTGCCACTTGTAGTGATGATGAAATTAAAGGCGCGATCGAATACATGACTGAGAACAGCAAGTAATTCGCATCTTTAAACAGACGTAAAAATGGAGACCTAGGTCTCCATTTTTTGCTTCAGAGTATATCGACTTAAGAATTCAGCATGGCTTTTAGGGCAGATAAAGAGGCTTTACCGCGCTCTTTCTTTTGCGCATCGCTTTCATCGCTACGCCCTTCCCAAACGAGATCTTCTTCTGGTAACTCATCGATAAAGCGACTGGGCAAACAATCAATTTCTTCACCGAACTGGCGACGTTTAGCTGCCATGGTGATACAGAGAGTGCGCTTGGCTCGTGTAATGCCCACGTAGGCCAAGCGACGCTCTTCTTCAATATCATCGTTTTCAATGCTATTACGATGCGGTAAAAGCTCTTCTTCACAGCCGATGAGAAAAACATGAGGGTACTCTAGACCTTTAGAAGCATGAAGCGTTAGCAACTGCACCTTGTCCTCGTCCTCTTCTTCCTCTTGGCGTTCCAACATGTCAATCAGCAACAACTTGGAGATGGCATGATCTAGGCCTGCGTCAGCATCATCCTCCCAAGCACTTTCCATCATGCGTTGAATCGATTCAATCAAGAAACGTACGTTTTCAATGCGACGCTCTGCGGCTTTTGGTGAACTCGCTTGTTCCTGCAGCCAACCAAAGTAATCCATATCGTGGATCATCTGCTCAATCACCGGAATCGGCGAGCCCTTTTGCAAACGCTGACGTAGATTTTGAATCCAAGACTCAAATTCACGCAAACGCTGTAATGGTTTGCCCGAAACCGTTTCATCTAAGGCCTTGTCCCCCGCGGCTTCAAATAAACTCACGTGCAGCTGATTAGCTAAGTTGCCCACTTTTTCAAGCGTCGCGGGGCCAATCTCTCGACGAGGTAAATTAATGACGCGCAAGAAAGCATTGTCATCAGCGGGGTTCACTAACAAGCGCAAATAGCCCATCAAGTCTTTGATTTCGGCCCGAGAAAAGAACGACGAGCCGCCGTTCATCTTGTAAGGGATACGATAGGCCTGCAACTTGATTTCCAGCAAGCGCGCTTGATGGTTACCACGATACAGAATGGCAAAATCTTTATATGGAATATTATGACGCAGATGACGCGCCTGAATTTCTGCGGCCACCCGCTCAGATTCCGCGTCTTCGTTACGGGTCACCATTACGCGAATCGGATCGCCAATGCCCAAGTCCGACCACAAGGCTTTATCGTACACGTGCGGGTTATTGGCAATCAGAGTGTTGGCCGCTTTTAGAATGGTGCGCGTGGAACGGTAGTTTTGCTCCAGCTTGACCAATTTTAAATTCGGGTAATCAACCGACAGACGCTCCAAGTTTTCAGGACGCGCACCACGCCAAGCATAGATGGACTGATCATCGTCCCCTACTAGGGTAAAGCAACGGCGAAAGCCTGCCAGCAATCGAATTAATTCGTATTGACTGGCGTTGGTATCCTGACACTCGTCGACCAATAGATAACGTACCTTGTTTTGCCACTTCTCACGTAAGGTCTGATCCGAGATAAGCAAACTCACTGGCAGCAAAATCAGATCGTCAAAGTCCACCGCATTGTAAGCACGAATATAGCGCTGGTACTGACCATAGACCTGTGCCGCCAACTGTAGCTCTTCCGTGTCCGCTTGAGTAAGGGCCTCTTGCGGTGGAATCAGATCGTTTTTCCAGTTTGATATGGTGTGCTGACAAAAGCCCGCCGCATCCATTTGACCGTTGAATTCTTTGTCGAGGATCTCTTTGACTAGCGCGAGGCCATCTTGCGCATCAAATAAGGTAAAGCCTTCTTTTAAACCGGCTTTGCGGAATTCTTTGCGTAAGATATTTAGGCCTAGGGTATGGAAGGTGGAAATACTCAAACCACGGCTTTCTTCTTTGCTCAGCATGCCGACCACACGCTCTTTCATCTCGCGCGCGGCCTTGTTGGTAAAGGTGACGGCAACAATATTGTTGGCTTTGAAACCACAGGTCTGAATCAAATAAGCAATCTTGGTAGTGATTACACTGGTCTTACCAGAGCCCGCCCCAGCAAGCACCAGCAGCGGCCCATCAATTTGCTTCACGGCTTCAAGCTGACGCTCATTGAGCGTGCGCATACGCTGGGAAATAGAAGGTAAAGACTGACTCATGTGCGGCCACCAGTAGTTCAAGAATAGAGGCGTATTCTACACCAGTTGTGAACGCCTGTTGATCATCAATACAAACAAAAACGGGCCGCTATTGCGGCCCGTAAATGGAACAGTACAGTGATCGCTTATTGATCTTTAACTGGTTTCTTACTCCAGAAACTGGCTAATAGCGAACCAGAAATATTGTGCCAAACACTAAAAATAGAACCTGGCAGTGCCGCCGCAGGGGTAAAGAACTTAATCGCTAACGCAGACGCCAACCCTGAATTCTGTAGACCGACTTCAAAGGCGATGGTACGACAAATTTTCTTATCAAAACCAAGCATTGCGGTTACCCAATACCCCAACGTTAGACCAATACCATTATGTAATACCACGGCCGCCGCCACGAGCAAGCCAACCGAAGCAATCTTGTCAGCACTCAAAGCCACCACGATGGCAATGATTAGAACAATGGCAAACATAGACACATACGGCAACAAAGGTTCCAATTTACGGGTAAAGCTATGCACCACGGTATTAAGCACCACACCAATCGCAACAGGCACTAATACGATTTTCACAAGGCTAAGCAACATTGAGCTAACCGGAACATCCACCGACGTACCGATCATCCATGACACAAGCAAAGGCGTTAACACTACGCCTAACAAGGTGGAAATCGCAGTCATAGAAATTGACAAGGCCGTATCACCTTTGGCTAGGTAGCACATCACGTTAGACGACGTACCGCCAGCGACACTCCCCACCAGCAACATCCCCACGGTCAGCTCGCTATCAAAGCCAAACAAAGTAGCAATAATCAGCGCAGTGATGGGCATAACTAAAAACTGTAACAAGACACCAACACCAACTGCTTTGGTGTTTTTACCCACTTTTTTGAAGTCTTGTGGGCTAAGTGTTAAGCCCATAGCCAACATAATGACCATAAGCAAAGGCAGGATATAGCCTTTTAAATCAAGAAATATGGCTGGTTGTAAATACGCTAGTACAGACAACAAAAGTGCCCATAGCGGGAAAAGCTGAATGACCATGAAGGGACTCCCAATCGTTATTATTAGACCACGCAGACGTTTTAACTCAGAAGAACTGACCACAGCCCTGCGAGGGAGCGTTAGTTTACAGACTGTTACATTCGTTCAGCAGCGTTTCCGCTATGTCTTCCCTTATTAATCCTTAATACCATCAGTCAACCATAACGGTTAGCGCAAGCACTCTCTATTAATGGCTATGTATTTCCATGCTTACAAAACCTCCGTAAAGACGAACAATAATAAAAACCACTACCAAGTGAATTTAAGAAGCATTATCATATGATTCATATTTACTTTAACGAAGAATTATCTCGATATGCTTATATGTGTCTTCAAGCGTTTGGCTTTAGTGATCTGCTTTGGCTTATGCTCTGTTTCCTTACAAGCCGCCACAGTACAAGACAGCAAGGGGCCATTTACTCTCGATTACGAGCCTAAACGAATAGTCGTGCTGGAGTTCTCATTTGCTGACGCACTCGCAGCCGTTGGCGTTGCCCCAATTGGCATCGCCGATGATAAAGACAAAAGTAGAGTCTTGCCTGCCGTACGTGAAGTCATTGGCGATTGGCAGTCAGTGGGCACTCGTTCTCAACCTAGCCTTGAGGTCATTGCTTCCCTCAAACCGGATTTGATCATTGCCGATATTTCACGTCATGAAGCGGTCTATGACGATTTGCAGAAAATTGCACCAACGCTAATCCTGCCTTCCCGCCGTGAAACCTACGAAGATAATCTAAAAGCAGCGACGATTATTGCCAAAGTGGTGGGTAAATCCTCAGAAATGACAGAACGTCTAGCACAGCATAAGCAGTTTATGAGTGACATGGCAGCCAAGTTGCCAACCAATGCCACGGTGCAGTTTGGTGTGGCACGCGCCGATGCGTTATTTCTACATACCAGCGACTCTTACGCGGGTGGCGTGATTCAGGCATTAGGCATGCAAACACCCGATTCTGGTCGTGATGATTCAGCCTACCGCCAAACCAGCCTAGAGCAATTACTGGCCGTCAACCCTGAATACTTTGTCGTGGGCAACTACGCTCATCCAAGCATTGTTGAACAATGGCAAAGCGAGCCACTCTGGAACCTACTGCAAGCCGTCAACCAGCACCATGTCTTCCAAGTTGACCCGAATGTATGGTCACGCTGTCGTGGTATCATGGCGGCAGAGCACATGGCTTCCGATCTAGTTCGTATTTTTGCAAAGCCTTAAGCCCCTTATGTCTCCTGTTCTTCGGGCTCTAAGCCTAGGCCTGCTGTTATTTCTAGGCTTAGCACTGATCAGCTGGTGGAACCTATTTGCTTGGTCAGTGGTGCCCGTCACTGGGCTAGACGCATGGCATGCCATCACAGCATTTGATAGCCAAGTGATTGCTCAACGAATCGTGATCGATTTACGGTTGCCGCGTTTGCTCACCGCCCTATTGGTTGGTGCTAGCCTTGCCGCGGCAGGCACCATTATGCAAGGCCTTACCCGTAACCCGCTGGCGGCACCCTCTGTATTGGGCGTTAACGCTGGGGCGGCACTGGGTATGGCATTGGTTTCCACTCTTCCATTTTTATACGGCGCCCTGACGACTTCGATTGCTGCTATGTTAGGCGGCGGTCTTGCCTGGTTACTGGTAATGATATTAGGCAGTGCGTGGCGCATGGGCGGCAATGAACACGGCCGCTTAGTGTTGGCTGGTGTGGCCATTTCAGCCTTGTGCGCAGCGTTAACTAAAGCTGTCGTTATTATGGAAGAAGATCAAGCCGCTGGGGTAATGACTTGGTTAGCGGGCAGTCTAGCTGACGCCCGCTGGCAGACATGGCAAAGCTTTTGGCCTGTGGCCTTGATTGGATTGATCGGCGCGTTTTTATTGGCTCCGTCCCTTAATCTGTTACAGCTGGGTGAAGACAATGCCCGTAACCTTGGCATTAATTTATTGCGCAGCAAGCTGGTCGGCAGTGTCTTGGTACTGGTGTTGGTGGGGGCGTCGATTAGCGCCGTGGGCAGCATTGGTTTTGTCGGCCTAATCGTACCGCATATGGCGCGCTTATTAATGGGCCAAGATTATCGCATCTTTTTGCCCGTTGCGATGGTGCTTGGCGCGGCCTTAGTCACTTTGGCCGATACCTTAAGTCGCGCCGTAAGCTATCCCATGGAAACGCCTGCTGGAGCCATTCTTGCTCTGATTGGCGCTCCCTTCTTTATTTACTTGGTGAGAAAACGCACCCTATGAACGCGCAACGTTTTTTCCCTCTGGCAATCATTTTACTGATCGTCTTAAGCCTCACTAATTTGCTGTTTGGTGCTGTGTCCTTGTCTTTATCAGAAGTTTGGCAAGGCTTGTCTGTCGGTTCAGAGCAGCACTTTACCGTGTATGAATATCGCTTGCCGCGTATTTTCCTCGCCATCTTAGTGGGCGCAGGTCTCGCCTTATCCGGTGCACTGGTACAAGGGGTGATCCGTAATCCACTGGCTTCCCCAGATGTCTTGGGCGTCAGTCATGGAGCAGGGCTTGCGGCTGTGTTTTATATGACCTATTTCAGCAGTGCATCGATTGACTGGCTACCGGAAGTCGCCTTGGCTGGCGGTATTCTTGCGGCTTTGGTCTTGTGGTACCTATGCGGTGCTCGCAGCAGCGCTATTAAACTGGCCATCACGGGGGTCGCTCTCGCGGCCTTTTGGGCCAGCTGCATCGACTTTTTGATGCTCACCAAGCCACTTGAAATTAACAATGCCTTGCTTTGGCTGACGGGCAGTTTATGGGGACGAGGCTGGCCGCAGCTTCAAGCGCTATTACCTTGGTTTGTCTTAGTACCTCTCGCGTTAGGACTCAGTAAATATTTAAACCTATTGGACCTTGGCGACGACAGCGCTACCAGCCTAGGTATCTCGCCACAGCTGCTGCGTTTATTGAGTCTAGCCATTGCGGTTGCCTTAACCGCTGCCTGCGTGTCGATTTGCGGCCCGATTGGTTTTCTCGGTTTGGTCGCACCGCATCTGACTCGAAAATTAGTCGGCGGGCGCCATCAAGCCCTGTTACCCGCCACCATGCTCACTGGTGCTTGCTTATTGCTCGCCGCGGACTTGGCCGCACGCACGCTTGATCCACCAATTGAGCTGCCAGCCGGTATCTTAACCGCCATCATTGGCGCCCCGTACTTCCTATGGCTACTGTTGAGGATGAAATAATTATGTCCCTAAGCGCTCACCAACTCAGTGTTGGCTACCATGGCCAAACGATTGTTAAAGAGATGGATTTAATGCTGCCCGACGGTCGCTTTATTGCCCTACTGGGCCCTAATGGTTGCGGTAAATCGACATTACTCAAATGCTTTGCGCGCATCTTACCAGCTATGTCTGGGGAAGCCCGCTGGCAAGGCCAGAATCTACACGACTATCCGTCTAAGCAGCTCTCGAAAGAGTTGGCGCTGTTACCACAAACGCAACCGATCCCAGAAGGGATTAAAGTAAAAGACCTCGTCGCTTACGGACGTAGCCCTTATACCGGTTTTTGGGGCAAGTTAAGCCATCAGGATCATCAGATCGTTGAGCAGATGATGCAGCAAACCGGCACCTTTGAACTGCGCAATCAACTGGTCAGCGAGCTCTCTGGTGGCCAGCGCCAACGCGTTTGGTTGGCCATGGTATTAGCCCAAGACACGCCCTACTTATTGCTCGACGAACCCACTACCTACATGGACATCAACCACCAAGTGGAATTGATGCATCAGCTGCAACGCCTGAATAAACAAGGCAAAACCATCGTTACCGTGCTACACGATATTAACCAAGCAGCACGCTACTGCGATCACCTAGTGGTGATGAAAGCTGGCGAGCTGAAATACCAAGGCTCCCCCGAAGAGGTTCTCACCTCAACCATGCTCAAAGAGGTGTTTTCTCTAAACGCCCAAATCCACCGCGATCCCGTCTCCGGCACACCCATGTGTGTGGTGGAAGATTGATCCCAGACTGCTACTTACTTCAACTTGTAAAAGACTAAGATGCCATGAAATATCCAATCCTTTCCTCTAGCCTGTTATTGCTGTCTTTGCCGCTGATCGCAGCGCCAAACGCCAGTGATGATGTTTCTGCCGATCAGCAACTGGACACGCTGGTGGTCACAGGACGTGCCCTGTCACACTACAAGGAAGATAGCGCCAGCATTGGCACACGAACGGATACGGACATCGATAGAACCGCGCAATCGGTACAGGTACTAACCGACACCCTGATTGAAGATCAAGCGGCCCACCAAGTCACCGACTTATACCGCTCCATTTCCGGTGTGTCGCAAGACAATGTGTCAACCGTGACTTTCCGTGGGTTTCACCAAGATGAGCAGCTGTACGATGGCATGCGTGGTAACCCTTACAAAGATTTTTTCACCGTGCCGCAGTTGGTCAACGTGCAACAAGTGCAGGCCATCAAAGGTCCTGCTGGCGCATTGTATGGTGCGGGTGAGCCAGGCGGTGTGATCAATTATGTGTCGAAAAAGCCTACCTATGAACCAGAGCACTTTATTAAGCTTGGCGCGGGCAATAAAGATTACACATCCGCGCAACTGTCTAGCTCTGGCCCAGTCAATAAAGACGCGAGCCAACGCTACCGCGTGTCTTTGTATCAAGACAAGAGTGATTCCTACCGTAATAATGTTGACCAAGATAACCAGAACATCGACCTTGGCTACGCTTGGGATATCAACGACGATGCCACGCTCACAGTACAGTACACCAATATTGAGCAAACCCTTCATGGAGCCCGTTTACGTGGCATTCCGACCGACGACGATGGTAACTTCTTAGCGAACGATAGTTGGAATGCTAACGAACCAGACGATCAGCAAGCACTAGACGCTGAAACCTTCCAAGCCAAGCTTGAACAATACTTGAATGAGACCGTGTCTTGGGACCTGGGGGTGCGTTACTTTAAGGGCGAGGAAGCGCAAAATTACCACGAATCCCTTGGCCTCACCGATACCGACAGCGATGGTATAAACGATGCGGTGCGCCGCCAATACCGTGATCAGTTACGCAGCAATGAAGGTGTCAGCATCTCCAGTAATCTGGTGTTTGACCTGAATGACCACACCCTATTGGTGGGCACAGATTACACCCGCAATACCTATGATTATCTGTATTACCGCTCTAATGATGCCGAGACCTTAAGCCTAGCGAACCCGATCTACAACGCCGATGTCAGCAGCTATAACTTATCGCTTAACCAAAATAATCAAACGCTTTCGCAGCAATTAGGGCTATTGGTACAAGACCAATGGGTGGTGACAAATCGTTTAGATTTGGTTGCTGGTGTACGTCTGAACCATTTTGAAGAAGACTTCACCGATCACCGGAACAACGCCAATAATGCGACTTACTCCGATCAAGGTGTGGATACTCGTGTCGGTGCCACTTATCAATGGTCTGACAACATTAAGCCATATACCTCGTTCTCAACCGGCTATCAGCCACAAAGCGCCAGTGACCAGCAAGCCTCTGTCGGCGGCCCGTTCGATCCAGAGCAAAGCCAGCAACTGGAAGCCGGTGTGCGTACTTACTGGCTAGATAACAGCTTGAACGTCAACGTTGCCGTGTACCATATTGAGCGTGAAAACGTCCTTCAGGAAGACCCAAATGACAGTGATATGAAAATCGCCCTCGGCAAGGTACGTAGCCAAGGTGCCGAGATTGATGTCTTAGCGGACATTACCGATCGTTGGGTGGCCAACCTAAGCTACGCTTACAACGATACGGTTATCAAAGAAGCCAACGCAGACGATGGCATTCAGTTTGCTGCTGGAGACTCGCGTCGCTTCTCAAACTCGCCATTGCATCAGCTAGGTCTTTGGACTCGCTATGATTTGCCGAGCCTTTCATCGTCTGTGTCAGTGGGTGCCGAGTATGTGAGCGAGCAGTACAACCGTGACCATCAAAAAGTGAAACCTTACACGGTCTACGATGCCACATGGCAAACGCAGATCAATGCTTGGACCCTACAAGCCACTATCAAGAACCTCACCGACGAAGTCTACGCCACCTCTGGCTTTAACCGAAATATCGGTTCGAACCTTGGCGAGCGTCGTCGACTTTACCTGAGTGCGCAATACGATTTCTGAATCGTTTGTCTTAGTTAAGTGTGTGGCCTGCGCCACACACTTTTGTTCTACCCTCCTCCCACTACTGTGGCGAGGGTTTTCTCCATCTTGCGATAGCTTAAGGATTCCATTAGATGCTTACGCTCGACAGTCACTCCTTCCAAATCCGCCAACGTTAGCGCCACCCGCAATACCCTATGATAGGCGCGGGCGGAGAGTTTTAAACGCTCTAATGCCTGCTGCATAAAGTGCTTGTCGGCATCAGTTAAAGCACAAATACGCTCCAGTTCACGACCACTTAAGTGGGCATTTTGCACGCCTTGGCGCGCACGCTGTCGTGCGACCGCCGCTTCGACACGAGCACGCACCGCAGCGCTCGGCTCGCCGACCTCGTTTTGGTTCACTAATACTTCCGTAGGTAAAGGGGGCACTTCCACATGCAAGTCAATACGGTCAAGAAAGGGCGCCGAGAGTTTGCGTAGATATTTTTGACTGGCACTGGATTGATAATAATCAGCACTGCCGCTGTAGGCTTCATTGCTCGCATTCATCGCCGCCACCAATTGAAATCGCGCAGGATAGGATACTTGGCCTCGTGCTCGGGACAAGTGCACTTCGCCATTTTCCAAGGGTTCGCGCAACACTTCTAACACTTTTCGGTCAAACTCGGGCAGTTCGTCCAAGAATAAAACGCCACAGTGACTCAGTGAGGCTTCGCCGGGTTTGGGAATTGAGCCACCGCCAACGAGCGCAGCCGCAGAGCTCGAATGGTGTGGGCTTCGAAACGGGCGTTCAGACCAATGCCAGTCGACTCCCATTTTGCGCCCAGAAACTGATTGCACGGCTGCGACTTCTAAAGCCTCTGACTCAGTCATGCGTGGCATAATGCCGGGTAAACGAGACGCCAACATGGTTTTACCGGTGCCAGCAGGTCCGACGAAAAGTAAATTATGACTACCAGCCGCTGCCACCTCTAATGCGCGTCGAGCTTGGTATTGCCCTTTGACATCGGCCATATCTTTAATCAATGTCGTATCACTGGCTTGTATCACTTCTGCCGTGCAACGCGATAATGTCGCTTTATTAATTAAGGCCGCCGTAACCTGCGTTAAATGATGGGCAAAATACACCTCATGATCCACTAAGCCAGCTTCATTACGATTGTCCGCAGGCACGATCATTTTGCGCTGCGCTTCTTTAGCAGCCATAGCCGATGGCAAAACGCCCGGAATACCACGTAAATCCCCAGACAACGCGAGCTCGCCGACAAACTCAGCATCGCGCAGTTCCATTTCCCCTAATTGTCCTGAGGCCAACAAAATACTGATGGCAATGGCCAAATCGTAGCGACCGCCCTCTTTGGGTAAGTCTGCAGGCGCGAGATTAATGGTGATACGACGTAGGGGAAACTCAAACTTGCTGTTGATGATGGCGCTGCGCACGCGATCTTTCGCTTCGCGTACCGCTGCCTCAGGCAACCCCACAATATTCAAAGATGGCAGGCCATTGGAAATATGAGTTTCCACAGTCACCAAAGGCGCCGATACGCCAACACGGGCACGGCTATAGATAGTCGCTAGGCTCATTATCACTCCTTGATTATTCGCCAAGGCATCCAACTTTTTATTCCACACGTATCCTTATGTGGAGGTAGTTATGACCCAAAAGTTGAATCCTAATAAATTGTTGCACTCTAAGTGGACCGCCAAAGTCCCCAAAAATAAAGAGAAGCATTTTATCGTCACCGAGCTGATTCGCGATGAGAAAGACGTGGTGATCGATGTTGTCCTTGAAGCAGTGTACACCAAGAATACTTACCAGCAACCTTGGCAAACATTACTCGATGATCACTGGCAACAGGGTTGGAAGTAACCTCTCGGTTACTTCTGCTCGGTTTGCTCAAGTTCAGCCAAGCGCGCTTCTAGTTGCGCTAACTTCTCACGGTACTTTTGCAGCATCGCAGCTTGCACTTCAAACTCTTCACGGGTTACCAAATCCATTTTGGTCAGCGTGTCTTTTGCTACCTGTTGTAGCTGAGCTTGGATTTCTTCCGCAGGAAGTTTACCTAAGGTGCTCGCCGCCTGTTCTAATCCAGTACCTAGTTGCTTAATAAATTGATCAATCATTGCTGCCTCATTCGTTTGCAGGATGTACCTCATTATAAAATGCTCAGTAGCATTATGTCTTTACACAATTCCACCTCAACTCTAATAGGAGAAATGCGTCGATAGAGTGCAGCTTCAAAGGAGCATGATCACTAAGAGATCGCTAAAAAATAGATTTCGCCCCCCATTAGGGCAGACAATTACTCTGTAAAACTAGAAAAAACAACCAAATAGTTCTGCATAGAGCGTAAATATCCTATTCCAAACCCTCATTGCACCAACTCAGTGCCAGCGCACCATATTATTAGATCGTTCTTATTGGGAGGCAAATACGCATCCAAGCTCACCATTTCTTTACAAGGCTTACTGGATAAGGCTTTGCACGATTTTATGGCACGGATTTCAAAGCTGGCACACATATTGAATATACCCAATTACCTGCGATACGACATAAGACAGACTTAAATCTAAGGAGACTGTGGGTATGAAGCTTATCACTGCCATCATCAAGCCATTCAAACTGGATGATG
Source organism: Marinomonas fungiae (assembly GCF_001418205.1). GTDB lineage: Bacteria > Pseudomonadota > Gammaproteobacteria > Pseudomonadales > Marinomonadaceae > Marinomonas > Marinomonas fungiae. Next base: position 200,442 of record NZ_LIQF01000002.1, on the reverse strand, counting down.
TTCGCGAAGCACTTTCTGAAATCGGTGTACAAGGTATCACTGTGACAGAAGTTAAAGGTTTCGGACGTCAGAAAGGTCACACAGAACTGTACCGTGGTGCAGAGTATGTTGTGGACTTTCTTCCAAAAGTAAAAATTGAGCTAGCCATTGCGGACGACATGGTCGACCAAGTTGTGGAAGCCATCTCTAATGCGGCCAACACTGGCAAAATCGGCGACGGTAAGATCTTTATCGTTAACCTTGAGCAAGCGGTTCGTATTCGTACCGGCGAGACTGGGGAAGATGCAGTTTAAGGACTGCTTCAATCTTACAAGCCTTTAGGGGGGCGAAACATGCAAGATCAAATTTTTCACTTACAATATGCCATGGACACCTTTTACTTCTTGGTGTGTGGCGCGCTGGTTATGTGGATGGCGGCAGGCTTTGCCATGTTGGAAGCAGGTCTAGTACGTGCCAAAAACACCACAGAAATCCTAACTAAGAACGTCGCGCTGTTTGCGATCTCTTGTATCATGTACTTGGTATGCGGCTATGCCATCATGTACGGTGGCACTTGGTTCTTATCTGGTATCCAAGACGTAGACGTAGCCTCTACTCTAACTGACTTTGCTGGTCGTGAAGGCGGCTTCGAAGGTGGTTCAATTTACTCTGGCGCTTCTGATTTCTTCTTCCAAGTGGTATTCGTTGCAACAGCAATGTCTATCGTTTCGGGTGCGGTCGCTGAGCGTATGAAACTTTGGTCATTCTTAGCGTTTGCAGTCGTGATGACAGGTGTTATCTACCCACTAGAAGGTTCTTGGACTTGGGGCGGTAACGATGTATTCGGTATGTACAGCCTAGGCGATATGGGCTTCTCTGACTTCGCCGGTTCAGGCATCGTACACATGGCCGGTGCTGCAGCAGCACTTGCTGGTGTGTTGGTACTAGGTGCTCGTAAAGGTAAATACGGTCCTAACGGTGAAATCCGTGCGATTCCTGGTGCTAATCTACCGCTAGCCACACTAGGTACCTTCATCCTTTGGATGGGTTGGTTTGGTTTCAATGGTGGCTCTGTACTAAAACTTGGCGATGTCACTAGCGCTAACTCGGTTGCCATGGTGTTCCTAAACACGAATGCTGCCGCAGCCGGTGGTGCCGTAGCGGCCTTGATGCTAGCTCGAATCCTATTTGGTAAAGCGGATCTAACCATGCTTCTAAACGGTGCCCTAGCAGGTCTAGTAGCCATCACTGCTGAGCCATCTACGCCTTCTGCACTGGGTGCAACGCTAATCGGTGTCGCAGGTGGTCTGATTGTTGTAACGTCTATCCTAGCACTTGATAAACTAAAAATTGACGATCCAGTGGGTGCGATTTCTGTTCACGGTGTCGTGGGTCTTTGGGGACTACTAGCCGTGCCACTAACGAATGACGGTGCATCTTTCTCTGGTCAAATCGCTGGCGCACTAACGATCTTCGTTTGGGTATTCGCTACAAGCTTAGTAGTTTGGTTGGTTATCAAAGCCATCATGGGTGTACGCGTTTCTGAAGAAGAAGAGTACGAAGGTGTTGATATCTCTGAATGTGGTATGGAAGCTTACCCAGAGTTCAGCAAAAAATAATCGCTAACGATTATAGTCTCTCCTTGAAAAACCCTCGCCCTTGCGAGGGTTTTTCATATTTCACCCCACAACATTTGCAAAGTCGCTATCAAAGTACGTTATAGTCTTAATATCGATAGCACCTTTATGGAGACTGTATGTTGGAAGATCTACATTTAAAGATCCGCAACTTAACCTTGGATGACTACCCACAAGTTAAAGAATTAATGGACCGTATCTACCACGATATTGGTGGATCATGGCCCAAACACACAATTCACAACTTGATTAAAGACCTACCTGACGGTCAGATTTGTTTGGTTGACCACGACAAAATCGTTGGTATGGCGCTCGCGGTGAAAGTCAATTATCAGCGCTTCAGTAACCCGCACACATACGATGACTTAGTCGACCAGCGTGAACGCATTCACCACGATGAAGATGGTGATGCTCTATACGGTCTAGACGTCTTGATTGATCCAGATTACCGTGGCTATCGCCTAGGACGTCGTCTCTATGAAGCCCGTAAGGAGTTGTGCCGCCAAGAAAACCTGATCGCCATTCTTGCTGGTGGCCGTATTCCAAACTACTACCAACACGCAGATGAAATGACACCTGCCGAATACTTGGAAGCGGTTGACCGTCGTAAAATCTACGACCCTATCCTAACGTTCCAATTATCAAACGACTTCCAAGTCACGCGCCTTTTGACTAAATACCTACCAGAAGACGAAAAGTCACGCGGCTACGCGACCCTACTTGAATGGAAAAACATCTTTTACGAGCCGGAAAAAGATACGGTACTGGAATACCGTAAAACCCAAGTTCGTATTGGTGCGGTACAATGGCAAATGCGTGAAGTGGACAGCGTTGAAGAATTGCTCAAGCAAGTGGAATACTTTATTGATGCGTTATCGAGCTACAAGAGTGACTTCGCTCTCTTCCCTGAGTTTTTCAATGCCCCGTTAATGGGCTTGGCGCCGGATCAGACCAATCAAACAGAAGCGATTCGTTTCTTGGCTTCATTCACGGATCGCTTTGTCAGCGAAATGTCTCAGCTAGCGGTCAGCTACAACATCAACATCATCACCGGCTCTATGCCATTGATCGAAGACGATGTTATGTACAACTCCAGCTACCTGTGTCGCCGTGACGGAACCATTGAAGAGCAACGTAAGATTCACATCACACCACACGAACGCCGTGACTGGGTCATCGAAGGCGGTGATGAAGTGCGCGTCTGGGATACCGATGCCGGACGTGTTGGTATCCTAATTTGTTATGACGTAGAGTTCCCTGAACTTGGTCGCCATTTGGCTTCACAAGATATGGACATTCTGTTCGTACCATTCTGGACCGATACCAAAAATGGTTACCTACGTGTGCGCCGTTGTGCTCAAGCTCGCGCCATTGAGAACGAATGTTATGTTGTCATTTGTGGTAGTTGTGGCAACTTACCTCAGGTTGAGAACTTGGATGTTCAGTATTCTCAAGCAGCGGTGTTCTCACCTTCTGACTTTGCTTTCCCGCACGATGCGACCATGGCTGAAACGACACCTAACACTGAGATGTTAATGTTCTCGGATTTGGACTTGGATAAACTTAAGCTAGTACGCAGTGAAGGTTCAGTGAATAACCTAAAAGACCGCCGCTTGGATTTATACTCCATCACTTGGAACAGAAAATAAGCCGACTCTTTGATACCATATTGCTATCAGGGACTCCATCTAACAGCCGCTAGCCCTAGCGGCTGTTTTGTTTCTGTCGTTTTTACGTCATTAAAATTAGGAACCAATCAGTCATGGCAAAAGCAAAATCCGCCTTTGTCTGCAACGAATGCGGCGCAGACTACGCAAAATGGCAAGGCCAATGTCAGGCCTGCGGCGCATGGAACAGCTTACAAGAGTTCAAAGTCAGCACGGGCAAAACCTCGGCTCGCGTGGCAGCCACCCAAGAAGCGGGGCGTAAAGGCTATGCTGGGGCCACCACAGGGATTCAAGACCTGTCCGAAGTTGACCTTGGCGATATGCCGCGGTTTAGCTCAGGGGCTAGTGAATTTGACCGAGTCCTCGGCGGCGGTTTAGTCCCCGGAGGCGTCGTACTGATTGGGGGGCATCCTGGGGCGGGGAAAAGTACTCTGTTATTGCAAACCATGTGCTGGCTGGCGCAACAGCAAAGCGCTTTATATGTGACCGGTGAGGAATCTTTGCAACAAGTCGCGATGCGTGCCCATCGCTTAGGCTTGCCAACCAAAAATCTAAAAATGCTGTCTGAAACCAGTGTAGAAGGCATTCTTGCAGTGGTAGAGCAAGTACGTCCAAAAGTTATGGTCATCGACTCTATTCAGGTAATGCATTTAGACGGTATTGAGTCGGCCCCCGGCAGCGTGTCTCAAGTACGTGAAAGCGCGGCAGTGCTGACGCGTTTCGCCAAGCAAACCCAAACCACGGTGCTGCTGGTGGGCCACGTGACTAAAGACGGTACCTTAGCAGGACCAAAGGTCTTAGAACATATGGTCGATTGTTCCGTGCTGCTAGAAGGCTCAGAGGACTCCCGTTTTCGTACCCTAAGGGGCATGAAAAACCGTTTTGGGGCTGTCAACGAACTCGGCGTCTTTGCCATGTTGGAAAACGGCCTGAAAGAAGTAAAGAACCCAAGTTCTATTTTCTTAAACCGCTCCAAACACCCCGCCGCAGGCAGTCTTGTGATGGTGGTTTGGGAAGGCACACGACCTTTACTGGTCGAGCTTCAGGCACTTGTTGATGATTCGGCACTGGGAAATCCACGTCGTGTCACCGTGGGCTTTGACCATAATCGTCTGTCGATGCTATTAGCCGTTTTGCACAAACACGGTGGTTTAATGACCGCCGATCAGGATGTGTACCTGAACGTGGTCGGAGGGGTCAAGGTATTAGAAACGTCTGCCGATTTGGCGGCTATTGCCGCGGTAGTATCAAGCTTCCGTGATCAAGTACTGCCACATGATTTAGTGGTATTAGGGGAAGTGGGTCTGTCTGGCGAGATTCGTCCGGTACCATCTGGTCAAGAGCGCATCAGCGAAGCCGCCAAACACGGCTTTAAACGTGCTGTGGTGCCAAAAGGTAATTGTCCTAAGAAACCTATCGAGGGCATGACGGTGGTGGGCGTTGAACGCTTATCCGAAGCACTTGATGCGATTTTTGGTTAGTGTTCGGAAGACATGGGAGTGGCGAAGAGGTCTTGCACGTCTTCGCCTTCCATACCATAAGGCAGGTTTTTATCACTTAGCTCATCTAAACGATCTTGCTTCGCTTTCAAGATGCGTTGCCAGCGACTACGACACAACTGAATCACTTGACGTTTTTGCCCATCGTTCATTTCATGCCAATGAAAACGCTCTTCTCGGCTACGCAAACAACCTTTGCAGTAACCTTTGCTACTTGACTCACAAATGCCACGACATGGGCTGTCGATGTGAAATAATTCAATCTGCTCCATGTCATGCACCTCTAAGCGTTATGGGTCGGTCACTAAACGATAATCGTAAATCTCTTCTGGGGACAAGAAATAAATGCGTTCCGCAGGAGCAGCATCCAAGGTAAACCAATAAAAACGTTCTGGCACCCCCATTTCAAGATAGAAATTTACATAGCTAGCGTGTACCGGATCGGCCAGGTTGATCTCATCACCCCAATTCTGGGTATCACGCCAAGAATGCACCCCAACGCCAGCCCCTGCGCCTATGGTGCGCTCTACTCCTCCCAAGAATAAGTCTACGCCACCTGACAAAACATAACCCGTCTGGGCAATATGAGTATTAAGCCCTAAATGGCGAATCATTCGGGCGGCTTCCATCGTCGCTAACTGATCACTTGAGCCAGGCACGTCCACTAACACCAAATCCGTCACATTAGGGTGACTACTTAATGCCTGTTTCAGTTGCTGTGGCAAATGGCTGGTCAAAAGACCGGATAAATACGCGATGTCGTCTTCTACAAAAATGGACACGGGCTCTACTTGTGCTGACGACTGGGTAGCTTTTGGAGCAGCACATCCGCTCAACACCAGTAAAGTAAAACACATGCCATAAAAAATACGAACTCGCTGGATCATCACGGTGCTAAACTCCTTATCTTGTCTCGGCTTGGCATCTCAATTGATAACAAGAGTATTCTGCTTGTAAGCTTTTCAGTAGGTCTTTACTGAAATATGGATAAGAGGACTAATTCTAAGCAAAACATGCTCTCTCTAGCCGTCAAGAAACAGATAAAGTTTCCCTTTATTGCGTAAAGATTAGAGGACAAGAGCGCCCCCAATAACCCATACTTCTAGCTTACTTTGCCATAAGTGTCATTGAAATCACGCAAAACCATCATACTCCAGCCGTCAACTTTGTACACAATTAGAGCTAACTGACCAGCTTTTTAGGAAACAAAAAAGCTATAATCTCAACAACTATCACATTCAAACAAGTATAACCCAAAGGACTATCTTACATAGCGTGAGGTAACTGCATAACCTGTCCATATGGATATAAAATCGAGTTATTCTAATCTTTACATTTAACCATCTCTCAAGGAGGGTTCATGGTACGTTCACTTAAGCGCTTTACGCCGCTTGTTGTAGCTTTTGCTGCCACGGCTTTATTAGCTGGCTGTTCTTCAGATGACAATCTAGAAACCAAAAAAACCGTTATCCGTCCCGTCAAACTGTTTAGCATTGATGCTACCGATGTGGTCAGCATTCGCCACTTCCCTGCCGAGCTCAAAGCCAGCGATGAGGCAGACTTGGCTTTTCGTGTTGGTGGACAAGTCACCAAATTAGCAGTCAAAGAGGGTCAACGGGTTAAACAAGGAGAACTCTTAGCCTCACTTGACCCGACCGATTACCAATTGCAAGTAGAGCTTTCCGAAGCCAACTATAAGTTGGCTAAAGCACAGTTTGATCGTATCAAAACTATGCTGGCTAAAAATGCGACCACACAAGCACAATTTGATGAGGCCAAAGCTACCCTTGATCAAACGGAAAATGCCCTTGAAAGCGCCAAAAACCAGCTGGGATACAGTGAGTTAAGAGCACCTTACGATGGTGTTATTGCTTCGTTAAGCATTGATAACTACGAATACGTCGGCGCAACGCAAACCATTCTACATATTCAAAACATTGAACAAATGGATGTGGAATTTCAGATTCCTGAGCGCTTAGTTGCCAACATTCAAAAAGTGGCGTTGCAATATCACCCTCAAGTGTCCATTGATGCAGTGCCATCACAAAGCTTTGAAGCGGTATATAAAGAGCACCGTACTTCACCAGATGTTACCACTAAGTCTTACGACGCAACCATTTCCTTACTCAATACTCAAGAAGCCTCCATCAACTTGCTGCCAGGCATGACGGCAACGGTCGATTTAGATATTAGCCAAATAAGCGGTAAACCGACTCACATTACCGTGCCGATCGAATCCGTGATGCGCCGCCAAACAAGCGAAGGCGATAGCCAGAGCGTGGTCTGGGTATACGATCCGGATTCAGGCAGGGTAAATCCACGTGAAGTGAGCTTAGGTGATATGACTAATAACAGTATCGAAATCACGGCGGGTCTGAATCCTGGAGAACAAATCGTTGCGGCAGGCGTGCATGATCTAACGCCTGATTTACAAGTACGCCCTTGGACACGAGAGCGAGGAATTTAAATTGAACATTGCTGGCTATTTTATAGAACGAAAAGTCTCTAGTTGGCTTGTTACCCTGATTCTATTGATTGGTGGCGCCATAGCGTTCACTAACCTTGGGCAACTGGAAGACCCTGAATTCACCATCAAGGATGCCTTGGTCATTACTCAATATCCTGGCGCGAGCCCTGAGCAAGTTGAGGAAGAAGTCACCTACCCGATAGAACTAGAACTGCAGAACCTGCCCTATTTAGACGAGATCAAATCGACGTCAAAAGAGGGCTACTCCAAGGTGCAAATCACCATCAAGGACACCTATCGCGCCCAAGAGCTAAAACAGATTTGGGATGAGGTACGTAAGAAGATCAGTGATATGCAAGGGAAATTCCCTGCAGGGGTGTCAAAACCAATCGTAGTAGATGACTTTGGTGACGTTTACGGCGTAATGCTGGCTGTGCACGGTAAAGGCTATCCTTACAAAGAGCTAGAAAATTACGTCGATTACGTAAAACGTGAGCTGGTGCTCGTTGACGGTGTTGCCAAAGTGGAAGTAGCAGCCGAGCAAGCAGAACAAGTCACCATCGAGATATCACGCTCTAAACTTGCCACCATGGGTGTCTCGCCAACACAGTTGCAGACTTTATTAGCCAATCAAAATATTGTCTCAAATGCCGGTAAAGTTCAGGTCGGTAGCGATTATATCCGCATCAGTCCAACAGGAGAGTTTAAGGACATTTCTGAACTGGAAAATCTAACGGTTGGCACACCGGGCGATGGTAACTTGATTCGCCTTAGCGATGTGGCGACGGTCAAACGTGAATACCAAGACCCACAAACCCACATGGTAAACTTTAACGGCGCAAGCTCGCTGTTATTAGGTATTTCCTTTAGCAATAACGTCAACGTGGTCGATGTCGGTAAGCATATTGAAACGCGCTTACAAGAGCTGGAATACCAGCAACCGATCGGCATCAGTATGGATACGGTCTACTTCCAGTCAAAAGAAGTGGAAAAATCCGTAACTAACTTCCTATCCAACCTAGCCGCGGCAGTAGGCATTGTCATCTTGGTTCTATTGGTGTTTATGGGGGTACGTTCAGGAATCTTGATCGGTTTGATCTTGCTACTGACCATCCTAGGCACCTTTATTGTCATGGATTACTTCAATATCAACCTACAACGTATTTCTTTGGGCGGTTTGATCATTGCCCTTGGGATGCTGGTCGATAATGCCATTGTGGTGACAGAAGGTATCTTAATTGGTTTGCACAAGGGGCAAAGCAAGTTTGAAGCCGCGTCCAGTGTTGTCAAACAAACCAAATGGCCGCTATTAGGCGCCACGGTTATTGCGGTAACAGCGTTTGCCCCAATTGGCCTCTCACCGGACTCTGTGGGTGAATTCGTAGGCTCCTTGTTCTATGTCTTGCTGATCTCCCTGATGTTAAGCTGGGTAACAGCGATTACCCTAACCCCCTTCTTCTGTGATTTGTTTTTCAAAGAAAACAAAGCAGCGATGGCATCAGGGGAAGAACAAGACCCTTACAAAGGCTTCTTGTTCGTAGGCTATAAGTGGTTACTCGATAAAGCCATGCACTTCCGTTGGTTAACAGTCGTTAGTCTCGTGTTTGCCTTGTTTGTCTCGGGATGGGCGTTCCAATTTGTGAAACAAGCGTTCTTCCCACCTTCGACAACTCCGATGTTCTACCTAGACATCAACTTGCCAGAAGGAACCCATATCAACGCAACCTACGATAAGGTCAAGGAAATAGAAGCCGATCTTCTCGGAGATGACCGTATTGACTTCATTACCAGCACAACAGGACAAGGAGCGTTGCGTTTTATGCTGACCTATGAGGCCACTCAAACGGACAGCAGCTACGCACAGTTCATCGTACGCGCTAAGTCAGGTGATGATATCCCAGCGTTGATGGATAACATTTATCAACGAATGTCTAATAACTACCCAGAAGTAGAGTTCAAGCTCCAGCGTTTGCAATTAGGCCCCTCTACCGGCGCTAAAATTGAGGCACGTTTTAGCGGTCCAGACCCTCAAGTTCTGCGCCAGTTAAGCGCTCAAGCGCAAGAGATCTACCGCGCCGATGGAGGGTTGGAGAACATTAAAGACGATTGGCGTCAGCCAGTGAAAGTTTTGCGTCCAATCTTTAATGATGCCCAAGCGCGCCGCTTAGGCATTAACAAAAGTGACCTCGACGAAGTACTGCTGACGAACTTTACTGGTTCAGAAATCGGAACCTATCGTGATGGTACGGATCTATTGCCGATCATCCAAACCGTACCTGAAAACGAACGCGTCTCGATCGACCAAGTGCGCGACTTGCAGATCTACAGCCCAGCCAGTGGTGCCTACGTATCAGTGTCGAACCTAGTCGATGGCTTTGAAACCGTTTGGGAAGATCCGATCATTGAGCGCCGCGACCGAAAACGTACCATTACGGTAAAGGCAGACCCGTTAATTTTAGGGGATGAAACCGCCATGGCCGTGTTCAGCCGTATCCGTGAAAAAGTGGAAAATATTCCTTTATCACCCGGATATAGCATGGAATGGGGGGGAGAATATGAAAGTAGTACGGATGCGCAAGCAAACATCTTTACGTCGCTTCCAATGGGCTACCTATTCATGTTTATTATTACCATATTATTGTTTAACTCTGTGCGCGTACCATTGGTGATTTGGTTCTGCGTCCCGTTGGCGCTTATCGGTGTCTCTTCTGGATTGCTGATCATGGATTCCGCCTTTAGCTTTATGGCCTTGCTCGGCTTCCTTAGCCTATCTGGCATGATAGTGAAAAACGGTATCGTATTGGCGGACCAAATAAACTATGAACTCGCACAAGGGACGGAAACCTACGAGGCGATCTTTAAATCAGCGGTCAGTCGTGTCCGACCTGTCTGTATGGCAGCGATTACGACGATACTAGGTATGGTACCGCTGCTTTACGATGCATTTTTTGAAGGCATGGCGGTAGTAATTGCGTTTGGCTTAGGTTTTGCGACCGTGCTAACGCTCATTGCGGTACCTGTCTTCTATGTCATCTTGCATCGCGTGAAGTATCGTAAAATGAGCGATTTTAACGAATAACATCGCGCACAAATGCCCCGCTCGACAAAGAGCGGGGCGATATGGATTGGATTTATGCAGATTGATGATTTACTAAAACTCGATATCAAACTTTTGGTGTCATTTGAAATCATACTCGAAGAGTGCAGTGTTTCACGTGCCGCAGAGCGTTTAGGTGTAACACAGCCAGCTCTCAGTAAGTCGTTGCAGCGTTTAAGGGAATTATTTAAAGATCCGCTGTTCACTCGCCAAGCCTATGGTTTAAGCCCAACCTCTCGTGCCTACGAATTGCACGAGCAAATCACGCCAATTCTTGGTTCGATGTCGAACTTGCTTCAGCCGAGCCATTTCGACCAAGGTACCTTAAAACGTCGTTTTAGCATAAAAGCAGACGAAGAATTGTTGCTGTCTTTTATCGAGCCATTGCTGGCGATGCTGCATTATCAAGCGCCTAACATTCGTCTAACCAGCAGCAACTGGAGTGATGGTGGTTACGATGATCTTATTAACGGCGTTGACCTAGGCATCATTAATGCCGAGTCCACCCCGAATAATATTCGCAGTAAAATGGTCGGAGTTATGAATGGTTGCGTTATTCTAAGTGAAGCGCACCCACTTTATTATCAAGACGAAGTGACTTTGAAAGAGCTGCTTAATCATAAGATCGTTGTATTCAATATTCGTAATTTCCAAAGCGCGACCACCAGCGTCACGATTGAGAAATTGGAGCAATTAGGGTACGTCATTGAACCTAAGATTGAGACCGACAGCATCGCTGTAACAGCCGAAGCGGTAAAACGCGGCATGGCATTAATCGGTTCGGCGCAATTAGGGGAACTGTTTAAAAACATCTCCTGCCGCGAGAACTACATGGCTATCAAAGTTCTGCCGCTGCCAGCAGATGCTGTGGAAGCCGACCCTTACAGCGGGCGCCATCCAGTACAAATTTGTTGGCATGAACGCTACGACAAAGATCCAGCCCACCGCTGGTTCCGCGAGCAGGTTGCTTCCTTTATGCAATCCTCACCTTGGATACATGAAGCATAAGGCCTTATTCTTTGGTCGCAAATGGTTTTCAAAGAGCTTCAAAGGAAGCTCTTTTTTATGCTTTATGTTTAACGCTAAGCAGCCAAGCTGTTTTTGATATTTGTTCACATCACTCCCCCAAAAGTTAAGATAATGCGACCTTAAATAGCGATTTCTGTCCCATTCACTTGAAAAAAATTGCCATCCATACCCCGAAAGTTAGTATTGCCCGCACTAAAAATTATTAGAAAGAGAGTATGAAAGGACCACCTCATGTCAGATAAACTAACCCCATCTTTCGATGCCGCGACACCCAGAAGAGCAAATATTTGGCTGTTTATCGTGCCCTCCTTGCTCGGCCTACTTTTATTTATGACCCCAGTACCCTATGGCGACGGCGTCACCATTCCGATTGCGGTACTGGCTGGGGAGTTTAAAAGCTTACTTGGTGACAGAGCCCCTTTGGTGGTGACCATACTGATCTGCTTAGCGGCGGGGTTATCCATCATTACCACGTTTTTTAAGCCCCTGCACAACACCGCCTTACTGCGCACTTTGTTTCTCACCAGCTTGCCTTGGCTAGCATTACGCGTCTTAGGTGCACTCTTTGCGATCATGACACTCAACAACGTGGGACCTGAGATGATTTGGCATGAATACACTGGGGGCTTGGTGCTGCATGAGTTGATGCCAACCCTGCTGGCGGTATTTCTGTTTGCCGGCTTATTGCTACCGTTGTTGCTGGACTTTGGGTTACTGGAGCTAACTGGCAGCTTGATGAGCAAGATCATGCGCCCGTTGTTTAATTTACCAGGACGCTCTTCGATTGACTGTGCTACCTCTTGGCTGGGCGATGGCACCGTGGGCATCATGCTCACCAGCCAACAGTACGAGCAAAACCTTTATACCAAACGGGAAGCGGCAGTGATCGCCACCACCTTTTCCGCCGTTTCTATCAGCTTTGCACTCGTCGTGGTGTCACAAGTAGAACTAGAACATTTGTTTATCCCGTTCTACTTTGCCGTTTCTTTAGCTGGATTTGTCGCTGCCTTGATCGTGCCCCGCTTACCTCCTCTACGTCGCATTGCCAATGAATACTTAAACGGCCAAGCCGCAGAGCAGTGCGATTTAGCCAGTAAGCCGATGAAAGAGCTTTTAGCGATAGGTGTGCAAAGCGCCATTGCACGAGCGGAAAACAGCCGTGGCTTTAAAGCCGTTCTGATTGACGGCGCGAAGAACGCCGCAGAGATGGTCTTCTGCGTATTGCCAGTAGTGATGGCAATTGGCACCTTAGCGTTAGTGGTAGCCGAGAACACTAGCCTATTTAGCATCTTAGGGACACCGTTCGTGCCGCTTCTGGAATTGCTACAAATCCCTGAGGCCGTGAAGGCTTCTGAGACCTTAGTGGTGGGATTTGCCGATATGTTTATTCCATCTATTATGGCCGCTTCCATTGATAATGAAATGACACGTTTTGTCATTGCTGCGGTTTCCATTACCCAGCTGATTTACCTTTCGGAAGTGGGGGCGTTAATCCTTGGCAGCAAAATCCCTATTAACTTATTAGAGATGTTCATTATCTTTATTTTACGTACTCTGATTACCTTACCAGTCATCGCGGGCGTAGCACATTTGATTTTCTAAGCGCCGCGCTGTGCTCGGCTTAAACAAAAGGCCCTTTCACAAACATGAAAGGGCCTTTTTATTATTTCTCAATTTGATCACGCAACCAATCAAAGCGTGGGATGGTTTCACCTTCGATCTCAACGGTCTCTAGAAACATCGATTTGGGTCGAACCCACCAGCCGAAATCGCCATAAAGAGCTTGATAAACCACCAACTCTTCCTCTGTTTCACTGTGGCGAGCGACCCGTTCAACCCAATATTCAGCGCCTTTGTAATGGCGATATACACCAGGTTTGATCTTTGATTTTTTCATAATTTACCTAAATTCGACTTAATATGTCTCGGTTTTTGAAGGCTAGGTCGCATTTACGAAATTACCAACCTACCCCTATAACAACCCTTTAACGATAATACAGTTATTATCAATTCACGAAAAAGGAGCGTCTCGGTGTATTTAGTTCGACCTGCTGATTTTCCCGACTTGCCTGCGTTAGAACGCTTAGCACGAAATGCTGGTATTGGTATCACCAATTTTCCGGCAAACAGAGAACGCTTGAACGATAAAATTGCCACGTCGCGCCAGTCTCTGATGACTGACATTGTTCAACCTAGTCATGAATCTTACCTGTTTGTCATGGTAGAGCAAGCCAGCCAAGAGATAGTGGGCACCTGCTCGATTGATGCCATGGTCGGTGTCGATGCGCCATTTTACAGCTATCGCATTGATGAGGTCGTGCACGCCTCGCCACAATTGCAAATTCACAACCGCATTCCCGCTCTATTTCTATGCCAAGACTACAGCGGCATGTCGCGTTTAAACGCTTTAGTACTGGATAAAGCTCACCAAAGTGATGAAGCTTTTGCGCTGTTGTCGCGGGCACGTCTACTGTTTATCGCACGACATCCAGATCGCTTTACTTCAAAAATCTTCGCCGAAATTCGTGGGGAAAGTGACCATAAAGGCTATTCGCCATTCTGGGAGGCCTTGGGACGCCACTTTTTCAGCATGGATTTCAAAAAAGCCGACTATTTATCCGGTATCAGTAACAGACAGTTTATCGCAGAGCTGATGCCACGTTATCCCATTTATGTCCCAACCCTAACGCAAGAGGCGCAAGAGGTCATTGGCGTGATTCATGAAGATTCAGAGAAAGTCGCCAATATCTTATTAGATGAGGGATTTGTGTTTCGCGACTACATCGACATTTTCGATGCAGGTCCAAGTATCGAAGCTCGTGTTCAAGATCTAAAAACCGTTACTGAGCAACGTACTGGTAAGGCGTTGATCGACACTAATTTAAGTGCTGAAGAGCGTTACCTAGTGGCCGCTGGCCACCTAGAAGATTTCCGCGTGACCTGCACTCCAGCGGATGCGCAAGTTGCCGGTTTGGTCATGCATCCAGGCATCCAAGAGCGATTAAATATTCACTCTGGCAGCCTAGTGCAATGGTCTAAACTTTAATGACACAAGGCGTCGTATCGAGCGCCCTTTACGAAGTATTAAGAGGAACACCGCTATGATGGTCATACGTTCAATTCGCAAAGATGATTTAGAAGAGCTTTATCGTCTGGCGGCTTTAACGGGAGTTGGCTTCACTTCCTTAGTGGCTGATGAAGACATTCTAACGCGTAAAATCGCCTTGTCCGAACGCTCATTTCAAAAAGAAACCATTCCCGCGCCGGGGGACGAATCTTATCTATTCGTGCTGGAAGATACCGAGACAGGGGCCATCGTCGGCACCTCTGGCCTGCTCGCTGCCGTTGGTTTAGATGAGCCTTTTTACAGCTATCATTTGGGCACCATTACCCACTCTTCCCGTGAGCTAGGCATCCACAATATTCATCCAACCTTAATACTAAACAACGATTTCACTGGCCTGAGTGAAGTCTGTACCCTGTTCTTGCAAGAAGATTACCGCCATTCCCGCAATGGCCAATTACTCTCAAAATGCCGTTTTATGTTCCTAGCACAATTCCCTGAGCGCTTTGATGAAAAAATCTTTGCTGAAATGCGCGGAGTGTGTGATGAAAATGGTGTCTCTCCACTTTGGGAAAGTCTGGGGCGACAGTTCTTCTCAATTGATTTTGAGCGTGCTGATGAGTTGACCGCACAAGGCAATAAACAATTCATTGCTGAATTAATGCCGAACAATCCTGTGTACGTCAATTTGCTACCACAAGAAGCACGAGATGTGTTGGGCAAGGTACACACAAAAACCGAGCCAGCACGCCGCTTACTTGAACAAGAAGGCTTTCGCTACGAGAACTATGTCGACATCTTTGATGGCGGGCCAACCTTAGAAGCACGTGTGGAAGACATCCGCGCGGTACGCGACAGCCGTCTAGTATTGGCTACCATTGGTCAGCCAAAGAACTTAGGTGACGGCCTACATTACCTAGTCTCTAACGCCAAACTTGCAGATTTCCGCTGCATCTTGATTCAACGCTCTTCACCTCCTGGCAGTGGTTTAGTGCTGAGCCAAGAAGAAGCCGATGCCTTGTTAGTAAATCACAAAGAGCCGGTTCGCATCGTCGAACTACTTCCTCACACACGCCATTAAGCACAGGAGTTCACAATGAAACAACAGCAGTTTATTAATAACACTTGGCACGATGGCGATGGTGCAAGTTTCCAGTCAATTGATCCGGCTGATGCTAGCCTAGTTTGGCAAGGCCGTAGTGCCAGTGCAGAACAAGTAGGTCATGCGATAGACATGGCCCGTGCTGCCTTTCCCGCATGGGCAAATCGACCTATTGAAGAACGTCTGGCCATCATTGAACGCTTTGCAGAATTGGTTAAAGAAAATACGGAAGCTATCGCCACTCTAATCAGCCGTGAAACCGGTAAACCTATTTGGGAAACCCGTACGGAAGTGGCAGCGATGATTGGTAAAGTGGGGATTTCTAAGCAAGCCTACCACGAACGCACTGGCACCAAGTCGTCTGAAATGCCAGGAGCTAAGGCGGTTCTACGCCACCGCCCACACGGTGTGGTAGCCGTATTTGGCCCCTATAACTTCCCTGTGCATTTACCGAATGGCCACATCGTTCCAGCGCTGATTGCTGGCAACACTATCGTATTTAAGCCAAGTGAGCTGGCTCCAGCCACTTCCGATTTAGTCATTCAGTTATGGCAACAAGCAGGCATTCCTGCGGGCGTATTAAACCTTGTGCAAGGCGAACGTGAGACGGGAATCGCACTAGCAAACCACGATGGCATTGATGGTTTGTTCTTCACCGGTAGCCCAGAAGTAGGCCATGTATTGCAT
Source organism: Marinomonas fungiae (assembly GCF_001418205.1). GTDB lineage: Bacteria > Pseudomonadota > Gammaproteobacteria > Pseudomonadales > Marinomonadaceae > Marinomonas > Marinomonas fungiae. The sequence goes on along the minus strand of NZ_LIQF01000002.1, from coordinate 184,214 downwards.
AAACAATTTTCAGGTCACCCTGGTAAAATTCTGGCGCTCGAAATGGGTGGCAATAATCCACTGCTGGTGTCTGAAAAAACTCAAGACGTGCGTGCGGTCGTATATGAAATCCTGCAATCGGCGTTCTTATCTGCTGGCCAACGTTGCACCTGCGCGCGCCGCTTATTGCTGCCTAAAGGCGCCCATGGCGATGCCATTCTGAGTGCCCTGATTGATGCTACTAAAGCCTTAAAAGTTGATCGATATGACGCCCAACCACAGCCATTTATGGGCCCTGTGGTGTCAGCCAAAGCCGCCGAAGGATTATTTCAAAACTATCTAAAATTGGTTCTCTTAGGTGCTCAAACAATCGTGCCAATGGAACGAGGTGAAAGCCATACAGGCTTTGTTTCTCCGGCCATCATTGATGCCACTGACATGTTAGGAAAACTACCTGATCAGGAGTACTTTGGCCCACTGCTCACCGTTATTCGTTATGACGATTTAGAGCAAGCGATGCAGATCGCCAACAACACTCGTTTTGGTTTGTCCGCCGGTATTTTGTCTGATGATCGAGCAGAGTATGAGTGGTTTTTACAACACTCCCGTGCCGGCATTATTAACTGGAACCGTCAAACTACCGGCGCGTCCAGTGCAGCCCCCTTCGGTGGTACTGGTGCCAGTGGCAACCATAGAGCAAGTGCTTACTACGCGGCTGACTACTGTGCTTACCCTGTATCAAGTATTGAAGTGGAACAACTTCAGGTACCAGAAACTTTACCGAACGGCTTAAGCCTGTAACTTGAGGATCCCCCATGCATTCTGCAATCGAAGCAAATTTTGATGGTCTAGTTGGGCCAACCCATAACTACAGTGGTTTATCTTACGGTAACGTTGCCTCCTCTTTAAACTCCGCTAAGCCGTCCAACCCTAAAGCTGCGGCGCTGCAAGGTTTAACAAAGATGAAGGCTCTAGCCGACATGGGGTTTGTGCAAGGGGTTCTAGCCCCCCATGAACGCCCACATATTCCGACGCTGCGAGCGCTCGGCTTTAGTGGTACTGACGCACAAGTGCTGGCAAAAGCAGCACAGCAAGCACCGAAAGTCTTGGCTGCTGTGAGTTCTGCATCTTGTATGTGGACCGCTAACGCCGCCACCGTATCTCCTAGCGCCGATACTCAGGATGGTCGTGTTCATTTTACACCAGCAAACCTAGTGAACAAATTTCATCGCTCTATTGAGCATCAAACAACAGGCCGCATCCTGAAGGCAACGTTCCCAGATAGTGATCATTTTGCACATCACTTAGCACTCCCTAGTGTCGATCATTTTGGCGATGAAGGAGCAGCAAACCATACCCGTTTCTGTGGCGATTACGGTCAAGCTGGGGTTGAGTTGTTTGTTTATGGTATGTCAGCATTTAATACAGCAGAGCCTCGTCCACAACGTTTTCCTGCTCGCCACACATTAGAAGCTTCCCAAGCGGTGGCTCGGATTCATGGTCTGGCACCTGAACGAACCGTTTTTGTACAGCAACATCCTGATGTCATTGATGCCGGCGTGTTCCACAACGATGTGATTGCGGTCGGCAATGGCAACGTGCACTTCTACCATGAGAAAGCCTTCCTCGACACGCAGCAAATGCAAAACGATCTGCGCCAAGCTTGGGGCGAGCAAGACAAAGAACTCTACTTTGTAGAAGTTCCTGATAGCGCCGTATCGGTTCAGGATTGTGTTCAGTCTTATTTGTTTAACAGCCAATTATTGAGCCACGCTAATGGCAATATGACTCTGATCGTGCCGAGCGAAGTTGAGCAGAATGAACCTGTTTGGAGCTATTTACAGGATTTAATTCAGCAATCCACGCCGATTAAAGATGTGCAGGTGTTCGATCTAAAACAAAGCATGAGCAATGGCGGCGGCCCAGCATGCTTACGTCTTCGTGTAGCCATGAATACAGCGGAACTTGCAGCCGTTAATCCTGCTACCCTAATGAATGAGTCACTGTTCGGCACCCTAAATAAGTGGGTAGAAAAACATTACCGTGATCGTATTGTCGAAGCCGATCTGGCCGATCCAAGTTTATTGAACGAATCGCGTCAGGCCTTAGATGAGCTCACTCAAATACTGCAGTTAGGCAGCATCTACGAATTCCAGCAAGCATAATTCATTACATTTTGTTACAAAAAAACCGTATCCTAGTGAACTAGGATACGGTTTTTTTAAGTCATCAGCAGCTCGATTGCGTAAGTAGACGCTAGAAATGCTCACCATTTTCAAAGTAGTCGCCGCCTTTAATATCGCGAAATAACGTGGTGATATCTTGCCCAGCATCAATCAACGGTCGGATCAGATCATCAATTGCTTGCGCTACCTTAGCCTTCACTTCACTACCGCGGTCAAACCAAAGAATCTCGATAAATGGGTAGGCTGGCGACGCCCCTCCTACCACTAAATAAATAGATGATTGATACTCTAGGGTAAAGTGAGAATTAGGGGTATCTGTCAGCTCAGCGAGCGTCTCAATCAAGGTATCAGAAACCGACTCAAGGTCCTCTAAGGGTAAACCGCGTACGCGAATATGTGGCATAAAAATCAACCTCTCGAAATAATTAACGTGACTATTTTACCATTCATCCACGTAATCAAACGAGCGAGTTTCCAGAACTTCGCCATCTTTTACGACATCAACACTCCATTTGCCATCAAAACCAGGCATTAAGCGTTTAGTCGACCAAATACGCCAACGGTCTCCACCAATATCAAATGAAACTTCCGCTTCAACCTCACCATTGAGCTTCCATACATGAGACACTTGACTGCCATCCATTTCACGCAGATCAGTAAAGAAATAAACGCGCTGAATTTCACCGTATTCAACTTTAATCACGTCGCCCAGCTCATCAATGGGTTCGCGATCCAGTATATCGGAAGCAAACAAAGCTCGAGCAACGGAGCCTTCCGCCATCACTGCAGGCGTAGTGATGAAGGCTAGGCAAAGCAACATGGAGCGAGTAAGCGTGTGATGCATAATGATACCTACACTGTCTATGGGATTAGATTCCCCACCCATTGGGGAAACCCCTCAAAGCCTTTTTAAGTTAGCTTATTTATCGCACATCCACGCGTTTTTTTGTGTAGCAAAATGCAATGTTTGAGCGAGGGCGCAAGTGTATACAAGGCGCCCCCTAAAACTCAAAGACCTTTACACACCCTAACCTTTCTGACGATCTGCTAGAGGTGTTGAGAAGGTGTATTCCATGTCCCATGGGAAACGAATCCAAGTATCTTGGCTAACCTCGGTAATAAACGTATCAACTAAGGGCTTGCCCGCGGGTTTGGCATAGATAGTCGCAAAATGCGCCTTCGGCAATAGCTTACGAATCTCGCGAGCCGTTTTCCCCGTATCCACCAGGTCATCGATTAGGATGTAGCCTTCGCCGTCGCCGTCGACGCCTTTGAGGATGCGCAGATCACCTTGAACATTCGCGGTGCCGCCTTCTTCTTTTGCATCATAACTCACCACACAAATGGTATCGATCAGACGAATGTCCATTTCACGACATAGAATCGCCGCAGGGACCAGACCACCGCGAGTAATCGCGATAATGCCTTTCCAAGGACCTTGTTCGAGTAGTCGCCACGATAAAGCGCGGGCATCTCGATGCAGCTCATGCCAAGAAACAGGAAAATCTTTTGAGTAGGGGTTCATGCTTTGCTCCTAAGCTTTCTGGTCGAGCCTAATCTCCTCTTTTTATGAGGAGCATCATCAGGCCTGATCGGTTAAGCGGCGTATTTTAGACCAATCGGTTAAGTTTTTTCTATAAAAACTATAACCGGCACATTTAAATATTGATCTCACTTACCCTGAGTAGCTTTCAAGGTCATTGGTAAACCTGCTGTAACCAAGGTTACCTGATCACAAATCTGCGCCATACGCTGGTTCAACACACCAATTTCATCACCATAGCGCCTTGCTAACGCGTTAATCGGCATGATGCCAAGGCCAACTTCAGCGCTGACCAAGATCACTGGCAATGGGTAATTTTCCAAGACAGCTAAGAATTGCTCACGCTCCTGAGTTAACTGTGCTTCGTTTTCCGCACACAGTAAATTGGTTAACCATAAGGAGCAACATTCCACGATCACTCCCGATTCAGGTTGCTCAGAGGCCACCTTCTTCAGAGTGTCGGCTAAGGTAATTGGCTCTTCGATGGTATGCCAATGATCAGGGCGATAGGACTGGTGCTTAGCAATACGCTCCGCCATGCTGCCATCCCAAACTTGAGAAGTAGCAATGTAGACAATTTGCTTGCGCTGTTCAGCAATCCAACGTTCGGCAAATTGACTTTTGCCACTGCGCACACCGCCGAGTACTAAATGCTTCATCCAAGCTCCTTTAATTGATGTCCTTGCAATAATCTCACCAATCCAGCATTTAAGCGCTGCATTTCATGGCCCGCGGGCAAGGATAAGCGAACCCAGCCTTGGCCAAGGCGGATATGGATACCCACCGAGTGCAGCGCTGCAAAAGCCTTATTAGCCTGCTCTGCCTCCAGCAGCCAAGTATAAAATAGCGGCGTATGCTGCATCGCTTGAGAATCAAATAAAGTATTTAACTTAGGTACTATGGTATCCATAAAATACTCGTGACGTTCGGCTAACGAATCCAAAGCTTCGGCTTGCCATGCTCTATCATTAAGCGCTAACGCTACCAACTGCAATGCAGGCGTTGCTACCGGCCAGGGGCCAAGCAATGACTTCAGGGCAGTTTGAAAGGCTATCTCACCAAAAATCAGACCGACACGCGCTCCCGCTAAACCAAAAAACTTCCCGACCGAACGCAGCACAAAGCAGCCTCTAGGCAACGCCTGATTAAGCCAACTTTGCTCCGGCGTCGTATCTAAAAAGGCTTCATCCAGTATCAAGTGCCGCGCTGAATTTTCTAGTAAGATTTTAAGCTGGCTCGCAACCGTAGACGGAACATATTGCCCAGTCGGGTTATTTGGCGAAATGACCACAGCAATATCCCAGTCTGCATTCAACAGCTGTTCGATCGCGTGATACTCAACCACCTCATAGCCCCATTTTCGCCAGCAGTAACCATGCTCTTGATAACCGATGGCTGGCACCATCACGATTTGAGTACGCCCCTGCTCCTGCAAAAGCGCTGGTAACACCTCAATAAACTGCTGTGTCCCCGCACCAATTGCCAAAGGCGCTTGTCCGAAATAGTCCGTCGCGGCTTGTTGTAAGGCGAAAGAATCAGGCAGCTCATACCAAAGCTTGGCACTGTTTTCTAAGAAAGCGTCAGGAATCGGCCACGGCTCGCGATTACAGGCCGATGATAAATCCAGCCAATGATCTGCCCCTTGTTCACGGCGCTGCCATGCTTGTAAATCACCGCCATGTTTAGGTGGCTCTAAGTCAAAGTTTTTCATATTACATCAATAATAAAATCAGCAGCGCCCACAGATAGACGCCTTTATCTACCAGGCGCACCGCCTGATCCAAGTCCTGTGCTTTGGGCTCAGGTCCTTCACCTAATGTTGGACGCACCTGCACTTCACCAAAGTAACTGGCAGCACCGCTTAACGACACCTGTAACGCCCCCGCACCAGCCGCCATCACAGGCCCCGCATTCGGGCTTTTCCAACCACGGCCTTGGTACCACGCGCAATACAACGCTCGTTTGGTGTTTCCGAGTACAGCATAAGTCAATACCGTTAAACGTGCAGGTATATAGTTCAGCACATCGTCCACCCGCGCCGCACACCATCCGAAATGCAGCAACTCAGGCGTTTTGTAACCCCACATAGCATCCAAAGTATTCGCCAACCGGTACAACAATGCGCCAAATGGCCCCAACACCAAGAACCAAAAGATCGGCGCAAAGATCGCATCACTGCCGTTTTCCAGTACCGATTCCATGCCTGCTTTGGCAATCTGTGTTTCATCCAACTCAGACGTATCGCGACTGACAATGCGCCCTACCGCGTCTCGAGCGTTGGCTAAGTCCTGCGTCAGCAAAGGCTTAGCAATAGCGATAGCATGCTCGCGCAGACTCTGCCAGCCAATAGTGAAATACAAAATCACCGTTCCGGTCAGCCATTCAAGCCAACTAGGTAAAAGCCACAGCAAAACCGTCAGTGTCATCACGATAAGCAATACGGCTACTGCCCACGCCAGAACACCATGAATCCGTTGTAATGATTTGGGAGCGGTCGGATACAGTTGCCATGCTTTACGGCAACGGTTCGCCCAACGCCCAAACCAAATCAGTGGATGCCACGACTGAGGCTCCCCAAGCCAGCGATCTAATATTAAGGCTCCAAGTACAGCAAAGGCGGTAGAGGAAACATATTCAAAAAGAAAATCCATCAGGTTATCCACGACAACATTCAATTAAAAAGCAGTGAAATACGTTAAAATCGCCCCATTGTAATCAATCGAACGGACAAACCCACATGCGTTTTTTTAATCTTATGGTGCAAGGCACAACTTCTGATGCGGGCAAAAGTACTTTGGTGACCGCGTTATGCCGTTTGCTAAAAGAGCGTGGGATTAACGTCGCGCCGTTCAAACCTCAAAATATGGCACTAAACAGCGCTGTGACAGCTGATGGCAAAGAGATTGGCCGTGCTCAAGCGGTGCAAGCTTATGCAGCGGGTCTTGAGCCTGATGTGCATATGAACCCAATCCTGCTCAAGCCTAATACTGACATCGGCGCACAGGTGATTATTCAAGGACATTCAGTAGGCAACATGAACGCCGTGGGCTATCACGAATACAAGACCATCGCCATGGATGCGGCATTGGATTCTTACCAACGTTTAGCAGATCAATACGAAAGCGTTCTTATCGAAGGGGCTGGCAGTCCTGCAGAGATCAACCTACGCGCTCGCGATATTGCCAATATGGGCTTTGCCGAACAGATTGACTGCCCTGTCATCATCATTGCCGATATCGACAAGGGCGGTGTATTTGCGCACTTGGTGGGAACATTAGAGCTGCTGTCGCAAAGCGAACAAGATCGTGTGATTGGTTTTGTCATTAACCGTTTTCGTGGCGATATTGCCTTACTGCAATCGGGTCTTGATTGGTTAGAAGAGCGCACCGGTAAACCCGTGCTTGGTGTCTTACCTTACTTGATGGGGTTTCACCTAGAATCTGAAGATGCCGTGGCAACCAGCCCTTTAAAAGCCACCGAAGACACTAAGCTGCAAGTAGTGATTCCGGTACTTCCTCGCACCAGCAACCACACGGATTGGGATGCGCTGCGCTTACACCCAAATGTTCAAGTCACCTTAGTACGTAAAAATGAGACTATCCCTCCCGCCGACCTAGTCATTTTACCGGGCAGTAAAAGCGTACAGAGCGACCTGGCCTTCCTGCGTGAATTAGGCTGGGAGGATTATCTAGCTCGCCATCTGCGCTACGGAGGTAAGTTACTTGGTATTTGTGGAGGTTTCCAAATGCTCGGGGAATCCCTAGACGACCCATTAGGCATGGAAAACGCCGAACCCTCCAGCGCCAAAGGCCTTGGTTACATCCCCATGCGCACCGAGTTAAAAAACGGCAAGCTACTGAAACAACGTACCGGCACCATTTCACCGTTTGGAAATGCCAGTATAAAAGGCTATGAAATTCACAGCGGTATATCTGAATTCCAGCAACCCGTTCAACACTTCGCACAGCTGGAAAACGGTGAGCTCGAAGGTTATCTATCAGATGACCAACAAATCATAGGGACTTACCTACACGGCTTATTCGATGATAAAAACGCTCTCAAAGCCCTACTCGACTGGGCGGGTGCGGCCGATAGCCAAACCTTTGACTACGAAGCCTACCGCGAACAAGAAGTCGCTCGCCTAGCAAAAAGCTGTGATGAACATATGGATATCGATGGACTGATTGAGCAATGTAGAGCGTTTCAGACTGAGCGTTCGTAGTTTGCTTCGGATTACCTCAGACAGATAAGTAGCAACCCAAGCTTCGTGTGGACATAGCATCCCATGCAATTTCCTTCGCTTGCGCCTGTCTCGTCTCATACTTCGACACCGACGCGTCAGCGCTCAGCAAACGCATGGGACGCTTTGAAAGACTTTAGTGACTAAATATTCAGAAGCCAATATCCATTTGCAGCGCACTCTAGCGCTTGCGCGTGGAGCGAAAAATGGAGTTGGCTTCGATAATACTTGAATACCAGATCTGTCCTTTTGATTAGCAGACTCAAAAGAAGCCAATGTCCATTTGTAGCGCACTCTAGCGCTTGCGCGTGGAGCGAAAAATGGAGTTGGCTTCGACAGTACCCGAAGACGCCTAAGCCACTTCCTCAGGATGTGGCAGCTTCTTATTGCGGAATTTCTTCAAGGTCATGCGGTAGCGGGTAACAAGGATTGCAGCCAACACAAAAATACCGATGCCAAGACCGATGTATAAGCCCCTAACATTTAGCGTTTCAGCCCAAGGACTAAGATGCGCCAACCAGTAACCGAGTGGAATACTAAGACCAAATAATGAAATCGCCATGGCAATCATACTAGAGCGAGTATCACGGAACCCACGCAGTGCGCCAGTAAACACCGTTTGCACCATATCTTGCGGTTGATAAGCCGACGCAATCAACAGTATCCCTGCCGCCATCGCAGCGACAGCTTCATTGGAACTGAATAACAAAGGGATCTGCTCATTAAAGCTCTGAGTCAATGTAAAACACACTGCGACATAGCCTGCCCCAAGCATCAAAATAATACGAATGCGGCGCTGCACTTCTTCAATACCATCGGTCGCCATAGCCTTCGCCACGACAATAGCGGTTACGGCACTCATGGCCATCAAGGGAGTGAATAACATAGTGCAATAAGACATGACGATCTGACCCGCCCCCAACGCCAAATCGCCAAATGCTGAAATCAGCCAAGTCAACGATGAGAACAAACCGATCTCAAAGGAGAACGCAAAGCCTGCTGGCATGCCAACACCGAACAAGATTTTAAAATTACGGGCGTAGTACCAATCGATCTTACTGAACAAAGTATCTTTATTCACTTTAAGATCGTAGAGCACAAACACCGCAAGTGATAACCAAACCGAGGCACCGGAGGCGATAGCGGCACCGCTCGCACCCAGTTCGGGAAAGCCAAATTTTCCGTAGATCAGTATGTAATTAAAAATGATGTTTAAGATCAAGCTAAGAGTAGCAACCATTAATGGCACTCGAGGCTTACCCGCTGCTTCAAAGAGGTTTTTGTAAGACGTCATTAACGCCAAAGCCATAAAGGTTGGCGAAAACAAATACAAATACTGCTGTGCCACTTGTTGCGTTTCCGGCTCGCTGGCCATCATTTTCGCCGCCCAAGGAAGCAACGTTAGACTCAAAATCGCGCCGATTATGCCCAAAATAATCGACAAACCAAACGCCTGTGACATATACACATTCACCAGTAACCGCTGACGCCCATGAAGGTGTCGCGTGATCAACGGCGTCAAGCCAAAGGTGACGCCAATCATGAAACATCCAACTGGCGTCCATAGGCTCGCCGCAAGACCAACGGCTGCTAAATGGAGCGAATTGTAGTGTCCCAGCATAATTGTATCCACAAGACTGATGGATAATTCCAACGTCATGGTGAGAATCATTGGAAAGAGTAAATGCAGGATTTCACTCAAAGCAGGGTGACGCTTGGCTAACTGGGTAAACATGGCTTTAGTGTCTATGAAATGGATTCAATTTTAAGTGCGGCGAATTTATCACCAAGTGGTCAATTTTGCACGATAACTCAGTATAATTGCACCGATTCTGTGCTTTTCAGGCATCCCCTTAACAATCACAGCCGTTTTCCTCCATTTTAATAAAACCTTTTTAGGATCAAGAGATTATGACTATTCTCTCAACACTTGGCCCCTTGCTTGCAGCGCTTCTAGCGGGCTATTGGATCCATTTCAAACCCTTTACGCCAGAACGGGTTGCGAAGGGTCTTTCACAGCTTACCTACCTGATCTTAGGGTTGATCGGTTACAGCATTGGTGCACTGGATAATTTAGCCAGTAAAATCGTCATTGCGGGCTATCAGGCCGTTATATTGTTCATCGCTATAACAGTGCTTCCTTTATTAGCCTTGTGGATAAGCGGACGAGTTTTCCACGCAGGCGCCAGCAAAGTCGAGCATGTGGATAATAATTCATCCACTCGCCAAGCATTAACCGATGCCGCAAAAACCTTAGCGTGGGTGCTAGCCGGAGTAATGTGCGGTTGGAGCCTAAAAAGCTGGCTTCCAAATGTCGATGAGTTTGTCACTTGGCTACTTTATTTATTGCTGTTTTTAGTCGGTTGCCAACTACGCCAAGGTAACTTTCGTTTACGCAAACTGTTTCTTAATACCCAAGGCGTTGCCATTGCCTGCACTACAGTTGTGATCACTCTTTTCGCTGGCTTGGTCGCAGGATCATTATTAGGTTTAGAGTGGAATAAAAGTCTCGCCGTGGTGTCTGGGTTTGGCTGGTACAGCTTATCTGGCATCTTGATTACCGGACTGGGCGATCCCGTGCTCGGCACGACCGCTTTCTTACTCGATCTAGGCCGTGAAATCGTGGCCTTGATGCTGATCCCCATGTTTGCTCGCATTAACAGCCACTTATCGGTTGGCTACTCTGGAGCCACAGCCATGGACTTCACATTACCGCTACTTGGCAAAGTGCATGGCGCTGAGATCATCCCTGTGTGCATTGCCAGTGGTTTTATTATGAGCTTTTTAGTGCCGGTATTGATTCCACTATTTATGGGGATGTAGACAGACCCGTTTCTTGTGGCAATTACACTGCCCTTGCAATTCAATTTGCTTGCGCGTGGAGCGAAGAATGGATTTGGCTTCATCCGTCCAAAACATGATTGATTTACGAAGCTTTATAAATCGGCTGGCCAATACGCTGGATATGATCAATCAAATTATCGTTTTCAATTTTCGAAAATATCGATAAATCAATTTGATAGGGCAACATCAGGTCATCTAGCTCAGTCTCTATTCGATTGAATAAAGGCCAATCGATATTATCCATGATGGTCATATCAATATCAGATGATGCTCGGTAATTTCCTTTCACTCGCGAGCCGTAGACTAAAACCTGCGTGACTTCTGGGAATTGCGTGAAAACGGAGCGTATTTGCTCTATTTCAGATGAAGTTAAGCCAAATTGATCAGACATTAAAAGCCCGCCAGCTCTTCATCGGCTTTTCGCTGAAAGGTCACCACAAACTCAGCGAACAGCTGCGCGTACTGGGTGCGCAAATGCTCGATAATTTGGTTAGCGGTTGCTTCGTTATAAGTGTGCACCGTGCGGTTGTGGTCTTGTAGCATAGCCAGCCAAGCGTGGCCATCAGAAATCAGCTCGCGCTTAAAGCCTTCCCGAATCGCATCACGGGATCCTGACACAGACTCAATCCCTTGCCAGATCAAATAGTCGCGCAATACATTCCAAGCCAGCTCATAAGTGAACTCAAATGCCTGAATAGAACCTTGCTTCTCAATGTTGCTAAGCTCACGCTCAGACATCAGCTGCAATGCTTCTTGAAGCTGTGCATACGCTTTTTTAAAGTGATCAAAGCGTTGTAACCAACGAATATCTTCAGACATATACAAGCCTTATAGGTTGCTACTTTTTATGGATGCTTATACTTGGGGTCAGATCCCTGCGAATACATAGTTTAACTTCACGATTGTAACGAAAGAGATCTGCCCCCTTAAGAAGAATGGATTTGGCTTCTTATCCTGCCAAGACCGCGGCCCTAAAATTATCGCGACACTTGATTCCAAAGCGCCAAGATCGCTTCTTGATCCTTCTCGGAAACTTTTTCTGCTTCTAGTGTAACTTTTAGTTCTGTTTCAAAATAAGCGTCAAATTGATCCGCGCCCTCGCCTTCTGCGGCGCTATGTAGGCCAAGTAGACCTAGCAAGTAAGCACAGTAAAACAACTGGTCGCCGTCTTGTGCTTGATGCTCAAGATCGCGAAGTTTATCGCACAGTGCGTCGGAGCGTTCAGCATAAGTAGTCATTATCATTTCCTTAAAATATAACAAAGCCGACGCCACTTGTGGTGAGGTCGGCTTTGAAAGCGTTGGGCCTTAAGCTTACGGCTTAAGATTCAATGTCTCAAGCGTACGCGCTCGAATTTCAAGCAACAGATCGGTGTTTTCTACCAAAGACTGTCCGTAAGACGGTACCATTTCTTTCATCTTCGCTTGCCATTCTGCTGACTGCATACGGTCAGCAAAGCTGCGCTCAAGAATCCCGATCATGGTATTAACAGTCGTAGAAGCACCAGGAGATGCGCCTAACAGTGCCGCAATAGAGCCGTCTTCGGCGACAATCGCTTCGGTACCGAACTCCAATTTACCCGCGCCATCAGGGCCTTGCTTGATGATCTGAACTCGTTGACCCGCGTATGCCAATGTCCAGTCTTTATCCTGAGCATCAGGAAAGAAGTTACGCAATGAATCGCAACGATCTTTGTGGGACTGACGCACTTCACTGATCAAGTATTTCGTTAGATCCATGTTGTTCTTGCCAACACTTAGCATGTTACCAAGGTTATCAACGCGAACACTCTTCACTAGATCAAACACAGATCCACGCTTCAAGAATTTAGTGGTGAAGCCTGCAAAGGGCCCAAACAAGATGGCTTTTTTGCCATCAATGATACGCGTATCCAAGTGTGGAACCGACATTGGTGGCGCACCGATTGGTGCAGCGCCGTAGACTTTCGCGTGGTGTTGCTCTACTAGCTCTGGTTTATCACATACTAACCATTGACCACTGACTGGGAAACCGCCGTAACCTTTACCTTCTTTGATACCGGATTTCTGTAGCAATGGTAAGGCGCCGCCACCTGCACCAAGGAAAACAAATTTCGCTTGGATATCGCGACGCTGGCCTTTTTGATCAACGGTGACTTTCCAAGTACCGTCAGAGAGCTGATTTAGCTCTTCGACTTCGGCGCTCAGTTCAATGTTGACGCCATCCTGAGTCTCAAGGAACTTCGCCATATTGCGAGCAATTGCACCGAAGTTAACATCTGAACCGTGCTCAATGCGGGTCGCGGCCAATGGCTCATCGCCTTTACGATTTTGCATGATCAGAGGCATCCACTCAGCCATGGTGGCATGGTCTTCTGTGTATTGCATTTCACGGAACGCTGGGTGTGCGCTCATGGCTTCAAAACGTGATTTTAGTTTTTTCACATTGTCCGCGCCCCAGACAAAGCTTTGATGAGGTACGCGGTTTATGAATTGTGCTGGCTCAGGCAAAAGGCCTTTCTCAACAAGGTAAGACCAGAACTGTAGGCTTATTTCAAAGGCAGCATTGATATTAACTGCTTTATCGATATTGGTGGTGCCATCAGGATTTGGTGAAGTGTAGTTAAGCTCACAGTATGCCGCGTGTCCGGTACCTGCGTTGTTCCAACCATCGGTACTTTCTTGCGCGACTTTTTCTAAACGCTCAACCATTGTGATGGATAATGAAGGATCGAGCTGTTTAAGTAACATGCCAAGGGTGGTGCTCATGGCACCGCCGCCTACGAGTAGTACGTCTACAATGTTTGAGGTCATATGATTTCGCCGTGTCATAGCCAGTTTGTAGTTTGAGAATAATGAAGAAAAGGGCTGTTAACCATCTATAAGGGAAGGTGCGAATACGAACCGATACAGACGCATTCGGACTGTCCCTCTGCAATCTGGGTAAAGATCATTGCACTTCCTCATTACTCCCCTGAGAACGCCGTTCTGCACGGAAATACGCCGTTTAGAACAAATGCGATCAACCGTGCAAGGGTTTTGAGCAGGTGTGTCGCAGATTATACGGATTTTGACGCTAATGTCTTGATACCTTGGTATTAGTTTAGCGATCTTTAGTTCGTAATCATGCAACCTTTTGCTAAAAAACGTGATTTCTTAAAGCGATGTTTTTAAAGGGAAATATAAATATAAGTAGGCATTGAAAAGGTGATCAAATGAGTGCAACGCAGAGGCGATATAAACTAACGAAATAGCCGCTATCAAAACCTAGCCTAAAAGCAAAACGCCCTGCATCCGAAAAATCGACACAGGGCGCTTTGTTTGACACGGAAACCCGCTTATTTAAACGTTAAGTTATAACCTGACATAGCCAAGTAATCCGCTTCGCTTTGTAAGTTCGCCGCGGTCAATGGACGAGTGTCCAACCAACCAGGCAAAAACTCTGCGTGTAGAGATTTATCATCAGCTTTTAACGTAAAGATGGGCATATCCCCTTCTTTTCGGTCAATATGCAACAAGATCGCCAAACGTAATAGGATCGCCAAACGATCTAGATCTTGTTGATCGCTCTTTGTGAAACGATATTCCAAGGCCTGTGTAAATTTACGTCGATGACGGAGAACCAACGATGCTAACGCTTGCTGTTCTTGTTGTGAGAAGCCGGGCATGTCCGATTCACTGATAATGTAGGCGCCATGCTTATGATAACGGCTGTGAGATATTCCCATACCACACTCATGTAAGAGGCTCGCCCAGCGTAAAATATCTTCACTAGAAAGAGACGCTAAGCCCCAATCGTCTTTGACTTGGGCCAACATAGACAAAGATGTGTGCGTTACCAGCTTGGCTTGTTCCGTATCGATATGGTACTGGTTCAGCATATAATTAACGGTACGCTCACGAATGTCCGTATCCGCATAACGCCCCATGATGTCGTACAGCACCCCTTCGCGCAGAGCACCGTTAGAAAAATCCATTTGCTTGATGCCAAAACACTCAAATACAGCGGTTAAAATCGCTATGCCAGCGGCAATGGTCGACTTCCGCTCCGGCTTCAATCCTAATAAGTCGATATTATCGGCGTGGCCAGCATCAAACAGGGCTTTTTGAATTTGTTTGAGCACTTTTGGCGTGATGCCTTTTTTGCTCCACCCCATTTCAAGCGCTATGTTGTAAGCTGCTTTGATTGTACCGGATGAACCAATTGCCACATCCCAGCCTTCATCGAGATAATCATCTTGAATGCTCAGCAGCTCAAGACGCGCAGCGGTAACCGCTTTTTGGAAATTGGATTTAGTGATCAAACCATCTGGAAAAAAGCGCTGACGGTAGCTAACACATCCCATATGCAAGCTTTCTGTTAAGATTGGCTCTAGTTGCTGACCTATGATGAATTCCGTTGAACCACCGCCGATGTCCACTACCACGCGCTTTTGATCACCGTGATCCATGGTACGTGCCACACCCACATAAATCAGGCGCGCCTCTTCTCGGCCTGCAATGATTTCGACTGGATGGCTGATAACATCCATGGCCTTAGAGATAAAGTCATAGCGGTTTTTCGCTGCACGCAAGGCATTGGTGCCCACAATACGAACCGAACCCAGCGGTAAGTCATCAATCACCTGAGCGAACTGAGCGATACAGTCAATGCCACGTTGTTGAGAGGCTTCATCTAATGTGTCATCTTCTTGCAAGCCAGCAGCTAGCTGAACTTTATCACCGTATTGGCCCGTGATACGCAATTGCCCGTGGGTAACTTGTGCGACTACCATATGGAAACTGTTTGATCCTAGGTCTATCGCTGCAATTTTTTCGAAGGGAAAGTCATGCGATTGTTGCACTAAAAGTGATTGCATCCATCAACGCCTTTTCGATAATTCAACTAATGTGCGGAAGATTAACTGGTTTAGCCCCATCTGTCATGGTCAAATTCCAAGGACTTTGTTGACACAAAGCCCGACCCATGGCAAAACTTTTACTCGAACCGATCAAAAAATTAACAAAAAAGGCGTTATTTAGTCTTTTTGGCTATAGACCTTCGTAATTTGTCGCACTATAGTTAGGTGGTCTTGTGAACTGTTGTTTTATTGAATTGCAGTATTGAGACTCCAATCAGGTAATACACGCTGTTCGACTTCGCTCATTGCGAATTAGAGAAATCCAGCCATGGTTATGCCCGTAGCCGGTATTCGGTGTCGAAAAGCTTTTTTACATTTAAATACTTCCGACATTGATCATTTATAGCAGTGTAATTACATCACTTTGATCCCGTCATTTTTCCTCATATGAGCTAACAACTAAATTCGTTTATGAACCTTACCGAACTAAAACAGAAATCAGTCCCTGAACTATTAGATATCGCAGCGGAAATGGGGTTAGACAACCTTGCCCGCTCCCGAAAACAAGATGTTATCTTCGCGATTCTGAAACGCCACGCGAAAAGTGGTGAAGATATCTACGGCGACGGCATCCTTGAGATTTTGCAAGACGGCTTTGGCTTCTTACGTTCTCCTGATAGCTCATACCTAGCGGGTCCAGACGATATCTACGTATCTCCTAGCCAGATTCGTCGTTTCAATTTACGCACAGGCGACACCATCGCCGGCAAGATCCGCCCACCAAAAGACGGTGAACGTTACTTCGCGCTATTAAAAGTCAACGAAATCAACTTTGATAAGCCAGACAGCGTTCGTAACAAAATCCTATTTGAAAACTTAACGCCACTGTTTGCGAACGAGCGTTTGGTAATGGAAACGGGTAACGGTTCCACAGAAGACATCACTTCGCGCATCATCGATTTGGTTGCGCCAATGGGTAAAGGTCAGCGTGCTTTAATCGTATCTCCACCAAAAGCCGGTAAGACGTTCATGTTGCAGAACATCGCTAACGCGATCACCCGCAACAACCCAGAATGTCACATGATCGTACTTCTCATCGACGAACGTCCTGAGGAAGTAACTGAAATGTCTCGTACTGTTCGTGGTGAAGTGGTTGCTTCGACATTCGATGAGCCGCCAGCACGTCACGTACAAGTAGCGGAAATGGTAATCGAAAAAGCAAAACGCCTAGTAGAACACAAGAAAGATGTTGTGATTCTATTGGATTCCATCACGCGTCTAGCTCGTGCCTACAACACCGTCATCCCATCATCAGGCAAAGTACTTACTGGTGGTGTTGACGCAAACGCTTTGGAGCGTCCAAAACGCTTCTTTGGTGCGGCACGTAATATCGAGGAAGGTGGTAGTTTGACCATCATTGCCACAGCACTAGTTGATACCGGCTCTAAGATGGACGAAGTTATCTTTGAAGAGTTTAAGGGTACTGGTAACTGTGAGTTACACCTTGACCGTAAGATCGCTGAAAAACGTACTTTCCCTGCCATTAACATCCGCCGCTCAGGTACACGTCGTGAAGATCTGCTAACCACAGAAGACGAGCTACAGCGTATGTGGATCTTGCGTAAGTTGCTTAACCCAATGGAAGACACGGCAGCCACAGAATTCTTGATTGACCGCTTAAAAGTGACGAAGACCAACGATGACTTCTTCGAATCGATGAAAGGCAAAAACAAGTAATTCATTGTTGCCATACGCGACACACAGAAGCCACTTCCTCACTTTTACGTGAAAGTGGCTTTTTTATTTGCCAAAAGCATCGATATAATGGCGCCCATTGCGCGACTTCATGCGCTAAAATTATTAAAAAGCTGTTTCAACAGCTGCTAGAGAGCACAACGGAGTTATCTAGGTGAAAGACGTTAACGCTAAAGTCATTCGAGTCGAATCACTCAATAGCACAGTTTACAAAGTGGATTTGGAAGTCAACGACTGCCAGTTCATCGCTGGGCAATATTTAATGATCGCTTTACCAACGGGCGAGAAAGTTCCTTACTCAATTGGTAGTGCGCCACATGAATTGCCAACGATTAGCCTATACATTCTTGTTGCTGATCAAGAATCCTTGGCATTCAAAGTTGTTGACCACCTCAAGAACAGTGCAAGCGTTACTTTGCTTCTGGCTGGCGGCGATGCGCATATTGAAACATCTCCGACGGACTTAAACGCCCCTTTGCTACTGATTGCTGGCGGCACAGGCTTTGCGCAGATGAAGAGTATTTTTGATGATTTGGTACACAAAGCATACCAAGGTCAGGTGCACTTTTACTGGGGACTGCGTACGAAAGCAGACACTTTCGTTATGGATTGGATTAATAACCACCAATCACCGGATAACTTTCATATCCATGTTGTCGTCAATGAAAAAAGCGATGATTGGAATGGTCGTACAGGCTGGCTATACGAAGCTATCCTAGAAGACCATTTAGAGTTACAGGACAGTCATGCATTTATCAGTGGTTCTGTAGGCATGGTCTACGGCACGCTAGACCAGCTTGAGGCTAAGGGCATTCAAGAAGCGAATTGTCACTCAGATGTGTTTGCTTACGCGCCACGCCCAAAGAAAGACTAACTCTAAGCACTCTCTTCAGTATTGATACGAAAAAGCATGCCAATGGCATGCTTTTTTATCGAGAGCCCCTACTGTGTTACGCAATAGAGACCGTGGTATCGCTGTAATGAATATATTCAACACCCACTAACGTGGCGGCAAAATTATCCGCCAAAACATGATAGCCATCTTGATCAAAGTAGCGCTCAACGTCTTTGTAAGCTTGAGGTAAGTAGACGCTGTCAATCCCCGCTCCACCATCAACCTGATCGTAGCCGCCGCCTCCTAAATAAAGAATGTCATCTCCGGAACCCGCAAAGATCAAATTGTCCACTTCGTTATCTATAATCACGTCATCTGCCGCACCCGTTACGACATTTTCAATCACCACACCAAACGCAATTCCTAAATTATTTTGATTTAAAAACGCCTCATCACCTAGCGAGTTGATCACATTCTCGATAAAGGAGACTTGATCGAACGTCCCTAAACCAGCCTCAGCCGCGACTTCTAAAGCTTCCTCATAAGCGCTACGTTCGGAAACAGAAGACAAGGTGTAATCATTCAGATCGATCAAACTACCGTATGAAGCACCGCTTACATCAATAGTATCGACACCACCGGCATCCCATATCGTAAGGTAATGGTCATTTGAGGAATCGAAAGAGCGACTGTTTTCGTTGTACACATAGACATCATCACCGCTGTTGGTCGCCATATTTGCACCATAAGCATATTGCAAAGCGGCCACATCTATGATGCCTAATTCGCTACGATAAGATTCAGTCTCTTGAGTATAATACTCTCCTCCTGACACAAACGCTTCGACTTCGACAAAACCTGTTTCAGTGTAAGTCATGATACTGAAATAAGTATTATCAAACTCAACTGGCAACACAGAGTCCCCTTCGAAAGTATGATCCCCGCCCATAGCATGGCCCAGTTCGTGCGCCATAGTACTGATGCCGTACCCGCCCGGTGCATAGTAGTTTGGATTAAGTGCTAAACCTTCAGCATTAAGGAAGATATCGCCGCCAATGCCATACGCAGGAAAAAAGGCAAACGCCTCTGTAGTCGAGTCCTGAATGACCGCCACCACCTGAATATCAGCCTCTACAGCGTCAAACACTTGAACCAGCTCAACATCAATATATTGGTTCTGACGGTTTGCAATATCAACAAACGAGGCTCTCTCAATCTCATTCAATGGTCGCCAACCAAACGACGTTTCATAACTCTCCCTGTGCGAGTCCGGGAGAGTATTGGGAAAATTATAGGTTACAGTCGCCCCATCCCAGTCCTCTCTTGTCAAAACCGTCTCTATATAGGGAGTGGTTCGGTCAGAAAAAGCAGAGACGGTGTTCACCGTTATGCTCCTAGCGCCCAGAACGGACTCTTTATCGGGAAACAAGGCCGTTACGTCAGATTGTGGAGCTGAATCCGTCGTATCTAGACCAAACTGACTAAAAAACTGCTTTACCTGCTCTTCAGTGACGCCTTGTCCGTACAATTCCGCCAACATGGAAAAACTTACGTTATAAACGCCAGCCGTTTCGTAAATGATTTCAGGTGAAGATAGGTTAGCGTAGATAAAAGCTCGGGCATCAATAGCAGAAAGACCATACTGTTCGAGAAAGGTATCTAAATCCGACATGAACATTCCTTGTAAAAATAGAAAAAGAAGCGGCTGGTAAGCCAAGGCTAAAGGCAGCGGCCATAAGATATTTTCATATTACTTATGACCGCATTCTATATCAACGTGAGTTATCAGCTAAGTCATTTAGCAAGATACGCTGTGCACTGCGGTACTCACCTTTGCGCGGTTTCGACAGCTGATAAGAACCATCGCTTTGTAGCAACCAGCTTTGCGTGTTGTCTTTAAGATAATGCTCAAGCTCTTGTTTCACACGACGCGCCAGCTTGTAGTCTTGGATTGGAAACGCCACTTCGATACGGTTGTTCAAGTTACGATCCATACCGTCCGCACTGGATAGGTAAACCATCGGCATACGGTTGTTATAGAAGTAGTACACGCGTGTGTGCTCAAGGAATCGACCAATAATACTGCGCACGCGAATATTAGAAGAGACACCTTTGATGCCTGGACGCAAGGTACAGATACCACGCACGATCAAATCAATCTTAACGCCCGCTTGTGAAGCCTTGTAAAGCGCTTGAATAAGGCGTTGCTCGGTTAACGAATTCACCTTGATGATAATGCGAGCAGGCTCACCTTTTTTCGCATTCTCAGCTTCGCGCGCAATCATATCCAATAAGCGGTCTCGCAGTGTAAACGGAGCATGAAGTAGCTTTTTCACTTTCAGCTCTTTACTCATGCCCGTCAATTGCTGGAATACGCGGTGAACATCATCACCAATTTCTTTATCGCAAGTTAAGAAACTGTAGTCCGTGTAGAGTCGCGCATTACCTGCGTGATAGTTACCGGTTCCCAAATGCACATAGCGGGTCAGTTCAGCCCCTTCACGACGCACGATCAAAATCATTTTTGCGTGAGTTTTATGGCGAACCACACCGTATACCACAATCGCCCCAGCATCCTGTAAACGACTCGCTAGGGCCAAGTTTTCTGCTTCATCAAAACGAGCACGAAGCTCAATGACAACCGTAACTTCTTTACCATTGCGCGCCGCCTCCACCAAAGCATTGGCAATGGGAGAACGGGCTCCGGTGCGATAAAGCGTCTGACGAATCGCAATCACGTTGGGATCTTTCGCCGCTTCACTTAGCATATCAATGACCGGAGAAAAGCTCTCAAACGGGTGCATTAACAGATAATCGCGCTGACGAATGGCATCAAAAATCCCACCGGATTTAGCCAGTTTATTTGGTAAACCTGGCGAGAATGGAGGATAAGAAAGATCTGGACGATCAACCAGCTCAAGTACCGCCATCAGACGGCTTAGATTCACAGGACCGTCAATGCAGTATAGATCCTGCTCCGTTAAATCAAACTGAGCCAACAATGCATCAACAATGTGAGCCGGACAGTTATCGGCAATTTCAAGACGCACTGAACTACCATAGTGGCGACTTTGTAGCTCGGTACGCAGTGCCCCCGCCAAATCCAAACCGATATCGTCAGAATCCACTTCCAAATCTGCGTTACGCGTTAGACGGAACTGGAAACAACCTTTTACCGTCATACCTGGGAACAGCTGATCTGCATGGGCGTGAATGATGGAAGATAAGAACACCATATTATCACCGCCTTCACACACATCATCTGGTAGCTTAACCAAACGAGGCAGTGAACTTGGTGCAGGCACGATCGCTAAACCGTTTTCTCGACCAAAGGCATCTCGCCCTTCTAATTCCACTACGAAGTTAAAGGTTTTGTTTGCTAGGCGTGGAAAAGGGTGAGCTGGGTCTAGACCCACAGGGCTGATAATCGGCAACACATTGTCACGGAAATATCGTTTCACCCAAGCCGCTTGTTTATCGGTCCAATCCGAACGGCGGATAAAACGAATATTCTCCTCAGCAAGCTTAGGAAAAATAATGTCATTGAGAATACGGTACTGACGACGAACCAGCTGGTGCGCATGTTCACTAATGAGCTGCAGCACTTTTCGCGGATGCATGCCATCTGGACCATTTTTCTCGCGGCTGTATTCGATCTGACTCTTCAGCCCAGCCACACGAATCTCAAAAAACTCATCCATGTTCGAGCTAAAAATACATAGGAACATCAGGCGGTTTAAAACGGGATGATTTTCATCCATCGCCTGCTCTAACACACGAGCGTTAAATTGCAGATGGCTAAGCTCGCGATTGAAGTACAGCTCTGGGTCAGCCAAATCAATATCCTCTGGCAAACGCTCTTCAATCGCCAAACGGCTAGGATCGATCGGAAGCTCGGGGATCGTCTCCAACACTAGGTCTTCGACAGCATCCACAGTGGCTTTTTTTGCTTCATGAGAAGCAGATTCCTCATTTTTGACGTTAGAAGATTGAGTAACTTCGGTTGCTTTTTCAGCCTGTTCAGACATTGCGTGTCAGCTCCAATAGCGTGCCATCATTATGTTCCGTGTTGCTCTGCCATAACAGAGCAACTTTTAAAAATTACACTAACGCAATCCTCGGGTCACGACTTGTTGTTTGATTTTTCAAACACCATCAAACAAGTCTTTCAAGTCGTGACAACTCAATAGTTTAGCCCTTTAAAAGGCGAGCTGCGTCTTTTGCAAAGTAAGTCAAAATACCGTCTGCCCCCGCACGCTTAAACGCTAACAGTGACTCCATCATCACTTGGTTTTTATCTAACCAACCGTTTTGGAAAGCCGCCATTTGCATGGCGTATTCACCGCTGACTTGATAAGCGTAAGTCGGCACGCCTAGTTCAGATTTCACACGACGCACGACATCAAGATAAGGCATACCAGGTTTCACCATCACCATATCCGCCCCTTCATCCAAATCCAGCATCACTTCACGAATGGCTTCGTCGCTGTTCGCAGGATCCATCTGGTAGGTGGACTTGTTGCCTTTACCTAGGTTACCTGAAGAACCTACCGCATCACGGAAGGGCCCATAGTAAGCAGAGGCATATTTGGCAGAGTAAGCCATAATGCGTGTGTTAATGTGGCCTTCAAGCTCAAGCATTTCACGAATCGCGCCAATACGACCATCCATCATGTCCGACGGAGCAACCACTTGAGCGCCCGCTTCGGCATGAGACAAAGCCTGCTTAACCAACACTTCCGTCGTAATATCGTTTAGTACATAACCGTCTTCATCGATGATGCCGTCTTGTCCATGGGTTGTGAACGGATCCAATGCAACATCGGTCATCACACCTAGCTCTGGGAAATGTTGGCGCAAGGCACGTATCGCTCGCTGGGCTAAACCATCCGGATTGTAAGCTTCTTCAGCTAACAACGACTTTTTGGCTTCCCCCACCACGGGAAATAACGCGACCATAGGGATTCCCAGCTCAACCAACTCCGCCGCTTCTTTGAGCAATAAATCGATTGTCACTCGCTCAATTCCCGGCATAGAAGGCACCGCTTCACGCGTGTTTTGCCCTTCGATCACAAACATCGGATAAATTAGATCGTCAGCGCTCAAGCGATGCTCCCGCATCAAACGGCGAGAGAAATCATCTTTACGCATACGGCGCATACGAACAAACGGAAAGGTCATGACCAGCTCCTTACTTTACGGGTCGTAAACTATAAATAAATTGTGACAATTAAGTTACAGAAACCAAATTGCCTCATAAAACAAGGGAAAGCATGTTAGTGATAACTTTCGATTGCGTTTAACGTTAATCATTCTAGAACAAAAGCATAAGGGATACTTTGATGTCATTCAGCAAATTTATAGAAAGGCCAATAAAATGCAAAAAGGGCCGCTTCAGCGACCCTTCTTACCCAATTACAACATTGTCTAATCCATTATTAGGCCAATTCAGCTTCCATTTGCTCTAGTTCATCCTGCGCTTCAAACCAAGCTTCTTCCGCTTCTTCTAGGTTTTTTTTCCACTTTGCCTCATCCGCCAGCAAGGATTGCAGTTTGTCTTTATTAGCCGCTTCATAAAGGCTGTTGTCTGACATCGCTTCGCCGATGATCTCTAAGTGCGACTGAGCGGTCTGCATGGCCTTCTCGTATTTCTCAATGGACTTACGCAATGGGCGCAGTTTTTCACGTAGCTCCGCTGCCTTACGTCGCTCTTCTTTACGATCAACCTTTTCGACTTTGGCATCGTTGGCGACCGCACGTTCTGCTTGGTTGGCTTGTTGTTGACGCGCCTGTAGCCATTGGTGATAAGAATGCAAATCCCCATCAAAGGCTTCGATCTTATGATCCGCCACCAAGAAGAACTCATCCACGGTACTATTGAGCAAGTGACGATCGTGGGACACCACCAAAATAGCTCCCTCAAACTCTTGCAAGGCTTCGGTGAGCGCTTGGCGCATTTCAATGTCCAAATGGTTGGTGGGCTCATCGAGCACCAGCAGGTTAGGTTTACGCCAAGCAATCAAAGACAAGGCCAAACGAGCCTTTTCACCGCCAGAGAAACCTTTGACCGCACGCAGCGCATCGTCACCAATAAAACCAAAACCACCGAGGTATTTACGCACATCGGCTTCTAGTGCGGTCGGCGTAATACGCTGAATATGCAACACTGGCGATGCCTCTAAGTCCAAGGCACTGAGCTGATGTTGCGAGAAATAGCCGACCTTAGTGTTTTCACCATAGACGCGTTCCCCAGCCAATAAATCCAGCTCTTGCACCAATGATTTAATCAAAGTGGATTTACCGGCACCGTTTGGACCCAGCAAACCAATACGCTGGCCATCACGAATCGAAAAGTTACACTGTGGCAGCTGTACCTTGTGGGAGCCATCTTCCAGCACATAACCTAAATCCGCTTGAATTAGACTGACCAATTGCGGCGAGGTTTTCTCAGCCATCGGAATAGAGAACTCAAATTGAGAATCAATGTGCGCAGGGCCAATCTGCTCCATTTTCTCTAGCATTTTCAAACGGCTTTGTGCTTGTTTGGCTTTGGTCGCCTTGTAGCGGAAACGATCCACGTATTCTTGCAAGTGAGCACGCTTGCGCTGCTGTTGCTCAAACATGGATTGTTGCTGCGCTAAATGTTCAGCACGCTGACGCTCATAATCGCTGTAATTACCTTTGTAGAGATTCAGTTTCTTTTGATAGAGATGCACGATGTGGCTACAAATACCATCCAAGAAATCGCGGTCATGGGAAATCAGCAGCAAGGTGCCAGGGTAATTACGTAACCAGTTCTCTAGCCACATCACCGCATCCAAATCCAAGTGGTTAGTCGGCTCGTCCAGCAGCAAGATATCTGATGGGCACATTAAGGCGCGGGCAAGGTTCAAACGAATACGCCAACCACCAGAAAAATCCGCCACTTTCTTTTGCATGTCCGCCATTTTAAAGCCCAAGCCTTGTAGCAAGGTTTCACCTCGGGACTGCGCTGAATAGCCATGGGCGTTTTCGTATTCGCTTAGCCAATGGGCATGACCATGATCATCGCCCTTGGCCTGCGCTTCTTCGATCTTAGCTTCGATCATACGTAAACGATCATCGCCATCCAGACAGTATTCCAACGCCGTGCGATCGACGTCTTCCACTTCCTGTGCCATAAAAGAAATACGGCGCTGTCCTGGCAAGATGACTTCACCAGTATCCGCATGCAGTTGACCACGCACCAAGGCAAACAGAGAGGATTTCCCAGCGCCGTTGGCACCGATCAAGCCGACCTTCTGACCTTCATAAATGGTCATATCGGCTTGTTCAAGCAAAAACTGCGTACCACGCTGCAAACTGACTTCGGAAAACTGGATCATGAAAACGTCTCTGTCTTTAACGGTAATAAATGGAGCGAAAGGCGCATTCTAGTGGATTCTAGAATCGCAGGCGAGTCTCTTCGCGAATACCCCTTTAAACCTTAATTCCGATCCCCACATAAGGTGCAAAATCAGCGCTCAAGTTTTAAAATAAGCGCATACTTAATTTAACGGTGATTCTTGTGAACAACATCAATGAAATCCAACGCTTCTCCTTCGATAACACCAATGTTCGAGGCGAGCGCGTCCTACTGACCGATGCTTACCAAAACATCATTGCTCGTAAGCACTACCCGAAGTCACTTGAAAAATTACTAGGCGAGTTCGTTGCGGCCATTGCCCTACTGCGTGATATCGTCAAAATCGACGGCGTATTATCTCTGCAATGTAAAGGCGAAGGCCCTCTGAAAACCTTGATGGCAGAATGCGACGAGCACCAAACCCTGCGTGCGATTGCGCAATGGGACGAAGAACAAGCTTTCCCTGAAGTGGTGTCTTTAAAAGAACTATTAGCAGGTGGCTACCTAGTAATTACCATCTCACCTCGTAACGGTAACCGTTACCAAGGGATTGTGGAGATTGCTGGCGACACACTGGCAGCCTGTCTAGAGCAATATTTCTTCCAATCGGAGCAACTACCAAGCCGTGTATGGTTGGCTGCGGACGGCACCCAAGCAGCGGGCTTATTCTTACAACGTCTGCCAGCTGAACAAGCCAAACAAGGCGACGAAGATGCTTGGGATCGTTTTGTTCACCTTGCCTCAACGGTAAAAGACGAAGAGTTGCTAGGCTTAGCAACCGAAGAGCTATTGCACCGTTTATATCACGAAGAAGAGCTACGTTTGTACGATGCCAAAGCCATGCAATTTGGCTGTTCATGCTCGCGTCAGCGTACCTTTGATGCCATAGTTTCCATGGGCGCAGAAGAGATTCGTGAAATTATCAGCGAGCAAGGCAGCATCAAAGCCGAATGCCAATTCTGCGCCGAGAAATACGAATTTTTTAAAGAAGATTTGGACAGTGAGCTGGGCGACCAAGCCCATACACACTAATCCAATGAGCCATAGAAAGGGCGATACAGGTCGCCCTTTCTATAAACAGTTTTCAATCGTGGGGATACTGGCCTCCACCGCCGCCTCTAGCGACGTCGGTTGAGATATGAGATAGCCTTGGAAACAATGGCAGCCGAGCATTTTTAAGTACTCTAATTGTTCTAACGTCTCGACGCCTTCCGCCACCAATTTGTACTGTAACGCTTGAGCAATATGAATCATTGATTCGACTACGACTCTCGCTTTAGGGTCCTCAAGGCGGTTTACAAAACTGCGATCAATCTTGATTTCATCGACAGACAAACGTTGCAAGTGGGCAAACGAAGTATACCCAGTACCGAAGTCATCCAAGGAGACTTTACAACCCATCGCACGAAGTTGCTCTAACACTTCAACCTTAGCCTGATCCATATGCACAAAGTAGGTCTCTGTCACTTCAAGGCAAATGCGGTTTGCAGACACTCCAGCGACGTGTAAACAGGCAGCAATACGTTGCGCAAAGTCACTGTCTAATAACTCTTGTGCTGAGATATTAATCGACAGAACAAAGTCATCAGGAACGACGACTTGCTTCAAGGCTGCCAATGCCTTTTTCAGCACCATCATATCGATTTCTTGAATCAAGTTGGCCTTTTCTGCGACGGGAATATACACCTCTGGTGAGATCCGACTTAACAGCGCTGAATTAGAACGAAGCAGTGCTTCAGCTCCGACAACACGGTTACGTTTTCCGTCGTAAAGTGGCATGAAAACAAGATAAAAAGCATCGTCCGCTAGAGCTCGACGCAAGGCATCTTCCACAGAAGCTTTTTGACGCAGGGGCTGATCGTAGCGAGATAAATAAGCACGAGCGAAGACGTTTCCATCATTGGATTGGTCTAAAACAAAACGACACTTTTCTAAGACCTCATCCAAATGCTTCGGTATGGCATCATCGACCACGTAACTGGCACTTACATCGAGTTTAAGATGCCCCACGCCAACGATTTCCACCCCTTATTTAAAAATCCGCTCCAACAGATGCTCTCGAGCCAGTTTCCCCACAGGGCAATACATAGCAAATTCTGCATCACTTAAGCGTGCTAAAGTAATCGATTGAGACTGAAATACAGACAGGAGACGCTGTTTAGTCTTCACCAATAATTGGCCAAAGACATCTTCTCCAAAATGTTTTTCCAAAATAGCGGCATTGTCAAAGCGGAAGATATACATAGCGCCCCCAGCTTCAGGAGCCAAACCACGCATGTGATCGCGTAACCCTTGCCCATTCAGTAACTCAGTTGTTGGATCATATAAAGTAGCGCGGCGCATCCGTTGCAAGGTGCCATGACCACGCCATGAGAAACTTAACAAGCTGCCCACACCAACCATCAGCCAAAAAGTCAGTAGCCAGTTATTAAGCTCCTGAATATCGACTAGAAAACCATCTACCGTTAATGCAGACAAGGTCAGATCATATTGTCCGGGGTGGCGCAGCGGCGTGTCATTTACGACTAAATCTATGGAATATACGTGGCGGAAATCTTTTTTGGCGCTTTCGAAGCTAATACCGTATTCGTCCTGCCACCAACTGGCCACATCAAAACGATTGAGAGGCACATCAAATACACCACTACGAATACGAACAGAGTGGAATTTGGTGTCTTTGTAGTTGGGCGTACCTTCAAAGTGCGGGTTTAAAAAGCTGGTGATGTTTAATTCAAGTCGATCGCTAGATTCACTCGCATCAGATTGCACATAAGCTTCTACATGCACTTGATCCACCTGCTTAAAAGAGAAAGGTAAGTCCTCTTCATCTCTAGGCAAGACGACCCGAATGCCACACAAATAAGCAGGCGAAGTCCCATCCCAAGCACATTGCGCTTTAATCAATCGTTGCTCTAGCGAATTAACCAACTCAGTTCTTTCAAACGGCAGAATTTGCAAGCCATCCAGTTCAAGCAAATTGACTTGATAATGATTGAGCGGAGTGCGCGCCCATAGAAAAACCAAGGCACTGAGTATACCAATGGTGATAAAAAGCTTGCGGTAACCAGAGGAAGTCCAAGAATGTCCGTGTTGCTGCATAATCCTTTAAATAGTCCATCAAGCCATATTAATCTGAGATACTATCCCTTAACCAACGGTGCGACTTAACCTTATCCGACAATATAGCAACGACTATTGACTCAGATTCATACTCTTCATACGTAATGTAAGGTTTTGAAAAAACAGCCATTAGCCGAAGCAATGATTTTGAACATCAGTTCATCAGCACTTTTAACGAATGCACAAAATTCGTAAGCTCTTCGTAAAGCCTCTTGTCGCTCGTTTCTTTGGGGCATAAATTGCGATGACGTCTTGTGCTTGGCATATCACTCCAAGTTCATTAACAAGGTGTGCAGGTGAAGGGGTCACTTTGGTAAAGTGTTAAAGCATAGGTTGGCGTTGGAACGCCTTCTTATGGTAGAACAATACCTTGGATCGATTTGCGAGGCACAAGGCGTGATTCTCTCCTTCATGGCAAACTCCAATCGGATGCTTGAAATTCTCGTGTCGCACCCCAACTAAATCTAAAATTGGAACCACAATTAACGGAACGTTTCACATGAAAAAAACATTAGTCGCAGCATTGATTGCCTCTTCAGTATCACTCGCATTCGCTGCGGACGTCGAACTGGAAAGCAAAGAACAGAAATTGGGATACTCAATCGGCACTATGTTCGGTAGCCGCATGGCAAATGATTTTGAAGGCATGGATTTAGAAGCGTTCAAAGCCGGCTTCGAGGACTCTTTTAACGGTAAAGATCCACAAATGTCTCTAGAAGATGTGCAAGCGACGATGCAAGCCTTCCAACAAGAGCAGATGGAAAAAGCACAGCGTGAACAAGCAAAAATGGCAGAAGAAGCCAAAGCTAATTCGCAAACTTGGCTAGACACAAAAGCCAAAGAAAAGGGCGTAGTTAAGACCGAATCTGGTTTGATGTACAAGGTGATTAGTAAAGGGGATGGCAAAATGCCAGCAGCCACTGACACCGTTAAAGTCAACTATGAAGGTAAGCTAGCAGATGGCACCGTATTTGATAGCTCATACGAGCGCGGCGAGCCAATTTCATTCCCGCTAAACCAAGTAATTCCGGGCTGGACAGAAGGCGTTCAATTAATGCCTGTTGGCTCAACCTATGAGTTTTACATTCCAGCTGATCTAGCCTACGGCCCAGGTGGTACTGGCCCGATCCCACCATACTCAGCGCTTGAATTCAAAGTAGAACTGCTCGACATCGAAGCCGCTGAATAAGCATTTTGCATATCGATTTCGATCACTAAACGCCCTCCTCACGAGGGCGTTTCTATTTGTGCTACAATCGCAGTTTTACTAGAACTATCGACCATGCTAGTCCCCGTTATACTTGCTGGTGGTCATGGCACACGCCTTGCCCCAATTTCCACCCCGGATCACCCAAAGCCTTTTTTGGATCTATTAGACTGCGGCCATACGCTCTTTGAATTAACACTTTTAAGAGCCAAACAAGCTTCTGTCGAACGCCCCATCATCATCGCAGCTTCTAAACATTTGAGCCTGATTCAAGCCTCTCTTGGTAAACTCCAATTGCAGGCACATATCCTGCTTGAGCCATGCGCCCGCAATACCGCTCCAGCTATTACTTGTGCCGCATTATTTGCAGAACAAATATACGCTCAAGAATGCCATTTGTTAGTACTAGCGGCCGATCACAGCATTCCTGATACCGATTACTTTTGCACAAGCGTTGCCCAAGCAAACCTGCAAGCACAAGGCGGCAAACTGGTGCTTTTCGGCATACATCCGAACTCACCTGAGACAGGCTATGGTTATATTGAGATCGACTCGAACAAACAGATTGTCGCGTTTCACGAAAAACCGGATCAGAATACGGCTCAAGCTTACTTTACGTCGGGGCATCACCTTTGGAACAGTGGTTTCTTTCTTTTACCGAGTCAGCGCTTACTAGCAGAAATATCATTTCTGGCACCTGCTATTAAGAATACTTGCCAAGCCGCCATCAGCCATCGAGAAGCGCTTTCAGAGGGGGTTTTGGGGCTATCAATTGAGTTTTCACAATCTCCTGCTATTTCCATTGATTACGCCGTCATGGAACACAGCCAACATCTCGCTTTGTACGGCTATGACAGTGCATGGAGCGACCTTGGCACTTGGCAAGCTTTGTATGCATATTGGCCGAAAAACCAACAGGGCATCGCCTATCACTCGGGCTTGAATCTGACGTTGACACCAACCCATTCAGGCTTTCGCTTAACACAGAACAGGAACTTGCTAGCGGATGTCTAACCAACGAACGCCACTTAGTCTTTGCCACGGCAGCGATGTTAAGTTCGGCACCAGCGGGGTACGCGGCCCAGTTGCCCAGCTTAGCAAAGACATTTGCCAAAGCTTCACCCAAGCCTTTGTAAGCCGTTTGTGCCGTGAAGACGCGCTCTGTGTTGGCATAGATCTGCGCCCAAGCAGCCCATTAATTGCTGCTTGGGTAATCGAACAAGCCCAAATAATGGGGATGGAGGTGTTAGACTGTGGCGCTCTACCCACACCAGCCCTCGCTTTTTATGCCATGCAGCAAGGACTACCGGCCATCATGATCACAGGTAGCCATATTCCCTTTGATCGAAACGGTATGAAATTCTATTTACCAAGCGGAGAGATCACTAAAGCTGACGAACAAATGATCCTTACCACACGTCTCGATGCCCTAAGCTCTTCCCTTCAAAAAGGACGCTGTCGGCATATAAGAAGTGACGCGATCAAGCGCTACCAAGAACGCTACTTTGACGCTTTCAGAGATCTGAACTTAAGCGGCAAACGCATTGGAGTGTACCAACACAGTTGCGTGACCCGCGATATACTAGTAGAAGTCCTAAGGAAATTTGGCGCAGAGGTTATTACACTTGGACGAACGGATCATTTTGTGGCACTCGACACCGAAGCCGTTGGTGAGGCGGAACAAGCCTTAGCTCGAAAATGGACTCAACAGCATCAACTGGATGCCATCATTACAACCGATGGTGATGGGGATCGCCCCCTTATCGCAGACGAAAACGGCTACTGGCTACGCGGCGATCAGGTCGGAATGCTAACCTGCCAAGCTCTACAAGCCAGTTATATCGCTACCCCAATCAACAGTAATACTGGCCTAGAAAAGTTACTACCTAACGCCCAAATCGTAAGAACAAAGATTGGTTCGCCGTTTGTGATTGAAGCCATGCAACGAGCAGCAGAGCACGATACAAGCCTCGGCTTTGAAGCCAATGGTGGCGTGTTACTGGGCACCGACACCGAGCGACTTAAAGCTTTACCAACACGAGATGCTCTACTGCCTATTCTTAGTGTGATTTCAACGTTACCGACACGCCCTATAAGCGCTCAACTCAAAGTACTACCGAGCCGACATACTGCCAGCACGCTTATACCCAGCATCAATAAAGCAAAATGCGAACAACTACTAAGAAGACTTGCCACAGCTGATGGCTGGCAAACATTACTGGCAGCACTGTATGCTGAACGCCGCCCTGAAATAATTACCATCGATACCCTTGATGGCGTACGCACTCAACTGAGCAACGGTAATATTTTACATATCAGAGCCTCAGGCAATGCAAACGAACTGCGAATTTATGCCGAATCAGATCGAGCCGATCATTGCAACGAACTCATCAAAACAACAAAAGAGCACTTTCATTCCTTATTTTTTGACACATGACAGTTTTATGAATGCTTGCTGATGCTTTTTTATCCATCTTTTTATACAGTGCTCTCAAGACAAGGCGTGATGGAAATGCTTGCTTCAAGGAATGAAGACTTGTCTTACTGAAAGGCTGATGGTGATGGATCACATGGGTTTCAGGATGAAACTCAGCCTTATTTTTAGACTGGCAGTCAGGATGGCTCTCGGGGATAGGAATACCCACAGTCTAATTTATCAGGTAGGAAGTCATGGACGACTGTTGCTCCCAAGGCGGGAGCCCTACCTTCTCCAGGAAGAATTATGCTGCAAGGATGCAGCGGAAAAGTAATTATAGGCAAATCCTTTTACGCAACTCTGGCACACTTTGAACAGCTGGTTTACTCTATCGCGCAAACACATTGCCATGGGTCGCGGGACATTGAATTCCACCAATTCTTCACTCTATCGTTACTTTTCATATTTTGTCTGGTTACTAGCAGCGGCAACGCTGGCTTTGACACTGTCGATTCCAAGAGGCATCTCCTATCCCACTCTCTGCCTCTTCTTTCTAGCCATTATTTTTTCTATTGTATTTATCAAGCGCTCACTATCTCTCACCAGACAAGACGCCCTGCTAATCATAGTATTCGCGCTGTACGGCCTTAGCAGCATTGGCTTTGTCTATTTGGATGGTTGGCATGTACGAGAGTTAGATCGCCCCTCGCGCTTCCTCCTAGTTCTGCCAGTATTGATACTACTGTTGAAAAGTAAAATGCCGAATGTCCCGATACTGTTTTATGGCTCCATCCTAGGCGCCATCGCCGCAGCGCTGCTCGCTGCTCATGAGGTATTTGTGTTAGGCTTGCCTAGAGCTCAAGTTTACAGTAATGCCATTATGTTTGGTGATACCAGCATGTTGCTTGGCTTACTCAACGCTGTGGCTTGCTTTTACTTCTATCACAACAAACAAAAGCTGATGGTGTACTTAGCGGCATTGGCTTTTTGCTGTGGGGTTCTAGGTTCGATCTTGTCCGGCTCACGCGGGGGATGGATCGCAGTCCCTCTGATTGGTTTATTTATCTTAATTCAAGCCAAAGATCTGATCGGAAAAAAACAGTTGATTAGTATTTTGATGGCTCTTTCTGTTGCGGCCGTAGCAGCGATCGCCATCCCTCAAACTGGCATGCAAACACGTATTGCGAAAGCCTATGAAGACATTGAGTTATACCAACAGGGTAAAACCTTTACATCGGTTGGTCTCAGATTTGAAATGTGGAAAGGGGCATTCTATCTATTCTCGCAAGCACCTATTTTGGGGGTCGGCGAATATGGCAGCAAACCCCTTAAAGCAGACTTAGCAAGGAAAGGATTAATGAGTAAAGCAGCTACTCGATTTGATCACTTGCATAATGAGTTTTTTAACACATTGGCGATCAAAGGGTTGCTTGGTTTAGTATTTTTAATCGCACTGTATCTAGTACCGCTCAAGTTATTTTTAAGTAAGCTGAGACAACATCATTCCAACTGGAACATAAAAGCCTATGCTCTTTGTGGGGCATTAGTTCCGATGAGCTATATGGACTTTGCTCTGACCCAATCCATGTTTAGCCACAATATTGGGATCATGGTTTTTATTTTTTTTATTGTGTTCTTTTGGTGTGCCGTTCGCTGGGCAGAGGAGCTTAATAAATAACGCAGCCTCCTTGGCCTCAAGGGCTGTTTACAAGCCTTTACGACTTAACACGACCACAACAGTGCGTAATATCGTTTCTAACTCTAACCAAACGCTCCAGTGCTTGATGTAATACAAGTCATACATCAACTTCTGACGGGCATCCTCAAGGTTAGCCCCATAGGGATAGCACACCTGAGCCCAACCAGAGATACCAGGCCTTACCAAATGGCGCTCGTGGTAATAAGGAATCTCTTTCTCATAGCCTTCAACTAGAATGTCCCACTCCGTGCGCGGACCAATCAAGTGCATTTCGCCACGTAGCACATTCCAAAGCTGTGGTAATTCATCAATGCGAAACTTACGCATAACATTGCCATAGGGGAAGATACGCGGATCTTCTTTTTGTGTATAAGGATTGAAATGTGCATTCTCATGCATGCTACGAAATTTTAATGCAACGAAATTGCGCCCACCTAAACCAACGCGACATTGGCTAAACAATATACTGCCGGGCGATTGAACGCGAACCTTTACAATGGAATACAAGATCAGCGGACTGCATACGACACCAATTGCGATGATCGCCGACCAGTCAATCGCACGTTTTAATAAATAGTTTTTTAATGAGTAAGGGCGGACTTTCTCTAAATAACTCAGATCCTCGCCATCATAAGGGATATAGCATTTTCGTAGAAAGGCCTCCATAAAACGATGTAAGACGATCAATCGTATGCCTTTTAGATCCAGATGGGTTAACTCTTTGATCAGTTGGCTAGTAGCAGGGGCTTCTAGGTTTAGTAGGAGGTAATCCGGCGACATGGCGAGAATATGCTGCTCAATATCACCGCTATCTTTTAAGCTGAAGTAGGTCAGTTCAACCCCCTGAAACTCCAACATCGCATATTCAAGTTCATTGAATTCGTAATGCCGACCTAACACAGCCACCTGAATCTTAGCCTGAGCGAAACCGCGAGAATAACGCTGAATCATGACCTTCGTAAACATCACTACAAACGGAGTAATGATAACCCATGCCGATACGAGCCAACGATCAAATTCTAGCTTCGATAAATAAAAAAACAGTAGTACCAACAAAAAGAATACATTTAAAAACCACGTTTTAAAGGTGACTTCTAGTTTCTTAGCAAACGCCCGTTCGTTGTAACGACTGTAACCGCCCTGAATACCAATGCAAGCAGCAAAAAAAACACCGCTTAATCCTGCCATCCAGTAGTATTCACTTTCCCATTGGCTATAACCAAATACGGCAAACAACAATGCCAACAGCAAACCTGGTAACAGTAAATCTACCAAAGCATAAGAGAGAGGTACTCTACGATCCTGATAGCGTTTCACTGAACCGTTTTTCATTTGTACCCCAGATAATCAGCTACCATAAAACCTTCAAAACTAATCAAGCAGGCTAATGCCTGCAACTACTATTTATCAACTTACTCGTAAAGTGCTTGATAGGATTGCCTTACAGTTTTCCATGTATAGCGCTGTAGTGCTAAATCGCTCATAGAGCGCCCTACTTTATCTGCTGCGTTTTTTCCAGTCTTATCTAAAGACCAAATAAGAGCTTTTAGGCTTGCTATCGAATCAAAATAGATCGCTTGTTCTGCAGTTGAATAGCGATTGAAATTGCAATCAAAAGCAAAGATAGGCTTTGCAAAAAACATCATTTCGACCAACGAGGGGTTAGTTCCTCCTGCCGAATGCCCATGTACATAAAACTGACATTGGTCGCGATAATCAAACAACTCTTCAGGATCATAAACGGGCTCAATTAGCTCAATGCCAGCCACCTTTGAATAAGTTGCTTTCAACTGTCTTCCAAACTCACTGCTATGCCAGTTACCAATAAACTTCAACGGTACAGGTGAGTCAACAAATGCCTGTAAAATAAGCTCTACATTGTTCTCAGGCTCAATTCGGCATAGGGCCAAGGCATACCCCTTGTGATTTCCTGATAGCGGCTTAACTATGGCATGGTCACCGCCGTAAGCAATCACCTCTGAGTGTTTTTTATAGGCATGTAAAACATGATCATAAATAGCCTGATTGTCACTAATAACAGTATCCGAAAACGTTACCGCAAGCTTTTCAGAAAGTTTCAAGAAAGCTCGCGCCATACGCCCCCATTTATCTCTACGCCATTCTAAGCCATCTATATTCACAACGACTTTACTACCCGAGAAAAGCTTAAAGATAGGAAGAAACACGCAACCTGACACACCTAGGATCAACACCACATCAGGACGATAAAACAACGACTTTACTAGCGAATAAATGTCATAAAAAATGCTCTGTATGCCATTCGCCTTAAATGGGAGATACATCAGCTTCGCGCCTTTGTACTCGTCAAGTTTTACCGCATATTCCTGCTTAGAGCAAAAAACTGTGTACTTCACTTCAGAGGTCGATGTCTCAACCAAGTTTTCCACTAGCGTTTCAAAGCCACCATAACAAGAAGGAATCCCGACGGTTCCAACTACGAACACTTTTTTCATTCTCACCTACTTTTGTAGACTTATTAAAAGTCCAATAGAAACCTTCTAATTCGCTTTCTATACTTTATGCTGGTCAAAGTTTGAGCGGTTTCAAATGCTCCTTTAGACAACTCAAACCACTTATTTTGATCTTGCAACAAGTCGTCAAGGTGAGTTAATACACTCTCTAAAACCGCGGCATCCGCCACTAAGCTATTATGCTTACCACAAAAAGCATGGTGACCGCCTTCGCTTGGCACAATAGCAGGACAAGCAAAAGCAAAACCTTCCAAAATGGTCATACCAAACGTTTCTTTAACAGATCGAACATCCGTTAAGTTCAGTAGCACAAAAGCTGACTGATAGAATGGAGATAGGTCTTTTGGCCTTAATATGACGTTTATATTAGAAGGCAAGTCAACCGTTTCGAGAAAGGTTTCAAACTCAGCTTCCGAAGCATTAATGACGGCTTCAAACTGCACACTAGAGCGTAATTTTGCTAGCTCTAAGAAAGCAAAAAAACCTTTATATTCTCGTAGCGTGCCAACAAACAAAACACGTTTATTAGATAATTTGGCCTCCACTAACTGCTGATATCGTACAACCGCCACTTTGCTAGAAAGGTCTCCTCTTAAGCCATTTAAAATGACCTCTGCACCAGCATCCAAATAGCTTTCTTGTAAAAATTGGGACACATAGATACGTTGATCAGAACATGTTAGCGCTATTTGCTTTAGACAAGAAGATAGCAGGTTAGATTGAAGAGCTAGCTCATGCACATAACTCACGGTGCGATGAGCAAACAGCTTTCCAGCCAGAACAGCCGCCACGGACAAAATCGTGTTCGCAACCACTTCAATATGCTTACCCGATATACGCAATTTCAATAGATAGAACGAGAGTAAGAAAAACAAATAAACTTGTGAAAATGCGTAAAAAAATAGCTTTAATAGCTTATTGTCCGAATACAAATAAGGCACTGTCCGCTTGGTGATTGCTAAACCACTCAAAAATCCGTGATGTTGACTGGTAAACAACATTAGTTCAATACCCGTGCCCTCCAAGCTCTCTATAGCTTCTCTCAAGACACAGGGACTGCCACTATAATCATTATAAAGATGAGCGAAGATTATAACTTTAGCTTTTTCCATCATTTGGTATCGACTAATTTATCCAGACAAGCAAATAATGCATCTAGCCAACAGCATGGTAGAAGACCAAGCTCGGTTAACGTCGCACAGTTCAATACGGAATACTCTGGACGTTTCGCTGGTGTGGGATATTGCTCTGAGCTAATCGCGGTCAACTTAGGCTGATTTTTTAGCAGGTCGAGTTGCTCAGCTTTGGTAAAAATAGTGCGTGCAAAGCCATGCCAGCTCGTCGGTAAATCGCCACAATAATGATGTATTCCCCAAGCCAGCTCCTGTGTCGCTTGATAACGATCACAAAGCTGCAGGATAGCTTTCGCTAAATCTCCCGCATAGGTCGGACAACCATATTGGTCCGCCACAACATTTAATGCTTCACGCTCATTACCCAGACGCAACATGGTTTTGACAAAGTTATTGCCATACTCACTAAACACCCAAGCAGTACGCAACACTAAATAGCGCGTACAAAAGGCCGCAAGAGCCTGCTCCCCAGCTAATTTCGACGCGCCGTAAACACTTTGAGGATTAGTCGCATCACTTGGTTTATAAGGTTCAACTGCTTGACCATCAAAAACATAATCGGTAGACACGTGAATCACCGGAATGTCTAATGCTTGTGCTGCTTTGGCTAAATTCGCCGTCCCCTGTTCATTCACAGCGTAAGCTTGCGCTTGATCCTGCTCCGCGTTGTCGACAGCCGTATAGGCCGCCGCATTCACGATCACATCAGGCTTAACTTCAGCAACAATTGCAGCAACTTGGTCAGCGTTAGCTATATCCAGTTCACTGGAACCGTAAGCAAACAACTCATGAGTAGAAACTGCAACAACATCCTGAAAACAGCGACCTAATTGACCATTTTTACCTGTCAACAAAATACGCATTAGAAGCCTTCCTCTAATTGCGCCAAAGTCAAACCCAATTCATCTTTTGCTGATAGTGTTGGTTCAATCCCTGCTGGCCACTCAATCCCTACGGTAGAGTCATTCCAGATCAAACAGCCTTCATCACTGGGGTCGTAATAATCGGTACACTTGTATTCAAAATCTGCCACATCCGATAGCACAACAAAGCCATGGGCCAAACCGGGCGGCACCCAAAACTGGCGTTTATTATCTTCGTTTAGAATCACGCCCGCCCACTGGCCGTAGGTGGGAGAGTCTTTGCGGATATCGACCGCCACATCAAATACTTCGCCGCGTACTACACGAACCAGTTTGCCCTGAGGTTTTGACTTCTGAAAGTGAAGACCACGTAGCACGCCTTTAGATGAGCGAGAGTGGTTATCCTGCACAAATGGCAAATCAATACCCGCTAACTCTTTATAGCGTTCAGCTTGGAACGTCTCCAAAAAGAAGCCGCGTTCGTCGCCAAACACTTTCGGCTCAATAATCACCACATCGGCAATATTCGTTTTAATGACATTCATGTAAAGCTAACCCTTAGAACTTCTTATTGATAACCGTCGGCGACTTTTAACAAATATTGACCATAGCCCGTTTTCTTCAAAGCAGAGCCAGCTTCGATTAACTGCTCTTTCGAAACCCAGCCTTGACGAAACGCAATCTCTTCCAAACAGGCGACTTTTAAGCCCTGACGATGTTCGACTGTCTGTACAAACTGTCCTGCTTCTAATAAAGAGTCGTGCGTCCCCGTATCCAACCAAGCAAAGCCACGCCCTAGTAAGGATGTGTGTAAATCACCACGTTCTAGATACGCCAAGTTCACATCGGTAATCTCTAACTCACCACGTATCGAAGGCTGAATATTCTTAGCAATTTCGATAACGTCATTGTCGTAGAAATAAAGCCCTGTCACCGCATAATTTGACCGTGGATAAGTAGGTTTCTCTTCAATGCTAATAGCTTTGCCGTCGGCATCAAATTCCACCACGCCAAAACGCTCTGGATCCATCACATGATAACCAAAGACAGTCGCGCCGGACTCTTGCGCCGCGGCTTGTTTCAATTTTTCTGAGAAGTGCTGACCAAAAAAGATATTATCACCCAACACTAGCGCAACATTATCAGCGCCAATAAACTCTTCACCAATAATAAAAGCTTGCGCTAAGCCATCTGGTGAGGGCTGTACTGCGTAAGTTAACTCGACTCCGAAATAACGACCGTCGCCCAAAAGCTTCTGGAAACTGGCTTGGTCTTCTGGGGTGGTAATAATCAAGATTTCACGAATTCCCGCCAACATTAGTACCGACAGCGGGTAGTAAATCATCGGTTTATCATAAACTGGCATCAGTTGCTTGGAGCAACCAAGCGTCAACGGATGAAGTCGAGTACCACTACCACCCGCTAAAATAATTCCTTTGCGCTTTGTCATCTTAATGCCCACGCTCACCTAAACGGTCCAGTTTGTAATCACCGCTCAAAACACGTTGCCACCAGCTGTCATTGGCAAGATACCATTCGACCGTCTTACGCATACCACTCGTAAAGGTTTCTTGCGGCTCCCAGCCAAGCTGATCCGCGATTTTGCTGGCATCTATGGCATAACGTACATCATGACCTGGGCGATCTTTTACATAAGTGATCAAATCGCGGTAAGCGGCAACCCCGGTAGGCTTATTCGG
Organism: Marinomonas fungiae; assembly: GCF_001418205.1. Lineage (GTDB taxonomy): Bacteria > Pseudomonadota > Gammaproteobacteria > Pseudomonadales > Marinomonadaceae > Marinomonas > Marinomonas fungiae. The sequence goes on along the minus strand of NZ_LIQF01000002.1, from coordinate 143,999 downwards.
CACCAGTTCTTCCAATAGGTCACATAAGGTATGCACCACTTCGATATTGCGTTTCTCGTTGTGGCCACCAATGTTATATGTTTCTCCCACCACACCTTCTGTGACGACTTTAATCAAAGCTCGGGCATGATCTTCTACATACAACCAATCACGAATCTGCGAGCCATCTCCATAGACGGGTAAAGCCTTACCCGCTAGTGCATTCAAAATCATATGCGGGATCAGCTTCTCTGGAAAATGGTAAGGACCATAGTTATTCGAGCAGTTGGTCACAATCGTCGGCAAACCATAAGTACGCAACCACGCGCGCACTAAATGATCCGAGCTTGCCTTACTCGCAGAATAAGGAGAACTTGGGGCGTAGGATGTGGTTTCCGTAAACAAAGGAAGGTCACCACTTTGTTCATCCGGATGCGGCAAATCACCATACACCTCATCTGTTGAAATATGATGGAAGCGAAACGCAGCTTTTTTCTCTGCATCCAAATCAGACCAGTAGCGGCGCGCGGCTTCCAGCAACATATACGTACCAACAATATTGGTCTGAATAAAATCACCCGGACCATCAATAGAGCGATCCACATGACTTTCAGCCGCTAAGTGCATCACCGCATCAGGTTGGTGCTGTGCAAAGACACGCTCTAATGCGACACCATCACAAATATCGACCTGCTCAAACACATAGCGAGAACCGGTTAATTCTGGCGGAATAGAATCTAAGTTACCGGCATAAGTTAACTTATCAAGGTTAACCACTTCGTGGTTTGTTTCTCGTAACACATGGCGTACTACCGCGCTGCCAATAAAGCCAGCGCCGCCTGTAATTAATAGTTTCATAGATATCTCATAAGCAAAGCGCAAAATGACCGTAAACTTTCAACTGCATTTATTAATGCAAGAACGACGTGCCTTTTGGCAAACCATCTTCTTCAACTAAAGGTAACCAAGCAGGCCATTGGCATGACCAATCCGTATTTTTCAGAGAATTCCTAAGCGCCATAAGGAAATGACTAGCTTCAAGTAACGTCATAGAAAAAATAAACGATTGATCTTTAAATTCAGATTCTAATTTCATACGAAGTCTTTGATCGTTAAATGTTAAATTAGCTTTTGTACATAACCAAAAATAACCACTTTGGTTGTCGTTTCGCATCTCATGGCCAGTTTTTTCTGACACCCCACTCTCATCTGAACAAGCTTTATTAGCTACGCCCGCTTGAGTTGTCTTTTTCTCGACTATTGAACGTGAACCCGACAATGATCGTTGTAGCAAGGTTGATCGTATGAAATCCTGAGTTTGAGCTGTTTCAAATCCAGAGCGAGAAAACCACTTGGTCAACTCAGGCAGTAATTGGTGAAGCATCCTATGAGTCAACCAAAGATCATAAGAAGCCTCATCGGCAAGACACCTTAAACAAACTCTATCTTCAACTGAGGAATAGTTGAATGCTACATTTTTTACCATTAGCTCAGGCATAAATTTACAATCACCAAATCACAACAAGTGAAAACAAAAAGAAGAACACCTAACCCACCAACGGTTTACTAGGTTAAACGCTTTACTCAGCTGCAGGAGCCTTTTTAGGCTTAGCTGGAGCACGCTTACGTGTTGTCTTTACTGGGGCATCAACACTTACAGCAGCTTTACTGGCAGCAGTGGTAGATTTTGCCGTACTAGAACGATTACTTGTAGTCGTCTTTTTCGGTGCTTCAGAAACTGGCAACTCTGCAACCAACTGTTGTATGTAACCACTACGAGCCATTTTAACCATCGCCAACTCAGCTTCTAACTGGTTAATTTTGCTATCACAAAAGGCAACTGAGTTTGCCATCAGTCTCGCTTGTTCAGATAGATCATCCATATCAAACTGCTTACCTTCAACGGTTAAAGTAGCCATTCTCTCTCCTAAAAGTAATAAAAAAGGTCGCATAAGTTAGCACAAATAGCCTAACAAAACAGGTTCAGAGTGATCACGATCCAAGAATTGAATTGAGGATGTAATTCACAAGTTGTTAGAATAGCGGACTTGAAACGGCCGGAAAGTGAGTTCAGTCACATACCTCGTAACAGACTTTGTTACTCTTGCTCGCCATCATGGGGTTGTAATATGTCGTAACGTCCACATTAACCCTCCACCGTGACGAAAGTTTTTACTTACCGTAAACCTTTAAAAGACAGATATCTTTATGAAAAACTCAAATGCCGTAGACGATCTAGGGAGTGCACTAAAAGCGAGTAAGCGTGGCTTTATTGCAGCAGGCTTCTTCAGTCTCTTTATCAACATACTTATGCTTACAGCCCCCTTCTACATGCTTCAAGTGTACGACCGTGTTGTGCCTTCAAGAAGTCTTGAGACACTTTTCTTCTTGACGATTATGATGATTTTCTTATTCGGGGTGCTCGGGGTTTTGGAATGGGTTCGATCTCGTATTTTGGTTCGCGTTTCAAACCAAATCGACCAATTCCTAAGCCACCGCGTCTATACGGCAATGTTTAACGCTGGCGTAAAAATGCCGAACCGTCGTACAGCACAACCGCTGAACGACTTAACCAGTATCCGCCAATTCATGACAGGCAACGGACTATTTGCCTTCTTCGATGCCCCTTGGCTGCCTCTTTATATTGGATTGATGTTTTTATTCCACCCTGCCTACGGCTGGTTTGCGATTGGTGCGGCAGTCATCCTACTAGCAGTTGCAGTGTTAAACGAAAAAATGACTAAAAAAACGCTAACGGAAGCCAATGGCGAGAACATCAAAGCGCAAAACCTAGCATCAAGCAACCTACGCAACTCAGAAGTATTGCACGCCATGGGTATGCTACCTGGCATCATGGGCCGCTGGAGCAACCAACATAAAGCTTTCCTAAGCAAGCAGACAATTGCCAGTGACAGAGCTGGTGTATTCTCAAATTTATCGAAAGTCTTGCGTATGATTTTCCAGTCATCGATCCTAGGCTTAGGTGCTTATTACGTGGTTATCGGTGAAATGTCTTCGGGTATGATGATCGCCGGCTCAATTCTACTAGGTCGTGCTCTGGCACCATTAGATTTATTGATCAACAGCTGGGCGGGCTTCAACAATGCTCGTACAGCCCGTACTCGTCTAGAAGAACTTCTAAATGCATTCCCTGCAGAAGACCGCAACATGAGTTTGCCAAAACCAGAAGGAAAATTAGAAGCTATCAACCTTTTTGTCGCACCACCAGGAAGCCGTACACCAACCCTTAAAGGCGTAAACTTCGATGCTCGTCCTGGCGACTTAGTAGGTATTATCGGTCCAAGTGCTGCTGGCAAATCGACGCTTGCAAAAGCGATTCTAGGTATCTGGCCGACAATGAATGGCACTCTGCGTATTGATGGTGCCGAAGTACAACATTATAACCGCGACGAAATTGGTCCATACATTGGCTATTTACCACAGGATATCGAACTATTTGATGGGACTGTGAGTGAGAACATTGCTCGTTTCTCAAATCTAGATCCAGATAAAGTCGTAGCTGCTGCGAAAAAAGCAGGCGTTCATGAGATGATTCTGCAATTACCCGAAGCTTACGATACCCGCATTGGGGTTGATTCTGGCGCCCTATCAGGTGGTCAACGTCAACGTATTGGCTTAGCACGAGCTCTTTATGGCTCGCCAAAAGTTATTATCCTTGATGAGCCAAACTCAAACCTTGACGAAATGGGAGAGAAGGCTTTGAGTGAAACAATGCAAATCCTAAAACAAGAGCAGGTCACAACATTTGTGATCAGTCATAGAACTTCCATTCTTAAGAGCATTGATAAACTTATGGTGCTAAAAGAAGGTCAAATGCAAATGTTTGGACCGAAAGAAGAAGTAATGCAAAAACTAATGGCTCAGAAAGCATCTGAACAAACAGCCTTAAGAGCCTAAGTTTAACGGCATACCGTTCCATGCATTGACTAAGAATTTGAGACAGTAAACATGACAAAGCAAACAGAACAAGACAGCGACAACAATGCAAAAGGGCCAAACACCGATGACAAGAGCGGCCAAGCCCTAGCTAAAATTCAGACCGTCAAGAAGTCAGCAGAGGAGATAAATATCGCCAAAGCGGCTGCGACCCAACCATCAGAGCCAGTAATGGAAGATGTAGAGGTCCCTTCTAACGATGGCCGCTACATTAAATTTGGCGTTATTTTCTTATTACTCACGTTAGGCACCTTTACACTATGGGGCACTACTGCCCCACTAAACAGCGCCTTAATTGCCCCAGGCGAAGTAGTCGTTGATAGTTACCGTAAAACCATTCAACACTATGAAGGTGGTATTGTTGAGAAAATCTTCGTGCGCAACGGTGACGTGGTCAAAACGGGTGATCCGCTTATTCAGTTAGAAAATGCTCAATTCCAAGCGCAATTAGAGAACAGCTACAAACAGCTACAAATTACACGTGCAGAGCTTGAGCGCTTAAACGCGGAACAAAACTTCCAGCAAGAAGTGACATTCTCTGAAACACTACAGAAAGCGGCCCAGTCAGATACAGATGTTGCCGATGCTCTTAAGCAACAAAGCAATTTACTAGACGCCCGTATTTCTGCTTACCAACAAGAAGCGAATTCGTTAGAAACACGCTTAGAGCAAACGGATGAACAAGTAAACGGGATGGACGCTCAGATCGCAGGTCGAAATCAGCAACTGAAGCTACTGCAAGAAGAAGAGGAAGCCTATACCACTCTTTATAATGAAGGCCTAGGCGACAACAACCGTGCTCGTGAACTGAATCGCTCTATTATTTCAACGCAAAATGAAATCAATAAGCTGAAATCTGACATGGCTCGCTTAAAGATTCAGAACACGGAAACAGAGCTGCAAATCGCTACACGTAAGCAAGACTTCTTAAAAGATGTGGGCGATCGCCTAAAACAAACACAAGCCACCTACTTTGATCTACAAGAGAAATATCAGGTAGCCCAAGACCGCGTAGAGCGCTCAATTGTTCGTGCACCAGAAGACGGAACTATTGTCGACATGAAAGTGCATACTATTGGCAGTGTCGCGAACTCTGGTCAACCCTTGATGGATCTAGTACCGGTTGAAGACAGCTTTGTTGTAGAAAGTCGCGTAATGACCAATGACATCAACGACATTCATGTTGGTCAACTTGCTGACATACGTTTCTCTGCTTTTAATGCAAGCCTTACGAAAGTTATCCAAGGTGAAGTCATTAACGTATCAGCAGACCGTTTACAGCAACAAGAAGATCAAGCGCCTTACTATTTAGCTCGAATTAAGGTGACCGATCAAGGCAGTCAAGACATGACAAATGATGATATGAAACTAATCCCAGGTATGCCAGCCGAAGTGATGATTCGCCGCGGTGAGCGAACTCTATTTAGTTACATTATTAAGCCGCTTAAAGACAGCTTCGCACGAAGCCTCAAGGAGAAGTAAATGCGCGTTCCATTTAAGCCGCAATTGATTGCATTATTGGTTAGTTCAAGCCTTGCCTCTGCTGTTATGGCAGAGGAGGCAAACACGACCTCATCAGAACTGGTTTTGACCACTGGATTTGTCTCCGCATTTAAATTAGCCAAAGAGCACGACCCTCAGCTTAAGTATGCTTTTTATAACTACCAAGCAGAACAAGAGCAAGATGACATCGCCATGTCACAGCTCCTGCCTAATGCAAGTCTAAGTGCAAGCTACACTAAGCAAGATGTTGATGATTACTTTACTCAAAATAGAACCAATTCCGTTGGCGATCCCGTGCAAGGCTTTGCTGAGAACCCAGCTCGCTACGCTGGTACACAAGACTACTCGGTTTATCAACTTAATGTTCGCCAGAGCCTGATTAATGTGGCAGCTTGGCAGGCTTATGGTAGCGCTAAAGATGCAGTCCAACAGTCCCAATATACCTATACTCGTGCCGAGCAAGAGCTTATCTATCGCTTGAGTCAAGCTTACTTAGAAGCTCTCACTGCAGCTCAACAAGTATACATTTATCAAGAAAAGCTTGAATCTTTACAGCTAAAACTGGATCAAACCGCACGTATGAATGAGCTGGGGGTGGGCAATCGCCTAAATGTTTTACGCGCCACATCAAGCCGTGATGTAGCCAAAAGTGATCTATTACAAGCCAAAAGTCAGCTTGATGATGCCATTACAAACCTAGAAAACCTGACGGGCAACAAAATCTCTATTCCTGAAGACTGGGTCAAAAATGGGCATCAAGTATTCCCACAATTAGTCGGTGGCTCGACCGAAGAATGGGTGGCTAAAGTTCAAAACAATGCCGAAATATTGGCAGAGATGGCTAATGTTCGTAGCAAAGAAGGCGAAGCGAGCTCCAGTCAATCCCAGCATCTACCAACACTTGATTTGTCTCTGTCATATATGGATCGTATTAGTGATGATATGTATGATGACAGTACAAACTATACAGCATCGGTTGAGTTGAACATTCCAATTTATTCTGGCGGAAGGATCTCTGCTCAAGCTCGCCAAGCCGAAGCAGCTTATAATGCTGCACAAGCACGTTATGAGCAGACACTGTCAGATAAAACTCAAGCTATCAAGTTAGCCTTTACACAGATCAGCTCTTACCGGGAACGCCTTCAAGCCCTTGAAGAATCTCGTAAATCTAGCCAAGCTTTTCTCGAGGCAGCAGAGCGTCAAGCAGATTTAAGTTTGGGTAGTCAAGTAGACGTATTGGAAGCACGTACAGAGCTGTATGATGTGCGCTTAGAGTTTGTGAAAACGCTCTCTAACTATTTAACAGCAGACCTTAACCTGTTATTAGAAACAGGACAACTAAACGAACAAACACTGGCCCGCTACGATCAGCTGCTCGACAACAATACCCACCTATGACGTCATAAGCGCTGATTCTATAATTCAGCGCTTTTTTGTCTAAACAACGTTGGCATGCACATCAGAAACATCTAGACTCAAACGAAAAGTACAATTCTTGTACTGCCATACGCACTAATAAAGGAATAATGAGATGGGTGTTTCTGAACATTTAAACAATTTAGGAATCAGGTTCGATCAAGGTCGTCAGTTTATTCTGAATAATATCAACGCCCCGTAATTCATCTATAATACCGCTGCTGAAATCAACCTTACTTTTGCAATGATAACTGAGCTGCACTCAGATAATACAACCGAAGCGGATGTCCGAGCTTATTTCAGCTCATTTGGACTCAATACCTCCAATGAGGGTCCCACCCTAGACATTAGTGGTAGTAACTCACAGAATCAAAACACTCTACTTCAAACAGACATTTAAGAGCATCTATCTAAATTTGGCGTGAGCTTCCATGACGCACGTCAAAGCGCTATCTATCATGCAGCGGCCCAGCTAGGCCTTAGCTTCGAGATGATTGCTGGCTTGTATGGAAACAACACATCCAAAGAAGATGTAAAAAATTTCTTCAATAGTCAGAGTTTGGATATTTCAGGAGCTGGCCCTGTTGAGATTGAAAGTAATGGCACTTCAGAGCAACCATCTCCCCCAGCTAATGACATCGACCTCAGTATCGGAGCGATACTTGGGCTCAGCAATGAAGAGCTAGATGCATCTGACTGGGATACCTTACTAACTAGTTACCAATCAGCCCTTACTGAATTTTGATTGGGAAGCGCTAGGAGATTCGTTTGAAGCAGCCTTTGCTAACTTCAATTGGGCAGAATGGATACAAGAAATGGCAGCATTTGCTCAAGAACTAACTAGCAACAGTAACTGGTTAGCTGAGCTGAGCGATTTTTATAGTGACTATTTTGATGATATCGACAGCCTGTTCATTAATTTAGATGCCAATGATGATCTATACGACTGGTCGGATCTTTATGCTGACTTGTTAAGCGGCTTTGATTTGGGGCAATTAGGCAGCAATGATGATCAACTTAACCCACAAACAAACCTAGGAACATTTGGTAGTTACGATTGGAGCGGCTACTTAAGCTCTCTTAGCAATGATTGGCAGAGTTACCTTGGAGAGCTCCCAGACCTAGATTGGGTACAAGAGCAATTAAGTGACTTAGATAGTCTCTACGAGCAATACTTCCCCTATTTAAGCAGCAATGCGCAACAGCCCGCCATTATTGGAATCTCGGCTGAAGGGACTGAAGCTTAACCTTATCCGCAATAAGGAAGGGGCATCTCTAGCCCCCTTAATATTAACGAATCAGCGCCAGACGGCCCTTTTTGTATAAATATCCTTCATCAACTGATTCTAGCATTGGCATGTCACCAACAGAATCCCCATAAGCAAACGTCTTCATACTATGGGGCTTCTCTCCTAGCAACTCCTTAATACGTCTTACCTTTTCATGACCAAAGCAATTAGCACCCTCTAATGCGCCACTAACCGCCCCATCCGAGCAGTTAAGCTTCGAGCATAAGCAATAATCAAATCCCAAAAGTTCAGACCAATACTCTAAATAGACGTCCAATGAAGCACTCACTAACACTGTGATATGGCCTGCCTCTTGATGGCATTTAAGTTTCTCTAGCATCAGCGCATTCAGCTGACCTCCGCTCAGCGTATCAGCAAAAGCCGCGCCCTTTGCATATAACTCGGCTTTATCCATACCAAGCAATGCTTGACGCAAGAGACGCTCTTTAGCCTTATGGTTAGGCAGTATTTTTAATACATACATGGCTAGCCAAGGAGAAACAACCAACATATCTAGCCAAAAGCGTTTTTGCCCTCTTACTGCACGCAAAAACGGCAATAAGCTATCGCTTTTAGTTAGGGTTCCATCAAAATCGAAAAATGCTATGGCGCTACTCATAGTGTCAACTTCTTAAACAACCACTCCGGAATCAGCTTAATAATGAGCATAATCCAGCGCCAGAACCACAATAAATATACTTCATCCTTCCCTTTAGATAAGGCAGTTAAAATCCCTTGAGCTACCTGCTCAGGTTGAGCCCAAAGTAAGCCACCTTTATCAAAAGCCTGCGTCATAGGCGTATCCACAAACCCTGGCTTGACAGTAAGGACTTGAACACCCCGCTTAGCCAGACGGTTTCTTAATCCCTGCATAAACAGTGTCAGCATTCCTTTCGCTGCACCGTATACATAGTTACTTTGTCGACCTCTATCTCCGGCAACAGAACTAATGGCGACCAGAGCACCATATCCTTGCGCTTCTAATAAATTTGCCCCAATCGTTAATATTGAGATAGCACTTAATGCATTCGTATTCAATTCATTTAAAGTAAGCTCAACAGACTGCTCACACGCACCTTGATCAGGTAATGACCCATGGGCAACTAGAACTGTATCAATCTTACCAAGGCATTCAGAAGCCTTTGTATAGAGCCGCTCATGTAGTTCATGTTGGTTAAGATCAGCCACTGCGTAGCCTATGCGCTGATCTGAACCGGCACGAACTTGTAGGTCGCTTTCTAATACAGCCAAGCGTTCAGCATTGCGCGCAATCAAGAAGATATGATCACCTCTTTGAACAAATAACTTCGCACACTCAGTCGCAATGGCGGACGTTGCGCCAAAAATAACAATGTTCGCCATATAAACTACCTCGTAACTCGACGCCAAAAACTGGAAGAAAAGCGTGGATCAATAAACCGCTGGAATTCATACAAAGCGGGATAACCAGCTGCAAACATGTCAATAGGCATACGTGCATCCTTAGCAGGATACAAGGCTCCATTAGCCTGCCTAACGATCTGGTCTAACTCGTTAAATAAAGCCAGAGTTTTACGGCCATTATTTGGAAAATCGAGTGCTAACGTCGCCCCTTCGCGAGGAAAGCTCATCAAGCCCGCTGTAGGAATATTAGAAAATGATTTCAACACCGCCAGAAAAGACCCTAAACCATAATCGCTAATGGTTTTTAGAAGCGCCTCAACAGCACTCTTTTCATGTTGAGGAGGGATCACACACTGGTATTGGAAAAAACCTTTTTTACCATACATTCTGTTCCAGTGATAAATACTGTCTAAGGGGAAAAAGTAAGGTAAATAATGCAGTGGAACCACCTGAGTGGGGCGTGGCAAATGAAAATACATACTATTAAATAGCGTTAAAGAAACCTTATTTACCAACGAAATAGGCGGTGTGAGAGGGAAACTAACATTTTTCTTCTTATGTTCGGCACTCCTCATTGGTTTCACCGTATGCTCTGCTGATGTCAGCACCCCTCGGCCTAGCTCACGCCCTTTCGCCAAACAATCTATCCAAGCAACATTGTACATCCACTTAGATTTAGCCTGCTCCATAAGTTTCCAATAGTCATTCAGACTTTCAAACCTCTGGCTCAAGGTGTTCATAAAGGTTGATTGAATGGGCATAAGCTGAATTTCAGCCCAAGTAATCAGACCAGTTAAGCCCATGCCCCCAACCGTCGACTCAAACCACTCGCGATTGGAAGCTGGCGAGCATACAAGGCGTTCTCCATCACTTCTTAAGAGCTCGAATGAAGCAACATGACGCCCAAAAGAACCATGTGAATGATGGTTTTTGCCATGCACATCATTCGCTATTGCCCCTCCCACCGTCACAAATTGAGTGCCAGGTACCACTGGCAAAAACCATCCCCTCGATGCAACCACATCTAGAATATCTTTAAGCAAAACCCCACTTTCACACTTAAGCAGACCGGATGTCGGATCAAACTCGATAAAATGATTCAAACGCTTGGTTAGAATCAGAGTTCCACCGCTATTCAAGCATACATCGCCATAACTACGACCATTTCCGTACGCAATCATTGAATGATTCGTTTTTGGTAACTCTTGATAGCGCTCGCTAAAATATTGAGCGTATTGCTTTCCCACCTTTGGATTCATATTCCAAGAATGATACACAGTACCTAATCTCCTAAGGTCTTACATCGACTTTTCGAGGGACATCAACTTTACCTAGCTGAAGTAACGAAAGACATCCGATGATCACCGCGAACCACAGTGTCACCAGACGAATGACGACCGTTGCAGCAATAGCCTGCGACTCACCTATACCAGCCCATAGCAGTAAAGCAATCATCACCGCTTCTGCGCTACCAACGCCCCCTGGCAAAAAACTTAACGCACCAGCCAACATAGACACGGCATAAATAGAGAAAGCAATCGTGATACTGATATCACTGCCAGTCCATGACACAATCAAATAGAACGCATAGGCTTCAGCAGACCAAGCTAGCAAGCTAATCACCAATGAAATGGCTTGCAACCAAAAGACATTACAGCGCCTTGCGTCAAGAATGATAGATGTAAAGCAATCAACCGCTTTACCCAGCTTACTAGCAGATTGCTTTGCCCTATTTTGCAGCAGGGATATCAGCCACACAGATGACAAAACGACTTGAGCACAAATAATCACGCCGCATCCGACTAATAAAATACTACCCCCTTCAGAGTAGGCCGCTATACCAAGAAGACACAGCAGAACAATCGCAAACAAATCAGATAATCGCTCGCTTATAAAGGCCGCAGCAGTTGACGTGAAAGGTACCCCGTAAGACTTTAGAAAAACACCTCTTAGCATCTCTCCTGCTTTACCAGGGGTAGTCGTCAAAGAAAAACCCGCGAAGTAGACAACTATTGATCGACGAAAAGGCACACAATACTTCATGGTTGACAAGTAGATTTGCCATCTCATAAAACGTAAGACGTAATTAACTAAGGATAGTAAAAGGGTCAAAGCAATCCCTAAAAAACCGATCGTTTGATAAGCGGACCAAACCTCCTGCCATTCAAAAGAAAGCGACAAAGCTAAATAACCCAACATAGCAACAAAGATCGAAAATATGAGTGCTTTAACCTGTTTCCTGGATAACGGATAAGAGCTCATATAACAATCACCAATATAGTCAATAGCCAAGCGGCGACCGCCACCAACATATGAGAATCGGTATATAAGTCTTTCGCAGTATCCGTTCCTTTCCCTCTTTTATGCAACAATAAAATGTATCGAAATATGCCATAAACAACAAAAGGAACAGTATAGATTAATCCCTCGCTCTGATGACGAGCAATGGTTTCTTCACTCATAGTATAAAGGCTATAAGATAATATCGTTGCTGAGGCAGAAATCGCCATAAACTGCTCTATAACAATAGGGCTATAGCTACCTAACACCTCACGCGTCATAGGCTGCTTAAGCATTTCATCGTTCTCTAACATTAGCAACTCAGCTCGACGCTTACAAAACCCCAAAAATAGTGTCAGCATAAGACCACAGAGCAAAAGCCAAGACGATGGCGCAATCCCGATGCCTACCGTACCGGCAAGAATTCGCAACATAAAGCCCGAAGAAATAATGAATACATCTAATATAGCCACTTTCTTTAAATAAAGCGTATATAAAACATTCAACACGACATAAGCCGCAATCAGTAATGCAGCGATGGGGGCCCAAAGTAAAGACAAGGCAAAAGACATGAGCAGTAAAGCAGTAAAGCTCCCCCATGCGACAGGCAATGAAACTAGACCGCTGGGAATGGGCCGTTTGGATTTTGTAGGGTGAAGCCGATCCGCTTCAATATCAAAAATGTCGTTCATGATGTAAACCGCGCTAGCAGCAAAACAGAACGCCCAGAAGACAACTACAGCATCAACTAAATAAGCTCCCTCCCATGCTCCAGCAAAAATCACACCAATCAGCACAAAGCTGTTTTTAATGTACTGATGGATACGTAACAATCTAAGCCACACCCACATTTAACCACTTTCCTCAAATACGTCATGTTAATACAGCGGCGTTAGTGGATAACTGTACAAGAAGGGATCCAACAGTTGCCCATAGCCAAAAGAGAGGGGTAACATAGCGCCAGCGTCATACACACATGTACTCAGACTTGCATCACTCTTGATTCCCTTTAGCACTGGCAAATCAGCACTTTATCTATAAGTTCGAGACGGTAGCACAAAAGAGCGCATATCTGAAACTACGAGCCACTTACTACATGCAAAACTACTTTCAACACCTTAGACAATACAGCCCTATTAGGGATGCATTTTCCCTCTATCTCGTCCTAGTTATATCAACCTGGTCTCTAGCTATGATTATGCTTATGAAGGCTGATGTATGGGATGAAACCAATGCTCTACTCATTTTTAAAACTTGGCAGGAGAATTTTACTTATTGGGAAGCATTGACGCATATATGGACGCAAGCTGTCGCAAACTTGTACCGCCCTCTACCACTCAGCATTGCTTACACTATTGATTACTTCATGCCAGATAGAAATACATCTTGGCATGTGCTACGTGGGCTAAATATCCTACTATTAATCGCTACGTTCACACAGCTACTCTTGCTAGCAAGAAAGCTATCCAAACCTTCGGTAGCACAAGAAATAGCACTAACACTGGTATTTTTTGGATCTGGCAGCGTCATTATTTCATCAGGATGGTTTGCTAATATCTTTGATGTTTTCACCATCTTCCTATTGCTATCAGGGATCAGACTACTATTAGAAAAAAGATGGAAAAGCGCATTTGCAATTATTTCACTGGCATTCTATTGCAAAGAGATATCAATACTTATATTTCCACTCGTCTTCTTTCTAACCTGGTCTAAGTCGATTGAAGTTAAAAAAGGCATTATTTTCTTAGTTTTTTTAATTGCTTCCTTTTTTATTTATATAGCACTTAGACAAAACATCGTCCCGATTGGATCAGACAAAGATATACATGCCTTTGATCTTTCATCATTTCCAAAGACCTTATACGCTTGGTTTGAGAGCTTATGGTGGCAAAACACAAGAAGGGAGTCGAACACTATAGCTTTTTTGATATCTATATTGTTTTTTATATCTCTTAAGAATATTAAAATTTTAATTTGCATGATTGGCGCAATGGTTCTTTGCTCAATAATTTATCTAGGCATGCTTCCATACTCCACCGAACAAGAATTCACATACCTTGTATTTCAAAGTCGACTTTATCTAATACCTGTAGTATTGCTCTTATTTATTGCGGCAGCCTGGGGAAGGGCCTGGACTTTATATGTAATCCTAGTGCCAACATTAATGGGAGGTTGGCAAACTTACAGCGATTATTCAATCTTTCAATCAGTTTATGCAGAGATTTATGAAAAAGCTTCGGCATCCGATAAACAGTTTATCGTTCACTATCCTGAAAGTCCGTTAGAGGATAACGAGCGCAACTTGCTAATTGGAAACTATCCTGATGCTGAATACAAAATTGATACAGTAAACGCCCGACTTATAATTAACCAGTAAGAGAAATCTAAAGTTCAAGGAAAATCGCTTTCCCTTGAACTTTAAAGCATACTAGAAAGAGAAAATACCTTTAGAGCCCCCGTCGAACATTTTGTCTAGATCGACACTGTCAAGGGTACTAAATCAGTTTTCATCATAGCGAACGGGTAACTAAGAAGTGCTGCCGGAACGTATGGGACAAGCCAACGATTTGCTTGATTAAGAAATAAATTAACATCATTTTTCAAAGAAAAAATAGCATTTAACTGAAAACGCCCATCCGGTAACTTAACAAATGCCAAGGGATAAAATGGTAAAGCGTGAGAAATTTCAGCAGCCATCAATGGAGCAAGAGCACTCTCTTTTGCCTGTCGATAATCCGATGGAGAGACCCACCCGGAATTTATATGTTTCTCTTTGCTAACAACTTGCCAGTTAGGCATTTCAGTCTCCTATTACTATCTTTCTACCATTAATGAAGTGTTGAAACCGAAGCTTTAAAATCACGACCGTAGATAGCACGAGCGGTTTCAGCAATGGCATAATCGTCTTGAAGCTGAGCAAGAAGTTTATCGGTCTCCAAAATCGCATCAAGATGCTTATTTGCCTCTTCAGACAACTCTGAACGAAGATATTTTTTAGTACCGAAAGTTAACACCCCCTGCTCATCACTAGAGTCAGATAAGGGCTTAGGTAATAGTTTATTTAAAACAAGCACATAGGTATTTCGAGCAGTTTGAGCTACCCCTACACGACGATTAATATCCCAAATTTCTTGCTCTGCAAATCTTAAAGCCAGCATAAGGCTGCGAGAGTGTTCCGTCAGCACATCACTGCTGTAGATCTGACCATCAATCATAAAATCAGACATACTATCTCCAATTACATTTTCTAACGCTCACATGATAAACAAGTAAGCTTTTTCGAAACTCTTTTGAGTAAATATAAAGTGCTGAAAATTAATTCAATTCGCTTTGCAAAACTTTTGCGTAAGCATTACGAGCGGTTTGTGTAATTGCCACTTCCTTCTGAAGTTGGTCAAGCTTTTTATCAGCAATATCCAATGAACTTAACAACGCTTTCGCTTGATCTGAAAAACTGGCAATCGAATAAGCGGTGCCATCAATCGTTACCGTTTGCTTAGCATTTTTAGGTGCTTTCTTAGGCAATTGTGGCGCTAGAGAACTTGCATAAGCATTTCTCGCCGTCTGAGTCATCGCAATCTTGGATTGAAGCAGGTTCAACTCCTTCTCCACAACTTGTAGAGAAGAGATTTGTGCACGAGCTTTATCGGACACTTTTTCTAGATCAAAACTTTTACCGTCAATTGTGATAGTAGCCATAACTTATCCCATTAATGTTTAATAAATGAAGCCAACATTGTTTGCTAGCTAACTTGTGCCTTATATGAGGCTTATGTACCAAATTTCAACCTGCTCAGTTACAATATTCGCGACCTCTCAAGATATGCTTTCATGCACTAAAGCACTGACGAGCTTTGAAAATACGGCTAAGGATACGAAGAAGAGATGCCTGTTTTTCCAAAAATCGACCATCTATGCAATGGTTCTGATAATAACTTTAATCTCATTCGAATCATCTGTGCCTGGGGGGTGCTCTTTGCCCACAGCTATGTACTTATCAGCAACAGACCCAATCTGATCGATCCGTTTCAAGCGTATTTCAAAATAGGGATGGGAACTTTTTTCGTAACTGTTTTCTTCGCGATTAGCGGGTTCCTTATTTGCCGTAGTTTAGATCGTTCACGGGACTTAAAAAAGTACTTTTGGGCACGCAGTAAACGCATCTTTCCAGCCTTGATCGTCGTTCTGCTACTGACCGTCTTTGCCCTAGGGCCAATCATCGCCCAAGATGATTTGGCAAGCTACTTTAGCTCACCTATTACTTGGCATTATCTACTAAATATCAACCTACTTAATACTCATACGCAGTTTGAACTACCCGGCGTGTTTGAGAACAACCCACACCCAAGCACGGTTAATGGATCTTTGTGGACGCTTCCCATTGAAACTTGGATGTATGTTATGACAGCCGTCATATTCTCTCTTTGTAGATTTACCAAGCGCTATTTAGCGCCATGGAAATTGTACTTAGTTTTACTCATCGTATTCATTCCCGTCATTTGCTACAAAGCCGAGCAATACTTAACAACGCAGCAAGATGAGCATTACAGCATGCTGCTATTTATCGCCGCGTTTGCTATGGGCAGTATCATGTACAGCTTACGCCAACACATTGCCATTCATTGGCTTCCAGCACTAGCGATGCTTTGCTTGGTTCCTTGGCTATCAGACAACATTGTTTACCCTATTTACTACTCTCTAGTGATTTCATATTGCGTATTGGCAGTCGCCTACTTACCCAAAGGGTTTATCCGAAAATACAACCTAATCGGCGATTATTCCTATGGCCTATATATATACGCCTTTCCAATCCAGCAATTAATCGTCCTGCAGATACCAAACATCACCTTTAGCAGCATGCTAATTCTGAGCACCGCAATCACTCTTTGCTTTGCCACGCTCTCTTGGCACCTAATAGAATCTCCTATCTTAAACAAAAGCCAGAAAGGTTAGCTTTATGGACTTGTCACACTTTTATTGGAAAAACGAAATAAATCTTTCTTGGCCATAAGAAATCGCCAAGCATTCAAAATCAAGATGGCAGAGACTACAACAGCAAACACATAAAAAACGATATAAACGATGATTTCGAATATAGGAAATGTCTCATTCACCCTCCAATTTAGTACCCGAGAGGTGAAAAACAAGAACACATACGAAGCTAACATATGTGACAAAAACAGCGTAAAGGAATAAGGTGAAATAAAAATAAGTATTCGGCCAATCCAACTATTTTTAGTTTTCAATAGCACAGACAAAAAAACCGGCGCACAAAGCACGAATAAAGAACTAAATAAGAACCGAATAACAATGTAGTCCTCACCGCTTGGGTTCAGACCAGATAAATAAACACTCACGAGCAAACCAAGTGACATCAATAGGACAATGCTTACAGTAGAACTATAGCCGGATACCTTTGGAATGCTAAAACCGTGCATGGCATAGAAGTAGCCTAACGCAAAGAACAGCACCATATCTCGTCTAAATAAAAGATGACTCGAGAATTCTTCTCCTTGGTAGACCAATAAAGACGGTCCCCAAATTGTCCTCGCGTATCCGATCATGAACAAAGCAAAAATAATTTTATTGCGACAAATGTATTTGAATACAGGGACCGCTAACATAATAACGAACAAATCTCTGACAAAATATGTGGGAGCATTAATAGGCAAATTTAAATTAAAGCCAAACCACTTATAGAATATATCAGTTAAACTGCCGACATCCTCTATGCTTCTAATAGATACGCCCAGCGCTTTATAGACCACCCATAAAATCACGAACACTAGCGCATTCCATACTACAAATGGAATCAATAATCGCTTAACCTTCCCATAAACAAAATCTAAGTAAGATCGCCTAGAAAAAGAGTAAAAAGCCAAATAACCCGATATCACCGTTAATATCGGTACCGCACCACGTGCTAAATAGTCCTTAATATATATCGAAAAAAGCGTATCGATTTTATCAAACTGATCAAAGTCTGAATGATATCCATTAACTCCTGGCAAGTGAGCAATACATACAAACAATATAAGGAGCGGTCTTATCAAGACAATTGAATCAAATAAATCTTGCTTAGAAAAAAACATATAAATACCACCATTAGGTACTCACCATACGGTGATCAATAAATTACGGCTTATTTAATAATCGCTGAATCGAACGAAAAAATGTATCAGATCCATATTCTGTATTGGATGGGGAAAGCTTAAAACGACCATGTTCTGGATCTGATGCATATTCATCAGGTACGAGAGACATGAAATAAGGCGACAGGAATACCGCCCCATTATCATGATGTCGTTCCAAGACTTTCGAGAATTCGATGGGATCTTGCGGTAACATGGGGTGCATTTCAGGTAGAGCATAACGACTATGATGATGCTGCTTTAGCCAATCAAAGAAAATATCGCTCGATATAATGCCACCATATAAGTTAATCCCTAGATTATAATGTGCGTTAATTTCCAACGAGTCATTGGCGGCGAATAGCGTCGGGTCCCAACTCGGATTAAAGTTTGGCGCGATCTGATGAGAAAACACTTGTTCTGGGGAGATGCAACTATGTTGAATAATATCGGCAAACTGCTCAATCTCACGGGTGACTTGCTGCTCTCTAAAATTTAACCACAACTTCGCCAAAGGGTTATAGAAAACACCCACCGTACTAGTTGGGTGATCTGCCCAAAAACGTATGTTGCTGTCCTGATTAGAGTCTACCGACGCTAGATGGAATCCCTGAATTTTTCTGGGTCTACTTTGCGAGCGGTCAATCACTGCAAAATCATATTGGCTCAAAATACTTTCTTCGCCGTTGTGAAAAAAGCGCAACTCAACGCTGTGTCGCCCTGGCGATAAGTGTGAAAAATCTAGGTTATAGCGATAACCAACATTACTGTCTGACAACTCGGGTAAAGCTTGAGCAACATCTACACGAGTCAAGCCTGTTTGAGCTTGATCTAGGTATTGCCCATCGAGGTAGACATTAATCTCGAATGGACTGCCATCTTTAGAAAAAGCCCAACCAAAGAATGGCATAACACCATGCGCATAGGGATCAATATGCTCAAAAAAGCTATTTAACTTATCCTTGCGAATATCTTTAGCTGGAGGACTAATATCAGAAAAAGAACTGAAATGAGCCCCCAATCGAGTATTTAACCTCTCAATCGTTCCAAACTCTGAGGCCAGCCAAGCCTTAAACTGTTCGATTGTAGTGACACTGTAATCGGTAATTTCATAATTATCATCATAGCCCATGCCTTGATTAAAGTTAGGGAACTGATGATGTACCTCACCCAATGTAGTCACGGCCTTAATCTTTGCCAAGTCTGCTTTAGGTAGAGCACATAATTCATCTAGAACAGCCTCCAAAGCAAGCTTACGCACTTTATAAAACTGTGTGCCAGTGTCGCCAACTCGCCAAGGATAAATCGTTGAAGAGAAATACCCGTCCCGTGGCGTAGTACCATTATTCAGAACCATCAGCTCATTATCAGACTCTGACAGCGTTTTTGCTAACTCCGCAGCATCCGCGCCAATAAAGTGATTGGCAAAGAAATACAACACCGCACTTCGCTCAGAGTCCTGAAGCAGCTGCAAACTATTGCGAATGGCATTACGGTTAACAGAAAATTCACCATCCTTAAGCTCAACATAGGAAAGAAGCGACAGCCCGAGCATATACCCCATTTCAAAACGGCCATCTGCACTGTTTTTAGGTCCGATGTCAGATAATATTGTTTCCAATAATGAAGCAGATGATTCACCTAGATCCTCACAATAGCGACGCATCGATTCTAAATCGTGTAAATCAGGATTATTTACCCCTGATAAGCAGAGTCCATTTCCCTCTAACATCGGTGCAATCAATGTGGTTGTTGAAGATGAAGCAGCAAACACTGGCGCCACAGCACTCCCCACTAACAGCGCCGTCGCAATGACTCTCCCTAACATTTTTTATCCCTATTTTCATTGAATTTGACTATGTAGATTTTAAGCGTAAATACAAAGTTTAAATGTGTCTGAAATCACCTGATATAGCAAACACGCGGAATAACTTGATAACTTGATTGATGACAGCACCGAAGACAAGGAAGATTTGAACAAGATGAAGAACACGGGCAACACCTTTCTTGATGCACTTGATAACGCAGAGAATCTTTGGGGCAATCAGATCGAGCTAACTAGCGATGCTAGTGCAGCAGTGTCTGAGGCGATAAAAATCGTTTGCTAGTCGGATAGCTCGTAATGAGCTAGTAGAAGCTGATACCTTATCTGCCTTGTCAACGTCACCTATTTCTCTTAGTGTGCTTAGCAAAGCGTCTATCAAGCTTAGTTCAAAGAACAGTCAGTCACACTTACTAATGCGGAATGCACGGAAGCATTGCAGTCAAACTTCTTAGGTCGTTTGATAAAAAGCATGTAGTTTGCTACAAATCATAAATTATATTTACTTGTCCTTTGCAAATGCTGGACAATAAATGCACTTTTACCACACTCATTGTCAAATTTATTTCTTCAAATTGCGGCCATACTCATATCAGGGAATTACATTATGTCTATTACGGATAACACTACCCAGCAAGCAATAAAACAAGTCACTTTTATCGACACTAGTTTAGCGGATTACCAAACCCTAGTTGGGGGATTACCTGAGGGTATGGAAGTTGTCTTAGTCTCCCCCGAACAAGATGGTATTGAAGTCATAGCTGAGTGGTCAGCAACCCATTCAGGCTACGATGCCATTCATGTATTAGGCCACGGCTCTAACGGCGTTCAACAATTGGGCAGTGCATCACTCTCCTCCGATACACTCAGCCAATACCAAGCGCAACTTGCAAAAATAGGCGCATCCCTTTCCGTAGATGGCGATATCTTACTTTATGGCTGTAATGTAGCGACTGATCAAACAGGCGTGGATTTTATAGGCAAACTGGCTCAGCTAACGGGTGCAGATATTGCCGCTTCGGAGGATTTGACTGGGGCTGAGGTAAATAGCGCAAACTGGGTTCTTGAATTTTCAACTGCTGAAGTTGGACGTTCAATATCTTTTGATGGCTATACTAAAACTTTAGCATTAGACATGGTACTAGACGCTCTTGAGACCCTTTATGTAAGGCCCAATGAAACTAGCTATATTTGGACATGGGGTGATGGAAAAAGTACTAACTCTTCAGGGGATTGGTACACGGACTCTATTACCAAAGTCTCAATGGCTGAAGTACCGGCCAAAGGGTTTGAGTGGTACTTAGAGAGAGGCTACTTCCAATACAGTAGTGATGATGGTAATACTTGGACAACCTACAATTTAGGAAGTGGTTATACCAATGTTGCAGGAACGATTTGGCAGTTTGTTGATACAAAAACAACGACTGAAGATGACCATATCGGTTTCTATTACTACATAACCGGTGCGACTTCTAGCACTGGAGGAAGCGGGCTTTTCATTAAAGTCGATGAAGCACCTACGGGGATCAGTAGCTCTAATCAATCCGGGATACTTATCACTGATATCCCTAATGGCGGAACGCTCACCACTCTCGATCCAATTGATACAGGTTATACATTAAGTGGGAAATGGGTCCTAGAAAGCCAATCAACGGAAAACTTATTTAGCTTACAATACGACTCAACTTCGAATGATAGCACAGATTTGACGGTCAATACTGATAACATGCCGCTCGAAGGAACTGAAGTAAGTGTGACGGTTCGTTACTACGACATATATCAATTGGACAGAGATGGAAAACCTATCGATGGAGAGGGTATATCCAAAACTTACACATTTACCGCAAAAGGGGCATCTAATGATCTTGGATTCCTCAACGAAAAAACGGCCCATAGTGAAGACAGTATTGATCAGCATGACGTACAGCTCACCACCTTACAAAATAATACAGTTGTCGCAACATGGATGGACGATACAAACGGAGGCATCTATGCACAAATATTTGACTCTACTGGCTCGGCATCAGGCACAATACTGACTGTTGACTCTGCTGTGTCAGGAAAACCAACCATCGCAGCATTGGCTGATAATAAATTTGTTATCGTATATGGAAACTATGGCAGCAATAATATTTATTTCAGGATAGTTGATAGCTCAGGCAATATAGGTCAAGAAGTACAAGTAGCAGCAGGAGAATGGGTCCCTGGTGATTTAGCCCTAAGCTCAAAATCAGATGGCTCCAGCTTCACCCTTACATGGGGAACAAGTGACTACTCCACTATTAAAACGGCATCATTCGATAGCTCAGGTAACGTTAGTAACGCTACCTATACTTCCGCTTCTTCAGGTTATTATGTCGCCTCAACCGTTCTCTCCAACGGCACATTAGTCACAGCAAATATAGATGCAGATACAGACACTGGATTTAACCTTACCATTGGCAACAGTGTCGTTTCCGATACACCTGTTGGGGATAGTTATTACGCTGTTGACATTGCAGCTCTCGAAGACAACAAGTTTGTTGTGACTTGGTGTGACAGTAGCCTGACTAAAATCTACGCACAAATATTTAATAGCAATGGCACAGCATCTTCGGGACAAATATTGGTATCAACCAGTAGCGAGTCTGTTCAAACGCCATCAGTTTCAACTACTACTGATGGCGGTTTTGTCATCGTTTGGGATCAAGATAATATTGATGGCTATGGTTACTCAGTTCAAGGACGTCGCTTTGATTCAACAGGGAAAGCCATTGATACCGAGCAATTTCAGGTAAACGAATATCGCTATGGTAACCAATATGAAAGTGATGTGACATGGCTAGATTCAGCGGGATTCGTCACCGCATGGATAGATGATAGCAATGGTGATACTGATGTTGAAATGAGGGTTTTAAACACGCCTAATACCAACCCAACCATAGCTAATACACCGACCAGCATTACTCTTACCGAAGACACCACAGGCAATATTGATTTAACTGATATTAGTTTTTCTGATGAAGACGACGATACTTTAACCGTAACATTAACCGCTTCAGCTGGAACTTTCTCTACTCCTACCGATGGCTCAGCGAATAGCGTCACGGCCGCTCTATCCAGCGACACAGTTGTTACTCTTACTGGCTCGACCGGTGACATTAATACATACCTTTCTGCTGCTTCCAATATTCAATATACCGGTGCAGAAAATGCCAGCGGTGACAACGCTGCGACGATCACGATCAGCGCCAGTGATGGTAATGGTGGTAGTTTAGTTTCTAATCCAGTCATCAACTTGAATATCACCGCAGAAAATGACACTCCAGTGATAACCAACCTAAGTGATGGCTCCATTACAACCTCATCCAATACACCTGAGTACATCGATTATCAAGGTGATGTTGCAACGGTAACAGATGTTGATGGGGGCGACTTTAACGGTGGTTCTTTAACCATCGCGTTAACATCTGGCACGGCCGATGGCTCGTTTTTAAGCGATGCAGATGATGACAGCTTCCTATTTGGGGCAGAAATCGGAACAGCCGATGCAACCCCTGCTGCGGATGACCGTGTTTGGTATAACGATGGTAGTAATGTCTATGTTTCTATCGCCACTGTGGACACTACTGCAACAGGGCAAAACGGTGCTAATTTCACCATTCTGCTTGATACCGACAAAGCAACGCCAGCAAGTATTGGTAACTTTCTAGCTTTCTTGCAATATCAAGCCCCCACAGAAGGGGACCGTAGCTTTTCTGTAACACTTAATGATGGAGATGGCGGAACCTCTACACCTGTCAGCTTCGACATCTCTGTCGTGGATAGCGCTGCACCAACGGTCGTTAGCATTGAATATCAAACACCCGATAGCGAACTTACCAATGCCGATGGCCTGACATGGAGAGTCACTTTCAATGAAGCCGTGACCAATGTTGATGCAAGTGATTTTAACGTCACAGGGACATCAGCAAGCATCACAAGCGTTGTAAAAGTAAGCGATGGCGTTTATGACGTCACAGCAAGCGGAGGCGATTTAGCTGCCTTAGATGGCACTGTCACATTGAGTTTTGCTGGTGCCCAAAATATTACCGATACGGCGAACACTCCTAATGCGCTGAGTAATACTGCGCCATCAGACACAAACCAGTCAACCTATACGGTCGATAACACTGAGCCAACATTAAATCTGGCAAGCTCAACCCCATCTGATAATGCTGTCATTACGAGTTTAAGCGATAACTTGACGCTAGTCTTTTCCGAAGCCATTGCTTTAGGATCTGGCAATATTATCTTGAAAGATTTAACAAACAATTCGAGCCAAGAAGTATTCAATGTCGTAACAGGCAGTGGCAATGCGGGCGGCTCCGTGACAGTGAGCTCAAACACACTTACGTTGAACCCCTCTTTGGATCTTGCACCAGGCACTCAATATGCTTTACAGATCGACGCAACGGCTATAACCGATATTGCGGGCAATGGGTATGCAGGGGTTAGTAATGAATCCACCTATAATATTGCCACTCAACCGCTTGTTGAATTATCAGTCGATCAGAACACCATTACTGAGTCAGGCGGTGTTGCAACCTATACATTAAGCTTAAAAGACTCTGCTGGTAACTTAGTTACCGCCACCGATCACATCATTGTTACGCTCGCATTTGGCGGTACAGCTGACATAAACAGTGATTACACGGTGAGCGGGGCTGACACTAATCAAGTGACCATCACCGCGGGCACTTCCTCAAACACATTTACGGTAACAGGGATTGATGACTCGCCTACCTCTGATAATTCAGAAACGGTGATCATTGATATCAGCAACACTAGTAGTGGCTATGAAAATGGTGTTCAGCAACAAACCATTACGTTGCTTGAAAACCAAACTCCTATCATTACAAGTGGCAATGATACGACAGCCAGTATCGCCCTAGCAGAAGGTCAGACTGCCGTCACCACCGTAAGCGCCACTGATGGCGACAGTGACCTTATTACTTATTCCATTATTGGGGGAAATGACGCGAGCTTATTCAACATCAACAGCACCACAGGTGAATTACGTTTTATTCAGGCCCCAAGCGCTTCCTCGCCATCCGATGCAAACACTGACAACAGCTATGAAGTCACCATTGCTGCAAGTGACGGTAAAGACCAAGATAGTCAGGCCATTACTGTTTTAGTACAAGCTGACCTCGACAAGGATGGGACAGCTGATGTTGACGATACAGATATGGATGGTGATGGTTTACTGAATGCCTCAGAAGATCCTGTACCCAGCGCAAATGGTGGCACAGGAGATGGTAATGGTGATGGCATTGATGATAGCCAGCAAGCCAACGTTGCGTCCGTTACCACAGTAGGAAATGGCACATCCGATCAAAAATGGGGCACCTTGGCCGTTGCAGACGGTTTAATTATCTCCGATGTTTCAAACAGTGGTGTTAGTGGCTTACCTCGAAATGCCAAGATGCCTGTTGGCCAATTCGACTTTACAGTAAAGAACGTCGAAATGGGAGGAACAGTAAACATCGACCTATTTGTCGATAGTAGCCTAAACACCAATGGTTACTATAAACAAATTGGATCGTCATGGGTCAATATCGGCAGCGTTAGCACGATAGGCAGTAAAACAAAAATTAGCTTTAGTATTACCGATGGCGGTCAATATGATGCTGACGGCATCGCAAATGGTGTGATTGTTGATCCAGGCGGTGCCGTTGTTTTAACACCGATCATCTCAAGCAATGGAGGAGAGAGTACTGCTGCCCTTTCCATAAACGAGAATACAAAAGCGGTGACCACCGTTGTTGCGACACCCACACCGACTGTTTCCAGCGTCACTTATAGCATCAGCGGAGGCGATGACAGCGCTCTCTTTAGTATTGATTCAAGTACCGGTGTTTTAGAATTCATCAAGGCACCAAATTTTGAATCACCGAAAGACCAAGGTGATACACCTAACAACAGTACCTATGTTGTGGAAGTCACAGTCGATGATGGTGAGGGTGGAACGGACTCACAAACGTTGACGATTACCGTTAATGATGTTGTCGAGCGCCCTTCGACACCAACACCAACACCAACACCAACACCAACACCAACACCAACACCAACACCAACACCAACCGATACAGTCGATGGCGCAACGGTGAGAACACGGTCCGATCTAGACAATCAAGGCAATACCATACAGGTCGTGACCGTCACACCTGTATCTGATTCTCGCGTAGATACCGATAACACAACCAACTCTGCGGATATTCCATTGCACTTTGCCAACGGCAATACCAGCCAAGTTGTGACAACAGTGAGCTTACCGACTGGTGTGGGGGTAACGACACGCTCGAATACTACGGCCAGCACGCAGAATAAGTTGGACAATCTGATTGCTCTGATTGATGACAGCGCCGAAACCGAAGAAGATTTGAACGAGATGGAGAACTCGGGCAATGCCTTCCTCAATGCACTGACCAATACGGATAACCTTTGGGTAAATCAGATTGAATTCACCCGTAATGGAAACGCGTCGACATTAGAACCGATTAAGATTACAGGTTCCTCAAATTCGACTTACCAAGAAGCCTTGGTTATTGATACCCGAAATCTGCCAGCGGGTACGGTGCTAGATTTAAATGACATCGAGTTTGCAGTGATTGTGGGCAATAACGTCACGATTCGAGGCGGTGAAGGGGCCAATATTGTCTATGCTGGCGCCAACGCACAGAACATTGTACTCGGTGCAGCAGACGATGAATTACACGGCGGTGCAGGCGATGATGTGATCGGCTCTAAAGGCGGTGATGACGTACTGTACGGCGACAGTGGCAATGACACAGTCGTAGGCGGTATGGGGGATGATACGTTATATGGTGGCACCGGCAACGATGTGTTGCAGGGTGGCCAAAGCGTCCAAGGCAGCTTCACCTTTAGCTTGAGCAAAGCAGGCGCATTGATCACAACCTTTACGCCTGATGATGCGGACTTAAGCGATGCTTCCGAATTTAGCTTTACCGGAGATTGGTACAGCCAAGCCTCATTATTGATCGATGGTAATGTTCAAGCGTTGGTATTTGATGACGCTTACTTTGACAATCCAGTTAATGACGGACTGATCCTTAAAGCCACTGAGCAATATGCTTTCTTGGCTGAAAACGCTGAACGATTGCAGTTTATTGCTACAGGATTCCAAGCCATCTATGGGGAAACAGCGGATGCCGCAGTCTTATCTGCCCTATCAACGCTAACGCTATCCCTTACTGAGTTTAGCGAAGCGGGCTATCAAGCATGGTTCAAAGAACAATCAGCCACACTCAATGACGCGCAACGCGTGGAAACATTGCTGTCAGATTTCTTAGGTAGCTTGAGTAGCGATGACATCGCAGCCGCCAATGATTTCCTCGCCCAAGGCAACAGTTTTGCGGAGCTATTCCAAGCACTCGCATTATCTGACCGTGCTTGGTCACACTTTAGCGAAGACGATGAATTAATCCTCTCAGCGGGAATTGTGGATGAGAGTGCCCTGTCTACTGACCCAGGCAATGACCAACTCTACGGTGGCGCTGGCGACGACACCTTAATTGGCGGGCACGGCAGTGATTTACTCGACGGAGGTGAAGGAACGGATACCGCGGTGCAACAACATCGCCTAGCCGACTACCAGATCGAACAGCAAGAAGATGGCAGCCTACGACTCAGTTACACCGATGGTAACTACTCAGAAGTTGATCATTTAATAGACATCGAGTACGTCCAGTTCAGTGATCAGTTAGTGGGGATTCAAACGCTGATCGCTTAATCGATGATTCATCAACGATCAAAAACGGGGTCAGACATGGCCCCGTTTTTCTTCTTGTGCCCTTATAACATTTCACCCATACCTTAATTCGCGTTACACTGAGCGTTATTTATTTTTGACGCACTGGAGAATTTGAAATGCCCACATGGCAAGTTGTCAGCAAACAAAATCACGCCAATGCCGGTTGGACATCCCCAACGGACTATCGTCAAACAAAACACCTAAGCGTTATCCCCGCGCTGGCAGGAGAATTCGGCCATTTGATTCCGACCTACCCTATGGCATTTTTAAAAAACAGCACTGGGAAATTTCAGCTGTGTGTTTTACTGGGTCTCAAAAAACATTGCAATGCCTTTTTAGACCTTAATAACCGTTGGACGGCACAATATGTACCCGCCAACCTGCGCAGCTACCCATTTAGCCTAATGGAAAGCAGCAACGGCCAACAAGTACTCGCAGTTGATGCTGATTCTGACTTTTTCCATATAGAAGCTCAAACCAATGATAAGCCCGTACTTAATCAAGCGGGTACAGCGCACGACAGCCTTAAAGAATTAATTCAGTTTATGGGCCAGCGTCACATACAACAATTACAAACAGACCATGCTGTTGATTTATTGGCTCAGCATCAAGTGCTCAAAGAATGGCAAGAGTCGGTTATAACGGAAGATGGCTCATCTGAACAGACCGTGTTAAAAGGCCTGTACTGCTTCGATGAAAAAGCGCTACAGCATTTAGACGGTGATGCCTTACAGACATTAGCCAGCAAGGGCGCCTTAGGTGTTGCCTACGCTCAGTTATACAGCCAAACACGTCTAAAGTACTTAGTAAAACGTCAACAATGGCATGATAAACAAACTCACTCAGCACAAACCAGCAATGTTGACCTTGATAAGCTATTTGGCGAAAGTGATAGCGACGACTTGTTCACCTTCTAAGCAGCTCTCAAACATCAGCCAGCGCTGTACTCATGCGGCACTGGCTATGCCACGCAGTATTCTGCGTTAATTTTTTGCCATCATCCTGCTTCACATTATCCTCTCCTAGCACCGAACAGATCAGATCAGATATTCTTCTAACCGAAACGGCAAACCATCCAATTGCTCTGCCCTTGGGGGAGCGACAAATGGCCACAAGTAAGACTGATTGAGCGAGATTCTTTTTCAATCTATCAATCTATTGAGGCGGGTGGCTTAGACATGCGTGATATTTAATCCTACAGAAAATAAAAAAGCCCCATCACCGAAGTGACAGGGCTTTATGCTTTAACCGAGGGCTATCCTAAGATAACCCTTGGCATCTTTCTCAAAGAGAGGGATTAAGCGAAGTTAGCGGCAGTCAGAGCAGTCTGCTCTGCACCGAAGTCGATAACACCAAGCATCTCAACAGTGAACTCTGAACCATCAGCAGCGGCTGCGTTAGTTTCAACAGAGAACACCTTGTATTCGCCAGCGTTCTGATCATTCTCAACCATAAGGATAGAGCTGATACCTGTACCAACTAGGTTAGTAGGATCTGCAACTGCAGTAGAACCACCGTTTAGGAAGTTACCGTATGCAGCAGTAGAACCTTCTAGAGCAGCATCGATATCAGCTGCATCTAGTAGAGCCCAAGTCTCGTTCAGAGAACCAGAGATATCTTGTGCAAAGTCGTTAATGATCACAACTTCGTTAGAACCTAGGTTCAAGTTAGCCGCTGCAGAGACAACACTAACAGTCGTTGCTGTAGTGATCGCAGACTCTGTAGAGCCAGAAGTTGAAGTTTGATCATCCAACCAAGCAGTGAAGTCCAAAGTATCGCCCGCAAGAGTAATACCAGAACCTGTCTGACCTTGAGTCACTGTCAGTGCATCAGCAATTGCAGTGTCAACAGCACCGTCTACGTAAGTTGTAGACTCAACAGCACCCAGCGCAGCTGACTTAGCTAGAGTTACAGTACCGTCAGCGTTATCAGTCACTGTCCAGTTAGTATCAAGTGCCGCATCCAATGCTGCAGCTGCTTTCGTTGCAACAGAGATTGCAGAATCACCCGCCAACAATGCAACATCAATCTGCTGAGCATCTGTAGTTGCATCACCATCGTGGTCAACGAATAGAGAAAGCGTACCCGCTTCGTCCGCTGCAGTGAAGGTCAATACGTCATCGCCTTCTGCAACAGCTGCAGCCGCATCAACACCATCCTGACCTGCAGTTACTGCGGTACCAACAGCACCAAAACCTGGTGTAGCAGTTGTGTTATCAGTAATGGCTGAACCAGTGAAATCACCAGCAACGATATTAGCGATATTGCCAGCAGTGTTTGCAGTAAACTGTACCACACCTGCACTGTAGTCATAGTCAGTTACAGTAAAGTTGGCGTAAGTGCCAGCAGCTACTTGTTGAGCGATTTCATCAACTTCAACAGCACCTGAGCCGTCAGTGTCTGCAAGAGTAATGGTTGTACCATCGAAAATGATCTCTTGACCAATGACAGCATTATCGACATCTGCAAATGCAACGTTTGTTACTTCAGCTACTGCATCTACAGCAGCAACAGCAGCACCACCTGTAGTGGTTTGAGTCATAGTTGCATCAGTTGCAATAAACTCAGCCACTTCAGTAGTTGCTACGTTACCTTCTGATGCGTCGTAGATCAAAGTAATGGTAGTGCTAGTTCCACCAACGTTAGATGCCACTACGTTAGTAGTTACACCAAGGCCGTTAACAGCAGCTACAATAGCGTTAGAGATAGCTTGATCGTCGTCATTTGTATTGATGGCAACCAAAACAACTTCGCCAGTACCAAGAGTGATCTGAAGACCACCATTGTTATCTGTTTCACCAGCAGAAACGCCAGTAACATCGATTGTTTGAACTTCGTTTTGTCCGCCAACCGCTGTTGAAGCAGCATCAAAGTTAAGAACAGATACTTTGTCCCAGTTATCAGAGAACACTAGCGTATCAGAAGAATCCTGATCAGTGTCTAGTACAACTAGATCATTCGCACCAGTACCCATGTCAATGATAGCGCGTGAAGTAGCGTTTGTGTTGTCAGTACCTTCAGTTGCATTCACAACCAAGTTAACTGCAACGTTACCTTCTTCGTCTAGGTTACCGTCGATGTTGCTAAGAACCGCAAGCAGATCTGCCTCAGGTGTTACCGTGCCGATAACCGCTGAATCTGCAACAGCACCTGTTGCTAGCAAGCCAGCTTCTAGTGCACTGTACTCTGTAGGTGCAATCGTCACATCACCTGCTACAGCAGTTGCAGCAGCAACAACAGTAGGCTGGTTAATGCTGATCGCTAGGTTGTATGCACCCTGCACATTAGATGTGATAGTCAGTTGCTGAGAATCTTCACTACCGTCATTTACTTCAGTTGATAGTAGACGAGACAGCTCTGGGTTAGCTTCGATTACTGCGATAATCGCGGCATTGATGTCAGCCTGAGTCGCAACAAAGTTGTTAGCTGCAGTCGTTGGGATCACTAGAGATTGCTGGAAGCCTGCAAAGTTTACCGTTACAGTTGCTTCGTATAGAACGCGTGCATTCCAAGAACCATCAATGCTGTCGCTACCAGTACCTAGAGTCCACTCACCAGCTTCACCGTTACCAGTACCCTCTGCATTATCAGCGTCAACCACAACGAAGTCAGAGCCAGAACCAGCGTTTACTTTTGTGATGATTTCAGTATTCAGGTATAGCGTGTCATCACCAGAACCTAGATCAACGTTAACGTTGTCTAGTGCCAGTACTGTCGCATCAGAAACACCAGTAGTACCTGTCAGAGTAGCAGTGTCGTCACCAGCACCCATTGATAGAGTGAAGCTTTCACCTACAGCATCTACAGAATCGCCATCAAGGTTAGCTGTAACGGTGTCATCACCTTCGCCCATAGAGATGCTGTATGCTTTGCCAGAAGATACCGAATCCTCTTCAGAAGACGACCAGTTGTAAGAGTCGTTACCAGAACCGAAGATAGACGTAACTGCTTGCTGACCAGTAAGGTCAGACATTGCTAGAGAGAAGTCACCAGTGAATGCAGACGCATCGATCAGTTCTAGCTCTTGGCCTTCACCTAGTAGGTTACGTACTGTTAGAGATGCACCGTCGAAGTCTGTTTCGTCGTTTTTAACGTAAACAGTTGTTAGTGCACCGTTAGTAGACTTGATCGTACCTAGGTTAGAAGGACGAGACTCGTCACCGCGAACGTCGATGTAGAACACTTCGATGCCGTCAGTTTGGTCAACATCAGTACCAGTGTTATTGTTAGGGCCAGAAGTTTGGTCTTTCGCACCGATGGTTAGATCACCACCGTCTGCATCACGACCTACTTTGTCTAGCTCGATGTTGATGCTTAATGGGTTTTCAACAGTGCTTGCTGCTGTAGAATTGAACGAGTTGTTCATGTCTGTGTCGTAAAGCACTGTAGATTGAGAAATCTCAACACCTGCAAGCGCTTCTGAACCAGTGTTTGTCAATGTGATTGGGTAATAAACACCAGCAGAGTTACCAGTCGTGTATGAACCAACTGGGATAGAGAATACTGCAGGCTCAGTTGCGTTAATAGCAGCCGTTACCGTGCTCAGACCTTGCGCAGCTAACTGTGCGTTAATCGCGTCAACTACCGCAGCGTAAGCTGTAGTGTAGTCTAGAGCTGAGTTTGTAGCGATGTCAGTGATGTCAACGTTTACCGCTGTTTCGCCCACTGTGAATGAGATTACATCGTAACCTTCCACTGGGTTGCCGCCTTCTACGTTAGAGAATGCGTTCAACATACGGATAACAAGACCTGCACCGCCAGTAGTTTGGTCAGTGATCAAGTAATCTTCATCGATGTAAACAGTCAAGTCAGAACGATCAGAAGTAACGTTGTCGCTACCCGCTGTGTGGTCCATAACTACTGTTAGCTCAGCCGTGTTACGAGCGCTACCATTTGCCGTTAGCGTCGTTAGGTTGTCGATGATTAGATCGCCGTTTGAGTAAGAAGAACCGATCACTTGGATGTCAGTCATAAGCTGAGCATCTAGTGTGATGTCTGTGTAAGAAGATCCAAATACAGCTTCAGATTGACCAGTAGAGAACACGTCACGAGCATTGATCATAACTTCTTCGATGTTCGCAGTCTTTGGCATAACTGCTACAGTGTTGTCGCCTGTTACACCGTAGAACTCAGGAACAAGTGTAGCGAACAAAGAGTCGTAGTCGCCTTGACCATCTAGACGGTCAGCAGATGACAATGTGTTAGAGATGCCGCCTGCAAAGCTGTTTTGGCCTAGATCAGCGTAGTATACATCTGCTGCAGATGTACCACGGAATGCAGAACCCGCATCAGTTGCAGTTGTTAGGAAGAACTCAGTGCCTTCAGCGCTTGAAGAACCGCCTAGGATAGTACCGTTGTCGATTTCAGCTTTCTTAGCATCAACGGTAGCAGAGTCAGCTGTTACGCCGTCAGTTACTAGTTGCATTTGCTCTAGTGATAGACCTGCGTAGTCACCGTTTACTGCGAAGTAGTCAGCTACTGCAACTTTGTTGTTTAGCTCAGCTGCTGCTGCGCCCCATACTGCGTCGTCTTGTGGAGCAGCGGCAATAGCTTTGATTGCTTCGTATGCAGCTTGACCAGTAGAGAAACCAGCGTTGATTAGGTCAGTTACGAACTGAGCGCCATCTGCTACAGCTTGCTCTGATGTGTTACCACCTAGTAGGTTAGTGATAAAACGAGCAGAGAACTCTTCAACTGTTAGGTATGAAGGGTAAAGTGCACCGAACTCAGATGAGTTACCTAGGTTCGCAGCATACTGATCTAGCGTAGCGCCATCATTTAGACCTGTTGCCAAAGCTGAAAGTAGCTCAGACGTAGGCGCTGCGTCGAACATACCAACTACAAGCGTTAGTAGATCCGTACGTTGTTGTTGACTAATAGCCATTTATTAACTCCTTGATCAAAGGTTATTTACTAAACTTCATGCGACAGTTTTGAATCCGTCACTGCCAATTACATGAATAAGTTTTAGCTAACTTGCGCACTGTGCGCGAGTTCCTATTGCTGGTCATATAGCGCCTGCACAAGCTACAAGCTTGCTCAATAATGCAATACGCTTATGACAATTTGGTGAACACTTAATGATATCACCTAGCATGTGTTGCAGAGTAATCGAGCTACCGTCAAAAGAATGTGACGGGCATCACACGATGCTAATTTTTTTAATTACTCTGCGTTTTTTGTTTTTCTCGGTAAAAATACGCAACAAAAACAAAGATTTTTACATAGCCGCCAAGGATGTCATACATACAACACAGTAATCAATGCTTTTGTAAGGACTTACGCTAATTTTGTATTCATTTTTTTTGCACAGAAAGTCGCTTTAACCAGCTCGATAGCTTCCTCATCGGTGATGTTATGCGCCAAGAACGGCTGCTGTACATCTGCTGAAGTGCAGTTTCTAGCTGCTGGACTTGCTCCTGTTGCTCAACAAGCCGTTGCTGTAAAAGGTAAGTGTACTGTTCGGCATTTTTTAACGCTAGGGTGGTTTGAGTCGGTGCATATTCTTGTAATAAAGGCTCTAGTTCCGCCACATCGACACTGTAAAATGCTTCTGCATACTGTGTGTCCAACCCGAGGGTATAGGTGCGATAAATATTTAGACCATTGATTTGCTCGGCATAATGCTGGGACGCCAATTGCGATAGGAAGCACTGCATGGCTTGCCATTTTAGGGATTTAAAAGCGGTGACATCTTCTATGACATTGGCAATTAGCGGTACGCCTATTTCATAGAAGCAAAGGCGCTTAACGCTTGGTAGTGTTTGCGCCAAGCGAATCGCTATTTCAGCTGTCGCCCGATGATCTCGGTGCATTTCCCAAATGGAAGGCGCGACGATGGTCGTCGGCTGCCACGCTTGTAAGCGCTCGGCCAGCTCGGAGGCGATCATGACGTTATCCCATAACTCACCGTCTTGCGCATTGAGAAACTCGGGCTCAGGTAGCCCAAGCACTTTGGCAGCTGCTTTTGATTCATTAGCACGAAGCAAGGCTTTCGCCAGACGCTTTTGCTCGGCATCTGACTGGTCTGAGAATTCGTTGCGCACAACACCCGCCGTCAAAACAAAGCTTTTTACTTGCTTACCTTGGGCTTGCCATTTGCTCGCACTGGCGCCACAGCCAAATATTTCGTCGTCTGGATGAGGGGCCAAGATGGCTATGCGCTCCCCAACGACAGCCGTGCCTGCATGGTAGGGGGTGAAAAATCGTTCAAACACGTTTAGTTCCGTTGCAAAAAAGAGATGCCAAGCTTATCGAAAATCGCTGTCGCCACCCATGAGCCACCAGTTGCCAACAGCGACTTGTGTGTGCTCTGGGTTATCTAGCCCATTCCCTGGCACGACGACATCTGTCTCTAACAGTGCTGGGCAAGTCTGTGTCAGCCATTGACTCACATTCGCTGTTAACCACGCGTACACTTTTGCCCTGTGCAACTGGGTCGCCAGCTGCTGGGCAGCGTTGATCACTAGGGCCGCATGTTGAGGCTCACATACAAAGTCCAGTAGCTCGATATGATCCGCTTCTGGGTGGTCTTTCGTTACGATTAGACCAATCGGCGCTCTGTGACTGCTTTGCCAGTCATTTAAACCAATAAAATGGAGCTGATATTGGTCATGGGGCTTTTCTAAAAAGCGGTAGCGCATCCAACTCTGATCTTTTAGACCGACTAGATAGGTACCCATGTGCTGGGACATCTTAAGCCAAAGTTGGTCAATTAATTTTCCTTGTTCCACACTGCCATCCCAAACCGCCATAGTGAAAGAGTCGGATTCGGCGGGGGGAGCTGGCCAAGTGGCTTCTAATATCTTATCGAATTTGGCGTATAACTTATGTCGCTCACCAACTCGTAGATGTCGATAGTTTGGAAAACCAAAGGCAAATTCATAATCTCGACCTTGTCCAATAGTATCCGCCATAAAAGGCAGTACACAGCGATAAAATGGTCCAGTCTTACTGAGTACACCGCGGTGGGAGGTTTGCACCATCACATCGCCTATTTGACAAAACGTCGATGGTCTCCCCTGCACTAGACCTTGCCTAGGCGCGCCGCCGCAAAAGGCGACGATTTCATTCCCTTCTGTGACCACAAAACCCGCACTATCGGTATGGCGATATTTCCAGTTCCAAGTACTCTTATTAAGCTGTTGCTGAAAAGCGTCTTGGTAGACACGTTGCAACTGTGCGAAATCTTCCGCTCTGGCAGGACGTGTTTGCCAGCGGTCGGAAAGCGCTCCGTGCTTGACGGTTGCGGTTTCAGCGATGCGAGGCTGGGGGGTAGTCACTTGCCAAGAGTGAGGCAGCATGACCAGTCCGCGCTCTTGATTGGCTTGGGTCACGTCTAATGTGACAACCGGGTCTGCTTCATCGTGTAGAAACAACCCACGTTGACAGAAAAGCAACACGCCCACGTAATAGGTGCCCTTTAATAAAGGCAATTTTGGTAAGTGCAATCGAACTTGTCCATTACCATGTCGATCTACACTCGGTTTGACGCCGGTTGTCCATGCCGCGCAGCTGGTTATCAATTGCCCTGCCGCATTGTGTACCGCAATCGCTATCTGAGGGGTTTCGTTTTTAAGCGTTGATACAAATTGAATATCCAGCGTGAGATCCGTGACACAACTTTCGATAGCGAGCCGTTCACCTTGCTCTTGAAGTGTTGAAGCAAGCACTTTTTTAATACGGGCATACTCTCCTTTAGGAGGCTCTTCTAGCATTGGCTTATCTTCCAATACCGTATCACGGGGCTCCAGTACATCTTCTGGCGTCGAGTCAGGTTGATGACTCAGTCGATCAAGAAACGCCTGATAGTCTGCCACCAGTTTTACCGGCTCTCCCATCTTAATAAGGCGACCTTTTTCTAACCAAATCGCTTTGGAGCATAACACTTCAATCTGATAAAGGGAGTGGGAGCAAAATAAGATGGTAGCGCCTCGTTCTTTCATCGCCATAATGCGCTCAAATGATCGTCTCGCGAAATCCCCATCACCGACGGATAGCGCTTCGTCAATAATAAGAATGTCTGGCTCAATACTGGTGGCGACAGAGAACGCTAACCTTACATACATGCCGCTTGAATAGGTTGAGACCGGTTGGTCGATAAAGTTTCGCACGCCAGCAAAGTCTATAATGCCTTCAACTTTATGCTCTATTTCTTGCTTAGGGACACCCATGATGGAAGCGGAGAGGTAAATATTTTCTCGGCCTGTAAATTGGGGGTTAAAACCAGCGCCTAACTCTAACAAGGCTGCAATTCGACCATTTACCGCCACGTTTCCTGAAGTCGGAGTCAATGTGCCACAAATCAATTGCAGTAGCGTTGATTTCCCTGCGCCATTACGCCCGACAATGCCCAACACCTCCCCTTTAGGTAGACTAAAGGACAGGGGTGATAAGGCTTGATACTCGCGGAAATACTGGCGTTTACCACGAAAGAGCATTTGCTTTAAACGGTCTTGGGGGCTGTCATATAGCTGATAGCTTTTTGACACCTGTTCGATACTAAGGGCAAGCTCATAGGACATCGGCAAACCCTCGTTTAAGTTTATGAAAACACGCAGCCCCTAATACCATAACGATAAAAGAGACTAAGAGATAAAGAATAAGGGCTAGCCAATCTGGCCAGTACCCAATCATTACTGCATCACGAATGGCTTCTATAGGCAATACTAATGGGTTAATCCAAATAATTGCTTGGATTGCTTCAGGCAATGAGGAAGAAGGATAAAATATCGGCGATAAGAACATTAGCGGTGTCAGTACCAATGTCACAATCTGAGCCAAATCGCGCAGATAGACACCTAACGCCGACAATCCCCAACTCAAACCTAGCAGCATAGGAAATGCCAGCACAAATACGAAGGGCAAGGACAAAATATGAATACTTAGCTCTAACCTCATAAAGTAAGCCGCTACGACTAATACCCCTAAGCTAACCACGGCAAAAATATAGGCAGTTAAGACATTCACCCATGCCAGCACTGGTAGCGGAAATATGACTTTTTTCACCATATTAGGCTGCTCCACTACCAGACTAGAAGCTCGACTCAATACCTCTGAAAATAAGTTAAACACCAATAACCCTGAAAAGATCTGCAAGGCAAACTCGATGTTATTGGCATCTTCATTCCCCGGCCACTTGGCTTTCAAGACGGATTTAAATACAAATGTATAAACGCTTAGCATTAATATCGGGGTGATAAACACCCAAGCCAACCCAAGGATAGAGCCTTTGAATCGTTGTAAGACCTGACGTTTTGTTAGTTGTACTATAAGCTGGCGCTGCTGTATTGGTAATGCATACTGCCAGAACCACTTGGTCGATATCATAAAGACCATCCAATCCACACGAAAATGGCCGCTAAGATACCACTGGGAGCTTAGCTGCGCAAAGTTACAATACTCATTAGGGTGGTATGTTTTTACGTAAACGGCTACCATTTCGCGTTTTGCTAAGGATGGGAATTCCCCTAGGTAGGCTGGTAATGGCTTTAAATCATGCGTTTGTAAAAATTGGTTGTCTTTCATGCCAAAAGTAAGTGTCATAGTAAGAACAAAAAATCGCCCAGATTTTCTCGAGGACGCTGTTCAATCTGTATTGGCCCAAACCTATAGACCTCTTGAGTTGGTTGTTATCAACGATGGAGGAGAAGATGTGCTTACGTTGCTCAATACTCTGGTAGACAAAACACATGACGTAGAACTTAATTACGTAGCGCATGAACAAAGTCAGGGGCGCACCCAAGCCGCTAATGCTGGTTTGCTTTGCGCAACAGGCGAGTTCTCCATTTTCTTAGATGACGACGACTACTTTGATCCAAGCCACATTAGTAAGCTCGTTCAAGCACATATTTCGGTATTTCAAGATAACAACATCCTTGGCGCCGTACACTGCCGGGCTCGTGCAGTCCATATAGATGGACAAGGCGAAGAACAACTGTTATCGCTTCAAGGAGGCCCGTTGGCTAAGGATCAGCTATTTTATCAAAATCTGATGCCTATCTTGACGGTACTTTTCCCCACTCGCGTTCGAGAATTAGGCACTACGTTTGATGATTCGATTGATCTTTTCGAAGATTGGGATTTCTGGCTGCAATTCAATCGCGTTGGTCGTTTTCACTTTATTGATGAAGTTACTTGCGCTTACCGAATACACTTAAATCAGTCAGGGGCTCAAGAACAGGCCAAGCAAGAAGCAGCCTATGAGACGATCTATAACAAGTGGCTTCCTAGCCTTACGCACAAAGAGCTCACGCTACTGCTTGCAAAAACGCATCAGTGGCACGAATTAAGAGTCGCTGCCCTACAAGACCAAAATACCAAAGAGCTATCTCGTATTGGTGATCTTCATTCGTTTGCGCTAAAAACTATTGCCGATAAAGATCAAGATATTGCTCATTTGACGCGCATTTATCAAAGAGTCGAAAAAGAGTGTCAAGAAAAGGAAGCTGCGCTTAAATCTGAGAAAAAGAAAAATTTAGACTACAAGCATTATCAAGCAAGCTTAAGAAAGGAGGAGCGTGAAATTCAACGCTTACGACGCCCCCACCCTCTTTACTTTTTATACCGTTGCGGAAAATCAGCTATCCATTTCTGCCGCAATATCTTTAAACGTCATAACTGAGGAATTCATGAACCACCCCATTGATGTCATTGTGCCGGTCTACCGAGGCCTCCAAGATGTAATTGATTGCCTTGATAGCGTTAATGCCTCTACCAATAAGGTAGACTTTGATCTAATTGTCATTGATGATTGTTCACCTGATCCTCAAGTAAGCGAGCTACTTAAGCAACGGGCAAGTACTGGTGAGTTCACTCTTTTGGTCAACGAGCAAAACCTTGGCTTTGTGGCAACCGTTAATCGAGGTATGCAGCTTCACCCGGAACGCGATGTTTTATTGCTTAACAGTGATACCATCGTTGCAAACGACTGGTTAGACCGCATTCACAAAGCGGCTTATGCTTCTGAGAACATCGGAACGGTCACTCCCTTTTCAAATAATGCGACTATTTGTAGTTATCCTTATTTTTGCAAAGATAACACCATTCCGAACAACACTCCCTTAGAGCGTCTGGACCTTTTATGTGCAGTGGTCAACTCGGAGCAATCCGTGGAAGTCCCTACTGGGGTTGGGTTTTGTATGTATATTCGTCGCGCCTGTCTGGATGCCGTGGGTTATTTTGATGTCGAGACATTTGGCAAAGGCTACGGTGAGGAAAACGATTTTTGTCAACGCGCCATTAAAGCCGGCTGGCAAAATCGCTTTGCGCTCGATGCTTTTATCCATCATACAGGCAATGTGAGTTTTGGGGATGAGCACAATGAATTAAAACACGGCGCTTTAGCTAAGCTTGTTAAGAGGCACCCGGAATATGAGCGCGATGTCCATTTACATATAGCCGAGGATCCTGCAAAAGAAGCGCGCGTTAAACTCTGGCTTGCTTCGCTTATCGCTGGAACTCTGCCTATTGTCCTACATGTCACCCATAATCGTGGCGGCGGTACGCTTCGCTTTGTAGAAGAGCTTGCTAACGATCTGAGTAATCAAGCTTACTCTTTGATGCTATTACCCAGTGTTAAAAAACCAGGATACCTAGCGTTGACAATAGCCAAGTCAAGCAGTGATGGTTCAGCTCCTGAGGAGTCTGAATATACTTTGTTTTTTAACGCAGAATCGCAGCAACAAGAGTTAAAAACCGTTTTACAACAATTGCCTATTCGAAACATGCACTTCCATCATCTTTTAGGTCTACCTGATTGGATTATGGATTTACCTCGCTCCGGTGGCTATCCTTGGCTCGTTAGCCTTCATGATTATTACTATTTGTGCCAATCAATCTCTCTTACCAATGAGAAAGACCTCTTTATTGGTCATTTAGAAGCCCAGAATAACTCGCAGTGGTCTAATCGATTCAAGGCTTTTATAGAAGGTGCTGATCTGTGCATTGCGCCAAGCAATGCCTGCTTAGCATTTTACCAAGAGACTTTTCCTAAGGCCCACCTCTCTACGGTATACCATGAACAAGGGAAGCATCTATTGAATCGGGCGTTTTCTGCCTCTCCTATTCAATACCCTTTAGAACGCCCTTTAAAAGTAATCATTATTGGCGCGCTGAGCAAAATAAAAGGGGCTGATCTACTTGAAAAGGTTGCTCTTCAATGCGCCAAACAGAATGTAGATGTTGAATTTGAGCTTATTGGCTACAGTTATCGAGACCTAGCTAGCAAGCCCAAAAGCAAGTTGACGGTCAGTGGTCAATATGACGATGAAACACTCGTTGCTTTATTAAAAGAAAAACATGCTAACAATGAAGCGGATCTCGTCTGGTTTACGGCGTTATGGCCTGAGACATATAGCTATACATTGAGTAGCGCTATTGAGGCGGGACTTCCTGTTGTCGTTCCCAATATAGGCGCGTTCAGTGAGCGGGTGTATGGCAGAGAGAACAGCTGGATTGTGCCGTGGGATATGCCTGCTGAAAGCTTCACAGCTCTCTTTAAACAATTGTCAACTTCTAGTGATCTGACCGAATTAGAATTTGTTGAGTCGAAAATGATCGAGCCAGCCTCTCCTTCAAATATCTATCAGACAGACTACTTCTCTTTGATTCAAAAGGGTAAGCCATTCAGCAACGATTACTCAGACGTTGATAAGAATAACATCGACAAGTGGATTAAGCTTGTATCCAGATATAATGATGATAGCGTCACAGTCGAGCAGAGCCTGCGCAAGGGAACCCTTAAAGCCTTGTATTACCTTCGAAGCGCTCCAGCATTACGTCCGGTATCTAGGTTAATCCCATTAACTTTACAACGAAAGATTAAAAATCTCTTGTCACACTAATTGAAGCCTGAAAACTTGAAGAAGGTGACGAAACTTTATCCGTCACCTTCTTCAAATAATGATCGTAGTGCCATCTCATTTAAGATTAACAGCCGGGAAGTCCCATCTCGTTTTACTATTTCTTGTGTTTGTAAGGTTTGAAATACACGCGTGACCGTCTCACGGCTCAGGTTGAGCATAATGCCAAGCTCCTGGTGTGTCGGCGGATAAGCGATAATCCCATCCTTTCTGTTTGCTTTATCTTGCTCTTCAAGCATCATCCATAATTGCCCACACACTCGGGCAACGGTGCTGGATAAACCAAGCAACGCTCTTTGAGCAGACAGCTGCCTCACTCTGCTTGCCATCCGTACAAACAAGCTTTCGACCATTTTCTGACTACTCTGTATAGCGACTCTTACCGCTGCAGCAGGGATCAAGATAATTTGAGATTTAGCCAGTGCAATAACGCTTTCAGGTTGACCTTGAGCATCATAAAGCCCCAACTCACCGCAGAAGTCACCAGGCTCGACAAAGTAGAGCCCTACTTCACGACCGTCTAGCGTAAAGTCTACCCCTTGTAAGCGGCCATCAAACAGAAAGCACAGATAGTCCGAGGCCGTGCCACCACTGACAATCACTGCGCGTCTACTGACATTCTTCAGAGAGGACTGTAACGCTAATTGCTCAAGCTCATGATCTGGAAGGCTTTGCAATATTGGAAAGCGTTTTAAGAGTTCAACCGTTACCGGCATATCACGCCCAATTTTGATCGTTCATAATTTGCGAGAGATTCATGGTTTCATTATTCAAATGTATATGGTGCCAGTCGAGCGGCTGACATTTAACCTGATTTTTTATCCACATGCCATAGAGAGCGGCATCAAATTGCCCACAGGCACACGAACAGCTTCCTCATTGGGGATAACTTGGTCCCTGTAGAATCAGTGAACACCTCATTTTCTGGAATACTTATTCATGTGACTGCAATCACTTCTCTTCTATATTTACAGCGTATTATTTACCCTATCTTTAAACTGTTTCCATGAGATAAAGTAGTTTTACGGACACTCAAGGCGGATAGAAAACATGCACTTTTTAAGCACTATCAAGTTTTATGCCAATCTTTCTTTGGTCAGCCTGTCTTTGCTGACCTTTGCACATGCCACACCTCAAGAAAGTGCTGGGATAGTCACGTTCATGCTTGGCAAGGCTTATTTAAATAATGAACTAGTTCATGTTGGTACAGAAATCAATCAAGGCGACACGCTAGAGACCCTAAGTAATGGGCATGTTCATATTCGTTTTGTTGATGATGCATTGGTTAGTGTTCGTCCGAGTAGCAAACTGTCTATTGATCATTATGCATACAATGCTCAAACGCCAAGCGAATCCGTTATAAAATTTGATTTGAAAGAAGGCATTATTCGCTCGATATCAGGCAAAGGAGCAAAATCCGCACGAGATAAGTTTCGCCTGAATACACCAATCGCGGCGATAGGTGTTAGGGGGACAGACTTTGTCGTAAAAGCCTCTAACAAGTTAGTTCAAGCGGTTGTTAATGAAGGCGCTATTGCTGTGGCACCATTTTCGTCAAGTTGTGATGCGAGTGCCTTTGGGCCTTGCAGCGAAGCAGTTGAGTTAGATGGAACATCTAAGCAATTACTTGAACTCAATACGCTCTACAGCACACCTAGGCTCATTCCTCTCTCTGCCTCCATTGAACTGGCCTCTGAGCTGTTTAAATCTGAACTAACTAACAGCCAGAGCAATACTGAAGACACTGAAACAGAGTCTTCTGAAAAAGATCAAAATGCCAAGGATTCTAGCAACAATACTAATAATGCTAAGAGCAATTCTGGTACCGATACGACGAGTGGCACCA
This sequence comes from Marinomonas fungiae, assembly GCF_001418205.1. Lineage (GTDB taxonomy): Bacteria > Pseudomonadota > Gammaproteobacteria > Pseudomonadales > Marinomonadaceae > Marinomonas > Marinomonas fungiae. The sequence continues at coordinate 100,736 of NZ_LIQF01000002.1, read as the reverse complement.
GCAATAACAGCAGTTCATTTGACTCGCCTTTTTCAGAAGCAATGTCAGAAACAGAAGTAAAACAAATTATTGCGGACCATGTTGCAAAAAACAGCGTGGATCAGTTAACAACTTCGCCAGTTTCTACCAAGTTGGCTTGGGGAAGATTTTCTTCGTTTGGTAAAGTCTACCAAGACACTAAGAATGACACTTTGATTTATGAGAGTTACCTTGATGCAGCAGAGGGCAGAGAAAGCCTTCCCGTTGCAGCACTTTTAGGGGCCGCAAATGGACTTCCAAATGCCACGGCTCTTTTCAGAAGTGGCTCAGATCGATCAAGCATCGACTATAGTCTAGGCAACGTTGATTTTGACCTCAAAGCGAGTCAGGTGAATTTATATATGCCAGATGGCGGCGTAGAAGAGATGGATATTACGGATAGTTTTTTATCTGTTGATTTTACAAAAGGAAGTTTTAATACGGGCCTCACGTTGAATAGCCTTATCACATCAAAAGTGAAATTCAATATGAGCGGCTCGATTAACTCGAATGGTGAGTTGTTTCCAGGAAGTTCTGATTCCACTAGACATTTTAGCGGAGCCACTACACTGGAAGGAGATGAGGCAGGATACCTTTTCTATAAAGAAATTGAAGCAGGGATGATCGAAGGCGCCACTATTTGGCATTAATTACCATTAACCGCAGCCAGCCCTATTTCGTATTATGAAACTTTTACGTAACACATCAACTTCGACCCATGCCCGCCTGCCTTTCCAGCTAGGCTTGCTAGCACTTGCTTGTGCCATGGTTGTTTTTCTAAGTTTTGTGTTCCCTAACGTGAATTATGAATACGATGAAAAAGGCGGCTCTTTATTATGGTCATTATTACCTGATCAGGAACGTGAAGAGCGCATTGTTATTGTTGCTATTGATGAGAAGAGCCTATCAGAAGTAGGCTCTTGGCCTTGGTCGAGAAATACCATGGCTGAGTTATCAGATAAGTTGGCCGATTATGGCGCGGCTCTGCAACTGTTTGATATCGTGTTCCCCGAAACCAAACTTGGCGACCAAGCTTTTTCTCAAGCTTTAGCGAGAAATAATGTCGTACTAGCGCAAATACCTATTTTTGAAGGGGATTCTTCTCTTCGTAGTGGCGAGCTTTCTGGGGCCCTAGCATCAACACGTTGTGAGTTTCCTATACCTAGAGCAAGCAGCTACCTTGCCAACACTCCTGCCCTTAATGCTAAAAGTGTTGGACATATTACTCCGATTGTTGACGCTGATGGTGTTATCAGAAAACAACCGCCTTTAGTTTGTATTGAAGGTAGAGTTTATCCTTCTTTGGCCCTGCAGGGTCTATTAAGCAGCCTAGGTAAGAAAGACATTTCTTTATCGATTAAACAATATTCTGGACTGTTTTCTTCTCCCCAGAATGTAGAGATAGATTCCTATTTTGGGCTTTCTATTCCTCTCGATAATCAGGGCAATATGCGTCTTTCTTACCGACAAAGCCCTGATAGTTTTCAAGTAGTATCCGCTGCTAGCGTTTTAAATGGCTCAGCTCCAGCAGAGCTGTTAAATAATGCCTGGGTCTTGGTCGGTGCGACGGCATTTGGACTTGGCGATGTTGTTCCAACCCCTCATAGCGGTACGACACCTGGTGTTGAGCTGCAAGCTCGCTTGCTTAGTAATTTACTTGACGGACGCACACCCTATACACCAAATTATTCAAACCTTCTAAAATTTCTTTTTGGGGTGACTGCGGCAATCATTCTAATTGTGGTTGCAAAGCTTGGAAATAAAGCAGCTTCGTTACTTCTGCCCATCGTCACAGTATTGCTGCCAATTTGTGCTTGGGGTCTGCATACTTATTTATTAACTTATAGCATTTGGCTTGGATGGCTTAATCTTGCTCTGTTTTGCGCCTTTTCTGGGACACTGTTTGTGCTTGCAGATCACCAGTTGCTAAGACATCAGCATTTACGTATTTTCACTCATCTTAGTAGCTATTTACCTAAGAGTGTTGCTCAGAACTTGCTACATACATCGCCGTCTGGTGCTATCGAAGCCAAAAGACATGATTTAGTTTTGATGTGTGCAGATCTACGAAACTTTTCTGCTTATGAAGAAAGTCGCCCACCGGAAGAAGCCGCTGCACTGTTGCATTGCTTTTTCGTTGAGTCCACTCGTATTATTGAAAACCATAATGGTCAAGTTGAGGAATATAAAGGTGATTCGCTGTTGGCTAGTTGGCCTAGAGATAACGACCAGAACTCTGTTCAAAAAGCGCTTGATGCCGCAGCAGAGCTTCAGGAAATGCTCTCAAATATCCTTCCGCAAAGACCTCCTAAAGGCTTGGAGCCTTTGGCGCTAGGTATTGCAATAGAGCGTGGCCCTACGTTAGTTGGCTCCATTGGGCCTGTAAACCGCCGACACCACACATTGCTTGGTGATACGGTAACTATTGTTTTACGTATTCAAGAAATGACCCAAGACCTAGCACAACCTATTCTGATAGGAGAGTGTGCAGCAAGGGATTTAAGTGGAAATGAACTAGACTCTCAAGGCTCTTTCTTGCTTGATGGGCTGACCACTCCTCATGTATTATTCGCTCCTAAATCTCATCACGTCGATCCTTTAATGGATAGAGAAGACAGCAGAGTGTTTCGTATTGTTCGGCAACAAAGCTCTTAATTAAATTAAGATCTCTGTTTTGATGATTAGCCTAAATATATATTCAAGGATGCTATAACGGCTTATTAGATGCAGAAATCTTTTAACACTTTTATTCTTTCAGGCCTATTGATGGCTTCGGGCGTAACGTATGCCGAAGTTGAACAATGTTATGTCCCTGTATCTGTCCCTAGCTCTCCCACTACTCAACAATGGCGTGAGATTAACCATCTTCTTTCTCCGCAACTGGAGAACTGCTTGCAAAGCAGTGATTACTTTTCACTCTATGGCGCCTCCTTACTTTATCTTGGCGATGTGAAAATGGCTATTGAAATGCTTGAACGCTCCTTGCTTATTGACCCTAATAATGGTTCTGCACAGGTAGACTACGCTCAGGCTTTATATCAAAGTGGTCAATTACTTTCTGCATTGCAAATTAATGCACAGGCCATAGAGCAAGCCTCTATTCCTCCTCTCTTAAAAGAAGTACTAAAACAAAGACAAGATCTTTGGGAAAGTCAAAAATACCTTTGGAGAAATCAATTTTCGTATCTATATGGACATAGCTCAAACTTAAATAATGCTACTTATATAGACGATTATGAGTTAACTGTTCTTGGCTTTGATTTTCCCGTTAATTTGAGTGATTCATACAGACAGAAGTCTGGTAATTACCATTATTTCAGACTTTTCTCTCAGCACTATTCTTTACTGACGGAAGGCGTATCTGCTCTTAGCTTCTCAGCCCAAACTCGTGATAGTAATCTTAATAAATCGGATACAGATGAGTTTACGATCGCCTACGAGAGAAACATTGAAAAACTTCACTTTAGTTACCATTGGGAACTAGAGGCAGAGCATGTTCGCTTGGGTGACGAAGGACTTTATTCCTCTTTTGGTGGCAGCTACACATTAACACCTAGAAATAGCATAAGTTATCTGCGTCTAGAAAGCAGTCATACCCATTTTAATAGCGATCACACTCTAGATGATGTGTCATTTATGCTAGAGCCTGGCATTCTTTTATCAGATGAAAGCGTTCGCTGGGGAGCAAACCTAGGGCTTGGAATTAATTCGGCTTTAGAGGATCGGCCGGGGGCAGATAGAAACATTAAACAGCTAGAAACATTTTTGGACTTACCATTGCTAACAGGGAGGTTAACAACCAAGCTAAGCATAACAAAAACCGAGGACAATGAGGGATATCACCCGTGGCTAGCAAACAATACCCCTAGAAACACGAAAGCTTGGGCAGCTAATATCCAATATTTATACCCAATATCTAAAGACCTCACTGTTCACGCAAGTTACTACTATCGGGATCAAGAGAGCAATATTGATCTGTTCAATACAAAGAATGAAAGTATCGACCTCGGATTTACCTATAAATTTTAGTTAAGCTCGTTAAACACGCCATTTAATATCCACGCGTCGATTTAAGTAACGACCGTCAGCATCATTATTATCAGCTATAGGCGCTGTCCCCTTTTAGAAACAGGCTGGTCAAGTAATGTTCATTCGTTTTTGTCCTATGCCCTGAAGCATAACAAAGATGCGATAGATCAAAAACATTCTTAGGTGTGTTTGCCGGATGCTTACGTTACAATTGAACAGTAAGGTACAAGCCAAGTTAGTGTTATTACTATGTTTGCGTTCAAGTTCTGTATCGATAATTGGGGACAAAGCATAGTTTGGTCGAGGCGAGGCACTAAAACTAGAGACCCCCTTGCCCTGTAACTTAAATGCTGATTCAAATAGGATTGAATCCTAGTATCGTTCTCCTTCGATCAACTACTTACAGCCCATGGTCATACTTTAACTTTTTAGCAACGTTTGAGAATACCACATGTTCGAAGTTGATCTCTTAACACTGACTCAACCATGATCAATCCACTTAACACCTTAATTTAAAACTATATAAATAAAAAAGAACATTAAAAATGATTTTTTTAAATATAAAAAAATTCAAATCAACTATATATAGAGATAGAAAAATTTACTTTTCATTTCTATTTATATTCATGTCATATTCCTTATACTCTTTAACTATAAAGAACACCTTAGAAACCCCAGAAATCTATATAAAAACAATATACATAGCTGCAACAATTACTTTATCAATTTCTTCTTTTTTTTATTTTATATTTTTAATAATAAAGAAAGAAAAAAGACCTCTTGTTATATTTTTAAAGATAGCAAAAAAGCCATTCTCAAACTTAGAAGAAAGCTTAAACCTAATAATAATACTGACGTTTATATCATTGGTTTTCTCCATATATACTGACATAAAGATTTCAATACCCAACAACTTTCATTTTTATCTAGACCCTTATTTAGCTAATCTTGATAGGAAAATACACTTTGGAATCGCTCCATGGCAGATTACTCATATTATTTTTTCGTCCCCATTATCCAGCGCAATCATAAACTTACTATATAATCTTTGGTTTTTTATATGCTGGATTTTCCTTATAGTTTTTTGCTGTCTATTCAGAAACCAACAACTTAGAGAAACAACACTTATTACATTTTTATTATGCTGGATGATAAATGGCAGCCTATTTGCAACATTACTCTCATCTGTTGGCCCCTGCTTCTATGATCTGCTTTATCAAGGGGGTGATCAATTTAGTGACCTGATGCAAGTGCTTCAACAGCAGCATTCAATCCTAGAAAAGGATGGATACTTTTTAGGAATCTGGTCACTCAATACTCAGCATATGCTATGGGAGAGCTACACATCTCAATCCAGTACACTCGGTACAGGTATTTCTGCGATGCCAAGTATGCATGTTTCCATCGCAACACTCATGGCTTTAGCCACCCACTCCCTAAAAAAAGAGTTAGGCATTCTCTTTTGGGGCTATGCAATTATGATTATGATTGGATCTGTACATTTAGGCTGGCATTACGCATTGGATGGCTATATCGGAGCACTGATGACTTATGGAATCTGGCTATCTGTAGGAAAGTTTTGCAAAGATAGATCACAGCCATCCAAAAACTAGAATGATCATAAGATTAATCGTATAATTTATCAAAATAAAATCTGAAGGACTGGATTGTTTTGAAGTTCATTATTAAATCAGCGTTTACCCCGATACAAAGAGACCTCATGCTTTATATGATCGCTTTAACAGCGGTTTCATATCAACTCATCCTATATATAAATTTTGAAAAAATAAACTTAGACTTAAGCCTTTATAGAAATTCCTTTATTTTTGGATTGATTTCAACCTTTTTTCTCTCCTCAATCTTCATGTATCTTTATTTGATTATAAAGAAGGAGAGAAGACCTCTTAAAATCTATCTAGGATATTCAATAATACCGATCAAGCACTGGAATGAGAGTTTAAACTTCATACTTTTATCAGTCGCAGTTTCAATAATTTTTTCAGTTTATACCAGCGTAAAATATTCAATCCCAGACATAGTCCCTTTCTATCTAGACCCTTACCTAATAGAATTTGACAACTTCTTGTTTTTTGGAACACCACCATGGAAGATAACTCACTATATATTTTCCACTCCCATTGCGACAGGCTTCATTAATTTCCTATATAATATCTGGTTCTTTATTATATGGATATTTTTAATATCCTTTATGTGCTGCGTTAAACACAGCCAAATTAGGAAACAGGTTATATTAAGCTTTTTATTATGCTGGATTATTAATGGGAACCTTGCGGCATTACTTTTTTCTTCTGCTGGCCCCTGCTTTTATAGCCTCGCTTATGGAGTTGAAGGTCCTTATACAGAACTAATGGCTATACTTAACCAGCAAAACAGCTTTCTTTTAGAACAGGGCAGTGTCTTTAGTGTTTGGGCTCTTTCATTACAAGATTTATTATGGCAAAGCTACGTTAACAGAGTAGATGGTATTGGTAAGGGCATTTCAGCTCTTCCAAGCATGCATGTCTCCATGACTTGTCTAATTGCAATCTCAATTTATAGCTTGAACAAAAAATGGGGCATTCTTGCTTGGATATATGCATTACTAATTATAATAGGCTCTATCCATTTAGCTTGGCACTACGCTGCTGATGGGATAGTGGCGATACTTCTAACGCTTACAATATGGTTTTCGGTAAAGAAGTTGACTACACGTAAAGACTAATAATAGCTTATAGACATCAGGAAAAGAGGTAGTCTGATGTCTATAAGCATTACGCTAAGACATGTTTTAATATTTTATATCGACACGACGGTTTAAATAGCGGCCATCTTCGGTCCTATTACTAGCAGCAGGGTCTGTTTCACCTTTAGAAACTTTGATTAATTTATAAGGTGTATTTGGATGCTGCTGCATGTAGCTTGATACGGCTACAGCACGATCAGCTCCTAGGGTAAAATTATATTGTTTACTACCCAGATTGTCCGTATGCCCTTCTAAAGTGATGTTATAAGCATATTTCATTCTTTCTAACAATTGATTCAAAATATAGCGTGATGGTTGCGTTAGCTCATCACTGTCAAAATCAAAATGAATACGAGCTATAACACCATCTACTGGCAATACTTTACTGCCTTTTGTCATTATAAATGATGCACATTCACTGCTTATCCCGCCTACGTAAACCAGCTGCTCATGGATAAACTGATAGGCTGGTTCTAATGGAAGAGGGTCTTGCGAATAGGAGTAGGCGCCTTGGTTAATATGTACTCTTACGCCTTTGCCAATGCTGACGGAGCTCTGAAACTCAACTCCATTGCCACTACAGTAATATTGTATTTCATTACCGGAGGAAGCCGCATTTACTATTGAAGAAGTAAGAGTCACTAAAGCAGCTAAGGGCATGCTTAACCAGTTACATTTCATAATATACACCTTAATATATGCGCAGCTTAGCGTACCAAGCTACCTACCTCTTCAGAGATTAAGCTTAAAATCTTATTTTTAATATCTTCTGTGTTCACTGCTGAATAGACGCGTTCCTCTCCTACACAATTAGCCATTTGAGGATTGCTTGAAACACTATAATCAAAACCAATAGCCGCCATTTCAGCTCTGACATTATTTCCATTTACTACTTCTTCACTCAATGTATCGATTATTTCAGAGCAAAGCCCAGCACTAATTAACTTATCCGTAATGCTACTTTTAGAGTCTACGCCATCGGAAAGAATGATGATCAAGCGCCTTGGATTCATACCTGTTTCAGCAATTTGAGCGGCACGTATCAGGCCAGCATAAGAGGCCGTTCCACTTCCCGAGTATTCTGATATGTTAAAACGCCCTGAGTCATTAACGATACTTTTAATGTTAAGAAAGTTACTGCTCAATGGTATGGTCTCAAAAACAGATTTACTTGTGTTTTGGACCTCAGATTTATCTAAACTATGTTGGTTTGAAGGGTGATTTAGGTTAAAGATATTAGCAACTGTCGCATTAGCATCTACATAATAGCTATCTTTGATTGCGCCTTCAAAGAACACTCCTTGATACTTACAATCACTTGTTAAAGACCTAAATTTATTTCTCTGTACTTCATAAGGATTACGGTTACATATCAGATGATGAGCGAACATACGCTCAGTTACAGTTTCATACCAACAACTAAACCACCAACACTTTTCTACTTCATAGCTAGTAGACTCAGAAGTGTAATAATCAAATCCAACCACCGATAGGGTATTCACAAAATTAGGGTTCTGGTCATTGTAGTGCTTCAACTCATCAGCGATTTCATCCACGATATCGTTCAGATCTTTAAATTTACGTTGAGCACCCCCGTCCCAACCCTCATACATTGAAGAGGAGTAGTCGGATACAAGCACCACATCCACAGCTTCCGATAACCCTTTGCGTGCAACTGCTGTTCGACCCATTTTAAAGCTATCGCCATAACTAAGTGTGGAGCCATTATTTTTCTGAAATATGGTATCTCGCTCAACCTTCACACTTAAGTCATACTCGAAGAAGCGTTTCTCATCGTCCCCTTCCCCTTCTGTTTTAGCTGTCTTACTAGAAGTGACGGTGATATTGCTAGCTTCTACATCGCTGAAATAATCATTAATAAAACGTTTTGCGGTTGCTTCACGCACATCATTTTCGTCAGAAGCTTGTGCCGAGACCGCAAGAACAGCTACTTCCATTGCATCAGTAAGTCGAGCATCGCTCTGTAACATTCGAGCGCCATCAGTTGACCAAACAAATAGGCCAAATAAAGCTGGGAAAATCAAAAGGAACATCAGTCCAGCGTGGCCAGACTGCTGCTTTTGGGTATAGTAAAATCTCATTCTGTTACCTATAAGTAACCTTCTCAAAGTGTTAGCCAGTTAAGATTAGCACCCTTGAGTTGAGTTAAGCGTTTTGTTTGTTAAATTATACGCATTGACTATTTTTTGAGCAAAAAATTATTTCTACTAGGACTCATAACAAGCACAACAACTGCTTAGTCATCGCCCTATCATTAAGGCACTGCTTTGAACCGTATTTTGTCCTTGGCTAAACCAACTGGGGATTTCATAGCATACTGTTAGGCGATACAATGAAGCCCTGCGGCCCCATGAGGTCATAACGGACATATTTTCGGTTAAAGGCGCTTTAGCACTACAGTTTAGAGCGCCACCAGTTTGCAACACAGCATCATCTGAGTCAGGGGTCCAGGCTTCTAATCTTATGCCATATTTACGAACATCAAAGCTGTTTGTCATCCGTTCAAAAGAGTTTTGCATAATACTACTTAGTTGATTAAATTCAGCTGAACTTACCGTTAAGTTGTTTTCATCAAATAATGCTGTCCGCTCTTTTAATAAGCTGACTCCTGAGTATACCAAACGATCTAATTTCCCCTTCGTTGCAATGCTAATCACAGCCTCGGTACAGAAAGCCAGTGCTGCCGCAAATACAAGCCCTACAAGCGCGAACTCAACCATGAATGTTCCTCTTTGGCGACGAGTAGAGAGATACTGCTTATTTGAGCTCAGAAGCTTCGGTATCTTCATATTAGCCTCTCTGATACTCTTGGATAACAATCATTTCGCGAGCAAAAATATCTGCACTTGCACCAAAGAAACTTGAGAATATTGGTTGGTATTCATAATTTATACGATAAATAGCAATTGGAGCCCCAATGGCTGTACCACACTGATTTCCAGATTTTGTTGTTGGACATATTGTATTCAGCGTCGCTAAATCACTGTAGCTCTGAACAAATTGTATGCTCGTTTTAAATCCTTCCGGAGTCACTAGTGCACTCCAAAGGCTATCTTGTTGCCTAATAATGGTTTGAAAATCTTGGTTGAAATTCGCTTGGTTTTGATCACTGAGGTCATTAGGGTTTAATTTTGCGTAATGACTCGCGTTAGAAATGAGCACATCACCTAAGGCAGACACATAAGATACATAACTCATCTCAGCCCAGAGAAGACACATTCCCCAGAACGCAGCAAACCCCATGACAAATTCTAAAGCCGCTACACCTCGATTAGAGGACCTCTTAAATGCTCTACGCTTCACACCATTCTTCACCCAAGACAAACTCATTACGCTAACTCCTTCCTGCAGCTATTCAACTGCAATCACTGTTGCATCTGAATCCAGTGTAATATCTATTAAATTTCCATGGTGCCTGAATTGGGCCAATGGAATATTTAGCCCACCTTCCCCCTTTAAATCATAGCTACTCAATGGAACAAAGTTCCACTTTTTTACGGCATCAGGCTGTTTTTTTTGTGGCACTTCCAAAGAGGAGGCTAGAGGGCTATCAACTCCCTGAAAAGCTTGTTGTTCTTGAGGCTGATCGGCTCTTATACTGTTCGCGTTATCTACGTGAGTTGCTACGCCAAAAGTACGATCTACACCTAAAATGTCGTTTGCGAATCCTTGTTTATCCGTTATATTGGCATTGTTTGAAACATCGCTAGAACTGGTAGATGCAGCAATTTCCTGAGGCATATTGCTTGTCTTAAGACTCTCTCCGCCTATATTGAGGCTAGAGCGGCTATAATGCCTCTCAACACCCAATACTTCCTTTTCATCTAGCAGCACCGAATTACTATTCGATACGTCCTTTGACATAGGCTTAACTTGCGATAAAAAAACACTTGATGGTACTTCTGGAGATGGACTTTCTATAGAACTGGGTGCAAGTATCATCTCTTGATTAAGTGCCGTAGAGCGAGCCTTTGTTTGAGAGCTTGGACTATTCTCAGTTAAAGACCCCAAATCTTGTGGTACGCCTTTCATATCCTTAAGCAGCTTATTTGGTGAGTTGGACTGTAAAGGTATCTCATCTGCTAAAGTTGGCAGGGATCCCTCCTCTTGATAAGAGGAGGAAGCTGTTTTTATAACCAATTTACTCTCAGTAGCGAGGGGAAGATCTTTAGATTTTATAGCGAGTGCAGTATCCGACACTCTTGTTGCAGGCTCACTTGCTCTTAAGCTTTGAAATATGTCAAACAGCTGTGTCTCACTATATTTATCTCCATAGAGAGATTTCAAAGATTCAAAACTTCCCAGTTTGGAGACGATAATAGCTAAATTAGCCTTAAGCTTTGCGTCTACTTTAGACGGAGTGTTTATATAAATTGGCATCAAACGCTCAGCAGCTTGTTTAAAATCACCTTCAATCATATCTAACAAGGCCAAGTTATTTTTCACAACGACATCGTCATACATTAGCTCACGCGCACGATTAAATGATTGTCGAGCCACATTTAGCATTCCAAGCTCCGCTTGCGTTACACCAAGCATATTGATGGAGCGAGCATCATCTGGAGATTTCTGAACAGACACCTCTAACGATCTGAGTGCTTGCTGCAGTTTGCCGAGCCTATATTGAGCAACCCCTTGTAAGTAGAAAGCCTCTCCGTCAGCTTTAGGGTGAGCAATAACTGAAGCCAATGTAAAGAGCGCCGATTCATTATCATTCAAATCGATGTAAACTTGAGCAAGCTTTACCCTAGTAGAAAGACTATCCTTTTGTTTTAGCTGCTCTTTATAGTGCTCAACTAAACGAGGATAGTTGTTTGATTGCTCTAGAAAAACTTCATTCGCGCGAGTATCGTCTAATGAGCCGGTAGAATTAGGCCCTACAGCACAGCCTGTTAACAACAAAGTACTGATTGTTATAAGCCACAATTTAGCCATACATCATCCTCATTATTCCTGGAGCTGTAATTAGAATTACGATTGGAAACATAATAAAGAGGATTAGAGGTATGGACATTTTAGCCGATAACTGCCCAATCTTTTCCTCTAAACCTAACATTTGTACTTCTCGAATTTCAGAAGAAAGCGTCGTTAAAACACTATAGATAGACGTACCGTATTGTAAACTCTGGTTTAGCGTCATAACAAAGCTACGCATTTCATTTGTCGGCACTCTAGTATGTAATTCGACAAGCGCCTGCTCTATCCCAATAATCTGTATGCGATCGTTTGTTTTATTCAGCATATGGCCTAAATCTTTATCGAATGACATCATCTCTTTGCTTAAATAGGCCATAGAAGCTTCGATTGTCATCCCGGTTTGAACACAAACTGCAAGCAAATCAATCATATATGGTAGTTTATTAGAAATTTTAACCCTCAAGCTCTTTGCTCTTGAAGATATATATGCATCAGGAAAAATCAGTACTATCACTACCCAAATAGCGGCTACTACCATCAGATTAAGGGGCTTCCAGTTTTGCTCCTGAGATAACCAATAGATTACGCCGCCTCCAGCAAAGAGAGTGCAGTACTTGATAGGCATGTAATACAAAGCGACTTGTTTATTATAAATGCCAGCCTCAAGACATTTTTTTTGCATCTCCGCTTCAGTCGAGGAAAAAGTAGCTCTCAACCATCGTGCAATCAATAGAAAGCCTCTCCACCAAGCCTTTGAGGAAGTTGATTGATCATATTGCATCAACCAGCGGAGCCCCTGACTTTTTTGCTTACCTTTGCTTAGAAGCGTCAAAACTAAAAGCACGTGGAAAGCGGCTAAAAGAATGACAAATGTGACATCTGAAAATAGCTCAACGAACACTTTTCATTAACCCCCATATAATGCCAATACCAACCACTTCACTGGCTAACATATAATAAAGCAGCAAACGGCCTTGAGGATCGTTCATGACATACTCAAAGTTTTCGGGGCTTAAAAACCGCATCATAATCAAGAATATAAATGGAATAGCACCCACAATTTTCGCCGAAGTACGCGCTTCAGACGTCAAGGCATACTTTTTCTTTTCTATTGCTCGGATATTAAACATGAGACTATTAAGACGCTGAATAATATCTTTTAGCTGACCACCACGCTCCATATTTGCTTGAATCGTGATGATAAAAAAGAAAAACGTAGGGTAAGGGAATCTGACACAAGATTTACGAAAGACTTCTTCGGGGGATTCGCCAAGCTGTAAACGCTTACCCATAATACGAAACTCATCAGCCACATTTCCCTCTAATACATCCCCAACATAACTAATGGCTTGAGTGATACTTTCACCAGCGGAAACGGCACTCGTTAACATATTTAGAGCGACTGGAAACGTTTCTTCAAATTCTTTTTGCCGCTTGTTATTAAGCCATTGATATCCAAAAAAACTGCAAATAGGAAACGTGATAGCCACTATATACAGATAGTTCGTTTGTATAAAATACTCGTTAAAAAACTTAGCAAACACTAATTGTACGGCATAAAAAACAATAAGTTTAACTAAAGCATTCTTCCCTAACAGCCCAAGTAGGTTAAACCACTTATTTTTAACTCGATCTAAAAAGCTTCTCCCTGCCAAACTTTTCATATCCAGCAATTGATGCCGAGCATTAGAAATTTTTGGCTGACTGGAGCGAGAGTAGCCATTTAAATAATCAATAGCCTTTTCTCGTCTTGATTGGCGCGCAAAGAATATAAAGCCCACGACCCCTAAGACTACTAGAAAAGCGAAAAAGACCATCATTACTTTTTGACCTTCTGTTCTAAGCTTTTAAATGCCGCAGTTAAACGGTCTTCTAAGCCGAAAAATCTTGCTTTTTCATAAAGTACAGAGCGTTTCATAAGACCTGCAGTTTCAAAACTACCTTCCAACTTACCTTGCTCATTTTGGTGGTATGAAGGTTGGAATCGAAATATTTCTTCAAGAATAACACTGCTGCCTTCTAACCCTACCACCTCAGTAATACTCATAACTTTACGCGAGCCATCATGTAGTCGGCTGATTTGAATAATGATGTCCACTGCACTGACGATTGTACGTCTTATGGCCTCAAGTGGCAGGTTACTTGTCGCCATCATTACCATTGACTCAACACGAGCCAATGCATCACGGGGGGTATTGGCATGAAGCGTAGACATTGAGCCATCATGGCCGGTATTCATTGCCTGTAGCATTTCAAATGCTTCAGGTCCACGGCATTCCCCCACGATGATACGATCCGGACGCATACGCAAAGAGTTAATAACAAGATCTCGCTGGGATACTACCCCTGTATTTTCAATACCTGCAGTTCTTGTCTCAAGCCGCACCACATGAGGCTGTTGCAACCTTAGCTCTGCAGCATCCTCTATAGTGACAATCCGCTCATTCTCGGAAATATATTGAGATAAAGCATTCAACATGGTGGTTTTACCAGAACCAGTACCACCTGAAATAAGAATATTCAGACGACATCGTGCTGCGACCATCATAACTTGGGCCATCTCAACACTCATAGCACCAAACTCACAGAGCTTCTGAAAATCAATACTTTGCTTTTTAAACTTACGAATAGAGATAGAGGTACCATCAATTGCTATTGGTGGTATAACTATATTGACACGGCTACCATCCGCTAAACGAGCGTCACAAGTAGGTGAAGAATCATCGACTCGGCGTCCAACTCGAGACGCTATACGCTTTGCAATTTCTAATAGCTGTTTTTCATCGATAAAATCTACATGAGTTCGTTCAACCAAACCATTACGCTCGATGAAAACATTCTCATGCCCGTTAATCATAATATCGCTAATGGTGTCATCTTCCATTAGTGTCTGAAGTGGGCCTAAGCCTATTAATTCATTGACTAAATTCTTAACAAAATCTTGTCGTATTGCTCTTGGAACCGATAAATTTTCACGACTTATTAGCAGATCAACAGCACCAGTGAGTTGCTTTCCAAGCTGCTCTTTATTAAGACTAGAAATTACATCAGGGTCAAGAGCATCAAATATCTGCTTCCTTAAACCCACATATATTGCTTTCGCTCCAATCATGACAATACTCTACTTTTCACTCGAAGAGCCAAATGAGAACAAAGATCGCTTAGTAGGTTTCACTTCTGCACTTTCTCCTAATACAACCGAAGTCAACTCCTTTAGCGGTTTAGCAGCTTTCAGAGAAGTCTTAGCAATTCGTTTATCATCTAGGATATAAAAAGATATTTCTTCGCAGTAAGGTATTTCAATATCGATTTTTTGCTTCAAAAAAACTTCTGCGTCATTGGTGGAAAGCGTTTGTGCTTTCTTAGGTAGCGTATGATTCATGACTAGAATTAGACGAAGCGAACTGCTCTGATTAATTCTTTGAATCTTTTCTCGCATTCTAGCGGCATCTCGTACCGAAGATACTGTTGGAGACATAACCAGAACGATACAATCGCACTGACTTACAAAGCGATCTGATTCAATACTAAATCCAACCGAAGAAGAACAATCCTCAATAATAAAGTTAACATCGCTCGCTAAGAGATCAACGACTGCATTCGAATAATCTAGTAACGCATTACTATCTAAGTTATCGGAAGTTAGAGATAAGATAGAAAGTAAATTATTTTGGCGAAATATAAGGGATTGAGCAAACGCCTCATCAAGAGATGAGAAGTCACCTTGCTGTAGCTTCTTACGTTGGTAGTCCCTGATCCCCATCATTATATCAAGGTCACCAGTGCTATAATTTTGATCAACAACCAAGCAAGATGACTTTTTGTGCGCACTTAGTAGATAAGATAGCTCTGCACAGATAAACGTAGCACCTACCCCCCCCTTTGCACCCACAACACTTATGTACTTAGCTCGCCGATTTTGCCCTGGTCCACGGTTACTATTGCGCTTGCGGTTATCGTTTACACTTCGAACAAAGTCTATTAGCTCTTGCTTTGTAATCGGCCAAAACAAATAGTAAAAGCCCATAGCCTTCAGGTTTCGAATCGTAGAAATGGCATCTTCACTACCTATGACAATCACTGATGCGTGATTAGGCAGTAAGTGACTAACTAGCTCTGCTTCTTTACTAACATTTGAGCTATTATTTAATTCAACAATTACTATCTCTATTTCAGACTTTCTAACATGCTCTGTAATGTCATTTTTTGTGTTCTTACTTACTGTAGGCGGTGCAATTCCTTCAAATCGGTAGGCCTCTTCAACTAACTTTTTACATTCGTCTGTTTGATAGAAAAGGACTGTGCCAATTTTTTCCTGTTCAACTTCAAGCTCAGGATTCTTGCTTTTCTTTAATGAATCAACTAAATCAAACATCACCCTTTACTCCTGTAACTGGCCAAGGTCTGGTAGCATCCTTTCTGGCGCAACCATACTTTTCCAGCGAGCATTCTCAGTAAAGCAGCCATTATCTGATAAGAAATAATTCTGGGTCTTTGATTTTTCACAAACAATGTCAGCGACTTGGTGTTGAACAACTTTGATTTCAAAGTCAAAGTGGGAATCAATTAAGGTATTAACTTTCCTAATTTGTATATAGCCAGGGGCAACTCCCATTGAAATAAGTCGCTTCTTTGCAAAGTTAGCGAGCCTTTCGCTAGCTTCATTAGACCAATTCAGTTGAACATTTTGAGTAACTAAAATTTCAGAATATTCATCTAAATAAATATTGAGCTGTTGTTTAGATTTTTCAAATGGATTTCTTTCAACCGTTAATAACAATGTATGAAAAACTGGAAAAATATCTATTGAAGGCCCTTTTCTTGTCGACTCAAACGAAGCACAGGAGACCAAAAAGACACTTAAAAAAACAACAAATATTCGAATTATTTGACGAGAAAGAATCATTGTTTAAACCCCCCTTCAGCCAAAATACCTTCACTTATATGCTTATTTTCAGTTTTCATGCTTTGAAAAAATGAGTCTTCGGGTAATACGAAGAACCGTTCGAGATTTGTTGTACGCTGGAAGGTAGGTAGTTGAATATCCTCTGACTGAATAGGCTTTACAAGGTTAACCGTTGCAATGATCAGCAATTCAGTCTTGTTTCGCTCCGTTTCCGTGTAACGAAATAAGGATCCTAAAATAGGAATATCACCTATATAAGGTATTTTCCGCAGCAGTTCACGCTCTTCATTATTAAGCAACCCACCTAGCACAAAGCTTTGTCCGTCTCCCAGTTCCACAGTAGTGCGAGCTCTACGGGTTTTGAAAGCTGGTATGTTAAATGTAGAATCGCCATACTGAGTATCAATTGAGCTTACCTCTGGCTGTAAGGAAACACGTATTTTGTCATCACGCATAACCTTTGCCATCATCTCAAGGCGAATACCAAACTCTTTGTAGGTTATCTGAACTTCATCATTTAGAACTGTTGATATAGGGAGTTCTCCGCCTACTAAGAAGCTAGCAGTTTCACCTGAAATAACAGAAAGGTTTGGTTCCGCAAGGATCTGCCCCACCTCATCATCATTGATAGCAGTAATCGCTCGCATAATACTGCTACTATCAAAATTCCCAAGTGGACTTGAAAAAATACCCGCACCATTAGTGCCAAATTCAATACCAAAGTTCTCCATCAAGCTATGAGATACTTCAGCCACAGAGATTTTGACGTTAATCTGCTTAGTAGTAGCAACTTCTATATTATTCACAACACCGGAAAACGTTCGCTTCCTCATAAAATCCATGGAAAGAGACTGTCCACCGACTTTCCATTCAACATCTTGATTCTCAGATTCTTTCCCTAACAACTCACCTACTAAAATATAAATACCATCGCGCTCTTCTTCTGTGGCAACAATCCCACTTAGAACTACTTTATCCCCAAGGTTATATATTTCAACTTCTGCATTAGGGTAACGCATCTCGATGTTTTGCTGAATGTGAACCATACTTCGGTTCACAACCAGCTGCTTCTGGAGCAATGTATCCCCATCATCATTAAACAGAACAATTGTTGCTTTCCCTACGCCACGGCCAAACACAATAATTTTATGCTCATCAATAACCTGATAGTCTGCGATCGCTGGATCAGTAATAAAAACAGATCCAATATCTTGCTCTGTTTTAAGAATGCTTGTATCACCCTCTGAAAGATTGATTAGATCCTGAGCCCAAGATAGCGACCCGCTAAAAAACAACAATACGGCCGCAAAAACTCGAAATTTCATGATGAGATATCCTTATTGAATAGTTTCACTGCGAGCACGCAACTCACGAACCGACTTATAATCAGAAAGTATATCTCCTGCGTCAGCAGAGAGCTCAAATGCCGACGTCTCACCATTAGAGAGATGAACTTCCACCTGAGCAATTTTCTGTGCAATGGTCAATTTAGCAACCTGTTTACGAGTTAGCTGTAGTATGAGCGTAACATCTTTAGGCTCTGGCTGAGGCTCAGCAGACTTTGTAAGCTTCTCTTTGACGTCTTTAGACGCAGGTTTAGGTTTCTTTACTTGAAGAACCTTTACTCCAAAAAAAAGAGGAGAAATAGAGACACTAGATAAATCTCGTATTTTGGGTCCACTTGTTAGATTTTGTGACGAAGATGTTAGCACAAGCAGATCAACAGCTGAGCCAGCCTCAATAAGCCCACCTAGTAAACGCTCTTTTGGTATAGAAAAAGACACCGGAACGAAACCAGGCTCGATAATTAGATTGAAGTAGCCTTCTTGATTAGGGGAAATGATATGCTCAGGCAGGACAGGCTTTAATGCTAAGATTGGTTTTCTAGCGACCATTCCATCGACAAAATTAATCTCTACATCTTGTTTAATACCAAGCTCAAATGCGTCAGCCTCTGCAATTTTCTCAAGACGAAGATCTTCCCGAGAAACGCTTTCGCCAATGCCAATGTCACGCTTAGCAGTCCATATTATGTATTCTTTTTCAACTGGCAGAACGACCGCTGCAGGCATCTCGCTAGGCTTCGCATCTTTCAAAGATGATGCTTTAAGATACAAAACCCCTATTACCCCGATCCCCAATAAAATTAGCGACGCTATCATTAAGAATCTTGATCGCATTTTCACATCCTAAAAATTGATATCGAACCAGTCCATATACGAAAGAGCAATGCAACATCCACCAGATACGGATATAGGAATTGCATACGGAATACCCTTTTCTCTGACAAGGGATAAATCGTAAATACAGCCATAGACTAAATAGGCCACAGCCAAAAGAAAACCCAATATCACAGTTGCGTACAATAGAATAGGTATTAAAGCTGGATCTATACCAAGACTCAGTACAACCAACAACTTAGTATCACCTGCCCCTAACAGCCTCAAGGAAAATAAAACCACACCCGACACGAGAATCGCCAAGGTGTAAGGAAGAACATCATAATTGGGAAAAACACTCCACAGAGACAAAAGAATCAGCAGCAGCGCGATCAGATACCTATGCCTAACACGCCTGTAACAATAGTCCTCCAGTGAGATCTTTACCAGCAAGGCAAAAATCCCACACAGAAGCACATATAACAAACCATCAATCAACAATTAAGAAGGAATCTTGCCTCTTAGCGTACTCATCGCTGATGTAAGGGCATCTTCTAATCCGCCGTTAGTTCCAAAAACCGCTGCAGCAATACCTGCAATAGCAACCGCAACAATCGCATATTCAATCGCCGTAACACCCTTACGATCAGCCATGAAGGCTTGCATTTTAACAAATAATTTAGTAAGCATTTAGATTACTCCTTATTAGACATTTAACTAGCTTATATCGAATAGTCTCATCCAAAGATCTATTACAATATTTGTATAACATGATAGAGAAGTTCATCTTACCCTGCGCATGGACTTATCCTAAATCTGGGCAGATAGAAACAAACTTAAACATGTCCACCAACAAAATCTCTCTTCCAGAGATCAAATAACACTTTTACTCAATTGATCATACCAATAATATGATCAACGTCAATGCACAAAAAACGTGCACATAGGATCGTTTTTGTTAACTTATGTAACCAAAACCTATCGAAATGTAATCACTACTTAAGAGACAATCAACCAATACCATTGATTACTATGACTCAAAGCAAATACTTTCGGCACAACTATACATTAACTTTTCTTATTGATAATAATCATTCACTAACAATAGTATAGATTCAGTAATATTTCACAGCTAAGGAATCTAACGATTCAAAAGTAATGGCTCCAACAGCTAGCTCATTATCCCCCTGAAACGACTGCAATGCTTTAATTGTCTTTTCACCCAACATGCCATCAACAGGGCCAGGGTTATAGCCCACATCAGCCAATCGCTGCTGGAGACTAGAAATAAGAGAAGAATTCAAATCACCATTACAAACCGCTCGACGCATAACCATCTTCGGCTTGCCAGAGTATGATTTAAGCTGCATCTGACGAGTTTGCGCAGGCACTTGACGAGGGTTCGCGCTTGCAGGCTTAACCACTTCATCTATAGGCACTTCTTCTAGCTTAGGTGCAAGTGAAACCTCAACCACTCTTGCTGGCTGATCCACCACCCATTTCGTCACGGTTTCGTATTTAGCTGGCACTACCTCAACTTTACTCTGCTCAGGTTGAACCAATACTTGCACCTTAACCCATTGTTCTTTGGCAGGTATCTCCTTGGCACAGAAAGCAGCCGCACCGCCAATAGAGTTACATTGTTCGATAACAGTTCGAGCTTCTTCGACCACAACACGCTTTTGACGCTCTTCATACACCGCTGGAACTTTTACAAATCGAGTCGTCTCTGGTCGAACCAAAACCTGCTCAGCCACTCTTTTATAGGTAGCAGGCTGCAGGCGATAGGTTACCGTGCCTTCGCGGGTCACGACCTGTTTGTAGCCTCGCTTAATTTCAGCAGGCGTCACTTCAATAGTGGTATGTGAATCCTTTACCGTCACCGCTACGGTTTTTTCTACTTCACGCGGTTTTATTTGACCATACACCCAACACTCTCCTGGATTTACTTCTAAATCCGTTGGTGAGGGAACTGAGATTGGCTGCTCCATTACAGAGCCATTCGGCGCATCCACTGCTGTCTGCGCGATAGAATAAGGCAAATGAAGCGCTAAGGCGGTTAGCACGGAGCCTAGTAACAATTGTTTTTTCTTCGTACTCACTGACAATTTCCTACTAATCGATCTATAGCGTCTAGAGATATTTTGGGCGTTTAGACAGGGCTAACACTGGCTAAACAGACATGGCGATATTATCACTACCAACAATCAATAACTCAAGAAACCTATGAAGCTTCATAGATTTCAATCTCTACTCTACGATTTGGAGCAAGACATTCTATCAACGCCTTATCTTCCTTTTCACTCTCACACTCAACAACAGGTGAGCTTTCACCTAATCCTTTGATCAAAACTTGAGAATTCAGCAAACCTTTCTCTAAAAAACGTTTACCCACTTCCCTCGCTCGCCATTTGGATAGCCTCAGATTTGCTTCAGCGGAGCCAATACTATCGGTATGGCCGGTTATTGTGATCACAGGAGATTGATAACGCGCGATCACACTTTCAACAAAATTATCTAACGAACGAATACCAGATGCGCTTAGTTGATATTGATTAAAGCTAAACAAAACGTCGCTGAGTAAAGAAAATGTCTCAACCTTTTGCTTCTTTGAATTGACCGAGCCTTGGGAGACATTCTGTTGGTAAAGCAGGTCACAAAGGCTCTTGCGCCAATCTGCTGAACGAAGCCTATTGTCGTTACCAAACTCAAGACGGTACTGACACCCTACAAATGAACTGGAAGAAGTGGGCACACTGACATTGTAGTCCCAGCGTATTCCGTCAGTTAAATGCTCTACGCTGTACGGCGTGCCTAACAATGCGTCGATACTTTTCTGCGAGTCACCTAATCTAATACTAGATAAATACATAGCTAAATCTTGGCTACTAGCATCCAGCAACTGCTGATCAAACTGGGTAACAGAAGTAATTGCGTCGTCATGCTCTACCGCTAAAGAGTCTGCCCAAACAGGAGATAGAGATAAAACCGCCAACACAACAAGGGGGTTCCTCAACTTTTTGAACATGTATTTCCTCTTCATGCGTCAGGACATTACTCAACTTTACAATCAGTGTTTTTACCAAATGCTGACATAAAAAGTAAGTAGCTGCGTATTTAATTTTGAGGTGTGAACGCCTAAATGCTGACTTCCCACAGCTGCTATCTGTTGTACTTTCATTTAATCCAAACAAGCATCAGTGATGCCTTAAGCGCATTCTATCGTTGAAAGCATTTCAGTGATGCAACGACAGATAGTCGTTTTGTGCAACTGATTCAGTCATCCAAAGACAACAAGCTCTAACTCAAGCAGCTTCGATTAAGAACTTCCTGCAATGGGACATTTTTGTCCCATCTCTCATTTTAAAGCCTGTATTTAGTTGTCTAAAGCTGGCATCCTTTTTTCATTACATTTGGCTTACTACAATAATAACAGGGCGATAAAATGGGACTTAATCTGCACTATTGGGTGCGCCATATAGGCATCGGTGGACGGCTCTTTCTAGCATTTGTATTAATTTCTTCTATTACTATTGTCGCCAGCAGTCTGGCGACCAACACCTATTTGCAGCTTAGTAATAAGTTACAGATGCTTCAGCATCAGGACATTCCAGGCTTAGACGCCGCAGCAAGATTGAATGATAAAAGCCGCTTAATTGTTGCCACAGCTCCTTTATTAGTCAGTAGCGAGTCAAATACTGCGCGCCTTCAAGCAATGGCCGAACTCAACTCGGCGATTGATGAAATGGATCAATTGATGCGTAACCTTCCAGATTATAATCGCTATTTCGTCGAGCTAATTGCCCAGATTCACAACAGTCTTACCTTGCTCAACCAGAACGTTGAACAACGAGAACAGGTTCACCTCGAATTAATCCAAGCATTGTTAATCACTTTTCCAAGACTGCAGCGCTTGATTGATCAAATTGATCAACTGCCTTCGTCCGAATCATTGGCGATCATCAGTCGCCTCTATTATTTCTCTGGCATGGCAGAAAAGATCAGAAACGATGCTTCATTTAATGAGCTGGATTACACCTTTTTGCATTTAGAGCGCCTTGGTACAGAGATTCAAAAAGAAGCAGACGCACTTAATATTCCCGATGAAACACTGAGCGAATTACGCGAGATCATTAAGATCGGCTCTAGACAGGGAGCACTGTTTCTGATGAAAAACAAGGAGCTAGACCTGCTTTATCAGCAGTCATTCTATTTGCAGAACAGTCAAAACCATATACAGCAACTGGCTGCGCAAATTAATCAATACACCAACCGGACAAACGACAGTATTGAAAGCTCTTTGGACAAAGCAATTCAGTCTATCAACATTAGCATCCGAAGTGTCTTGTTACTTTCACTGGCAAGTTTAATCGTTGCGGGCGCGATTTCTTGGTTCTATGTTCAGCGTAATGTTCTGCAACGCATACAAGAACTCCAACAAAATATGCGCGCCATCGCTAGCTCAAAACTGGATACGCAGATTCGAATTATTGGCGACGACGAAGTATCCCGTATGGCCAGAGATTTGAAACACTTCCAAAAAACAGCCATACAGGTTGAGCAGACAAACCAAAGATTGGCGGCTGAAGTCGTAGAGCGAGTGGCAGCCGAAGCGCAACTCAAAGCAACACAGAACGAGCTAGTACAAGCGGGGAAATTGGCCGCACTGGGACAGCTGAGCGTTGGAATTACGCACGAAATAAACCAGCCATTAACAGCGATCGCAAGCTATTTACACAGTGTAGAACGACGGCTGGATAAAGAGCAGCCCGATAAAGCGCGTGAGGGACTAGCCAAGATATCGCGTTTATTGGACAAGATTGCGTCTATCACGCGCCATTTAAAGGCCTTTGCTCGGGAAGCCGGGACCGAGTTGTCCCCTGTTCATGTAAACGATGTGATTCAAGATACCATTGAACTAATGTCCAACCGCCTTAGAGAGAAGCAATTCCAATTTGAGTACCACCCTGGCCCACCGGGATTAACCGTATTAGCCGAGCCTATTCGCTTGGAGCAAGTACTTGTTAACCTGCTAAGCAACGCATTAGACGCGCTAGAGGTGGCCTCTTTCGATCACCTTACGCAGACCTTGCAACCAGCAGTTCGGATTCAAGTTGTTGACAAAAATACTCATATTGAAATTCATGTCGAGGACAATGGTATCGGCATAGAGTCTGACAAATTAGAGTTAATATTTGACCCATTCTTCACGCAAAAGGAAGTTGGCCAAGGTTTGGGATTAGGATTATCCATCAGTTACAACATCATTCAGGACTTTGGTGGACAGATTCGTGTCAGCTCAATCCCCAATCAAGGCAGTTGTTTCACCCTGATATTGAATAAGGCAGAACAATAAAATGAATCAGGATATAAGGATAGTAATCATCGACGATGACCAATCCATCGTTGAAGCATTGACGGAGATGCTAGAGTTAGAAGACTTTCGCATACAGAGCTTCTCAGATGCTGAAAAAGCATTAGCATCATTAACCCGTGACAGCCCAGTCGTACTCTTAAGCGATGTAAAAATGCCTAAGATGGATGGCTTGACGCTTCTATCTCGAATTCAATTGTTGGATCCAGAGCTGCCCATCTTGTTAATGAGCGGCCACGGCGACATTCCAATGGCAATTGAAGCGGTTCGCGATGGCGCTTATGACTTTCTAGAAAAGCCCCTCAACCCCAAACAACTCATCAATCAGCTTTCACGTGCCACCGAAAAGCGCAGATTGGTCTTAGAAAACCGCGCACTTAAGCAAAACCTTGAGCAGCAAAGTGGCTTAAAGGAATTTATTATTGGTGATTCTGCTGCGATAAAGACCATACGACAGCACATCCTTGCACTCGCGCAAGCCAATGTGGACACCATCATTTATGGTGAGACAGGCTCTGGCAAAGATGTCGTCGCTCGCGCCTTACATCAATTCAGCCAGCGCTCAGATCGACGCTTCATTGCAATTAACTGCGGGGGAATCAGTGAAAGTCTGATTGAAAGCGAATTATTCGGTCACGAAGCAGGCTCTTTCACTGGGGCAAACAAGCGTCATATCGGAAAAATTGAAGCGGCCAATGGCGGAACACTGTTTCTAGACGAAATTGAAACAATGCCCATGTCAGTTCAGATTAAATTACTAAGAGTATTACAAGATAGAACCATTGAGCGAGTAGGCAGCACCACGTCCATCCCTGTTTCATTAACCGTCATTGCAGCCAGTAAAGACGATCTCGCACAACTTGGCGAGGAGGGACGCTTTCGTAAGGATCTATTCTATCGTCTGAATGTCGCCAGCTTGACCATTCCTCCACTCAAAGATAGGCCTGAGGACATATTGCCTCTGTTTCATCATTATGCACGCAAGGCGGCTGAGCATTTTTCTCGTCCACTACCAGAGTTGCAATCAGATGTCATAACGCATTTATTGCAACACACTTGGCCAGGTAACGTGCGCGAGCTCAAGAATGCAGCCGATCGGTTTGTACTGGGCATCAGTGAAACATCATTAGCCTCTCTCAAACGTAATGACGATTCCGTAGGGTGTAGCTACGAAGAACGCATGGATCAATTCGAACGACAGCTTCTAGAACAAGGACTACGAGCTGCGCAGGGACAACTTCACGAAGCAGCAGACCTACTCGACCTTTCTCGGAAAACGCTTTATAGAAAAATGAAAAAGCACCAGCTGGACAAACAGAACTTTCGCAGCACCGAAGAGAATGGACAAATATGACCCATTGTCACTTTTTTGATTGGACATAGTTGTCTCAATAATCATAAAAACCAACACAAAAACAAACTAACCTTATGTTTTTATTAATGATTTAAAGATTGGTATCTGATTTGCAACTCTGATGGGACTCTGGGCACAAACCGAGCAACCCATCTCCGGCAACGGCTCCTCCCGACCGGTGATAACAATAAAAACAATGTCAAAAGAGGTATTACTAATGTCAATAAAGCTGCTTACTAGCCTGATTCTTTCTGGATCTTTGCTCCTCGGAACAAACACTGCTCTAGCTGATGACTGTTCTTCACGCGGTGTACTCGACGAGAAATTCTGCGATGAAGATCATGATCTTGTTGCAGACAGCCCTAAGGATCCATCCCAATGGCGCGATCCAAGCACTCTGGTGTTCACCTATACCCCGGTAGAAGATCCAGCGGTTTACAAAGATGCGTTTCATGACTTCCAAGAGTACTTGAGCGACGTCACGGGTAAAAAAGTTATCTACTACACGGTTCACTCTAACGCCGCAGAAGTGGAAGCGATTCGCTCTGGCCGATTGCATATTGCAGGCTTTTCAACGGGACCAACAGGGTATGCCGTGAACTTAGGGGGCTATGTACCGATTGCGGTTAAAGGAACTGCAGATGGTTTTCAGGGTTATAACCTGATTACGATTACTCGCACTGACAGTGGCATACACACAATGGAAGACCTGAAAGGCAAGGTTGTTGCTCATACATCCGCGTCTTCAAACTCCGGCAACTTAGCACCAAGAGCCCTGTTCCCATACATCGGCATCACTCCAGATAAAGACTATCAAGTAAAGTATTCAGGTAAGCATGACCAATCTATTATGGGCGTGTTAGCTGGTGACTACGATGCAGCTCCCGTAGCGTCTGATGTTTTTAACCGTATGGTTGAGGGTGGCCGTATTAAGCAAGATGATTTTCGCATCATCTACAAAAGCCCTAAATTCCCAACGTCTGCTTTCGGTTATGCACACGATCTTCACCCAGATTTAGTCGCGAAGATTAAATATGCCTTTGATACCTTCCGATTCTCTGAGGATATGCAGAAAACCTTTGGCGGAGCAGATCGTTTTTACCCTGTTACCTATAAAGAAGACTGGAAAGTCATTCGCGACATTGCGCATGCTTCTGGTACGGCGTATACAAAAACGGGGCTAAAACAACTCGCCGAAGCAGATGCCGCCAAAGCAGCCGCTGCAGCCGCTAAAAAGCAAGCGATGCAAAGCACTAACTAAGCCGCTTAATTCCGCGTCGAGGAGATACTCTCTCCTTTCTCCCTAACATAACTCTTCCCATATCGCTTACGGATTAAGCGGTATGGGACCTCTTTGCTTAAAGGAACTTGCTATGACAGCCGCCACCGACATTTCTAATGCTCCCAATGCTCTAAAAATCCTAGGGCTGCAAAAAGAATATATTCCAGGAAAACCGATCTTAAAGGGCATCAATATCGAGATAAACACCCCTGGTATCATTGCGATTATTGGCCCTTCAGGAACGGGGAAGAGCACCCTATTACGCTGCATCAATCGACTGATTGAACCCACCGCAGGTGAAATCATTTTTCATCAATCAAATTTGTGTTTGGCAAAAGGTCGTCAACTAAGACAGCTTCGCAGACATGTTGGAATGGTTTTCCAAGAATATAACTTAGTAGAGCGTCTCTCAGTTATCGAAAACGTGTTAACCGGTCGCTTAGGATACATGTCTGCTTGGCAAGCTTGGCGTCGCAAATTTAGTCAAGATGACATAGACATGGCCTTTCAATTATTAGAAGCCGTTGGACTCACAGAACACGCGAATAAACGTGCAGACAGTCTTTCTGGAGGCCAACGTCAGCGAGTAGGCATCGCTCGGGCAGTTATGCAGGATCCTCATATTCTGTTGGCCGATGAACCAACGTCATCTCTAGACCCCAAAACAGCGGTCGAAATCATGGAACTGCTGGAAAAATTTGCCGAAGAGAAAAATATCCCCACTCTCGTCAATATCCATGACGTCAACCTAGCACGCCGCTTTGCCAAGAGAATGATCGGCATGAGTGACGGCATCGTTGTTTACGATGGTGCGCCTGAAGGCATTACTGATGACCATCTGAAACAAATTTATGGAGGCGAATCATGGCTGGTGTAAACGCTTCAAAACATCTAGATAATCCCTTCAAAAGAAACTGGTTAATTACTGGACTTTGGGCGCTAGTCGCCGTTTATCTCATTTATTCAGTTCAAACAATGGGACTTAGTTGGACTCGTTTTTCTGAGGGCTTAGGCCATGCTGGCCAGCTGTTTGATCGCATGTTCCCGCCTAATTTCGAGCGTTGGGAACTACTGCTCAGTGGCTTAGCTGAAAGCTTAGAAATCGCTATCATCGCAAGTGTTACAGGGATTTTTTTGTCACTTTTCCTAGGACTTTTTGCGGCCCGTAATTTAATGCCTAGTTGGGTGACGATCCCCATGCGCGGCTTGATTGCTTTATGCAGAACTTTCCATCCGGTGATCATCGCCATCTTGTTTGTGAAAAGTGTTGGTTTCGGTGCTTTGGCAGGAATATTAACATTAGTGGTCGCCTCTATCGGCTTTATTGCGAAGCTATTTGCTGAAGCTATTGAAGAGATTTCCCTAAAACAAGTAGAAGCGATACGTGCCACAGGCGCGGGTTTTGTAAGCCTAATTTTATTCTCAGTGATGCCGCAGGTGTTCTCACGCTTTATTGGATTTTCCACCTACCAATTGGACTCTAACCTGCGTAACTCCACGATGGTGGGCATTGTCGGAGCAGGGGGGCTTGGAGGCACTCTGTTTTCGGCCTTTCAACGCTTCGACTACGATTTCGTTGCCGCTATTTTAATCACCATTATTGCACTGATTATGTTTGGAGAGTTTCTTTCCAACATCGTCCGACGCATATTTAGATAATCCAATGAGGATACGAAAATGACCACTACACACTCTCATTGGCAACGGTTTACTTTAAAACAAAAGTTGTCGCGTTATTCGGTTTATTTAATATTATTGATTGCCCTGCTTCAATCGATCCGTACAGTAGAAGTCATTCCTGAGTTTTTCTACGACGCTCCTGAGCAAATGGCAGACATGTTTACACGGATGTGGCCCATCGACTTCGCCTTTTATTCAATATCCGTCCATGACGCTATGATTGAAACGCTAAATATCGCTACGCTGGGGACTCTAGTCACACTGATATTTGCACTACCCTTAGCACTGATGAATGCTAGCAATGTCGTCTCTTCCCCATTTAGTCATTGGATTGCGCGATTTTTCCTAGTGTCATCCCGTTCAGTCAACTCATTAGTTTGGGCGTTACTATTCGTGGCCATATTCGGCCCCGGAGTCATTGCTGGCGTGTTGGCTATTGCTTTTCGGTCGGTTGGCTTTGTTGGCAAACTATTAGCAGAAGCCATAGAAGAGATAAACATGGGTCCTATCGAAGCATTACGTGCGACGGGAGCATCATGGGCTTCGGTTCTATTGAAAGGCTACTGGCCTCAAATCCTGCCCGCATTCTTCAGTATTGTATTGTTCCGTTGGGACATAAATGTCCGAGAGTCAGCTGTCTTAGGGCTAGTTGGTGCGGGAGGGATTGGTGTGGTGTTAAATGACGCAATGAACCTCTTCGAATGGCAACGCGTTGCCATGGCGTTACTTGCCATCTTCGCCGTGGTCATTCTGGCTGAAATTGTCGTGGTACAAATTCGTAAAAAACTAATCTAGCTACACATCTACTATTGCGGAGGATCTTTGTTCTAAGAGGTTAAAACAAAGATCCACCGCTAGTTTCAAGAGCAATAAAATATGCCATACCATAACCGCTACTACATTATGAGACATGGGCAAAGTGAAGCCAATGTAGCAGGTAAGATTGTCAGCCACCCTGATATTGGTTGCCAACAATACGGTTTATCAGATCAAGGAAGACAGCAAATAATCGGTTCATTAAAAAGCTATCGTGGCCCAACGTTTCAGCAGGTTTATTGTTCCGATTTTCAGAGGACTAAAGAAACAGCCCTACTTGTAACCCAGTTACTTTCCCTGCCCTCTCCCGTATGTGAGCCTTTACTTCGCGAGCGTTTCTTTGGTCACTTAGATGGATGTAGTGACGATCATTACGAACACGTATGGCAGCAGGATGCAGCTCACCCCAATGAACTCGACAACGGAGTAGAAACCACGGAACAGGTGTTTAGACGAGCTATTACCGCCATCGAAAGGCTAGAAGAGCTTCATAAAAATCAGACGATCCTTCTTGTTTCTCATGGTGATGTTTTACAAATCCTGCGCACGGCTTGGTTTGATTTAGCATCTCATGAACACCGACAACTTCCGGTAATCAATACCGCAGAAATTATTCTTCTAAACGCTAGTTGAAGTATTAAACCAATTGCCACAGGCCTACTGCAAACTTTTAAAAAGTTGCAGAGGGCCTGGGGTTATGATCAATCTAAGTTGTCGAGATTAAGCTCTAAGCCTATTCAACCGTTACCGATTTTGCCAAGTTCCTTGGCTGGTCCACGTCGGTGCCTTTCACGACTGCAACGTGATACGACAGCAGCTGCAATGGGATAGTATGTACAATGGGTTCTAAGATTTCTTCCACCCAAGGGATTTCGTTGTAATGGATACCTTCTGCTTGCTCAAAGCCTGTTTCTTTCGCCCCAAAGACAAATAACTCTCCCCCACGGGCACGCACTTCTTGTAAGTTCGATTTCAGTTTATCAAGCATCTGGTTATTGGGAGCAACGGTGATAATCGGCATGGTTTCATCTACCAACGCCAAGGGGCCGTGTTTAAGCTCGCCAGCAGGATAAGCTTCCGCGTGGATATAGCTGATTTCTTTTAACTTTAACGCACCTTCTAAAGCAATCGGAAACATCGGGCCACGACCTAGGAACAAGGCATTGTGTTTGTTGGCAAACTGTTCCGAGACCAGCTTGATAGCTTCGTCTTGCTTAATCGCCGCATCGACGTAAGCAGGCAATGATCGCAATGCCGTCACCAAAGCCTTCTGTTTTTCTGCACTTAACTCGCCTTTTTCCGAGGCAATAGCAATCGAGGTAATCAACAGCGCCGTTAGCTGAGTAGTAAAGGCTTTGGTGGAAGCAACACCAATTTCTGCGCCGGCATTGGTCAGTAAGGTAAGATCCGATTCACGAACCAATGTCGAAGACGGTACGTTACAGATGGCTAAAGTGGTTAGGTAGTTGAGCTCTTTCGCCATACGCAGTGCAGCCAGCGTATCCGCCGTTTCACCGGACTGAGACAGGGTTAGGAACAAGGTATTTTTTGGTATTGCGACCTTGCGGTAGCGGTACTCACTGGCCACTTCCACTGTACACGGAATATTTGCTAGATCTTCAATCCAGTATTTCGCCACCATACCCGCGTGATAGCTGGTACCACAGGCCACGATATGGATGTTTTCGATGTCTTTCAGAAAAGCAGAATCCGCACCAAAGCAGCTGGTTAATATACGATCATCGCTGATACGACCTTCTAAACAAGCGGCAATCACTTTAGGCTGCTCGTAGATTTCTTTGAGCATGTAATGGCGGAATTCACCTTTATCACTGGCGTCGACATTGTGATTAAACACGTTGATCGGACGCTCTTGAACCTGATCATTGGCATCGTAAATCGTCACCGCATCACGTGATAACTCCACCACATCCCCTTCTTCAAGGAAGATAAATTGGTCAGTGACATGCAACAGTGCTAACTGGTCGGAAGCCACAAAGTTCTCTTCGATACCGACACCCACCACCAATGGGCTGCCTTTGCGGGCCGCAATCAGACGCTCATTTTCATCGTTTAGCGTCACAGCGATGGCAAAGGCTCCGTGTAGACGCTTCAGGGCATTTTTCACCGCTTGCAGAAAATCTGGCTCAGTGTTCAAGGCATGGTGGATTAAGTGAACGATCACTTCGGTATCTGTCTGTGAGCGAAATTCATATCCCAACTCGATCAGTTCACGACGCAGAACTTCGTGGTTTTCAATAATACCGTTATGCACCAAAGCTAAGTCGTCACCGGAGAAATGCGGGTGGGCATTGGCTTCGGTTGGTTTGCCATGTGTCGCCCAACGGGTGTGAGCAATACCGAGCTTGCCGTCTAGAGGAATGGCTTCGAACTTATCTTTCAGAGCTTGAACCTTACCTACGGCACGGTGTGCACGCACGCCGGTTTCGTTATTGATCGCCACACCGGACGAGTCATAACCACGGTATTCAAGACGAGATAAGCCTTCTAATAGGATTTTTGCTACGTTACGTTGAGCAATTGCGCCGACGATACCACACATATTATTTCTCCTTCTTGGTCGGACGCGCCCAACCGTCTTTATTGGTTTGTTTTGCCCGAGCAAAGGCCAGCTGATTTTCGGCGACCGTTTTGGTAATGGTCGAGCCCGCAGCAATAGTGGCTCCTGCTTGAATTTCTACTGGCGCCACCAAGGCAGAATTGGAGCCAACGAATACGCCGTCGCCAATGATGGTTTGGAATTTGTTCACGCCATCGTAATTACAAGTAATGGTACCCGCGCCAACATTGACACCTGCGCCCATGGTCGTGTCGCCCACATAGCTTAAGTGGTTTACTTTGCTGCCTTCGCCGATATGGGCCTTTTTGGTCTCAACGAAGTTACCGATCTTGGCTTTATTGGCTAATACAGTTCCTGGACGTAGACGAGCGAACGGTCCCAAGTCGCAGCTTGCACCCACTTCACTCTCTTCAATCATGGTATTGGCTTTGATTACCGTATTATCGGCCACGGTGCAGTTTTTCAGTACGCAGTTGGGGCCAATCTCCACGTTTTCACCCAAGGTGACTTTACCTTCAAACACGCAATTCACATCGATGACACAGTCTTGGCCAGTAACCAGTTCACCTCGAATATCAATACGGCTTGGATCCATTAGGGTGGCACCATTACGCATCAGCGCTTCGGCTTGTTGCTGTTGCCATACACGTTCAAGTGCCGCTAATTGCACGCGATCGTTAACGCCGCTTACTTCCCATTCTTGCTCAGGATGCACCGTGACAATTTCAACACCCTGCTCGGCCGCCATAGCGATAATGTCCGTTAGGTAGTATTCCCCTTGGGCATTATTGTTGGTAAGCGCTGCCAACCAGCCTTGTAGCTTGGCGTTTGGCGCCAGCAAGATGCCAGTATTCACTTCGTCAATCAGCAGTTGCTCAGAGTTAGCGTCTTTTTGCTCAACGATAGCGGTCACAGCCCCTTGTGCGTTACGCACGATACGTCCATAACCAAATGGGTTGTCCAATTTGATGGTTAGCAGCACCAAGGTATTGTCATTCGACAGAGACAACATGCGCTCTAAGGTCGCACGCTGAATCAAAGGCACATCGCCATATAGGGTAAGAGTGGTGCCGTTTTCGCTTAACGAAGGAGCTGCACGACGCAAAGCATCACCGGTTCCTTGCGGATCATGTTGCCAAACGATATTGGCAGAAAAATCCTGACAAGCTTGTGCGACTTGTTCACCTTGATGACCGACTACTAAATGCAACTGGGCATTGCTTAAGCCACTGGCGGTCGCCAGTACGCGACGCACCATCGCTTCCCCCGCGAGTTTATGAAGCACCTTAGAAGAGGCAGATTTCATTCGACTTCCCTTACCTGCGGCAAGGATCACAATATCCTGTGTCATAAAGCAATATCCCAAATATTTAGCTGTCATCTGTAATTAAGCGGTATTAGACCTTGTGTTCAGTTCTGTCGCAATTTGTTTTGTCATAATAATTTTGACAAGTAATCACCATAACCCAGTTAAAGGCTTATGCTGTAAGTCATATAGGGCTCTCAATACTTTGTGCTAACCTTAATTTTTATCAAGAATTCAACAGCATAAGGACTTGTATGTACGAAATAACACACCACGGCGCTAAGGATGGCGTAACGGGTTCTTGTCATGAACTTTTGATCGATGAGCATCATAGTTTGCTGGTCGATTGCGGTTTATTTCAGGGTGCCGAAACCTCGCAAAATGGTGCCCATCATGAGCAGCTTGCCATCGAATTTGATATCAGTAACGCTCAAGCACTCGTCGTCACCCATGTTCACATAGATCATGTGGGACGACTTCCCTATCTGCTAGCGGCTGGCTTTGTGGGGCCGATCTTATGCTCAAAACCCAGTGCTAAGTTATTACCGTTGGTGATTGAAGACGCCTTAAAAGTCGGTGTCACTCGTAATCGAGGCATTATTGAAGCCTGCTTGATGCGCTTACAAGACCAGCTGGTGGCGTTGGATTATCAGCAATGGTTTGACTTGCCACTGCCTGACAGTAAGCAAAGCTGTCGTATTAAGCTAAGTCCAGCCGGTCATATTCTTGGCTCAGCCTATGTCACAGTGCGTTTAAAAGAGACGGCAAAAGACAAACCTTGGGATGTGATTTTTTCTGGGGACTTAGGCGCTCCCTATGCTCCCTTGTTAGCCGCGCCAAAGTCACCTTATAAAGCTGATCAGTTGGTCCTTGAAAGCACCTATGGCGATCGTAACCATGAAGACCGCCATCATCGACGTCAGCGCCTTAAAGCGTCGATGGAAAAAGCTCTCGCTGATGGTGGTGTAGTGTTGATTCCAGCCTTTTCCATTGGTCGCACCCAAGAATTGCTGTACGAGATTGAAAGCATTATTTATGACCACCCAAAGCAAGCTATCAGTCATACAGCCACGGGTCAGATACTAACGTGGCAAGACTTGGACATTATTGTTGATTCACCGTTAGCCAGTCAGTTCACTGAGGTCTATCGTGCTCTGAAACCCTATTGGGATAAAGAAGCAATACGACGAGTCAAACAAGGACGGCATCCGCTAAGCTTTGAGCAATTAACGACCATTGATAGCCATGAATTGCATGAGCAAACCGTAGCCTATTTGGCACAACAAAAACGCCCTGCAATCGTCATTGCCGCCTCTGGTATGTGTGCTGGGGGACGTATTGTTAATTATTTAAAAGCTCTGCTTGGGGATGAGCGTAATGATGTCATCTTTGTGGGTTATCAAGCGCAAGGTACGCCCGGACGAGACCTACTTACTTATCATGATAAAGCCGATGGTTATGTGATGCTGGATGGAGAACACTGTGAGATCAAAGCGCAGATATGGCAGATCGGAGGTTATTCTGCGCACGCAGGACAGCAGGATTTAATCAACTTTGCTAAACGGATGCGTAAGCCGCCCAACACCATCCATCTTGTGCATGGAGAAAGCCATGCGAAGCAAGCGCTCAGAGAGGCCTTTGCACGACAGCTACCAGAAACCACTGTTCTGTTCTAATTCCCCCAACTTAAACGCAAGCGGGGCAGCACTTTTGGTGCTACCCCGCTGCAAGCTTACTGAGCCAAGATTAAACCGCTTCAGCAATGCGATCTTTCGCTGAACTGAAGGCTTTTTCACCGTCTTCACCCAACGCTTGACCACCCGCTACAAACGCATCTTTCACGTTCAAGCCGATAAAGTTTAAGAAAGTTTTTACGTAAGGTAATTGGTGATCGTATGGTGTGTTTTCCAAGAAGCTACCACTTGCAGAGAACATGTAAGCATCTTTGTTCACTAGACCCACTGGGCCTTGTTCTGTGTATTTGAAAGTACGGCCAGCGCGAGCCACGTAGTCAAAGTAAGATTTTAGCGTCGACGGAATGCTGAAATTGTAGATCGGCGCGCTCACTGCAACAACATCAGCGGCTTCCAACTCATCAATCAGTTCATCGCCAATTGCTACAATCGCTTTTTGCTCAGCAGTACGTTCTTCTTCTGGGGTAAACAGTGCGCCCAAGGTTTCACTTGTGAAGTGTGGTAGTGGGTTGGCGTTGACATCGCGAACGACTACTTGACCTTCTGGGTTCTTTGCCAACCATTGCGCCACAAACGCGTCTGCTAGTTGACGAGATTTAGAGTTATCGCCTGATGCACTGGAATCGATACGTAATAGAGTTGCCATGATGAGTCTCCTAATATTTTTGTGAAGCATTGCTTCAAATTCATTCGATGAATACATATTAGAGCCAGTTTTTCTGATAAAAAAGCGGAAGTTTTTGACGATTTATATCGAAAAATACGATATAAAAATAGACAACTCATAAAACAGCGGAAGATTCTCTATGAAAGCACCAAGAGTGACATTGGAACAATGGCGCGTGCTGCAGGCGGTGGTCGACAAGGGTGGCTTTGCTCAGGCTGCGGAAGCTCTGCACAAAAGCCAGTCTTCTATCAGTTACACGGTTGCCAAACTGCAAGAACAACTTGGTTACCCATTACTTACCATTGATGGCCGCAAAGCCAAATTGACCGAACGTGGCGAAGTGCTGCTGCGACGCTCGCGTCATCTAGTCAAAGAAGCGATTGAATTAGAAGAGTTGGCGCACACTCTCGGTCAAGGCTGGGAACCTGAGATCGAGCTTGTAGTAGATGAAGCCTTCCCAACCCCTGCCCTGCTTCGAGCTTTACGCGCCTTTGAACCCCAGAGTCAAGGTACCCAAGTACAGCTGAAAGAGGTAGTGCTTAGCGGTGCGCTAGATACCTTAGCCACGGGCTCCCCTGATTTGGTACTCAGTGGCATCGTTCCAAAAGGCTACTTGGCCGATCCCATCGTTGAAGTGGATATGATTGCGGTAGCCGCTCCCGATCACGCGCTGTTTAAAGAGGAAGGAAAGATTAGCAATGAACGCCTTAAGCAAGAGTTGCAAGTGGTGATCCGAGATTCGGGTCGCGAGCACTCAGTGGATGAAGGCTGGCTTGGGGCTGATCGCCGTTGGACGGTGTCCAGCGTGCAGTCCGCTCTAGAAGTGGTGGCTTCTGGCATCGGCTTTGCTTGGTTACCCATAGCAGATCTGCGAGATGCATTGGAGAGCGGTCGCTTACAGCGCTTGGACTTAGAATCAGGCAGTGAGCGTAATTTCCATATGTACGCCATCTTTGGTAAGGGGGAACGTACAGGGCCTGCAACACGTTTATTCGTCGAATTACTGCAACAATCTTGCGCCCAATGTAATGCCATTCGTAAGTAATGCTGAACGCAGTAAGGTAGCACTCAACAGTGCTACCTTGTTCTGCCTCTAGGGGTCAGATCCCTTTTACACTACTTACCTAGCACAAACACGCTTTTATTTCAGACGTTTTAAACCAATGCGTTTGCGCTTCACATCCACTTCCATGACTTTCACTTTGACCACTTCCCCTACTCGCACTTCATCCCGTGGGTCTTTAACAAAGCGGTCTGCTAACTGCGAAATATGAATCAAGCCATCCTGATGGACACCAAGATCAACAAAGGCGCCAAACGCCGCCACGTTGGTGACCACGCCTTCCAAAGTCATCCCTTCTTGCAGGTCTTGAATACTACTGATGGCCTCGTCGAAACTGGCATATTTAAACTCAGGCCTTGGATCGCGACCAGGCTTCGCCAACTCTTGCAGGATATCTTGTATCGTGAAGTTATTCTCAGCGTTGGCTAAAGCAGCCGATTTCAGCATGGCTAAAGCAGCAGGGTTGCCAATCAGGTGTGAGATGTTTTGCTTCACTGAATGTGCCATTTCTTTAACCAGCCCATAGGACTCAGGATGCACTGCGGACGCATCC
Source organism: Marinomonas fungiae (assembly GCF_001418205.1). Classification (GTDB taxonomy): domain Bacteria; phylum Pseudomonadota; class Gammaproteobacteria; order Pseudomonadales; family Marinomonadaceae; genus Marinomonas; species Marinomonas fungiae. Next base: position 63,573 of record NZ_LIQF01000002.1, on the reverse strand, counting down.
AATGGCTCATCACCACCTCGGATGCGTAAAAAGCCAGCACATTGCTCAAATGCTTTATCGCCAATCCCTTTGACTTTTTTCAGTTGCTTACGATTGGAGAACCCCCCAAGTTCTTCACGAAGGGCAACAATGTTCTGGGCCAGGCGCTGTGTTAACCCAGAGACATACGTCAACAAAGAAACCGAAGCGAGGTTTAAATCCACCCCAACTGCGTTTACACAGTCTTCCACCACTGCCGCTAAGGCATCGCTCAGGCGATTAGTTTTGACATCGTGTTGGTATTGCCCCACACCAATGGCTTGTGGATCGATCTTAACCAACTCCGCCAAAGGGTCTTGGAAACGTCGCGCGATGGAGACTGCACCACGAATAGTGACGTCTAAGTCAGGGAACTCTTCAATCGCGACAGGCGAGGCGGAATAAACCGAGGCTCCCGCTTCCGAAACGATCACACAGCGGCAATTCAGCTGATGCTGTTTAATCATTTGTTTAGCAAAGGTCTCCGTTTCACGGGAAGCCGTGCCATTGCCAATCACCAGCCAATCAATTTTCAGTCGCTGAATGGTCTTAGCTAATATCGCCTCCGCTTCCATGGACTTATTTTGTGGCGGGTGCGGATAAATTACACCGTTATCCAATAATTGCCCGTATTCATCTACGGCAGCCCATTTCACCCCATTACGAAAGCCAGGATCTAGGGCTAATGTTCTTTTTGCGCCGGCAGGAGCGGCCATTAATAGATCTTTTAAATTTGCTTGAAATACTTCGATTGCCGAGAATTCTGCAAAGTCTTTTAATTCACTAAGCAAATCCGTTTCTAATTTAGCTAAGATTTTTTCGTGCCAAGCCTTTTCAAGCCAAACCAACTTCTCCCTGCTGGGCGTGCGCTCTTTTACTTCGGGGAAACCTAACGGGGTGACATATATTGCATTATGCAATGCATAGGGAAGACCACCTTCTAGCTCAATAGAGAGTTTTAATAAGCCTTCTTTTTTTCCCCTAAACAACGCCAATAAACGATGGGGTGGACATTTTCTAACCGGTTCTTGGTAGTCAAAGTAGTCTTGGAATTTCTCCGCGGCTTCCTTTTTACCACGCAATACTCGACTAACAAGAATACCTTCCTGCTGTAGACATAATTTCGCTTGCTGCAAAGTAATAATATTTTGCGCTAAACGCTCAATAATTATATCAGCGGCTCCAGCCAATGCTGCATCATAGCTAACAGGCTCACTAAAGCCTGTTTTTAACGCCAGAAAGTGCTTTTGACTCTGAGCTTCCCCATCTTGCCAAAGCGCAATGGAAAATGGCAGCAGCCCTAGGTCTGTTGCAAGGTCGGCTTTGCTTTTTCGAGTTTTCTTAAAAGGTGCATAAATGTCTTCTAATTCAGTCTTACTTTTTGCCTGATTAATCGAAGCAAAAATCGACTGCGGAATATCAGGGAGCTCTTTTAATAACTCTATTATTGCAACGCGACGTTTTTCTAACTCTACTAAATACTGCCAACGTGTATGAAAGCTACGCAGTTGCTCATCTAACATAGCGCCAGTTACCTCTTTTCGATAACGAGCAACAAAGGGAACCGTTGCCCCTTCTTCAAAGAGATCGATGATATTTTTTACTGTGATTTCAGATATTGAGTATTCTTTGGCCAACGCCATTAACATAGTATTCAAAAAAGCCGCCATAATATTTACTAAAAGCTTAAGATAATTTTGCTTATAAAGAGGGTTTTTATTAAATTTTTGATCCGCACTGATTTAAATTAGTTAAATGAATGCTATTCTTAGTCATTCAGAGTTTGGGTAAGTTTTTGGAATTAAGCTTACCTGTTTAGGTAAACAAAGAGAAACACAGTTTTGGATGGATTTCTGTTCTGTGTTCGCGTTAATTAAATGCGTTTCAGATAATTAGGGGAAATCATGAGCTTACTAGCAGAGCTAGCAGGAAACAAAGCCAAAGCACGTGCCGCGGCAAAAGACCTAACCATCGCACAACTAGAAAACCTAATCGAAGGTTTAAACAATGCCCTGGTTAAAATGCAAGAAGACGAACAGGCTCGCCAAGCAGCGATTGAAGAGAAAGCTCGTCAAGCTTCAGATATCGCGAAAATGATTGAAGCCAGTGGTTTAACGCTAGAAGAGATCGCAGCTCTAAGCGGTGTTCGTTCAAACCCAACTAAAGGTAAAACTGTACTGCCAAAATACCGTATCGAATGGAATGGTGAAACGGTTGAGTGGAGTGGTCGTGGCCGCACACCAAAAGCGTTCCAAGAGTACTTCGATGCAGGTAATTCACGCGAGTCCGCTGAAATCAAAGCTTAATCGTGTGATCAATCATAAAAAAACCGACGATTAAACGTCGGTTTTTTTTGGTATTTATTTAATTAAGCGGGTTTTATTGACTTACTTTAGTGTAAATCAGATCCCAAACCCCATGCCCTAAACGCTCACCGCGCTGTTCAAACTTGGTTAATGGACGCCACTCTGGACGTGGATGGTAATTACCTTTTCCAGCCGCATTTTCGTAGTTTTCTTGCACTTCCATTACTTCCATCATGTGCTCTGCATAGGGTTCCCAGTCGGTCGCCATATGGAAGCTGCCACCCGCTTTCAGTACGTTCGCTACCTGCTGAGCAAACAACGGCTGTACGATACGGCGCTTATTGTGCTTTTTCTTATGCCAAGGATCTGGAAAGAATAATTGGAAGGTAGAAGCTTGTCCCTGCGGTAAGCAATCGGCCATTACTTCAATCGCATCGTGGCAGTAAACACGAATGTTTTTAATGCCCGCTTCTTGTGCCAACATCATCAACTTGGCCACACCTGGCGGATGAACTTCAATACCGATGAAGTCTTTTTCCGGAGCATTTTTGGCCATTTCAACCAAGGACGCGCCCATACCAAAGCCTACTTCAAGCACCACCTCAGCAGTGCGTCCAAACACTTCTTCGTAGGAAATTCGGCCATCAGCAACTTCCAAACCATATACGTCCCAGTTGGCGTCGTAGGCTTTCTGTTGGCCTTCTGTCATACGACCACCTCGTACGACGAAGCTGCGGATTCGGCGATGTTTCACGTCTGGATTTATTGGGTTTTGTTCGTCTTGCATGGAGTTGCCAGTCTCAAATTCAAAATTAGGCGCGTATGGTACTAAAATCGAATAAAAATGTCTGTTAATTCACCACATTCTTAGAGCTTTGCAAAAAGCTTTTCAGCATCATCAACCAGCCAGCCAAATACAAAACACCGCCAATCGGTGTCACTGCACCCAGTACACGAATATCGGTCATCGTCATCACCGCCAATGAGCCCGCAAACAATAGATTACCAAACGTAAATAATCGTGCAGACCAAAGAAATTTGACGCTGATCGAGGCCAGCAGAACGGCCAAAACACTTCCGAGACTGTGGTACATCAGATATTGGCAAGCGGTTTGCCACCATTCTAGATTTTGCGCCGCCACCATATGTTTTAAACCGTGAGCACCAAATGCCCCCGCAGCCACAGAGATAAATGCTTGAAGGCAGGCAATTGCGCCCCAGCGTCGTTGTATTGAAGAAAAGTGCATAGTGAAATCAAGACTTATTGAAAGACATTCAAGTAACCATTGCTGCCAATGGCGTAGTAGGTATTGCCAGCACCGAAAGCTAACGCTAAGACTGCAGCACCAGTAGGCCGTAGCGTATCCTTAAGATGCATGTCCCAAGAACGCGTGACATTACCACTCATTACTTCGACAAGATTTACTCTACGATTCTGCTGTCCTAGCAACAGCAAGCGATTGGAGTTAGAAAAGACGGCTTGGCTAATGGTGACATTGCGCGACTGCAATGCCCCAGTATCAATACGACTGACTTCGGCGCCAGTTAAGCTAGACCACACTTTAGCATCCCCCAATTGCGCCGCTGCAAACACATAGGCGCCATCATTAGAGAGTTTGACGGTTGAGACATTATTATCCAGCTGCCAGCGCTGTTTGATTTCGCCAGTGTTTAAATCCCAAAGAATCACTTGGTACAAATCATCGCCAGTCAAACCATATCGGCCATCAGGAGTGACATCTACAGAGCGCACAATCGCACCTGTGCGCAAGGTTTGGCGGATACCGCCATTCTTGATATCAAAATAACGTGCGGTTTGATCATCCATACCCACTAAGGCAAAGTCGCCATTGCGAGTCAGTTTGAGAGATTTGACATCACCGGGGGTATTCCAAAACCCGAGTGACTGACCCGTTATGGTACTCCAAAGCACCATGGTACGAGCGCCACCCGTAGCAGCAAAGTCACCACTAGGGTCGATATCGACTGCAATCAGAGGCGTTGCTTCGCCCGCTGCGTGATTCCAGTTATAGAGCCTCTGTGACGGTGTATTCTTCCAAAAACTGCCGCCATGCTGGATCGAGCCAATCAGAGATCCCGAGCCATTATCACTTAATGCCGCCGAATATAACCCTTGCACCGCCATCGGGCTGGTCGTCACTGGGTCGTCAGCCGAACACGCATTTAGCAGGGCAATGGATGCCACTGCTAATATTAAACGGCTAAGCACTTTGCTCGCTGTGAGCCTCATGCAGTTCCTCAATGAGCTGATCCTCATAGGCAAATCGTTCTTCCATTAAGACGCCTAGTGCCTGCAATGCAAATGGTAGATCGGTGAGTTGCTTATTACAGTGCTCTTTGGAGTCATACTTATCATTGAATTCCAACACAATACTAGTATTGGTAGACAGCTCAGGCATCAGCTTGTGTAGACATGCCAACGCGCTATCATCATGAAACTCTTTCGCTTCGAGCGCTAATTGCTCATAAACTTCAAAATGCCCAGTAGATACATAATCAACTAGCATTTCACAAAATACCTGTACTTTTGGAGTGTCCGTAGGTGTGTATTCACCAACCTCACGTAAGGCAACAAAGGCTTCCACTAATGCCTTACGATGCTTTAACCAGCGGTCAATGATTTCATGAACCCCACCCCATCGCTCTTGCGCAGTTTTACAACGTTCTAACATGACATGTCTCCTGACTACGTTCTTCTTTTGATGGTGGTCAGTGCGTTAATGCGCACCCATTCAATCCGTGTGTACTTGCTTTACCCGTGTTATACATTTTTAGCATATTCCGATCTAACGGCCCCTGCAAGACAGAGGTAAGAAGCTTTTGTTAACAACTACAACCTTTGTGTAACCAACATCAAAAGGGCTTGTCATTTAGTTTTCAAAGCAATGGCCAGATTCACTACAGCCATAACAACAAACGCCACTAACGTCCACCCCGGAATGCTCAGACCAAGGAAAGTCCACAACACATCGCCGCACTCCCCCGTCCCCATAATCATGGCCTGCATGATTTCCTGCCACGGGAACACTTCAAACATGTAGCTTAAACCAGGTAAACATGCTGGCAGCTCATCCATAGGCAGGCTTTGCAAATATAGATGTCGTATTGCTAAGCCCGCCCCTAGCAAAGATAAAACAATGATTGGCCAAGCCAATTTGCGATGCCAAGAAACTTGTCGCCCACATGCAGAGATAAGCGACACGACCCCGATCAAGAAGAACGCAATGCGTTGCAGCATGCATAATGGACAAGGCTCTAAGCCCATTTGATATTCCATGTAAAACGCCACGCCTAACAACGCGAACGCTACAAAAGCAACAACGAGGTGGAAACGACGAGCGGTAAACAGCGCAACCATAGAGAAAAGATCCTTTTATCGATACTTAACAGTGACCAGTGAAAATCTAGACAGTAGAATAAAGAGAAAGTGCAACGAACTACTGCATCGATACTTGTTGCAAAGTAGTATAACGAGTAATGACGTGAATTCGAGAGAGGAACTATGAAGCACATCACGCAGCTAGGCAAGCAGCGCTTATTAATCGTGTTAACCTGTTTAATGGCCTTTTTGGCCCATCCTGCGTTTGCTGAAGACGAAGCCGCCCCAGTGGTGCCAAGTTATATTGAGTTAACTCCTGATTTTATAGTGAACTACAACGCTTCAGGTCCACGTTTACACTACATAAAAACCAAAATCAGCTTACGTACAGATAGCGCTCGCGAAGGTATTATTTTAGCGAACATGCCTCTAATCCGTGATGCAGTGGTGATGTTCTTAAGCGCTCGAACTCAAGAGCAAGTTACCGGAGCGATTGCTCGTGAGCAAACCCGTGAAGAAGCCAAAGTCGCTATTAACTCGGCACTCAAAGAAGAGACTGGCACCGAGCCTGTCATGGATGTGTTATTTGCCAGTTTCGTGACGCAGTAACTTACTCATACGAACCCGATTAGATCGGGGAGAATTCAAAAAAACGCCGCTAGCATACAACCTGCTAGCGGCGTTTTTTTATCTAGATTAGAGCTGTTGCTTAAAGCTCTTGAATATCGTTTGGATCGACATAGCCCTGCAGGCGATCCGTTTCTTCATTGTTGAAGAATTTATCCATTTGCTCTAACAGGTATTTACGTGTGTCAGGTTGCATCAAATTCAGATGCTTCTCATTGATAATCATAGTTTGTAGCGCCTGCCACTCTTGCCACGCTTGCTTGGAAACGTTCTCTAGGATTTCTTGCCCTTTCGCACCAGGAAGAGGTGCGCGCTCTAAGCCTTCCATCTCTTTCTGGAATTTTTTACAGAATACAGTGTTCGCCATGCTGATCTCTCAATAATTCGTTCGTATAGGTTCTTTATGGCGCCAACGTTACAGGTTTCAAGCCATTAGAACAACGCAGTCACCAAACCACCTAGCACAAATACAGCAACTAGTTGCCAAATTGCCGGTTTCTGCCAACGTAACCAAACAAACGCTACAACCACGATAAGCGCTTGCCATACACTCCCCACACTACTGGGTAAAATAGGGAACAACAAAGTGGCGATTAATAAGCCCACTACCGCAGCATTAATGGCGGCTACGGCACCTTGTAAACGTGAATAATGTGACAGACCTTGCCAGAAATGCTGTCCCACCAACATTAACAATAAGCCGGGTAAAAAGATCGCCAAGGTCGCCAACAACGCCCAAGCCAGCATTTGTCCGTCTGGTGCTGAGACTGCTCCGAGATAGCTCGCTAAGGTAAACATTGGACCGGGGACTGCCTGTGCTGCCGCGTAACCTGTTAAAAGATTTGTTGTCGACACCAAGTCAGCTAACTGCTCAGACATCAGCGGCAATACTACATGACCACCACCAAACACTAGACTGCCTGCTTGAAAAAGCTCCGCTGCTAGAGCAAGCCAACCACTGCCATGAATCAGCGCAGTGACGATAAACAATATGCTGAAAAGGCCTAACGCTAGATAAGCAACCTTTGCAGACATTCGTCCCGTAAACACTTTGCCCTGAGTCTCGCCCAACCATAGCGCACCAGCGACACCGGCTAAGATAATCAGCAGCAAACTACCTAAACCCAATGGCCAAAGCAGCATAAAAAGCATACTAAGGATCGCAATCAGGCGAGTACGGTAGGATTGGCAAAAAGAACTCCCCATGCCCCAGATTGCATCCAGAATGACCACTACCGCCATCAGTTTTAATGCGCCCAGAATCCCAATAAAAGCACTGTATTCAGAAAACTGGCTGCCCAACGTGGCAAACACACACATCAAAACAACGGACGGTAAGGTAAACCCGATAAACGCCGCAATAGCACCGACAATACCGCCACGATGGTACCCTAAAGCGAAGCCAACTTGGCTAGACCCAGGGCCAGGCATAATCTGACTGAGCGCAACCCACTGAGCGTATTCTGTTTCCGATGCCCACCCTAAACGCTCTACGAACTCTTTTCTAAAGTAGCCAATATGCGCTGCGGGGCCACCAAAGCTGGTACAACCTAATAACAGAAACTTCCAGAAAATCGTCAGAAACATACGCCTATCCTTTACTCTTCGATCATCCGTTCAAGGGCTTAGATCAACTGCCGTCTTTCTTCATGGGTTTCCAGCAAAGTACGTACCGGAGCAGGAAGACCAAGTGCCAAAGCTTTTTCCATCTCAAACCACTGATACTTAGTTTGCTCCGCTACCACAGGAGTGCTCACAACCGCTAATTCAGACGGCAATATGTCCAAATGATAGTGACTAAAGGTATGACGAAACGGTGACAGGCTAATGACATGGTTTACATTGACACCTAAACGCTGCTCCGCGGCCTGCACGATATCCTCTTCTTGCGCCACTTCCGGTAAGCTCCACAAGCCCCCCCAGATACCTGTCGCTGGACGTTTTTCCAACAACACCCGATTGCCTTCGCGTAGCACAAGCATTTGCGTCGCTTTAACTGGCTTCGCAGCTTGCTTAGGTTTTGACTTTGGAAACTCCGTTGGCGTGCCGGTTGCAAACCCTTCACAATCTGCTTGCAGTGGGCACTCACCACAACGTGGCTTGGAGCGAGTACAGAGGGTCGCCCCTAAGTCCATCATTGCTTGCGTGTAATCACCACAGCGTTCCTGTGGCATATAAGTTTCCGCCAGCTCCCACATCGCCGCCTCGGTTTTACGCTCACCAGGCCAAGTGGGCACCGCATGATAGCGTGCGAGAACTCGTTTGACATTGCCATCTAAAATTGCCAAAGATTCATTGCGAGAAATTGATAAGATCGCTGCGGCTGTGGAACGACCAATACCGGGCAATTCACAGACACCTTCTTGGCTTAGGGGAAACTCCCCTTGCCAATCGTCCACCAGTTTCTGTGCTGCTTTATGCATATTACGAGCACGGGCGTAATACCCTAAACCACTCCAATGGGACAACACGTCGTCTTGCGGTGCATTGGCGAGAGCAAACACATCCGGAAAGGACTGCATAAAGCGCTCATAGTAGGGAATAACAGTCGTCACTTGGGTCTGCTGTAACATGATTTCAGAGATCCAAACACGATAAGGGGTTTTGTTTTGCTGCCAAGGTAGGTGTTTGCGCCCGTGCTGGTCAAACCAATCCAGCACACGGGGCGCAAAGTTTTGTTTCGGGATCATTTACTGCCGTTAATTAAATATATTATTGAGTTTGCTTTTAAGCTTGTCCTGTAGCTCCTGCTTCGCCTCGTCCTTCTTCTCCTCTAAACGCGCTTTTTCTGCGTCCAGTTTTTCTTGAGCACGAGCTTTCTCCGCATCAAGTTTTTCCTGTGCACGGGCTTTTTCTGCATCCAGCTTAGCTTGGGCCGCGGCTTTCGCTTGGTCTAGCTCTTTGTCTGCAAAGGCCTTCACAAAGCCTTTGACATCTGGTCGACATAAGCCTGCCGCATCATCCATGAAATTCCCCTTACAGACAATTGGGAACTGCACATTCGCCACATCTTCATTCACTGCACAGCTTGCATCTAAGCCACTGCCCACTAAAGACACATAGGTTTTGTAGTCCAGACTATTGGTCGGTAATGAGATCACACCATCACCGGTGACGCCTAAGGTAAGCGACTGCATTCGCAAACCAGGTGTGGACACTTGCCCATTAACAATTTTCGCCGGAATACGCATGGTCTCAAACGGAGTGTCCGCGTGGAACGCCGCTTCATTCAGCGTCTCAGTACGCATTAATGCGATCCCCTTACAAACCATTTTGGTGTAGTTAGTGCCGATCAAAGCGCCATCTTTAATGTTCACTAACAGGTCACCGTTTAGGTTGGCAATCAGGTCATCGATACGGTTACCACGAGTACTTAGATCACCCGTTAGGTTGGTGGCACCACGAATTTTTTCCAGCGCCATAAAGTCTTTCATCAATGGCAAAATCTCAACGCTGTCGATACTTGGCGAGACATTGATGCGGGGTGTACTGCCCGTCACATCTAATTGTGCCTGAAGCTTGGCAACACCGTCATACAAGGTCACTTGCGCTGGTGCGATACGCACTTTGCCGTTGGTCTGAGTGGAATCCAACTCAACTTTATCCAGCTGTAGGTTCTTCACTTTAACATTATCAAAGGCAATGCCCACATGACCGTTCAAGGAGCGAACCAAGTCTACGGGGATCAAATCTTGCGCCGCCGCATTCGCTTGCTGTGCGCTAGATCCCGAGCTTGCTGTAGAGTTACTTGCTGCCGTTTCTGAAACAGGCGGCAAGTAACGGTCCACATCGAGATTCTTACCCGCAATTTCGATGTCCCAGTTAAGCGGAGATAGATTCAACAAAGCATTGGCTTCGATAGAAGTATCATCAAAGTTAATCGAAATCGGCTGAGCTTTGATGCTATCCGTTGAGCCTTCCGCAGCAATATTTAAACTGGCTTTTTGCAAGACCGAATCATCCGCCATCTCAGGCAATGCTATGTTAAGTTTCGACATCACTTCTTTTGGAGAGAACTCAGCCACATCCAACACAGCATTAAATTCTGGCGCACTTAGCACTTGAAAAGCATTGATCTGGCCTTTGATATTCATGCCTAAGGTATTGATACTCAAACCTTCAAGGGATGCATTTTCCTGTGGCAAATCAAAGTCTAGTTGCGCCACATTCATCTTCATACTCAAAGGTGATGCTGGTAACGACGCCCCACTAACGGAAGCATTAAGCGCTAAATTTGCTAAGGATGCACTTTGACGCTCAGCAAATAGCGTAAAGTCTGCGCCAAAATCCACATCGGCCGTCATCGGGTTAGAACCATCTAGATTCGACTGGGTAATTTTGGCATCCAGTTTCATCGGCCAAGCTTCGTCTAAGCGTACGTCATTGAATGTGACATTAGAGACCACATCGGAGCGCATACCAGTTCGCTCATCTTCATAAATAATGTGCGCATTCACTAACGCTAATTCATCTAAAGCAATGTCTGGGATGGTAAAGCTATTATCACCACCAGTTTCAGTGGCAGGCGCTTCAGAGGTCGTTGTCGTACCAGCGGTTTGAACTTGCCAATTAGGTTGGCCGTTTTTATCCACTTTCAAATTAGCCTTTAGATCCACTAAGCGCACGGTATCCACCGCGATGCGTTGTTGAAACAGGGGCATCAACTGCACCCCAAACTCCGCTTTAGAGAAACTCATTAGCTCAGGATCTGAGCCTAATGCAACACCAAAGTTCTCTAGGCTTAAACCGATTTGCGGATAAATCGACCAGGCAATATCGCCATCCATTCGCAAGGTGACATTGGCTTTCTCCTTGGCAATTTTTTGTAGTTCACCCTTGAACTGATTAGGATCGACAAACACCACAACATAAATAATGGCGGCTACGATCAGTACTACGAGTGCCGCAAGCAACAAACCTAAACGTTTAACCCAAACCATATTAATTCCCACCCTTTAATAAGAGGATTTGATCACTTATCAAATCATAGCACCTTAATTGCTTTTTTCGATCACGCTAATAGGCATGAAAAGCATAGATGCAAAGCCCTGCACGTTTTATAATGATGTTCATATAACTTATTCACTGGGTTGAAAACCTGATTTTAAAGCGGAGAGCTCCTTACATGTCCAACCGGATTGCAACCGTCGAACGCAATACGCTTGAAACGCAAATTAAAGTGACTGTAAACCTAGATGGCACAGGTAAATTTAACTGCGAAACTGGCGTTCCTTTCCTTGATCACATGCTCGATCAAGTAGCCCGTCATGGCCTTATAGACCTTGATATTCATGCTGTTGGCGACCTTCACATCGACGCGCACCATACGGTTGAAGATTTGGGCATCACCCTTGGCCAAGCATTTGATAAAGCCGTCGGGGATAAGAAAGGTATCCGTCGTTACGGCCACGCTTATGTACCATTGGATGAAGCCCTTTCTCGTGTGGTGATCGACTTTTCTGGCCGTCCAGGACTTGAGATGCATGTGCCTTTCACTCGAGGGTCAGTGGGTGGCTTTGACGTAGATTTATTTTCAGAGTTTTTCCACGGTTTCATTAACCATGCAAAGGTAACTTTACACTTGGATAACCTGCGCGGGAAAAACACTCACCACCAAGCAGAAACCATCTTTAAAGCATTCGGCCGCGCATTGCGTATGGCCTTGGAACTAGATGAGCGCATGGCAGGACAAATGCCATCGACCAAAGGCTGCTTGTAATAGGATCCCCCTACTCATGAGTACACAAACTAAGTCTACCGTTGCTGTCATCGATTACGGTATGGGCAATCTTCACTCTGTTGCCAAAGCCCTTGAGCACGTAGCCGATGAAAACACTGAAATCGTTGTTAGTAGTGACCCTGCCGTGATCGACGCGGCGGATCGCGTACTGTTACCAGGTGTTGGTGCTATTCGCGATTGTATCGCGGAAATGAAAGCCCAAGGCCTAATTCCAGTGATTCAAAAAGCTATGGCGGAAAAGCCATTTTTGGCCATCTGTGTTGGCATTCAGTCCTTGATGGCCCACAGTGAAGAAAACGGCGGTGTGGATTGCTTGAACCACTTTGAAGGCAATGCTTTATTCTTTGGCAATAACCACAAGGATGTCGATGGCACGAAACTTAAAGTGCCACACATGGGTTGGAACCAAGTGAAGCAAACCATGAAGCACCCATTGTGGGAAGGCATTGAAGACGGTGCTCGCTTTTACTTTGTACACAGCTACTACATCGTAGCGAGCAACAAAGAGGAAGTCGCGGGTACTTGTAACTACGGTCACGACTTCTGCGTTGCCTTGGCGCGCGATAACGTATTTGCCGTGCAGTTTCACCCAGAGAAAAGCCACAAAGACGGTTTGCAACTGTACAAAAACTTCATCCATTGGGATGGCAAGCCTTAGTCCGCTGAATAGGAAAGTAAAATGGGATTAGCTAAACGTATTATTCCGTGCCTAGACGTGGACAATGGCCGCGTTGTAAAGGGTGTTCAATTCGTTGATATCCGTGATGCGGGCGACCCAGTTGAAGTGGCAAAACGCTACAACGAACAAGGCGCTGACGAGATCACCTTCTTGGACATCACAGCCAGCTCTGATGACCGTGAGACCACAGTACACATGGTAGAAGCCATTGCAGCAGAGGTGTTTATTCCACTGACTGTTGGTGGTGGCATTCGTACCTGCGAAGACATTCGCCGTATGTTAAACGCAGGCGCGGACAAAGTCAGCATCAACACCGCAGCCATCTTTAATCCAGACTTCGTTCGCGAAGCAGCTGAGCGTTTTGGTTCACAATGTATCGTTGTGGCGATTGATGCGAAAAAAGTCAGTGGCGAAGGTGAGCCTGATCGTTGGGAAATCTTCACCCACGGAGGCCGTAAACCAACGGGCATTGACGCGGTAGAATGGGCGGTAAAAATGGTCGATCTGGGTGCAGGAGAAATTCTACTAACCAGTATGGACCGTGACGGTATGAAAAACGGTTTCGACCTTGGCGTGACTCGCGCTATCAGTGAAGCGGTGCATGTGCCTGTCATCGCTTCCGGTGGCGTCGGTAATCTACAGCACCTAGTTGACGGCGTGACCGAAGGTAAAGCGGACGCAGTCTTGGCAGCGAGTATCTTCCACTTTGGCGAATACTCGATCCAAGAAGCGAAAGAAACCATGCAAGCGGCTGGCATCGAAATGCGCCTATAAACGCACTTTGCTCGCTCGCAAACACAAAAAAGGCCGCTGCTCATTGAATGAACAGCGGCCTTTTTAATGGGCCTGAATTAGTTGGCAGCCAGCAGCTTTTTAATTGCCTCGGCAATCTCTTCTGAAGACGAGTCATGGTACAAATACTGCTTGATTTGGTTGTCTTTACCGATCACATAAAGACGCGCACTATGACTCACGGTGTAGTTTTTGCCATCACCCTCTTCGATACGGTAAAAAGCACCGTACTGACGTACCACGCGATCAACTTCTTCTTTGGTGCCAGTCAGCCCCACAAAACTTGGATCAAAGAAGCTTACGTATTCACTGAGGTGATCAAAGGTATCGCGCTTGGGATCGACACTGACAAAGATAGTTTGCACCTGATTACGTAGCGCTTCTGGCAGTTGCTTCAACCCTACTTTTACATTCGCCAAGGTCAATGGACACACATCTGGACAATGGGTATAACCAAAGAACACTAGCTTAGCTTTACCTTCAAAATCACTCAGCGATACAGGGCCATTCGCACTCGTCAAAGTAAAATCCCCACCGACTTTACCCGGATGGTTATTTGTACCTTCGGCTTTTTTTAAGGCTAGCAAGGTACCTACAATGGCTAAAACCACCAGCATGGCTAATAAAACAACTGGTTTTAATCTCATATTCATTCCTACGGTTGACTCATCATAAATTCATACATCAATATCGACTTAGATCCATCACTGGATTCTAAGATTAAGCGCCACGCCATCTGCTCAGTGGTGCAAATAGGGATACGCAGCTGTCCTTGATATTGGTTACTTCGGTCAGCCGCTTTAAGTGTGACTGGCGTTATCCCCATATACATATCACGACCTTCCAAACGCCCCTGCCAAAAGTCTCCCTGCGCCATTGACTCAGGCAGCGTCAGTGTCAGCATCAGAGCTTTATTGACCACAATGGGCTCAGAAAAGTTTAATATTGCACCAAGATTCTTGTCGCATTTGCCGCTGTCTTGTTCACACTTGGCAATCGGCCCACTCCCCAAATCCGTATTGTGCCAAACGCTATAACCTAATAATGCCAGCAATGCAGCGCCTAAAACGCCGGCAGTCATCCAAGACGATTGTTTCACGTTCAATTCCTAGGCAACCAAATAGATACTCTATGATGCCACAGATGGTTAAATCTGTAATCTTTGCGCAACTGCTTTATGCTTTTCTTGCTGTGCTTCCAACATGCCTTGTACAATCCAAGCATATTTATTTTCCGAATTAGGATGACTCCTTGTTGCGCAATATACATGACGCTCTGACAAAGCTTGATCAGTGCATGATTCAAAGCGGCGACCTTTCCGCTGTTACCTTTCATCGTGGTGTAGAACGCGAGGCGTTACGTGTTTCACGGACGGATGGAAAAATTTCACAAGTCCCTCACCCAAAAGCCTTGGGGTCAGCACTTACTCACCCATCCATCACCACTGACTACTCAGAAGCTTTGATGGAATTCATCACCGGCGTACATGACTCGGTGGAAGGTGTTATTCAAGAATTGCGCGACATTCACTTAATGACTAACCGCGTGTTAGACGATATGGATGAGTGCTTATGGCCAGGCAGTATGCCTTGTGCCTTGAAAGATAATGCCGAGGTTCCGATTGCCTACTACGGGGAGTCTAACTCAGGCAAGCTAAAACGTGTTTACCGCGAGGGCTTGTCGAACCGTTACGGCCGCATTATGCAATGCATCGCCGGTATGCATTACAATTTCTCTTTTAGTGACAGCTTCTGGGCCTTCCTAGCGGATTTTCGTGGTGCCGATATCAGCAACGATAAGGCCTTGCAAGAATTTAAGTCACAACAATACTTTGCTTTGATTCGCAACTTCCGCCGTAAATCTTGGGTTCTGTCGCTGCTATTTGGCGCCTCTCCAGCGATCGATGTAAGTTTCTTACCGAGCAAACCAGACAAGCTTTCTGAGCTAGGCAGTCGTACATGGTTCGGCCCCAGCGCAACGTCATTACGCATGAGTGACATTGGTTATCAGAACAAAGCCCAAGATGGTTTATTCGTTTGCTACAACGAAGTCGACACTTACATCAATACCATCAAAGGCGCATTACGCACCCCGTACCCAGCTTACGAAAAAATCGGTGTTAAAGTAGACGGTGAATACAAGCAGTTAAGCCACAACATTCTACAGATCGAAAACGAGTATTACAGTGATATTCGACCAAAACGCGTTACTCAATCAGGCGAACATCCAAGTGCTGCGCTGCAAAAACGTGGCGTTGAATACATCGAAGTACGTATCATGGACTTAGATCCAACATCACCTATCGGAATGAAGCCTGAAACGCTGTACTTCTTAGATACTTTCTTGATGTGCTGCATGCTGCACAGTGACGATCGTTTAGGTGCAGAGGAATGTCAGCAACTACGCAAAACTCAGCAGGAAATTGCTACCCATGGTCGTGAGTTAGATGACAGTTTTGACTTCGGATTTGGTCCGATTACACTGCGCGAAAAAGCAAACGAGCTGTTAACACACATGCAAGAAATCGCTCAGTTCCTCACAGACCGTACCGGCAACTTTGCTTACACCGACAGTTTGGCGCTACAAAAAGGTAAGTTAGAAAACCTAGAAACACTGCCTGCGGCTCAGGTGATTAAACAATGTGAGCAATATGGCAGCTATCAAGAAGCTATGTTGGCTATTGGCAAAGCACAGCAGCAAGCTTGGCTTGCGCAAGAAGTCAGCCATGAGCTTGAGCAGCAGTACCAAGCTTGGGCAGAGCAATCAATCGCTCAGCAAGCAGACATCGAAGCCAGTGATGAAATGGACTTTGATGCCTTCTTAAGGCATTACATGCAGCCGCAATAAGCGACGAGTTTTCCGCATAAAAAAGGGCCTCTATCAAGAAGCCCTTTTTCGTATCAAAGCCTAAGCCTTACAGATTCACTGGAATCTCATTTGGATTTTCTAGTTCCAACCAGCCAGCTAGCTTAATGCGCAGCTCGTCCACACCATCGCCATTTAAGCCTGAGAATGTCTGCGCCGAGGCTTCCACACCACGTGCTTTCATCTCTTTTTTAACTTTCAACATAGTCGCCTGCGCAGGCCCTCGTTTAAGCTTATCCGACTTGGTCAGTAAAGCATGTACCTTAACATTATTGTTTGCGGCCCATGCCAGCATCATATCATCGAACTCTTTAAGAGGATGGCGAATGTCCATCACTAACACTACGCCCACTAATGAGCGACGGTTCATGAGATAATCTTGCATGTGCGCTTGCCAGTTCTCTTTCATGGCAACAGGTACTTTTGCAAAACCGTAACCAGGTAAGTCAACTAGGCGGCGATCGTCTACATTTAAACCGAAGCAGTTAATTAACTGGGTTCGGCCGGGTGTTTTAGACGTACGTGCCAGCTTACGCTGGTTGGCAAGTGTGTTTAGGGAGGTAGATTTACCTGCGTTTGAACGTCCCGCAAACGCCACTTCAAGACCTTGGTCAAGTGGACATTGGGAAAGCTTTTCAGCACTTTTTATAAAGTAAGCTGATTGAAAAATCGGGTCGAATGGCGTCATAGATTGATATCAGTCAATGAGAAATTGTATCGCGTTATAAGTTTTTGCACAGTTGTATATAATGCGAGCCATTCTGCTTACTGGCTCAATGTGGCTGTGCCCTAATTCATACTGGTAAGCATAACAGAAAACGAAACATCTTTATGCCAGAAATAAGATGTTCATTAACTTCGGCGTAAGCACATCAGAGGCAGCGAATGAAAAAAGTTCTTATCGGTTTGTTAGTAACAGTCGGAGCAACATCCGTTGCGATCGCTGAGGGCAACCCTGAAGCAGGCAAGCCTTTCACCGCAGTATGTAGTGCCTGTCACGGCGCGGATGGCAACAGCCTTGCACCAACGTTTCCTAAACTTGCTGGTCAAAATGAATCTTACCTGCTCAAGCAAATGACGGATATCAAATCTGGCGCACGCCCGGTAGCGCAAATGACAGGTTTATTAGATGGTTTATCTGAACAAAACCTTGCAGATGTTGCAGCCTACTTCGCAAGTCAAAACGTGGTCGTAGGTCAAGCAGATGCAGAACTAGTGGAAGCCGGTAAAAACCTTTACCGCGATGGTAACCCTGCGACAGGCGTACCGGCATGTATGGCGTGCCACGGCCCTGCCGGCAAAGGTTTAAATTCTGCAGGTTTCCCGCAACTTAGTGGCCAGCACGCCAGCTACACTGCCTCGCAGCTGAAGTTATTCCAATCTGGTGAACGCAAAAACGATGCTGCGAAAATCATGCAAAACATCGCGTTTAAGATGAATGAGCGTGAGATTCAGGCCGTTTCTAGCTACATTCAAGGCCTTTACTAGAGTCAACCTTGCGCATTCTTGAAACAAAAGTCCTCCTTTTAGGAGGATTTTTGCTGTATAGGCAATGTAAACTTGCTTCATGACACGAACTTTTGTTGAGTTTAGACATCCTAAAAGGATAATCCCATTGGATGTTATTGAATCACCATTCTAGGAGCATGACATGAAAAAGCTGTTAACAGCATTATTCGTTGCCGTTTTACTACCGATCACCAGTGCATGGGCACAGGATTACAGTGATGGCAATGGCTACACCACCATTAAAAATCCTGTCCGCACAGCAGACCCAAATAAAATCGAAGTCGTTGAAATCTTTTGGTACGGCTGTCCCCACTGTTATGCCCTAGAACCACTAACTCAGGCCTGGAAAAAAGATCTGCCTGATGATGTCGACTTTAAGTACATGCCAGCAGTCTTTGGACGTGGCTGGTTAGCCCATGCAAAAGCGTTTCATGTGGCAGACATTTTAGGTGTTGAAGACAAGCTGCATGCGGATATGTTTAACGCCATCCATCAAGAGCATAAACGCATGACTAGCGAAGAAGAATTGGCGGAGTTTTTCACACACTATGGTGTCTCTGAAGACGAATTTACAAAACAATACAACTCTTTCGCGGTAAATAGCCGACTATCACAAGCTGATGCTAAAATAAGAGCTTACGGCGCACGTGGTGTCCCGGGTTTAATTGTAAATGGCAAATACCTAGTTACCGCTGCCACAGCTGGTAGTAATAATAATATTTATTCGGTGGTAGATTACTTGATTGAACAAGAGCGCCAAGCGAGTAAGTAATAATGATATAGGGTGTATGAATGGATCCGGTTCAGGACAAAACGATTGAAAGTTTACTAAAGACCATCTCTCGCATTAGTATGCTGGCCGAAGGTAACGATCCTGAACTGGATACTACATTACAGTCTATCCGCGGCAACCTTGGTCGTTCGCAAAACGCGGAGGTTGTTCAAGCCAGTCTAAAGACACTGGAACCACTCGTTTTAAAATATGATGAAGATCGTCTAAGCCGCGCACAAACCTTTCGCGCTAAGCTTCTTGAATTGCTGGATGTGGTTGACGATTTACCCACAACACAAATGCCCACCAAAGCCAAGAAGTCGCTCGAAGCAGACATTCGCAAGCATTGGCAAACGTCCTCGAAATGGCCGGAATTGCTCAGCAAGACCATTCAACTGGTAAGTGAAACGCTGAAACAGCAATCGAGTGAAAAAAATAGCTCTTTGCTGGGACGCTTATTCCGTCGCAAAACAGATCGCATGCCGACTCCAGAAAATAATTCTGAAATCATGACCCATGTGAGCCACACCCTCGCTGCGTTGTTGACCAACATCACGCTACCAGACATCTATCGCGACCAGCTGATGGATATTAAACATGCCTTGACCGGCAGTTCTGACATTAACCATTTGCCAGCGCTGCTCGATGAAGTCATTACGCTTATTATGATTGCTGTGGGTAAAACCCAAGAGGATCTGACTCTTTACCTGAATCAACTCAACCAACAGTTGGCTAGCATCAATGATTCTTTATTAGCGAATTACAAAGCTCAGAAATCGATTTCCAGTCATCGCAAGCAATTGGGTGAAACCTTCCAAGATCATGTCAACAACACCAAAAGCGATGTGCATAACGCCACCGATTTGAATTCGTTAAAACAGTTGATTAATGATCGTATGCATACGATTAATGAAGCTATGACACTGTTTCAAAACAGCATGCAAGAGCAGGAAAAGCAGGCCGCCAAGTCAATTACCCAGTTGAAAAATAAAGTGAGTCGTATGGAGCAAGATGCCACACAATTACGCTCCAGCATGCAAGAAAAGATTGCCCAAGCACTGTCTGACTCTTTAACTGGTCTCCCCAATCGCGCCGCTTACCAAGATACAATTTTCCCACTACTGACCTCAGCAGCGCAAAACAAACAGCAGTTGTGTATTGCGGTCTGCGATGTCGATCACTTCAAAGTGATCAATGACACCTGGGGACACTTAACTGGAGACAAAGTGCTTCGTTTAGTGCCCCGTCAAATGCAAACAGCGCTCAAGAAGGATCATTTGCTGTTTCGCTACGGCGGCGAAGAGTTTGTTGTCATTTTTCCGATGACCTCACTCGATCAGGCATTTGAACATTGCCAAAATATTCGTAACGCCGTCGCAAGTACGCCGTTCAACATGAACGGCGAGCCGATTTCGGTCACCATTTCGATTGGTCTTAGTTTGTTCGACGGTAAAGAAAGCCATGACGAGCTCTTTAACCGTGCGGATAAGAACCTCTATCAAGCCAAACAACAAGGCCGGAATAAAGTAATTCGCGACAATTAATATGCTTTATCGTGCAACCGATACATAGTCACGGTTACAATAGCCCATTGCCGATTTTTATTATTCGCCTCCCTAAAGGTGTATTAGGAACGAGATTTTATGCAAGACAAAGAGAACACCACCCATTTTGGTTTCAAACAAATTCCAACCGATCAGAAAGTAGATGCCGTCGCACAGGTTTTCCACTCTGTTGCAGCGAAGTACGACATCATGAATGACTTAATGTCAGGCGGCATTCACCGTCTTTGGAAACGTCACACTATTAGCCAATCCGGCGTTCGTGCGGGCCAAAAGGTTTTGGACATCGCGGGTGGTACCGGTGATTTAACGGCAAAGTTCTCACGCCTTGTGGGTCAATCTGGCCAAGTCATTTTGGCTGACATCAACGACTCTATGTTGAAAGTAGGTCGTGACAAGCTAGCTAACCTAGGGGTTGTCGGAAACGTCCAGTACGTACAAGCCAATGCCGAAGAACTACCATTCCCAGATAACACCTTTGACTGTATTACGATTGCTTTTGGTCTGCGTAACGTTACCGATAAATCCAAAGCCCTCGCATCGATGCAGCGCGTATTAAAGCCTGGCGGCCGTCTATTAGTATTGGAATTCTCCAAACCAGAGACCGAATGTCTGAGTACGATTTACGATCACTACTCTTTCCGTCTTTTGCCGTTTATGGGCAAAGTGATTGCGAATGACGCGGAAAGCTACCGTTACCTAGCCGAGTCCATCCGCATGCACCCAGATCAAGAAACACTAAAAGGCATGATGGAAGAAGTGGGCTTTGAACGCGTCACTTACCAAAATATGACAGGCGGCATCGTCGCCCTACACAAGGGATTTAAGTTTTAGTCATGTGGAAAAGCGCCACTCGTTTTTTGCGTATCGCAACCACAGTATTGCGATACCGTCTAGACACCTTTATTCCGATTCACCTGCTGCCTTGGTTTCTTAAATACACCCTAGGCGCACTGCTTTCAATTGGACGAAAAGGCGCCGAGCGCAACCGTGGTGAACGCTTACGCTTAGCGCTGGAATCATTAGGCCCTATTTTCGTTAAGTTTGGTCAGATCCTCTCCACTCGCCGCGATCTACTGCCAGATGATATCGCCGATGAACTTGCGCGCCTACAAGACCGAGTGCCACCGTTTTCAGGCGATCTAGCCTGCAAGATTATCGAAAAAGACCTCGGCGCTAGTATTGAAGACATCTTTGCAGAGTTTGACCGCACTCCACTGGCATCGGCCTCCATTGCGCAGGTGCATACGGCGACATTAAAAACGGGTGAAAGTGTGGTGGTAAAGGTCATTCGACCCAATATTGAAAAAACCATCAAACAAGATATCAAGCTGCTCTACATGCTGGCGCACTTTATTGCAAAGACCAGCAAAGACGGCCGCCGTTTACGTCCTGTAGAAGTGGTGCAAGACTATGAATACACCATTCTTGATGAACTGGATTTAGCTAAAGAAGCGGCCAACACAGGGCTTCTGCAACGTAATTTCAAAGACTCTGAACTTCTGTACGTACCTCAGATTTACTGGGATTACAGCCGACGCAATGTCATGGTGATGGAACGTATTTCCGGTATTCCGGTTGCAGACATTCCCGCATTGCGCGAAAAAAACGTTAACATGAAAGTGTTAGCAGAGCGCGGGGTAGAGATTTTCTTTACTCAGGTGTTCTCGCACAGTTTCTTTCATGCAGACATGCATCCGGGCAATATTTTTGTCGACCCGACCAATCCAGAGCGCCCTAAGTACATTGCTATCGACTGTGCCATCATGGGCAGCCTAGATGAAGCGGATAAAAACTACCTAGCGCGTAACCTACTGGCATTTTTTAAACGTGATTATCGTATGGTCGCGGAACTGCACGTCGAAAGTGGCTGGGTTCCTAAGGGCACGCCGGTACATGCTTTCGAGTCAGCGATTCGTAGTGTCTGTGAGCCGATGTTTGCCAAACCTTTGAAAGAAATTTCGTTTGGCCAAGTGCTGTTAGGATTATTCCAAACTGCACGTCGCTTTAATATGGAAGTGCAGCCACAATTAGTTCTGCTGGAAAAGACACTGCTCAACATCGAAGGCCTAGGTCGTCAGCTTTACCCAGACCTTGATCTTTGGGTAACCGCTAAGCCGTTCCTTGAACGTTGGATGAGTGAGCAAGTTGGGCCGCGTCGTCTATTTGACGAAGTTAAAAAACAAGCGCCAGATTGGGCTGCTCATTTGCCACAAATTCCAAACCTCGTGTTCTCCACTATGACGCACCTGTCACGACAGGAAACGCGCATTAAAGAGCAGACCGAAGCGCTGGAAAACCTACGCAAGGAAATGCGTCGTTCACGCCGTAACATGCCTTTTAAACTACTTGGTTTGTTCGCCATAGGGGCGGCTTGGATTACTACCGATAACATTGCGCTAGCGCATCTTGCCGAAGCTGACATTTTGAGCCTAGCTCTGTTTTTAGGCGGCATTTACCTGCTAGTATTAAAACCGTAACATTTGAGAGGCTATAATGAAAATTGATGTTTTGGCTGAACTTGCCACTACGTTAGAAGAACGCAAAGTTGCTTCCGCTGACTCCTCTTATGTAGCAAGCCTACATGCGAAAGGCCTTAATAAAATCCTAGAGAAAGTGGGTGAAGAAAGCGTCGAAACCATCATCGCAGCAAAAGATTCTGTTGCATCCGGTGATAAAAAAGACGTTATCTATGAAACGGCAGACCTTTGGTTCCATACGCTTGTAATGCTGTCTCATCTAGACCTTGGTCCACAGGACATACTTGATGAGCTGGCACGACGTTTTAATTTGTCTGGCTTAGAAGAAAAAGCTAGCCGTAAGAAGTAGGAGTTCCACACATGGGTGGCATCAGTATTTGGCAATTATTAATCGTTCTAGCGATCCTAATTTTGATCTTTGGTACGAAAAAATTGAAAAGTTTAGGTTCTGATCTAGGCGGCGCTGTGAAAGGCTTCAAAGAAGCTGTTAACAACGACGAAGAACAGAAGGATGGCCAAAATCAAACTAAGGCAATCCAAGACGATCAGAAGAAAGACGACAAGAGCGCCTAAACCGTGTTCGACATCGGCTTTTCAGAATTACTCGTTGTTTTCGTTGTGGGCCTACTTATTTTAGGCCCAGAACGTTTACCCGTCGCTGCAAAAACAGCAGGCTTATGGATTCGTAAAATTCGTCGCAGCATTCAGTCTGTTCAGCGTGAAATCAACGCGCAGCTTGACCAAGAAGAACTACAACGCTCCATCAAAGAAACCAATGAGCGCATTATGCGTGAAACGGCAAAGTTTGAGCAGGACACCGAAGCGCAACCTGCATCTAAAGCTCAAACGGAGCCGCAAAAAACTGAGGCTTCTGCGGAGCAGCACCAGTCAGTTGATGCAGCGGTCGTTCAGCCAACTGTGAATAAAGTCAACGAAGAAACACAATCTCGAGCTTAACCTGTATTGGGAAATCCCAGCATGAGTCACGAAGAATCTTCACAAGCACCATTGGTGACACACCTCGTTGAGCTGCGTAACCGACTACTAAAATCTGTTCTGATTGTTTTAGTTCTATTTGGTGGTTTGTATTCCTTAGCCAATGAGCTATATCTATTTATTTCTGAACCACTACGCGCTCTGCTTCCAGAAGGCAGCTCATTGATCGCAACCGAAGTTGCTTCGCCTTTTATGGCACCTCTGAAGCTGACCTTTGCTCTGGCTGTTTTGGTGGCCGTGCCTTATATCCTTTATCAAGCTTGGTCGTTTATTGCCCCGGCTCTATATAAAGAAGAGAAGAGCATTGCCATTCCATTATTAGTTTCTAGTGTCATACTATTCTACTGTGGTATCGCCTTTGCCTACTTTGTGGTGTTGCCATTAATCTTTGGCTTCTTCACCTCAGTAGGTCCTGGTGAAGTAGCAGTCATGACCGACATTAACAATTACTTGGATTTCGTACTTAAGCTGTTCTTTGCTTTTGGCGTAACCTTTGAAATTCCAGTGGCCACTTATTTGCTGATTAAAGCAGGTGTCACAACGGTCGCAAGCCTTTCAAAGAAACGTCCTTACGTGTTCCTAGGCTGTTTTGTAGTTGGCATGTTAATCACGCCACCTGATATCTTCTCGCAGACGTTATTAGCGATCCCAATGTGGTTGCTGTTTGAATTAGGTTTGTTTGCTGGTCGCAGCGTGCCGGTAGATCCTGAAGAAGACGAAGAAGAGACTGAGGCAAGTAAGGCTTAAAACAACTTATTATCTCTCAGGCAAAAGCAGCTATCTAGCCGCTCAAACGGGTCATCAATGACCCCATTTCGCTAAAGCAATCATCCTGATTGCAGCTTGATAGCTTTGCTTTTGCCTTAAATCAGAATCGTACAATCCAGCTATACTTCAAATCACTCCGAACTCGCTCAAGCTTCCATGCGTTTGATTCGCGCTGACGCGTCGAGGCACGAAGACAATGCGCAAGCGAATTGAATTGCATGGAAGCTCCCTAGTTTGAAAAAGCTGAGGTTAATACTAACTGTTACTGAGGTTGAAGATTCGCTCCCCGAACGAAGCGGGTGCGTACAGGGTGTTAGTCCAACATAAAGGTCACAGGACCATCGTTGGTAAACTGGATTTTCATATCCGCACCAAAGCGCCCTGTTGCCACCTTGTCGTACTGGGCACGAACCTTGGCAACAAAGTCATTAAATAAGCGTTCACCTTCGGCAGGCTCTGCGGCATAGGAGAAACCAGGACGTAGACCTTTTTTCGTATCCGCCGCCAGAGTGAATTGAGATACCAACAGAACCCCACCGCCCACTTGCTGCACGTTTAGGTTCATTTTGCCATTCTCATCGCTGAACATGCGGTATTTCAGTAGCTTGTCAGCTAAGCGTTGCGTGTCTGCTTCGGTATCCCCACGTTCGATGCCAACCAAAACCATTTGCCCGTGATCAATCGCGCCAACAATTTCGCCCTCCACTTCCACTTTTGCGGCCAGTGATCGCTGCACTAAAACTTTCATCGCTTACTCCCATCCAATAAAGCTTGCGGACTGTTCTACACAAAACGCAGACAAAATAAAAGCGCCCTAGGGCGCTTTTATTCCGCTCAAGGCCTTGCGGCCTATTTGCTGCTGCTCGATAACGTATTAGCGGCTTGCGCGTTTACGTTCGTTCTCAGTCAACAATTTCTTACGTAGACGGATGCTTTCTGGTGTTACTTCCACTAGCTCGTCGTCTTCGATGAACTCAAGCGCTTGCTCAAGTGTGTGACGAATTGGCGGAGTCAAAGTCAAAGCTTCGTCTGTACCAGAGGCACGTACGTTGGTTAGCTGTTTCGCTTTCGTTGGGTTAACCGTTAGGTCGTTTGAACGTGAGTGAATACCGATGATTTGGCCTTCGTATACTTCTTCACCGTGACCTTTAAATAGACGACCACGATCTTGAAGGTTGAATAGACCGTAAGACAATGTCTTACCTTTCACCATACTGATCAATACACCGTTCTGACGGCTAGACACATCACCTTCTTTCACTGGACCGTAGTGGTCAAAGATAGAAGTCATGATACCTGAACCAGATGTCAGTGTTAGGAACAGACCACGGAAACCGATCAAACCACGTGAAGGCACCATGAACTCTAGACGTACACGGCCTTTGCCATCTGGTTCCATGTTCGTTAGCTCAGCCTTACGTAGACCTAGCTCTTCCATGATAGAACCTTGGTGTTGTTCTTCAACGTCGATTACTACTTGCTCGAATGGCTCTTGGATAACGCCATCGATCTCTTTCTGAACTACTTCAGGACGAGATACACCTAGCTCGAAGCCTTCACGACGCATGTTTTCGATCAATACCGATAAGTGAAGCTCACCACGACCAGATACGATGAATTTATCTGGCGTATCACCTTGTACAACACGTAGCGCTACGTTGTGGATCAATTCTTGCTCTAGACGATCTTTAAGGTTTCGAGAGGTTACGAACTTACCTTCTTTACCAGCGAATGGTGAGTCGTTAACCATGAACGTCATGCTTACTGTTGGCTCGTCAACAGTCAAAACTGGTAGTGCTTCTACACACTCAGGATCACATAGCGTATCAGAGATACTTAGGCCGTCGATACCTGTGATACATACGATGTCGCCTGCAGACGCAAGCGTTGTATCAACACGCTGTAGACCGTGGTAGCCCTTAACGTTAAGAACACGACCTTTACGCTCTTTGCCATCAGCGGCTTTGATTACTACCTGCTGGTTTGGCGTCAATTTACCACGTGTGATACGACCGATACCGATTACGCCAACGTAGCTGTCATAGTCCAATGCAGACACCTGCATTTGGAATGGCGCTTCTGGGTCTACTTTAGGAACCGGAACGCTGTCAACGATCATTTGATAAAGTGGTTCCATGTTTTCAGCCATCGCTTCTGGATCATTACCGGCAATACCGTTGATCGCAGAGGCGTAGATCACAGGAAAGTCTAGCTGCTCTTCTGTCGCACCAAGAGAGTCAAATAGATCAAATACTTGGTCCATAACCCAATCTGGACGCGCGCCAGGGCGGTCGATTTTGTTGATAACAACAATTGGATTTAGGCCACGCTCGAAAGCTTTAGAAGTTACGAAACGCGTTTGTGGCATTGGACCATCAACGGCGTCTACCAATAGCAGCACAGAGTCAACCATCGATAGTACACGCTCTACCTCACCACCGAAGTCGGCGTGCCCAGGTGTGTCCACGATGTTGATACGGTAATCATTCCATTTAATAGCGGTGTTTTTCGCTAGGATGGTGATACCACGCTCTTTCTCTTGATCATTGGAGTCCATGATACGCTCAGAACCCATTTCTTTACGGTCTAGCGTACCTGATTGACTTAAAAGCTGGTCAACCAGCGTTGTTTTACCATGGTCAACGTGCGCGATGATCGCGACGTTACGTAACTTACTGATATCAATAGACATTAATATTTCTCTGCATTTAGCGACAGGGAATGAGGGGGATCGAAACTAAGCGGGAACGGTACGCTTAAAATCAGTTTCGCTCATCATTCGGAGTAAAATTCGCGCAATTGTACCCTTATCTTTGTGAACTTCCTATGAAGTTCCCGAAAAAATACAAAAAAAGTCCGCAACGCGGACTTTCAGTGAATAACCTAGGAAGTTAATTTTTAGGACGTGTCACCTGACGCCAAAACTGTTGCGCCAGCCCTTCCATTTTCTGAGATAAACTATACAGCTCATCACAAGCGCCCGAGTTATCACGACACTTTTCAACAATCCCAGCGGTTACCGTCACAGCGTTAGCAATACGCTGGTTTATCTGCATGGCGGCTTCACTCTGTTGATTCATGGCCGCAGCCGTTTGCATCGCATTTTGGTGAATTTGATCCAAACCCTCACGAACTTGTGTCACTGCTTGTTCGACACTAACGGACTCGGCATGAGTTCGCTCAACCGCGGTCACAGCGGATTCCATCTTGGTACACGCCGCCATTGAACCTTGTTGAACGCGTTCAATAGCACCAATAATATCTTCGGTCGATTTGTAAGTACGTGTCGCCAAGCTACGAACCTCATCAGCCACGACCGCGAAACCGCGACCTTGCTCACCTGCACGTGCGGCTTCAATGGCAGCGTTCAATGCTAATAGGTTAGTTTGTTCTGCAACTTCCTGGATCACATTGACGACCGAGCTAATGGCCTCACTGTCACTGCGCAAGCGAGCCAATTCATCATTGGCTTGGCTAATATGAATCCGCACCGCATCCATCGCCTGTCGTGCAGTACTAATGGCTTGCTGGCCGTTGCTCATAGTTGTAAAGGCGGCTTCGGTTACAGCCGCTCCATCTTGAGTCGCTTGCGCAACCTCTTCTACCGCAGCCACCATGTCATCGGTCGCCTGCTCAATTGAGCTAAAATCTTTTGACAATTCGTCCAGTGCCCTTTCACTGGCCAGCACACTGGCACACACCTCGGTCTGTTTCTCACGCAATAAAAGAGAGAAGTTTGTAATACGCCCAACCACCGCAGCGGTTTCCCCTCGTAACCGCGTAAGCGCTAAACGAATGAAACCCGCTTCATCCGTTCGCCCAGTATAAACATACGCAGCTAATGCCGAGTCAGACACGCTTCGAGCACGGGCTATTGCCAAATTTAGCGGCTGATAACACCACCATAATAAGGCCAGTAGTACCAAGAAGCAGGCACCATTAAGCCCCCATGCCATGGCTCCGTCAAATTGACTGGCAATCAGATTAGACAGAAGAAAGTAACTCATGAGCGCGAGCAAACAGCGCATAGGAAAACTTAGCAGTGGTTTCTTAGGCAGTTTTTTACTCGGTTCAACGCTGCTATTAAGTGATTGATAAAGTGATTCGGCACGTCCTTGAACCTCTTTGCTAGGGGCTCTTCGTACAGATTGATACTCAACAATTTTATCGTCTACAACAACAGGGCTGGCGTAAGCATCGACCCAATAATAGCTACCGTCTTTACAACGGTTTTTAACCACACCCATCCACGACTGTTTAGCTTGTAGGTGCTGCCACATATCCGCAAAAGCCACTTTCGGCATGTCTGGATGGCGGATAATATTGTGGTAGTGGCTCAACAATTCGTCCGATTCAAAGCCGCTGATGCTCTCGAACTCTTTGTTCACGTAGGTGATGGTACTGTCTGGGTTAGTTAACGACAGAATATTCGATTCTTTGTCTAAGACTCGCTCTGATCCTTGCTGCTCAAATGTCATATCCCTACCGTTATCTAGCAAAAAATAAGGACTAGAGTTTAGCGTCACATCGCAAAGCGATCCTGACAAAAATCATAATAAGGTTATTTAGACTATTCAATTAACTGATCTATCACGAAGTCTTCATCTTACGCTTGTAGATAGCGGTGTCTTAACGATGACAAATTAATGAGTGATTCAGAAAGGGTATCGTGTTTCGACAGTCGTAAAAAAGCGCCCTCTTACGAGTGCGCTTTTTTGGTGCATTAAATAATTATGGTAAATACACGCCTACGTTTTCATTGCCTTTCGACATTAGATGCGAAGCATGAATACGGCTCATCACGCCTTTACCACAGTACAGCAGGTAAGTAGCGCTCTGATCCAAGCCAGACCACTTGTTGCCTAGGGTAAAGAATGGAATGTTAATCACCTGACGCCCAGACACTTTTACCGGATGTCGCTCCACTTCATCTGGATGGCGAATATCAATAATGATTTCATCACCCACTGGCATACGCACAATCGGCACTTCACCTTGATATTGCTTGTTCACATCCTCTATTACGTCCTGAATCGACATAACACGAGCACTGTTCACAGCATTGTCTAGCACTTCAAAGTTAAACTTGGCTTCTTCGCGCTCAACTCGATGCATTTTCGCGCGCGTGGTTGGCTTAACGGAAATGACACCACAGAACTCAGGCATACTAGCAGCAAACGGCGCTGTACCGATTTCTTTGGCCTTATCAATGATTTCCTGCTTATTCATGGTTACAAGTGGGCGAATCACTAATTCATCCGTCACTTGATCAATGACTTTCAAATTCACCAACGTTTGGCTGGATACTTGGGCAATGCTCTCACCAGTAACCAAGGCTTTAGCACTAACACCTTCCATCACGCGTGACGCTGCACGCAGCATCATACGCTTCAAGATGACGCCCATCTCAGCATTGTCTACGTTGTTTAGAATCTCTCCGACAACCTCTTCAAACGGGATGGTGATAAACTTCACACCCAAGTTTGAGCCATACTTTTCCCAAAGAAAATGAGACACCTGCTTTACACCAATCTCGTGAGCATCTCCACCCAAGTTGAAGAAGCAGAAGTGTGTTTTCAGGCCGCGACTCATGGTCATAAACGAACTCACGGTAGAGTCATAACCACCTGAAATCAAAGATAAAACAGCATCTTGAGACCCTAGAGGATAACCACCTAGGCCTTCGATGCGCTGCTCGATAATCCATACACGATCATCTCGGATGTCAATCGGTACCAACACTTCAGGATCTTTCAAACGTACCGCTAACGCCCCAGAACGCGCTTTAAGGGTGCCACCAATATGACGCTCAGCATCGACAGAGGTGAAAGCATGTTGGCCAACCCGTTTTACTCGTACGGCAAACACTGAGTCTTTTAGAGCATCGCCATAAGACACCATCGCTTCTTCCACAATGCCATCTAGGTCCGTCAATGGAAACTCACGCACGTACTGAAAGTGAGCAATGCCCGCAATGTGGCGTAATGACTCAATAAAGGCTTCACGTTGTTCGTTAAGATCTGACAGGATTTCAATGAAGTCCCAGTTTCCGGCAACGGTCACATTTTCATCATGATCACGTAATACGTGGCGGATATTTTGACGTAGCTGCTTCACAAATGCTTTACGCACAGGGCGGCTTTTGATGGTAATTTCGGGAAAGAATTTAACAATAAATTTCATTGGGTGTGTGTTTTTCGTACAGAGTGACTTGAGGGCGCACAGTATAAAGCATACAGCGCTGAAGCCAACCCTAGATTAGTGCACCAAAACTACACGCAACACCATCTAAGCGCACCATATTGGGTCATTCTCTAATGCATTTAGAATCAATTGAGTGCGTCTCGTTTCAGAAGCACTCTCAAAAAAACCATAACTCTTTGAAATTAAATAACTTTAATAAATGCTCAAATTTCTGGCATAGCTTGTGCTTTACATTTTGGCAATTACGCTTCATCTTGAAGCAACATTGAATTCCGAAAGAAATTTCGTTTAGACAACACTGGAGAACAAATATGTCAAACAAGACTCTTGATTTGATTGCAGAACACGACGTACGTTGGGTTGACCTTCGCTTTACAGACTTCAAAGGTAAAGAGCAGCACGTTACCATCCCTGCTTCTAACGTTGACGAAGAATTTTTCGAAAATGGTCAAATGTTTGACGGTTCTTCTATCTCTGGCTGGAAAGGCATCAACGAGTCTGACATGATCATGTTGCCAGACGACGAAGCTTCTGTAATGGACCCATTCACTGAAGAGCCAACAGTAATCGTTCGTTGTAACATCATCGAGCCTTCTACTATGCAAGGTTACGACCGTGACCCACGTTCTGTTGCACTTCGCGCTGAAGAGTTCCTAAAATCAACTGGTCTAGGTGACACTGCGTTCTTCGGTCCAGAACCAGAATTCTTCATCTTTGACGACGTTAAATTCCACACTGACATGTCAGGCTGCAGCGTTGAAATCAACTCTGAAGAAGCAGCTTGGTCTTCTAAGAAGTCTTTCGAAGGCGGCAACACTGGTCACCGTCCATTCGTTAAAGGCGGCTACTTCCCAGTACCACCAGTTGACTCTCACCACGAAATCCGTGCGGCAATGTGTAACGCAATGGAAGCAATGGGTCTATCTGTAGAAGTACACCACCACGAAGTAGCAACAGCTGGCCAGAACGAAATCGGTGTTAAATTTAACACGCTAGTTAAGAAAGCTGACGAAGTTCAAATCCTTAAGTACTGTGTACACAACGTAGCACACGCTTACGGCAAAACAGCGACATTCATGCCTAAGCCAATCGTTGGTGATAACGGTACTGGTATGCACGTTCACCAATCTTTCTGGAAAGATGGTCAAAACCAATTCGCAGGTGATCAATACGCTGGTCTATCTGAAATGGCGCTTTACTACATCGGTGGTATTATCAAGCACGCTAAAGCCTTGAACGCGTTCACTAACGCTTCAACTAACTCTTACAAGCGTCTTGTACCACATTTCGAAGCACCAGTTATGCTTGCTTACTCTGCACGTAACCGTTCTGCTTCTATCCGTATCCCATACGTTGCTAGCCCTAAAGGCAAGCGTATCGAAGCTCGTTTCCCTGATCCAACCGCTAACCCTTACCTAGCATTCTCAGCAATGTTGATGGCAGGTATCGACGGTATCAACAACAAGATTCACCCAGGGGATGCAGCAGATAAAGACCTTTACGATCTTCCACCAGAAGAAGGTAAATTGATCCCGACTGTTGCCAGCAGCCTAGAAGAAGCTCTAGCTTGCCTAGACGCTGACCGCGCATTCCTAACAGAAGGCGGCGTATTCTCTGATGACATGATCGACGCTTACATCGAGCTTAAGACTGCTGAAGCTCGTCGCGTTTCTATGACGACTCACCCACTTGAGTTCGAACTTTACTACAGCTGCTAATTAGCAAAATGCTTAAGTGAATTCCAAAAAGCCCCGACCTATGTTGGGGCTTTTTTTGCGCCCTACTTTTAGCCAACCGAAATATAATGCACCAAAAGCGAGCATTGTTTTGCTATAACTGACTAATAAAGCTAGAGAAATAAAGGCGTTGTTCTTTGCCCAATGTTGGTTCGTATTTTGCAACACCTTTTCACAAAGAATCGTTTCTGCCACCTCGCCGCTCTTAAATAGCGCGCTTTATGGCAGCACTTATAACATTCAAAGGGGCACTTCCGGTGTACAGTTTACTGATCGACCACTTATCAACCGCCGTACTGCAGCTGAATAGAGAACTCTGTATCGAGTATCTCAACCCCTCTGCAGAGATGATGCTAGAGGTCAGCCGTCGACGTATTTACGGACAGGACTTAGCATCCGCCTTTAGTGAAGACGATGCCAGTCGCAGCGCCCTAATCGCTGCCATCGAATCTGGCCATCCGTTCACCAAACGTGAAGCGGAAATCAATCTCACTACTGGCAAAACCTTACTGTGTGATTACAATGTTACGCCCGTGATGGGCGCACTCAACAATACCGATAGCCTGTTGATTGAACTTCACCCTCGCGATCGCATGAAGCGTATTTCCCAAGAAGATGAATTGATCGCCAATCACCAGACCAGCAAGGAATTAATTCGCGGCCTTGCCCATGAGATTAAAAATCCATTGGGAGGTATTCGAGGTGCCGCCCAACTTATCAGTCGTGTATTCGATGACGAAGACCTCAAAGACTACACCCAAGTCATTATTGAAGAGTCAGACCGCCTACGTGACCTGGTTGATCGACTGCTCGGTCCGCGTCAACTACCACAATACAAACCTTTGAATATTCACCGCGTGATTGAGCGTGTGAACCAGCTGATTTCAGTGGAATCCGAAGGTCAGATTCAATTGATACGCGATTACGACCCAAGCATTCCAGACATCACGGGCGATGAGTCGCAGTTGATTCAGGCCGTGTTAAATGTCATGCGCAATGCTATGCAAGCGCTGATCAACCAAGAACAAAATGACCACAAACAAATCACCATTTCAACTCGCACGCTGCGCCAGTTCACTATTGGCGCCAAGCGTCATCGTTTGGTTTGTCGACTGAGCATTGTCGATAACGGCCCAGGTATTCCAGAGAATCTCATGAAAACCTTATTCTACCCAATGGTCAGTGGCCGACCAGACGGAACAGGTTTAGGACTTTCTATTGCACAGTCCGTGATTCATCAGCACAACGGGATCATTGAATGCAACAGTCAACCAGAGCGAACAGAATTTAATATCCTAATTCCGATTGAAACATCGGTGACGGGCTAGGAGAAACACATGTCACAACAAGAAACAGTATGGATCGTCGATGATGATCGCTCAATTCGCTGGGTACTCGAAAAAACATTAGAGCAAGAAGGCATTCAATGTCGTTTGTTCGAGTCCGCAGAAGCGTTAGCCAACATGATCGGTAAGGAACAACCAACCGTTATTATTAGCGACATTCGCATGCCAGGGATGGACGGCTTAACCTTGTTAAGCCAGCTGCAAAAGGATCATCCATACATCCCTGTGATCATTATGACGGCTCACTCAGACCTTGAAAGCGCGGTTGCCTCTTATCAAGGCGGTGCTTTTGAGTACTTACCCAAACCATTCGATGTGGAAGAAGCCGTCAGCTTGATCAAGCGTGCCATCCTGCACCATAACAAGTCGAAGCCGGAAGCGATCATCGAAGAAGCAGAGCCTCTGGCGCAAAAAGAAATCATAGGTGAAGCACCGGCCATGCAGGAAGTGTTTCGCGCTATTGGCCGTTTGGCGAACTCCAATATCACTGTCTTGATCAATGGTGAATCCGGTACCGGTAAAGAGTTAGTCGCCCAAGCACTGCACCGCCACAGCCCTCGTGCTGCGAACCCATTTATCGCCTTGAACATGGCTGCGATTCCCCATGACTTAATCGAGTCAGAGCTGTTCGGTCATGAAAAAGGTGCCTTTACTGGCGCCAATACTCAGCGTCGCGGTCGTTTTGAGCAAGCCAATGGCGGCACCCTATTTCTTGATGAAATCGGGGATATGCCAGCTGAAACACAGACCCGTCTATTACGTGTACTCGCCGATGGCGAATTCTACCGTGTAGGGGGACATACTCCAGTCAAAGTGGATGTGCGCATTATCGCCGCAACCCACCAAGATCTTGAAGGCTTAGTGACCAAAGGCTCCTTCCGTGAAGACTTATTTCACCGACTAAATGTGATTCGTATCCATTTACCGAAACTGGCAGAACGCCGTGAAGACATTCCTAAGTTAGCGCGCCACTTTTTAAGTCGCGCCGCGGATGAGTTGCATGTTGAGCCCAAAGTGCTGACCAAAGAAACGGAAAACTATATGAGCCGTTTGGATTGGCCTGGTAACGTGCGCCAGCTAGAAAATACTTGTCGCTGGTTAATTGTGATGGCATCTGGGCGTGAAGTCTTAGTCGAAGACTTACCGCCAGAGTTACTCAACACACCGCCATCTGAACGCCCTCATGGATCTTGGGAAGACGCCTTAAAGAATTGGGTTGACAGTGCACTCGCCAGTGGTCAAAAAGGCATTCTTGAACAAGCTGTTCCTAAGTTTGAACGTATCATGATCGAAACCGCTTTGACCCATACTGCAGGCCGCCGCCGAGACGCCTCTTTGCTGCTAGGTTGGGGACGCAATACCCTGACACGTAAGATTAAAGAGTTAGGTATTGATAACTCTGACAGCGATGATGATTAAACATTAACCCTCTCTCAGACGACGCCATGATTACACATCAATCATGGCGTCGTTATCAGTCAATTTTTCTGCTGTTTCGCTTGCTTTTTAAGCAACAATTTCATTACATAAAGAGACCAAACACGTCATTCACATAAGGACTTTTTATGTACCCAACACTTGAGTCGATGGGCATCAACAGCTTCGAGAATATCGAAAAATACACCCTTCGTTACGAAGGTGGTTTTGATGTATTAAAAATTTACTACCGCCGTGAAAAAGGCTCTCTACTTCCTAAAAGTAAGAAATTCAAATTCGGTCGTGCGACGCGTACAGTCCTAGCCGATGGTGGCCAACAGCAGTACCGTGAAATCAGCGAACCATCTTTGGTTGTTTTACGTGCTGTAGATGAGCTAGGTCGCCTACTCGGCCAAGAGTTTGAAGACAAGCAAACCAAAGAAGATCTGTTGAAAGAACTGGATCATCTTGAGCGAGTGGTAGCCAATAAGATCAGCGAACTTAAGGAAAAAATCGAGAAACTTTCCTAATCAATTCCCTAGCGGCCATACATCGTATGGCCGTTTTACTATGAAAGTTTTACACTCCGTGCATTAAAAAATAACGGAGAACATTCATGCTGATTACTTCTGATGCGGCGCAAGTGGCTGAAATCTTGCGTGATGGCGGAGTCGTGGCTTATCCCACCGAAGCAGTTTGGGGATTAGGTTGTGACCCTTTCAATGAACAAGCGGTACAACGCATTCTAAGCCTAAAATCTCGCCCTGTTGAAAAGGGATTGATCCTAATAGCAGGGGCAGCCCAGCACTTGACTCCTTGGCAGGAAATTCTAGAGCCTGCGGAATACACTCGATTGATTTCCGTCACCGATCGTCCTACCTCTTGGGTCGTGCCAGATACTTTGATCACGCCTGATTGGGTTCGTGGACAACACCCAGGGGTCGCGATTCGCTTAAGCCAGCATGAGCCAGTACAAGATCTTTGCTGCGCCTATGATGGTGTGCTTGTCTCTACCTCAGCGAATCCAGCAGGTCTTGATCCAGCGCGCTCTAGAGAAGAAGTAATGGCATACTTTGGCGATGCGTTAGACGCTATTTTTGACGCGTCTCTAGGGGATGCGGCACAGCCATCCCAGGTACTGGACTTGTTATCAGGTAAGCAATTCCGCGCTTAACTTCAGATCTTTTGTTCGTTAGATCACAGCCAGCAAAACTAATTTTTAGCTCTACGCGCAAGCGCTAGAAGTCGCTGCAAAATTGTTTCGCTGGCTGTCTCGAAGCACCGAACAAGACAAAGCTGAAGACCCTTCAAAGCTAATTCTAGCCCTACGCGCAAGCGCTAGAAGTCGCTGCAAAATTGTTTTGCTGGCTGTCTCGAAGCACTGAACAAGACAAAGCTGAATACCCTTCAAAGCTAATTCTAGCCCTACGCGCAAGCGCTAGAAGTCACTGCAAAATTATTTTGCTGGCTGTCTCGAAGCACTGAACAAGACAAAGCTGAAGCCCCTTCAAAGCTAATTCTAGCCCTACGCGCAAGCGCTAGAAGTCGCTGCAAAATTATTTTGCTGGTTGTCTCGAAGCACCGAACAAGACAAAGCTGTAGCCCCTTCAAAGCTAATTCTTAGCCCTACGCGCAAGCGCTAAAAGTCACTGCAAAATTGTTTTGGTGGTTGTCTAAAATGCCCTCCCCTTGTTTCTTTAAGGGGAGGGTTAGGGTGGGGTTAAATCAGTGCCCGCCTAGATAGGCTTCGCGCACTTCTGGATTTACCAATAACTCATCGCCACTACCGGTCAAACGAATCTCGCCATTGACCAGCACATAGCCACGATCCGCCAATTTCAGTGCATGGTTAGCGTTCTGTTCGACTAAGAAAATGGTCATGCCAGTGCTCGCTACATCCGCTAAGATCTGAAAGATCTGCTTCACTATGATCGGCGCTAAGCCAAGACTTGGCTCATCCAACAACAGCAACTTTGGGCGGCTCATCAAGGCTCTTGCGATCGCCAACATCTGTTGCTCACCACCAGACATGGTCGAGGCACGTTGGTTACGGCGTTCTTTAAGACGAGGGAACAGTTCAAACATGTGTTGCATGTCTTCGTCACAGTGCGCCATACCAATTGGAATCGTGCCCATTAGTAGGTTTTCTTCTACCGACATACCAGGAAAGATTCGACGTCCTTCTGGTGACTGGGCTAATCCATTAGAGGCCACATAGTGAGCTGACTTTTTCGAGATATCTTCACCTTGGTAAATAATCTCGCCACTGGAAATACGAGGTTGACCGAATATCGACATCAGTAAAGTGGATTTACCCGCGCCATTGGAGCCGATCATGGTCACGATTTCCCCTTGATTCACTTCAAGGTTGACCTTCTTTAAAGCCTGAATAGGACCGTAATGAACATCCACATCTTTAAACTGCAATAGTGCGCTCATAGTGATACTTCCTCCCCTTCTTCGGCCCCTAAGTAGGCAGCAATCACCTTAGGGTTGGACTTAATATCATCTGGTCCACCCTTGGCAATCACTTCGCCGTGATCCAACACCACAATATAATCGGAGATGTTCATGACCATGCCCATATCATGTTCGATCAACAAAACAGTGGTGTTATGCTCGTCTCGCAGTACTCGAATCATAGAAGCTAACGCCTCTGTCTCCGATGGGTTCAAGCCCGCTGCAGGTTCATCTAAACAGATAATTTCAGGGTTAGTACACATGGATCGAGCAATCTCTAAACGTCGCTGCTGCCCATAAGACAATTCACCAGCCAAGCGGTTAGCAAACTCCGTCAAATGTACGACTTCCAACCAATAAAAGGCTTTTCGTAATGCCGCTTCTTCTGAGTTTTTGAACGATGCTGTATTTAAAATGCCGGAAATCATGCTACGTTGCACGCTCATATGCTGCGCAACCAGCAAGTTCTCGATCACCGACATTTCTTTAAATAGGCGGATATTTTGGAAGGTACGAGCAAGGCCCGCCCGGTTAACCAAATGAGAGCCACCGAACATTTTGTACTTCACTCGCTCGGCAAAAGCCGCAGGATTAATGAAGTCCGAGCCTTTAAATTTCTCACCCAAGACTTTCACAACACTGGTTTGCTTATTGCCAGCGTTCAGTAGGATGCTGCCGCCCGTCGCTTTATAAAAACCGGTTAAACAATTGAAAACCGTAGTTTTTCCGGCACCATTTGGGCCGATCAAAGCGGATACTGAGCCACGTTTAATGTTAAAGGTCACATCATTTAAGGCTTTAATACCACCAAAATGCATCACCAAGTTTTCAACTTCTAAGATATTTTCTTGGCTCATTTGACTGCCCCCTTACGTGTCGCGAACCCTTTACGAGTTACACGTACTAAACCACGTGGTTTCCAGATCATCATCACAACCATCAGGATACCGAACATCAACACACGGTAATCTGCGAACTCACGCAGCATTTCCGGCATTACCGTTAAGACGAAGGCGGCAATCACCACCCCAAGCGTCGACCCCATACCACCTAGTACTACGATGGCCAAAATCAAAGCCGACTCAAAGAACGTAAACGAAGATGGGTTAACAAAGCCTTGGTAAGTCGCGAAGAATACCCCAGCAATACCACCTGTTGATGCCCCCAACATAAAGGCTGACAGTTTTACCAATACATGGTTAAGACCAAGGGAACGACATGCGATTTCATCTTCACGCAAGGCTTCCCAAGCACGGCCAATTGGCATACGCGTTAAACGATGCTTGACGTACAGTACCGCTAGTACCACGACAAATAGGATCAAATACACAAACATGTATTTGTAAGCCGAGTCGAAGGGCAAGCCAAAGAACTCATGAAATGGCGTGCCTTCTCGGGAACGACGTTGGAACTCTAATCCAAAGAGTGTAGGCAAAGGCGCTGACACACCATTTGGACCATGGGTAAACTCGGTCCAGTTGGTTAATACCAAACGAATGATCTCACCAAAACCTAAGGTCACGATTGCTAAGTAGTCACCGTGCATCCGTAACACTGGGAATCCCAAGATAGCTCCCGCAATCGCGGCCATGACGGCAGCAATGGGTAGCATCGACCAAAAGCCTAGACCAAGGTACTCATAACCCAGCGCTAAGCCGTACGCACCGATGGCATAGAAACCCACAAAACCTAAATCCAACAATCCTGCCAGCCCCACTACGATGTTCAGGCCCAGCCCTAACAAGACATAGATTAAGCCAAGGATAACCACGGTCAGAATGTATTTAGTGGCAACGAATGGCACCAGTAAACCAATGACAATGACGATAGGTAAGATGTAGTACATCTTACTCTTGTAGTCTGGTGCGGTTACGGTCACACCATCTTCTTTCATCGCATGACGGTATAGAAATTTTCGTCCAACGTCAGATTGCACAAAAATCGATATAACAAAACGTCCGAACATGACGACTGCGACAATCGTGGCCAAATCCCCAGGGCGAGCACTGAAGTCATAGCCATCCAACAAAACACCGACAATCGGTCCGAATACGATTAACGCCAGCAAGCCTGCTATCACAGCATCCTTTATGCTGGCACCGAAATTTACTCCAGTTTGCTGATTCATTAGACTTTCTCCACTTCAGGTTTACCCAGAAGACCACTGGGACGGAAAATCAAAATCACCACCAAAAGTGAGAACGAGAACACATCTTTGTAGTCCGAAGAAATCAAGCCAGCAAACAGCGCTTCAGAAAGCCCTAATATCAAACCACCGAGCATGGCACCCGGCAATGAGCCAATGCCGCCTAATACCGCAGCAGTGAAAGCCTTGATACCAATAATAAAACCGACATAGAAGTCAAACGCACCGTAATCCAGCGTTACCAATACACCTGCCAAAGCCGCCATCGCCGCACCGATAACAAACACCGATGAAATGATGCGATCCGTATTGATACCTAAGATCGAGGCCATTTTTCGGTCTTGCTGCGTAGCACGACACATACGACCCAGTTTGGTTTTTTGAATAATGTAAGTCAGTATGCCCATACCTAAGAAGGCAGCAAACAGAATGAATAATTTCATGTAGGTAATCTGTACAAAGCCATCACCGACTTCAAAACGAATCGCGCCACTTAGCAGCGTAGGAATACCTTGCTGACGTGCGCCTTGGGAGATTTGTACATAGTTTTGTAAGATCAGCGACATACCGATCGCAGAAATGAGTATGGATAAGCGACTGGAATTGCGCAGAGGTCGATACGCAACCCGCTCAATCACCCACCCGTAGGCTCCTGTAACAATGATTGTGAAAATAAGTGTTCCGAAAATAATGATTGGAAACGACTCAAAACCGAAAAAAGTAAGAAGAGCAATCGCAATGGCGGTTAAGTAGCTGGAGACCATGTAAACATCGCCGTGGGCAAAGTTAATCATGCCGATGATGCCGTAAACCATGGTATATCCGATTGCGATAAGCCCGTAAACGGAGCCAAGCGTGAGGCCGTTCACTAACTGCTGTAGAACGATATCCATCGAAGTAACCTCTAGAAATTGTAACAAGGAAAGCAAGAGGCGCAGTCATTGCGCCTCTTTAGACAACGACATAGAGTTAGTTGTACAACATGGAGTACTTACCGTTTTTATCCCACTCGTACATTACGTAGTCAGATACGGTTAAGTCCCCTTTGTCATCGAATTTCTTGGAACCCATTACAGTGTCGATAGAGTTTTCATGTAACCAATCCGCCGCTTTGACCGGATCCATATCCGTTGCACCCAAGGCAGCAGCGACTACTTGCATCGCCGTGTAGGAGTACATAACGTAACCTTCAGGCTCAACGCCCGATGCACGGAATTCCTCCACTACCGCTTTACCTGCAGCATAGGTGGTTGGATCCGCACCAAATGTCATCAAGACACCGTCTACATACTTAGGCGAACCCGCAACCGAAACAAACTCATCCGATACGATACCGTCACCAGAGATAAACTTCGCAGTTAGACCTTGCTCACGCATTTGGCGAAC
The DNA here is from genome assembly GCF_001418205.1 of Marinomonas fungiae. Taxonomy (GTDB): domain Bacteria; phylum Pseudomonadota; class Gammaproteobacteria; order Pseudomonadales; family Marinomonadaceae; genus Marinomonas; species Marinomonas fungiae. The sequence goes on along the minus strand of NZ_LIQF01000002.1, from coordinate 22,425 downwards.
CAGTGGACCTGCTTCTGAATGCAGACCACCGAAGTACACGACATCAGCATCCACTGAACGGATTTTAGTAACCAGCGCGTTGAAGTCCTTCTCACCACGGGTTAGACCTTCATATAAGACTTCTTTTACGCCATATGCGTTCATCGCCGCTTTGGTAGCATCCGCTAGCCCTTTGCCATAAGTGTCTTTATCGTGCAGCACGGCAACGCGTTTCGCCTTAAGCTCATCAACAATGTAGCTCGCTGCCACATCACCTTGTTGGTCATCACGACCACAGACACGGAAAACATTTGGTAAACCACGATCAGTAAGCGTCGGGTTCGTCGAACCAGGCGTCACCATCAGTACGCCAGCTTCTTCATAGATGGTTGAAGCAGGAATAGAGGAAGAGGAACAGAAGTGACCGACCACGGCCACTGCTTCATCAGAGTCAACCAAACGGTTGGCTACCGCTACCGCTTGCTTAGGTTCACAGGCATCGTCGGCTTTAATCAGCTTAATCATTTCACCGTTAATACCGCCTTTAGCGTTGATATCCATCGCCGCTTTTTCAGCGCCTCGCCAAAGTTGATCACCGAATGCGGCATAAGCGCCCGTATGAGGACCAGCAACACCGATAACAACATCTGCTTGAGCCGCAAACGCTGCACCAGCGACAGCCAAAGAGACAAGCGTTTTTCTTACAACTGTGTTCGACATGTTTAACTCCTACTCATTTTTGGTTTTATCGTTATTCTAAAAAAGCAAGAAGCGTTCCAGAAAATTGCAAGCCACCTAAACGGTCAAAAAAAGCAATAATCACGGAAAGATTTTTTGAAATGTGCACCATTGGTGAACATAAAACATACCGTCTGGTCAAATACCGGTCAATAGCAGTGCAGGATTTTATCGAACATATTTCCCAAGAAAGCACAAAAAGGCAGAATATTCTCCTAACCTTTAGTTCTCACATGAAATTTTAGACTGACATCAGTCTAAAAAAGCAGTCAAAAAACACATTGAATATATTTTTACCATGCTTGATTAGACTGATATTTCTTAATTGAGTAAGTGATCAATGGTCACTAATTGTGCAGAAAGAGGGAGCTGTAAGCGCTGTTGCAAATAAGCCATAGTTTCAGGGTAAGGATGTCCTATAGCAACCGCTGTACCGTGTTGGTGAGCGTGTTTCAACAAGCGTTCAAATTGATTACCAATCGCCGCTTCGGTGCGCACATTATCAAGGAAAATATCGCGGGTCACCGTCGGAATCCCCCGCGCATTGGCTTCCACATGAGCAACACTTTGCGCACTAGTGAGACTGTCAATAAAGAACAATGAGCGCTCTGCCATCACGTCCATCACCCAGCGCATCTGCTGAGTGTGAGTCGTCAGTAATGATCCCATATGATTATTGACGCCTTGCACATGAGGCACATTATCAAGATCGGCTCTTAAAGTACGCTTAAACTCTTCTTCATCCATACGCACGTAAAGACCGCCCGGACCTAATTTTAATTCGCGCTCATTTTCCATAGGAGCATGCAAAATGGTGATACGCTCCTGTAAGTGCGCACGCTTTGCGGTCTTCTCAGCATAGGGGGTTTCTGGCAAGATCGCCAAGACAACAGGCAAAGGCAAAGCCAGCGTTTCTTCCATGCCACGGCGGTTGTAGCCAACATCGTCGATAATAATTGCTATTTTCGGTGGTGCAGGCAGCGTATCCATTTCTGATATAGGTGCTGGGGGCTGCGTAATGATTAACGTTGACGAGGCAGGTTTCTCTACAGGCTTTTTAAACAACGGCGGCCAAGTGGGCGCCTCATCTAATGAGGGCGCCATGTAGGGAAAGTGACCTTGTGTTTGCTGCGCCTGTCCATCCAAGATAGGAAACGGTAGCGGGTCTGTATTCTGCGGTTCGGCCTGTAGAGCGCCATTGAGGCTGGTCAGCAGAAGACTGACCTTGGCCCACATTGATAGGGATCGTTGCATTACTTAACCAAAAACTGCTGTGCACTCTGAAGGATGGAAAGCGCTTGGAATAGTTGAAAGTCGCTGATAGCAAGGTCATTGAGTTTGCTATCGACATCGGAGCTGGTACGTTCGACACCACCCGTACCATTGCCTAGATGGCCCTTTAGCTCCGCTTCTTTAATAAAGAAACGTCCTTTCTCGACCTCGACTTTTGCTTGCGGAATTACCATGTCTGGCATGATGCCCTGCGCTTGGATTGAGCGGCCATTTGGCGTGTAGTAAAGCGCTGTGGTTAATTTTACCGCTGCACCACTGCTTAGAGGCACGACCGTTTGCACAGAGCCCTTACCAAAGGTTTCTGTGCCCAATACTAAACCACGTTTATGATCTTGAATCGCACCTGCCAGCACTTCAGAGGCCGACGCTGAACCTTCATTTACCAACACCACTAGCGGCGCTTTTGGCAACAGGGTCGCCGCTTTCGTCGCTTTAAATTGTGTTTTTGAATATTCATGACGACCATCGGTGTAAACGATCAAGCCATCATCCACCATAGTGTCCACAATCCCAACTGCACTCTGTAACACGCCACCAGGGTTATTTCGCAGGTCTAAAATCAGCCCCTTGATCACTGTTTTCTTTTGCAACGCTTCTAGCTTTTCGCGGAATTCTTTCGCTGAATTACCCAAGAATTGGCTAATACGAATGTAAGCAATGTCATTGCTCAACCACTCACTGGTGACACTGCTGTCTTCGATTTCAGCACGCTTGATAGAGTACTGTTTGATCTCGCCGTCACGATCAATATCGAGTAGCACCGAGCTCCCCACTTTGCCTCGCATCAACTTGACCACTTCCTGCAAACCCACACCTGAAACCAATTGATTATCGATGCGGATGATCACATCCCCAGCTTTGATGCCGGCGTTAGCCGCTGGCGAATCGTCCACTGGCGACACGACCGTTAGCTTGTTATCGACCATTTCTACTTCAACACCGATGCCGGCATAGTTGCCGGAAGTCTGCTCATCGAAATCCGCGACTTCGTCTTTGGTAAGATACTCAGAATGCGGGTCAAGTGACGACACCATACCTTTTAATGCTTTATTAAGAATCTCTTCGTCATTGAGCTGTTCCACATAGCCAGCACTGATGGTTTCAAAGGTTTCCACAAATGTCTGAATCTGCGCCAGAGGAATGGGCGCGCTCTCGGTGTTCGGCTCAGGGGCGGCCCAAGCTGGATTTAACAGCAGAGCACTAACCCCTAGTATTAGGTGACGCTTGATAGCAACCATATTCCATTCCTTCTTAAAAAGCTTTTAACCTTTGCCAAGCCAGCTAATCGGCGCCAAAGGCTCGCCATTGTGTCGTATCGCAAAAAATAACCCAGTTTCTGGGCGCCCACCGGAGCTGCCTGCAGTGGCAATGATTTCATTGGCGTTAGCCCATTCGCCAACGTCTTTTAACAAACTCTGGTTATAGCCATAAAGTGACATGTAGCCATTACCATGATCAAGAATCAGCAGGAAGCCAAAGCCACGCATCCAGTCCGAAAACACCACTCGACCATGATGCACCGCTCGCACTGCTTCGCCATTTTGGGCCGACAACGTGACACCACCCAAGTTGATCTGAGAATTATCCGGCAAGGGCTTGATCACTTTAAGAGGTGGAATCAACTTTCCTTTTTGCTTCGCAAAAGGGGTATCTTGGTCAGGAATTCGTATATCCGCCAATGCCGCTTCTAATTGTTTCAGTAACGCCTGCATTTGCGCTTGGTTTTTCTTAATCTGCTGAGCTCTTTGATCGCCCGAATTCAAATCCGTTTCAAGTTTCGCCAACAGTTTTTGACGCTGCGCTTGTTCGTCTTTGACACGCGCCTGCTGTTTTTCAAGATCGCTTTGCTCTTGCGCCATTTGCGCTCTTTGACTACGAATACTTTTTTCAATCAGGTTCAGGTCATCCGCTTGCGCAGCAAAACCATTGATCAACGACTGGCGTGCAGTGGAGAAATAGCGATTGTAATGGATCAGACGCATGGCTTCGTCTGTTGGGAGATCATCCAATAGAAACTTTAAGCCTTCATCACTACCAGAACGATAAACCGCCCGTAGTTGGGCGGCTATCTGTTGGTATTGCTGCTGAATGCTTTGCTGCAAGCTGCGCTGCTGTGTTTGCAGGTTCTGCAATTGTGCCACGCCCTTCTCTAAGCTTTTCTGCAATTCCAGAATACGCTTGGACAAATCCTGTATCGCTTGTTCTTTGCTTTCTAGCTGCTGCTCCACGCTGGAGCGTTCACTTTTTAGATCTTTGAGCCAGCTGTTTAACTTACTCAAATCCTGTTGCAAAGCTTGGATCTGTTTACGAGCTTCTTCTGGGGTTTGCGGCTCTGCTGCCCAGCTCACACTAGACAGCAGCACCATGAGCATCAACAAACAGGCTTTTAAACCCATAAGGATTCCCTTCGTTTATGAACGAACAAGCAGGCTGTGGCCAGTCATTTCAGCTGGTACATCCATACCCATCATTTCTAGGATCGTTGGTGCAATATCACACAAAGCACCTTCTTTCAAAGACCAGCTCGCGTCAGGGGTTACCATTACAAGAGGCACAGGCTCAATGGTGTGCGATGTCAGTGGCTGTGTGCCATCATCGCTCAACATCTGCTCAACGTTACCATGATCGGCCGTAATTAGACACTGACCACCGTTCTTTTCAAGCGCGACAAGAATGCGGCCCAGGCACTCATCGACCGCTTCTACCGCTTTCACTGCCGCGTCAAAGATACCACTGTGGCCCACCATATCACCGTTAGCGAAGTTACAGATGATGGTGTCGTATTTGCCGGCTTCGATCACTTCTACCAGCTTATCTGTCACCTCTGGCGCGCTCATTTCGGGCTTCAGATCGTAAGTCGCCACATCAGGCGAAGGAATCAGTTCACGTTCTTCACCGTCAAACACCGCTTCTTCGCCACCATTAAAGAAAAAGGTTACGTGGGCGTATTTTTCCGTTTCGGCGATACGCAGTTGTTTCTTACCGGTTTTAGACAGCACTTCACCAAGCGTATTGCTCAGTGCTTCTGGCGGAAAAGCAACCGCTGCGTCGATGTCGGATGCGAACTCGGTAAAAGTGACAAAACCAGCTAGTGCTGGTGTAGCTTTACGGGTAAAGCCAGAGAAATCGGCATCCGTAAAAGCACGGGTTAACTGACGCGCACGGTCAGGACGGAAGTTAGCAAAGATCACCGCATCACCGTCTTCTACTTTGGCAGACTCTCCAATCACCGTTGCTTTGACAAATTCATCGTTTTCATCACGATCGTAGGCTTCATCGATGGCATCAAATGCACAGCTCGCGTGATAAGCCCCTTCGCCCAATACGATGGCGTTGTAAGCCTGCTCAACACGGTCCCAACGATTGTCGCGGTCCATAGCAAAATAACGGCCTACTAACGTGGCAATTCGACCGACGCCAAGCTCTTTGAGTTTGTTTTCAAGCTGTGCGATGGGAGTATGAGCTGAGCGTGGTGGTGTATCACGACCATCAGTAAAGCCGTGTACATAGATGGCCTTCGCGCCACGTTTGGCCGCCAATTCACACATCGCCATGATTTGTTCGTGATGAGAATGCACACCACCAGAAGACAGAAGACCTAGAATATGAACCGCTTTACCAGCGGCCACGGCTTTATCCACTGCAGCCACCAGCGCTTCATTCTCAAAGAAGCTGCCGTCTTCAATGGCTTTGCCGATACGGGTAAAGTTTTGATACACCACGCGGCCAGCACCAAGGTTCATGTGACCGACCTCAGAGTTACCCATTTGCCCTTCTGGCAAACCAACCGCCATACCTGATGTTTTAATCAAGGTATGTGGGCGCTCACTCCAAAGCTTATCCCAGTTTGGCGTATTTGCCGCTGCGATGGCGTTTGATGTTGAGGTTTCGCTGTATCCCCAACCGTCCAAAATAAACAATGCCGTGGTTTTTTTGTTCATACGTGCTCATCCCGATAGGTAACTTAGACAGTTAGGCAAATACTAACATAGCCTTCAGTTCCGTCACAGATGACACACGTTGGCAACAAGATTAATTCTCTTTCGTTACAGTCGCCTGCTGCAACAACCAATCACGGAAAGTCACCACCTGCTCCAAATCTGCTTTATCAGCTGGATACGAGAGTAAATACTCGTGGGGAGTCTCGATGGCCGCTCCAAACGGTGCAACTAATTCGCCATTGGCAAGGCTTTGCGCGGCAATAATGGTGGGCATAATCGCCACACCCATACCATGTTTCGCGGCTTCCAGTAGCATATGAAAATGCGCAAACGCAGGGCCCGCGAGTGAGCCACTCTCCAAATCGTGGGCCGCTAGCCAATCTGGCCAAGCATGAATACGGGAGGATAGATGCAGCAACGGATACGACAGCACATCTTCCACCTTAAGCGAGCTGTGTTCTTCGATGATCGTAGGTGAACAAACAGCCACCACACTCTCCCCCAGTAAGTGATGACTCACTGCTCGCGGCCAATGATCGCCGCCATAATGCAAGATAATGTCCACTGCCTCTGGGTCAAACTTCACCGCATCGTCTAACGAGCGCACCTTGACCTGAAATTGTGGGTGGGATTTAGAAAACTGAGCCAACTTTGGCATCAACCAATAGGAAGCAAAGGTCGGTAAAGCAGAAATGGTCAGCGTGGTCTTCTCGTCTTCGCGATACAACATGCGCAGACTGGCGTTTTCCATGCTATCGAGTAGTGGAACCACTTCCTTGTAATAAGCAGCGCCTGTGCTTGTCAGTACTAAACGTTTGTTTAAGCGAATAAACAAATCTCTAGACAGGAATTCTTCAAGGTTACGAATTTGTCGACTGACCGCACTTTGAGTTAGGTGCAGTTCCTGCGCAGCTCGGGTAAAACTAAGATGTCGAACAGAGGCCTCAAAGCATTTGAGAGCCGTAGAAGATGGAATGTATCTCCGCATCGATAGACCGTTTTTCTTATATTTGGGTGGATAACTGTACATAAAATTGAAGCACTCGGCCATTGTGACGCGAAAGGAACCTGCTGTCATTTCAGGTTCCTCGCTTTTTATGTCGGAAATCTCCGAACTTTCTATCTCGATACGCTACATCATTCTCAACAAACCACCCCCTTAGGCTCTAGCCTAAGACATGAGTGCGTTGTCCGTAATGATAGGTGTGAGCACTCACTTCATAGAACACCCGTTTCATTTCACGCATAGAAATTTCGCCTAAGGTGTCCATTGGGAAAGTGGTTTGGCTACGCTGACCAGCCAGTAACTCCGCCAATTCTTTACCCATTAAAGTCCCCGTGCAGATCCCCCGCCCACTGTAACCGGATACACTGAATAGACCTTGATCCAGAACCTGACAATGGGGCAAGTGGTCATCACTGTAAGCAATTTTCCCACTCCAAAAATACTCAAATTCGACCTTGCTTAAGAATGGATACAAGTCTTTTAAGCGCTGCTTAGCCCAATCCGTATGCATTGTCCCGGTATTCCCCATGCCGCCGAAAATCAAACGACCTTGGTTATCTAAACGGAACGAACTCATCACCATGCAGGTATCCCAGAGCCCTTCTTTGCCGGGTAAAATACGCTCAAGCTCGGATGCACTGAGGGGCTTAGTGGCCATCTGGCTATAGCTGATCGGAACGAACTTACGCTCTTGCGGTTTTAAGAAAAAATCTGCGTAGGCATTGGCTGCCAGCACCACTTGATCGGCCATCACCTTGGCATTGGCCACACAAATCTGCCAGCGTGAGCCTAGCTTCTCAATACCCACCACAGGAGACTGATCAAATAACTGAGCCCCCTCTTTTAACGCCGCATGGGCCAAGCCACGGGCATAGCCCATGGGTTGAATCGTGCCCGCACGGGGATCAAATAGCGCCGAGTTAAAGCTTTTCGAACCAATGCGCTGTTGCGCTTCGCTGGCCGTTAACAACTTTACTGGCGAGCCACGCTCGGCCATCTGTTGATAGCGACGCTGTAACTGGGCTAAACCTTGTTTGCCAACGCCAGCATGCAAAGTGCCTTTGCGCACAGGTTCACACTCGATTTGATATTGCTCAATCAAGCCATAGACATAGTCAGGACCCTTTCCCAACATGTCATACAGCGCCCCACCTGCTTCGCGACCAAGCGCCGCATCCAATTGATTGGGTTCCAACCACACCCCGGCATTAGCAAGGCCTACGTTACGCCCTGAGCCACCAAAGCCGATTTCCTTGGCTTCAACTACCACCACTTTTTTACCAACCTTGGCTAAGTGCAACGCCGTTGACAGTCCCGTAAAACCACCGCCAATGATGACCACATCCACCTCAAGATCTTCAGTGAGTGGGCTTAATTCAGGTCCCTTTGGTGCGCTGGCGCGCCAAAGGGAATCACACATCAACTCAGACATAACCTAGGCCTCCGAATCCATCAATATGAGGGCGCTAAACAAAGGGATTATTCGAATACAATGCCTTGAGCCAACGGCAGATCACCACCGTAGTTCACCGTATTAGTGGTGCGGCGCATGTAGTTACGCCATGCATCGGAGCCAGATTCACGACCACCGCCCGTTTCTTTCTCGCCACCGAACGCGCCGCCGATCTCAGCACCAGACGTACCGATATTAACGTTGGCAATACCACAATCAGAACCCGCAGGAGACATAAACAGCTCCGCTTCACGCATACTTTCTGTGAACACGGCAGAAGACAAGCCTTGTGGTACTTCGTTTTGGATTTCCAATGCCTCTTCAAAATCGCTGTACGTTAATACGTATAGAATTGGCGCAAAGGTTTCCTCATGTACAATCGGCGCATCATGGGCAATACGCACAATCGCTGGTCGTACATAGAAACCGCCCGCAGGAACATTTTCTGCTACACGCTCACCACCAAATACTACTTCACCGCCTTGAGCTTTGGCGGCTTCCAAAGCACTTTGCATGCGGGCAAAGCTACCTTCGTCGATAAGAGGGCCAACTAGATTACCTTCTTCCATTGGGTTACCAATGCGAAGTGAAGAGTAAGCTTTCGCTACACGCTCAACTAGACCATCAACGATTGTTTCATGAGTAATCAGACGACGTAGTGTTGTACAACGTTGACCTGCTGTACCCGCTGCTGAGAATACGATCGCACGCAGCGCAAGATCCAGATCAGCCGTATCAGATACGATCATGGCGTTGTTACCACCAAGCTCAAGCAAAGAGCGACCAAGACGTTTCGCAACGGTTTCCGCTACCGCTTTACCCATCGCCGTTGAACCTGTGGCAGAAACAAGAGGGAAAACAGGGCTAGAAGAAATCGCTTCGCCCAAATCACGGCCACCGATCATGACACTCACAGACGCTTTTGGGATGTCCGGCATATCTGCGATGACATTTTGCGCAATTTGATACATAGCCAAAGCACATAGAGGCGCTTTTTCAGATGGCTTCAATAGGATTGGGTCACCACAGACTAGACCAAGCATTGCGTTCCAAGCCCAAACCGCCATTGGGAAGTTGAACGCAGTAATTACAGCAACAGGACCAAGTGGGTGCCATTGCTCCATCATACGGTGCCCAGGACGCTCTGAAACGATAGATAGACCATGTAGCATACGAGACTGACCAACGGCGAAGTCACACACGTCGATCCACTCTTGTACTTCACCCAAGGCTTCTGGAAGGATTTTGCCGGCTTCTAGAGAAATTACTTGAGCCAATTCATGCTTGTACTTACGCGCTTCTTCACCGATACGGCGTACTAGCTCACCACGACGTGGCGCAGGGATAACACGTAATGCTTTAAACGCTTCTTGAAGCTCAGCGTTAACAGCATCTAGTTGCGCTGGCGTTGCATTGTTAAATTGAGACAGCTTCGCACCATCGATTGGGCTGTGTGCTGAAAATGCTTCACCTTGACCAAGCGCTACAGTGTTACCTGTTAATACGCTGTAAAACGTATCGCCCTGTTTTAGTTGATTAACGCCTAAAGTTTCTAAGCAAGCATGCGTCATGGTATCCCCTTTCATTCAGTGATCATTAACTGTTGATTTACAGATTAGTATGAAGTCACTCTACTCAGTCTAGCCATCGAGGAGAAATATTGATTTCCTGTCTCTGGTATAGGTTTGTCCTATGCCTAGATTATCGCTATAGTCAAATTAACTGAACCAGAGGAATCGAGATGGATATTCGCTCACTACGTTATTTTATTGCGGTGTTTGAAGAACGCAGTTTAAGTGCCGCGGCGAAGCGTTGCTTTGTCGCCCAACCATCGATTTCTGCGACGCTGGCTCAACTAGAGGGTGATTTAGGGACGCAACTGTTTGTTCGTCATTCCAAAGGCGTCACCCCTACCGACAGCGGCGCTAAGCTTTATCCTCATGCCTGTCGAATGGTGAATGATATGAACGCCATGCGCAGTTTATTCGCCGATACGCATGCGCCATTAGATGTTTCCATCTCGCTATCTCCCTTTTTATCCGGCGCGCTCGTTAGCCAAGTACTTAAGACACTGCTGGATGAGATTCCGGGGCTGACGTTTAGTCTTGTCGATGCATCTGAGAAGGCAGATCTGCGCTTTACCTGCGATAACTACATCACCGATAAAGATGTATTTTATTACCTGTGGGAGGACAACTATGTCATCGCCATGGCCAATGATCATTGGTTGTCAGAGTTTCCTTCCTTGTCGATTAAGCAGATCGATAAGCTGGCGTTTATCTCAAGAAAACCCTGTGATATTCAAGAATCTTGGGACTATTTGATGCAGAAGCAAGGCATCACCATGGACGTACGCGCGCAAGTGAAAACCGAAGAATACGCACTGGACTTAGTCGCGGCAGGTTTAGGTGTCTCGCTAATCCCTGAGCACTCGTTGCGTGGCCGCAGCGACGTCACTATTCGCCCCATTACCGACGTAGCCCTTAAGCGCGTGGTCGGTATTGCCCATACCAAAGAAAGCAACTTACCCGCGCATTTAATCAATACCATCTTGTCAGTCAAACAACGAATGAATACCAAAACCTCAGCCATTAAAAGCAATGCATGAGTTTTACGCATCAAGCAATGCTTTTTTACCCTTTGCACCAATGGCGATGTGGTCTTACATTGACTCCATGGAGTAACTAAATTTCCACCTTTTTTTTCAGAGTATTGGGAGCATTTTTATGCAAGTTGACCAGTTTTTTGCCGCACTTTGGGATTCTTACACAAGCGTCACGCCGCAAGCGCAACGCATTCAAGCACTGTTCAAACAACACGGCGAAAACGTGATCAACGATCATATTGCCTTTCGTACGTTTGCCAACTCACCCATTGCACTAGAGAAATTAGAGCCAATTCTAATTGACCTCGGCTATCAGGCTTATGGTGCATTTCGTTTTGAAAGCAAACACCTAAAAGCCCGTTGCTACAAGCATCAAAGCCAAGCGGACGCACCAAAGATTTTCTTATCTGAGCTGTTAAGCGACGAACTGCCAGCAGACTGCCAAGCCATTATCAACAAGCTCGTAGAGCAAATCCCTGACGATGTCGTACAAGGGCCGGAAATCTTTTGGTCAAAATGCCTATGGCAGCCTATTGCAGAGCAGGATTACCTAACCCTTGCACAACACAGCGAATACGCTGCGTGGCTGAGCACCATGGGCTTACAGGCAAATCACTTTACCGTGAGCATTAATCACCTGACGCAAACACCGAGCATCCAAGAAGTGAATCAACTGCTGTTGGATGAAGGCTACACTTTGAACCAAACCGGTGGACTGATCAAAGGTTCTCCAGAGCTATACCTAGAACAATCATCGACCATGGCGGATAAGATCGAATTCACCTTTGCGGAGGGAGAGACGCGCGTCATCCCGAGCTGTTTCTATGAGTTTGCCTTGCGCCACAAACAGCCCAACGGAGAGCTGTTCGACAGTTTTATCGAAGGCAACGCGGACAAGATTTTTGACTCCACCAACAGCGCTGCCTAAACAGCTCTTAAGTGTCACAACAGATCGCAAAGTGCCGCGTTATAAACGCGGCACTTTCGTTTGTAGCTCTAAGGTTAGAGAAGCTTGCGCTAACACCTTACCGCCATAATAAAACACTTGCAGTGTTCTGGGCGTGTCCGGGCTACTCGGGCTGAGATCCAGTGCTTCTTGTCCCTCAATGTACAGTTTCCCTTTCTCATTCCAGACTACATTGAGCCAAATCTCAGTACCATCCTCCCCCATCAAACGCCAGCGAGTTTGCTCCGAGCGATAAATAATTAAAGGCTCTGCCATGTATTGGTTTTTCGCATTATCCTCAACCGACAGAGCCATTAGTTGCGCGAGATCGCCAGTTTGCGGTTGCTGTTGACGCTCGATAAGCTTGGCATCTAACTTGGCCAGCTCCGCTTTTACCAAGTCGATATTGTTCTGGTTCTGTTGCGCAATCGCCGCTTGTCCAGCTTTGGCACTGCTGATCAAAGGCGCACCCTGTTGTAGCGTCGGGATAATATGCCCACGTTGCCATAGGGTTTCTAATAGATGCGCTAATTCGTACTGCTGCTGATCACGCGTACTGTCAAATTCCTGCTTAGAAGGCGCACTGCTGCAGGCAACTAAACTGGTTATCAAAAGAATGCAACAAAAGGCCTTTATACTCTGGCTAAACACCGTGATCACTCCATTTCAACTGCACTGGCTTGCTAGTATGTACCCTTTTCCCTCACCGTGTATAATGCTTTGCAGTTTTTTTATAGGCTTGAATCCACATGATGAACCAACTAATTGAATTTTCTTTAAACCATTGGGAAATGGTAGCGGTCTTCGTTTTCATTGCGGCAACCTTGATCTTCGTGGAAACACGTGGTGGTGCGCGCTCTTTGACGACGGCGGCAGCCACTAACTTGATCAACGATAAAGACGCAGTAGTCGTCGATATCCGCCCAGCTAATGAGTTTCGTACCGGTCACCTAACGGGTTCGATCAATATTCCTTCAGCAAAACTGAAAGATTCTGCGAACACCCTAGAAAAATACAAATCCTCCCCAATCATCTTAGTATGTAAAACGGGAATGACAGCGGGCTCAAGTGCAAAAGAGCTGATCAAGTCAGGTTTTGATGTCTACAAGCTACAAGGCGGCATCACTGAATGGCAAAATGCTGGCCTACCACTAGTGAAAAAATAATAGAAGGTGTCCGCAATGGCTAACGTAACAATTTATTCCAGCAACTACTGCCCATTTTGCTCACGTGCAAAGCAGCTGTTGCAATATAAGCAAGCGGACTTCAATGAGATTAATGTTGATGGCAACCACGCTTTACGCCAAGAAATGATGGAAAAAAGCGGCCGTCACACAGTGCCTCAGATCTGGATTGGAGACCGTCATGTAGGTGGTTGCGACGACCTATTTGCGCTCGAAAGTGCAGGCGAGCTTGATGCTCTGCTTGCCTCTAACTAAAACACCAAGGAACTATCATGGCTGAAGAAAACCAAGCTCAACCACAACTACAAATCCAACGTATCTTCCTAAAAGACGTGTCATTTGAATCACCACGTTCTCCGCTTGTATTCCAAGAAGAATGGAAGCCAGAAGTAGGCCTTGAGTTGAACACTAAAAGCCGTCAAGTAGGTGAAAACCTTTACGAAGTCGTGCTAGACATCACGGTTAACGTGAAAAACAACGGTGAGCCAGCTTACCTTGTACAAGTTCAGCAAGGTGGCCTATTCACCATCGCTGGCTTCGAAGAGCGTCAACTACACCACGCACTTGGTGCATTCTGCCCAGGCACACTGTTCCCATACGCACGTGAAACCATCGACTCTGTGATCACCAAAGGCAGCTTCAACCCAGTGATGCTAGCGCCGATCAACTTCGATGCACTGTACCTAGAAAACCTACAACAGCAACAAAAAGCGACTGAAACCGCTCAGTAATCGCTACTGTTTTAAGGTTTAAATGAAAAATCCGATTAAGGCGACTTAATCGGATTTTTTATGGGGTTTTGTTGGGCTGGTACGACCCGACTCAGTTCGGGAGCGATCTATCAGGCTTGGAGGCAATCAATATTAGCTACACCTCTGTGGGACCGCGCTGTACGCGGGAACCATGATTGTGCTCTTCCGTTTAACGGCTTTTCATATGCCACTAATTACTATGAGAGAAATAATGTGCTGGTGAATCTCCCATCATCTTTTTAAACATCGCGATGAAGTTGCTAGCGGTTGTATATCCCAATGAAAAAGCAACATCACCAACAGGCACATTCTGAGACAGCAGCGCCAAAGCATGATTTAACTGAACCTGAGTACGCCATTGCACGAACGTCAATCCTGTCTCCGCAGGCATTAGACGTCTTAGCGAACGTGCTGACAAAGCCCCAAATTCAGCCCATTGTTCTACAGTCTTAGGGCTTCCTGGTTCACTTAATACCGCTTCCGCTATTCGTAACAAACGTGGGTCTCTTGGCATAGGCAGGTAGAGTTTTTCAGCGTCTGCGTTACGTATTTCATCCGTCATGACATCCGCAATGCGCATATTCTCTTCGGTAAGCAGATCCTTACACCAATTCTGACTGCGAATAACCATAGACATCAAAAGCGGATTAACTCCGAGTACATAAGGTTTACTTGGTAACGCTTCGCAAAGCTTAGGCTGAAATAAAACTGAATAACCCGAAACTGAGCTGCAAAAAAGGATACTGTGCTGCGTACCCGGAGGAATCCAGCCAGCTCTATGAGGAGGCAAAACCCACGTTCCAGAAGCCGTCTTGATTTGTACAACGCCTGATTCAATACACAGCAGTTGGCCTCTTAAATGGGTATGCCACTGATATGGCTTTTGGGTTTTGTTTTCTTTATGTGCAGCCTCCGACCATTCACATGTAATCACCTCAGCACCCGCTGTACTATCACCTACTTGCCTCACTCTCATTATGAAACTCTAAACCTTGGCCATTTAGCATTATATTACGGCCATAACTGACTAACATGCCAGAACAACATCCCCCTAGAGTACAGCTATCTAATTTGTTACTTTAAGGTATCTACTAATGATCGATTTTAGTTTTGCTGTTTATTACGCTTTATTAGGAATAGGGGTGGGATTTCTTGCCGGATTAGTCGGCGTTGGGGGTGGCGGCTTGACCGTTCCAGCATTCACGATGCTTTTTACTGCGCAGGGTCTTGCGGACCATGAGGTGGTCCATATGGCACTAGGTACTTCCATGGCAGCAATGATTTTTACAACCTTCAGCAGTATGAGAACCCATTACACTAAAGGGAATGTAAATAGCGTTCTTGCAGTTAAAATGACAGTTGGCGTCATGATTGGCACGTTCATCGCAACCTCTATCGCTGCCAAGATTAATGGCGTTATTCTAGCGCTGTTTTTTAGTCTGTTTATGCTTTATATCACTTATAAAATGTTCCGTCCTAAAGGCGATAAACCGAATAAATCACCTCATTCAACAACGGGCAACATATTTATTGGCGCCTTGATAGGCTCTTTATCAACATTGGTTTCAGTCAGTGGTGCAGGAATGCTGGTCCCTTATCTAATGAAACAAAATCTTAATGTGAAACAGGCTGTTGGCACTTCTGCCGCGATTGGTTTCCCATTGGCAGCCACAGGGACGTTGGGATACCTCATTAATGGTTGGCAAAACAGTTCGTCTGAACAACTTACCTTAGGCTATATCTATCTTCCCGCTTTTGCTCTGTTTGCTGTAACCAGCTATATATCAGCGCCCTTGGGTGTAGCCTGTAGTACACGCCTTCCAGCGAAGCATTTAAAAAAGATTCTCGGAGTGCTGTGCCTTCTGCTTAGCATAAAAATGTTGACTTACGTCTTATCGAACAGTCCCCTATAGGAGCTAATTGCGAGCTCAAAGGTCTTTACTAGGCGTTCAAGGCTGTTTATCAGGCCCAAGCAAATACCAAGGCACCATGACCATCGCCCGTTCAGAAAACACCTGAATAAAATGTGCTCGGGTGCCTGCCAATCCAAATGTTCTACTAAATGGTGCACCGCATGAATATGCCGGAGCGATGTCACCTCATGATACTAACGATATTCGGCGAGCACGGCAGCCCTCAGACCTGGCTCTATCTAGCTGAAGCTAAGCTTCTTCAGTCGGATTTAAGGTGGTCTGGGTATTTCTCATATCAAGATATAGCCAGACCATACGATCAACAAACCACGCCTTAAACACCATGACCCAAAAATTACCGATCAGCAGAGCCCAGATATCTAATTCATACAGCCCGTAGATTAAGATGGGAAGCCCCATCGCCGATAGCTGCTGAAGTGTTCGACAGACATGGATATGATGTTTGGGAATGTTTTCATGTTTACGATTGAGATAAATTCGTTCGCCAAATGTCCCCATTGACGCCCAATTGTTAGTATTGTCTGGCGCTTTAAAGAAGCGCGGATTAAGCCATATCCAACACAAAGAAAGCACAACGGGAATGATCGAATAACCCCCTATCCACTCCCTAGACCAGAACGCCAAAGAGAGTAAAGGCAACACCGAGAAACGCGTATAGACGCTCCAAGGGTTGGCATGCCTTCGCCACACCTCATCATCCATTGACATGGCCCTCTCAGCGTATTTTAGAATGTCCATCTCTGCTCCTAATCGTATGACACCTAAAGATTAAGCAACTTGCTTTGATGTTTACTAGGCCTTTAATCCTAATGAACTAGGGGCATAATAAGTCGACCATCTTAAGCGCCTACTTCAAAATGGTAGAGCCAATCTGATTGGCTTTTCGCCATCCTCGGTGAAAGCTTACTTAACAGCTGGTTTCGTGCGCTACATAAAAGCGGAGAACGCCAGTTAGCAACCTGCCCAATTTTCCATGAAGCGTTCGACACTCTATTTACCCTAGACTGTCTAGCCTTTTGGAACGTAGAAAACGCTATGCTTGGGTCACTATAGCGCACCAGTTTTTCAGCTATTTGATAGGAATCTTCAATGGCCAACGCCCCACCCTGACCTAGATTGGGCGTTATCGCATGAGCCGCATCCCCTAGAAGCAGCACACGTTTTGAAAACCAGTGTTTCAAAGGCTCAATGTCATACAGACTTCCCTCAATTATTAAATCTTGAGGCGTGCTTTCAATGATGTCGCTGACACAGTTTATGTAAGAAGAGAATACTTTTCGCAAGCTTTCAGCGGCGCTAGCTAGCTCAAAACCGTGGCTAAGTTTCGTCGTGACTGTCGCGTACCAATACACTTGATCCGGACCAATAGGGACAAAGCCAAAACGTGTACCGCTTCCCCAAAGCTCAGTTAGCTGAGCATTCCACCTATCAGGCAGCTGAATATTTGCCACGCCTCTCCAACAGACCTGCTGAGCGTTGCGCAGTGTCGCATCAGGCATCACAAACTGCCTTACTTTTGACCTTAAACCATCGGCACCTATCATAAACTCCGCTGTACACTGTTGCTCATTTGCAAAAGAAACCTGCACACCATCATTCGCACTCTCGACACCACTGAACTGATAGCCTAAATGAATACGCTCTTTGCTAACCTTGCGCAGCAATATCTCTTGCAGCTTCCCTCTGTGGACAGCCACGGTTTTGAACGGCATCCGATTATTGTCATAAGAGGATGGGGTAGTTGAAATGGGCTCCCCTCGAAAGTTGGAAACCTGAAGAGCGTTTAATTCCTTGCCACAAGACTTCACCTCATCAGCCAAACCATAATGAGCCAAAACAGCCATTGCATTGGGTGGTACAAGAATTCCAGCGCCAATCGCTTTTAACTCGGTCGATGCTTCATAAACATCCACATCAATCCCTTTTAATTTGAGAGCTACCGCGGTTGAAAGCCCAGCAATCCCCGCACCGATAATGATTCCATTCATCCTATTACCTTCTTTTAAGAGCATATAGCGCCCAGCATTGACGAAGCGAAGTCAGCGCATTTGGATTTCGAGCATAGCTTAGATTTCGAACGCAACCTAACGGACAGTTAGAACACGTACCAAATAGCCCCAAATATGGTTGGCGGCATAAGCAAAAGCACCACCAACACGCCCAAACATCCACCTTGACCACTATCTGACTTGTCGTGTTTACGTTCAGGATTCTTATTGAGCCACTGCTTATGACAGACCTGACAATATAGCTTGCTAAACCCTCTGCGCCACGCCTCCGTGGTGCGAGCTGAGTACTGCTCCGTCTTATTGCAACGAGCACAAATAAAGTAATTGGTGGGCGGACGTTTATTACCTTTTAGAAAAAAGAAAAGCCAAACAACGACTACAACGCCCAAAAAAAAGTAAAGCTCATTACCCTGCATCTAAATGACTCCTGTCTTGATTTGTCCTAGAGCTGCACTCTGCGGCAAATTTAAAGCGATGTAAAGGTTCGTAATCTCTCAGGTTATGATCGAAGGGATATTTGTTTTTGATATTCACTCGGCTCAAACCAGCTTCAAACAGCCACAGCTAGTGGAGTACGGAAGCGTACAACACTAAAGTAATTTTAGATGGGGGCGACGCCTAAATCAGGTCTGTCTTAGGTCTTGAGCTTATCCGGACACCCACACCAACAATTGCCTGCTTGACGGTGAGCCAGCTTACCGAGTTCAAGTCAGCAAGGTGGCCTATTCACCATCGCTGGCTTCGAAGAGCGTCAACTACACCACGCACTTGGTGCATTCTGCCCAGGCACACTGTTCCCATACGCACGTGAAACCATCGACTCTGTGATCACCAAAGGCAGCTTCAACCCAGTGATGCTAGCGCCGATCAACTTCGATGCACTGTACCTAGAAAACCTACAACAGCAACAAAAAGCGACTGAAACCGCTCAGTAATCGCTACTGTTTTAAGGTTTAAATGAAAAATCCGATTAAGGCGACTTAATCGGATTTTTTTATGGGGAAAACCGAGCTTTAAACATCATCTTGCGACAATATTTGACGACAATTACGCACGGTTAGCACACGAATTTCATGGCTTAAGCTATAGATAATACGGTAGTGACCAAAGATGATTTCACGGTAGTTCATATGGGGCATTTCAGGAACCAATCGCCCCATTTCAGGCATACTTCCAAGCAACTCCGTTTTATCAAAAACCTCGTTGACCCACTTTTCCGCTGCTAATGGGTTATCCAAAGAAATAAACTCAGCAACATCACTGAGCTTTTCAAGAGCTAACGGAGACCAAACTACCTTCACTTCTTAATACGCCCCAGAACCTGTGCACGTGCATCATCATTAGAAACACCAAGACCTGAAGCTAACTGAGCTTCCGCCGTGCGCATTTCTTCTAGCAACTCAATCTTCTCTTGCATTGCTTCGTACTCAGCAACATCCAGCACCACAGCAACGCCTTTACCATGCTGCGTAATGACCAATGGACGGCGAGTCTCATTGATTTGTTTGATGTAAGAAGCAACACCTGCACGAAATTCAGACAACGGCTGAATATCTTGATCAAAACGAATACGATTCATAAAGAACCTCAACAGTACAAAATAACGTACAAATAATAGTCCAATTGAAATTTCCGAGCAAGGGACTGCTCCTGTGCTATAACGCCTCAAACACCACACTCTAGTAATTTTTATCTGACCCTAATTGCCTGAAACTGGTCAGAATTTTGTGTGCCTAACATTTGGAAAATCGAGTGAAATGTAGAAATTTAGAGCTTGAATGACCATGAACAAGCCAGTTCTGGTTAGAGCTGGCTTATTTTTTGGCTTAGTGAAAAAAGAATGCTCAGCAACTTTTTAAAGTGGATGTCTTGTTTAACATGAGATGGGTGAAAGGAAACGTACACTCCAGCCCAATCTGTGCCCTTTCGGGGTGAACGATGCCTTCGAAGAGATAAATATTCATAAAATCATCTAACGCTCAAAACAGCGGAGCGTTTACGCGTCCGACTGCTTTTTCTTGTTAGATTCTGACACTAAATCGTCAGCCATCATGTTAATATTCACACCTAGCCCAGCAATATTTGGCTGTAAAATTAGGTACCTAGTTGTTAAACTAAAAAGTTTCTTTAATGTACTTATTAAATTACTTTTTTCTTCGAGTTCACCAGTTTTATATAACACTGATATTTCTGAAACTAACTTTGACTTATGTTTCTCGAAAATCGGAGCTAAGGGAGAGATATCATTCAAGTAAACCAAAGATTTCTCGATCATGTCTTTTTGTTTAAACGCTATACCAATAGCAGCATAGGTGAAAATATAATCCAGCCGTTCTGATTCAGATAATTCAGAAAGATTATCTTCTACTTCCTTAATGGTACTGATTGCCCCCTCATCATTTAAATCAAGCTTGGCTTGAGACATGAAGACCTTTACTATTTCTGTTTTCTGGATTTCTAACGACTTTCTGTATTGCTCTATAGCCTCTTCAAACTTCTTAATGTGAAATAGAGACTTCCCAATTTCAAAATGTATATCGGCTATGCCTGAATCTGTCCAGGAGTGATTTTCTAAAAGAGATTCAAACTCTTGAATTGACTGCACCTTTAACTTGGCAGAATGCTGTAGATCGGCTAATAAACTTATTGCCCGCGCATGCTGCATGTGTCCATATGAGTTATCACTTCTCCAATCTTTCAATTCATAATCATTTAGAGCTTGTTCAATTAACTTCTCAGATTCTGACTCGTCTCCTATACAAAGATACTTTATAGCTTTGGCTACAGTATATTGAAGTTTTTCCGAAGGCTTTTCGATTAGAGAAACAAGCCTGTCTAGGATATCTATATTTCTTTTAAACGTAAGTTCCTCAGAGCAAAAATGAAGATACAATTGGATAATTTCAGTATCACTCTCTTCATCTAAGGGTAGTAACTTTTTCACTTCCCTTTTCCCTACTTTTTCAGACCAATGATCACCAAGCGAAGCTATGATCTGAAAGTACGTGATTTTTCTTTGCCAGCGCACATCAGAAATATTACCTCTTAATCTTTCTAAGTCATGTTCAAATGATTGATAGTCATTTAAGCCTCGATAACAATCGAGTAAGAATTCAGTCAATTCGGCTAGAGCCTTAATATCAATATCTAAAAGCCACATTACACCGTCATTCTTACTGTTAATGTAAGGTGCAGTATTTGTCTTATGTAGAATTGTATAATTGGTAATTCCGTGCCTAACGTGTTTGAGTGCAGTTCGATAGTCTTTCCTAACTATCAAATCTCTAGCGGAGTCGATCATTTTCCCACAAGCAACATCGTTGTCACCGAAACAACAACGTTTGAATTTCAATCCTGACCCACACAAACATTGAGAATTTAATGCTGGTTTATGTCTAACACGCCTCACTGGCATAGTTCTCCGTTGAATCTAACGTTTGGTTAAAGGGCGGGCTTTAGCCCGTCCCAGTGAGCTAAGCGAACGGTTTGAACCAATTGTTATATGGCGCTGGCATGGAAGCGACTATGCAGACGACATATTTCATCGACAATTGGCTGTGCCTCAAATTTGTGGCCGAGTATTTCGAATACTGCTGTGTCAACGTAGAAAGCTCTAAACAGGTGTACTGGCACGCCTTGGCTATTGATGGTGCCACCCACGTATGCCGGTATAACATGGCCAACAATTGGCTTGCTATTTAGGTATGTATCGAGATTCTCATCGAAGTGCTCTAATTTATTCCTTAGGTTTCTGTCACGTAGAGGGCTTTCATCGGAAAGCTCTAAGAGTCGCTTTAACTCTAACCCTCGATTAGCGTGTAAATTCTCTTTACCTGCTTTAGATGGCCAGGCATACCTAGATATAGCTGCTGCGTGTACGAATATATTTTGTAAATGGTTTAAAACTGCGTCTTGTTGCTCGCCACCAATTTCGTAATTTCCATCTGCCTCGTTGGTCATGGAGGCAAAGTCAGCGAGAAAATCGATGGAGAGCATGGCAGCTTCGCAATGAAATCTGATGCATTGCATATAAAACGCTATTGCTGGTGGCCAAATTCCTGCTGGCATAAAGGGTTTCCTCAATCTCTCTGTAACATATAACGCCCGCTTAAGCGGACGGTAATAGTTGGCTAAAATTGTGAGGAACGAACGATAGCCAACTGTTGACGTTCCGTTTAAAGCGCTTGTTATACGTTACTTAAATGGGATATCACCATATGCCCATATTAATGTACCTAATATACCCATTACTAGTAAGCGTCTGGGCATCCACACCTTGAGTCTATTTTTTGACCTAAAACAGCTTTCTGATACTCAAGTGATGCAATCCAACACTGATATCTTTATGGTATGTCTAAGGTAGAGAGCTATGGATAGTTTAAGCTCCCAAGGACGGGAGCTCTACCTTTCTTCAGGAAGATCCTGAGCCGCATGGAGGCGGCGAGAGTGATTTGTCAGTGTGTCAGTTTGATGTTCCATGGTAATAAGTCATCAAGATCCACTCCCTTTTCCCGCTTCGGCAGTTCTTCAAACAGCTTCACAAGATAATCATAGGCAATCAAGCCATTGGCTTTGGCGGTTTCGA
>NZ_LIQF01000001.1:216862-554837 GCF_001418205.1 Marinomonas fungiae | reverse complement strand
CTTGGTTATCGACTATTTCAAAGTCTAATTGTTAAGGACTCAAGTTTACGAACTTGCGTGTTTTGATGACAACATCAGAACGAACGCAAACCCGTTTGCTTGACGATCATAGAGGCGTTGAACCACCTGATCCCATCCCGAACTCAGAAGTGAAAAGCGCCATCGCCGATGGTAGTGTGGGAGATCCCATGTGAGAGTAGGTCGTCGTCAAGCTTTTAATTAAGAAGCCCTGATTGCTGATGCAGTCAGGGCTTTTTTACGTCTGTCGAAAATGCCCGGCCTTCATCCCCGATCGTAGCAAAGGGGGCAGATCCTAGTAGGTGTATCACTTTCAAATCACGGTGAAAATGGCAGGGCATTACCCTTTAAAAGCGTTATAATGCGGGTAGTTTATTGATACGCGTTGATTAGAGGTTTTACATGGCTAAGTCCTTACAAGAACAGCTGTTAGGTGCTGGTATCGTCGATAAGAAAAAGGCGAATAAAATTAAGGCTGAAAAGCTTCAGACGAAACAAAAAATGAAGAAAGGTCAGCTAGACAATTCGGCAGAAGAAGCTCGTCAGGCTGAGTTAAAGCGTCAGAAAGAAGAAAAGGCGGCGCGTGATAAAGAGTTAAACCTTAAACGTCAGGCGGAGATTGAGTACAAAGCCATTCTAGGTCAGATTCGTCAGATTATTATTCAAAACCGTGTAGCAAAGGAAGATGGCGAAATTGCTTACAACTTCACCGATGAGAAAAAGGTGAAGAAACTGTACGTATCAGAGAAGATGCATAAAGACTTATCAGAAGGACGTCTAGCGATTGCTAAGCTAGAAGGTCAATACGAGATTGTACCGAAAGGTATTGCCGAGAAGGTTCAAGAGAAAGAGCCTGATATGATTCTGGTATTAAATACCTCTTCTAAAGCAGAGGATATCGACGAAGATGATCCGTATGCTGAGTTCCAAATTCCAGATGATTTGATGTGGTAAGAAAGCAAGAGGGCCGATTTAATCGGCCCTCTTGATTTTATATGATGTGCTAGTCGTTAATCTCGATTCCCAGCTGTTTTCGCGCAGCTTTCACGACCGCTTCGTCCACAGGTGGTGGTGATAAGTCCATTTCTTTCGATAAGGCCTCAATCACGGTATTTAATACTTCCACTCTGGCAAACCATTTCTTGTTGCCTGGAATAATATGCCAAGGTGCTGAGATGGTCGAAGTACGTTGGAACATTTCATCTGTTGCCGTTTCATAAAGCTCCCATTTTGAGCGATTACGTATGTCTTCTTCCGTTAATTTCCATTGTTTGACGGGGTTGTTGAGACGTTCCTCAAAGCGTTTAAGTTGTTCGTCTTTCGAGATGTGCATAAAAATCTTGATGATGCGCACACCGTCGTCGGTCAGCATTCGCTCAAACTCGTTAATTTCTTGATAAGCGCGCTGCCATTCATTTGGCGAGGCAAACTCTTCAATGCGCTCGACCAATACTCGCTCATACCAAGAGCGATCAAATATTGCGATCGAACCGGGTTTAGGTAGGCGAGCTTGAAAGCGATAGAGGTAATGTCGACCTTGCTCATCTTTTGTTGGTGAAGCGATTGGGTGTACGCGGTAACCTCGTGGGTCTAATTTTTCCCTAATTCGGCGGATAGCACCGCCTTTGCCTGCAGCATCCCAGCCTTGAAAAACGATAATCGCGCGCTTACCTTGATGATAATAAGCTTGTTGAACTTGAAGCATTAGCTCCTGAGCCTTTTTCAGTTTCTTATGATACTGATCTTTATCTTTTAGAGCATAATCGTTTGATTCAGTATCATAGTCACTAAGGCGAGGTGGGGTAGCAACTAAGGTGATAGTACTTGGAGAAAACATCCCTTGCTCCATATCGAAGTTCCAGAAAAAATAAGGCTCACAGAACAAGTCTGTGAGCCTTATTAGCATACTCTTCGCCTGCTCTATTGAACAGGATAACGGCCTTACTGCTGATTAAACTCAGCTAGAATCTCGTCGTAGCGGCCAGAACCTTGAATCGCGATCAAACCTTTATTGAATGCGTCACGTAGTTCTTCTGCATTTGGAATGGATTTAGAGATCAATAGATATAGATCGTTTTCTTCCAATGGAGGTAACAGGATTTGTAGCTTTGATGCATCAATGCCTTCTGCTTCTGCCGCAGCTTTAGCTACCGCTAGACTGTCGGCATATAGATTCACTTCACCTGCATCTAGAGCTTTTACTGCATCTTTAACTTCTGGGTATTCTTTAAGGTTAGAGAATGGGAAGTTATCGAATGATTCACCAATTACGGTTGCTTTGATTTTTGCAATTTTGTACTGATCAAGGGACTCAAATGAGTCGTAGTTGTTAAGTGGAAAGTCAGGTTTTTTAATAAGGCCTGCTAACACTGTGTAGATTGGAATAGAGAAGTAATATTCTTGAGCACGTTCTTCAGAGTAGTAGCCACCGACAATAGCGTCTTTCTCACCGCTCTTCACAACGTCCAGGGCATTCTGCCAAGCTGTAAACTCAATAGTGCTGTCATAACCAGATTGAGCTAGTGCTTCGTCAACAATAGCAGTGATAAAACCGCCACGTTCTAAACTGTCGCCATAGAAAGGTGGCCAGTTCATAGTCGTTAATTCAACAGTCTGAGCTTGGATTGTAAGAGGTAGTGCAAACGCTAGTGCGGAAAAGAACTTCGTAAGCTTTTTCATTGTTAATCCTTTTTTGGTGTTAAACACTTATACTATTTACTCATTCTATGAACATTGTTGTCTATTCAATAGACAGGGTGTCGTAAACGGGCAGACATTAGTCGTATTGCTGGAATTGACGTAAAAACTGGAGCTATTTCATCGTTTGCTGCGCTTTTATTTATAATAGTAGCTTTTAAATTTATTGATTAGGAGGGCGTTTTGCCTGCCATTCTATACAGTTTTCGCCGATGCCCTTATGCCATCCGTGTGCGTTATACACTCGCTATATTAGAGCTAAGAGTGCAATTGCGTGAAGTCGTTCTGAAAAATAAGCCTGCAGCACTGCTTAACTTAGGTGGACGTTCCACTGTGCCACAGCTTTTAGCCGATGGCCAACGCTACCCTGAAAGTCTCGATATCATTTTTTGGGCAATAAAGCACACAAAACATGCTGACGTATCTGAGCAATTATGGCCAGAGAACGCTCAACAACAAGCGAAGATTCAAGCTTGGATAGGGTTTAATGATCATTGTTTTAAACCATGGCTAGACCGCTATAAATATGCTGATCGTCATCCTGAACAGGTGCAAAGCTATTATCGAGAAAAGGGCGAGAGGTTTTTGAAACGCTTAGAGCAGCGTTTGAAGCATTCTCGCTTTTTGATGGGGGAGAAGATGACGCTTGCTGATATTGCTGTCTTCCCATTTATTCGCCAGTTTGCAGGTGTTGATTTGAAATGGTTTGAGCAAAGCCACTACCCGTATTTGAAGTGTTGGTTAAATAGCTTTGTCGAGAGCGACTGTTTTCAAACAGTCATGACTAAATTTCCTGCATGGGAGGAATCACAAAATGTCGTTTGCTTCCCATAAATAAAAAACCGCATACGATGAATGCGGTTTTTGAATGTATGTTGGTCATGCATAGTTACTGGTGGCTTCAAATTTATTCAGTGCATAATCAATGATATAAGCGAGCATAAGCACTAAAAACATGGCTACAACGACTGAACTGAAACGATAGATAGCACTGTAAAAAATATCGTTATGAGGGGTCAAATATTGCCCATACAGGATGCCGATGGTGGTCAAAGCACCAAAACCGATGCCAGAGCCAGAGCGCTCTACTAAGTGGAAGTAGGCGGTTATCATCACTGTTATGAATAACGAAATGCATACAAGGAAGAAGTTGCCGATCAGGGTGTACATTAATACCTGCGCCACCAAAGCCAATCCACAGCCATAGGCTACCCCTTTTGAGCGTTTCTTAGCGCTCGCAATAGAGCCTTGATAGGTCATTGGGAACAGTATCAACATGGTCGCGACTTGTGCAGAAAGAGAATCGCGCAAGTCAAACACTTGGAAGACTGTGAATGAAGCGGTGGCCAGTAAGGCACCTAAGATCGTTCTATGGTTCACTTGTGCTGCTGTGGGTGGTGCTGGCGGTGCCCCCTGGAATGGTTCAAGATCCGGTAGTAACCAATAGAGTAAGTAAGCACTAGCTACGGATATGATCGCTGCTAATACTGTAGTGACTACCATATCGGTTGCCTGACTGGCGTCATAACTGCCAAAGTTGAGCAATGTCGACAAAGTGATTAGACCAGACGCCCACATTAAAAAATAGCGTGTGGTGAGCATAAAGCGGAAGTGGTAACCAAAGATAAATAGAGCCACAAACCACATCGCTGTAGGGTAGGGCTTAAAGATTGTCTGTAAGATCCACATCTCGGCAGCGCTAATAAAACCGCCAACGATAAACTCAATGGCTAAAGTTCGATTAAAGGTTGGCACCATGCCCAGTAGGAGCATGGGGAATACCGTGAAAAAGACACCATAAGGCCAATCCATTAGTTTGCACACAGCGAAGCCAATGGTGGTGCCAAATGCTATGCGTAGTAAGCGTCGTTTTTCGTTGGCTTGCATCTCAATAAACATAGTGCAATAAGCTCACGATGCGCATTTGTACGTGACCAATAAAGCGGAAGATTGACGAATTAGTAGATTCCACCATTACCGTCGCTTTAGAGCCACTCACCAGAGGCTCAGGTAATACGTTATCTTGCTTAACGTAAACACGAATACGTTGCGCGTCGCGTACCCAGCGATCGCTATCGTCAGGTGTCGCTAGAACGCCATTGGCCATATTTTGGCCTTGAGCTATACCGAAGTCGCGGCTGACTAGCTCTCCTTCAAACACTTGTCCAGGAAAAGCATCGTAGACAATTAATGCCGTGGCGCCTTGCTGTACATTGGTAATACTTTTCTCACGGAAATCAGCGGTGATACGGTCACGGCCTGTCACCACTAAGGACAGCAGTGCTTGACCGCTTTGCGCCACCATCCCCGGTACTAACTGCATGTTAGAAATTACGCCATCTTGCGGTGCTCGAATTTCGGTACGAGTCACATCTAAACGGGCGTTAGCAAGGGCATTGCGAGCGTTGTTAACATCAATGTTATTGTTTTCGTCTTCGCCCAATTCAATCAAAATGGCACTTTTTCGAGCTTCAATAGCCTTTAAGTTGGCGCGGCCAGCTTGCATCAGCGTTTGTGCTTGATCGAGCTGTTGTTCGCTGACTAGGTTTTGCCCACGAAGTTTGTTCAGGCGGTGGTATTCTCGTTCACTTTCTTGCAAAGAAACTTTCGCTGAAGCGATCTCTGCATCCGCTTCGGCGATATTTGCTTTAAGCGTTGCATTGTTCTGATAAGCTTGCTGGAGTGCTAGTTTTGCTTGGCGTTCAGCGAGAAGAAAATCAGTGTCTTCAATTTTAAACAGCAAATCCCCTTTCTTTACTTGTTGGTTATTGTGTACTGCGACGTCAAGAACCTTACCTGAAACCTGTGGCGCGATGCTTAACACAGGACGCTGCACCGTTGAATAGCTGGTCATAGGGATGGTCGTATCAGCTATGACGAGATACGCGAAAATAGCAAAAAATAGGATGATTGCGCGTTTCATCCAGCGATTAAAATGTACATCAGGAGTCATAGTTAGTCTTTCGAACTCATTTTTTGGGCGTTAGAAATAATCATGAGCAGGGCTTCATCGAGTAAGGCACGCTGCTCTTTTGAGAGGCCAAGAAGCAATTCAGCGCGTCCTTTTTCAGCGATGTTTTGCATGGTATTGAGCTGTTGTTGTCCTTCATCTGTGAACCACAAGGTTTTACATCGAGCATCATGAGATGACTCGCGTCGCTCAATAAAACCGGATAACTCCAATTGATTTAGAGTTCTTATAAGTGAGGGTTGTTCGATACCGATCGTGCTAGCCAGATCGCTTTGTGTGCAACCTTGCCCCAAGCGATTCAGGTGCATCATTACGATCCACTTTGATTGGGTAAAGCCAATATCCGACATTTGGTAGTCGACGGCATGACGCCAGCTATTTGCTGCTCGGGCTAGGTTCCAGCCGATATTTTGATCCATGTGATTACTTAATTGATTAGCCTGCTAGGTATTTTAAAAAAGCCTAGCAGGCTAATCAATTGTCATGCAGGTTCTTATGCAATGTTTATCAAGTATGCATCAATAACCTAGCGGATCGGATGTTTTACGATCAGGGTAGAGTGAATGTGTTAATAAAACACCACAATATGAATGATTCCGCGTACAACAATACCAATTAGGCAGCCGTAACAGGCATAGCGAATTACTTCACTAATACGCCTACCCGTGGCAGCGAAAAGAGCAATGCCTGCTACATCGAAGGGGTTGGTGGCAAAGCCCGCCATCATGTTCATTTCACGAACACTGATCTCGCCTTGATTAACTAGGTCAAACATAACGCCCATATACGCTGTACCGCCTGCGATGTATTTCGTCACAAGTGGCAAGACGGCGGATTCAGGTAGATGGATAAGAGCTAACACAGGGCCAAGTAAAGATGTGAGCAGATCAATAATATGTAGGGCTTCCAGTACATTTACCAAGAACAACGCCAGAATTAGCATGGGGACCATATTGAGCGCAATCCTCATGCCTTCCATGCCGCCCTCAGACAGGGTTAGCATCACAGTCTTTGAAGCTGGTTTTTGGTCAGCCTGAGCGACAGCATCTTCGTCTACGTTAAATTCATCTATGGGCAAATTCTTTGTCATCAAGTAGTAAGTAAAAGCCGCAGAAAGTAGACCGCCGATTAAGGAGCTGATCAATAGAACAGGGAGGTTGAGGCCAATAGCAAGCATGGGGAAGGTGGTATTCCCCTGCGACATGGTAAAAATCATTGCTAAGGTCGCCGCAATATGGCGCTTATTAAAACGCTTACTGTCCATGATTGACAGAGAGGCCATAGGTGCAGCGAAGCCCACCAAGGTCAGTTTTAATGCAGCAAATGCTCCTAAGCCTGGTATACCAAATACATGTGAAAAGGGGGCAATCTTATTGCATAACCACGTTAAAACCCCTTTGGCATCAAGTAGTTTCATGAAAGCTAACATGATGACCATAATGGGGAGCAGGATATACAACGCCATATTTAAGCCAGATTTGCCCGCGTCAAGCATCATGGCGACCAGTTGTTCCATTTGAAACTTTTCCTTAACGTTAAAGCTATTGTGATTTCGCTACTAGCTTACGATTAATGGCCAGCAAGATTAATGCTGCCAGTGACAAGATTGCTGCTGATGCAGGGATCCATTCATAGCCTAGGCCAATTGTGATCACCGCGCCGCCCAATGCCGCACCTAAGGCGTTACCTAAGTTAAATGCGCCAATATTTATTGAAGAAGCCAACCCCGGTGCTTTATCTGCGATGGTCATGACTTTCATCTGCAACGGTGGTCCAATCATAAAGTTCACAACGCCCCACAAGAAAATAGTGATGGCCGCTGTCATCAGATTAACCGTAACAAAACTAAACGCGGCCAAAATAATCACTTGTCCAACCAGTGAAACTGTCAAAGACAAGTCTGGGGATTTATCGGCCAACTTACCACTGACATAGTTACCAATGGTAAAGCCGATCCCAGCAGTCATGAGTAAATAGGCAATATTGGCATCCACTACATTGGCAAGAGTTTGCAGGATCGGAGTGATGTAGGTGTAAAGAGTGAACATCGATCCAGCGCATAAAACCGTGGTCAAGAATGTGCGTAAGGCTGCGGGTTGCAGAATCGCCTGCAATTCGCTTTTAACATTGGGACGTTTGGGCTTTTCCATATGCGGTAGGGTGCGCAGTAAACCAATCATAGCGACTAAGCCAAGTGCGGAGGTGGCAGCAAAAGCCGTACGCCAATGAATACTTTGACCTAGCCAAGTCGCAATAGGGACACCAATAATATTGGCAATGGTTAAGCCTAAAAACATCGAGGCCACCGCCGAGCCTTGCTTGCCAACCGGAGCGAGCTTCATTGCTACTAGAGCACCAATACCGAAAAAAGCGCCATGTGACATACTGGTGACCACACGGGAAATCAGTAGTGTGGTGTAATCAACCGCAATGGCGGATAACAAATTCCCAGCGAAGAACACTGCCATTAGCGCGATTAATGAAGCTTTATGACTAAAGCGTGTCATGTAGAGGGTAACGAGTGGCGCGCCAAACATAACGCCTACGGCATAGGCGCTAATCAATAGACCAGCAGCAGGGATAGAGACTTGAACACCGTCAGCGATGGTGGGTAATAATCCCATGGGAAAGAATTCCGTAGTGCCAAGCCCGAAGGCTCCTAGCGCTAGGGCAAAAATCCCCCATTGATATGTTTGCATGGCAAATCCCTTTATGAAAATAGTAGTCAGAAGCTTGGTCTACAGAGTTAAAAAAGGAGGAAACTACGCGTAAACACCCCCTTTTACAATCTGGACAGGTATATTTACTTATTATTGCAAAGTTGTGTGAAGGGATGGAGTGCATTGTGAGAATTCGTATTACTTACTTGGTGTTATTGATCACTCTTACAGTAACCACTTGGATTGCGTTAGTGGGGCACAGCACCATTGATCGTGCCGGGTTACTGTGGTTTCGAGATGACTCGTTGGCCTTAGCCGGCCCCGAATGGTTAGGGGTTATTGTGCGAGACATTACTGCATTAGGCAGTAACTGGGTGCTGATTTATGGCACGGTGGTTTTGACGCTGGTTTTAGGGCTACGTCGACGACTCTGGGATGCTTTTGAAGTAGTGTTTATGACCCTCGGAGGTGTACTGCTTAGCATGGGGGCAAAATATATATTCGGCCGTCCACGCCCGGATCTGGTGCCACATTTGATTGAGGTCTATACACCTAGTTTCCCTTCAGGACATGCGACCATGTCGATGGTCTGTTTTTTTGGTGGGGCATTGGTCATCTCACGACTGTGGACGCCAATAAGTGCTCGTCGTGCTTTACTGATGTGTGCTTTACTCAGTGCATTATTGGTGGGAATTAGTCGGGTAATGTTGGGCGTTCATTGGCCAACCGACATCATCGCAGGATGGCTACTAGGCGTGCTATGGGTCCTGTGGGTACATCAATTCTGCACACATCGCCGTAGCGATGTGGCAGCATAAAGAGTGTGAAATTAAGACTTAAATTGATTGATGGTGCTGTCTAGAGATTGTGAAATCTTGGCAATCTCTTCGCTCTGCAGCTGGGTTTTATGAGAGCCTGTGCCCGCTTGCTCAGAGATAGCACTGATAGCATGAATATTGTTGTTAATTTCATTGACGACTGCGCTTTGTTCCGAGGCTGCCGCGGCAATCATGGTATTCATTTCTCGAATTTGCTCTACGCTTGATGCAATTTCTTCCAACGCATGAGCCGCTTTATTGGCGTCATCGACACTATCGTTTGCCTGCGCTTTACTACTTTCCATGGCATTAACTGCCTCTTTGGAAATGCTTGATAAGTTTTCAATGATATTTCGAATTTCTTCTGTTGAAAGCTGAGTGCGGCTTGCTAACGAGCGAACTTCATCTGCTACCACGGCAAAGCCACGTCCTTGTTCACCGGCGCGGGCCGCTTCAATTGCCGCATTTAATGCCAGTAAGTTGGTTTGCTCTGCGATATCGCTGATTTCTTGTGAAACGCGCCCAATACCTTGGGCATCTTCAGCCAACTTCTTCACGACATCAGTTGCCGACTCAACTTTCTGGGCCAACTCCGAGTTAGTTTGGGCCACATGTAGCACCATGTTCTTGCCATCATCTGCGAGGTGCTTTGTTTCACTGGCAGCGGTTTCTGCATTGGCTGCGTTTTGTGCCACCTCTTCTGCGGCATTCGATAACTCTTGAATCGATTGTGCTAACAAGGCACTTTCATTTTTTTGCCTATCAACACCTTCGCTTGTTTCACGAGTGACGGAAGCTAATTGATCTGCAGATGCACTGAGGTTATCCATGGTTTTTGTAAGGCTGTGAATGGTTGGTTGGAAACGATCTAACATGTTATTAGTCGCTTCCCCGACTTTGCGGAACTCATCGTTGGCGCCCAATTGAATACGTGGGCGAAGGTCGGCATTTTCACCGATGACTGACATGGTATCTTTTAAGCGGTTAAGTGGTTGGATGAGTACTTTCAACATAATGAAGTAAATCACCACTAGGCCAAACAAAATGGCAATGAAATTAATCGTGGAGTTCTTTAAAATGGCGTTTTCAATGTTTCGATCGCGTGCCGCCATCGAGTAAGTAATGCGTGCAGCGCCTAGAATAGTACCTTCGGCAACAGGGTGACAAGTTAAGCAATTCGTACCGTGTCGATCCGTGCTGGCAGCAAATGGCAGCAGCAGGGTAATGTGTCGTTCACCTTCCACTGTCTCGACATTGATGATGGTTTCACCCGCCAGAGCACGTTTATCTAGGTCGTCCTGTGGTTTTTCATGATCGAAGCCTGGACCGTAGATATTACTGACCGCATCGCCTCGCAGCATCCGCACCCCCGCGATGCCTTCGCGTTGGGAAATTTTGTCTCGTAGCATTTCTCGACTGGCCATAGCGCCTGTGAACATCAAGGCGTTCATACTGTCCATATAACCATTAGCAATATCGACCAGTTGGTGCTCAGTTAATTCCAATAACTGGTCTTTCTGCTGATGAGAAGAGTACAAGTTGAGTGCTGCAATAATGAAAATCAGTATGCCTGCCATCGGCAATAAAATTTTCCAACGAACAGAAATGTACTGATGCATAGATAGCTGCCTCTCAACCTTTTAAGAATGTGTAAAAACTTACAATCTCATCCAGTGTATTGCTTCTAATCAATTTAATATATTGATCTAGCTCTAAGTTTTTGCTCTTTCAAATATAGTTTTATTCGCTCGAAGTCTCTTTTGTTGCGAAGCCCTCTAGAGCTGCTGGTGTTAATATACTAGGGAATAATTTTCATAAAAGATAAGCGATGTCTGATCCTCAAAACGACTCAAAAACAGCCTTCATTAGCACTCCGAAAGCTTTTAACAAGCCTAGGCACTGGTGCTTGTTGGTCGTTATTTCTTCTCTGTTTGTAACGGGGCTTGAGTTACTTAGTGCTCCGGCAGCTTTTCTGTTAGGGCCGATGTTGGCTGCGATTATCTTAGTCGTATCGGATCATCCATTGACGCTACATACATTGCCTTTTCGACTGGCTCAGACTGTCGTGGGAGTGATGATAGCTTCTCACTTACCACTTTCGACCTTCGCTGACATAGCAGAGCAATGGCAGGTGTATCTATTTGGTACCGCGATGACGATTTTAGCATCGGGAATTGTTGGCGTGGCACTGACAAAATCGGCATTGCTGCCGGGCACGACCGCTATTTGGGGAACCTCACCAGGGGCGGCGGGGGTCATGACCATCATGAGCGAATCCTATGGCGCCGACATGCGTCTAGTCGCCGTGATGCAATATACGCGTGTGGCTTTTTGCGCTTTGGCAGCGATGTTAACTGCGGGTTTGTTAGTGGAGCCCGAAGCATTGCCAAGCAGTAGTACGCATTGGTTCGTTAGCAATTGGCATAATTTCTTAGTCACCTTAATCCTAGTAATACTAGCCCTTTTAGTCGCCACAAAAGTACGTATTTCTGGCGGTTTTTTATTGTTGCCAATGTTCATTAGCTTTGTGTTGCAATCTTTCAACCTGATTGTGATTGAGTTACCGCAATCATTACTAATGCTGGCTTTTGCGACGATGGGGTGGGGAATCGGCTTTCGTTTTACCCCTGCCGTGGTACGGCATGCTCTGCATGTTTTGCCATTTATTTTGTTGTCGATCTTCTTCTTACTACTGATGAATGTACTGGTGGCTTGGGTGTTGGTCCTCTGGATCGACATCGACTTTTTATCTGCTTTCTTAGGAACAAGCCCTGGTGGCGCAGATTCTGTGGCCATCATTGCTGCAAATATTCCAGTCGATACGGGATTTGTCATGACTATGCAGGTATCGCGCTTCTTGTTAGTGATGATTGTTGGCCCACTGTTAGCAAAATGGCTATCGACCAAATTAATAAGGTAAACATTATGATTCGAGAGATTGTGAATACAGACTGGCCACAAATTATGAGGATTCAGTCTCAGGTGTATCATGATGTGGTGCCTGAGCCCCTCGAAGTGATGCAGGGGAAGTGGCTTCGCTCACCGCAATTGTGCTTTGTATATTGCTGCGACACCAATCCTGCACAAATTGGCGGTTATATACTGGCTCATACTTGGGCTGGTGAATCACTTCCAGAGCTTGGACAGTCACTGTCGAAGGGAGTAGTGGAGGAGTATGTCTTTCTTCATGATCTCGCCATTTCTCCTGAATATCAGGGGCAAGGGGTTGGACCTCTATTAGCGGAGTTTTTACTCGCTCGTGCGCAGAAAAGTGGCTGGCAGGAGTTTCGTCTAGTCTCGGTTCAAGGCAGTGTACCTTTTTGGCAACGGTTTGGTTTCATGCTGCTTAAGCAGACGGTTTCTGAATGCTATGGTGAAGACGCTGCGGTTATGACAAAAACGGAGCGAGTGTATGAGTCATTATGATCAACTGATCCACTATATTGCCGCTAAGCCTGAAGCGAGCGCTGAGTATCCTTTTGGCCCTGATGTATTGGTTTACAAGTTGTGCGGTAAGATGTTCGCTCTAGTCACCGAAACGGAAGGACTTAAGCGTTTTAATTTAAAATGTGAACCGAACCATGCTCTGGAACTTCGCAGTATCTTTGACGCAGTAAAGCCTGGATACCATATGAATAAGAAACATTGGAACAGTGTGTTGTTGGATGGTTCATTACCCCTTGGTGAGCTGTATCGTATGGTGGATCATTCCTATTCTATGGTTTTCAAAGGTTTAACAAAGCAGCAACGCTTGAGTCTAGAATTACGCTACAGTCACGAGGCTCTGCATGGGTAAGTTCATGACATAATTTTTTCCTAAGGTTCGCGGTATAGATTTTGTTGCAAATTTAAGTTGTAGCGGTCTTATGGAACCTTTAAATCAAAGTCTTTTCCTACTTATCAACGCGAGCCATCAACCTAATGTCGCCCTATTAGGGCTGACAAAGTTTTTGGCTCAAGTGCCCGTTTTCTTTGCACTGCTATGTTTAGTGTTAATGTGGTTAAAAGACAACCTGAGTAAATCGGTGGTGCTAAACGCAATTTATGTGACCAGTTTTGCGCTATTGGTAAATTTTGTCATTTCATTGATGTGGCAGCATAACCGTCCCTTCGTTGATCACATTGGCTTAACGTTTATTCGACATACACCAGATTCGTCATTTCCCAGTGACCATGTGACGTTCTTGGCATGCATCGCATTTTGCTTGTCTCTCGACAAACACTATCACAGCCTTGGCATTTGCTTGCTTGGGCTTTCTCTTGCGACCGCTTGGGCTCGCGTATTTTCTGGTGTGCACTATCCGTTTGACGTGTTAGGTGCATATGCTTTGTCGGCTCTGTGGTGTGGACTTTTTGAGTATTACTGTGCTCGCCGAGTAAAGCCTTTCAATCATATCGTAATACAAAAATTACGTGCTATTTCACAGCGTATTTTCCACTTTCATTAAGAGTCAGACGGATGCCTTATCAGTTTTCAAAAGCGTTCTATTTCAAGCAATGTTGGTTACTCGGTCTAACCGCTTTGCTATTTCTACTGATTTCGCGAAATCAAGCATTGGACATTTACCTTAGTGATCTGTGGTTCAGTTCTGAAAGCCAGAGCTTTCCTCTGATTGATAATTATTGGTTAGCCGTGGTGAATCATGTCTACGTGAAAAATGCGATTATTGCTTTTTCCTTAGGCGTCATACTGTTGGGGATTATCAAGCGTCGTTATGATTGGTTCATCATCGCACTGATTATGATTGCTGGGCCTTTGGTGGTAAGTGCATTGAAGTCAGTCAGTGCGCACTCTTGCCCTTGGGATTTAGTCCGTTATGGTGGTGATGGCTTGGAGTATCCATTGCTTGGGCCGGTTTCTAATATGGCTGGAAAGGGGGGCTGCTTCCCTGGTGGGCATGCGTCAGGAGGTTTCGCTTTGATGGGCCTATTTTTTATCCTCTACCCTTATTCGAGAAAGTGGGCAACAACGGCTGTGGTATTCGCGGTGGGTTTAGGATTACTGATGGGATTTGGGCAAGTGATGCGAGGCGCGCACTTCTTTAGCCATAACTTATGGTCTGCGTGGTGGGTTTGGTTTACGCAATTAGCGTTGTATTTTGTCTACTCTAATATAGTGAGGGTTTTTATAAGTAAACGGTCACTAGCATTAAAGGGTTCTGTTTAAGATATAGGTTGCCGAAATAGTGACTTTTTAAACCACTATTTCGGCTAAGTTCATTAGTTGCTCTAACCGTTTGCGAGTGCTACACGGATGGTGTTTACGAGGTTGACATCATCTAGTGGCGTGTTTGGCGCAAAGCGTCCTAACACCTGTCCTGAACGGCTCACCACAAACTTCTCGAAGTTCCACACCACTTCCGGTTCTGGTGTCGGCTCGATATTGTAGCCACGTAAGTTTTCTTCCATTTCGGCACGATTAACTGCGGTGGGGGCTTCTTCGATTAGGAATTTATAAAGCGGGTGTTTGTTCTCACCGGTTACTACGATTTTGCTGAACATCGGAAAGCTGACATTGTATTTGCTCGTGCAGAACGCTTTTATCTCAGCATCACTGCCAGGCTCTTGGCCGGCAAAGTCATTGGCAGGGAAGGCGAGAATTTCAAATCCGAGATCTCTGGTCTGTTCATACAAAGATTCCAATCCTTCGTACTGAGGCGTCAAGCCACATTTTGAAGCTACGTTAACGATCAGCAGAACTTTGTCGCAGAAAGGCTCTAAGGTCATCTCGTTACCATCGATGTCCACTACTGAAATATCATAGATATCCGTCATCATTTTACCCCTCAATCTTGGTTAATAAACTTGGTGGTTTATTTTCTCAATTAGTTCCCTGAATCATTTTGTCGTATTAATAATGAACAATCCATGACAGGACTAACGTTCAGTGTAACGAGGATTGAAAGGGCGTCAATGAGGAGAATAAAAAATGGGTCGCCGAAGCGACCCAATGCGGGGGGAAAAGATCACTCTTTTGGAGTATAGATCAGCCGCAAAAAAGAAGTTTACGCGAATTGGTTCATGGTATTGTCATGACCTGATGCTTTCAGCGCCGCATCACCAGAGAAGTACTCTTTATGGTCGTCGCCCATATCAGAGCCGGCCATATTTTGGTGTTTCACACAGGCGATTTTCTGGCGAATCTCTTCACGCTGAACGTTCTTAACGTAGCCCAACATACCTTCTGCACCAAAGTACTCTTTGGCTAAGTTATCCGTAGACAGCGCTGCGGTGTGGTAAGTCGGCAATGTAATCAAGTGGTGGAAGATGCCCGCTTCGCGAGCCGCATCCGCCTGGAAGTTACGAATACGCTGATCCGCTTCTTGTGCTAAATCACTGCTGTCGTATTCCACACTCATCAGCTGGGCACGATCGTAGACAGAAAGATCTCGACCTTCTTCTTGCCATGCGTCAAATACTTGCTGGCGGAAGTTTAATGTCCAGTTGAAAGACGGTGAGTTGTTGTAGACCAACTTCGCATTAGGTACTGCTTCACGAATACGATCCACCATGCCTTTAATTTGGCCAACATGAGGCTTCTCAGTTTCAATCCAAAGAAGATCCGCGCCATTTTGCAGTGATGTAATACAGTCCAGCACCACACGGTCTTCACCAGAGCCTTTACGGAATTGGAACAGATTACTTGGTAGACGTTTTGGTCGTACCAACTTGCCATCACGAACCATCAGCACGTCACTTTCATTTGCCGTGCTCATATCCACTTCTTCCACATCTAGGAAGGCATTGTATTGGGCACCTAAATCACCCGGTGTCGTTGATACCGCGATTTGTTTGGTTAAACCTGCGCCCAAAGAATCGGTACGAGCCACGATTACACCATCATCTACACCTAGTTCAAGGAAGGCGTAGCGCACCGCACGGATCTTCGCTAGGAAGTCTTCATGTGGCACGGTGACTTTACCGTCTTGGTGACCACATTGTTTCTCGTCGGAAACTTGGTTCTCAATTTGAATACAGCAAGCTCCAGCTTCAATCATTTTTTTAGCCAGTAAGTAGGTGGCTTCTTCGTTACCAAAGCCCGCATCAATGTCAGCAATGATAGGCACAATATGAGTTTGGTATTCTTCAATCTGTTTTTGAATCGCCGCCGCTTTGACTTCATCGCCAGCATCGCGTGCCGCATCCATGTCGCGGAATAAACCACCCATTTCACGAGCGTCCGCTTGGCGAAGGAAGGTGTACAGTTCTTCAATCAACGCAGGTACTGAGGTTTTCTCATGCATAGATTGGTCTGGCAGAGGGCCAAATTCAGAGCGCAGCGCGGCAATCATCCAACCAGATAGGTATAGGTAGCGACGATCAGTTGAGTTGAAATGCTTTTTAATCGAGATCATTTTTTGCTGGCCGATAAAGCCGTGCCAGCAACCTAAAGATTGTGTGTATTGGCTCGGATCTTGATCGTAGCGCTCCATGTCTGCACGCATGATCTTAGCGGTGTAACGGGCAATATCTAAGCCTGTTTTGAAGCGGTTCTGAGCACGCATACGGGCAGCGTATTCAGGATTAATGGCAGCCCAAGGTGCGCCATGCTGAGCGATTAGGGTAGCAGTTGCGTCGATATCGTTTTTGTAATGTGACATTGCAGATTCCTCTTTCATGGTTTGGTCGCTTCACCGCTTGTTGGCGGTCGTGCATTTCTTGATGACCATTTCAGTCTGCGATGCTTTGGTTGATTTATCTAGTCTATATTGCTTATCGTGACCATATTTTTTATGAATGTGATTTTTTTGTGCAACACAGCCATAGTGAGCGTATAAACGCTTAATACTAGGTTTTAGAAAGAAAACTACCGATTGGTAAGGAAATTTCAGAATTTATTTATTCATGTTTGTTTTTGTAGTCATTCATTAAATAAATGTATTGAGCGATCTATTTTGAAGTATTAACAATAATTAAACTGGCTTATAAGCCGGCCAATGAAAGGATAGAGCTATGACAGAACGAATTCAGCAAGGTGGTCTTCAGATCGCCGCCAGCCTTTTTGATTTAGTAAACGAGCAAATTGCACCGGGGACAGGTATTGAGCCGGCGGTGTTTTGGCAACGCTTCGAAGAAATCGTCACCGACTTAGCTCCTAAAAACGCGGCTTTATTAGCCAAACGCGATGAGATTCAGCAGCAAATAGACGACTATCACCGCGCCCGTTCGGGTCAAGCACACGATGCGCAGGCCTATAAACATTTTCTTACCGAAATTGGATACTTGCAGCCCGAGGGGCCGGACTTCAAAGTTTCTACTAGAAATGTCGATGCGGAAATTGCATTGCAAGCGGGACCGCAGCTGGTCGTACCAGTTAAAAATGCGCGCTTTGCCTTAAATGCTGCCAATGCACGATGGGGCAGCCTATATGATGCACTATACGGTACCGATGCCATCCCTGAGGAAGAGGGGGCGGAGCGCTCCGGTGGCTACAATCCAGTGCGCGGGAATCGGGTGATTGCGTTTGGTCGAGAGCTACTAGATCAAGCTGCACCTTTGGTGGCTGGCTCCCATGCTCAAGCACTTCAATACCAAATCGTGGATGGTGAGTTAGTCGTCACCATGAAGAATGGTGACGTAGTTCAACTAGCAAACACGGAAAAGTGTGTTGGCTACCAAGGCAAGCCGGATGCACCCACTGCGATTTTGCTGAAAAATAACGAATTACACCTAGAGATTCAAATTGATCCCAATGGCTTTATCGGCCAGTACGATCACGCTGGGATTCAGGACATTTTGATGGAGGCTGCCGTCTCAACCATTATGGACTGTGAAGACTCCATTGCGGCGGTGGATGCGGAAGACAAAGTGGAGGTGTACCGCAACTGGCTGGGGTTGATGCAGGGCACCTTGCAAGAGTCGTTTGAGAAGAGCGGTAAAACCATTACGCGAGCGATGAACCCGGATCGACAATACCTCGACAAGTCGGGTAATCGGTTTTCTCTACATGGTCGTAGTTTGTTGTTTATTCGCAACGTGGGCCATCTAATGACCAATCCCGCGATCTTAGATGCAAGCGGCAACGAAGTTCCTGAAGGCATTATGGATGGCATGATCACGGTGTTGGCCGCGATGCATGATCTGCAAGGAAATACTCAGCGAAGAAACAGCCGTGCAGGCAGTGTTAATATTGTGAAACCCAAGATGCATGGCCCAGAAGAAGTGGCCTTTACGGTTGAGTTATTTGCCCGTATCGAGCAGGCGCTTGGACTGGACCGTAACACCATCAAAGTTGGCATTATGGATGAAGAACGTCGCACCACAGTGAATCTAAAAGAATGCATTCGCCAAGCTCAAGAGCGAGTAGTGTTTATCAACACTGGTTTTTTAGATCGTACCGGAGATGAAATTCATACTTCCATGTTGGCTGGACCATTTGTGCCTAAAACCGCCATGAAGCAAGAAGCTTGGATTAAAGCCTACGAAGATTGGAACGTAGATGTTGGTCTCGAATGTGGCTTGCCGGGTAAGGCGCAAATTGGTAAAGGCATGTGGGCTATGCCGGATGAAATGGCCGCCATGCTAGAGCAGAAAATTGGCCATCCTATGGCCGGAGCGAGTACCGCTTGGGTACCTTCACCAAACGGTGCGACTTTGCATGCGACACATTACCACACGGTCAATGTGCGTGAACGTCAAGCTGAGTTAGCGAAGCGTGAGCGTGCTAGCCTAGATGACATTCTAACTATTCCGTTGCTTGAAGATCCAACGACTCTGAGTGATGAGCAGATCCAGTTTGAACTGGATAACAACGCGCAAGGGATTTTAGGATATGTAGTACGTTGGATTGATCAAGGGGTCGGGTGTTCCAAGGTACCAGATATTAACAATATTGGTTTAATGGAAGACCGTGCCACTTTGCGCATCTCTTCACAGCACTTAGCAAACTGGTTAGAACACGGTATTTGCAGTGCTGAGCAAGTGATGGCCTCGCTAAAGCGTATGGCGGCGGTGGTGGATCAACAAAATGCTCAGGATCCTGCTTACATTGCCATGGCGCCGAGTTTCGATGGTGTCGCATTTAACGCTGCCTGTGATTTAGTGTTCAAAGGTAAACAGCAACCAAACGGATATACCGAGCCATTATTGCATGCGCGACGCTTGGAATTTAAAGCGCTGATGCGATAGAGATATTGGATGAAAGTGAAAGCCCTGCTTGTGTTAGATCAGCCAAGCAGGGCTTTTTTATTTGTTTCAAGTAAAAAATCTCCCTACTCTATAGCAGACCATGGGCTCAGGAAGAGCGACGCTTACAAAGGATGATTAAAAGAGAGAGGCAAAATGAAGCGAGTATTTGGAGTTCTAGGATTAACGTTATGTGCCACGATGGCTTCAGCTGCGACCAATACCGTTGAAAACAAAGTTGGAACCTTATTGTTAGAAGGAAGTTCTGGCACGGATTACTCGCAATTTGGCGTAGGAATTGGGATTAAGCCAGAAAATAATCGTCCCGGTTTTGGTGGGCTGTACTATGAACAGGTTGAACTCGAGCATGGTATTGGGGCAGACATAAAACTGTTGGGTTTTCGTGGTTTTAGTGTGGAAGGCTCTAGTGATGATCCTCGTGGTGCAGATATCACCATGGGGCTGAGCCAAACGGAATCGGGGGATTACAAACGTACAGGCCTCAGTGCCAAAGCCACGATTTTTATGCCCGTCATGAAGGATATAACCTGGTACATTGGAGGCGATATTCGACCAACGTTTTTATCGGTAGATTGGGACAATGATGTGCTGACTGAGCTGGGTTTAAAGGTGGGGATCGATTGGCGTGTGGTTAAAAATATCGGTGTATTTGGCCATTACTACCATGAAAGTATCGTATCAGACGACTTTGACGAACGGCGTCTAGGGAATGGCGTGGTGGCAGGGGTTAACTTGGTTTGGTAGTTGTCAATGGATACACTAAAAAGGCAGCGTAAGCTGCCTTTTTCACGAGATACGGATTAGCTCTTTGCTAATTCCGTCAATAGCATGGTGCGGTTAGCCGCTTCAGCTAGCTCCTGGCCTTTCTTAACGAAGTGGCGCTTGAAGTAGCTAGAATGTTCATCATGCTCATGGAAGTTGTGTGGTGTTAGTACCGCAGTCAGTACAGGTACTTCCGTTTCTAGCTGAACTTGCATTAGACCGTTACAAACGGCTTGCGCCACGAAGTCGTGACGGTAAATGCCGCCGTCTACGACTAGGCCACTTGCTGCAATCGCATGATAGTTGCCTGTTTTCGCCAACAGTTTTGCTTGCAGTGGGATCTCGTATGCACCCGGTACGGCGATCAACTCTAGGTTGTCTTCACTGTAACCATGAGACAGCATCACTTCTTTAAAGCCTTCCCAGCATTGTAGGACGATGTCACTGTGCCAAGAGGCGTGCAGGAACGCTACGCGTTTAGTTGTTGGATTAAATGTTTGAGAATTCGTTGAGCTCTGATTCATAAGGTTGTATTCCACAAAAAAATGCTGAATCAGGGCGAACGGGAGGCAAGCCAAACCGCTTTGAAGAGTTCAAAGTCTGTATAGATGTATCTTGTCTACGCCGTCCTCTATCATCCGGACTATTACCGTCGGCTCTGGAATTACACCAGATCTGCTGACCTTTCTATTCAGCCATTGGCTGATCAAGAAAGCGCTCGCGGGCTTTGAGAATGTCTCATTACCGCCGGTGGGGAATTGCACCCCGCCCCGAGAACGAAGTCGCCTAGGCGACGCGACAACTGTATTAGTA
Organism: Marinomonas fungiae; assembly: GCF_001418205.1. GTDB lineage: Bacteria > Pseudomonadota > Gammaproteobacteria > Pseudomonadales > Marinomonadaceae > Marinomonas > Marinomonas fungiae. Next base: position 533,952 of record NZ_LIQF01000001.1, on the reverse strand, counting down.
ATTGGGGTTATCTGTCAAAGATAAAAAGGTCAAATACTTGTACAAAAACGAACAATTCTTTACCAATATCAAAACCTTGCCACGCTTGGCTTTTGATCTAGGACAGCGGTTTGAAACTTCAGGACGTTAGAATGCCCGCTCTAAAGTTAAATCGTTCTTTTCCGGCAAAAGGAAAAATCATGTACAACGACCAAACAGCCGCTTTGGAAGTGGAAGTAATGCTCAAGGACGACGATTTAATAGTGAGCAAAACGGACAAGAAAGGAAAAATTACCTACGCCAATCGCAGTTTTATGAAGATCTCCGGGTATTCCGAGAAAATGCTGCTGGGTGAACCTCATAATTTAATTCGTCATTCGGATATGCCTCGGGGAGCATATCGATTGATGTGGAAGATGTTGCAAAACGGCGAGGAATTTTTTGCATTTGTAAAAAACCGTTGTATTGATGGTCGTTACTATTGGGTGTTTGCCAACGTCACTGTCGATTTAGACGCTCATGGAGAAGTACAAGGCTATTTTTCGGTGCGCCGTAAACCGCCTCGTTCGGCGTTGCCTACGTGCGAAGCACTCTATCGACAAATGCGAGACATCGAAGCTCGTTACCCTGGGAATGATGGTGTCAACCGCTCCATGAACTGGTTGTTAGAGTACGTTGAAGCTTTGGCACCTTCATTCAATGAAGCCATGATTACGTTGTATCAGCAGGGGAATTAGTCACATGTCGAAAAGACATATTAGTCGCAGTATTCCTTTTCTGCGCACTCAATTTATTAGCCTTGGTTTATTTGTATTATTTTTATTGTTGGCCATGCTAGCAAACCACTTTTTATGGCAAAGCTTTGTTTTTAATTTCTGTGCAGCAGCGTTGATTGCGTTGTCTTTCGCAATGATGGTCTGGCAAGGCATGCGTTTAGTGGAAACCTTAGGGCGCCTTTCCTTTACTATCTCAGCCTGCAGTCAAGGGGAGTTGCATCACCGCATTACCAATACCAAAGGACTTGGGGAGTTGGGTTTGGTGGCTTGGGAGTTAAATGATCTGCTTGATCTAATCGAGACTTATTTTAAAGAGTTGGATACCAGCTTTGCTTATGTCGCTAAAGGTGACTTTCATCGAAGCCCGCTGGGTGTGGGCTTGCCAGGTAATATGAAGCGTTCCATCAATGCGGTACAAAAATCTGTGGAAGCGATGCATGCAAACGTTTCGCTTATCAATCGTAACGAGTTGTCATCGAAGTTACATGAGCTGAATACTGAAAACTTAATTGGTAACTTGCGAGAAGCTCAAAGCGACTTGATGCGCGTGGATGAGGAAGTTAGACGAATTGGTGTTCAGGCCTCTGAAAATGCCTCCTCTGCAGAACAAAGCCTAGGGGCGATAGAACAGATCCGTTATTCGATCAATACCGTTAGCGATACCATCCTCAAGGTAGCAAGTGTTGTTGAGGCATTGAGTCGAGACTCAAATAAAGTCACTGCGTCATTGGTCACCATTAAAGACATTGCTGAACAAACGAATTTACTGGCGTTAAATGCTTCTATCGAAGCGGCGCGCGCAGGGGAGGCTGGACGTGGCTTTGCTGTGGTGGCAGATGAAGTAAAGCAACTGGCGAATCGCACGAAGGAAACAGCAGAATCCGTGGATCAAGTACTCGCAGCCTTGAGTCAGCAAGTCAACGAAGTAAGCCGTATTACCGAAGAGTCCAAGTCTTTGAGTGCGAACATGCAAGAGTTGGTAGGTGGTTTTGAGCAGCAGTTTAATCAGCTAGCTCGCTCTTCTCGAGTCTCTGCGTTGAGTGTCGATGGTGTTGGCACCGTGATTTACAACTCTTTAATTAAGCTAGATCACGTTATCTATAAGCAAAATGGCTATGTTGCTTTGTATGCAGGTCCTGAAGACGTTGAGTACCAAGCGGCACAAGTGGATCATCATTCGTGTCGTATGGGTAAATGGTATTATGGTGATGCTAGCCATTCATCATTGGCTAAATCGACAGCCTTTAAGCATTTAGAGCAGCCACATCAGCAGGTGCACCAGTCCGTACACTTGGCGCTAGAGCGGATGAACACCAGTTGGGAAACCAAAGCTTCTTTGCGTAACGAAATCGTTGATGCCATGCGTTTAGCGGAAGAGGGCAGTGAGCAGGTCATTCATTGGGTGAATCAGATGACTGAGGAATGTATGTTTGAGCTACGCAAGCAAATAGAAAATATCTAAAACTGATCATTTAGTCAGGATTTAAGGCAAGACAAGTCTGGGGCGCTTGATTAGAATAAGCGCCCCAATGCCTTAGTATTAGATGACTTGACGCTGATGAAACGATTGTTGTACATGCTTGGCTTATTACTATCTTGCCCTGCGTACTCATACTATTCGCACCCTTATGTGGCGGAGGATGTGCATGAATACGCTTGCGGTGGGCTGAAAGTCAACGTTGTCTATGAGCCAGGCAAAGCGCATGTGGTCATTAATCATTACTCCTATATATTAACCTTGGCGAGATCAGCTAGCGGTTCTTATTACCACGGCGATATCCTCAGTTTTTGGGATCGTGGAAAAACGGCTTTATTGGTTTATAGTGCTGATCGTAAGCTTGATTGCCAACGTCAAGAAAGCCTTACCCCCTCCTGAGAATCCTTCATTTTATTTACTGTCCTTTTCATGCCTTTGTGCCGTGAGAACGAGTACAATTTAATAAATTTTGAGAGTAGTAAATAATGAGCAAACTATTTGTGATGGGCATGGGGCCCGGTGATTTGGGATTGGTTGCGCCCAATGCCACCAAAGCATTGAACGCTTGCAGCGACTGGGTTGCCTATGGTTATTACTTAGAATTGCTAGGTGAGTTGAGCCAAGGAAAAACCTTCCATGATTTGCCTCTTGGTGAAGAAATAGGACGCGCTCGATTAGCGCTTGATCTAGCCGCACAAGGCAAAACCACGGCGCTGATTTCAAGTGGTGACATTGGCATTTATGCCATGGCGACCTTGGTGTTTGAATTGCTCGATCAGCAGCTACAGGGCAAAGAAAACCATCCAGAGTGGCTGGATGTAGAGATCGAAGTCATCCCAGGGATCTCAGCCATGCAAGCCGGAGCAAGTCGTGTCGGTGCCATGCTAGGCCATGACTTCTGTACCGTTTCTTTGAGTGATTTACTGACGCCTTGGGAAACCATTGATAAACGCATTCATGCGGCGGGCGCAGGGGATTTTGTTATTTCCTTCTACAACCCTGTCTCACGCAAGCGTGATTGGCAGCTAAATCATGCTCGCGATGTGCTGTTGCAATACCGCCCAGCGACTACGCCAGTGATGATTGGCCGCCAGCTTACTCGTCCAGAAGAAAATATCACCTTTACCACCCTAGGCGAGTTGGACGCCAAAGACGTGGACATGTTTACCATGGTCAGTGTCGGTAACAGTGAATCCCGCCATATTCAAAACGGTGATAAACACTGGATTTACACGCCCCGCGGTTACTCGAAAAAGCTTTAATAATTAAAAGGATTTAAACCATGACGGTTTACTTTATCGGTGCCGGCCCCGGTGATCCGGATCTCATGACAGTCAAAGCGCTGAAAACCATGGAGCGCTGTCCTGTCATTCTGTATGCCGGCTCACTGATCCCAAGCGAAGTCATTGATAATGTGCGTGAGCGCGCAGAAGCGATCTATGACACCGCATCACTCAATCTTGATGAAACTACCGAGATCATTCGTCAAGCAGCCGCACAAGGCAAAAATGTGGCGCGTTTACAATGTGGCGACCCTGCGTTGTATGGTGCAATAGGGGAACAAATGCGTCGTCTCGATGCCTTAGACATCGATTACGAAGTGATCCCCGGCGTAAGTGCGGTGGCTGCCTCAGCGGCCATGCTGAAAAAAGAGCTGACTTTGTCTGGTGTCTCGCAAACAGTCATTATGACTCGCTACGAAGGCAAAACGCCGTTTCCTGAACGTGAGCGCCTACCAACGCTGGCGAAGAGTGGGGCGACATTAGCGATTCATCTCGGGGTGACACGCATACATAAAATTGTTGATGAGCTGATCCCCCATTATGGAGAGGATTGCCCTGTAGCGGTGTGTTATCGCACCAGCTGGCCGGATCAAGATTATGTAACAGGCACATTAAAAGACATCGTTGAAAAAGTACGCGCGAAGAAATTTACTCGCACCAGCTTGATTTTGGTGGGGCACGTTTTAGACAGCGAAGATTTCGCGGATTCGTACTTGTATGACAAATCACAGGCTCATATATACCGCAAGATTCATCGTAAGAATGATGGTGAGGCGTAAGGATTGATTATGCAACTGAATAAAATACCAACCACGGTTGTTACTGGCTTTTTAGGCAGTGGTAAAACAACGTTACTGTCCAATGTTCTTAAACAAGCGGCCGGTAAGCGTATTGCCGTGATCGTCAATGAGTTTGGGGAATTGGATATCGACACCGACTTACTGCGATCGTGTCCACTTGATTGTGAAGACGAGAGCGCGGCACAACGTGGCGAAGACGGCTTCTATGAACTGGCGAATGGTTGTATTTGCTGCACGGTAGAAGAAGAATTCCTGCCCGTGATGCAACAATTGGTGGCGCGTCGTGATGATATTGACCACATCCTAATTGAAACCAGTGGCTTGGCCTTGCCAAAACCTTTGGTGCAGGCGTTTAACTGGCCGGGTATTAAAGAGCATTGTACTGTTGATGCGGTGATTACTGTCGTCGATGGGCCCGCGGTGGCGGCAGGTCGTTTTGCTCATGACGAAGACAAAGTCCAAGCACAACGTCTTGCGGATGAGTCCTTAGATCATGATCCATCGCTGCAAGAATTACTGGATGACCAGCTTAGTGCGGCAGATTTAGTGGTTGTCAGCAAAAACGACCTACTAGACGAAAGTCAGCGTGATCGTGTTAAGCAAGTAATCGAAAACGAAGTCGAATCAAGCGTTAAAATTGCTTACATCGAAAACGGTGAAGCGGCGCTGGATGTCTTGCTGGGTTTAGAAGCCGCAACGGAAGCACGCATTGATGCTGTGCACAATCACCACGATCATCACCATGCGCATGGTCATGAGCACGATCATGCCCACGATCACTTCGAATCCTTTGTGGTAAAACTAGGCGAAGTGGACGCAGACTCTTTGCAAGACACATTAGAAGACCTAGTAGAGTCGAACAACATTTACCGAGTGAAAGGTTTTGCAGCGGTAAATGGCAAGCCGATGCGTCAGGTGTTTCAAGTGGTGGGCACGCGTCTAGAACGCTATTTTGATCGTCTATGGCAGCCGGATGAATTGCGCCAAACGCAATTGGTGTTTATTGGTAAAGGCATCAACAAAAGCGATATTGAAGACAAACTAAATGCGGCCTTAACCGCCTAAGCGAGAACCTGTGCATTTACTGGCAGCCAAACCGGGTGGCTTTGTTGACGATGAAGGCATCATCGATTTAGGGCAAAGCCCTGCTGACATCATTGTGTTGGCGGCTGCCGACTCGTTATTAAGTGCTCTTGGCCGAGCACTTGATTCGTGGCAGAAGAGTAATTCACCTTCCGTACGCTTGGCCAACTGGATGCAGTTGGTCAAACCTGCCGCCTATGATCTCTACGAAGACGCAGTTTTAGATAAGCCCACGCAAAAAGGCCGAGCCCAAGTGGTGGTGCTGTCTTTGCTGGGCGGGCAGCATTATTGGCCTTATGGTTTTGAGCGTTTACAAGTGTGGGCCAAATCCAAGCGTAATCGCCATCTGATTATTGTGCCTGGGGATGACAGTGCTGATCCAGACATTATGCAGGCTTCTTCTACCTCTCAAGACATTGTTCAGCGGTTGTGGCGTTTTCTGCGTGAGGGCGGTGAGACCAACGCCGAACACTTTTTCCGTTTCTTAGATCACACCTATTTTGGGGGTAACGATAATTGGCGTGAACCTGTTGCGCTTCCGAATGCCTTTAGGGTGTTAGATGGCAAAACCTGTGATCAGACTACATGGCATCAGTGCTATGAGTCGGAACTGGAACAAGCTTATCCTGTGGCGCTGGTGTTGTATTACCGCTCTCACTTTCAAAGTGGCAATACCCAGATCTTTACAGAGCTGTCTAACATATTGCTTGAGCAGGGCGTGGTGCCGCTAGAGATTGCCTTGTCCTCCCTCAAAGACGCGTTCAGCCTAGAATTAATCAATAGGCTGGCAGAGCGGGCCGACGCCAGAGTGATTTTAAACTGCACTGGGTTTTCTGCCAATCGCGCGGGCAGTCCTGACTTGGCCTCAGAGCCAACGGACTTTCAATCGACGTTTGAACAGCCTTTGCCAGTTTTACAGTTAATCTTATCGGGCAGTACCGAAGAAGATTGGCTGGCGCAAACTCAAGGCTTGCGCAGTCGTGATGTGGCGATGCAAATTGTTTTGCCGGAAATGGATGGGCGAGTGATCACCCGCGCGGTGAGCTTTAAAACCTTGTCCCGTTTTCATGAACGCGCACAAATTGATCTGATTTGTTACCAGCTTCATAAAGAGCGCGCAGCCTTTGTTGCCAAGCTTGCCAAGCGTTACACCCGTTTGCATTCGCAGGCAAATGGCGAGAAACGCATAGCTTTTATCTTAGCCAATTACCCTACCAAAGACGGTCGAATCGGTAACGGTGTTGGGCTCGATACACCCGCGTCGAGCGTGAATTTGCTTCGTGCTTTGGAGCAAGCTGGGTATACCATTGAAGATGTCCCAGAAAGTGGCAATGCCTTAATCGAAGCATTGTTAGGGACGGTTACCAATAATCCTAATACCTTACACCAACGTGGCTGTTGGCAAAGTCTCAGCCTCAATGATTATTTAGAACATTTTTATCAGCTGCCCCTCGACGCGCAAAATGCGGTCTGGGATCGTTGGGGCCCACCGGAAAACGATCATAAATGCCGCGCGGTAGACGGTGAGTGGCGCATGATGTTGGCGGGCATTCGTTTGGGTAAAACCTTTGTAGGCATTCAACCGGCGCGGGGTTTTAACCTTGATTTAGCCGCCAACTACCACGATCCGGATTTGATTCCTCCGCACAGTTATTTAGCCTATTACTTCTGGCTACGACATGTGTATCAAGTGGATGCCATCGTGCATGTGGGCAAGCATGGTAATTTAGAGTGGCTACCAGGCAAGGGGACGGCACTGTCAGAAAGTTGCTGGCCGGACATCGCTATGGGGCCAACGCCGCATTTTTATCCGTTTATCGTCAATGATCCCGGAGAAGGAGCGCAAGCCAAACGCCGAACGCAAGCGGTGATTATCGACCATTTGATGCCACCCATGACCCGTGCTGAAAGCTATGGCGATATGGCGGAGCTGGAAACGCTGGTCGATGAGTATTACCAAGCTCTTGGCATGGACACTCGCCGCGAAGCGTGGCTGCGTGATTCGATTCTTGAAAAGGTAAAAAGCAGTCATCTGCTGGAAGAACTCACTGGTGTGCAAGCAGACGATGATGAGTCCGTTTTAGAAGAGTTGGATGCGTATCTGTGTGAAATCAAAGAGTCGCAAATTCGTCATGGCCTGCATCGATTAGGGGAATTGCCCGAGCGCGATAAACTTGCCGATACCTTAGTCGCTTTGCTGCGTTTGCCCCGTGGTAATAGTGTTACCAGCATGGGCATTTTACATGCCTTAGCCAAAGATTTAGAGCTAGATGAGCCCGATTTTGATCCGATGGAGGCGTCGAGTAAGCCATGGCAGTCCGCAAAAACACAGGCATTACAGACTGTCTCAGGGCAGACTTGGCGTACCCATGCAGATACTAAAGAGCGTTTGGAATTATTGGCCAAAACACTTGTGTTACAGGTGATGGTGGATGGTTTGTCTATCTCGGAGCAAGAGTGGCCACTTACTTCGGTATTACTAAACCATGCGAAGAATACGCTCGGTCAGGCACTGCAACAAAGTGCTGAGGATGAAATCTCAGCTCTGTTAAAAGGTTTGTCGGGGCAATTTATCCCACCTGGGCCCAGTGGCGCGCCAACCCGAGGGCGTTTGGATACCTTACCAACGGGACGAAACTTTTTCTCAGTAGATAATAGAGCGATTCCTTCTCCTGCGGCTTGGGCGATTGGACAGAAATCGGCTGAGGCGTTGGTGTTACGGCATCTGCAAGAGCATGGTGACTACCCTACCAACTTAGGCCTATCTGTTTGGGGCACAGCCACCATGCGTACTGGCGGAGATGATATTGCCCAAGCCTTTGCTCTGATGGGCGTGCGTCCGATTTGGGCACCAGGCTCCAATCGCGTAACCGATTTTGAAGTCTTGCCTTGCATGCAGTTAGGGCGACCTCGTGTGGATGTGACCTTGCGCGTATCAGGTTTTTTCCGCGATGCCTTTGCTAACGTGATGCGCCTCTATGACGCCGCTGTACAAGCCATTGCTTCGTTTGAAGAGCCAGGCAATGGCAATACCATTCGTGCCAATGTGGAGCGTCGTCAGCAAGAACTGCTTAGCCAAGGCTTTAATGCTGAAGACGCTGTGCGCCAAGCCTCCTACCGTGTGTTTGGCAGTAAACCGGGTGCTTATGGGGCGGGCTTGCAGGGCTTAATTGACGAGCGTTGCTGGGACACACAAGCCGATCTTGCAGAAGCTTATTTGAATTGGGGTGGTTATGCCTACGATGGTGATCTGCGTGATGGAGTGGAGGCGAAGCAAGCGTTCGCTAACCGTCTGGGGCAACTGGAAGCTGTGGTGCAAAATCAAGATAACCGTGAGCATGATCTTCTAGATTCGGACGATTATTACCAATTCCAAGGCGGCATGACCAATGCGGTCACTCAGCTTCGTGGCAGCGCACCAAGTGTCTATCACAATGATCACTCCAATCCGAGCCAGCCTAAAGTGCGCACACTTCAGGAAGAGCTGAACCGAGTGATTCGCGGCCGCGTATTAAATCCCAAATGGATCTCAGCCATGCAAGAGCATGGCTACAAGGGCGCCTTTGAAATGACGGCAACGGTGGATTATTTATTTGCCTACGATGCCACCACGGACCTGATCGCGGACTATCAATACGAGCAAGTCACGGAATCGTTATTACTTGATCCTGAGAATAGACAATTTATGCAGGACAATAACCCTCACGCCCAAGAAGAGATGGCGGAGCGTCTATTAGAAGCGATTCAGCGGGGCATGTGGTCTGAGCCTGGTGAGTATGCAGAAAAAATCCAAGCGCTGTTATTGGACATTGATCAGCGCCAAGAAGCACAAGGTAGTTAACCTTGTCTATCTATTTTAACCCTTTAATATAAGCGCCTATTGCGTAATTTAATCTAGAGAGAGATATGAGTAATTCAACCCCAGTGAAAAAGAAAGGCATTATGATTTGTGGTCATGGTAGCCGCGACAAGGACGCAGAACGTGAGTTTGGCTTGGTAGCCGAAGGTCTAAAAGCTCGCTTTCCTGATTTGCCGGTTGAATATGGTTTCCTAGAGTTCTCTGCGCCAAATATCCATATGGGACTAAATAGCCTAATCAAACAGGGCGTCAATGATATTTATGCCATCCCCGGTATGTTGTTTGCGGCGACTCACGCTAAGAATGATATTCCATCGGTGCTGACAACCTACCAAGAGAAGAACGATGGTCTCGATATGCATTACGGTCGTGAGCTGGGCCTTCAAGAAGACATGATCGAAGCTTTTCAGGCACGTATTTATGAATCCCTAGGTCTTGATCCAAATAACCCTCCTGCAGAACTGTATGACACTATGTTGGTGGTCGTTGGCCGCGGTACATCCGATACTTCTGCCAACGCTGAAGCGGCGAAACTGACCCGTATCGTCAATGAGAATATGGGCTTTGGCTGGGCGGATACAGTTTACTCAGGCGTGACTTACCCATCCGTTGGCGTTGGCCTTGAAAAGCTGGTCAAACTTGGCTTTAAACGTATCGTGGTGGCGCCTTACTTCCTATTTACCGGTCGTCTGATTAAGCGTATCCAAGGCTACGTAGATAAGGTGGCGCAGGAAAATCCGGGCATCGAATTTATCCAAGCACATTATTTAAGTGACCATGAGCGTGTCATTGATGCATTTGAGAATCGTGTAAACGAGATTATGGATGGTTCACTGTTCAATAGCGCAGAAGAAACCTTAATGAGTTCTTTTAAACGTCGTTTGGCGGCGGGCGAAGTGGACGTGCATCACCATCATGCAGAGTTCGTGGATCCAGAAGATGACACACAAGGCTTGTCTGAATCGGATAAAAAGCATGAAATAACCTTTGGTACAATCCAAGCGGTTGGTCATTCCCATAGCCACGACCATTCCCATAGCCACGACTATTCCCATAGCCACGACCATTCTGGACATCACCATCATCACGGTCATTCCCATGGCCATAATCATGGAGAAGGGCATCATCACCATCATGGCGTTTACCAGCATATCGGTCATCCGATGGGGCCACGTACCATGATAGGGGAAGGGATTTGTTGCTGCTTTATGGGACAGTTTACCGATGAGATATTAGAGCAAGAAAAGCATCGTATTCAGGGCGACTGTACTAAGACGGCTTTAGCCCATCAGCGTTAAAGCCCAATTCATCTAAGCCCTGTTGTTAGAATAGCAGGGCTTCTAGTCTCCATTAGCGTCACTGTGGTATGGTTTGTGCCCAGAAACGTCAGCTCTATTGCTTGATGTAATGTTTTAGATGATTGAGGTATTTAGGTGTCAGAGTCTCAGCTAACGCAGGTTCAAAAATTAGAGAAAATTCGTGAGGCATGGCTGCCGGCAGTGGAATTCCTTTTTGGTCCTGCAACAGAGCAAGCGCAATTCAACGGGTTTGTTGTGGATACAGATGTGGCTAAGCCTGAGTTGTTATTTGATTCCGCCGAGCAGCCTCTTGCTTACCGAATTCAAATGCCTGCGCGTAGCTTCACCAATGATGTAATGCTGTTAGCGGACGTCATTCAAGCGCTGGTACGTGCTTTGTATCCTATGGGCAAAGACAGTCAAGACTCACCTACCGCCCTAAGCGAGGGGACGGCCATTTATGGCGCTGTGACTGCCATTAAACAGGTCTTTGGTGAAGAGACACTGGATTCATATTTAAACGCTCTAAAAGACAATGGTTTTGCTTACTACGATGCGTTTTCTTATGTCGCGGTTTTATTAACAGAAGATCCAAAAGCCGTTATTAAACTGCGGGAAATGAAACCTTTACTTTATCAGGTCACGCGAGAAGATATTGCTGCAGCGGGTATTGAAATCGATCGTAAAGTGGCTGATATTTTGACTTATACCTTCCGAGTATAACAACAATTTATAGCGTGTGTGCCAAGTACAGTTAGCTTTTAGACCGTCTAGTAGCAAAAGGGAGAATTGCGCTAATTGGCACACCTTGTCGTAAATGAGCAATAAGATGTAGCTTTGGGCATGTGTTTTTTTTATAAGTAGTGCCTAATACGTAGCGATTAAGCTAATGGCTAATTCGTTGAGAGTTAAGCAGAAACTCTATGAAGGGAAGTATCTGAACCAGTATTTTATTTTTTTTGTTGATGTACGCTTAAGTAAAACGTTATCACTCATGCAAAAATGCCGTTTTGATGAAGCCATTTTCATTTACGCTCTCACCTGTTAGTACTCATAGATAATTTAATACGAGGGCTCTCCTAAGCGCTAAAAATCTCTGGCCAGAGTGGTCAAAAGGTAGGCATAGGAGGCTCTAAAGCTTTTATATCCGTACAATTTAGAAATAAAAAATAACATGATTTGACCATCGAAACTCAGCAAATAGAGCCGTCTTTGTTTACACTTACGAAGCAAGTGTCGACTAAAGCGCTCGGCTGTTTTTGCTTCGCATCAGATCAAATTGATACTAAGAACAGAGTGTTCTGAACGATGTGAGTAATTTTTTATTTAACTTTGGCCTAAATTAGTCGATATTTGAGTTAGATCGGAATCGTTTTGAGGCAATAACTGCGTTTAACTTTGCAGCTTTAGCTTATCAATTTACTGGGAAGTTCAGGGGCAACTGTTTGATCAAGTGGGTAAATGCAGTCGAGAGCATTGATCAGGCATTTTATTCTAATAATAGGGGAATCACCCCAATTGCTTTTTTGTGAGGTAAACATGACGGTTCGTGCAAAGATCATTGCTCTGGTCGCGGCAGGGGTAATACTGCCGGTTTTGCTAGTGTCATTAGTTATTATTAGTAGCGTGCGAACGGATGCTGTTGATAAGTTTGGGAATCAAAGCAAGTCCGAAATCTTTTACGTAGATGCTCTGTTTTCTATGTATTTAAACAACCTTGCTGAAAATACAGCTTTTTTTGCGCGTGCAGATGCCGTTAAAAATATCACACCAGGAAGTATTGAAAGCTACGCAAATCAACCCGTAAAGAAGATGACTCCTGAGTCTAACTCCCCTGAAGAACAAGAAGCATTTGCTTTGTTTGAGGACTTTGGTGAAACGCATCCTGATCTAGCCTACATCTGGATAGGCACTGCAGATAAGGGGTATTTGCAATGGCCCCATGGAAACAGTAGTGAGAACTACGACCCAACAAAGAAAGGCTGGTATACCCAGTCCATAAATGCCACTTCGCCAGTCCGAATCCCTGCTTACCGTGATACGTTTACGGGGGCGCCATTGGTCGATTACGTGCAGCGTTTTGAAGGGAAAGATGGTGCTGTAGGGGTAGTAGGTGTCGATGTTACGCTGAAAAAATTAACCGAGTTGTTGGCGACGGTTAAATTCGGTGGTGAAGGTTATGTGGTGATGGTAGAGGATACCGGTACTATCTTGGCTGATCCGGCTGACCCTGAAAATAATTTTAGAAAACTGGCTGAGGCGTCACGCCCTTATTCCTCATTAGATAACAGCGATTCAGTACAATCGCTTACCATTGATGGCGAAGAATGGTTTGCTCGTGTTTACACATCCGAAGCCTTAGGGTGGAAGTTCATCGGTTTAATTCCAAGTCGTGTGGTCTATGCGCAAGCCAATGGCCTTATTACTAACATCATCATTATCTCGGTAATCATGGTGGCTATTTTCATCGTAATAGGCTCTTTCTTGTCGTCGATAGTGATCAAACCCGTCAAAGTGATGGCGGAGCGTTTGACCAATATCAGCCAAGGCGAAGGGGATTTGACGCAACGCTTAGATGTGTCATCTAACGACGAGTCTGGACAAATGGCGAAAGCTTTCAACCAGTTTGTGGAATCGATTGACAGCATCGTTGGGCATACAAAAAATTCTTGTCATGAAATGGGTAAAGTGGCGCATCATTCGGAGACTTTGTCGGCTGACTTAAGCAATATTGTCATGAAGCAGGCTAATTCGGTTGACCATTTATCAACTGCTTTCAATGAAATGGTGGCAACTGCCAACGAAGTGGCTTCTAACTGTAGTTCTGCTGCGGCGTCTGCTGAGCACAGCGAACAGCAGGTGCAAGAAGGTAACCGTTTGATTCAACAAACAATGGACTCATTACATAAGTTAGAAGCTGAAATTAACAGCTCCAATGAGTCTATGGCGACCTTAGAACAAGAGTCGAACAATATCGTCGGTATTCTGGATACGATTAAGGCGATTGCTGAGCAAACCAACTTATTGGCATTGAACGCCGCTATTGAGGCCGCTCGTGCTGGTGAGCAAGGTCGTGGTTTCGCCGTGGTAGCGGATGAAGTGCGTACGCTTGCAGGACGAACTTCTGAGTCAACAGATGAAATTGACAAGTTACTAACACGCTTACAGCAACAAACAAATATCGTTGCAGGTAAAATGGAAAATAGCGTTACGGTAGCGAACAATTCAGTAGATCTGGCGGCACAGACATACAAAGTGTTCGAACAAATCTTGTCATCAGTTTTGACGATCAAAGACATGATGATTCAGATTAGTGCCTCGGCTGAAGAGCAGCATTTGGTGGCGGAAGAGATCAACAACAATGTGTTGGTGATTCATGATGGTGCGAATGAGTCTAGTGATTTAGCCTCACAAGTCTCTAATACGGCAGCGTCATTGAACGAACTGGCAAATGAATTGCAATCTATGGTCAGTCGTTTTAAATCCAGTCAATAAGGGAAATTAATTAAACCCTTAAATAAAAGCCTCAAGTCGATAAAACTTGGGGCTTTTTGTCTTTGGGTGTATGTGGCTAAGTCTCATGGACGTTATGGCTTGGTGTGAAAAGATTAGTGACATAACTGAAGAGCGGAACTTAGTGTTTTGCTTAAAATGTGTACGTAAATAGTATCCTTTCATTCCTTTACTGTGTTAGTTTTATGCCCACTGATGGGGACATCTTTCTACTGACTTATAATGGCTCATTTAGAATATGATGACTAAACGGCTTTTTACGCTATTTATTTCGTATTTAGGTCTCTACTCTGCAGGTTTGTTATATGCTGAAGAAGACCTGACTTTTTATGTGGTGGACTATCCTCCTTATCTCATGGCAGAAAATGAGGCCAGTGAAGTGACGGGGGTTGATATTGATGTCACTCGAGCCGCCTTTGCCTCCCAGAATGTTTCGGTCAATTTCAAACTTATGCCTTGGAAGCGTATCGTAAAATCGATGGAGCAAGGTCTGATAGCAGGCACTATTTCGTGTTCTAATCGACCTGATCGAGAAGGATTTATGCTGTTCAGTGATAGTATTTCTGCTGTGAGGCGAGTAGTCGTAAGTGCTAGAGAATTGAATACTAGCAATATCCATACGTTACAAGATTTATCCAATTTTTCAGTGGTGTCTGTCGAAGGCTGGGGCATGCAAAAGCAGCTTGAGACTTTGAAGATAGAGCATCAAACAGCCCCTGATTTGGCAAGTGCAATTAAAGCCGTGAGATATAGAAACATAGATCTGCTTTATATGGCTGAGTATCCTGCGCTTTTTTACATTAAGCAATTAGGCATTGAGCAAGATTTAAAAGTGACCCCTGTTACTAATGAAGCAGTTTTACCGTTACATGTCTGCATTAGCAAATATTATCCAAATGCAGATACCATTTTAACAACGGTGAATGAAGGTTTACTCCATATCAAAGAGAGTGGCCAGTACGAGCAAATCCGCTCAAACTATTTACAGTCAAACTAGATAAAGGCCTATCAAATTGAAATTGGGGCAACGGATTGCATATCGCCAAGCAAAAATCATTTTATTAACATCATTTTTTATTGGGGGGCTTTCGGCGTTATCCCAGTTTTATTTCGATCTTAATCATGTACGAGACAGTTTAAAAGAAAGCATTGAGCGATCTATTGAGCTGTACCGGCCCAGCCTCGAAGAGGCAATCTATAACTTAGATTCAGAACACATACAGTCGATCGCCAAGTCTTTGGTGAGTGATTCTCTTTTTTCAGCAGCGCAAATAGACGATGACTTTGGCGATAAAGTCGCTGAAGCAAAAGAGATCACGAGAGCCAATAAAGAGTCTTTCTTAATACAGTATAGTTTTAAGATCTTGGGGCTTCCCGATCAGATTGAGCGCTTCATCAAAATACCTTCTAGCCAAGATCGAAACGCGCGCTTAATTGTTGAATTAGATAAACGCTTTGTTTCTACAGGCTTAACCAATCGAGCGATTACTTTGGCTCTGTCTGGGCTTATCTCTACCTTGTTGTTGAGCCTGATTCTGTTTGTAGTCTTTTACTTCGCACTTTCTAAACCCATTCAACAAATCTCGCATTGGGTCTCTGGTTTGGATAAAGAAACAGACAAAGACGAAGCAAGTTCACCCTATTGTAAAACGGATGAATTAGGCGAGTTAGTTCAGAGTGTCGAACAGATTTGGCAAAAAAAGGATCAAGCAAGTCGACAGGTAGAAATGTTGGCGTATTTTGATCCACTTACAGAACTGGCTAATCGACGCAAGTTTATTGAACGTCTTGATGCCTCCATCGTTCAGCCAAGAGGTTGCTTTGGCGCTGTGCTGTATCTTGATATCGATCGATTTAAAACCATCAATGATTCTTTAGGTCATCAGGTTGGTGATCAATTACTGATGACGTTGGCGCAGCGTTTGAAAGAGGGATTACCAGAGCAAGCAACCATTGCTCGTTTTGGTGGAGATGAGTTTGTGGTCATGCTACCTGAGCTAAATCAGGATGAAGGTAAGGCTGAACAACGCGCCATGGATATTGCGGCAAGTATTACCGAAATGATTTCTGTGCCAGTGCAGATTGGGCGTAACTTGATTCATTGTTCTACCAGCATTGGTTTAACAACGTTTCCGCAGATCAAGGACTCGAGTAGTCATGTGCTGCGACGAGCTGATACGGCTTTGTATCGTGTGAAAGCAGAAGGCCGCAATGGTTTTCGCTTTTTCGATGTCAGCATGCAGCGCCAAGCTCAGAGCCGTTGGCAGTTAGAGGAAGGTTTACACAAGGCGATCGAGCGTCAGCAATTGGAGATTTGGTTACAGCCGCAAGTCACCAACATGGGCATTATTTCTGGCGCAGAAGTATTATTACGTTGGCGTCATCCAGAAAGAGGCATGGTCTCTCCGGTAGAGTTTATCTCAGTCGCCGAGGAGTCAGGTCAGATCAGTGTCATTGAAGAGTGGGTATTAGAAGAATCGTTACGCCTTCTGTGTCAATGGCAGAGTAGTGGCTTACCTGATACCTTCCGTCACTTATCCATCAATATAAGTCCTGCCCATTTTATGCAAGCAGACTTTATTCAACGGATTTTGCCAATTTTACAACGTTATAACGTTGACGATATTAATATTGAATTTGAAATCACAGAGAACCTGCTGATAAATAACTTTAAACACGCCATCGATACCATGTTGCTACTTAAGGAACAGGGTATTTCCTTCTCTATCGACGATTTTGGAACTGGGTATTCATCGCTGCGTTATCTCAATCAGTTGCCTATTAATGTGCTAAAAATTGATAGAAGTTTTGTCAACGATATTGAAAATGTTGATGATGAAACACCGATCGTTGATGTGATTCTATTGATGGCGAAAAAGCTAGGGTTAGAAGTGATCGCAGAAGGGGTTGAGACCTCAATACAGAAACAACTGTTAGATCACCGCGGTTGCCGTTTATACCAAGGTTATTTTTATTCTAAGCCACTGCATCACCGAACGTTTTACAGTTTGTTGCAAGAGGGAGGCGGCAAACTGCTGAGTCCTCAGGATCATTTCGACAATTAGCCTTGATGAATTACAAAACATTTCACTTTGAAAGAAAACTTAAAAAGGACATAAGTTTTACATAAGGTTTCGCGTTTAGTCTGAGCTTATCCAGTATGAGGGACTGACTATGCAAGAGCCATTAGTGTTACAGCAACCTATTAAGGTTAATCGACTTCAAGGGCCAAAACAGGTCTTCGAATTTGTAACGGCTGAGCATCAAAGCTCAGATCGTGGTGAGCTAGAAGCGTTTATCAAGGCTGGCTTTTCTAAATGTTACGATGCGAACCTTAGCACTTTCTTACCGCTGTTATTAGGTATTAAAACGAAGCAACTGCGTGCAGCTGTCGGTGTGCGTAGAGCTGATGTCCCTCTCTTTATTGAACAATATTTGCCCACCTCTATTACTCAAGCCCTTGCGCAAGTTGGTATTAGCACAACTCGCCACCAAATTGCTGAAATGGGTAACCTTTACTCGCAAAGTCCACGGTTCACTTTACCGCTGATTATGACTGTGGTGATGGGGCTATATCTAACGGATGTGCGCCACCTTGTCTTTTCTGGCACAGAAAAAGTGCGCCAGTTGCTCACGGCAATGGGCTTCCCAATGACTTACCTTGCGCCAGCATCACCTGACTGTATTGCACAAAGCTTATCTGAGTGGGGAAGTTACTATGATAACGAGCCAGAGGTCATGGTGCTGGATATTGAAGCCTCCATTAAGGTTGCTTATCAACGCAAGGAATTACATGGCTTGTTAGCTATCGTGCAGAACAATTCCAATAACTTATTGGCCTCTTTGAGGAACTTATGATGTGGTACTTCTCCCAAAAATGGCAGCATAATGTTGCCTTAGCGGATGCTGACAACCAGCTAACCTATAACGAGTTAGTCAATGCGGTCGAAACACGACGCGCTTGGTTAGCCGATCAAAAGGTCAGTCGAGTGGCCTTATTTATGGACAACAGTATTGAATGGGCCTTATTTGATTTAGCCTGTCAGCAAGCCAATATTTGTTGTGTGCCTGTACCGGTTTTTTTCAGTGCTCAGCAAACTGAATATTTGTTACAAGCCAGTGCCAGTGAATTGCTTGTTGTCGGTCCGACCCAAGCTAATACGCTAGAAGAAGTAAGTAAGCAAACACCGTTTGCTAAAGTGTTATTTCAGCGCTTACATCCTAGTGCTGCGCCGTTGTTACCCGCAGGTACTCACAAGATTACGTTTACGTCAGGGACAACGGGGACGCCTAAAGGAGTTTGCTTAAGTAATGAGTCCCAGTTAACGGTCGCCCGTTCTCTTGCCAGCACTATAGGGCTAGCACAAGTAAAGCACTTATGCTTATTACCACTGGCTACCTTGCTGGAGAACATCGCTGGAATTTATGCGCCTTTAATGGTGGGTGGCACCGTTTATTTAGCGAGCCAAGCCGAACGAGGCTTTCAAGGTAGTCGTTTAACCCAACCTCAAGCCATGTTGTCGCTGATTAGCCTGCAACAACCGAACAGTATTATTTTAGTTCCCGAACTGTTGGCATTTATGGTGCTAGCGTGTCAGCAAGGTTGGCAGCCACCTGCATCACTTGAATTTATTGCAGTCGGTGGAGGCAAAGTGTCGGCAGCGCTGATCGAGCAAGCCCGAGCATTAGGGCTTCCGGTATTCCAAGGCTATGGTTTATCAGAGTGTGCCTCGGTTGTTTCATTAAATACTAACAATGCAGACCAGCCCAGTAGCGCTGGTAAGTTACTCCCCCACGCCCAAGCACGGTTAGAAAATGGCGAGCTGATTGTGTCAGGAAACCTGTTTCTTGGCTATATGAATCAGCCAGAGAGCTTTTATCCAACAGAGTTTGCGACCGGTGACTTAGTCAGCTTTGAAGGCGATTACTTACACATCGAAGGGCGTTGTAAGAACGTGTTGATTAATTCGTTTGGTCGCAATATTTCCCCAGAATGGATTGAAGCGGAGTTGATGGCTAGCCAGTGCTTCCGAAGCGTGATCGTGTTTGGTGAAGCAAAACCCTTTTGTGGCGCGCTGCTTGTGTTAGCAAAAGCGGATATGCCTCATAACGCCATTCAAGCCACAATTGATAAGGTCAACGCAGGGTTACCAGATTACGCTCAAATCGGTGATTGGCTTGTTTCATCAGAGCCGTTAGAGCAAATAGAAGGGCTTATAACCAGTACGGGTAAACCGATTCGCAACGCTATTTTGAGTCATTTCCATGATCGTATTGAAACCATGTATGAAATGAATCAGTGCGCCAATTTTTAGGAGAATAGAGATGTCTTTGTACCAACGTCTACAGAATGAAACACAAATGGAGCGTCAATATTTGGTGACGGCGCCAATTATTCAGCGTTGTTTTCAAGGTGACATTTGCCTAGAAGACTATGTCGCATTTTTGTCACAAGCCTACCACCATGTGAAGCACACGGTACCGCTATTGATGGCGGTGGGAAGTCGTTTGCCAGAATCAAAAGAATGGCTACGAGAAGCAGTGGGTGAATACATTGAAGAGGAAATGGGTCATCAGGAATGGATCCTCAATGACATAGAGGCTTGTGGTGCGGATAAAGAGGCTGTGCGACGTAGTCACCCTGCGGCGGCGACGGAATTGATGGTCTCTTATGCCTACGATATGGTTAATCGAATCAACCCTCTGGGCTTCTTTGGCATGGTGTTTGTTCTAGAAGGGACGAGCACCGCTTTAGCGGACAATGCCGCACAACATATTCAAGACAAGCTTGGGCTACCAAGCAGTGCCTTCAGTTACCTGCGCTCTCACGGTGCACTGGATCAAGAACACATCGTATTCTTTGAGAACCTAATGAATAAGATCGATGCTCCTAAAGAGCAAGATCTGATCGTCCACAGTGCTAAGATGTTCTTCACTTTGTATGCCAATATTTTCCGTACGTTGGACAGTAAGTCTGCGGCTCAGGCTGCATAAGAGAGGCTGCTATGAACTGGGAAAACCAACGTTGTGTACTAACGGGAGCAGCTGGTGGCATTGGTCAAGCGATTGCGAAAACCTTAGCTGAAAAGGGCGTCAGTTTGATCCTTGTGGGACGCAACAGCATGAAGCTGCATACCTTGGCTGAAGCGTTACCTGGCAATCATGATGTCATTTGCGCAGATTTATCTTGTGCCAAAGAGCGTGTGGCATTAGTCACCAAAGTAGCGGAGTTAGGTGGTTTAACCATGCTGGTAAATAATGCTGGCGTGAGTCATTTATCCTTGTTGGAAGACACGGACAGTACAACCATCGAGTCGGTCATTGAAACCAATTTGCTGGCGCCAATGTTGCTTACTCAAGCCTTGCTACCCCATCTACAACAAAACCGCGTGACTTATATTGTCAATATTGGTTCAGCTTTTGGCAGTATTGGTTTTGCTGGGCAAAGTGCCTACTGTGCCAGTAAATTTGGCCTGCGCGGCTTCACTGAAGCTCTAATGCGGGAGCTTGCGGATAGCAACATTCGCGTTTCCTATTTGGCACCAAGAGCTACCGCCACAGCGATTAATAGTGATGTAGCGAATGCCATGAATAAAGCGCTGGGAAATCACGTGGACACACCTGAGACGGTGGCAGAGCATTTTGTGGCACTGCTTGAAAGCGCTCAAAATCGTGGCTTTATCGGTTTCCCCGAGCGTCTATTCGTCAAACTCAACGGCGCTTTCCCAAGTCTTGTTGACAAGGCTTTGCTAAAAAAACTTCCCATTATTAAGCGTTTTATCGCTCCAACTTTTCAGGAGAAGCGACTATGAAAAAGATCCTTTCTGCCGTGCTACTGTGCGCGGGTATGATGTCTCAAACTTGGGCTGAAGAAGCGGATACAGGATTGCATACACTACAAAAGACGTGGGCGGAAATAAATTATCTGATGCCAGAAGATGAGCGTGAGGCAGCCTTCACGCAGCTAATGAGTCAAGCTGAGCAGATGGTTCAGGCTCATCCAGAAAAAACGGAATACCGTGTTTGGTTGGGCATTATTCAATCCAGCACCGCAGGGGCAAAGGGGGGGTTAGGGGCTTTATCCTTTGCTAAAGCGGCGAAAGCAAGTTTTGAACAAGCTCTTGAGCAAAACCCTAATGCGCTTCAAGGCTCAGCTTACACCAGTTTAGGCGTGCTGTACCATAAAGTACCGGGTTGGCCAATTGGCTTTGGCAGTGATAAAAAAGCACAGAAATTGCTGCAAGAATCTCTGAAGCTTAATCCGCAAGGCATTGATGGAAACTATTTCTATGCGGAGTTCCTATATGATGATAAACAGTATGCCGAAGCGCAGAAATACATCACGATGGCTCAGCAAGCGGCACCTCGTGCCGACCGTCCATTAGCAGATGAAGGCCGTCACAAAGAGATCGATGCCTTGATGGAAAAAATCAATAAAGCATTGAAAAAGTAACGCTCCGCAGAGGCGTTAAAAATGATGACTTTTTCATCAATGCCATAGACTTTTCATACACAGGCTTTATAGTACGCTCATCAATCACTAAGCCCCTTTACTGGGGCTTTCTCAATTTCTGGACACCCCATGATCGTAGCTTCTAACGTTACCATGCAGTTTGGTAGCAAACCTCTTTTTGAAAACATCTCCGTTAAATTCAGTGATGGCAATCGTTACGGCCTAATTGGCGCGAACGGCTGTGGTAAATCCACCTTCATGAAAATCCTAGACGGCAGCTTGATTCCAACATCTGGTAACGTTTCGGTGAGCCCGAACCTACGTGTGGGCAAATTGAATCAGGACCAGTTTGCCTTTGAAGAATATTCTGTGATCGACACAGTAATCATGGGTTACAAAGAGCTTTGGGAAGTAAAAAAAGAGCGTGACCGCATCTACAGCCTGCCAGAAATGAGCGAAGATGACGGTATCAAGGTGGCTGAGCTTGAAGGCGAGTTCATGGAAATGGACGGCTACAGCGCAGAAAGTCGAGCTGGTGAAATCCTGCTAGGTGCGGGTATTGATGAGTCATTACACTTTGGTCCAATGAGCGAAGTGGCACCAGGCTGGAAGCTACGTGTGCTATTGGCACAAGCCCTGTTCTCCGTACCTGATATCCTGCTACTGGACGAGCCGACCAACAACTTGGACATCGACTCGATCCGCTGGTTGGAAGACATGCTAAACCAGTACAAGTCGACTATGGTGATCATTTCCCACGACCGTCACTTCTTAAACTCTGTTTGTACCCACATGGCGGACATCGACTACGGTGAGCTACGAGTTTACCCAGGTAACTACGATGACTTTATGCTGGCGTCAGCCCAAGCCCGCGAATCGATGATGGCGGCGAACGCTAAAAAGTCAGCGCAAATCGCTGATCTTAAGCAGTTCGTAGCACGCTTCTCGGCCAACGCATCGAAAGCCAAGCAAGCCACGTCTCGTGCTCGTCAGCTGGATAAAATTAAGCTAGAAGACATTAAGCCTTCAAGCCGCCAAAACCCATTTATTCGCTTTAATCAACAAAAGAAACTGCATCGTCAGGCTTTGGTTCTGGAAAACTTGGGCCATGGTTTTGAAGGCGAAAAATTGTTCCAAGGTGGTAACTTGATCCTAGAAGCGGGCGCACGTCTTGCTGTCTTGGGTGAAAACGGTGTTGGTAAAACCACTATGCTACGCTGTCTTATGAACGAGCTTGAGGCTCAAGAAGGCACCATTAAATGGGCGGAAAATGCGACCCTAGGTTACTGTCCTCAGGACAGTAACGATATGTTTGATAACGACATGACTTTGTTTGAATGGATGACCCAATGGCGTAAACCATCCGACGATGATCAAATTGTTCGTGCGACCCTTGGCCGTATGTTGTTCTCGGCAGATGATTTCAATAAAAAAGCCAAAGTATGTTCTGGTGGTGAAAAGAACCGTCTGATTTTTGGTAAGTTGATTCTACAAGAAACCAACGTATTGTTGATGGACGAGCCGACCAACCACTTGGATATGGAATCAATCGAGTCGTTGAATATGGCGCTGGAAATGTATCCGGGCACCCTGATTTTCGTCAGCCATGACCGTGAATTTGTATCATCATTGGCGACGGAAATTCTGCATATCAAGCATCACAAGATTGAGCACTTCCAAGGCACCTACGATGAGTTTTTAGCCTCTCGCGAACTATAAAAAGCAAGTGATGACATAAAGAGCTACACTAATGGGTAGCTCTTTTCGTTAGGATCGAAGCTAACTTAGAAACGACGTATTAAGTTGAGTGCCCATTATTAAGGGATAGGCTTTTATGGAACTGACTTCTTTAAACGCTCATATACCTCTCTCTGAGCTCATGCTGGCCTTAACCACCGCCTTAGATATGACCGAAGGGCAGCCGCCAGAGCATTGCATCCGCTGCTGTTGGATTGGCATGCACCTCGGCAAAAAGCTTGGGCTATCGGACTTAGAGCTTCATGATCTGTTTTATACACTGCTTTTAAAAGATGCAGGCTGTAGCAGTAATGCGGCACGTATTTGTGAACTGTACTTAACCGACGACAGAGCCTTTAAGAAAGACTTTAAAACGGTCGGTACGAGTATTAGCAGTGTCATAAACTTTGTCATTCGTAATGCTGGTAAAGGCCAAAACTGGTTGTCTCGCATTTCAACGACCATTGATATTCTAAAAAACGGTACAGACTACGCTCAAGAGTTGATTCAAACTCGCTGTACCCGGGGCGCTGAAGTAGCAAGAGAGTTACGATTTTCCGAAGACGTCGCTGCAGGCATTTCAAGCTTGGATGAACATTGGGATGGCAGTGGGCGGCCCCTACAATTGCGTGAGGAGTCTATTCCTCTGTACGCTAGAATTGCTTTACTAGCTCAAGTTGCGGACGTATTTCAAATCGAACACGACATACAGGCCGCTCTCAAAGAAGTAAAGCATCGCTCTGGAACTTGGTTTGACCCTAAGCTGGTAGATGAATTTGAATGCTTAGTGAGTGATGAGAAGTTTTTAAAGGGGTTAAATGATCCCGAAATCAGTCATCATGTTATGGCACTCGGGCCAGCGCAAACGCATGTGTTGTTAGACAATGAATACTTTGATTGTATTGTCAGTACCTTCGGTAAGATTGTTGACGCCAAGAGCCCTTATACAGCAGATCACAGCCAGCGTGTAGGCGTTTACTCAGCCTTGATTGCTGAGCAGCTTAACCTTTCAGAATTAGAGTGCACTTGGGTAAAGCGAGCGGCACTACTGCATGATATTGGTAAACTAGGCGTAAGTAACCAAGTTCTAGATAAACCCGGAAAATTGGATCAAGCTGAATGGTTAGAAGTCCAGCAACATGCAGCGAATACAGAAGTGATATTGGAAAAAATTACCCCGCTAAAAAGCCTAGCGCGAGTGGCGGCATCACATCATGAAAAGCTAGATGGCACAGGTTATCCGCGAGGACTTAGTAGTGCCGACATTCCCTTAATCACTCGAATCATCACAACGGCGGATATTTTCGATGCGATTTCTGCCGAGCGCCCTTATCGTGCTGCGATGCCTGTCTCTAAAGTTTTATCCATTATGGAAGAGCATTTGGATACTGCCATTGATCGCCAGTGCTTTGCCGCTCTCAAGGCTTCCCTAGATAGTATTCCAAAAGAATGGTTCGTGCTTGAGTCTTAAAGCCACCGCTAAGTAGCGGCACTCACTGAGTACTGAGTTCGAATCCCTTCCATGATTGACGTCTTGATCGTAACGAAAAAACTGAACGAGTTTCCCCATCTGGTTTTGTACCAGAAAAAACAGCAATCATCCTTCAAGAGAAGAGCAAGTGGTCATGATAAAAGGCCGTTCTAGTTTGGAAGGGCAATTGTGGAAGAATAAATTATACTTATATCCATTAAATTGTTTGTAACATTTCTGACACAAAACCTTCATATGGTGTCTCGCTATCGAAATCTACGGTCTTTGCTACACTTGGAACTTAGGAGTCCATCTTAGTGCCTAGCAAGGATAGTCATTTCCAACTTGAAGGTACCAAACCGTGCAAATTAAGCAAAAGCTCATATTAAATACCTGTGTTGTCATTGCAGCTATGGTCGTCCTTGTTATTGCATTCCTGTTTGCTGAAATCAAACTAAAAGAATTAATCGTGGGTAAGGAGCTCGCTCAACGCCAAGAATCGGAAATGCTATTGCTACGTCGACATGAGAAAGATTTTCTAGCAAGAGAAGATTTAAAGTATGTTGAGCGCTTTTCTGAAGTCATAGACCGCATTACAGCCCAACAAAAATCGCTGGATCGATTATTTCTAGAAATTGGCATCGACAACCAGCATTTCGCCGGTCTCTTACCACTGTTTCAGGAATATGAGCGCAAGTTCAAAGCGCTGGTGAGTGCTAAGCAAACCATGGGGCTGACTCAGGATGAAGGCTTAGAAGGTCAACTTCGTAGCGCAGTGCATGATATAGAAAGCGCATTGAAACAACTTGAGATGCCCGATATCTTGGTGAGTATGTTGCAGCTTAGACGCCATGAGAAGGATTTCATGTTACGCCTAGATAGCAAATATCCAGAGCGTTTTGTTGATACCTTAAAGCAGTTAAAACAGCAGATACAAGCTGCCAGCATTTCAATTGCGGAGCAGGATCGCCTTTTAAATTTGGCTGATGCTTACCAAGCCAGTTTTAATGCTTACGTTAACCAACAGCGTCTTGTCGGCCTGACATCGGATCAAGGCATCATGGGCGAAATGCGCCGCACGATTCAGCAAACAGAAGAAAAGCTTGCGGCAATGAAACAAGGCATGAGCCGTCAAACAGATGTCTTGCTGCAAGAAATTGAAATCACCTTGGCGGTTGTTTTTGCTTTGGTGACCATCATTGCTACGTTGATTGCTTGGCGTATCAGTCGTTCAATCAATCGGCCCTTGGCTTTGATTCGTGAGGCAGTTCTTAAGGTGGACAGTACAAGAGATTTGAGTCTGCGTATTCAGTACGATGGTAACGATGAGATCGGAGATGTCGCCCGTAGCACCAATCAGATGTTGAATGGCTTTCAGGCGGTCGTTCAATCTGTCAACGATTCAGTATTGCATATGAATCAGCAGACTCAACAGTTGTCTCAAACCGCTGAGCGTACTGCCAACGATGCCGAACGTCAGCGCGATGAAACCGATATGGTTGCCGCTTCGGTATCTGAATTGGTGAGTACCATTGAGGACATTTCACAAAATATGGCTGTGGCCGTCGATAAAACTCAGTCTACCGAGCAGAGCGCCACCGATGGCCAAGTTCGTGTGACAGAGGCGGTGAGTCGAGTGCAGCATTTGTCTTCTCGTTTAGACGGAGCGATGGAATCGGCGGAAGAGCTTGCGAAACAGAGTCAAAGTATCGGTAGTATGTTAAATGTGATTCAAGACATTGCTGAACAAACCAACTTGTTGGCCTTGAATGCCGCGATTGAAGCAGCTCGGGCTGGAGAGCAGGGACGTGGCTTTGCGGTGGTTGCAGACGAAGTGCGTGCCTTAGCCAGCCGTACTCACGATGCTACAGTGGAAATCTCAGAGATCATTGACGCTCTGCAAAGCCGCACGCAAGGAATCGTTATGATTATGAAAGATTGCAGCGAGGATGGTTTACGCAGCAGTGAAGAGTCAGCTGTTATTGGGGATGTGTTAGGTAGAATTACGCAAGAAGTGCATGATATTGCTGACATGGCGCGTTCTGTGGCTAGCGCTATTCAACAGCAATCTATTGCTGCAAATGAGATTAATCGCAATGTGGTAACGATCCGTGAAATTACCATGGATACAAGTGACGCCGTGCGCTTAAATTCGCAATCAAGCCATGATATTTCAGATCAGGCTCATCAATTGGAAAACGTTATTTCGCGATTCAAGCTCTAATAACTGAGTGCGATGTGAAAGAGCCGCGCTGATAAGCGCGGTTTTTTGACGTAGAGTTATTTCAATCTTTCATCAAGAACGTACTCGAAAGCTGGATATTGTTTACGATGTTCGACATAGCGGAATGGAGTCCCTTCATCTAGTCTTAAAAGACAGCGATTTTCTCATCAACATTTTAAGGAGGCCCATATGGAAACTCAGGTTCACTCAATTAACGCACTCTTTGAGCAGTTGGGATTAGATGGGACCAAGCGTGGCATTGAAAAATTTGTCGTCGCTTCAGCACCGATTCCAAGTCATGTTAACCTTTGGGATGCGCCAATTTGGACAGAAGCGCAAGCAACGGCATTGAAGCAGATGAAAGCGGATGATGCGGATTGGTCAGAGGTGGTTGATCAATTAGACGTTATGTTGAGAGCTTAGTCATTTAAATAAAAACGGCGCGTAATAGCGCCGTTTTTTTTGTAAAACAGATTGCTGCTTACTTGAACTCGCCGACTTTAAAGAAGAAAGTTTCACCCGTGCTGTCGTCGACGCCATCGTTATCCGTTACCGCATAACCTGTATTGCTCGCATCAATGGTAAAGCCTTCAATTTTGTCCACCACGATGCCGTTTTGAGCTTTTAACTCGGGTATAAAGTCATAGACCAAGTGTTTACTTAATGTTGGTAGACTTTCGCCAAGGGCAGCTGTTTTGACGTTCGCTAAATCCACTTTGTAAAGGCGTTTCACTTTGGCTGCTTCAGCGAGCTGATTATCACGTTCAATTACGTACAGGCTGCCGTTGTGAGCGGTAATTTCAGACAAGCCCATCCAGCCGTTTTCAGCTTTCTCAAGCGGATAATGTGCTGCGCTCCATTGTTTCGATACGAGATCGTAAGCCAGTAGTTTGGTTTGATCTTTGGCGTCATCTTTCCAAGGACGTTGAATAGCAACCCATAGCGTATGGTCTACTAGCGTGATGCCTTCGGCGCCAAAACGCTCTTGGTTTTTTAGCAGTTCAGCAGGGAAATCAATGGTTTGATCAATCTCACCTGTTGCTGTCACGTGGTACAGCGCATGCGGTACTTCTTTCTTCTCATTGCCTTCTGATGCCAGCCAGAAACCACCTTGTGGGTCCACTACGATACCTTCTAGGTCTAGTTTTTCAGCTGGTTTGCCATCGCGGGTAACGACGAGCTTTTCAGTGATCTGAGCAGGCGATTTGGTAGCATCAATAGTAAAGATTGCTGGCTGATTGGAGTAGAAGCTATCGCTGATGGCGTACAGTTTACCGGCTTGTTTCTGATCCGCGGCTAAGCCAGACAAAGCTCCCCAACCAATTGGAGCACCTTGTGCGTCTAAGTTTGAACGTATTTGCGGGTAGGCGGGTGCCTTGTTTTCAAGCTGGTACAACATCACATGAGAACGAGGACCACCGTCTTTAACCAAGTCTGCTTCGTTTGCGGTGGCGATCAAATGACGGCCAGGGATGGCTATTGCGGATTCCGGTGCAATACCTGATGGTAGCATTTGCACGAATTCAGGCTCAGCGCCGGTATCTTTGTACACGGCCATCACAGAACCACGTTCAGACATAACGAAGATGTAGGTTTGACCGTTGAATGTTGCCACTTCTAGGCCTTCTGGTTCTGCGCCTTTTTTACCTGAGCGTTTTTCTGGGTAATGGCCGACACGAATCACTTCATGCTCAAAGCGGGCACCGCTTTCAAACAGAACGTCGCCTTTTTTATTAAAGATGGTAAAACCACGAGCCCCACCTTGATAATCGCCTTCATTGGCAATGACAAAGCGATCATTGTCTAGCCATTTCACCGCATCAGGCTCACGTTTTACATTAGATTGCGATGCAGTAAAGGTCAATGCGCCATCTTTTTTGACATCGATTTGCGAGAGATTTACGGTGCCGGCAGAGAAGTGTTGCATTACTTTGGCTTGCTCAGCATTGATGACTACGATGTGATTGTTTTCTTGTAGAGTGACAACCACTTCATTGTTGTCGTTGAACGCAACGAATTCAGGCTCTGGATCACTTGGTGCGATGTCCGCCAGACCTGTTAAAGAGATATTGTGGGTTTTCTTGCATTCTCCAGTAGCTTGGTCGAACTCGATAATGACCACGTAGCCGGCTGGCATTTGTGGCAAGGCACCATCGTTTAGCTCTTCATCCCGTTCGTTTTCAATGGCAACAGCGATGTAGCGGCCATCTTTTGACACAGCGACAGAGTCAGGTTGACCACCTAAATCACATCGCTGCATGACTTTCTGCGAAGCAACATTAGCAATGGCAAGGTAGCCGCTTGGATTGGTGTAACTTTCGGAAGTGTTGACCCCTGCAACGACCCATTGACCAACACTGGCGACTGACGTTGGTTCACCCTTTAGATCTAAAAAGCCCAGTGCTTTAGGTTGGTTTGCTTGTTTGATATCGATAAAGCCAATGCCACCGCGAGGGCTATCGGAATAGATTAGGGTATGACCATCCGCTGTGGCCGTAATGATTTCGGCTGATGTGATTGTTTCAAGCGCTTGGTTGCCAAGATTTTTAGTGACAGGGAAACTAGCAATACGATTGAAAGAGTCTGCTTGTGCCACCAGACTTACGCCTGCAAGGCAGCCAGCTAACAGTGTGCGGCGGAAAATCGTTCTTAACATGAATATCTCCAAAGATAAGTTATCAAAATTCGAACTAACTTAGCGTGAGATGTTTTCAGTTACGTGTGATTTGCATGTCGAAATGATGACAGCGGATGACTTTTGAGCCATTAGCAGTGGCTTCTAAAAGAAAAGGCGCTGAACAATTAGGGCTCAGCGCCAATTAATTTATAGTCCTAAAACAAAGGTGCCACTTGGGGTAACGGGCAAATACTTCTTGTAGAACTCAAGGTAAGCCGCTTGTGGGTCAAGATCTTTGAATAGCTCAGGGTAAAGCGCTTTAGCGTAGAACTGAATCATAGCGCCATCAAGAATAGAGCGGACTGCACCGTGATAAGCGGCGTACATACGATCATTTTTTACCGCGTTTAACGTTGACCAGCCAGTGCGTTGCTTGAAGCCTTCTAAGCGTTGCTGCGCGTCTTCTTGTGTCACATTTTGTCCCATCATCATGCCGTCTTCACTGGTACTGCTTTCATAGCCTGTCATAACGATCACGTCTGGGTCAGCCGCTAGAATTTGCTCAGGGTTTAGCTTGCCCCACCATTCAACATAAGGCGCTGAGATATTATCACCACCGGCCATGGTGGAGATCGCTCCCCACATGTTTTTACCGAAAGTGTAGCCAACTTCATTGACCCCAGAGGCGCCGTATTCAGTGTAAACACTCGGTTTAGGTAGGTTGGCTTGTTCGAGGCGCTCTTGAATCATATGTAAGTTTTGCGCATATTCGTCAGCAATGATTTTAGCGCGCTCTTCTTGGCCCGTGATGACGCCAATGATTTCGGTGCTTTTTACGTGACGCTCAAGGGTTTGCTCGTTGTAATCTACGACGATAACAGGGATGCCTGCAGCCTCAAGGCGCTCAACGTCACTGCCTAGCCCCTTGTATTGCCAGTCGGCCAGCATAACCAAATCAGGATTTAAGCTGATGACCTTTTCGACTGAAAAAGTCTTGGTGTCAACACGTCCGATGCCAGGAATTTCATCCAAAGAGGGGCGGTGGGCAACATACATATCCCAATTGGCTGGGCGTGCTTGCCAGATGTACTTGGACATTCCAACCACATGATCGTAGGCTGCTTCGGTACCAATCGCCATGTAATCTTCTGGGTAAAAACCGACCACCACCCGCTGTGCAGGCGCATCAAAAGTGACTTGGCGATCAAGTACATCGGTAATGGTCACATCTTGGGCGAAGCTGGCGCTGGTTGCAAAAACAAGAGATGTTAAGGCCAAAATTTTAGGCAGCATAGAGTTATCCTAAGAGAAGTCGATGAAAAACAGCTCCATTGCACTAATTATTGCAATAAGCCCTTGAGAGCTATTCTATAGTTACATAAAATGATTTCGCAAATCATTATCATTTGATTTCGATGAGTAATCAACGAAATCCTGTTTTTAACCTTTGCCAACGCGATGCTTGGCAACTTTATGATTTAGACCCACTGTACATGCAAACATCTACTATGATCGCTGAGGCACTTGAAACCCAACGACGTCATGAAAAACGTCGCTGGCTAGTCTTGGTTGCACTACTTGCTCTACTGCTTATTTCATTTATTTTTGATATTGCGACTGGCCCATCATTGCTTAGTTTGAATGAGGTACTCCAGGCGCTGTTAAATTGGGTTGGATTGCCGGTAGAGGTTTCGCGGACAACAGAAGTGATTGTAACGAACTTGCGTTTACCGATAGCTCTCATGGCGCTGGTCGTCGGAGGATCGTTAGGGGTGGGGGGCGCTGAAATGCAGACGTTGCTCAATAACCCCATGGCAAGTCCTTACACCCTCGGTATGGCCGCGGCGGCTGGCTTTGGTGCGGCGCTCATGCTGTATGTTGGCTCGTTAGGCTTGAGTTCTGAAATAGCTGTGCCAATCGGGGCCTTTGTGTGTTGCATGTTCTCGGCAAGCTTATTATTTGGCTTAGCGATGATGCGCCATATCTCATCTGGGCAATTGATCTTGGCCGGTATTGCACTGCTGTTCTTATTCCAATCGCTATTGTCATTGGTGCAGTTTGTTTCGTCTCCAGAATTAAGCCAGCAGATTCTATTTTGGCTGTTCGGTAGTTTGACCAAAGCCACTTGGACCAATGTGTCGATTACAGCATTAGTGACCGGTGTGTGTGTGCTAATTCTAATGAAAGATGCTTGGAAATTGACCGCATTGCGCTTAGGCGAGGAACGCGCTAAAAGCTTAGGGGTAAATGTAACTCGCTTGCGTCTAAAAACTTTAATTCTCGTGGCGATCATGACAGCGACAGCCACCAGCTTTGTTGGCATTATCGGTTTCATTGGCATTGTCGCACCTAATATTGCACGTATGTTGGTTGGCGAAGACCAGCGTTACTTCTTACCCCTGTCTTTTGTAGTTGGCGCGTTTTTACTCTCCAGTGCCTCGGTACTGTCCAAAGTGATTGTACCAGGGGCATTATTCCCGATAGGTATTGTCACTGCTATCATTGGGGTTCCATTCTTCTTTTGGTTGATTATCGGTAAGAGGCGCTAAGCATGTTACAGGTAAGAGATATTTCGTTAGCGTACGATGATTTAGTGCTGGCTGATAACATGAGCTTCTCTCTTGAAGCAGGCAAAACCCATGTCATCATTGGACCAAATGGCACCGGCAAGAGTACTTTGTTAAAGATGTTGTTTGGGGATGTAAAACCGCAAGCGGGTGACGTGCAGTTTAATGAGCACGTGCTGAGCAAAGCGACCTTGCCACAATGGCGTCAGAAGTTTGGTTATATGCCGCAAGATATCCGCTTGGATGTAGGTTTAAGCGTATTAGAGGTCGTCTTATTAGGACAATTAAATGCCTTGTCACTGAAACTTAGTGATAGCTTGCTAGAAGAAGCGTTACAGGCACTGGATCAAATCGGTTTATTACATCTCGCCAACCGCGATGTGCGAACCTTAAGTGGTGGTCAATGTCAGATGATTTTGTTTGCCCAGGCTCTGATGCGTAAACCTGAGATCTTGATGCTGGACGAGCCTGTCAGTGCGTTGGATTTGCATTTTCAACAGGTGCTCTTAGATCACTTAGACCAACAAACCAAGCATAAAGGCTGGGTGTCTTTGATGATTCTTCATGACCTAAACTTAGCCGCTCAATACGCCGACAATTTGTTGGTGCTTAAAGGTGGGAAAGTGGTTGCCCAAGGTACACCAAGAGAGGTGATTACGCCGCAGATGCTAGAAGAGGTGTATGGCGTTAAGGCCGATGTGCAATTGGACAGCTTAGGTGTGCCATTTATTCGTACTCAACGACGCGGAGCTAATGCGTTTATGACCATGAAAGAATCTTTGTCGGGATCTTCGGCAGGAAAAGCGCATGCCCTTTAAGTTTGTTCTCATGACATTATGGGCACTTACAGTGTCGCTCAATACACAAGCCAAAGATTGGCAGATTAAGATGCTGAGCTACGGTGAAAAGGGCCCAATGGTGTTTGAGCCCGACTTTATTCAAGCGCAAGTAGGGGATACGGTAACTTTCGTCCCGACTCAGTCAGGACATCATGTCAAATCTTATGTGACAGCCGATGGGCAGGACGCTTGGTCTTCAAAACTGAACGAGACTTACCAGATTTCCCTTGATCATGAGGGGATTAACCTTTATTACTGTCCGCCCCATTTGATGATGGGGATGGTGGGTGTGATTCAAGTTGGTAACCCGATCAACAAGGCGGCAGTCGATGCTAAATATCCCTCCCTACGCGCTAAAGTAGCATTACACCCAGAGCGTGTTGACGCACTTTTAAAAAATCTTGAATAACCCTTTCTTATGAATGCAAATCACTTTTTGGCCGACTGGCGTCAGTTATCGGCAGCTAGTCGTGTCTTGGTCATCAATGGTTTTACCTTTAATTTAGGTTTCTACATGCTGCTGCCGTATTTGGCAGACCATCTGCAGCGTAACCTCGGTCTTAGCCCTTGGCATGTAGGGCTAGTGATTGGTCTGCGTGTGTTGAGCCAGCAAGGGATGTTTTTAGTCGGCGGCACGTTAGGAGACTATTTAGGCTATAAGCGGTTGATTCTTCTTGGCTGTTTAGTGAGAGTGGCGGGGTTTGCTTTATTAGGTGTGGCCGCGAATTTGCCGTTACTATTGTTAGGGGCGTTCCTGACGGGGTTTGCAGGAGCCTTATTTACGCCATCAAGTAACGCTTATTTGGCTTATGAGGCCCCTGACCAGCTTAGACGAGATCGTATTTTCGCAATGCAAAACTGGACCAGTGAAGCGGGGATGTTTCTTGGGCCTTTGTTAGGTATCGCGTTACTAAGTCTAGAATTTCTGTGGGTGGGAGTCGGTGCGGCTGCTTTATTCATGGTGTTGTTTTTCGTGCAGTGGTGTTTCCTGCCTGAGCTTTTAGAGCAAGAACGCCGTGGCGGAGCGCAGGGACGATTCTGGCATCAATGGCATAGCATGCTACGCAATAGAGCGTTTATAAAATTTATCTGTTGCGCCTGCGCTTTTCAGCTTTTCTTTCATCAATTGTATTTGTCGTTACCCGATGAAGTATCGTTTCGACAGCTTAGTTCCGATGTCATCACTTGGGTCTTTATGACGTCTTCTATTATGGGCATTCTACTGCAAATGCCGATTAGTCGTTGGGTATCTAAGACGATTGGCAATGCCAAGGCAATGGGAGCGGGTATTACCTTAATGGGCTGCTCTTACTTATTGTTTATGTTCCAGTTTGAAGTATTTTCTGGGTTGAACTTTATCGTATATGCCGTGTTATTCAGCTTTGGGTCGATGTTGGTTTTACCGCTACTGGGTTCTTATGTGCCAACGTTTTGTCATAAATCTGAACTTGGTAGTTATTATGGACTTTATTCCTGCATGGGTGGGGTGACGGCTTTCTTAGGAAATATAGGTGTAGGGGCATTACTATCATGGCAAGCTATGCCGCGAGAGTGGATTTGGCTTGGCTTTGCTCTAGTCGGCTGTATTGCTGGCTATGGTCTATATCGTCAAGTGACGGCTTTGAATCACGCTTCTTAAATCTGGTTTTTTAGATGCTCACATTACAAAAAAAGCCCACGCATGATTCGTGGGCTTTTTTATTAGGTTTAGTTTATTAGCGTGTTGGGTTTGTTAGAAACGGTACTCAACACCGACGCTAGCTTGGTTAAAGTTAGTATCAAAATCCGTATCTTCATCTACATCGTCGACACTCAACTCTGCGTCGTACCAAGTGTATTGAGCATTTAGCAATAATTGCTCTGACAATTTAAAGTTTAAGCCTGCGCCGGCAAACAGCGCTTCATCATCAGAACTACCGCTTAGTCCAGCAACAGTGTAGTCTGTGTCGTACCACATTTGGCCTGCTTTAGCGAAAAACTCAATGGAATCTGTTAATGGCAAGATGCCTTTAACCGCGGCGCTGTAGCCATCTGTTTCGGCATTCGCCAAGCTTCCGCCATAAGAACCGAAGTCAGTGTAGCCACCTTCCAGAGCAAAGAACTGATTAAAACGGTAGCCTACTAAACCTTGCCATACGTCGTTGTTATCATCGAAATCATCGTCTCCATCTACTTTGAGATAGCCGTAATTACCGCCCACGTAAAGTCCACTGTCGTGAGTACTCCAGTCTTGTGCTTGAGCGACACTTGCAAATGCTGTTAGGGCAACACTGCTGGCTAAGATCGGCATGACTTTTTTCATTGGTATTACTCCTTGTGACCGTTTTTGTTTGCAACGAATTCAGTGTTGTACGTTAAGGATTAAGAGTAAATACAGAGTGCCTCATCTCCACGTTTGATATGCGTTTGGTTCAGTTTGTGTGCTTGATATTGCCAAAAATAGCAGGAGTTTAATGATTCTTTACGTTTGTTTTTGCCATAAAAAAAGCCCCGCTGGACAGTCCTTATCCAGCGGGGCTCTTCAGTGGAGTACAGTTAGTCGAGCATTAGTTTAGAAAGTGTAACCAACGCTTGCCATTACAGAAATTGGATCAATGTCTAGCTCAGCAGACTTAACACCATCCAGTTTAACGTCAGTGTTGATATCCATGTACCAAACAGAAGCGTTAATAAATAGGTTATCAGTGATGTTGAAATCGACACCCGCTTGTGCCGCCACACCAAAAGAGTCATCTAACTCTAGATCTGTACCCGCGATAGCACCTTCAGTTTTCTCGTCAAAGAAAATGGTGTAGTTCAAACCAGCGCCTACGTATGGACGCACTGCGCTATCAGCTTGGCCAAAGTAATATTGCACCATTAGAGATGGTGGTAGGTGAGACACTTCACCGATTTTACCTGCACCAGCAAGATCTACATCGTGAGTGAAAGGTGTTGCTGCTAGAAGCTCCATACCGATGTTATCAGTGTACATGTATGTTGCCGTTAGACCGATTTGAAGATCGTTGCCAACACTAAGGTCTAGACCTGTGCTGCTTTCATCTGGCATTACATTGATTAGACCGCCACGAACAAACATATCGCCTGCTTCATGAGCCATTGCCAATGGTGCGCTTACGATTGCTGCAGAAAGTAGAGCGATTTTAGTTACTGATTTCATATCGTTGTCTCCTGATGGATGCAAATTAACGTTGCAAATAAGATGTGGCAACAATACGCCTCTGAACGAAAAAAAAATTAACCTAGATCAAAATTTGAGGGATGTGAGCGTTTTATAAGTTATTTTTATTAATCTATGTCATGAAATGACGTATCGAAGAGTGTAAAAAGCGTGGATTGATTAACGGGTGCGCGAATCTGGCGTGAGTTTTTAGGTGTATCGACATGTCATTAGGAAATAAAAAAGCCGCTATGGCGAGCGGCTTTTCAAACGTTAGGCGTAAGCCTTGTGGTTTGTATCCGTAACTTTTTCGGGCAAAAATTTACTAAGTCTCAAGAACAGTGAGCGATACTTGATAATGGCTAAATGCTCTTGTTCATTAAGATGAGCCATTAGGTCTTCAATAGAATCGCTGTGCTCAATTAGCCAAGTAGCACATACTTTATGCCGATCAAACTGGTTGTTCTCTTGTTCAGGTAATTGCGCAAGGTGCCAAGCATAAAAGTCCACATTGTTGATATAGGCGCGCAACGGAATGTTAGATAGCTCAGAGGAATGTTGCTCCAGCTGAGTTAGTTTATTCTCAAGACGAGTAACAATTTCCGATGGACGGCGCTCCTCTGGACCTTTCAAAAAGCCAAATTTTGATAGTAAGTTACCACGTTTTGAACCGCCACTTAACCAAGACAACGGAATTGAGAAGATTAGGCCAAAAGTGATTGGCATTGACCAATAGAACAACTGTGGGCT
This sequence comes from Marinomonas fungiae, assembly GCF_001418205.1. Taxonomy (GTDB): domain Bacteria; phylum Pseudomonadota; class Gammaproteobacteria; order Pseudomonadales; family Marinomonadaceae; genus Marinomonas; species Marinomonas fungiae. The sequence continues at coordinate 497,066 of NZ_LIQF01000001.1, read as the reverse complement.
TAGAAAATAAGAGCTTACCGCCAGTCCTATGCCTAAAATAGTGTGGTAAATGTGAGCACGCGTGGCTTCCTTCCATTTGTTTGCGCCATCATCACGAGACTGAGGTTTCCAGCCACTGTCGCGTCCACGTAGTACGTCCATTACTACTAGGAATTGAGAGAACATCAAGATAGGTGCGTACAAAGCCGATACTAGAATCTCTAGTAGGGTATCCAAGGTCAGCATAATTGGACCGCCAAACTTACGACATTGCTGCCAGTGCAGTAGGGCACTCAGCCAGCCATAAAGTTTAGGTGCTAAGACCAGCCCCATGGAAACAATAAACAAAGAGCGGGCTTTTTCGAAGTCGAACACAGGCCAATTTGGGAACAGCGACAGATTATTGAAATAGTCGGGTTTAACAAAGTAAGCCTGTACCGCCAAGGCAAAACCTACACTGATCAAGGCAAACCAAAAAACTGCGCTGAAGTAAGAGAAAATACCTGTCATCAAGTGCATGCGAGAAACGAAATGCAGGCCTTTTGCTTTTACGAAGGCTTTATGTTGTAAATTGCCCTGACACCATCGGCGGTCGCGTACCATCACATCAATTAGGGATGGTGGAGCCTCTTCATAGGAAGCTTGTAAATCGGTATCAAAACGTACCCCCCAGCCCGCACGACGTAGTAACGCTGCTTCAATAAAGTCATGACTCATCACATGGCCGCCAAATGGTGCTTTGCCAGGCAAAATAGGCAAACCACAAGCTTCCGCGAACGCTTTGGTACGAATGATGGCGTTGTGCCCCCAGAAGTTTGACGCATTACCGTGCCAAGTCGTTAACCCAGCTGCGTAAATCGGTCCAAAACACTGGTTTGCAAATTGCTGAATACGGCTGTAAAGAGTATCAGCGCGAATGATCGTCGGTAAGGTTTGAATCAGACCTAATGATGGTTCAGCTGCCATGCGACGAGACATGGACAACAAACATTCCGCACTCATCAAACTGTCAGCATCCAGTACAATCATGCACTCATAGTCATTACCAAAACGTGTGACCCATTCCGCCACGTTACCGGCTTTCCTTTCCGCATTGTTTAAACGACGACGGTAGTAAATTGGGCATGCCTCGGTGTTCTGATTTAGAATCGGATAGAAAGTGTGCTTTTCCTTGATGCTGTTTTCTGCTCGATTGGTGTCACTTAAGATGAAAAAGGCAAATTTACCCGGCGCTTTTTCTAATAGGTCTTCATGCATGGCTTCAATGCTGGCACGGATACGAACGGGATCTTCATTATAAACGGGCAATAAAATAGCGGTGACGCCAGTTGCATCTAGCTCCTTACGTTTGCGCTTGAACGGCGCTAACTTAAACAGTAAGCCAAGTGTTGCTTGAGTAAAAGCAAACGAGATCCAAGTAAAGTTAACGCAGAACAGGGCTAAAAATAACCACTGTAACCAAGTGATGTGGTTGGTACTCAACACCGCATACATTTCGTAAGCGCCGTAAGCTGATAATCCTAATGTGCCAAGAAAAACAAATAGGCGGGACAGCAACGTGGTTACAAAGAAATGCTGATTCTGCTTCTTCGCAGTCTGGCGAATTTCGTTTACCACATGACGAGGCATATCGAGCGGCGCTTCATTTGGTAGCGCGTACAAGCCTGAATTTTGTGTCGTCTGATTCATTATTTACTCACCCAACGGTATAACCAAGTGGCAGCTAAAGGCGTGTCATTTTGCTTCAACTGCACACGCAGTTCAGCTGAGTTTGCATTGTCTGGATCAAATGTGATGAACGCTCGTAGGCCTTTCTCGTACGGGTTCTGCGTCACATGAGCTTCTAGAATTTGACCTTCACTGATCGATGCATCGACTTTAACGGAGTCAAGGTCTTCAACTTCAATATTGTTAAAATCAATCACAACTTGTGGGTCTTTAGAGGCTAACTTATGGCCTTGAGCACTTCGTACCACATGCGGTTTACCGGATAAAATCGGTGTGTCATTGGTCAGTGTCAGACGATAAGAGTAGTTAAACGCTTGATCTTTTTTCAGTGTTTCCTTGGGTTGCCAGTAAGCAACAATGTTGTCATTGGCTTCGGAATTAGACGGAATTTCAACCAGTTCAACGTGTCCAGCCCCCCAATCACCTAATGGCTTGATCCACACAGAAGGGCGTTTCTCGTATTGTGCTTCTAGATCCAAATAATCTTCAAAGTCACGGTTACGTTGAATGAGTCCAAAGCCTTGAGGGGATTGATCCATAAAGGCACTAATTTGCAAGGTCTCAGGGTTGCTTAGTGGACGCCACAGCATTTCTCCACGTCCCGTAAGAATTTGTAGTCCTTCAGAATCGTGTACGGCACGACGGTAGTCTTCTGTTTTCGGATGATCTAAGGCGCCATTAAACATATACATTGACGTCAATGGTGCTAAACCGATGTGATTAAGGTCGCGACGAGGGAATAGAGTCGCTTCTACATCAATGCGAGTTGGGGAGCCTGGGTAAATGCCAAATCGGTAAGCACCAGTTACACTCTTACTGTCAAGTAATGCATGTACTACGATCGCTTGCTGGGTTGACGATGGACGCTCAATCCAAAAGTGGCGAAACATCGGGAACTCTTCACCGGTTGGTTGCGCAACGTCCACTGCTAGGCCGCGAGCAGAGACACCGTATTGTTGTGCTTTTGATACAGCGCGAAAGTAGCTAGCGCCTTGGAACACAATAAACTCGTCTTTGTAATCCGGCTTGTTGATTGGGTAATGTAGGCGTAGGCCCGCAAATTTGCCCAAATCAGAAATCAGCTGATCTATCTCTTCTGTCGGCGTAATGAAAGAATCTTTAGTGGCTTTAATGGGAAATGCGCGGCCGTTTTCTACGGCATCGATTTCCACTAAATCTTTATAAAGAAAGCCAGGTGCGAACAGTTGGATCGAGAACTGTGTCGGTGACTTGCCCCAAACCGCTTGATTCTGTTGAAAATTAATTTTCCGATAAGTGTCGTAGTCAAGATTATTGAGAGCCGCCGGCGCTTTGTCAGGTGCTTGCATTGGCGATTGCGATAGCTCTCTAGCCATGTCGATCACGGTTTGTTGGCTGAAACTATAGCCAGTATTTTCAGAAGCGGCGTCTGCAACCACTTTAGTATTGGTTGGCTCTTGAGTTGGTGCGCTGTCTTCAGCTATCCCTTGGATAGGCAGTGATAGAGCCGTCAGAAGCGGTAATGTAAACGTCGTAAATTTAAGCATAAAAAAATGAGATCTTTGTCCAATGAGATTAAGTTATGGGCCAAGCGATGAATTTGCTTCAAATTTTGGGATCAGAATTAATGATAATGATTAATGCCAACCAGAGTGTGGTTTTGGTGTCGAGATTTCGCAAAGAAAACGAAATATAAAGTAGTCGCATTCATAGATTGTAAAGACTGTATAATTGATTGAATAATATAGGAAATGCTACTGAAATATGAACGGCTGATAGATCTTTTTATGTTTCTGTACAGGGCTCTTGAGCGATTAAGTTAACGGCCTTCACAAAACTCGGATAGGAGAAAAACATGGCGCTGTTATTGGTTGGTTTGGTTTTGTTTATCGGGATCCACTCGATACGATTATTTGCGCCTGAATGGCGTGTATTTATGATGCAACAGCTAGGAAAAAGCAACTGGAAAATGTTGCATGCTGCGGTGGCGATTGTTGGTTTATTGACTTTGATTATGGGCTATGGCTACGCGCGCTACAGCGCCGAGTGGCTTTGGTTCCCACCGGTTTGGACACGTCATCTTGCGGCACTATTGGTTCTGTTTGCTTTTATCTATATCGCCGCAGCAGCAATGCCTTATTCTAAGATTAAAGCACGAGTAGGCTGCCCGATGGTCGTCGGGATTAAATTGTGGGCTTTGGCCCATTTGATCAGTAATGGCACAACGGCAGACGTGTTGTTGTTTGGTTCATTTTTAGTGTGGGCGGTGGTCAACTTCGTTATCACCCGTCGTCAATTTAAAGCCGAAGGTGTTCAATTTGAAGCGCCTGATTTTAAGTACGATATCATCGCGGTGGTCGTGGCGGTTTTGGCTTATGCTTTGGTCGCATTTTATTTACATGGCTTGCTGATAGGCGTGGCGCCGTTTGCTGTGTAAGCATCTAAAAGCAAAATGCCCAGTTTGAGAACTGGGCATTTTTTTGAGCTAGATTTGCTTAGCTTTTGAAATAGTGAACGTTATCTTTCAAATCGCTGGTTAATTGCGCCAATTGTCTGGCAGTCTCAGCGTTCTCATGGGCGAAAGTCACCATCTCGCGCGCACCATCATCGACTTCAGTGGTGTTTTCACTGATGCCTTTAGTGACACTGGTTTGCTCCTCTGTAGCACTGGCAATCTGTGTGGCACGGTCACTAATGCTAGTAATCAGACGCTTAATCTCTTCAAAGCTTTCGCGAGCGGTATGAATGTCTTGAACACTGCGCTCAGCTTGCTCATGGCTGCGCTGAATTTGTGTCACCGCATTGCTACTACTGTGTTGCAGGTTTTCGATCATTTTCTGAATTTCTTCAATCGAGCTGTAAGTGCGTTGGCTGAGTACGCGTACTTCATCGGCTACAACAGCAAACCCGCGACCTTGCTCTCCTGCACGTGCCGCTTCAATGGCAGCGTTTAAAGCAAGTAAGTTGGTTTGCTCTGCGATGTCGGAAATGGTTTTCAGGATTGAATTTATATTCTCAGCATCTTGGCTCACACGCTGAATGACTTCGGAAACAGAGCTGACGTCGTTGGCTAGCTGTTGAATACTATGTTGGCTAGCGTCAATCTGAGCTTGACCTGATTCACTTGAAGACACAGCGTTGTCAGCGTTTTGAGCTGTTTCAAGCGCATTGTCGGCGATTTCTTGGGTTGCTTGTGCCATTTCATTGACTGCTGTAGCGACCATGGTAATGCTGCTTTGCTGCGCTAATAGGCGATTATGGCTATGACTTGATGTCTGGTTGATCGATTGGGCTTGCTGTGAAAGCTGACCTTCGATGGCTTTAATGTTGTTGACTGTCCCTTGCAAACGTTCAACAAACTGGTTGAACGCATTAACCAGCTCTGCGACTTCATCTTTGCTGTGATTCGTTAGTCGGGCAGATAGGTCACCGTCACCATTTGCAATGTCTTTCAGACGAGCGGTTACATTTTTAAGATCTTTCAATAACCATTGAGAAACCTTGAATACAATCAAAGCAATCACGGCGAGTAGAATGACAACAAATAACGAGGCGGTCGTGGTGAACTCTTTCATCGGTGCCATTAAGGTTGCTTTATCCATGACCAAAGCCAGCACCCAATTGGTTTTTCCTAGTTCTTGCAGGTATAAATATTTGGCCACACCGTCGTCTTTGATTTCTTTGTAAACATGACCATTTAGGGCTTGTTTTATATCGTCAGCGTTAATTTGATACGTTGATTCGGTAATATTCTTTTGGATTAGGGTCTTATTACGATGAGCAAGAATATCCCCAGTTTGTCTTAATAAAATCAGCTCTCCTTGGCCTAGAACTTTAAGCTCTAATAGTCGATTAAGTAGGTCGTCAAGGAACACTAAGCCGCCAATCGCTCCCACAAATTTACCGTCTACAATCACTGGCTCCACGAAGGTCATAGATAGTTTCTGAGTGGAAGCTGAGACATATGGTGCTGTGACATAGGTTTGCTGTGAGGCCTTTGCATCCTTATACCAAGAGCGTACACGTGGATCATAGTCTGCGCTGTTTAAGCTCGGGTCATGACGATACATGCGACCATTTTCGAGGCCTAGAAAAGTCATCCCAAAGCCAAGGCTCGCCTGAGCTTGTTGTAAGATCGATAGAATTTGGTCTTCGTTTTCGCTGTTTTGTTTTAATACGCTTTCTAGATGCTTGCGAACGGTTGACATGGTTCTTTCACGATCGCTATACCAATTACTTAGGTAAATATTGATGGCTTCGGCTTGAGATGTCGATTCGGATTGAATGCTGTTTTGGCTGGTCGTGTTAAATTTGCTGGCGGCTAACCATGCGACGGCAATACTGACGATCAAGGTGGCGAGAATGCTTTGAAGAGTAATTTTACTCTGTAATGAAAGGCTCATGTTGTATTCCTTTTAATTATGACCCGAAGTCTACATGATATAGTAAGGAAACTTAGACTCGATTTCTAAGAAACAAAACTTAGTAATCGAGTTAAATAGAATAATCGATTAGCGAAACAAAGTGATGAAAATTTAAAGAGTTTGTAAAAATGACTTTTCATGAGGCATATTAACTGTGAATTATAAATCTGCATTAAAAGGGTTGCTAACTCTGAATAATGTGAGCCGCCCATGGCATTTGCCTGTGGTGGCAGGCATTACCATCGGGGCTCCTGCGGTATTGGGTGCTTTGACGGATTCCTTTGCCGAGGCCATGATTGCCAGCCTTGGGTCAATGGTTTTTCTATATATGAGCCCGACCAGAACGACGTCACGTATGTTGACGATGATTCTGTGTACCTTTGGCTTTATGGCTTGTCTGACCTTAGCCACCTTAGCGGCCTCGATTTCGGGATTGGCTCCTGTTGCTTTATTCGTGATTGCTTTTGCGGTGATTGTCATCACTCGTTATTACCGTTTGCCGCCACCAGGTAGTTTTTTCTTTATATTGGCCTCCTGCGTGGCCATGGCTATGCCCTTTGATATCGCTGCAACACCTGAGCGTGTTGGGCTGATTGCGATTGGGGGGATGTGGTCGGTGTTTATGGCCTTTATTTACAGCCTTTTTACGGGGGCGCATAAAGCGATTAGTGACCCGGTTCAAGTAGATGAACGCGTCAATGCCATTATCTTAGAAGCGCTGTTTTTAAGTTTGTGTATCGCAGGCTCTTATGGCTTCGCATTATGGTTGGCATTGAGCAATCCTTATTGGGTTCCCATCTCCTGCGCCGCCATTTTACAAGGCGCGACCTTCCGGATGGTATGGCATCGAAATGTACATCGTATTGTCGGTACTGTTATTGGTATGTTTTTGGCGAGTGCGATTTTCTCTTTTCATCCCTCCGCATTAATGCTCGCTTTGTGTGTTTGCGTGCTACAGACCATCGTGGAGATGTTGATCGTTAAAAATTATGGATTGGCTGTGATTTTCATTACACCTCTAACCGTTATCATGGCAGAGATTACCACCAGCGGTGTGGACGCTACCTTATTATTGGAGCATCGCTTAATTGATATTGTATTAGGCAGTGTGATTGGCTTTGTCGGTGGCGCTATCTTCCACCGTAGCGATTTCTTCCGCAACCTTGAACAGAGAATGGAGCAACGTAACCGCTTATCAGAGTTACTATTTACTCGCCGAGATGAATCAAATAAAGCTGATCATTAAGTTCGTTCAGTTCTATTGTGGGACGCTAGCTGTTACAGTCAGCACCGTTGAACGGTGCTTCGTTAGAAGTGAAACGGGAAATAGGGAGTTGGCATGTGCCAATGATTCTATACTGCCCCCGCAACGGTAGGTAACAGCAAGGATTGCTCAGTCGTTTTTCACTATTCGTATGGGAAGGAAGCGATAAGTGTTACCGAGTCCGGAGACCGGCCATTCAGCTTTGTTTCTCATCTCATACGGGTGGTATGAAAAAACGATAAGGAGGCACTCTGTGCACATCGAACCTGGCGTTGTTACTGGCGCAAAATTAGGACTTAGTTATGCAACCGCGGCATTGGCTTTTGGCCTTGTGGCGAAATCATCGTTAGACACCATTAAGAAAGACGGCCTGACTAGCCTATTAATGCGTGCTCTTATGTCGACGTTGCTCGTGTTTATTTTCTTTGAAGTGTTTCCCAAGCAGCCAGTGGGCGTTTCGGAAGTACACTTTATCTTAGGCTCTACGTTATTTTTAGTCTTTGGTCCTGCCGCTGCGGCCCTAGGGCTAAGCGCTGGCCTACTTGTGCAAGGCATGTTCTTTGCGCCATTTGATTTACCGCAATATGGCATGAACGTCACCACCTTGTTGTTACCGCTGTTTGCGATGGCTGCCGTAGCGCGTCGTACGATTTCTGAGCAAACCGCTTATGTGGACATTCAGTACAGCCAAGCCCTACGTCTGTCGTTAACGTATCAAGGTGGCATCATCGTCTGGGTTGCATTTTGGGCGTTTTACGGCCAAGGTTTTGGCGCGGAAAATCTTAGCTCGGTGGCGACCTTTGGTATGGCTTATTTAAGTGTGGTTTTGCTTGAGCCATTGTTTGACTTAGGTATTTTGGCTGGCGCCAAAGCTATCAAGCGCTTGCAAGGTTCGCCTTGGGTTGAAACGCGCTTGTATCAAGCCAAATAAGTGCGAATAAGGCAACATCAGAAAGCCAGCTAAAATCAGCTGGCTTTTTTCATTCACTTTTGTTGTTCTGATTCTTGGATCACGAATTCTAAAAAAGCTTGATTGGCTCTGGATAGATAGCCATCTTTGCGCCAAGCAATATTGATATCGAGCCAGACCTCCTCAGAGAACGGGCGCGTTACCAGACCGTCGTCCTCTTCAATCACCATGCCTAGCAATGTTGAGATACCAAAGCCGTTCTTTACAATAGATTTTATTAAGGGAATCAAATTGGTTACAAAGCCAAAGTTCGGCTTGATGCCTTGTTGCTGTGCCAAGCGATCAATCACACGGCGATGAAAATAGCCTTCTTTAAACATCACCAATTCTTCTTTGAAGAAAAGCTCTGGAGGGATGCTGTCTAAGGCGACAAACGGATGATCTTGAGGCACCGTCACCAGCATTTGTTCTTTCAGTAGGGCTCGTGTCTCTAATGAATCACTGGGCATTTCGGCGACAATCACACTCAAGTCAATGTCACCGTTTTCGAGCATTTGCTGCAGTTTCCAAGTGCCACCTTCAATCACCTGTAGTGTGAGGTTGGGATAGCGGTGGCGAAATGCCATTAAAATAGGTGGAAAATAATAGGAGCCCAGCATACTGGGAATGCCCACGCGGACTTCTCCTGCGCTCAAGCCACTAAGCTCCTTCATGGCCAATTCTGTTTCATCCGCTTGTTGTAGTAAGCGTTTACCATGTTCGTATAACACATGACCTTCGTCGGTTAGGCTGATTTTACGGTCGTGACGATGAAAAAGTTGAACGCCCAGATCGTGCTCCAATTTTTTTATCGACATGCTAATTGCCGGTTGCGCGATATGCAGCTTTTCTGCCGCTCTAGTAAAACTCAGTTCGTTGGCGACAGTGATGAAGTAGTGTAGAGGTCTTATTTCTATCAAAATTTATTATCCAATCTATAATTTATATATATTTTATTGATAAAAAGTTCAGGCGTATAGTTCTCCAACCTTAAGGTACTCTGGAGAATCTAAAGTGATTGAAATGGGTGGTTGGGCGTTTTGGCGCGGTACGTTGGCATTAATGATTGGCTCCTTTATGGTGTTCGCGAATGTTTACGTGACACAGCCTTTGTTACCTATGATTGCGCATGAGTTCTCGATCAATGAGCTCCAGGCAGCCAGTAGTTTTACCATTACAACGTTAACGCTTGGTTTGTCGTTATTGTTTTATGGCCCCTTATCGGATGCTTTAGGCCGTAAGAAAATCATGGTGATGACATTGTTTGGGGTAACGTTGACCACGTTTGCTTTGAGTTTCGCCAATGATTACGGCTCGCTGTTGTTGTTAAGGGCCTTGCAAGGTTTCTTTCTTGCCGGTCTGCCTGCGATTGCTGTGGCTTACTTAGGAGATGAATACAGTCCTCACGCCATGGCGATTGCAGTTGGCCTGTATATCAGTGGTAATACCTTAGGGGGGATTGGCGGACGTCTGATCGGCGGCTTTATCGGTGAGTGGCAAGGACCATCTGCGGCCTTTCTCACTATGGCGGTGGTCAGCTTAATATGCTTCGGCTTGTTTTGGCTATTATTGCCGAATTCACGTCATTTTGAAGCAAAGCGTTTTCAGGTTCATACTATCGCTACCAATGTTGCCATGCATTTGCGCAATCCAATGTTACTGATGTGTTATCTAATCGGTGGTTTTAATTTCTTTATATTTATTAATCAATACAGCTACATTACTTTTGTTTTGGAAGATGAACCTTACTCGCTGTCGGCGAAGTATGTCAGTTTATTGTTTCTGACTTATTTAAGTGGCACCGTGGGTTCGGCATTTTCGGGTAAGTTGGCAACACGCCTATCTCAGCCGCGCATTATGTCGTTAGGTACAAGCATTGTTATGATCGGCTCTTTGGTGACATTGCAGTCGTCTTTATTAGCTATCATTGCAGGCTTATTTATTAATTGTTTTGGCTTCTTTTTATGCCATTCTACTGCCAGCAGCTTTGTTAGTAAAAATGCGCATCAGGCAAAAGCCAGTGCTTCGTCGCTTTATTTGGTGTTCTATTATTTGGGGGCCAGCGTAGGGGGCTTCTATCTTGATCCGTTTTGGCAAATGGGTGGCTGGGGGGCTGTCGTAATAGGCTCTTGGTTGATTCTCGGCGGTGTTTTTATTGTGACGTTAATGTTAGGGCATCGACATGCTAACCTTTCCCAAAGTCTGACTGGTGAGTCTGTTTAACAGAAGGTAAACGGCGTCATTATTGGGCTAAAACTCAGTCTTAAATTTGCGAGTGCCTCTTATATTATTGTTATCTAAATCAAAGACTTCTAAGATAGTTTAAAGTTGATGAGTTAGGTCATACTCGATAGTTTGCATACATCATTGAACCCTGTATAGTCATTCAATGATTCGCTAAGGCATCTGTGTTGGAATGGATGCCAATCTTACTCATTGAGGCATAGCAGTAGGGTAACAATGGTATCAGCGCTTAATCGATCACTGTACTTTAAACAGTCTATTGCTACCTTGCTGTTAGCAATAATTCTTAGTGTTGTGCTCAGCTTCTTCCAAGCCTATCAAAGTATCCAGCAAGAGCCCTATCGTATCCAAAAAGAGTTCAATGACACTTTATCAATTGTTGAGCGTCCGTTATCGCAAGCGTTATTTCGCTTAGACACAGTGTTTGCCCAGCAGCAAGCGGAAAGTTTGCTTTATAATCCCGCCATTCAAAAAGTCACTGTCACAGATGAAAATGGCCGTATCTTTGCTGAGGCGAGTGCGCCTGATATTGAGCCCTCTCTGAGTGACGATATTGCGAACTATTTAATTCAAGATTCCCTAGTGGTTTCCCGAGAGTTAAATTTTTCTGAGATAGAAATTCCTCTAGGGCGAGTGGAGTTAGAGCTAGATCGTCGGTATTTGGTGGAGCAAGTTGTCCGTGTTAATAACCAACGGTTTGTACAGAACTTATTTAAAGATGTGCTGTTAGCATCCATATTATCCCTGTTGTTTTATGGCATGGTCACTCGTCCCCTCAAGCAGTTAACTTGGTCATTAACGCGTTTGGATAATAAGCGTACTGTTTCTGTACCAGCTTTGTTCGATAAGATTCACCGTAATGATGAATTAGGCCGTCTCAAGAGCACCTTCAATGAACTATGGCAACGACTGAGTAATGCATTGGATGCATTGGAGCGCAGTCACCAGCATTCCAAAGCCATGATTAAACATGCAGCGGATGGCATTATAGTATTGGATAAGAACTATAATATTCGCTTGGTAAATGAAGCAGCGGCAAAACTGGTTCATATGCCTATTGAGTCTTTAACTAATCAGCCGATGACGCAGCTTCCTGGTGGCAGTTTCTGGACCTCATTACGGCTGTCATTAGAGGAATTAGCTGTCGATCAAGTGATGAATGCAGAGACGGCTCTCTCTAGTCATCAATGCCTAGTGCCAATCGAAATACGCATCAATAAATATGTTGTTCAAGGTGAAACTGAGATTGTGTTATTGATGCGTGATTTATCAGAGCGTAAAGAGGCGCAGCAGCGAATTAATCACCTTTCCTATTACGATTCTTTAACACGTCTGCCAAACCGAACGTTAATGAACGATCATCTACAAAGAGCGATGGATGACATGGCGCAAGGGCGTTTTGGGGTGCTGATTATTCTAGATCTTGATCGCTTCAAAACGATCAATGATGCCCTTGGTCATAACGTCGGTGATCAGTTGCTGTTAAAGGTTGTCGATTCGTTAATCCCGTTGGTTCCTCTTGATACAACATTTGCCCGAATGGGGGGAGATGAGTTTGTGTTTTTATGGAGCAATGTGCGGGGCTCGATGAATGAAAACAACGTCTCAGTGGTAAACTTTATGCAGCGCATTCTAAGAGTGTGCGCAGAAGTGAAACATGTCGAAGGACATGATTTGCACGTCACGGGGAGTCTGGGTGTCTCCTTCTTTGATGGATCGGAAGAGTCGACGGCGACAGTCGTACGCCAAGCTGATACAGCGCTTTATAAAGCCAAAGAGTTAGGACGAAACACCTTTGCATTCTTTCAAGAAGACATGCAGTCTTTATCTGATGCGCGTTTGCAGATGGAAAAGTCCCTTTATCGCGCACTGAAAGAAAATGAATTTGAGGTCTATTACCAACCACAACATAACGATAAAGGTGAGGTGATTGGCGCCGAAGCATTGTTACGATGGAATGAGCCGGATCGCGGTTTTATACCGCCGATGGAGTTTATTCCGATTGCAGAAGATATTGGTTTGATTCATGAGCTAGGGCGTTTTGTATTACTGCAGACCACACTGCAAGTGGCTGGTTGGTATAAGCAAGGTCTATGGCAAGATAATTGGCGGATTTCTATCAATGTCAGCCCGATGCAATTTGCTTATTCGAATTTGCTACAGGATATCACTGATGCATTGGCTAACAGTGGTCTATCAGCAAGTATGGTGGACATCGAAATAACCGAAACTGCTTTGATGTCAGACCTTGAGCGCGCCCTAGAGATCATGGAACAAATCCGTGAGCTGGGGGTTAGCTTATCGGTTGATGATTTTGGTACTGGCTACTCATCATTGAAATATTTAAAAGACCTGCCAATTGATCGCCTAAAAATAGATCAATCTTTTGTGCGTGATTTAATCACAGATAAAAATGACTATGCGATTGTTTTGGCGGTGATTGCCATGGCCAATGCTTTATCTTTAAAAGTGTTGGCAGAGGGTGTTGAGACCGAAGAGCATTTTAAACAGCTAGAGCTTATGGGCTGTTACACTTACCAAGGCTATTACTTTGGTAGGCCTTGTAATGCTACTGATTTTGCTCAGAACTTTTTAAAAGCTGGACATACAGCGTGATACCAAAAGCGCCTCTTTCCTAATAACCCCTAGTTAGACAAAGGGATTTTACGTCATTTTAAGAGGTATTTAATCGATGATCTTATCCTCAATCATTCCATTTGTAAGCACTCTCAATGACGTGGAAGAACGTCTTTGGTTGGATGTGCTGTCAAAATCGATGCCCAACGAGTCTGTTCTGCCACTGCGTAAATTAACCGATAAGGAACGCAAACTGGTGGATGTGGCGATTGTGGCGAATCCTGATCCAACGGATTTACAGGTGCTACCGAACTTGGTTTGGGTACACAGTGTTTGGGCTGGTGTGGAAAAAATGCTACAGCAACGTGAGTCCCCACGATACAGCATTGTGCGCTTAGTTGATCCTGAGCTAAGTCGTGCTATGACAGAGGCTGTTTTAGCGTGGACGTTATTTTTGCATCGTGATATGCCAGCTTACGCTCATCAGCAAAGCCGTGCATTATGGCAGCCCTTGCCTTATTTTTCTGCCAAGGATCGCTCTGTCGGAGTATTGGGATTAGGAGAGCTAGGTCAACAAGCTGCGCAAGCCTTGGAGAAACAGGGCTTTCAAGTACAGGGCTGGAGTCGAACTGAAAAACATATTGCTAATATAAGCTGTTTGTTTGGCGAAGAAGGCTTAGCGCAAATACTTGAGCAAAGCGATATATTAGTGTGCTTACTGCCGTTGACCCCGCATACCGAAGGGCTTCTGGGGAGTGAGAATTTAGCTAAAATAAAACCAGGCGCGCAGCTGATAAACTTTGCGCGCGGTAAAATTATTGACGAAGACGCACTCTTGTATGAATTGAACACAGGGCGAATTAAACATGCGGTGTTGGATGTCTTTATGTATGAGCCTTTACCTCGTTCTCATCCATTCTGGACGCACCCTAACATTACTGTGTTGCCCCATATTTCAGCGCCGACCACGCCACAGAGCGCTGCGCAGATTGTCGCTCAAAACATTCGTAACTATCGTCATTTGAGCCTATTACCGAAAACAGTTGATACACAGCTTGGTTACTGAGTTAATTCTTTCATTTAACAATAACTAGAAGGATGTCCTTATGCCCCATTGCATCATTGAATACAGCCAAAATCTTGAGCAAGAAGTTCCGCCATTAGATTGGATGGAAGCTGTGCAACAAGCTTGTATTGATTCAGGCTTATTTCAACCTGCGGATATTAAATTGCGTGCTTTTGCCTGCAAGCATTTTATTACTGGGGGCGTACAAGACGCCTTTGTTCACGTCAGCGTACGCATGTTGCACGGACGTAGTCAGCAGCAAAAATCTGAACTTTCACAGTCTGTCCTTGATGCTTTGTGCCGCTTTGCGGTGAAACAAGTTAGCCTATCGGTGGAAATCATTGAGATGGAAAACGAAAGTTATTTACGTAAAGTGATTCCCGCTTAACCATTCTTGATTTAACCCCCGATAGCTTGTCAAAGGAGATGGCCATGAGTTGGCAGCAGGTAAGTGTGCTTTTAATTGGCCTTGGGCTATACAGTGGAATTACCTTGGCAGAATCGACTCCCGTTACACTTGATGAAATTGAGATGGAGGATTCCGTCTCAATGGAACCGGAGTCACCAGAGCCAATTGCTGAGCGTGCACGCAAAGCCAATGGCATGATTGAGCAGCGTGTACAATACGAGGAGCGCTCGGCAGGTGATCCATTTGTCCTAACCGCGCACAAACCGAATTACTTTTTACCCATCTACTATACCGGCAAATCTGGTGATCGCGGCACCTACAACAATATTAACTCTGATCAACTTCAAGATACGGAATTTAAGTTTCAGGTGAGTTTAAAATTTCCAGTGGCCAAAGGGGTGCTAGGGCGAGATTCAAAGCTTTGGTTCGCTTACACTCAAGAGTCCTATTGGCAAGCCTATAACAGTGAAATTTCAGCGCCGTTTCGTGATACTAATTATGAACCAGAGGCGTTTATCACCACCGAGCCGAAACTGGATTTCTCATTTTTTGGAGCTAAGTTGGCACATATAAACTACGGTATTGTGCATCAGTCTAATGGACGTGCTGAGCCAATTTCACGCTCTTGGAATCGTGTCTATGCAGACTTTATTTTCGAGCATCAGAATACCGTCGTCTCAATCAAACCTTGGTACCGTATTCCTGAGTCCGAAGCCGACGATGATAATGCTGATATCGAAGACTATTTAGGGCATGGTGAGC
Organism: Marinomonas fungiae; assembly: GCF_001418205.1. Classification (GTDB taxonomy): domain Bacteria; phylum Pseudomonadota; class Gammaproteobacteria; order Pseudomonadales; family Marinomonadaceae; genus Marinomonas; species Marinomonas fungiae. The sequence continues at coordinate 481,685 of NZ_LIQF01000001.1, read as the reverse complement.
TGACGGTAGTGCATGTTATCAATGATGTCACCTTAGATGTTTTATTACGCAATAATCTAAATTTCTCCGAAAACCACGGTTCAGTTCGCTTGGGCGTCAGTTTCCCAATGTGGGGCAAGGTACGCGGTTATGCTCAGTATTTTGAAGGATATGGTCAGTCATTGTTGGATTACAATAATTACACACGCTCTTTTGGTATTGGTTTTATGCTGAGTAACTGGTTATAGCCCAGCTTTCAAAAAACGTTTTCCCTCTTAAAAGCGCCCTCAGTGGGCGCTTTTTTGTCATAAAAGCATCATCCCTCTGCCACGAAAATGACACCCAAATTTCCTATTTTGAAATCATAGAAGACGTGTAGAGGTGGCGTTATGAACATACTTAACAGCATTCACAATATGGACGTGACAACATTTTACTGGTTGATGGCACGCAAGCATCGACAGTTATTGACGCGCGCAAGTCGAGTGATTTCAATGTCAGCGGATGGGCCATTGTATGTTGTATTAGCGTTAGCGGCGTGGTCGTTAGGCTTCGAAACATGGGCCTATATCATAATGGGCGGCTTTGCCCTAGAGCGTGTGCTGTATTTGATATTAAAAAGAAGCTTTAAACGCAATCGTCCTGCTGACATTTTGGATGACTTCACTAGTTTTATTCGTCCTTCTGACAAGTTTTCGTTTCCTTCGGGGCATACGTCTGGCGCATTTTTCATGGCGTACTGCTTGAGTGAATGGTTCCCTGAGCTGTATTTAAGTTTTTACAGCTGGTCGGCAATGGTGGCTATGTCACGTATTTTTCTGGGTGTTCACTTTCCAACAGATACAGCGATGGGAGCTTTGTTAGGCACCACTTGTGCGATGGTGTCGTTTGGAGTGTTAACATGAAAATTCTATATGGGGTGCAGGGAACCGGTAATGGACATATCACTCGTGCCCGAGCCATGAGTGTTGAATTTGCTCGTCTCGGTATAGAGGTAGACTATGTCTTCTCGGGACGTGATGCGAACGACTATTTTGATATGGAATGTTTTGCTCAGTACCGCGCATTTGCAGGTTTATCGTTTGTAGCGAAAAATGGCCAGATCAGTATGTGGGCAACGTTTCGTCAAGCTAAGGTCTTACAATTACTGAAAGACATCGCAAGTTTAGATGTCTCTCAGTACGATTTAATCCTTACGGATTTCGAACCCATTACCGCATGGGCAGCAAGGCGTCAGGGCAAGCCTTGCATTGGGATCGGCCATCAGTACGCATTCCAGTACGATATACCTAAATATAAGGGCGACCTGCTTGGCTCTTGGATTATGTCGCGTTTTGCACCAGTCAGCCAGAATGTGGGAGTGCATTGGCATCATTTTGGTGAACCCATTTTGCCACCAATCATTCAGCATGCTGAGCATAAAAGTGTGGCTCAGGATGATCAGGTGCTAGTGTATTTGCCATTTGAAAACAGTGAAGAGGTGATGGAATGGTTGGAAGGTGTGCCTTCTTATCAATTTCGTATGCACTGCAAGGACATTGAACCTGGCAAATATGGCAATGTAGAAGTCTTTCCATTTAGTCGCGAAGGCTTTCAAAAAAACTTGCGAGAATGTAAGTCCGTACTGAGTAACGCTGGTTTCGAGTTGAATTCTGAAGCTTTACACATGGGGCGACGAATCATGGTTAAGCCTTTGCGTGGGCAAGTTGAGCAGCTTTCTAATGTAGTGGCTTTGGAAAATCTTGGTTTTGCGAAGGCCAGTCAAACTCTCTCTTCTAAGGTTATTCAGGCCTGGTTAGAGGGTTCTAAAGTCGTTCGTGTGACCTATCCGAATGTGGCGAAAGGTATTGCCGAGTGGATTGCTGCGGGCGCTGAAATGTCCATTGAAGAACTGAGTCAGCAGCTTTGGCAGCATGTTCTCCCCTGCAATGGTGTGTACTTTTGCAAAGATGATATTGTGCCAGCAGCGGCATCATCTTAGCTCTGAACAAAACAAAGGCCTTTGTGATTTAAGCAAGATGCTTTTTGAAAAATTCGATGGTCCTTTGCCAGGCAAGCTCGGCGCTTTTCTCATCGTATCGAGCGGTTGAATCATTGTGAAAACCATGATTGACGCGTTCATACTTATACGCTTCATAATCGACCCCCATAGTTTTCAGAGCACTTTCATAGTCTGGCCAAGTATCGTTGACGCGCTGATCCAACTCGGCAAAATGCAATTGCAGCGGACCTTTAAGGTTCTGTAAGTCTGAGGTTGGTGGGGTGCCATAAAACGGTACCGCTGCATCGATCATATTTGGCCAAGAGGCGGCGAGTTGGTTCGATACGTAACCACCAAAGCAGAACCCCACAATACCTAATTTATCAGTAGTGAGTGAATGGGCTTTTAGGAAAGTGGCCGCATCACTGAAATCCCCCAGAATCTTATCTTTGTTTAAGGTTTTCTGCATGGCGCGACCTTCATCGTCATTCCCTGGATAGCCACCAAGAGGGAATAACGCATCCGGTGCGAACGCCACAAAACCCTCTTTGGCTAAACGTCTGGCCACATCTTCGATATAGGGATTCAAGCCACGATTTTCATGTACAACAATCACCCCCGGCGCAGGGTTATCATCCTTAACGCCAGCAGGGATAACCAGGTAACCACGCGCTTTACCATGACCATTGGGCGCATTAATTTCCACATAGCGCGCAGTAATGTCGGGGTCATTGAAAGAAACCTGCTCTGCTAGTGCATAGTTGGGTAACAGTGCGGCGGAAACGGCTGATACAGTTAAACCGGCCACTCCTAAGGTGGATAGTCGACGAATAAAAGTACGTCGGTCGATATCACCGTGGGCGTATTCGTCATACCAGTCAAAGGCAACCTGCGGAATCGCTGGCAATTGTTCTTTATTACTCATAGTGCGCTCCATCGAATTAAAACGAGTCAAAAAGCCTGATTAAAAGTTAGACTAATTTATTGAACCAACCTAGCTTTGAATACGTATTCTTTAAGAATTCGGATGGTTGCTTGAGTGATTAATGCTCGAATATTTGGAGACTGGGATGCAGAAAGAGTTTGCCTATCCACATTTTATTACTGGCGGTGGTCGACGTTTGGGCTTAGCGGTTATCCGTTCCTTGCTTGCGCAAGGTGAGCGGGTGGTAATGAGTTACCGAACGTTTACCCCTGTGATCGAGGCGCTAATGGCCGAGGACGTCCATTGCATTCGCGCAGACTTCACGCAACCTGATACCGTGAGCAAAATGGTCAATACCATTGTTGCTGAGTACAACGGATTAAGAAGCATCATCCATAATGCATCGGACTGGGGATCTGAAACGGACAGCGAGGATTTAAATGAGCTGATGGCAAGAATGTGGCAAGTCCACGTGGCCGTACCGTATCAACTCAACATGTCACTACAATCTCTGCTATTATGCGCCGCTCATGATTTGAATCAGGCAACCGATATAATCCACTTGACCGACTTTGTGGCGGAAAAGGGCAGTGATAAGCATATCGCGTACGCTGCGAGTAAAGCAGGGTTAGCCAATTTAAGTTTATCCTTTGCTCGCCAGTTGGCACCAAAGGTAAAAGTTAATGCGATTGCACCGTCTCTTTTGATGTTTCAAGAGGGCGATAATAAGGAATATCAGCAGAAAGCATTAAAAAAATCGTTATTATGCCTAGAACCAGGTGAACAGGAAGGGGTTGCAGCGGTACAATACCTCCTCAGTAGTCGTTACATGACCGGGCGTACATTGGCTTTGGACGGAGGCCGTCATTTAGCTTAAACGCAAGCGATGGCGCGCTAGGCATCATGAATGAACGAATTAGCTAGACAGGGTATTGATATGACAACTGCAATGGCAGAAACCAGTAAAGTGAGCAATATTGCACTTTCAGATGAGGCGACTCGAGTTCGTGATGCCCTCATGAAACATGGTCTTGAAACACCAATGATCGACAACGGTTTATCGACCGAAGAAAAGTACCAGCGCATCAAAGCTGCATTTGAAGATGTGGTGTACACATTGGGTCTCGATCTGACCGATGACAGCCTTTCAGAAACGCCTCATCGCATTGCAAAAATGTATGTGAAAGAGATTTTTTCTGGTTTGGATTATGGCCAATTCCCTAAAATCACCGTTATCGAAAACAAGATGAAAGTAGATGAAATGGTTAAGGTGAGTAACATCTCCTTTACTAGCACTTGCGAGCACCATTTTGTCACCATCGATGGCTTGGCGAAAGTCGCTTATCTACCAAAGAACAAGATCATTGGCTTATCTAAGATAAACCGCATTGTGCGTTTCTTTGGCCAGCGTCCGCAAGTACAGGAACGCCAAACACAACAGGTATTAGTAGCACTGCAAACATTACTTGAGACAGACAACGTTGCAGTGAGCATTAATGCTACGCACTACTGTGTAAAAGCCCGTGGTGTAATGGATGCGAGTTCATCGACACAGACTACCGCTCTGGGTGGCTTGTTTAAACGCAGCGATAAGACTCGTAGCGAGTTCTTAGCGAGCTAAGCTTAAGTGTGTATTCGATACAGAAATAGGGAGCCAATCGGCTCCCTATTTTGTTTACGGCATTGATGCCATGCTAGGCATTGTTCGCTTTGATTAGCATTGCGCGATCTTTTTGCTTGATGAGCCATTCATTCAAATACAAAGCAAATAGAATTACGCCGCCACCAAGGGTAAGGCGGATAAGGTCTGCATCACGGTTCCAGAATAGGACGTTAACCAAGATGCCTGCTGGAATAAGCAGGTTATTTGCTACCGCTAAGGCGCCAACATTGACCATGGTTGCACCTTTATTCCAAGCAAAATAGCCGACGCCTGAAGCAATTACCCCCAGGTAGATTAAGATGCTCCACTGTAAATTAGTCGTCGGCAGCTTATCTAAATTGCCTAGCGCTAGGAAGCATGGAACGACGACAATGAAAGCACCAATAAAGAACCAGCCAAACAGTGTCAATTGTGGCAGGTCGGTAGGGTTATTGGCCATTAGGCGTTTGTAAGCGACTTGTCCTAGCCCAAAACAAAGATTGGCGCCCTGAACCAGTAAGAAACCTTGGATAAAGCCTTCGTCAATGCCTTGATAACGAATGCCAACTGCACCCGCAACGGCAATCAAAGCGCTGATGATATAGCCTGGTGTAAAGCGGCGCTCTAAAATATCGTTAATCAGAGCTATATAGATCGGTGTCATCACAGTAAATAACAGGACTTCAGGCACCGTCAGGTGCAAAAAAGACTGATAGTAGAAGCCATACATAATGCCGAGTTGGCAAGCACCGATGGCCATTAACTTAAGGGCTAAAGCTTTAGGTGTCTGGCGAAATTTTATAAACGGCAAGAATACTAGCATCGCTAAGGTGACTCGCATCAGCACCGAGAACCATGAGTCGACCTGTCCTGCTAAGTACACTCCAATCAAGCTAAATGAAAAAGCCCATAGGCCAGTCATTGCTAATAAAATCCACATAGAAAGGGTCTCCAGAAATTGAGCGGGCATTATAGAGTGAGGCAAGGGGATTGTCAGTAAACCATCCTTTTTTAATTGGTTTACTAATGTTTTCTATATGTTCTATTTTTAAAATATTCATTAATCCGTTAAAAAATAGAAATAAACCCCTTGACCATAGAACGAGGATCTCTATAATACGCACCATTCCTTGCGGGAGTGGTGGAATTGGTAGACACGCTGGATTTAGGTTCCAGTGCTTCACGGCGTGAGAGTTCGAGTCTCTCCTTCCGCACCAAATTTAAAAAAGCTGATCTGAGATCGGCTTTTTTATTGTCTAAGGCGTTGATTCATATCCGTCTAAGATTTTGGTTGTTAGCAATGAATTTGGTTTCATTGCTTAAACCGACATCGACACACGATGTAAAACACTCTTTTGCGGGAGTGGTGGAATTGGTAGACACGCTGGATTTAGGTTCCAGTGCTTCACGGCGTGAGAGTTCGAGTCTCTCCTTCCGCACCATGTTAAAAAAGCCGATCTATTTAGATCGGCTTTTTTATTGCATGAAATAAACACTTGTTTCATAAAGAGTTTCTGTCAGAAGGTTGAGTGAAAATATTTTCGAAAGCCTATTGACCAAAGTAAGCGTATCTCTATAATACGCGTCATCACTTGCGGGAGTGGTGGAATTGGTAGACACGCTGGATTTAGGTTCCAGTGCTTCACGGCGTGAGAGTTCGAGTCTCTCCTTCCGCACCAAATTTAAAAAAGCCGATCTGTTTAGATCGGCTTTTTTATGCCTAAAATTTACCTGCATCAAGCTCTCAATCCAGCCAGATGTGAAAGTAATCATTATGTTTGTCCAGTTTGACTGGCGTATCATATAAATCGCTCAACACTTCACTAGTGAGCACTTCGTTTTTTGCCCCATCAGCAATCACTTTGCCATTTTTAATCAATATCACACGCTGAATCTCTGGAATGATTTCACCGATATGATGCGTGGTCAGCAATAAGCTATTTTCGGGCTTAGCGTAGTCACGCATGATATTAAGCAATAAAGCAGAAGCCTTGATATCCAAACCGTTAGAGGGCTCATCAAAAATTAATGCCTGCGGTTTGTGGATCAATGAACGACCAATTAACAGACGACGTTTTTGCCCAGTCGACAGGCGTTGAAAGTGTGTATCTCGATAAGTCCCCATGCCAACATAGTCCAACATCTGTTCTGCTTGCTCAATTTGCTCTGGTGTTGGCGTCAGGTGTCCATGCTGACCAATCGCACCAAAGAAACCAGACAAAATTACTTCAATAGCGGTAGTGTAGGGGGTGTAGTCTTCTTGAAGGTCTTGAGATATTAAGCCAATTTGTTTACGCAAATCCCAAATGGTGACGCGTTCGAGATCGAACAACTTGATGTGGCTATCGTCTTTTACAACGGGGTAAATTTCTCTAGTAATCAGCTTTAGAAACGTGCTTTTACCTGCCCCATTTGGGCCTAAGATAGCGACCTTTTCTCCATGTCCGATATGAACATTAAAGTTCTCAAAGACTTTCTTATCACCTTGGAAGGCTGTGATGTTTTTCAGCTCAATCATTTTTCATTCTCTAAAGTGTTACGGTGTAGCAAACTGGGGAATAAGATCATCCACAGTCCTACCACTGCAATGGTGCCAAAGCCGCCCAAGACAATTGCTGGGACGGTACCGAATAGGGCTGCAGTAGCACCGGATTCAAATTCCCCCAGCTGGTTTGAGCTGCCGATAAATACAGAGTTAGCGGCACTGACTCGGCCACGCATTTCATCCGGTGTTTCAAGTTGAACCAGAGTCGAGCGAATCACCACACTGATCATATCGGAAGCGCCTAGAACAAACAGAGCGGCCATCGACAAAATCAAGTTTTCGGATAGACCAAAAGCAATAGTGGCGAGGCCAAAGATCGCCACGGCAGCATACATGATTTTGCCGACGCTATGCGTTAGGGGGCGACGTGCCAGATAGAGAGACATCAGTAAGGCTCCAACAGCAGGAGCGCAGCGTAATAAACCAAGTCCCCAAGGGCCTGTATGCAAAATATCTTTCGCTACGATGGGTAATAGCGCAGTGGCGCCACCGAGTAATACCGCAAACATGTCTAATGATACAGAGCCCAAGATGAGTTTATTGTGCTTAATAAAGCGTAGACCGCCTAACAAATGATTTAGGTCGATAGGTTGTTTGCCTTTCGCAACATAGTCGTAATGTAGGAAAAATAAAATACAGCAAGAGACTAGAAAGCAGGCCATGCTGGTGAAATAGAGCGTCGATGGGCCCAGTAAATAAATCAGACCGCCCAATGCCGGGCCTGCAATCACAGAGATTTCACGTGCAGAAGCGATGGCGCTGACAGCACGAGAGAGCAAATCTGGTGGAATCAAATTGGGAAGGATCGCTTGTCCAGCGGGCATTTCAAAGGCGCGTGCCGTGCCTAACAGCACGGCACAGGCGTAAATCAGATTGGCTGAAATGCTGTCCGTCAGGTTGCCGTAGGCAAGAATGGCGACCGTTGAAGCCATTGTCAGTCGGGTGCAGACACAGATGATGCGGCGGTTGTAACGATCTGCTACATGCCCCACAACAAGTGTTAGCAAGAGTTGTGGTAAAAATTGAAATAATCCCACTAAGCCAAGTGCCATGGCACTGCCTGTCAAATCATAAATCTGCCAACCAATACCGACGGCTAACATTTGAAATGCAAATGAAGAGGCGATTTGGCCGACCCAAAAATGTACGAAATTACGCTGCTTCAAAAGCGAAGAGGGGATACTCGACATGCAAGTCCTTGTAAAAGACAAAAGAAAAGGTTAGTAGAGTTTATCAACTAACCTTTCTTAAAACTAAGGGCGTAACCGTCGTTGCTTTCTTTAATCATCATTGGAAATCAGTTTAATTAAGCTGGTTTTGAATTTGTCTCGGAGAAACGCCGAAATGTTGATGAAAACGACGACTAAAATGGCTCAGGCTTTGGTAGCCAAGCTCCATGCTGACTTCGGTGACTGAGCGACGCTGTTTCAAATATTCCAGTGCCACACTCATGCGGCGCTGGTGCTGATATTCATTGGGGGTGCAACCAAGATGACGTTTGAATTCTTGATAAAAACGGCTGCGACTCATGCAAGCCAACTTACTTAATGAATCTATGTCCAGCGGCAGCGATAAGTTCGATTCGATAAACATAAGCGCGTTGGTCAAACCGTTGGCGTCGGGTGTCAGTTGAGTAAATTTAAGCAGGGCCTCACGACCATGATGGCGCAGAATACGTGTTACCAACTCACTCACACCAAAATCGACTAGCAGATCACGATCAGGATCGTTCTGGACGAAATCACTGACTAAACGATCGATGACTTGTTGCGTGCCTTGAGTATGTAGAGTGTGCAGCGGCTTATTGGGATCAATCGGCGTCAAGCCACTCATGTTGGTCACATCGTTCATTCGGTCACAAATCTGGGCGATTCGCTCTTGCGATATTTCCACTGTTAAACACGTTGTGGGTCGATTTAATTGAGCTTCAGGAAAATCGATAAAAACTTCTTCTTTTGGCGCCAGAATAAATGACTCATGTGGCAAAAAAGGGATATTTTGAGTGTTTTTGGTATGCATCACCTTAGCGCCCGTCACCATGCCGCAATAAAGTAATGAGTCTGACGTAAGACTGACTTTTTTAGCGGGTTCATAGGTATCGTAAATACTGAGCTCTGCCTGCGGGCCTGCAAAGCAAACTCGATTTTCAACAAGCTTTGTTGGTCGACGCAATGCTCCCAAGCTCGCTAAATGATGAGTCATACACACCTCGTTAATTCTTGTTTGATGATGGTGCAGAGTGAAAGTGTTTAATCTTTACTCCAGATTATAGGTCATGGTCAACTTTTATGGACTGACAGACAACTTTTTTAGACTGTCAGGCAAGAACTGTTGTTTTCATGAGACTACATTGAATGGACTGCAATTAAATAGCTAAAAACAAAAATAACGGAGTAAACAGTATGATCTATGCTAAACCTGGTTCCGAAGGCAGTGTTGTAAGCTTTAACGAACAGTATGGAAATTTCATTGGTGGTGAATGGGTTGCCCCTGTGAAAGGCCAATACTTTGACAATGTAAGTCCTGTGGATGGTAAACCATTCTGTCGTATTCCTCGTTCCACCGAAGAAGATATCAATCTAGCCCTAGACGCTGCGCATGCAGCAAAAGATGCGTGGGCGAAAACCTCTGTACAAGCACGTTCAAACATTCTCTTAAAAATTGCCGATCGTATCGAAGCCAACCTTGAAGCTCTAGCGGTTGCTGAAACATGGGACAACGGTAAAGCGGTGCGTGAAACATTGGCTGCAGACGTTCCTCTAAGCGCTGATCATTTCCGCTACTTCGCTGGTTGTGTCCGTGCCCAAGAAGGCTCGATTGGTGAGATCGATGAAAACACGGTGGCCTACCATTTCCACGAGCCACTAGGTGTTGTCGGCCAAATCATTCCATGGAACTTCCCGCTACTGATGGCCGCTTGGAAATTGGCGCCAGCTTTGGCTGCCGGCAACTGCGTTGTGCTCAAGCCAGCTGAGCAGACGCCAGCGTCTATTCTTGTGCTAGCAGATCTGATTAAAGACTTGTTGCCAGCAGGGGTGTTGAACATCGTTAACGGTTACGGTGCTGAAGCGGGCCAAGCCCTTGCAACGAGCACTCGCATTGCCAAGATTGCCTTTACTGGCTCTACGCCTGTGGGATCGCACATTATGAAGTGTGCTGCGGAAAACATTATCCCATCTACTGTGGAGCTAGGTGGCAAGTCACCTAATATTTACTTCAAAGACATTATGAATGCTGAAGACGAGTTTATCAGCAAGTGTGTTGAAGGAACGGTGCTGGCCTTCTTTAACCAAGGTGAAGTCTGTACTTGTCCATCACGTCTATTGGTGCAAGAAGATATCTACGATGATTTCATTAAGCTAGTGGTAGATCGCATTGGTCAGATTAAGCGTGGCAACCCGCTTGATACAGAAACCATGGTGGGCGCACAAGCCTCACAAGAGCAATTCGATAAAATCATGAGTTACCTGCAGATTGGCCGTGATGAAGGCGCGGAAGTGTTGATCGGTGGTGATTCAGAAGTGATTGACGGTTTTAACGATGGCTTCTATATCAAGCCAACACTGCTGAAAGGCTCGAATGACATGCGTGTCTTCCAAGAAGAGATCTTTGGACCAGTGGTTGCGGTAACCACCTTTAAAGATGAAGCAGAAGCGCTTGCGATCGCTAACGATACTGAATTTGGCCTTGGTGCGGGCGTTTGGACACGTGATACGAACCTTGCTTATCGCATGGGACGAGGCATTCAAGCGGGTCGTGTATGGATGAACTGTTACCATCAGTACCCAGCGCATGCTGCGTTTGGTGGTTACAAGAAATCCGGTGTAGGTCGTGAAACTCATAAAATGATGTTGGATCACTACCAACAAACCAAGAATATGTTGGTGAGCTACGATATCAACCCGCTTGGCTTCTTCTAAGCCTAATATTTTACCCTGAGAATTGGCCCCCCAATTCTACTTTTCGGCTCCTTCGGGAGCCTTTTTTTGTGATAGAAATGGCCATTTTTTTGATAATGGCTACGCTTGTAACATTGCTGTCATATTTAAGTCATATAAATGTCACTCAAATGAAATGTAAGGCGCTTCGAAAGGTGTTTGTGTCATGTTTCGGTCTGCTTTGGGTTTTTATAAAAAAGATCTAAGTGTAGAATGTCGCGCGTTTTCAATTTAATGAAATTTGACGGATTAATTTGAAGAGCTGGTTTAGTAACTTAGGAAAAAGTTGCTGGGCAATTGTGCCAACCAGTGTCGTTTAATTACTAAGAAGTATCTTTTATGGATCTAGCAAATTACGGCTCAGACACAAAAACTACCCGCGGTGGTGAAATCGTTCGTATCTTGATTGCGTTGGCATTCGTTGTGATCGCAGGCTACTACGCTTACACCCATGGCGAGGGCATCTCAAATGTCTCTATTCTAGCCATTGCAGCGGCATTTGGCGCTTATATGGCTCTGAATATCGGTGCCAACGATGTAGCGAATAACGTTGGCCCTGCAGTGGGTTCAAAAGCTTTGTCGATGACGGGTGCTATTTTGATTGCTGCGGTCTTTGAAGCGGCAGGTGCTCTGATTGCTGGTGGTAGTGTCGTTGGTACTATCAAGAACGGCATCATTAACCCAAATGCACTACCTGATGTAGCTACCTTTATTTGGGTGATGATGGCAGCATTGCTTGCCGGTGCAATCTGGCTGAATCTTGCGACTTACCTAGGTGCTCCAGTGTCTACGACGCATTCAATCGTGGGTGGTGTAATGGGCGCTGGTATTGCAGCAGGTGGTTGGGATATCGCAAGCTGGGACAAAGTTGGTGCTATCGTTGCCAGCTGGGTGATCTCTCCTGTTATGGGGGGCGTCATTGCCGCGTCATTCCTGATCTACATTAAGCGTTCCATTACTTACAAGAGCGATATGATTGAAGCGGCGAAAAAAGTCGTTCCGCTGCTGGTTGCTTTCATGGTGTGGGCGTTCTCAACCTACTTGGCGATGAAAGGTCTTAAAAAGATCTGGAAACTGGACTTTGTGACGGCTGCCTTGATTGGCCTAGGTCTAGCTTTGACTGCTTACTTTGTTGTTCGTCCATTGATTGACCGCGCCGCTCAGAAAGTCGCAAATGAAAAAGATGCGGTTAACAACCTGTTTACCATCCCATTGGTGGTGTCTGCTGCATTGCTAAGTTTTGCTCACGGTGCTAATGACGTAGCAAACGCGATTGGTCCATTGGCTGCAATAAATGATGCCTTGTTGCATGGCGGTATGGCTTCTAAAGCAGCGATCCCTCTTTGGGTTATGATGGTTGGGGGGATTGGTATTGCAATTGGTTTAGCGTTGTTTGGACCTAAGCTAATTCGTACTGTAGGTTCTGAAATCACTGAGCTAGATAAAACGCGTGCTTTCTGTGTCGCGATGGCGGCTGCGATTACTGTAATCATAGCATCCCAATTAGGTTTGCCGGTCAGTTCTACACACATTGCAGTGGGTGGTATTTTCGGTGTGGGCTTCCTACGTGAATATTTGAAACTATCATATGAGAAGAAATTAGCGCAGATTGAAAAGCACTCTGAGACTTCTGGATTGGGTGCTGAAGACACTCATGCCTTTGTTGAACGTTTCAAAATGGCAGATGTAGAAGAAAAACGCGCGATACTGCGTGAAGTGAAGTCGCTTCAGGCGGCAGCGCCAATCAGTAAAGAAGAGCGTAAGAGTCTTAAGAAGGCAACCAAGAAAGAGTTGGTTAAACGTTCTGCTTTGCTACGTATTGCTGCGGCGTGGGTCATTACGGTACCTGCTTCGGCACTATTATCAGCTGTTATTTTCTACGCACTTTTAGGCTTCTCAGTCGCTTAATTACAGAAATATTAGAAAGTTTTGAAAAACCGATCATGCATAATGATCGGTTTTTTTATATGCTTAACTATCTAATAGGCTTACAACATTGGCGGAACTTCCTGTGACTGGTGGTTTTTTAGTAACAATTATTATTGCTGTTGCTATCGGTGGTACGGCTTCGATCATAGCGATCGCCTTGATGCGTTTTTATAAGGAACGTCAGGAGCGTCAACAGCATGAGCTCGAACAGTTAAGTCGACGTTGTTATCGCGTTGTGGATTTACTTAATTGCCTACCGGATAGATACCTGCCTTTGCTTTCAAAGCAGGTGCTAGTTGAATACTTAATCTCAAGTATTCATTTATTGGGCCGACATAAATTGGTAAGCGATTTAGAAGCGATATTGCCTGGCTATGAGCAGCTTTTAGTCGAGTTGAAAGCAGGACATCAAGCTTCGATCAATGACAAGGTTCAAACTCATGTGCAGCTCTCGCAGGTGCATCAAGCTTTGCAGGCGGTGCCCTTGTTACTGCGCGGTCTTGTCAGTAACAACTTTATCGATAAAGCGACCGCAAAAGATCAGGTTGCTCTGGTGCGATTCTCTTTTTCTCTTGCTCATCATGATTTACTGGTCAAGGAAGCCATGGTCAGCCTTGATTTGGACAAAAAAGCAGGGGCTTTAGAAAAGCTTCGACAGGCGCTTGCTGAGATGGAAAAAGTGGCTACCTATAATGAATCCGCGGAGGTAATAAATAAACTCAATGCAAGTATTCAGCGCATTGAAAACGAATTATTTGGAAAAAGTTCTAGAGCAGGCTAAGTCCTTCTGTTATAAGGAATAAATGACTTTGCTTCCCAATTAAAAAAATAGTCGCTTCGGAAAGTAATCTATGACGGCAATTATTGTGACGCTGCTACTGATCGCCATCGGTGGTTTTATAGCGTTCGCTATCTACCTACAACTGAAAGAGCAGGCTCGAATAGAGCGTTTGCGAAAAGCCGCATTGCTCAACAATCAGTTGCGTCAGGTTCGTCGTTATTTAGATGAAATGCCTGCCCAGTATCAGCCTAAAGACTTACGTTTATGGCTGTATCAACGTTTAATTAGTATTTGTGATGAATTGCTAGCCGTTCAGCCAGATGAGCCCTTATCACGTCGTCGTCGTTTTCTTAACGAGGAAATGATCCAGTTTCAAAACAGTAAGGAAAAGCGACGCCCTAAGCCTGTGGTGGATGAGATTCAGATCATGGAGCTCAAGCGTTTATTTGAGTCATTTCATGGTTATTTGCTGTCGGCGAAAGCCAATAAGCAAATTCATGAGGAGGCCTTTGCTCACTTTGATGAGTTGATTAATTGGTATCGTTATAAGGTCAATGCGGACCACCATTATTACTTGGCACGCCAGTTTTTTTTGACTCACAAGATGAGCGATGCCATCAGTGAATACAATGAGGCCATTAATCAGTTAAAGCCAGTTGAGGAAAAAACTGAGGCGGCTGAGTTAATCGCTAAGTATCAAGAAGCCATTCAAGAGATTAACGATGATCTTGAGCTCCAGCAGCGCGAAGCTGAGTTAGAAGCAGAATCTGCTGGTGAAGCGGAAGCTGAAGGCGAGTTGGACAATGAATGGCAAAAGTTTATGGAAGACGGTGAGTTCCAGAAAAAGAAACACTTTTAGCCGAACGGTTAGGCTTCCTTGTAATTCCCTTAGTTTGCCATTGCTTAGAACTTACTTGTCTGGCAATTTTTGAGCTCTGAATTTTATCTTCGAGTATGTCACATGAGCTTAGGTCTCCTTTCAGTATTTATTCCTACCTTTTTCTTCGTCTCTATTACTCCTGGTATGTGTATGACCTTGGCGATGACGCTGGGTATGACAATTGGTGTGAGACGATCTTTGTGGATGATGATTGGTGAGTTAACAGGCGTTGGACTTGTTGCCACGTTATCTGCCATAGGCGTGGCTGCGTTACTGCTGAACTATCCTACTGTATTCATGCTGTTTAAATATGTAGGTGGTGCTTATCTGGCTTACATAGGAATACAAATGTGGCTATCGCGCGGCAAAATGGCGATCAAGGCTGATGATAAAGAGCGCCAAGCTAGTATCTTTGAGTTGATCTCTCAAGGCTTTATTACGGCAATCGCTAACCCTAAGGGGTGGGCATTTTTTGTCGCATTATTACCCCCATTTTTAAACTCAGAGCTACCGCTTGCATCGCAGTTAATAAGCTTGATCGCAATCATTCTTACCTTGGAATTTTGTTGCTTGTTGATTTATGCCGCAGGTGGGCGAACTATGCGTTCAGTACTCATGAAAAGTGGGAATGTGCGCATTATGAATCGTATAGCTGGTACCTTAATGATTGGTGTGGGGATCTGGCTAGCTTTAGGCTAGCCTGTAGATTGGTTTTTTTGCTGCCCTCGTTTGCTTTTGGAAGCGGTGGCTTTACTGGTCGTGCGGCGCTTTCGTTTAGCGCTTGCCTTTACCGTGGTTTTGGGCAGATTGCTGAATTGGCTCATTGAGCCTTGTCGGGCCCCAGCAATGAGTTGCTGCAGTACTTGGTTAAGCTCCATCATAAATTTCTGATAGGGTATCGCGTTTTGGCTGATATCGTTTAGCATGGATTCCCACTTTGCCGTCATGTCTGGGACGGTCGTACTTTCTGGTAACGCTTCAATTAAAGCTCTGCCAGCCGCAGTAGCATGAATTTGCTTGCCTTCTCTCTTAAGAAATTCGCGTTTAAAAAGTAATTCGATAATGCCTGCTCGAGTGGCCTCGGTACCAAGTCCGTCGGTCTCTTTAAGGATAGCCTTAATTTCTTTGTCACTGACAAAGCGACTTATTCCTGTCATGGCGGCCAGCAAGGTTGCATCAGTGAAGGCATCGGGCGGTGTGGTTTGCTTGGCAAGCACTTCTCCGTGCTGACAATGAATTTGCTGTCCTACTTTTAGTTGTGGTAATTCTGGTTCCTCTTTGTTCTGTCTTGGCATCAAGGCTTTCCAGCCTTCTTTCAGAACGGTGATACCTTGAGTGCTAAACAGGCCGCCTTCAATCTCAACTAATATCTTGGTCGTCAGATACTCATAGACAGGCATAAACTGAATCAGATACTGGCGTGCAATCAGCTCAAAGATTTTCTTTTCATCATGGTTGAGCTTGTCGAAGGCATTTAGCTGTTGCGTTGGGATAATGGCATGGTGTGCGCCCACTTGTTTGTCGTTCCATGCCTTGCTCTTTTGCGTTGGGTCTGCTTGCTGGGCGGCATTTTTAAACCCTAAATCCAGCCCTTGAAGTTTCGTAACGATGTTCTTTGCTTGAGAGAATTGCTCCGTCGGCAAGTAGCGACAGTCAGAGCGTGGGTAGGTAATAATTTGGTGTCTCTCATAGAGTGCCTGACAGATATCCAGCACTTTTTGTGCATTCATTGAGAATGCCTTGGCAGCATCAATTTGCAGTGCGGATAGATTATAAGGCAAGGGGGCGGCTTGCTTTTTCGGCGCTTTGTTGAACTCTTTCACTATGGCCGGTTTATTGGTTATGCGTCGTGCTACATTCTCAGCTAGAGGGCGACTGAGTACTCTGCCTTCTTCATCTTGATAGGGGGCACAAGCATCGCTTGGTTGCCATTTAGCCTGAAAAGGAAAAGTGTCTGTTGCTAGGTGGGCGATGACTTGGAAGTAGTCCCTAGAAACAAAGGCCTCACGCTCTTTATCGCGTCTAACCACTAAACCAAGTACCGGTGTCTGAACTCGGCCTACAGAGAGCACCCCGTTATAGCCTGCTTGGCGGCCTTTTACTGTATAGGCTCGGGTTAGGTTTATCCCATAAAGCCAGTCAGCTCTTGAGCGTGCCAAGGCAGAGCAGGACAACGCGGCAAATTCTTTGTTCGGTCGTAATTTAGTCAGCGCTTTTTTTACCGCAGTTGGAGTCAGGTCGCTGACCAGTAAACGTTGGGCCTGTTCAAGTTTGTATTTTGGTACTTTAGCAAAATGCAGGACTTCATCGACCAGTAACTGTCCTTCGCGGTCAGGGTCGCCCGCATGAACAATTTGATCTGCATTTTTTAAAAGCTTCTTGACGACTGAGAGCTGTTTTTTTGTATTAGCTTTGGCATTCCACTGCCAGTCACTCGGAATGATGGGCAGGTGATCTAGATTCCATTGCTTAAATGCTGGATTGTAATCTTGTGGTTCTGCTAGTTCCAGTAAGTGCCCAATGCACCAAGACACACAATCGCCATTTGGTAATTCGATATAACCATCGTGTTTTTTTTGTGGGGAAGGGAGGGCGGTTGCAATAGCTCGAGCAAGACTGGGTTTTTCAGCAATATAAAGAATCATGGATGCACAAAACGTAAAAAATGTATATGGTTATTTATACAGTATTTTATGCATCCAAGTCCATTAGCAGTGGTACTTACTTAAGAATTGGCACTACCATAACGGGAACACGGCTATGGTGGACCACTTTGTTGGCCGTTGAGCCGATAACCATTTGGCCGATCTTGCTGTGGGTACGGCTGTTCATTACGATCATATCCGCACCGATTTTCTCTGCAACTTTTTCGATCGTTTCTGAAGGGATGCCGTGTGCCAGCTCTATTCTTGGAGCCGCGGGTAGTTCGCTGACTTCATGAGCATGGGCTTCCATGAATTGACCAAGATAAGTTTGCATGCGTTCTAAGGTTGAGCGATCTGCTTCTTCACGCATCTCTTTAATCGTAGCGTCAGAGATGTAGTTATTGATCATGTTGGCTGCTTGAGCGCTGATTGGCTCCATAACATGCAGCAATACAATATTTGCTTGGTTAGTAATCGCTAGGTTCAAAACCATTTCCATGGTTTGGTTAGTTCTAGGTTCTAAATCGCAAGCGTACAAAATAGTACGGATTTTCGGTAACATCGCTTTTCTCCTCATCAGGATGATTACTTAGTCTAATCCTTCCATACTAAGACGATGTGACGCAAATCAATTTTCAGGAATGCTTATAGAGCATTAGTGACATTTATACTGTCTAGATGGCCATCCACTAAGAAACCGAGTGCTGTAATAGTTAAAATCGTAGCAACAAAGAAGATGTTTTGCCATTTGTATTGCTGCTCGCTAGGCGCTGTTAGGACTTTTATAAGCTTACTCATAAGACGCTCCTAATTAATGTTCAATAATGATAATGGTTTTCATTAATTGGGTCTAGTGCCAGATTCTGCTACTGAGGTCGGCAATAAGATTTGGTTGTGATATCCTAGCCACCGAATTTAAACGACACTATAGAGATAACATCATGTCTGAACTGTCTTTTGACACAAACGAAGCGAAAATCGCTTATGGTATCGGTCGTCAGATCGGTGATCAACTTCGTGGCAGCGATCTAGGCGAGCTTTCGTTGGATCATCTTTTCGCAGCGATCAAGGATGCTTTAAATGAGCAACCAATGGCTGTTCCTGGCGAAGAACTAGAAGCTGCCTTTGCGGAGCTTCAAGAAAAGATGGAAGCAAAATCTAAAGCGGCAGCGTCTGAAGCAGTGGCCGCTGGCGAAGCTTTCCTTGCTGAAAACCAAGCTCGTGAAGGCGTTCAAGTAACAGCTTCTGGTCTACAGTTTGAAGTACTAGAAGAAGGCACGGGTAACCAGCCAGTTGCTTCTTCAACGGTTCGTGTTCACTACGAAGGTCGTCTAGTGGATGGTCAAGTATTCGACAGTTCAATTGCTCGTGGCGAGCCAATTGAGTTTCCTCTAGCGGGCGTTATCGCGGGTTGGACGGAAGGTCTTCAGCTTATGAAGGAAGGTGCGAAATATCGTTTCGCAATACCTTCTGATCTTGCTTACGGCGCACAAGGCGCTGGTGCTTTGATCAAACCGCATTCTGTATTGGTATTCGACGTTGAGCTAATCGCCATCGTCTAATTGCTGATGCAAAGAAAAATAGGAGCCAATGGCTCCTATTTTTTTGTCTGCTTTTTAGATAAGAGAAAACATTATATCTCTCGGACCATTTTTATATGAGGCTTACCTGCTTCCATAAAAATCCTGCCGTCAGTTTTAAAGCCGTGCGCTTGATAAAAGATTTGGACATCCACCATTGCGTGCAAATATACCTGAGTAAGCTGCATCTCTCGTGCGACCTGAATAGCTTTGCGTAGTAGCAGAGTACCATTACCTTGATGGCGATAATTAGGTAGCACCGCTAAGCGGCCAATTTGCCCATCATCTGTAAGTCGGCAAACACCTACTGGAACAGCTGTGGTGCCAAAAGCCACAAAATGTATGGCAGTATCGTCTAGGCCGTCCCATTCATCTTGCTCATCAATACCGTGTTCAATGATAAAGACTTGTCGGCGAACAAAGGTTAATTGTGCCTTGCTACTGTTCCAGTCAGATGTCAGTACTTTCATGCCGTTATTCGTCCTCGTAGGGCAGTGCTACTAATGCTTGGTGTTGAAGCAAGAAGCGAAGTGTTTCTAATAGTTGAGGGTGTTTAGTCAGATCCAATCCACTGAAATCAAACTCTTCCTGATCGCAAATTGCTTGAATAAAGTCGACCAATTCCCCATCCAGTTCCAAAGCGTTGCCATTGCAGTATAGTGTACAAGTCGATTCTGCTTCATTTAGGTAGTAACACAGGCGGGCATCGCCGGGACGAATAAAAGTGTCACCTTTGACTGCTTGAGCAAAGGTTTCTTCTAGCTCATCTTCGTTCAGCTGAACGCTGTATTCGGGATATTTGCTTTCACTCATGGTCTCACCAAGCCAGTTGGCTAATAGGGCGGGGGAGTCGATTAATTCAAGCAATTTCTGTTTCAAATGATTAATATCGCTGTCTTGAATTTGCGCATGATGATCACGCTCTAAAGGTTCAGGCGCAGCAAATCGGTTTTTCTCGTTAATCTCTTCGCACAGTTTGTCGGTGATGCCTTGTAAGGCCGCTTGTGCGGAAGGAGCACGGAACCCAACCGAAAAGGTCATACATTCGCTATCCAAAGCGCGCCCATTATGGGCAAAGTTAGGTGGTAAATACAAAATGTCGCCGGCTTCTAGTTCATAGTCTTGCTCTGGATCGACCTCAAAGTTATCCAAGATATGCAGCTTAGTGCCTTCAAGATTTGAATCTTGGTACTGCTCTGGTGCCAGTACTTGCCAGCGGCGTTTGCCGGCCATTTGTACGAGAAACACATCGTATTGGTCATAATGTGGGCCAACACTACCGCCTTCTGTTGCATAGCTCACCATCACATCGTCAACACGCCAGCTAGGTAGGAAGTTAAAGCGCTCTTTCAAGACTTGCACTTCTGGTACCCAGTGATCGACTGCTTGTACGAGTAGGGTCCATTCTTGTTCAGGCAATTCGGCAAAAGTATCTTCATCGAAGGGGCCTTGCAGTAATTGCCAAGGTGTTTCACCCTGTTCAATAACGATACGAGACTCGACTTCTTCTTCCATGGCAAGTCCTGCCAGTTCATCTGCGCTAATAGGAAGCTCAATGTCTTTTGCACCACCGCGAATCAGCAAAGGTTTTTTTTGCCAGTATTCTTGGTAGAAGGTTTTTGCACTCATACCAGCTAGGATGGTTAGGGGCGTATCGATATTCATAATAAGTTCTCATCAAAAAAAAGAGCCGTTATAAAAACGACTCTTTGTATATAAGAAATAACATAGATGCGTAATTAGCCGCGAATGGCTTTCGCTTGAGCGACTGCATTACCAATGTAGTTTGAAGGTGTTAGAGCTTTTAGCTCTTCTTTTGCTTGCTCTGGAAGTTCAAGCTTATCAACAAACTCTTGCATAATTTCTTGGTTGATCGTGCGACCACGGGTTAGCTCTTTTAGCTTCTCGTAGGGTGCTTCGATACCGTAGCGACGCATCACGGTTTGGATTGGCTCAGCCAACACTTCCCAAGAATTGTTTAGGTCTTCGTTTAGGCGAGTCGCATTGATTTCTAGTTTGCTGATGCCTTTTAGAGACGCTTGGTAAGCGATTAAGCTATGTGCCAAACCAACACCTAGGTTGCGTAGAACCGTAGAGTCCGTTAGGTCACGCTGCCAACGAGAAATCGGTAATTTAGCACTTAGGTGGCCCATGATTGCGTTGGCAATACCCAAGTTACCTTCCGAGTTTTCGAAGTCAATTGGGTTAACTTTGTGCGGCATCGTTGAAGAGCCGATTTCGCCAGCGATGGTCTTCTGTTTGAAGTAACCTAGAGAGATGTAGCCCCAAACGTCACGGTCGAAGTCGATTAGGATGGTGTTGAAGCGACAGATCGCATCGTACAGCTCAGCAATGTAATCATGTGGTTCGATCTGAGTTGTGTACGGGTTCCAAGTTAGACCTAAAGACGTTACAAACTTCTCAGCGTGCGCTTGCCAGTCAACTTGTGGGTAAGCCGAAAGGTGGGCGTTGTAGTTGCCTACCGCACCATTGATCTTACCAAGGAATTCCACTGCTTCGATTTGTTTGATTTGGCGCGCAAGACGTGCTGCGACGTTCGCCATTTCTTTACCTACAGTACTTGGTGACGCTGTCTGACCATGAGTACGAGATAGAATCGATTGTTCCGCATGTTCGATGGCTAAGTCTTCGATAGCAGTAAGAACTGCTTTCATCTCAGGAATAATGGCTTCCGCTAGTGCTTCGTTTAGCATCAATGCATGAGACAGATTGTTGATGTCTTCCGACGTACATGCAAAGTGTACGAACTCAGAAATCGCTGCCAGCTCAGCGTTGTCTGCAATTTTGCCTTTGATGAAGTATTCAACCGCTTTGACGTCGTGGTTGGTCGTTTTTTCGATGTCTTTGATAGATTGCGCATCCGCTTCGGAGAAGTTTGCCGCAAGATCATCAAGGATTGCAGTTGCTTCAGCACTTAGAGCAGGCACTTCAGATATTTCAGGGTGCGCAGCAAGCGCTTGAAGCCAACGTACTTCCACGATAACACGCATACGTAGTAGGCCGTACTCACTAACAGAGCGGCGTAGCGCATTTGTTTTTGAGCCGTAACGACCGTCGATCGGGGAAATCGCATTTAAGCTGGTTAATTGCATTGAGTAAACGCCTCGAACATGGTTTTTCAGGGAGCGGGTATTATAGGCGAAAGCCGACCTCGGTGCTACGTTAACGGTTTGTAATTGAAGCTAATCAATCCGACAAAATATTACATTATAAATTTTTATATAAAGTGAGAGTTTTAATAGTATGGGGCAGGTGTTTTGAAGAATAAAAACCGATTGAGGGAAAGGTATGACAATCAGCCGTTTATTTGGGTTAGTAATTGGCTTCATTTTATTGATACTGTGCGCTCTGTTTAGCATTACTGAATATGGCTTGACGAATAATCAAAAAGCCATTCATAAAGAAATGAATCTAGTCAACGCTATGGCCGCAATCAAAGATGCTCGCTACTACACAGTTCAGGTGCAGCAGTTTCTAACCGATATGGGAGCAACTCGCGGTGATGATGCTCTGCCCGAAGCGCAGGCAAGCTTGATCGGTGCTAAGGAAAGTTTAGACGCGCTGGCTAAGC
The DNA here is from genome assembly GCF_001418205.1 of Marinomonas fungiae. Taxonomy (GTDB): domain Bacteria; phylum Pseudomonadota; class Gammaproteobacteria; order Pseudomonadales; family Marinomonadaceae; genus Marinomonas; species Marinomonas fungiae. The sequence goes on along the minus strand of NZ_LIQF01000001.1, from coordinate 459,268 downwards.
ACCTTCCTGAATTTTCCAATAAAGTCTCAGTCCTAAAACAGAATCTAGATCAACTATACGGTTCTGGCTACCAGATGGCGCTTGCCTATATTAATGAAGGTACGGATGCAGGGAATCTAATGATGAAAGGTGCTGGCGGCTTAGATGAAGCATCAAGCAAGCTTGCTGAAACCTTAGAGAGTGTCGCTGGCGATATTGAGTCTCGTCTAGAGCAAAGTTCTCTCGAAACTATCTCTAAAATTGAAGAAACCAAATGGGTGGCTCTATTAAGCGCTTTAGCATCAGCGATATTGGTTGTGGCTGTGTTGCTTTTGTTACGCCAAAAAACACTGCCAGATATACGTAAGCTTGAACATTCGCTGCATGATATCGCTCAAGGTGCTCGTGACTTAACTGTTCGACTTGATGAAACCGGCGATGATGAGTTAGCGGATGTGGCGAAAAGCTTTAACCGATTCATTAATAGTTTAAATGTCTTGGTTGGCACGGTTCAAAATCAATCACAAGAATTATCAAGCGTCGGTGAGCAGATGCTGGTTGCCTCAGAGCGCACTCGTTCAGGCATGGAAGAATTGCAGAATGAAACCCTAGGTATTGCAGGGGCTATTGAGGAGATGCAAGGGACTATCCGCTATGTTGCAGAGGGGGCTGACGAAACGGCTAATGCCGCCAAGGAGTCAGATCGCTACGCGCAGGAAGTTTCGCGTATTGTGAATGATAACGCTGCATCCATTACGCGTTTAGCGCAAGGGGTTGATAAGGCTGCGGATGCCTTGCAGTCTCTTGAAAGTCAAACTGGGAACGTGGGTAGTATTCTTGATGTGATACGTGATATCGCAGATCAAACTAACTTATTGGCACTGAATGCTGCCATTGAAGCAGCGCGTGCGGGCGAGCAGGGACGTGGTTTTGCTGTGGTGGCAGATGAGGTGCGTACTTTGGCACAAAGAACGCAGGAATCGACCGAGCAAATTCAGCAAATGATTACTAAATTGCAAGCTGGTGCTAATGAAGCGGTTGTGGTTATGAGTGGCAGTAAGCGCCAAGCAGAAGAAACGGTGGAGAAGTCGACCGAAGCCAGTGCTGCATTGAGTAAAATTTCTGTCTCTATCAGTGGTATGTCGGCTAAGGCAACAGAGATTGCTGCAGCCATGGAGCAGCAAGCCGTCACGGCAGAAACTATTGATAGTCGTATTCGAATGATCCGTGATGAAGCAATGACGACCAGTGCAAATGCAACTCAGACTAACCAAGCCAGCGTGACGGTCCAGAAGCAAGCGTCAGAGTTAAGAAAAATGGTTTCCTCATACCGTGTTTAGCAGTATTTAGACTATTCTTTCCAAGGGTGCCTATCGGCACCCTTATTTGTTACATCTAGATGAGGATAGTGTCGTAATTGACGTCGGTTTTGGTATGGCTAAAGTCGTTTCCAGCCACCAATAGTTTCATGCATAGTCATAAACTGGGCTCATCGGAAGGTGTTTCTTCCACGTAATCCTATATTTGATATAAAGGAAAAAAGAACGATGAATGCAGCAGAATTACATGATAAAGCTATTGTGATCGATGGCTTGATTTGTGCGAACTGGAATCGCGAGTTATTTGAAGACATGGCGAAAGGTAAGCTGACTGCAGCGAACTGTACAATGTCGTTCTGGGAAAACTTTGAAGGTGCAGTTCAAAACATTGCAGCAATGAACAAGATGATCGATGAGAACAGCGATCTTCTTCTAAAAGTTCGTACAACTAAAGACATTCACCGCGCCAAAGCAGAAGGCAAGACAGGTGTAATGATGGGCTTCCAAAACGCTCATCCGTACGAAGATCAAATTGGTTATGTACAAGTATTGAAAGATTTGGGTGTTGGTATTACGCAGATGTGTTACAACACTCAGAACTTAGTCGGCACGGGTTGTTACGAGCGTGATGGTGGTCTTTCTGGCTTCGGTCGTGAAATCGTTGCTGAAATGAACCGTGTTGGTGTGCTATGTGACCTTTCTCACGTTGGTGCGAACACAGCAAAAGAAGTCATCATTGAATCTAAGAAGCCAGTTGCTTACTCACACTGTTTGCCATCTGGCCTAAAAGAACATCCACGTAACCGTTCAGACGAAGAATTGAAGTTCATCGCTGATAATGGTGGTTTCGTTGGTGTAACCATGTTTACTCCATTCTTGCGTGCAGGCGTTAATGCAACAATTGATGATTATGTTGAAGCGATTCAATACGTCTACAACATTGTTGGTGAAGACTCGATTGGTATCGGTACTGACTTTACTCAAGGTCACGGCGAAGACTTCTTTGAGTACCTAACACACGATAAAGGTTATGCACGTCGTCTAACTCGCTTCGGTGAGATTATTAACCCGAAAGGCATTCGTACAGTGGGTGAATTCCCTAACCTAACTGAAGCATTGCTACGTCATGGTTTCACTGAGCGTCAAGTACTTAAAATCATGGGTGAGAACTGGGTTAACCTACTTGCTGAGGTTTGGGGCGAGTAATTTTTACGTTTATGCCGAAAAACGGCTTTTAGCGCAGATAGGAAGTCGATAACTGCAAAGTCTATCGGCTTCAACTTTGTTTTAATAGGACTTTTAGGAAACGCAAAGCGGTTCCGAGCTTTAAATAGATTTGAGGTGTAAAAATGGGTTCACATGCTCCAGAAATGCCAATTCAAGTAGATGACGAAACAGGTGTATGGACAACTGATGCGTTGCCAATGCTTTACGTTCCACGCCACTTCTTCGTAAACAACCATATGGGTATCGAAGATGAAATTGGCGCAGAGCGTTACGCAGAGATTCTTTATAAAGCAGGTTACAAGTCTGCTTACTTCTGGTGTGAACAAGAGGCAGCTTGTCACGGTATCTCTGGCGCTGATGTTTGGCATCACTACCTAAAACGTCTTTCTCAGCGCGGTTGGGGCTTCTTCATCACTGAAGAGCTAGATATTGAGAAAGGTACTGCGAAAGTGCGTCTTGAGAACTCAGCTTTCGTTTATCACTACGAAAAAATTCACGGTAAAAAAGTAAATCGTAAAGTTGATTACATGTTTACTGGTTGGTTTGCGGGTGCACTTGACCAAATCGCTGAAGCGCAAGGTCTACCAGTTCGCACTAAAGCAGAACAAACGCAATGTGCAGCCGAAGAAGGTTGTGATGTGGGTTACTTTGAAGTAACACCGCTTTAATTATTATTACTAATTGTCAGTCTATCGTTTAAAAAAGGCGGGGTTCCACTATGTCCCAGTTTGATTCGCTGTTTCAGCCACTCAACATTAATAAATTAACCATCCGTAACCGTATCGTTAGTACGGCTCACGCAGAGGTTTACGCAACGGATGGCGGTATGACCACTGATCGCTACGTTAAGTACTACGAAGAAAAAGCGAAGGGCGGTTGTGGCTTGTGTATTTGTGGTGGTTCAAGTGTTGTATCCATTGACAGCCCGCAAAGCTGGTGGAGCTCTGTCAACTTATCGACAGACCGCATTATTCCGCATTTCCAAAATCTTGCTGATGCAGTGCACAAGCACGGCGGCAAGATCATGATCCAGATTTCTCACATGGGTCGTCGTTCTCGTTGGGACGGTGAAAACTGGCCTAACCTAATGTCTCCATCTGGTATCCGTGAGCCTGTTCACCGCGCGACTTGTAAAACAATCGAAGTGGAAGAAATCTGGCGTGTTATCGGCGACTTCGCACAAGCTGCACGTCGCGCGAAAGAAGGTGGTCTAGACGGTGTGGAACTGTCTGCGGTACACCAACACATGATTGACCAATTCTGGTCTCCACGTGTGAACAAACGTACTGACGAATGGGGTGGTACTTTTGAGGGCCGTATGAAGTTTGGTCTTGAAGTAGCCAAAGCTGTTCGTGCAGAAGTGGGTCCGGACTTCGTTGTAGGTATGCGTATCACGGGTGATGAGTTCCACCCAGATGGTCTAAACCACGACGACATGAAACAAATTGCTAAGTACTACGATGATACTGGTCTAATCGACTACTTCGGTGTAGTAGGTTCTGGTTGTGATACGCACAACACGCTAGCAAACGTAATTCCTAACATGAGCTACCCACCAGAGCCATTCCTACACTTGGCAGCTGGCATCAAAGAAGTAGTTAGTGTTCCAGTAATTCACGCACAGAACATTAAAGATCCAAACCAAGCGAAACGTATTATCGAAGCGGGTTACGTTGATTTCGTTGGTATGACTCGTGCGCACATGGCCGATCCTCACTTCATCGCGAAGATCAAGATGGACCAAGTTGACCAAATCCGTCAGTGTGTGGGTGCAAACTACTGTATCGACCGTCAGTACCAAGGTCTTGACGTTCTATGTATCCAAAACGCAGCAACGTCTCGTGAATACATGGGTCTTCCTCACATCATCGAGAAGACTGAAGGACCTATCCGTAACGTAGTAGTTGTTGGTGGTGGCCCTGGTGGTATGGAAGCGGCACGTGTTGCAGCTGAGCGTGGTCACAAAGTAACGCTACTTGAGCGCAATGAAGAGCTTGGTGGTCAGATCACTATCGCTGCGAAAGCGCCTCAGCGTGACCAAATTGCGGGTATCACTCGTTGGTTGGTGATGGAGCTTGACCGTCTAGGCGTTGATGTTCGTCTTGGTGTAACGGCTGATGCACAAATGATTCGTGACCTGAAACCTGATGTGTGTGTCATGGCTACTGGTGGTCGTCCATTCGTAGATCAAAACCCAGCATGGGGTGCAGCAGAAGGCCTAGTAGTGTCTAGCTGGGATATCCTAAATGGCACGGTTGAACCAGGTAAGAATGTTCTCATCTACGACACAATCTGTGAATTCTCAGGTTTGTCTGCAGCGGATTACCTATCTTCTAAAGGTTCTCTGGTTGAAATCGTAACTGATGACATCAAACCAGGTGTCGGTATCGGTGGTACAACGTTCCCAACTTACTACCGTTCTCTATACGAGAAAGAAGTAGTGATGACGTCTGACTTCCTACTAGAGAAAGTTTACCGTGAAGGTGACAATCTAGTAGCTGTACTTGAAAACGAGTACACCGGTCAGCATGAAGAGCGTGTTGTTGACCAAGTAGTTATTGAAAACGGCATTCGTCCAAATGAAGAGCTATACTACGCTCTTAAAGAAGAGTCTCGTAACAAAGGTCAACTTGATGTTGAAGCGCTATTCGATATCAAACCTCAGCCAATTCTATCAGAAAGTGGCGAAGGCATGATCTTATGGCGTCTAGGTGACTGTGTGTCTCAGCGTAATACTCACGCTGCGATGTACGATGCACTACGTCTATGTAAAGACCTATAATCGTTTAGCCATTCAAAACTAAACCAAAAAAACTGAACCCAAGAGGCGGCTCTACGCCGCCTCTTTCATGCTATACGAGGGTGAATGATGGTTATCGACTGGTTACCTTCAATTCTTATTGTTGTTTTGTTGCTTCTAGGTGTGATCGGCATGCTACGCCGTGCAAGCCTATGGCGTGCAGGACAACCAGAAAAAGTCAATATCGTCGCTGGTCTAATGGCGATGCCAGGACGCTACCTTAAAGATTTGCACCATGTGGTAGAGCGCGACAAGTATATGTCTCGTACGCACGTTGCAACAGGTGGTGGTTTTGTCCTATCAATGGTGCTGGTTTTAGTTGTACACGTATTCAAAGTGGAAGAGCAGATCGTTGCTTGGGCTTTGCTTGGCGCGCTACTACTAATGCTTGTGGGTGCCTTCTTTGTATTTAAACGTCGTCTTAATCCGCCTGAGCGCCTTTCGAAAGGTCCTTGGATGCGTTTGCCGAAAAGCCTAATCACATTTGCTGTTACGTTCATTGTATTGACGCTTCCTGCGGCAGGTATCCTTCCTGAAGGTACTGGTGGTGTTGCGCTAATCGCTGTTCTTAGCATTGGTGTAATTATTGGTCTTGGTGAATTGCTATTCGGCATGGGGTGGGGCGGTCCAATGAAGCACGCTTTTGCTGGTGCTCTTCACCTTGCGTTCCACCGACGCCCAGAGCGTTTTGGTGGTGGCCGTTCGACAGGTCTTAAGCCTGCCAACCTTGATGGTGACGTACTAGGTGTGGCTAAGCCAAGTGACTTCAAATGGAACCAGCTGCTCGGTTTCGATGCATGCGTTCAGTGTGGTAAATGTCAGGCAATGTGTCCTGCGTTTGCTGCGGGTCAGCCGCTAAACCCGAAGAAACTTATCCAAGATATGGTGGTGGGTCTTGCGGGTGGTTCGGATGCGAACTATGCAGGTAGCCCGTACCCAGGTAAAGAAATTGGTCAGGCGAAAGGCAGTCCAAACGAAATCATCACAGCGGGCCTAGTAAGTCAAGAAACACTGTGGTCATGTACAACTTGTCGTGCCTGTGTGGAAGAGTGTCCAATGATGATCGAGCACGTTGATGCCATCGTTGACATGCGTCGTTTCCTAACCATGGAAAAAGGCGAGACACCAAACAAAGGCTCTGAAGTGCTTGAAAACATCATCGCAACAGACAACCCTGGTGGTTACGCTCCTGGTAGCCGTACAAACTGGGCTGCTGACCAAAACCTTGCGGTTATGAAAGACAAGAAAGAAGTCGACGTTCTATTCTGGGTGTCTGACGGTGCTTTCGATATGCGTAGTCAGCGCATTCTACGTGCCTTCGTTAAACTAATGAAAGCAGCGAAAGTGGATGTGGCGATTCTTGGTGACGAAGAGCGTGATAGTGGTGACGTAGCGCGTCGTCTAGGTGATGATGCAACGTTCCAAAGCCTTGCTAAACGTAACTTGGCGACCCTAGGTCAGTACAAGTTCAACAAGATCGTAACAACCGATCCACATGCTTACCATTGTCTACGTAATGAATATGCTGACTTTGATAAAGACGGTGCATTGGCAGGTGTTGAAGTTTTGCACCACACTACCTTCTTGAACAGACTGGTTCAGTCTGGTGCGCTTAAACTTGACGCTTTCAAAGGCGGCAAAGTGACTTATCACGATCCATGTTACTTAGGTCGTTACAACGGTGAGTACGAAGCACCACGTGATCTATTACGTTCTTTAGGTATTGAAATTGCTGAAATGGAACGCTCTGGTTTCCGCTCACGTTGTTGTGGCGGTGGCGGTGGCGCACCTATCACGGATATACCTGGTGAACGCCGTATCGCAGATATGCGTATGGAAGACGCGAGTGCAACGGGAGCTGAGCTTGTTGCAGTAGGCTGTCAGCAATGTACTGCCATGCTTGAAGGTGTTGTTGAGCCTCGTCCAGAAGTGAAAGACATTTCTGAAATTCTAGTGGATCAATTGATTGAGGAGGTTCACTAATGAGTGACATCATTCGTCGTGACCCACGTGCAGAATGGATTATGCGTAACCGTCTGCACCCACTGCATGATCAATATATGAGTCAAGAAGAGGGGGGCGAGGTTCGCGGTCCTTCTGGTTTGATTCGTAAGTTTCCGCATAAAGTTGGCTTTATCGGTCCGAACGGTATTAAACGTATTGACCGCCTTAAAGGTAACTCGTCTGCACCGAAAGGGAAGCGCTCTGCAGCTGCGCAAGAGGTTCAACTACCTCTGCACAAAGTGGAGAACCCTGATTACTACATCATGGTTGTGCCGGATATGGTTGGTGGTCGTCTAACTGGCCACGATAAAGATATCCTTGGTCTTGCGCACAAGCTGATCGCTGAACAGGGTGGCAACGGCGCTGTTGTTGCTGTTTGCTTCGGTGAAGTGAAAGAAGAACATTTCGATACAGCAGGCGTTGACCGTGTGCTGCATATCGAAGGTGAAGTATTTGAAGGCTATGCACCAGAGGCTCGTGTACAAGCGCTTGCTAAGGTGGAGGCTCAATACACTGTGAAGCACTGGTTGTTCCCAGACAGCATTCACGGTGGTTGTGATTTGGCTTCTCGTTTGGCTGCTCGCCTTGGTGAGCGTCCAGCGACTCAAGCTTGGCAAGTAAACGCTGAACAAACGGTAAGCCGTGGTGCTTCTGCCAGCTTAGATATTACTCGTAAGACGCCTAAGATCTTGATGCTTCTTGAAGAGTGTGCGGATGCCATCGACGAGACGCGTCATGAAGCAACGCCAATGACTCTTGATGAAGTGTCTGTTTCAGCGGCAACGATCAAGGATAAAGGCTTGATGGCTGTGGATCCGAATGCGATTCCAATGGCCGAAGCGGAATTTATCTTGTCTGCGGGTAACGGTATCCATAACTGGGATCAGTTCCACGAAGCGGCAAAAGTGCTCGGTGCAACCGAAGGTGCTAGCCGTGTGGCAGTAGACGATGGTTTTATGCCTCGTTCACGTCAGGTTGGTGCAACCGGTACTTGGGTGACAGCACGAGTTTATGTGGCGGTAGGTATCTCTGGTGCGATTCAGCACATGCAGGGTATCGGCCAAGTAGATAAAGTGGTTGCAATCAATACGGATGCTGGCTGTGACATGGTTAAGCGTGCTGCGTTAAGTGTCATTGGTGACAGTGAAGAGATTCTAGCTGAACTGATGAAACTGGCTGCTGAGCACAAGCAAACAAGTCTAAGCGATCAGGCGGAGGAGAATAGCAATGCCGCATAAAGTCATTTCTTTAATCTCTGTAGGTCGTCACCCACAATCTGGCCGTTCTCGTCGTGCGGATCAGGACAGCCGAGCGGTAGAGCTTGGTTTAAAACTTGCTGGAACAGACCTTGATGTGGTTCATGCTGGTAACTCAGAAGAACCCGTTCTACGTCAATACGCAGGTATGGGGCTACCAAAAGTAACCGTATTGGAACAAACAGAAAGCGCTGATGCGCTGCCTGCTCTTTCAAGCTACCTTAAAGCACAACAAGCGGACATTGTTTTAACGGGTGTTCGTGCAGAGAGTGGAGAGTCATCAGGTATGATGCCTTATCTTCTTTCTGAGCAATTAGGCTGGCCAATTGTTGCGCGTGTTGCTGACATTGTTGAAATCAAAGATGGAGAAGCGCAAGTTCTACTTGCACTGCCACGTGGTCAACGTCGTCAAGTAACGGTGAAGCTACCATTTATTGCCTCAGTTGATAATGCTGCACAAGCAGCGCGTCAAAGTGCTTTTGGCCCAGGGCTTCGCGCTAAGATGGCTACTCAATCTGGTTCAACTGAAGATGATTCAGTACGAGTGAACTGGAGTGAAGCACCAGCGAAAGCGCGTCCTAAGCGTCTAAAAGTCGTGAAAGCGAAAACGGCTGCAGATCGCTTCAAAGCGGCAACAGCTAAGCCACAAGGTGGCTCTGGTAAAGTAATGAAAAACGAAACTGCGCAAGAAAAAGCGCAAGCCATCTTTGATCTATTGATCGAAGAGAAGGTGATTCGTTAAGAAGTACTTTTACTAAGACTGGCAAAAAGGGGGGATTAGCAGTTGTTAATCCCCCCTTTTTTACGTTACATTTCTTAGCGTGTTTTGTGTTAACTGTAGTATATAAAGGTTACCCTTCTTATGATGATCGTTGATTTGATCGATGAGGTGGACTTCAAAGAAAAGATGCTTGGCATCGGTGCTCCGCTAAAAGATTGTCAAACGTTAGCGGAGGTTTCAGAGGTTCTAATAGCTTGGTTGGATGAAAATCCTGAGCACTTACCTAAAGTAAAATCTGCTTGTGAAGAGCTAGAGGCGACAGGTGCGACAATTCTTCCCGATGTCCATGACGTAATTAAGCAATTGTTACAGAAATAATGAATTGCTTTTTAGTCCCATAAGCTTTTCCTTATGTTTATTAAAGGCATATCAGTTTTAACTCGATATGCCTTTAATAATATAATGCCTTTCTCATAACTCTTTGTTTTTAGTGCATTAATTTGGCGCAAAAGTACAGATTGCTCATGCGTCAATTTGGGTTGTGTGCGCTAAAATCTAGCACTTAAGTAAAAGTTTCTTTACCTTTTATTTTTTCTGCTATGCTTAAAATCAATATTTGTCGTGTGTGGTTAGAATATGCTCGGTAGCTGTCGCTATTGGACATCAAATGAGCAAATAGTCGTCGTACTATCATTGGACGGTGCAAAAAATGTGCGCCTGAAAATGATAGGGCAAAATTCTATCATTGGATGTAAATGTTAGATTGTACAATGACTGTTCACCTAGGCTGGGTTTCTGGCGAGTCTAGGTGAGCGGTTGCTGACTTAAACTAGGTGGAGTAACAGTATGGACCAAAAAACTAAAAAACGTCCTAAGTCGACGGATTATACGTCCGACTACAAGGCAGGACAGGATAACGTCCAAATCCTTGGTATGGATGTCAACAACCCAGTATTTACGACTAGTGCTGTGTTGATTATTGCATTTATTGCATTAGCCCTTATCTTTCCTGCGCAAGCTAAGGATTGGTTGGTTGGTGCTCGTGGCTGGTCGATCGAGACATTTGATTGGCTATTCATGATCGGCGGTAACATTTTCGTAGTGTTCTGTCTTGCATTGATTCTTTTGCCAGTAGGTAAAGTTCGTCTAGGTGGTGCTGATGCACGTCCTGAGTTTACTACTGTTTCTTGGTTTTCTATGCTGTTCGCAGCGGGTATGGGTATCGGTCTGATGTTCTGGAGTGTGGCTGAGCCAGTTGCATACTACACAGATTGGTGGGGTACTCCTCTAAACGTTGCGCCAAACACTCCAGAAGCGGCTGATGCGGCAATGGGTGCGGTGATGTTCCACTGGGGCTTGCACCCATGGGCGATCTACGGCGTAGTTGCACTAGCACTAGCATTTTTCTCTTTCAACAAAGGCTTACCACTAACAATCCGTTCAGCTTTCTACCCTCTATTGGGTGAGCGCTGCTGGGGTCCGATTGGTCATGTTATCGATATCATCGCGGTAATCGCGACAATCTTCGGTCTTGCGACGTCTCTAGGTCTTGGTGCTTCTCAGGCTGCAGGTGGTCTTAACTTCCTATTCGGTGTTGAGAACAACATCACAACTCAAGTCGGGATCATTATTGTTGTTACAAGTATTGCAGTTTTGTCTGTAATGCGTGGTTTAGATGGTGGTGTAAAACTCCTATCTAATATCAACATGATTATCGCTGGTATCTTAGTTCTTTTCGTTGCGATCTTCGGCTCTTTTATCGGCTTCTTTGGTCACTTGTTCCATACTACTGTTTCTTACGCGGAATACTTCTTCCCGCTAAGTAACTGGATTGGTCGTGATGACAATAAATTCTTCGAAGGCTGGACTGTGTTCTACTGGGCATGGTGGGTAAGCTGGTCACCATTCGTAGGTATGTTCATTGCGCGTGTATCTAAGGGTCGTACCGTACGCGAGTTCATGACTGCTGTTCTTCTTGTACCAACAGTTGTATCTATCATTTGGATGTCTGCATTTGGTGGTAACGCTCTAGATCAAGTACAGGGTCAAATCGGTCAATTAGCTGGTGGTCTAGGTGATGTATCAAGTGCGATGTTCCAAATGCTTGAAAACTTACCACTAAGCTCATTTACTTCTATTATTGCAATCGTACTAGTATTGGTGTTCTTCATTACTTCATCTGACTCTGGTTCGCTTGTAATCGACTCTATCACTGCTGGTGGTAAGGTTGAGACTCCTGTGCCGCAGCGTATCTTCTGGGCATCTATGGTGGGTCTAATTGCTGGCGTACTATTGTTCGGCGGTGGCTCAGAAGCGCTAAGCTCTCTACAAGCTGGCGCGGTAACAACGGGTCTACCATTTACGGTAATCCTTCTGTTGATGTGTGTAAGCATCTATAAAGGCCTACGCTCTGAGCTTTACTAAGTTAGATTTTAACTTAGCTTAGTTTACTAAAAAGCAGTGTTAACTTTACGTTAACACTGCTTTTTTATTATAAATTAATATGTTAAGCGTCGATTTATTCATCGGATTTTGTTTTAGTTATCATAATGAGTCGATATAATCAGTCTGCACTTACGGTTATCTCTCATGGAGTAGCCTGGATGCTTATTAAGTTTGTTTTTGTTTAAATGGAATTCTAGGATTTAACTATGAAAAAAATTATTCTGTCTGCAATGCTTGCAACGGCTTCTGTTTCATCTTTTGCAGCATACGGCCCAGCAGGTTGTGGTCTAGGTACTGCTGTTGTATTCCAACACGCTGATGAGTGGCACGAGCATGTTCTAGCTGCTACAACAAACGGTACATCTGGTAACCAAACATTTGGTATGACTTCAGGTACTTTGGGTTGTGATGTGCCTGATGCACCACTTGCAGGCGGCGTGGCTCTATTCATTGAAGATAACCTTGAACCATTAGCGGTAGACTCTGCAAAAGGTGAAGGCGAAACATTGAATGCATTAGCTGAGCTGATTGGTGTTGATGCCGCTGATAAAGCGCAATTCAACCAAGAAATGCAATCTAACTTTGATGTGATTTTTGCTTCTGCAAACGTTACTTCACAAACTGCATACCAAGATATCGTAAAAGTAATGGAGAAATCTCCAGAGCTAGCTAAGTACTTGGGTTAATACCCGCCTGATATCTTTATATAAAAGAGCGGCATAGCCCGCTCTTTTTATTGAAATGGACTTTTATGAGACCTTTGCCGCTTTCCTTTTGTTTGTCTTTTTTTTCTCTTTCCTTTAGCGCGCCTGCATTAGCATTCAGCGATCAAAAAATTTCTGAACTTGCATCTGATCCTCAGTGGTTAAGTATGCTGCATTACGATCAGATCGGGTTGGTAAGGCAGCAAGGGAGTTTGATTCAAGATGAAGATTTTTTCTTATCTCCGCAAGGGCGTGTATCTGCACAAGATGAATTAGTTGCGACGATAAAGGCTTTCACTCAAGGTGATGATGTAGTAGATCCAAATCAAGCAGCCCAATGTCGCTTTCCATCTCGTTTTGCTTGGCTTTCCTCTAATCTTGGTAGCGACGCATTAATTTCTTTAAAGTGCCCTGATTTTGAAGAATGGAAGTCGAAAATTAACGCTGAAAAAGTGTATTTAGTTTTCCCTGCTGCTTATTTAAATAGTCCTTCTTCCATGTATGGTCATACTTTGTTTCGTGTTAAGAAAAAAGGTAATGACACGCCACTTTTGGACTATGCGGTAAATTATGCTGCTAATACGGATCCAACGGATAACCAATTGGTCTTTAGCTATAAAGGCTTAACAGGAGGCTACCCGGGTGTATTCTCTGTCATGCCCTACTATCAAAAGGTCAAGGAATATAACTTCCTTGAAAATCGTGATATGTGGGAATACGAGTTAGCTTTGACTGATAATGAAGTTGATCAATTTGTGCGTCATATTTGGGAAATGAAAAATGTATCTATGCCGTATTATTTCTTTTCTCAAAACTGCTCTTATCAATTGCTAACCATGCTGGATGCATCGAGTTCACGTCTTAATCTAGCTCGCGAGTTCTCGGTTTGGGCGATCCCTTCCGATACCGTGCGAGAAATTGGTTATCAAGGTGTGCTGGGCGAAGCAACTTATCGTTCGTCATCACTTAACAAAATAGAGAATATGTTAGCTCAGGTTAATGACCAGCAAGTGGCATTGGCGATTAACTTAGTAGAGCCAAGTGAACTTGACATAACTGCGCTAGAACAACTTGAGCCGCTAGAAAAAGCCCAAGTGTTAGATGTTGCCTATGAATATAGTCGTTATTTGTCTGCTAGAAAGAAATCAAAGCTTTCACATCTTCGTGCGCGTTCCATACAGCTTTTATCTTTGCGAAGTAAGCTAAAAGTGGACAATGTTTTTGCGTCAGTGAAAGAGCCTGCTCTGCGAGACGACCAAGGGCATAGTACTTCTCGTATAGGGGGGGGCGTGCTGCATCGTCAAGGGGAATCGTTCGGTGTAATCGATTATCGCCCGTCGTATCATGATGTGCTTGATCCGCAAGGAGGGTATCTGCGCGGAGCAGAGTTGTCTATGTTTAGTGGCTCATTACGACTCCAAGATGATATTAAGCTGAATCACTTTAATTTCGTTAATATCCATTCCATGGCCCCAACTAATGCTTTGATGACCCCTAAATCTTGGCACATAAATGCCAGTCTGCTTCGTGATGCGGTCTACGATGATAATTTGTTGTTCCGTTTTCATGGTGGGGCTGGCGTAACGGCTCGATGGTCCGAAAACTCATTACTGTCAGGATTTTGGAATGGTCGCTTATCTGTTGATTCTGATTTGGCAAAGGGATACTTAGTGCAATCTGGTCCGGAACTAAAATGGCTATGGAATGGTGATAGAGCTAATGTTTCAGCCAGCTATCAGTTTTTGATTGACCTCAACAAGTTTGACTCTGAGCGACATGAGGCAGCGCTGTCCATAAGCTATGATTTTGCCAAGGATTGGCAGTGGCGTCTGTCTAATGAATACATTCACGCGCAGAGCGATGAATGGAACAGTATCCAGCTATCATTATTCCGCTATTTCTAAGGTGTAATCTTTAATAATTTTCTAATTATTGTTGCGCCATAAAAAAAGCCAGCTTTCGCTGGCTTTTCAATGATTTGAGCTGGTTGCTCAGGTGATCAAACCTTATTTTTTAAGGTTTTTCTGGATAGTGTCTGTGTACCACTCTAGGAAGTTCATTACACCGAACTCGTAAGTTTCAGAGTATGGTCCTGGCTGGTAGCCTACAGAGTTAATACCTAGTTGGTTTTGCTCGCCAAGGATACGGTCTTGGTCGTTAGTAGCATCCCATACTAGACGTAGACGAGCTGGATCGTAATCTACACCTTCAACAGCATCTTTATGTACGAACCATTTAGTAGTAACCATTGTCTCTTGAGCAGAGATTGGCAGTACACGGAACACGATGAAGTGATCTGATTGCATGTGGTTCCAAGAGTTTGGAAGGTGAAGGATACGCATAGAACCTAGTTCTGGGTTCTGGATGCGACCTAGCATCTTCTTACAGCCTGCTTCACCGTCAAGCGTCATTACTTTAACGCCTTTCTTCAGTGGCATACGAACGATACGGTTACGTTTGCCTGGACCGAAGCTTTGGTGCTCGTGTGGGATGCCTTCAGCGTCCCATTTAGCTGCTTGATCAGCGTAGTGATCTAGGAAGTCTTGTGGTGCACGTGGGTCATTCGTGTCATCCCACTCTAGAAGAGTGTTTAGTAGCTCAGGGTGGCTACCCGCACAGTGGTAACACTCACGGTTGTTTTCGATAACAAGTTTCCAGTTAGCTTTTTCGTACATGTTAGATTCTACAGCCAACTTCGTGTTTTCTACGTCGTAAGGCGCCATGTACTCTTCAAGAGTTGCTAGGAATTGATCGAAATCGCCTTGTGGCTCTTCTTTACCTAGGCTAACGAAGATGAAGCCGCCTGCAGTTTTGCAGTGTGCTTTCTTAAGACCGTGCTGAGACTTGTCAAAACCTTCGCCCATTTCAGTGCCAGCGAATAATAGGTTACCTTTAAGGTCGTAAGTCCACTGGTGGTAAGGACATACTAGGTTAGCTACTTTACCACGGTGCTCAAGGCAGATACGTGAACCACGGTGACGACAAGTGTTGTGGAATGCGTTTACAGAACCGTCAGCGTCGCGGATAACCATTACTGGGTTTTGTGCGATTTCTACAGTGAAGTAGTCGCCACGGTTAGGGATTTCGCTCGTCATACCAACGAACAACCACTCTTTTTGGAATACTTCTTCTACGTCCACGCGGAACATAAGTGGGTCGTTGTACAGAGGCGCGTCTAGAGAGTAGTTCGCAGGGCGAGCTTCTAACAGGTTAGACATTTCTGTGCGCGCTTCTTGGATAGTAGAGTAACGCATGTTCAGTAGATCATTTTGATTCATTTGAGTGATCCTCAATAACAAAAGCCGAGTTGATGTTGTTTCCCTCGTCGGAGCAACATAAGTGGGTAAGTCTTAGCTTTCCCGTTGTCGTTGTAATAATGACGCTATCCTCACCTAAGTCAGGTTTAGCGAAATGACTAATTGCGACATTATCACATACATAAATCGACTCTTCTTGCTACATCAGATAGTTAGCGTTATTTTCTTGGTTTCTATGAGCAACTTGATGTCGTAAAAGGTCAACTGAAATACTAGCAGTCGAACGACAATTGCTCAAATCGGTGAAACGTCAACGCCATCTAAGAGAGAATAACCATGACTACTCCTTCATCAGTCGCACAAGGTGCAGACTACTTAGCACCTGTAAATACTCAAACTTGGGTAAATGGCCGTCACAACGTGCGTTGTGTAAAAGTTATCCAAGAGTCTTGGGATGTGCGCACATTCTGTTTTATGGCTCAACAGCCAGTAATGTTCTTCTTTAAGCCTGGTCAGTTTGTGACGTTGGAATTAGAGATCGACGGTAAGCAAGTAATGCGTTCATACACGATTTCTAGCTCACCATCCGTTCCTTACAGTTTCTCTATCACTGTTAAACGTGCTCCAGGTGGCTTGGTGTCGAACTGGCTACATGACAATATGACAGAAGGTGATGAGCTGGCCGTTCATGGCCCAGTTGGTAATTTCAACTGTATCGATTTCCCATCCGATAAAGTGTTGCTACTTTCCGGTGGTGTTGGTATCACGCCTGTTATGTCTATGGCTCGCTGGTGGTTTGATACCAATGCTGAAGTGGACATGGTATTTATTCACAGTGCGCGAACTCCGCGCGACCTAGTCTACGCTCGTGAACTTGACCATATGGCATCACGCGTCAACAACTTCAACCTAAATTTAATCGTTGAGCGTGTTGAAAATGGCCAAGCTTGGCACGGCTACCGTGGTTATTTGGATGCTATCAAACTAGAAATGATTGCGCCTGACTTCATGGAGCGTGAAGTATTCTGCTGTGGTCCTACGCCATACATGTCGGCGGTTAAGAAGCTTCTTCAAGAAAAAGGTTTCGACATGTCTCGTTACCATGAAGAAGCCTTCGGTCCTACACCGGCAGACATCAAAGAAGAAGCAATTGAAAATGCTGAAGTGGCTCAAGAAGCGGCAGATGCACTGACTTCCGAAGACATGCTTCGTGTTGAAGTCATCAATAAAGGCATGAACATGAGTGTTCAAGTTGCGCCTGGTGAGACTCTTCACACGGCGGCAGCTAAACTAAATCTTCATATTCCAAAAGCATGTGGTATGGGTATCTGTGGTACTTGTAAAGTGCTGGTGAAGGAAGGTGAAACTCAAATGGAAGCTAACGGCGGTATCACAGAAGAAGACGTTGCAGCAGGTTACGTACTTTCTTGCTGTACAGTTGCTAAAACAGACGTCGTTATTGAATACTAGTCTTTGACTAAAGGGCGCCCTAATGGAAGCAGAACAAATCGAGATAGCTGAATTCTTAGGGCGCTATCCCCCATTTTCTTTCCTACCAGAAAAAACACTTAATCGTGTTGCGACATCGGTTGAGATAACTTATTTCCGCCAAGGTGCAGATGTGTACCGATTTGGTGATGAAATTCACGACCTATGTGTCATTCGTAGTGGATCTATTGAGATCTATCGTCGAAACGGTAACTTATACAATCGGCTCAGCGTTGGTGACGTATTTGGTCAGCTTGGCTTGCTGATGAAAAACCGTATTCGATTGCCTTCACGTGCGTTAGAAGACTCCTTGATTTACTTCATTCCTGAAGCGGTCTTTAACGAGTTGTGTGATAACTTCGAAGAGTTTGCCTACTTTGTCGAAATCGACGACAAACGCAAAATGAATAAAGAAGTTCAGCAACAGCGTGAGGAGAGTGCTCTTTCTAGTGTGAAAGTCTCCTCGTTGATTGTGCGTCAGCCAGTGATGATTTCGACCGATGCTAGCATTCGACAAGCAGCTTTAAAAATGACACATGAGTCGGTGTCCTCATTACTGATTGTGAATGAAGAAGCACCTCTTGAGGACGATGGTGATTGTCGAAATAAGCTGGTTGGGATTTTGACTGATCGGGATCTGCGTACTCGTGTCGTTGCCCAAGGCATCGATCTGGATCAGCCCGTGTCATCGGTGATGACCCATTCACCAAAAACATTAGATAAAGAAACCTATGTATTTGAAGCCATGCTTACTATGCTGCGTTTCAATCTACATCATTTACCTGTGGTCGAAAATGATGAGCCTTTAGGGGTGATCGCCATTTCCGATATTGTCCGTTACGAATCGAAAAACAGTTTGTTTATTGTTGGCTTAATACATCGTCAACATACAGTTGAAGAATTGATAACGGTTTCTAAAGACATACAGTCATGCTTTGTACGTATGGTTCATCAAGAATCTAATGCGCATATGATTGGTAGTGCTATGTCGGTAATTGGTCGCAGTTTTAAACAGCGCCTATTAGAAATTGCTGAGGAAAAGCTCGGACCACCGCCAGTGCCTTATTGTTTTTTAGCGCTTGGCTCAATGGCTCGCGATGAGCAACTATTGATTACCGATCAAGACAACGCCTTAATCCTTTCCAATGAATACGATGCGGCAAAACATGGCGAGTATTTTGAAGCCTTATCTGAGTTCGTCTCAGAAGGTTTAGATAAATGTGGCTACCCGTTCTGTACAGGGCGCATCATGGCCACAAATCCTCGTTGGCGTAAAACTATTACTGAATGGCGTGAATGCTTTGCGGACTGGATTGACCATCCAAATCCTGATGCGCTACTACACAGTTCTGTATTCTTTGATCTGGAAGGGGTATACGGCAAGGTAGAGTGGGCGGAAGATCTCTACCGCTTTATTGTAAATCGCGCTAAAAATTCACCAAAGTTCCTAGCCAGCTTAGCCCGTAACGCTTTATTGCGCACGCCGCCTCTTGGCTTCTTTAAAGAGTTCGTGATGGAGCAGGATGGTGAACATCGTCGTACCATTAATTTAAAACGTCGTGGTACGGCACCTCTTGCAGATTTAATTCGTGTGCACGCTTTAGCAGTTGGCTCGACCTCGCGAAATTCGATCGATCGCCTTGATGATGTGATAAAGGCAGGAATATTACCTGATAAACGTGGTCAAGAGCTAAAGTATGCAATGGAGTACCTAGCGATGGTACGTATTCGCCATCAGGTTGAAGATGTCGAAGAGAGTCGTGAACCTGATAACAATATTGAGCCTGATACTTTGTCAGATATTGAGCGTAGAAACCTTAAAGAAGCGTTCAATGTGTTAAGCAATAGTCAGCGTTTCCTAAAATACCGTTACCCATTTTCGTGAGAGCACCACATGGCTCGTGTTGTTGATTCGTTTTCTTGGCATGAGTATCTGCGTCAGCAGGCAATGGATAGTCAAACAAGCTTACTAAAAGAGTTCTTTGTTTCGCAGGATTTTCCTGAGGACATGACCATTGATCAAGCTGAATTTGTTGCCCTGGATTTTGAAACGACTGGGCTAGATCCGCGTAATGACGAGATTGTCAGTATTGGTCTAGTGCCATTCACCATGCAGAGAATCAAGGTGGCGAAGGCCAAACATTGGATCGTAAGACCAAAATGTCAGTTGAAAGATGATTCAATCGTAATACACGGCATTACTCACTCAGAGATTATGAATGCTCCTCCTATTGCTGAAGTGCTTGAAGAAGTCATTCAAGAGTTGTACGGAAAAATTGTCGTGGTGCACTATCGCTACATTGAAAGTGAGTTTCTTAATAGTGCGGTAGTAAGAGAGCTTGGTGAAGAGATGTGGTTCCCCATGGTTGATACCATGCATATTGAGGCTCAGCAGCATCGTTCAGGCTGGCGATGCAAATTGAAACGTTTATTGGGCGGTAAACTTCCTTCCATTCGTCTAGTGGATAGTCGACTTCGTTACGGCTTGCCTAGATATCATATGCACAGCGCAATGACTGATGCGATTGCAACGGCTGAGTTGTTGCAGGCACAGGTGCGGCATCGTTTCCCTGAGGAGACTCCCGTTGCACAATTATGGCTATAGCACACTAGCAGAAAAAACTAAGATTGATCTTTTTTGGTGCTTAAGTGATTGATAAAGGCACTAAAAGAAGGCAATTATGGCGCAGAAAGGACAATTTTTAGAGCAATTGGTACTAAATGCGACTTGTTTTGTCGTTTTGGTCAGAATAATCGTTTGTCGTTTTTTGTCAAAAAAGGTTTTATTGCTGTCGTTGGTGTGATATTCATAACGCAAAGGTCAATTATTATACGGGCTTCACTTTGAGGCAATTTTATGCCTTAAAGCAGAATTAAAGTGAAGAGGCGTTCACCCAACAGCTACTGTCGGTCCGTCATAATAAAAATGGTGTTCTATAGCTTATTGGCCTACTAATTGCTTGCGCTATATATCACGTATAAGAGGGCACATTCATGGTCTCATCTTCCCCTACTACAGCGACTAGTAAGAAAAAAATCACTCGAGTTGGTTTTCTATTGCTAGATAATTTTACAATGATAGCGTTGGCTTCAGCTCTTGAACCACTGCGTATGGCAAACCAGTTATACGGAGAAGAGTTGTACAATTGGCATATGATTTCTGAATCTGGCGAACCTGTGGTTGCCAGTGATGGTTTGAGTTTGTCTGCCGATACCTCAATCGCTGAATGCCCAGAGCTTGATATGATTATTGTTGCAGGTGGTTTAGACATCACTCGCGCATTTACATCTAAGCAAGTTAGTTGGCTGCAACAGCGCGGGCGTAAAGGAGTTACGCTAGGAAGCATTTGTACAGGAGCGTACGTACTTGCACATGCAGGTTTGTTGGATGGTTACAATTGTAGCGTTCACTGGGAATGTATGACCGCTTTGCAGGAAAGTTTCCCGAAAGTGCGTTGTAATAACCGACTGTTCTCTATGGATGAAGGCCGTTTTACCGCAACTGGCGGAAGTGCACCGCTTGATATGTTCTTGACCATTATTGCTCGAGAGCATGGCGCTAAATTATCTGGTGCTGTTTCAGACATGTTTATTTGTGATCGTATTCGTAGCGAGTTCGATCAGCAACGCGTTCCTCTACGTCAGCTTAACAAGGGCGGTTGTAAGCCCAAGCTTGTGGATGTTATTGAGTTGATGGAAAACAACCTAGAAGAACCAATCGACTTAGACGAACTGGCTGCTTTTGTTGATGTATCACGTCGTCAGCTTGAGCGCATGTTCCACAAGTACCTAGATTGCTCACCATCACGTTACTACTTGCGTTTACGTTTGGATCGTGCACGCCAGTTATTGAAGCAGTCTAGTATGTCGATTGTAGAGATTTCTGCGGCTTGTGGTTTTATTTCGACGCCGCACTTTAGTCGTTGTTACCGCAAACATTTGGGTATTTCACCTCGTGATGAGCGTAAAGTTGCTTGGATGGGTAATATCACACCTGCTGAGCAAGGTGTCGGTAGTTTGGTATACATGCCGCACTCAACACATGCGCTCAATAACGCACATTCTGAACCAAGTTTTGGTTCCATTGCGGTGTAATCTTCAATCATCTGTGTTGGTGATAAGAAGAGGGAGTCTGAATAAGACTCCCTTTTTTGTTCCTTTTAAAACACCGCTTGATATTGAGTGTTTCGTTCAGATAAGCGGAAATAAAAAAGCCACTCGATTTTCATCAAGTGGCTCTTGGGTATCGCTTTATTGGCTATTCAGCTAATTATAAAGACTCAAGTGCTGCATTGAATGTCGCACTTGGGCGCATTACTTTAGCAACGTCTTCTAGGTTCATGTGGTAGTAACCTTCTAGGTTAGCTGCAGAACCTTGAACAGAGTTTAGCTCTTCAACAATTTTCGCTTCGTTTTCAGTTAGTGTCTTAGCTAAAGGTGCGAATTTCGCTGCCAACGTAGCGTCTTCTGTCTGGGCTGCCAATTCTTGAGCCCAGTACATTGCTAGGTAGAAGTGACTGCCGCGGTTATCAATATCGCCTACTTTACGAGAAGGTGATTTATCGTTGTCCAACAGTTTTTCAGTGGCTTTGTCCAATGCTGCTGCCAGTACTTTCGCTTTTGCATTGTTCTGTTTAATACCAAGTTCTTCGAAAGAAACCGCTGTTGCAAGGAATTCACCTAGAGAATCCCAACGTAGGTAGTTTTCTTCAAGAAGTTGCTGTACGTGTTTCGGAGCTGAACCACCAGCACCAGTTTCGTACATGCCGCCACCGTTTAACATTGGTACGATAGATAGCATTTTCGCTGATGTGCCAAGTTCCATGATTGGGAACAAGTCAGTTAGGTAGTCACGCAGAACGTTACCTGTTACAGAGATGGTGTCTTGGCCACGGATGATACGCTCCATAGAGAAACGGATCGCTTCGTTGTAAGACATAACGCGGATGTCTAGACCTTCAAGATCGTAGTCCTGTAGGTACAGTGCAACTTTCTTACGTAGCTCGTTATCGTGCGCACGCTCTTCGTCCAACCAGAATACGGCAGGAGTGTTAGAGTTACGGGCACGTGTTACACCTAGTTTCACCCAGTCTTTGACTGCAGCGTCTTTCGTTTGACATGCACGCCAGATATCGCCTTTCTCAACATTGTGTTGCATTAGGACGTTACCTGCGGCATCTACCACACGCATTACACCGTCTGCTTTTGCTTCGAATGTTTTGTCGTGTGAGCCGTATTCTTCTGCTTTTTGAGCCATCAAACCAACGTTTGGTACTGTGCCCATTGTGGTTGGATCGAATGCGCCGTTTGTTTTACAGAAGTTGATCACTTCTTGGTAAATACGAGCGTAAGTTGACTCAGGCATCACTGCTTTAGTGTCTTTCGTTTTGCCGTCGCGTCCCCACATCTTACCTGAGTTACGGATCATCGCTGGCATAGATGCGTCGACGATAACGTCAGAAGGTACGTGTAGGTTTGTGATACCACGCACAGAGTCTACCATCGCGATTTCTGGACGGTGCTCGTAGCAATCGTGGATTGCTTCTAGGATTTCGTCTTGTTGAGACTGTGGTAGTACTTTGATCTTGTCTAGAACGCTGCCTAGACCGTTGTTAGGGTTAACGCCGATTTCTTTGAAAACCTCGCCAAACTTATCCCACACTTCTTTATAGAATACGGTTACAGCGTGTCCGAATACGATCGGGTGAGACACCTTCATCATGGTGGCTTTAACGTGTAGCGACCACATGATGCCTGCTTCTTTGGCTTCTTGAAGAGACTGTTCAAAGAAGTCACGAAGCTTACGTGCGCTCATGTTCATGCTGTCTAGAACTTCGCCTTCTAGCAATGGCAGTGTTTTCTTAAGCTCTACGTTACCTGCCTGATCAACGAACTCAATACGCACGTCTTGTGCTTTGTCCATTGTTACAGACTGCTCTGATGAGAAGAAATCGCCGTCACGCATGTAATCAGCGTGTGTTTGAGAGGTTTTCTTCCACTCGCCCATAGAGTGTGGGTGTTTACGTGCGTAGGCTTTTACGGCTGCTGGCGCACGGCGGTCAGAGTTACCCTGACGTAGCACAGGGTTTACCGCACTGCCTAGAAGTTTTGCATAACGAGATTGGATGTCTTTATCTTCGTCTGTTTCCGCTGTTTCTGGGTAGCTTGGAATGTCGTAACCCTGACTTTGAAGCTCTTTAATGGCAGCGTTCAGCTGCGGAATAGACGCTGAAATGTTTGGTAGTTTGATGAAGTTTGCACTTGGATCTGCTGTTAACTCACCAAGAAAAGAAAGACCATCTTCTACGCGTTGATCTTCAGGAAGTCGATCAGAGAAAGCTGAAAGGATACGGCCTGCTAATGAAATATCCGTAAGTTTTAGCTCGATGTCTGCTTCTTTCGCAAATGAACTAAAGATTGGCAGAAGAGAAGCTGTTGCAAGTGCCGGTGCTTCGTCTGTCAACGTGTAGTAAATCGTTTGTTTTGACATGTAATTCCCCTAACATTCTGGCTAAGTTAGCCGCTTGGATAGAAGGTGACTTTTGGCCGCCATTCTCTGTAATCAAATCAAATTTGATTAAAATTTTGGTCAATATACTACCTCAAGAAGGGGCTTGAGAAATATTGACCTCGAATATAGTCAAGATTGATCTGAATGATTGTCGTGAATATAGAGGGTGAAAAGCAAGAAGATAACGTTGATTTACCTTCTGGCTTTTATAAGAAAGAAAGGCTCAGAAGCGACCTTCGAGCTGCTTGATGAGTGCTTTGCGCTTGAAAATTAAATGCCAGCGCTTGCCGCCCACTTGGCGCCAAAGCATCGCAGCGCGAATGCCTGCCATTAAGACCGCACGAACTTGGTGGGCAATATGAGGTTGCTGCAAGAAACGGCTGTCTCCATGCACCTGTATCCGAAATGGTAATTTGCTTAATGTGTCTTGGTACATTCCAGAAATGCCTGCAACAACATTTTCATGCATAACGTCATCATAATGCTCTAGTTGGCGTTCTAGTTGTCCTAGACGCTGACCAATGGCAGATAGCATCTCAGGCTCTTTACCTAGCTTAGATTCAAGGTGAATCATGCTAAGAGCATAGCGAATGGTGTCGGGGTTGACCGCATCACGGTTTTTCCCCATAACCTCTTTGGCGATGCGTCGGCCTAAGGCAAGATTTCCTTGGCAGTTGACTTGGCCGCCGTAAATATCCTCTGTGGCTTTGGCATTGACCACAAGAATACTGTCTAGCAAGGGTTTGGCATAGTTGGTATCCAAAGTGCCTTTGCGTGCTAAGTTGGCTACCAATTCTGCTGCTTGAAAGATCGCAGCCAATGCGATGGCTTGTTCTTTTATGTCATGCTGCATAGGGTTCTCCGCTTTAACGCAGTGCTCACTTGTTAAAAGCAGCGTTTATAATGCCGCCGCCCAAACAATGTTCGCCGATATAGAAAACGACAGATTGTCCAGGTGTAATGGCTCGTTGTGGTTCTTTGAAACTGACCTCTACGCGGCCATCGGCTAGTTCCGAGATAGTGCATTCTTGATCTGGCTGGCGGTAACGGCACTTCGCCATACAAGTCAGTGGCATGCTGGGTTTTTCTCGGGCTACCCAATCAAAGTTATCAGCGATTAAGTGTGTTTTAAATAAAGACTCATGCTGTCCGCCTTGAGTTACCACAAGCACATTGCGCTGCAGGTCTTTTTCTACCACGTACCATGGCTCATCTGGGTATTTCGATAGACCTCCAATACCTAAACCTTGGCGCTGGCCAATGGTGTGATACATCAAGCCATGGTGTTTGCCAATCACATCGCCTTCAAGGGTTTCAATATTACCCGGTTGCGCTGGCAGATATTGCTCAAGAAAGTCTTTAAAACGACGTTCGCCGATAAAGCAGATGCCGGTACTGTCTTTCTTGTTGTGAGTAATCAGATCATGTTCCTCTGCAAGGCGACGTACCTCAGGTTTTTCTAGCTCCCCAACAGGAAAGAAAGTGCGACCGATTTCATCTTTGCCCACCGCGTATAGGAAGTAGCTTTGGTCTTTGTTGTTATCCAACCCTTTTAACAACACTGGTTGATCGTCGATTTCACCACGGCGCACATAGTGGCCCGTCGCAATGTAATCCGCACCCAATTCTAAGGCGTATTCTAGAAAAGCTTTGAACTTGATCTCTTTGTTACAAAGGATATCTGGGTTGGGGGTACGACCGGCTTTGTACTCTTCTAGGAAATGCTCAAATACATTGTCCCAGTATTCTGCCGCGAAGTTGGCCGTGTGTAGATGGATACCTAATTTGTCGCAGACAGCTTGTGCGTCAGCTAAGTCTTCCTTCGCGGTGCAGTATTCAGTACCGTCATCTTCGTCCCAGTTTTTCATAAACAGGCCTTCCACTTGGTAGCCTTGTTGTTGCAAAAGTAGGGCGGATACAGATGAATCCACACCGCCGGACATGCCTACGATGACTTTAATCGATGCGTTTGGGTTTTCTTTACTCATGATCTCTCTCTAATAATGAAAACGGGGTAAAGGCCCGTCATTAGAATGTAAGGGCGTATTGTAGCTGAAGGTCGTGGCTAGGTCTTTAATTCGGATCGATATGGCGATTGTTAATCATATTCAGGTCATGTGTCTGGCCCTGTTCATAGTCATTTATGCACTGCAAAATCAAGGGGCTCCGCTGCGGTAACGCTTCAATTTGCTCTCGCGTGAACCAGTCAGAACCTAAGATATCAGGATCTAACTCATCCGTAATATGTTGTTCTGCATGGCATATGATGCATACTCGGTGATAGGTGTCGGCCCCTTCAAAAGGAGTAAAGGCATAGATCCCAAGAATTGCTTGCGGTGTGACTTGCCAGCCCGATTCTTCAAGAGTTTCGCGAATCACGGCCTGCTGTAAGGTTTCACCGTTTTCCACGTGTCCTGCTGGCTGATTGAGCACGATCTGGCCGTCCTGCATTTCTTTTACCATGAGGTAGCGGCGCTTGTCCGCGATTAGGGCGGCGACGGTTAGATGTGGCAGCCTTGCGCGCTTTTTCTCGTTCAAAATGTTGTACCTGTTCCACTAAAGTTTCAGTGAGCTCTACTTCTACATAAGACCCAACGGGGGTATTTTCAACCGAATAGGGGCCTATCGCAGCACGAATTAACCGTAAGGTCGGAAAACCTACGTGAGCGGTCATGCGACGGACCTGTCGGTTTCTGCCTTCCGTAATTTGTAATTCAATCCAGCTAGTAGGGATGTTGGCGCGTTCGCGAATTGGCGGCTCTCGATTCCAAATGTTTGGGACGTCCATTCGGCGACACTTGGCGGGCTTTGTCATGCCGTCTTTAAGTTCAACCCCTTTGCTTAAGGCTAGTATTGCTTGCTCAGTCACTTCCCCTTCAACTTGGACCCAATAGGTTTTTGGCATTTTGAACATAGGGGAAGCAATAAGGTGTTGTAATGCGCCATTATCCGTCAGCAGTAGCAGCCCCTCAGAGTCATAGTCTAATCGACCTGCAGGGTACACATTAGGCACATTAACGTATTTTGCTAACGTATCTTTGGCGCCATCAGCTGAGAATTGACTAAGGACTTGGAAAGGTTTATTTAGTAGCAATAGCATGAAAAAGCATCTTTGAAGCGATAAATTTTGGATGCAAAAGAGCACCTCTAGGATGAGGGATCATACCAAAGGTGCTTAAAGAATGTTGCGGTAAATGATGCAACTACGCGGATTGAGCGCTGCTCTGTTCGGTTTTGCTTTCGGCGGCGACAGGAGTGATGTCTGTTGCATGCAGTCCGCGCTTACCGGGCGTAACATCAAATGTCACCGATTGACCTGCTTTTAGCGTCTTATAACCTTCGACATTGATTGCAGAATAGTGGATGAACAAATCTTCCTCAAAACTGTCAGAAACGATAAAGCCGTAGCCTTTTGCGTTGTTAAACCATTTAACGGATCCACGATGCATGAGTCACTCCTTAAATACTCTTACTGGCTCGATTAGCCGAACCGCAAATTAACGCTGATAATGTATTCGGTACAATCTATGGGATCAAAGATCTGTTAAACTCAAGCGACGAAAGCACAAGGGTTGAACTGTCTAACTTTTGACCGCATGTAGTTGAGAGTAGAACTCTATTGTGGATTTGTAAAATTTCTTATTGTTTTCCACTTTCTGGTAAGCCAGGGATTGAGAAAATACGTATTAACGTGAATATTTGTAGTGTTTGAGGTCCGGGATGTTTGCAGCGAGGCAAATTAGTCTAAATTTAGAGGACGATGATAACGGCCACTCATCGGTTGCTATTGCGCCCGATGAGACTGAGCTAAAGCCGCCTTCCATGTATCAGGTGGTGCTCTTTAATGATGATTACACGCCAATGGATTTTGTCGTGTTTGTTCTCCAACGCTTTTTTAATATGGATGCCGAGAAAGCTCAGCATGTAATGATGGAAGTTCATACCAAGGGTAAAGGCGTTTGTGGTGTTTACCCTTACGGTATAGCTGAAACCAAAGTAGCTATGGTGCAGCAGTTTTCTGAGCAAAACGAGCACCCCCTAATGTGCGACTTGCAAAGAGTCGACTGATTTATAGTGAGGGACAAGCGATGCTAGACAAAGAACTAGAACAAACCTTGAATAATGCTTTCAAAGCCGCGCGCGATAAACGTCATGAATTTATGACCGTTGAGCACCTTTTATTGGCTTTGATTGACAATACGGCCGCAGCAAAAGTGCTTGAAGCGTGCGGTGTCACATTAGAAATCTTGAGCAAGGAGTTAGAAGAGTTCGTAGACAGCACGACCCCCCTCATACCAGAAAATGATCAAGAGCGTGAAGTGCAGCCTACGTTAGGCTTCCAGCGTGTGTTGCAGCGTGCCGTATTCCACGTTCAGTCGTCAGGCAAGCGTGAAGTAACCGGTGCCAATGTTTTGGTGGCGATTTTTAGTGAGCAAGAGAGCCAAGCGGTTTACTTGCTACGTCGTCATAATGTAGCTCGGATTGATGTAGTAAACTTTGTCGCCCACGGTATTTCTAAGTTGGGTGGTGCGGCGCCGGATAATGCCATTGAGCAAGAAGACGAAGATGGTGAAGATGCTGCAAAAGCGCCGCTGCAAAAATATGCTACCAACCTAAATGAAGAAGCCAAGGCGGGTCGTATTGATCGCCTGATTGGTCGTCAATATGAAGTTGAGCGAGTGGTGCAAACGCTTTCTCGTCGACGCAAGAACAACCCGCTGTTGGTTGGCGAATCGGGTGTCGGCAAAACGGCTATTGCCGAAGGTCTAGCGAAACGCATCGTAGACGGTGAAGTGCCAGATGTGATTGCGGACGGTATTGTTTATTCACTGGATCTTGGGGCGTTGCTGGCGGGTACTAAATACCGCGGCGATTTTGAAAAGCGCTTAAAGCATTTGCTTGGGGAGCTGAAAAAGCTGCCTAACGCAATTCTTTTTATAGACGAAATTCACACCATCATTGGTGCTGGTGCAGCATCTGGCGGTGTGATGGATGCCTCAAACTTGCTCAAGCCTGCACTAAGCTCTGGTCAGCTGCGTTGCATTGGATCAACTACATTCCAAGAGTTTCGTGGCATTTTTGAAAAAGATCACGCTTTGGCGCGTCGCTTCCAGAAAATCGATGTTAATGAGCCAAGTGTGGATGATACCTATGAAATTCTGAAAGGTATCATTGGCTCGTTTGAAGAGCATCACAAAGTGAAGTACGAAGATGCTGCACTTAAAGCTGCCTCAGAGCTCGCACAACGCTATGTGCCCGACCGCCATATGCCAGACAAGGCTATCGATGTGGTGGACGAAGCGGGGGCTTACCAGCGCTTACAGCCAGAGGAAACGCGCAAAGAGACCATTACGGTTGAAGATATTGAGGATATTGTCTCTAAGATTGCACGAGTGCCCGTGAAAGCGGCAAATTCTGAGGATCGTAAAGTCTTGGGCAATCTTGAGCGTAACCTGAAAATGGTAGTGTTTGGTCAGGATCAAGCGATTGAGTCGCTTTCTGATGCCATTAAACTGTCTCGTGCTGGCCTAAAAGCTGAACAAAAACCGATTGGTTCATTCTTGATGGCAGGCCCTACAGGGGTGGGTAAAACCGAAGTTACGCGACAGCTGGCAAAGATCCTTGGTCTTGAGTTGATTCGCTTTGATATGTCTGAGTACATGGAGCGTCATGCTGTATCGCGCTTGATCGGTGCGCCACCAGGTTATGTGGGCTTTGATCAAGGCGGTTTATTGACTGAAGCAGTGACCAAGAATCCACACAGTGTTGTGCTACTAGATGAGATTGAGAAGGCGCATCCTGAAGTCTTTAACTTGCTGCTACAAGTTATGGATCACGGTACTTTGACGGATAATAACGGTCGCAAAGCAGATTTCCGCAATGTGATTCTGATTATGACGTCAAATGCCGGTGCTGAAGTGCTTGCAAAACGTTCGATTGGTTTCTCAATGCAAGATAATTCAACGGATGGTATGGAAGCGATTAATAAAACTTTCACGCCGGAATTCCGTAACCGCTTGGATGCTGTGATTCAGTTTAAACAATTGGATGAGCAAGTGATTTTCAATGTGGTTGACAAGTTCTTGGTTGAGTTGCAAGCGCAGTTGGATGCTAAGGGTGTGCTGATTGAAGTGAGTGATACGGCTCGCGGTTGGTTAGCTCATAAAGGCTATGATCGTCAAATGGGGGCTCGTCCAATGGCGCGTGTCATTCAAGAGCATTTGAAAAAACCATTAGCGAATATGATCTTGTTTGGTGATCTAACCGAAGGTGGAGTGGTGTCTGTATCCTTGGACGAAGAGAAGGATGAACTCGCTTTCTCTGTACGCAAAGAGGCAGTGAGCTGCTAAATGATGATTAGGGCTTACAGAAGCCCTAAACACAAAAGGCCGCTTAACCATTGGTTAAGCGGCCTTTTTGTTATCGCGTTCTAGTAGATATTAACGAGAACGGTAAACGATGCGACCTTTCGATAAGTCGTAAGGAGTCAGTTCAACTTTTACTTTGTCGCCAGTCAAAATACGAATGTAGTTTTTACGCATCTTACCTGAGATATGCGCTGTCACAACGTGACCGTTTTCAAGTTCCACGCGGAACATAGTGTTTGGAAGGGTATCGACAATCGTACCTTCCATTTCAATGCTGTCTTCTTTTGCCACAATCAGTGTCCTGTTCTTAATTAAGGTTAAGCATGATCTCGCTATTTAGGCTAGAAATAGGCTTGTGATTGGCGAGTTTGCTAAAAATTCGGCGGTATTTTGCCCAAAATGGCCCAAAAAAGCAAATTTAGACCGCAACATAAGTGATTGGCATGACTGTTTTCAGGCCTGCAACTGCGATCAGTCTATGATTTTGGGTTGGGGTAGGTATTAGATCCTGCAAAGCTCTGACAAAGCTTGCTTTCGACATCATTTGTGCCCCAAGCGATGTTAGGTGGTCAGAATAAACCTGACAGTCGATTAATTCAATCCCAAGTTCTTGAGCTAGCCGACAAAACTGCCATAAAGCAACTTTTGAGCCATTATCTTTCAGGGAAAACATGGATTCACCAAAAAACATTTTCCCCATCGCAACACCATAAAACCCACCTGCTAGCTCACCATCAAGAAAAGCCTCTATCGAAAATGCGTAGCCTTGCTGATTCAGTGTGCAATAGGCATTGATAACATCGTTTGATATCCAAGTTCCCTCAGCATCTGCACGTAACTGACTGCAAGTATTGATGGTGCGTGAGAAGTCTGCATTGATCTTCCAAGTCCATTCATTTTTTTTAAGTGCTTTTTTGAGCGAGCGACTTTCGTGAAACTTGCTTGGCACAAGAGTGCAGCGTTCTAAGGGGTGCCACCACAAAATGGGATCTGGGTCGCTGTACCAAGGGAAGAACCCATGTTGATACAAATGAATTAATCGCTCAGGCCTTAGATCGCCACCGACAGCCGATAAACCTTCGGGGTCAAGTAATGCTTTGAAAGGGTCTGGAGTGTCTAAAACAGACTCAGTTAGCAGAACTAATTCGGGGCGGTTCTCGGTTTGATTGGGGCGGTTCTTAGGCATGATAAATACTGACTTCACAAGCTTTAGTGATCCTATTATCCACATTGTTTACCCTATGTAACCAGTGCTGATAAACAATATGCACCATTGCTAATTTCTTTGTGACGATAGCGTACACAAATCGCCATGAAGTTGCATTTTTGAGTCGGTCTATATAAATAATTCATGCCTCAGACATGAAAAAAAAGTAAAAAATGCAAAAAAAATTCAAAAAAAGTGCTCGTAGTGCTTGACCAGTCAAGGAAAACTTGGTTTTAATCGGAGTCAGTCCAGAGCACTACAGCGGATAAACTGATTGCAAACAACGGACTAAAAATTTTTCTGTGTCGTGTGATTGTCACGAAACTGAAATTGATTGGTTTTAGTATGCCTGTCGACGAGTTACTTCAGCACTTCGCTGGAAATAGGCTTAAAGCCAATCAAAAAGGTCTTGAGACCGAACATATAAAATTAAAGGGGAATCTTGAATGAAAGCGATTAAACTTGCTTCTGTTTTCGCAGTATCTGCAGTAGCGGCTGCTGTTTCTACATCTACTTTTGCACTTGAGCCAGTGTTCCACGGTGAAGCCGGTGTTGAGTATGTTAGTTACTACGGCAATGCTAAAAACAACAACGATCTAGCAGACGGTACTGATCTTGGTGAGATCGAGCTTTCTGTTGATACAGGCGTTGTGTACGCTGAGCTTGAAGTTAAAACAACAGGCGTTGACGAAGGCACAGATTTTAACTTTGAAAAACTATACGTGAAACAAGGTGCTGTATCTTTCGGTCGTTTCGACGGTTCAGTATCTGCTAACGCATTCATGGGTATGGATGAGATCGGTGAGACTGGTGTTGATCTAAAAACTGCACAAGGTGACACTGATAACACTGGTATTCGTTACAAAGTTGCACCAGGCCTAACAGTAGCTCTTGAAGCGACAACTAACACTTCTGATGACTCAGATGTTGGTGGTGCGATCTCTTACATCGCTGATCTAGATGGTATCAAACTAGGTATCTCTGGTGGCGCGATTGGTGATGCTCACTCTGTAAACGTTGGTGCACAATTCAACGCAGGTCCTGCTACAATTTCTGTGAACTACGGTACTGGTGAGCAAGGTACTGATCCAGCAACTAAAGATGTTGAAGAAGCTGGTTTTGGTATCGAATTTGCGGCAACTGAAGCACTAACGCTAACTCTTCAATACGCTAAAAACCTTGAAGATGTTGTTGGTCAAGACGATGACGGTACTTACTTCATCGCTGAATACGCTGCTGGCGACCTAACTTACTACTTCGAAAACTACAACGGTGACTATGCTGGTGATGAGCAGAACATCGTTGGTGTGAAAGCTTACTTCTAAGATTCCTCTTATCTTTGTAAAAGCGAAAGCCAGCCCTTCGGGCTGGCTTTTTTTATGGTAAGCTTGCAGCCTAATCATTGGTTAATAACATTGGAAGGTGGCTTTTGACACAAGCAGCAGAGCGTGAGTCTGTACGATCACTGGTCTGGGGAACTTTTGCGAAGCAGGCGGCATTTATCGCAGCTATTTTGTTTTTTCTATTTTTTGCATTCGCGACTTACTCTTACAATCCAGATGATGCAGGCTGGTTTTATTCTGGAAGTGGTGGTGCCACGCAAAACTCAATGGGGACGATTGGCGCAATGCTTTCGGACTTATTGTCGGCTTTCTTTGGCAATTTGTTTTACTCATTACCCCTATTATTCTTATTAGTTGCTTATATCATTTGGCGTAACCCCCACCAAATGATTCCTCTCAATAATGCCATTTTGTGCTGTGTTGGCAGTATTTTATATTTAAGCTTTGGTGCAACGCTTTGTTTCCTCCACACTGTTGGTAGTACAGCCTTGCAGTTTGGCGCAGGAGGGATTCTTGGGCAATCGTTAGGGCAGCTGCTTTATCATTGGATTGGTTATGATGGCGCAACCCTCGTAAGCTTGGCGTTAGTTGTTTTGGCTTTCACTTTACTGGCGCAGATTCATTGGTCGCAATCATTGGAGTTTATTGGCGAAAAGGCTGAGCTTTCATATCTATGGCTTGCACAGAAATTTAGCCGTTCTGATGAGGAGCAGGTAGAAGATTCAGCTTCTAGTCGTAAGGGCAAGGCTAAAGAAGTCGTTAACGATGACTTAGAAAAGCCTGCTATTTTCCGTAAGAAAAAGAAAGTAGAGGACATTTCCCCTGAGGCAGAGTCTGATGAGCTGTTTGACGAAGATGACTCAGAAAAAGTTTCCTTATGGCAAAAAGTTAAAAGTAAGTTTACTCGCCAGTCTGATGTCGACGAGATCGAGCAGCCAGTAAAACAGCGTTTAGAGCATCAAGAGCCTAGCTTTGGCGGCTTGGATGATGTGGCGTTTGAAGACGATAAGTTTGCTTTTACCGATACGCTTTATGTGGAAGATGATGCCCATGAAATCGACTTTGGCGATGTATGGGACAAGCCACCAACTAGACCTGTAGCCAGTCAAACAAAGGCGCCAGTGAATCGTGTTGCAGAGCGAGATTCTAAGCCTAGCCCAGAGCCTACCGTTGCGCCAAAGCCTGATCATTCGAGTCATTATGAAATGGATGACGAAGATGAAATTGCTATTTCGCCGTCGACAGCAGCTCCAATATCAACCGCCAAAGCGCCACAGCCAGAGCTCAATATGCAGACTCATAAGCCAGCTGTAAAAACGCTCTCCGAAGCGAAACGCTTAGAAAGTTTAGCCGGTCCATCTACCGAGATCGAACGAGCTGAGGCCGCTTATACGCTGCCTGATCGCAGTGTGCTGACCCAGCCTAAGCCTAAGCAGGGTGGTTACACGGAAGAAGAGTTGCTTGACCTATCTGCTTTGCTGGAGCAACGCTTGCTAGACTTTGGGGTCAAAGCGGAAGTAGTAGAAGTCAACCCAGGCCCAGTTATTACGCGTTTTGAGATTCAGCCTGCACCTGGAGTGAAAGTTTCGCGGATCACCAACTTGGCAAAAGATTTAGCTCGTTCATTAAGTGTGATGAGTGTGCGTGTTGTAGAGGTCATTGCAGGCAAGTCCACTATTGGCATTGAGATTCCAAATCAACATCGCGATACAGTGTACTTCTCCGAAGTGATCAACACTCCGATGTATGACAATGCATCCTCGCCCCTAACATTATCATTAGGACACGATATTTCGGGTGAGCCTGTCGTCGTGGATTTGGCGAAAATGCCACATGTTCTGGTGGCGGGTACGACGGGCTCTGGTAAGTCAGTGGGTGTGAATGCCATGATCTTGAGCATGTTACTCAAGTCAACGCCTGATGAAGTGCGTATGATCATGGTGGACCCGAAAATGTTGGAGCTTTCTATTTATGAAGGCATACCACACCTGTTGACGCCTGTTATTACCGATATGAAAGACGCAGCAAATGGTTTGCGTTGGTCAGTGGATGAAATGGAGCGTCGTTACAAGCTGATGTCCAAGCTTGGTGTACGTAACATTGCTGGCTTTAATAAAAAAGTCCGTGAAGCGGCGGCTGCCGGTCAGCCAATTGAAGATCCATTATGGACGCCAGAAATGGCCATGTTCTCTGAGGACGGCGTTGCCCGAACCGTGCCTTATTTGGAGCCTTTGCCTTACATTGTTATTGTCGTCGATGAGTTCGCCGATATGATGATGATCGTTGGTAAAAAAGTAGAGGAGTTAATTGCGCGTATCGCCCAAAAAGCTCGTGCGGCGGGTATTCACTTGATTCTTGCTACCCAGCGTCCTTCGGTGGATGTGATCACTGGCTTGATCAAAGCCAACATTCCAACTCGTATGGCGTTCCAGGTATCATCCAAAATTGACTCGCGAACCATTTTGGATCAAGGCGGTGCGGATCAACTTCTCGGTATGGGCGACATGCTGTATTTGCCGGCAGGACTTCCGACACCCATTCGTGTTCATGGGGCCTTTGTCTCAGATGAAGAAGTGCACGCTGTGGTAGAGGAGTGGAAAGCACGTGGTGAGCCAGAATACATCAATGATGTCACGGTGAGCGCCGAAGAGTTAACCTCTGGTGGCAGTGAAGACCAAGACCCACTCTATGATGAAGCTGTGAAAATAGTGCTAGAAACCCGTAAAGCTTCTATTTCCTCTATTCAGCGCCGCTTGAAAATTGGCTATAACCGAGCTGCAAACTTAGTAGAGGCA
Organism: Marinomonas fungiae; assembly: GCF_001418205.1. Lineage (GTDB taxonomy): Bacteria > Pseudomonadota > Gammaproteobacteria > Pseudomonadales > Marinomonadaceae > Marinomonas > Marinomonas fungiae. Next base: position 423,844 of record NZ_LIQF01000001.1, on the reverse strand, counting down.
ATGGAATCTGCTGGACTGGTCGGGCCAATGGGAACTAATGGTCAACGTGAGATTCTGATACCAGAATAAGGTCCCGACTCAATAGGAGTAGTCATGGCACGTATCATTTATAGCTTGGGGTTGTTGGTGGCATTTAACGCATGGGCGGAGGCGCCAGCGACTCAGTTAAGTCATTTACTAGACTATAACCGTAATGTTGAGGGCGAGTTTAGACAAGTCACCTACAACGAACGGGGTGACGAAGTGCAAAACAGTGAAGGCATCTTCTTGTTGTCTGCGCCAAATCGGTTTGTTTGGGATACGGTGACTCCCTTTCCCCAGCGCATTGTCTCTGATGGAGAATGGGTCACCATCTGGGATGTGGATTTAGAACAAGCGACACGTAAGCCTTTTTCAGGAACCGTAGGGAATTCACCTGCGGCATTGCTAGGAAGCTCCTCAGACGACGCCTTGAGTCACTATACGGTGACTGGGATTGGGCAAGATCGTTTTAAACTTGAGCCTAAAGAGCAGGAAGACTTGTTTGATACGCTTACTTTGTCTTTTGATAAGAAATTCATCAGTGCGATGAGCATTAAAGATGTATTAGGACAAACTACCGTTATTGAATTTTCAAGTCTTGAGGTTCACGACGGAGTGTCAGAGCAAAACTTTCATATCGACTTACCTGAATCTGTTGATTTAATGATAGAGCAGTAATAAATGGATGATTTATTTGCCGCAGAAGACATTAACCCGATGGCACCATTGGCTGCGCGTATGCGACCGAAGACATTGGATGAATATGTTGGGCAGCAGCATCTAGTGGGTGAGGGTAAGCCTCTGCGCAAAATGGTTGAGCGTCACCAAGGACATTCTTTTATTTTGTGGGGCACGCCCGGTATAGGTAAAACGACGTTTGCCAAGCTATTTGCTCACTCATTAGATGCCAAATTTATAGAATTGTCAGCCGTGATGTCCGGCGTTAAAGAGATTCGTGCGGCGGTAGAAGAGGCGAAACAGTGGCGCTTAATGACACAAAAAGCCACACTACTATTTGTTGATGAAGTGCATCGTTTTAATAAGTCTCAGCAGGATGCTTTTTTACCCTATATTGAAGATGGCACATTTTTGTTTGTGGGAGCGACCACGGAAAACCCCGCGTTTGAATTGAATTCTGCATTATTATCCCGCGCGCGCGTGTATCGTCTGCAACCCCCGACGGTGGATGATCTGTTGGTGGCAATGAAGCGAGCCTTGCAAGACCCTGTGCGAGGATTAGGACACCGTAACATTCAAATAAGCGATCATTATTTGACTATATTGGCACAGGCTGCCGATGGTGATGTTCGCCGTAGTTTGAACTTCTTAGAAATTCTGGCTGATTTTGTTGAGGATGGTGAAGCTGTTACTGACAAACAGCTAGAAGATGTTCTAGGAGGCAGTATTCGCCGTTACGATAAGGGCGGGGATGTCTTTTACGATCAGATTTCTGCGTTTCATAAATCGGTGCGTGGCTCGTCACCGGACGGTGCCTTGTACTGGATGGCGCGCATGCTCGATGGCGGTTGCGATCCGCTTTATATAGCAAGGCGCCTATTGGCGATTGCTTCCGAAGACATTGGTAATGCCGACCCACGAGCATTGCAAATCGGCTTAAACGCTTGGGATATTTTCGAGCGCGTTGGTCCTTACGAAGGCAATCGAGCGATCGCTCAAGCGGCCGTTTATATGGCCTGCGCCCCAAAAAGTAATGCATTGTATAAAGCCTTCAACCAGATGATGAGCGATGTTAAACATCAGCCGAGTTTGGAAGTGCCCAATCATCTTCGAAATGCTCCCACTAGCTTGGCAAAAGACATGGGTCATGGCGAAGATTATCGATATGCCCATAATGAGCCGAATGCTTATGCGGCAGGGGAGTCCTACTTGCCCCCCGAACTGGCCAATGAACGCTACTATATTCCAACGGATCGTGGTTTAGAGAAGAAAATTGGCGAGAAGCTTGCTTGGCTTGAACAGCAGGACCAAATGAGTCCGTTAAAACGCTATCAAGACGAGGACGGTTGGTGATGATCTATTTTATGATTGCTCTAGGTGGGGCGTTGGGGGCGTTGTCGCGTTTTGCCGTAGGTAAGTGGGTGAACAGCTTTTGGCAAGCACAGTTTCCGATGGCTACTTTGTCTATTAATGCGGTGGGCAGTTTCTTGATGGGCATGGCATTTGTGCTGATAAGCGAGCGAGTACCGAGCCTAGAGCTTCTAAGGCCGCTGATTATGATTGGTTTTCTGGGGGCTTTTACTACCTTCTCGACTTTTTCCTTAGAAATTGTCTCTCTAATCAATCAGCAGGCTTGGCTAAGTGCCCTAAGCTATTTATCATTAAGTTGTTTGCTAGGAATTTTGGCTTTGGCCGCCGGTGTTGGATTAGCGCGTGCCTTTTGAGCCCAACTCAAAGCAGTTTTTATCTATTTAATTACATAAGGTTTTGTTGCAGCAATGTTAGACATTAAAGCTCTAAGGGCAGACCCAGAAGCGGTTGCCGTATTATTGAAGAAAAAAGGCTTTGATTTAGACGTGGCGGCTTTTTCTAGTTTGGAAGAGCGTCGCAAAGCAATTCAAATTGAAACAGAAACTCTGCAACAGTCCCGCAACTCGGTTTCAAAAGAAATCGGCGCAGCGATGAAAGCTGGCGACAAAGCGCTAGCTGACGAGCTTAAAGAAAAAACTGCGACATTGGGCGACGATCTTGCGGCAGCAAAAGCGCAATTGGAAGAAGTGCAAGCGCAAATGGATGCTTTGCTAGAGAGTATTCCTAACATTCCACACGAATCTGTCCCAGAAGGCACCAGCGAAGACGACAATGTTGAAATTCGTCGCTGGGGAGAGCCACGCACGTTTGATTTTGAAGTGAAAGATCACGTAGATGTGGGGGCTGCTCTAGGCATGCTAGATTTTGAAATGGCGGCTAAGATCACGGGGTCACGTTTTGCCGTGATGCGTTCAGACCTGGCACGTCTTCATCGCGCTTTGATTCAATTTATGTTGAATACGCATATCGAAGAGCATGGCTACTCTGAAATTTATGTGCCTTACCTAGTGAACGCAGCATCGTTACGTGGAACGGGCCAGCTACCGAAATTTGAACAAGATTTGTTCAAAGTGCCAGTCGACAAAGACAGTGGTAACAGCGACTTGTACCTAATTCCGACAGCGGAAGTGCCAGTGACCAACATCGCTCGTGATGAGATTTTAAATGATGTTGATCTGCACCAAAAATTTGTGGCGCACACACCATGTTTCCGTAGTGAAGCGGGCAGTTACGGTCGTGACACGCGCGGTATGATTCGTCAGCACCAGTTCGAGAAAGTAGAGCTCGTGCATATTTGTCGCCCAGATCGCTCGACCGAAGCACTAGAAGAATTGATTGGCCATGCGGAAACAATTTTGCAGAAGCTAAACCTTCCCTACCGTACTGTCGTGCTGTGTGGTGGTGATCTTGGTTTCTCTGCGCACAAAACTTACGACATTGAAGTATGGTTACCTGGTCAGCAGAAGTACCGAGAAATCTCTTCTTGTTCAAATATGTGGGATTTCCAAGCGCGTCGTATGCAAGCACGCTGGCGTAACCCAGAAACAGGTAAGCCTGAGTTGGCACATACTTTGAATGGTTCTGGTCTAGCGGTGGGTCGTACTTTGGTAGCGATCCTTGAAAACTACCAGAATGCTGATGGTACAGTGACTGTACCTGAAGTGCTTGTACCTTACATGGGTGGCAAGACGCTAATCGGTTAATTCGGTTTTTGCAATATGCATTCAAAGGCTCCGCTTGCGGGGCCTTTCTATTTGAGATAAGAAATATATGACTGGTAAAGTATATCTAATCGGTGCAGGGCCAGGGGATCCGGACTTGTTAACGATGAAGGCTCATCGCCTTTTGACTGCAGCGGATGTGGTGCTTTATGACCGTCTAGTGGGCGAGCAGATCATTGCCATGATTCCTGCAACAGCGGAAAAGCTATACGTCGGCAAAGCGAAATCATTGCATAGTTTGCCTCAAGAAGAAATTAATGCCTTACTTGCGACAAAAGCAAAAGAAGGAAAAGTGGTCGTGCGCTTAAAAGGTGGCGATCCATTTATCTTCGGACGTGGTGGTGAAGAGCTGGAAGAGCTGGTGCAGGAAGGGGTGCCTTTTGAAGTGGTACCTGGCGTCACAGCTGCCGCAGGTTGTGCCGCTTACGCAGGTATTCCACTAACGCATCGTGACTATGCGCAATCGGTACGTTTCTTAACTGGCCATCTTAAAGATGGTACTACGGAACTACCATGGAATGAATTGGTGCATCCGGCTCAAACTCTTGTCATTTATATGGGCTTAACGGGGCTTGAGTCGATTAGTCAATCGTTGATTCGTTTTGGTATGCGACCTTCGATGCCTGTGGCGATCGTCGAGAAGGGGACTTCAAAAGATCAGCGCGTGTTTACTTCAACGATTAAGGATATTCATCAGATCGCGTTGCAGAATGAAGTGAAATCTCCAGCGCTATTAATCATTGGTGAGGTAGTGGCGCTACAAGATAAGCTGTCTTGGTTTGGCAAGTCGTGTTTAATAGAGCAAAAAGGCAGCTGAAGCTGCCTTTTTAGTAGGTGCTAGAAGGATGGTATTACAGGCAATTGGCGGGTTTAGGTAAGCCAGCAATTTTTGCGGCCAGCTTGGGTGGGCTGCCAGGGAAAAGTTTCATCAAGTAAATGCTTTTACCTTTGTCTGGGCCTAGCTCTTTAGTCACTGCTTTTACTAATGGCCGCATGGCTGGTGAGACTTCAAACTGCTCGTAGAAGTCGCGCAATACCCGTAGCACTTCCCAATGAGCTGCAGTTAAGATCAAGCCTTCTTTTCTGGCAATGTCTTCTGCCAGAGCTTCGCTCCACAGGCTTAGATCCAGTAAGTAACCTTCTTCATCAAATTCGATTGTTGCCATGGGACACCTTACCAAGCGACGATTTTTGAATATTCTTGAGTCAGTTCGACCCATTCCAAGTCGGAAATAGCTTCACCCGTAATGGCTTGAATACCATAAGCTTTCAAATCGGTTTGGCGCCAGAAAAGTTTGACCTGTTTTTCCTGTAATGTGTTGAATAGCTTAGGCTGCGATAGGGCGCGTAAAACACCTGCTTCCAATAATAAAACGGCATCGCCAGCAGATAGTGAGTTAATCCAATCATCTTCGACGCTTTTGGGGTACTGGTATTGGTTGACCTGATATAGCTTCATAGAAACCCCGTTAAAAACGATAGATGTATTGGTGTTGGTTGAGCATATTAAGCCATTCTTCTGAATCAAGTGCAGTCACCCCCGACCACAGCGAGGTCGCTGCTGGGATCTCATCTTGCTTAATATAGATTTGTTCAATATCGTAGAACTCAAGGCCATCCAGCAGTTTATGAAGGTGCTTTCCTTGGCGTGCGTTCGGTGTTTGATTGTCGATTAATAACGCCAAAGCTTCACCTGTAACCGCTAGGCGAATGTCTTGTCCAAAAGTACCGAACACCAGTGCAAGGTCTAAAGCTTCTTTAATGGTGGTACTGCTATAGGGGGAGCTTGATAGGTAAATTAGAGTGCTCATGTTATTTAAACCTCATCATCCGATCAGACTCTGAAGTCAAGCTGATTAAACTGCCTAGGCCTTCTAAAAGAAACCCCTCAGCTAGATTATGGTTTGCTACCTCATGGCGTTTCGCTTCCGCTTCATTCAGTTCTCCGCGGCGCAGGGCCGCGGCGATGCAAATGTATAGTGGGACACTGTGTTGTTTTGCGAAGGCGACCCATTCATTTCGGATATTACATTCATCGCGAGGAGGCATAGCTAAAGCGTTGGCAATGGCGACGGCTTCCTCGTAAAAGAAAACCCCATGTATTTGATGTGCGCCATCAGACAATAACGCTTCGGCAAAGTCCAGAGCTGTATGGCAAGCGCGACTTGCGGTTGGGCTACCAGTAATAAAAAGTGAGTAGTTCATGCTGTTCTTGAGTAAATAAAATAAATTTTACACATAAAAAAGGCCGCAGTCTGCGGCCTTTTAAAAACAGCGTTAGCGATTAGTCGTCGCTGGCCATACCAAACAGAGACAACAAGCTTAGGAACATGTTGTATAGGGCGACATACAAGTTCACCGTTGCCATAATGTAGTTGGTTTCACCGCCACGAACGATCTCACTGGTCTGAAGTAGGATCACTGCAGCAGAAAATAACGTGAAGCCGACAGAGATAAAAATCTGTAGTGCTGGTAACTGAATGAAGAAGCCTGCGATCATGGCAAACAACAAAGCAAAGAAACCAACCGTTAAGAAGCCGTTTAGAAAACTAAAGTCTTTCTTTGACACCAAAGCATATGCAGATAGGCCAAGGAAAGACAATCCGGTCATACCTAATGCGCTCATAATTAAGGTCGCACCATTAGCCATGCTCAGATAAGCATTTAAGATTGGTCCAAGGGTTAGGCCCATAAAGCCAGTCAATGCGAACACGCACAACAGCCCCATCGCGCTGTTGCGGCATTTGTACGTTAGGAAAAGCAAACCGTAGAAACCCACTAAGGTCAAAATTAACCCAGGGTGAGGTAAATTGAAGACCATGCTAATACCAGCTGTAAACGCACTGAAAAGCAAAGTCAGCGAAAGTAAGCCATACGTATTGCGTAGCGTCCTATTGGCCGCTTGTGACGTATGTGTCGAAAGGGCATCTGTGTAACGCATGATAAAGGTTCTCCTAGTTAGATTATCCTGAAACCTATGACAGACTATGCGGGCGGAAGTTCCAAAGTTCAATCAATAAATCTATTTCAGAAACGAACACGCCCGCATTAAGCGGGCGTGTAAGTTGTCAGATAGGCTGTATCTCTATGAAGCGACAGCCGCTTTATGATTTCCTGAGGCTTGTTTGGTTTTGTGTTTATCCACTTGGCGGGCAAGTTTCTCAATCATGCCATCGATTGCATGGAACAAACGATCTTCAGAAGATGCAGTGGCAAACAGTTCTTTGCCTGGCAAATGTATTCGTGCTTCTGCTTTCTGTTCTTTACTGTCCTGAATAAGTGTCACGTTGACAGAGGTGATTTGATCACTCAATTTTGCAATTTTGCTCATTCTTTCGTTGATGTGATCTTTAATAGCTGGAGTGATGTCGACGTGATGACCAGTAATATTTATTGTGTACATACAACTTTCTCCTCAGTAAAGTTGGCCGATTGTTGAAGCCAGAAAGGCGTCTAACTTCGCGGCACAATTTCAGCATAGGAGTCTAAAAAACCGCTGTCAACAGGATTTCATTGTAAAGAAATGTATTGGTCACAGTTTTGTGAGTGCCCATATTTTTGTGCTTGATTCATTCCTAAAAAGCGAGTTATCGTGCCAAAAGCTTTGTCGTTTGATAAACTGAAGCATCCCGAATGAAATGGTCGTATCTATGGCTGCCCCTGATTTTTTGTTACCCGTCTCGTTTAACTTAGCCTGTGAACTTGGCCTTGAGGAAAGTGTTTTACTGACTTACCTACAACAAAAAGCCCATCATCTCAGTAATCGCCAGATGAAAATTTCTCATAGAGAGCTGGTCGATATGTTGCCGTTTTGGAACGCGCCATATATCGTGCGTCTACTAAGTAGTTTGCAAATGGCGCAAGCTTTACAGTTTCGACGTACTGAAGCGGGCTTGGAGATACTACTAGAGCAACAGGATGCACAACGCTCAACGCCTTCGGCAACTCGTACTCGCAATGTCGAGACTACACCGCAAACAGCTAGTCAAAATGATGATCTGATGCATAAATTGTCGCGTTTGCAGAGTGAGGCGTCTGATAAATCAAGCGCTCCTCAAGCTCAGTTTACCCAACGTTCGCGTACTCATAATGCGGTAGATGCGCCAACCCCTGTGATGCCAGCGGCCACCAGTGATCGTCGAGGATTGTCTGATTTTGATCTATACCTAGAAGCAAAGGAACGTACGCGACAGCCAGATCAATGGCTGCCAGAAGACGCTACCTTTGAACAAATTCAGCAAGCGGGTATTGAGCGTGCATTTGCAGAGTCTTTGTTGGCTGAATTTCTCCTGCGTATTAAAGAGCAGCGCAAAAATGTTCGTACTTGGAACAGCGAATTTTTCAAATACGTAAAACGTCAATGGCAATATAAGCAATCGGATCGTCAATCCTATGAAGGAACCGCAACCTATACAGCAAATAATAAATCCAATCGCGAGCAAGTTAGCAGCGCCCTCACCAACATCCACGACACAGACTGGTAGTGAGCGCGAACCAACGCAAGCTCAGCAAGAGGCTGAGCAGCGTACGCGAGTGTTGGTGAATATGCTGTTTGCGCGCTTTAAAGCAATCTATACTCATAAGTTTGCATCAGCGTATGCTTCCACTGAGGAGGTGAAGCTGGCAAAACGTGAGTGGGCGATTGCGTTAAAAGGCTTTCAGGAACCTTTACTTGCGTATGCAGTAGAGCGTACCAAAGAGAAGTACGCTTGGCCGCCAACCATCTCTGAATTCTTGTCGGTGATCCAAACGGCCTACCGCGCTTATGGGCTACCTGAGCCACGTAGGGCCTATATGGAGGCCTGTAGTTGCCGCCACAAGCCCCAAGAAAAAGCTTGGTCGCATCCTGCGGTTTACTTTGCGGGTGCGGAAACGGGATGGCACTTCTTAAGTACGGAAGATGAACGTACTTCTTGGCCAGTTTTTGAAAAGCATTACACAGTATACGTTGATAAAGTTATCAATGGAGAGAAGCTTGTTATTCCTAAATCCGTGTTGATTGAAGATAAGTCAGCGCCGGTATTAGGGTCTTTGCTTTCAGAAATCGCTACTGAATTGCAGGTTAGCGAAAGTGATGTGGCGCCACATCTGTACTACTTATACAAAACACATGGAACAAAGATCCGGGCGCAGTATCGTGAGCACGCGTTAGAAGCACTGAAAAAGCTTGGTTATAAAGGAGGCCTACCTGACTAAAGGTACGCGAATATTGATTGGTGAAATAACTTTTGGTTATAAAAATTACAAAACGCTACAAAGTGAGTTAAGGGTTACTGACAAAGTTGTTGGGTGATTCGTCTTTAAGTTGCACGCCCTTACAAATAGCTACGCTAAGTAATTGATTATTGCTTTTCGCAAAGATTCGTAACCTATAAAATTGTGCTTAGTTATATGCTTTAAATGAGGTAAAGATGCGTAAAGTTCTGATCGTCGATGATCACACCATGGTGTGTGAAGGGATAAAGCGTGTCATTGAAGACATTCCTGGGGTGCTTGTGTGGGGCAGTGTCCACAGCGGCGAAGAAGCCCTAAAAGTGCTACGTAAAGAGCACATTGATGTTGTTTTGATGGACGTACATATGCCTGGGATCGGCGGCTTGGGAGCTACCTTAGAAATTGCGCGTTTACACCCAAATACTAAGGTGATCGCATTGTCCGCGATTGATGATGCACCGTACCCAGCGAAAATGATGGAAGCGGGTGCAAGCGGTTATGTGGCAAAAGGGTCCGATCAATCAGAATTACTCGAAGCGCTGGAAACTGTATTTCAAGGAAAGCAATACCTCTCTCGTGTTGTAGCGCAAAAAGTGGCGTTATCTAAAACCAGTAAAAATAGCTCAGATTCACCATTTGGTGAACTGTCTGAACGTGAGCTTCAAGTGGCGCAGATGATTGTAGATTGCGTGAAAACGAAAGAAATCGCTGATCGCCTAAATGTATCAGATAAAACCGTCAGTACTTTTCGTAGACGTATTTTTGACAAGTTGGAAATTCAAAGTGACGTTGAGCTAGCACGTTTGGCGATGCGCTATAATGTTTTAGGTCTCGTATAGGTAAATGAGTGTCTCAAGATTTCGCCCCTAAACATTTTGTCCAAAACCTCACCACACGCCCTGGCGTATACCGTATGTATGGCAAAGGTGAATTGTTGTACGTTGGTAAGGCGAAAAATCTCAAAAATCGAGTATCCAGCTATTTTCGCGCGACAGGGTTAACGACTAAAACGATGGCATTGGTGAGTCGCATCGACGCCATTGAAATCACTGTAACTAAGAGTGAAACGGAAGCCCTGTTACTTGAGCAGACACTGATTAAACAGCATCGTCCGCCATACAATATTCTATTACGTGATGATAAATCCTACCCCTATATCCTGATCTCCAATCATGAGCATCCGGCAATCCTGTTTCGCCGAGGTGGCAAAAGCAAAGAAGGCAAACTTTACGGTCCATACCCTAGCGGTTTGGCTGTAAAAGAGAGCCTGATTGCCATGCAAAAAGTGTTTCGTGTGCGTCAATGTGAGGACTCGGTTTACAGCAATCGCACACGCCCTTGTTTGCAATATCAGATAAAACGTTGTTCGGCACCGTGTGTTGGGATTATCAGCGATTCGGATTACGCGGAAGACGTGCGTCATGCACATATGTTTTTGCAGGGTAAGAACCAAGAGTTAACATCTGAGTTGACGACGCAGATGACAACTGCGGCGGCGGATATGGAGTTTGAGCGAGCAGCGGCACTTCGTGACCAAATTATCCAGCTTAAGCATGTGCAAGAAGAGCAGCATGTTTATGGTCAAAGCGGTGATGCTGATGTCATTGCCGCCCTGATACAGCCTGGTGGTTTTTGTGTGCACGTAATGATGGTGCGACAGGGTAAAGTGATCGGTAGTAAAAGTCATTATCCGAAAATGCCGATCGAGATCAATGAGTCCGAGTTGCTGTCTTCGTTTATTGCTCAGCTTTATATCGGAGGCGCTCAAGATTTACCTAAGTCGCTTATCTTGAGCCATGATATCGAAGATCAAGAAGTCATTGAAAACGCTTTATTTGAAACGACACAAAAGAAAATTGAAGTCACGAGCAGTGTTCGTGGTCAAAGAGCTCGCTGGCTAGATCTTGCTAAGCTTAATGCGGAGCAGGGGCTTCAGGCTCGATTAACAGATAAGCGCAACCATTTCAGCCGTATCGCCGTGCTTCAGAAAGTATTGGGCTTCAAAGAGCCACCGCTTCATATGGAGTGTTTTGATATTTCCCATTCCAGTGGCGAAGCAACCGTTGCTTCCTGTGTAGTGTTTGGCCCAGATGGTCCTGATAAAAAGCGCTACCGCTCGTTCAATATTGAAGGTGTGGAACCGGGTGATGATTATGGCGCCATGCGTCAAGCCTTAACCCGACGTTACAAGCGCGTTAAAGAGGGTGAAATTCCGGCTCCAGATGTTTTGCTGATCGATGGTGGTAAAGGGCAGTTATCGCAAGCAGAGACTGTTTTAAAAGAGCTTGGCTTAGTTGATATTTTCTTATTAGGCGTGGCGAAAGGTGATACCCGTAAGCCAGGCTTAGAAACGCTCTATATTGGCTCGAAAGAGGATGAGGTGGTATTGCCACCTGACTCGTCAGCCTTGCATTTGATTCAGCATATTCGCGATGAGGCGCACCGTTTTGCGGTGAAGAATCACCGTCGTCGTCGCGATAAAAAACGTCGACACTCCGCGCTGGAAAATATCCCAGGCATCGGTCCTAAACGCCGGAAGGATCTGCTAACCGCTTTTGGCGGCTATCAAGAATTATTGGCTGCATCACAAGAAGATATCGCCAAAGTCAAAGGTATCGGTGGAAATAAAGCGCAAGAGATATACCTCTACCTTCATAAAAGTTAAGCTAAGCCCATCCTTAAGTGTTGGGCATTCTTTTTAAAAAAGGCTTTTAATGAACATTCCAAACTTTCTTACGTCGCTGCGTATTTTTCTTATCCCTGTTTTAGTAGTTGTGTATTTTCTCCCTTGGGAGGGGCGCTTCTATGCCAGCGCCGCGATTTTTGGTATTGCAGCGATTACCGATTGGTTGGATGGCTTTCTCGCCCGCGCATTGAATCAAACTACGCCGTTTGGTGCGTTTTTTGATCCTGTTGCAGATAAAGTAATGGTGTCGGTAGCGCTTGTTATCTTAGTTGCCGAATACGACAGTGTATTGATGACATTAGCCAGTGCTGTGATTGTAGGTCGTGAGATTGTCATTTCAGCATTACGTGAATGGATGGCAGAAATGGGCAAGCGTGCGAGCGTCGCAGTGTCTTTTGTCGGTAAAATCAAAACGACTATGCAAATGGTCGCGATCTTTATTCTGCTCTCTAACGCTCCAGATACAAGTTGGGCATCCTTCGGACTGTTCGTTTTAGTCATTGCTGCATTGCTGACGCTTTGGTCTATGTATATTTACCTCAAGGCTGCATGGCCGGAGTTAAATGCCAGCGATTCAAGTAAAGGTTAGTTATTGTTGTATAAGGAATAATCTCTGTTGGTTGCAATTTAAACGATTCTTAAAAAAGTAGCGAATAGAGCAATTTATTTAACATAATCCCTTGACGTGAAGATCTAATTCTATAGAATACGCTCCATCTTTTGAGACGCGGGAATAGCTCAGTGGTAGAGCACAACCTTGCCAAGGTTGGGGTCGCGAGTTCGAGCCTCGTTTCCCGCTCCATCTCTTAAGATTACTGATTGAGGCCGGATGGCAGAGTGGTCATGCAGCGGACTGCAACTCCGTGTACGCCGGTTCGATTCCGACTCCGGCCTCCATTTCAGTGTTCTAGCCCGGGTGGTGAAATTGGTAGACACACAAGACTTAAAATCTTGCGATAGAAATATCGTACCGGTTCGATTCCGGTCCCGGGCACCATTTGGTGCCTTTTTTTATTTCAGGCTAGAAAATATATTGAGGCCGGATGGCAGAGTGGTCATGCAGCGGACTGCAACTCCGTGTACGCCGGTTCGATTCCGACTCCGGCCTCCATAGTTCCCTTCTCTAAGATCTTTTCTTTGTAATTCAAGCTTAACTCTCTTCAGTTATTAATGTAGCCGCAGAATTCTATCGATCATTTTTTCGTTTTGTTTGTTAGCGACGAATTATTGATGACTTTGTACTAAATTCAAAAATCCCAATAGCCTAGTGTTGCTCAGTGTTTGGTTGCTTCCTATACTCAGTTCAAGATGTGAGTGCTTGATGGAGTATATATGGCAAGTGGTTGGGCGCACGATGGTGCGGTGCAAGATCAAATTGATGCAACTGTGAATTCGGCAGTAGAGCGTGCGCGAAGCCGTTTGACGGTGGGTGATAGTTTGGAGTTTTGCGAGGAATGTGATGCTGAAATTCCTGAGCGTCGCCGTCAGGCAATCCCTGGTGTTCGCTTATGCATTGCGTGCCAATCTGAATTTGAAAACCACGATAAAGCCAAAAGCATGTATAACCGCAGTGGAAGTAAAGATAGCCAGCTGCGTTAAACGCGTTTCCAGTTCCGCTCAATATAGATTGAATGAAAAGATGCTGATTATTTGTGTTGCTCGTCTCTAGAAGAGGGCACTAGCAAAAAAAGCCCCGCGTTGGGCGGGGCTAAGAACCAGAGAGTGCTGCGATTAAACAGCGTTCTGACTTAATGAAGTGTTTTTCATAATTACTTCATTAAGATGCAGCCATGTTTCAACTACGGTATCTGGGTTGAGCGAGACACTTTCGATGCCTTGTGCAACCAGCCAATCAGCAAAGTCAGCGTGGTCAGAGGGCCCTTGACCACAAATACCGACGTACTTGCCTTTCGCCTTACATGCCTCGATCGCCATTTTCAGTAGTTTTTTCACGGCAGGGTTGCGTTCATCAAATTTGTCCGCGATTAAACCTGAATCACGGTCAAGACCGAGTGTAAGTTGTGTTAGGTCATTAGAGCCGATAGAGAAACCATCAAAGAATTCTAGAAATTCATCAGCCAACAGGGCATTAGATGGCAGTTCGCACATCATAATGACTTTGAGGCCGTTCTCACCTCGTACTAGACCATGCTCCGCGAGCAAGTCGATGACTTGTTTTGCTTCTTCAAGGGTGCGTACAAACGGAATCATAATTTGTACATTGGTGAAGCCCATTTCATCGCGCACTCGGCGCATAGCCTGACATTCTAGGGCGAAACAATCGCGGAAAGATTCGTCGATATAACGCGCTGCTCCACGGAAGCCTAGCATTGGGTTTTCTTCGTCCGGTTCGAACTGTGGCCCACCCACCAAGTTATGATATTCATTGGACTTAAAGTCTGACAGGCGCACAATCACTGGCTTGTCCGCAAAAGAGCAAGCAAGAGTCGCTACGCCCTCAACCAGTTTGTCGACGTAAAATTCCACTGGTCCTGCGTAGCCTGCCGTACGGAAGGTGATCTCTTCTTTGAGCCCTGCATCCATTTTGTCGAAATTCAATAGCGCTTTAGGATGAATGCCAATCATGCGGTTAATGATGAATTCAAGGCGAGCAAGCCCTACACCATCATTCGGTAGCATTGCAAAGTCGAAGGCACGGTTAGGATTGCCGACGTTCATCATTACCTTAACTGGAAGTTTAGGCATGTTGCCCACTTCAGATGTCACCACCTCAAATGTCAGCGCTCCTTGGTACACCATGCCCATATCACCTTGAGCACAAGAAACGGTAACTTCTTGTCCATCTTTGAGGGTGGTGGCGTCGCCACTGCCTACGACAGCAGGAATACCAAGTTCACGGGCAATGATGGCGGCATGACAGGTTCGGCCACCACGATTGGTGACGATAGCCGATGCTTTTTTCATAATCGGCTCCCAGTCAGGGTCTGTAATGTCCGTGACGAGTACATCACCTTCTTGGATGCGATCCATTTCAGTGATTGAGCTGAGTACTTTCACTTTGCCTGAGCCAATTTTATGACCGATGGCACGACCTGTGATCAAAATAGGACCAGTCTCTTTTAGATTGTAGCGTTCCATACTTTGGGTATTTGCTTGAGATCGTACGGTTTCAGGTCGCGCTTGTACGATGTAAAGTTTGCCATCTATACCGTCTTTCGCCCATTCAATGTCCATTGGGCGCTGGTAATGTTGTTCAATGATCATCGCCTGACGAGCTAGATCTTCGATTTCTTCATTGCTCAGTGCGAACTGGTTTTGTAAATCTAGACTGACGGGTACAATTTTAACAAAGTCATCACTTTCAGCATCGGCGTACTCCATTTTTTGCGCCTTACTGCCCAATGTTTTACGTACCACAGCTGGGCGACCTGATTTTAGCGTGCCTTTGTGCACGTGGTATTCATCTGGGTTCACAGTACCTTGTACGACCATCTCGCCAAGGCCGTAGGCGGCGGTGATAAATACCACGTCGTTGAACCCCGACTCCGTATCTAGGGTAAATAAGACTCCCGATGCACCGATATCGCTGCGCACCATTTTTTGTATGCCAGCCGATAGGGCGACGCCCTTGTGTTCAAAGCCTTGGTGTACGCGGTAAGAAATTGCGCGGTCGTTGAAGAGAGAAGCAAACACTTGTTTGATGGTTAGCTTAACGTTATCAAGTCCTTGTACATTGAGAAATGTTTCTTGCTGACCGGCAAAAGAGGCATCGGGTAAATCTTCTGCGGTTGCGGATGAGCGCACGGCAAAGGAAGCGCCTTGATTGTCTTTTGACAGCTGAGCGTAAGCTTGTTCAATTTCTTGGTTGAATTCGTCTGAGAAGGGAGCCTCTTCGATCCAGGTGCGAATTTGCTTGCCTGCTTGAGTGAGAGCATGTACGTCATCAACATCTAAAGAATCGAGCAGGTCGTGGATTTTCTGGTTTAGGCCGCTTTCTTCTAGGAAAGATTGATAAGCATAAGCAGTGGTTGCAAACCCGTTTGGCACTTGAATGCCTAATTCTGCCAAGTTGGAAATCATCTCGCCCAAAGACGCATTTTTTCCACCAACTTCACCTACATCGTCTAGGCGCAGATCACTAAACCACTTAATAAAATTGCTCACAATGTACCTCAGCTTGTTACATTAAAATTATTATCGAGTCGCTGTTCTTTGCTTGCTAAAGCTAAGCATTTGAATTCATTGTAAGAAGAGGCAGATCAATGAATAAAATCGATTATTCGATGTTGTTTTATTTCAATCAGCTTTTTTAATGTAGTTGCTTTACACCAAATTGGAGGTGATTTGTGAAAGTTTATTTTGTATCCGATGGCACGGCGATCACGGCAGAGGTCTTTGGTCAAGCCATGTTATCTTTCTTCGATGTCACGATTAAGCAGCAAAGCGTCCCGTTTTTATCTACTCTAGATAAGGCCTATGGCTTTTGTCAGCAATTGCAAGAAGAAGCCGAAAAAGGAGAGAACACTTTAGTGTTTTTCACCATATCTGATCCACAAATTCGTGCTGTAATTGAGGGGTGTGAGAGCCATTGTTACAACATCTTTGGCGATTTGTTGTCGCCAATTGAAAAGGCATTAGGGGTACCCGCTCAGCCAAATGCGCAAAAAGCCCATGGTATAAAAGAAGGCATTTATGATGGCCGAATTGATGCCATTAATTATGCTTTAGCCAATGATGATGGGGCCTCGGTTAAAAACTATGACGAGGCAGAAATCATTCTACTGGGCGTTTCTCGTTCTGGTAAAACACCGACCAGTTTATATTTGGCCATGCAATATGGCATTAAAGCGGCGAACTATCCGCTCACAGAAGATGACTTTAATACCGTGGGGTTGCCTAAGGTATTGAAGCCTCACAAACATAAACTATTTGGGTTAACAATTGACCCAGAAAGGTTGCATCAGATTCGAACAGGACGGATGGCCGCGAGCAAATACGCCTCGGCACGTCAGTGTCGTTATGAATTAGATGAAGTGGAGGCTATTTATCGCCAAGAGCGTATTCCATTCTTGAATACAACCAGACTGTCGGTGGAAGAAATTTCCACCAGAATCATGGCGGATATGCATTTGAGCCGAAATCGCGGTTAAATCTTAGGTAGCTGAAACCATCTAAAAAACTGATCGATTGATTGATTTGAGTGTTTTTTGTTCTAAATTAAGTGAATTTAGTAATAAAACCGTTACAAAAAACGCTCTTGAATAAGACGCAATTGGGTAAGAGCTAAGTCAATTTGATGATTTGTAGTGTTATTACAAAAATGATCGTTGATCGAAGTTGCAGCTATGATGAAGATTATACTGCTGGTTAGAGAGTATTTTTTAAGAATAACTTATACTTACCCGCATGAATAAACACACAATAAGAAGTGCGCAAAGACGTGCTTCGACTTAATAGGACGGTACCGTTTGAGTAAAAACAACATTCAAGACCCTTTTCGAGATCGGGAAGCTTCTAAATATGACAACCCCATTCCGAGTCGCGAATACATACTAGAGCACATTGCCTCGGTGGGTCGTCCTGTTACTCACCCTGAATTATGCGAAGCGTTTGGTTTAAAAGACGACGATTCTATAGAAGCGGCGCGTCGCCGTTTAATAGCCATGTGCCGTGATCACCAATTGGTAAGCAATTTTGACGATGCTTATTCTCCTGTTGTTGAAAGCGACCTGATCGAAGGTTACGTACAGGGGCAAAAAGACGGCCATGGTTTCCTACTGCGTAAAGACGCCGATGATATTTTCCTATCCCCGCGTCAGATGCAGTCGGTGATGGATGGCGATCTAGTCGTTGTCCGCTTATCGGGCAAGACCATTAAAGGCCGCTTAGATGGCGTCGTGGTGGAAATCAAAGAGCGTAAGCACAGTACCTTGGTTGGTCGTTACTACGAAGAAAGTGGTTCAGCGTTCGTCACGCCTGAGACCCCACGTATTTCTCAAGACATCATGATTGAGCAGTCTTCTGGTTTATCACCAAAACACGGTCAATATGTATTGGTTGAGATCGTTAGTTACGCTGAGCGTCATGTAGCGGCGAAGGGGATTGTGAAGAAGATCTTAGGTGACTTTATGGCGCCAGGTCTTGAAATCGATGTAGCGATTCACCAATACGAGATTCCAAATGAATGGCCGAAAGAGGTACAGCAGCAAATTCGTCATTTCACCACTGAGGTGGCTGATGAAGATAAAGTAAATCGTGTTGATCTACGTAACACGCCGTTTGTCACCATCGATGGCGAAGACGCTCGTGATTTTGATGATGCGGTGTACTGTGAAAAAACACCGGGCGGTTGGAAGCTGTTTGTTGCCATTGCGGATGTCTCTCACTATGTGAAGAAAGGCTCAGCATTAGACGAAGAGGCGATCCTACGTGGTAACTCGGTATATTTCCCTGGCCGTGTTGTACCAATGCTACCGGAAGTTTTGTCGAACGGCCTTTGTTCATTGAATCCAAATGTTGACCGCTTAGCGATGGTGGCCGAAGTTTCTTTGACATCGCGTGGTAAAATGCGCAGTTACAAGTTCTACGAAGGCATTATCAACTCTCATGCTCGTTTGACCTATTCAAAAGTGGCCAAGATGATCGCAGCTGAGCCAGATGATCAAGGCCTTGAGTTACGTGAACGTTACAAAGATATCGTTTCTCACATCGATGATTTGTACGGTTTGTATCAAGTTCTTCGAGCTTCCCGTGAAGAGCGTGGTGCCATGGACTTTGATACGGTGGAAACCCGTATGGTGTTCGATCAGAATGCTAAAATTGAGCAGATTGTGCCAATTGAGCGCAACGATGCTCACAAGCTAATCGAAGAATGTATGCTGTGTGCCAACGTGGCTTCAGCGGAGCTACTGTTAAAAGCCAACATTCCGGCCTTGTTCCGTATTCACGAAGGACCACGAGAAGAGAAGCTTCTGGCTCTTCGTACTTACTTGTCTGTGTTGGGGCTTGAGTTAGGTGGTGGTTTGAAGCCAACGCCGAAAGACTACGCAGACTTAGCGGATAAGATTCGTGATCGTGCGGATGCCCGCAGTATTCAAACTATGCTGCTGCGCTCTATGTCACAAGCGGTTTACCAACCTGATAATGTGGGTCACTTTGGTTTGGCTTATGATGCTTATACGCATTTCACATCACCGATTCGTCGTTATCCAGACTTGTTGGTTCATCGCGCAATACGTTATTTGATTCGTGGTGAAGGCGCTCCTAAAGTCACTCAAGCCTATAAAGTGCCAGGCTCTGTCACGTTAAAAGCGAACAAGATTTACGGCTATGACGAAGCGGCAATGGACGAACTGGGTGAAAACTGTTCGGTGACCGAGCGACGTGCTGATGAAGCCACGCGCGATGTGGAATCATGGCTGAAATGTCAGTATGTTGAGCAGCACCTTGGTGAAGAGTTCGATGGGATTGTCACGGCGGTAACGCCATTTGGTTTGTTTGTCGAGCTTGGTGGCCTTTATGTGGATGGCTTGGTACATGTATCTGGTTTAGGGGATGACTACTTTGTTCATGACCCAGAACATCAAGCGATGATTGGCGAGCGTACCGGCAAAGTTTACCGTCTAGGCGAACAAGTACGAGTGACCGTATCGGGTGTTAATCTAGAACAACGCAAGATCGATCTGCAAATGCGACAAGGCCGCCCAGCGCCGAAGAAACGCATGAATCGTGATGAGTTATCTGAGCTTGAAATGCAGTTAGCACAGTTGCCGCCGATGGAGCTTGGTGGCCGCGTTAAGCCAAAGGCAAAAGGTGATCGCGAAGGTCAAAAAGCGCCAGCGGATGAAGAGTGGGGTAATAAGCCAAAGAAAAAGTCGAGTAAGAAGAAAGACGACTCTAAAGGCAAGAAAACGCGTTTTAAGAAATCGTCAAAAGCGGCTGCGTCCAATGGTAAAAAACCTGCTACTACCAAAAAAGCAACAGGAACCAAAGCTAAAAACGCTAAGCCGAAGGCTAAAAAGAAAAAGAGTAACGCCAAAGCGCGTGTTCGCGATTAATTAGACCAATAGAAAGAGTGTGTTAGCCAAATGGCAGATTTAGATTGGGTATACGGTATTCATGCCGTAGAAAACGCGCTAGGCCAAGACGGTAAAGTGAAAGAAGTGCGCCTACAGGAAGGGCGCGATGATAAAAAGATGCAACGTATTATTAAGTTGTGTCAGTCTCAGAAGATTCGAGTGAATCAGGTACCACGCCGTGATTTGGACCAGCTTTTTAGCAAAAGCAAAGAGCGTATCGTTCATCAGGGTGTGGTGGCACTGGCAGAAGTCACCAAAACTGGTGACGAGAAAGATCTGGAGCGATTGGTTAAAAACCTTGATGCAGTGCCATTGATTGTTATTTTGGACGGAGTTACCGACCCCCATAATTTGGGCGCATGTTTACGTAGCGCCGATGCAGCGGGTGCCCATGCGGTGGTGATCCCAAAAGACAAATCGGCTTCCATTAATGCAACTGTTAGTAAAGTGGCCTGTGGCGCAGCGGAAAGCATGCCAGTGTTTTCGGTGACCAACCTTGCGCGTACTATGAAAATGCTCCAAGACCTTGGAGTATGGATCTTTGGTACGGCGGGTGAAGCCACACAAACCTTGTACGAACAAGATCTAACCATTCCTACGGCAATCGTGATGGGCGCAGAAGGAGATGGTATGCGTCGTTTAACTCGTGAACAGTGTGACTACTTAATCAAGCTGCCAATGGCTGGGGTGGTGACAAGCTTAAACGTATCGGTTGCGACCGGTGTTTGTCTCTATGAGGTGGTACGTCAGCGTGCTGTAAAAGCAGGTTTATAACCTGCTTTTTTATGAGTAATATGTTTGTGAGGTCCTTGTGTTAAAAGCCTTTCAAGTTGCTCCCTTGAGCAATGAATTAGACGATGATATCCAACACAAAATCGATTTCAAAACCAAGCCACCGGGCTCTCTTGGCGGTTTGGAGAGTATCGCTTTTCAAGTGGCACGTATTCAGCGCACCTTGGCGCCCAAGCTAGAACGTGCCCAGATGTTGGTGTTTGCTGCGGATCATGGTGCTGTGGACAAAGGAATTAGTGCCTTTCCACAGGAAGTGACGCCCCAAATGGTAACGAACTTTCTTGCAGGCGGTGCGGCTGTCAGCGTGTTTTGTAAACAGCATAATGTAGCGCTTAAAGTGGTCGATGTAGGCGTCAAAGTAGATATGCCGGATCACCCTTTGCTGTCGAAGCGAAAAGTAGCCTACGCCAGTCAAGATTTCTCGGAGCAGGCTGCATTGACGCTGGATGAAGTCAATCAAGCGCTGGCGGCTGGGGCAGAGGAAGTGGATGCTTGCCAAGAGGTAGATCTCTTGTTATTCGGCGAAATGGGCATAGGCAATACTGGTGTCTCTTCTTGCATGATGAGTGCGATGACTGGACAAACGCCCGAACAAACCTCTGGACGCGGTACCGGCTTGGATGAGTTAGGGGTTTCTAAGAAAGCACAGATTATCGCTGGCGCGCTGAAACGTGCGGAACAAGCGTTGAATAAGCCGATGGGAGAATGGGCGCCATGGGAAGTGGCAACTCAAGTTGGCGGTTTGGAAATCCTCGCCATGTCTGGCGCTATGTTGCGTGCAGCAGAATTAAGTAAGCCGTTTGTGGTAGATGGTTTCATTTGCACCGTGGCGCTGTTGTTCGCCAGTAAATTGCAGTCGGCGGTCACGGATTACGCCATCTTTGCCCATCAGTCCGATGAGCAAGCCCATCAGGCGTTATTGCAGCACTTCAAAGCAGAGCCGATTTTGAAGTTGAATTTGCGCTTAGGTGAGGGTTCAGGTGCAATTTTGAGTTACCCCATTATTAAAAGTGCAGTGGTCTTTTTTAATGAAATGGCCA
The DNA here is from genome assembly GCF_001418205.1 of Marinomonas fungiae. Taxonomy (GTDB): domain Bacteria; phylum Pseudomonadota; class Gammaproteobacteria; order Pseudomonadales; family Marinomonadaceae; genus Marinomonas; species Marinomonas fungiae. Next base: position 402,282 of record NZ_LIQF01000001.1, on the reverse strand, counting down.
GTTTTGAGTCGGCTGGAGTGACAAATGCAACTTGAGCAGGATTGGCAAGGTTTTAAACGATCCGTTGCTACCTACACTAGGATTCCGATAAACATTCAATGGGAATCACCAACAAAGCACACGCCTAGCGTGTGCTTTTTACCGTGGGTAGGTGCATTGGTTGCAGTGATCAGTGCTTGGCCTTTGCTGCTTAGCGGTTGGTCGCCTGAATTCCAAGCGTTACTCATGATGTTGAGCGCAGTGCTATTAACCGGTGCTTTTCACGAAGATGGTTTGATGGATGCCTGCGATGGATTGGTTGGAGGATGGACTCAGGAGCAGCGTCTAACCATTATGAAAGACTCCCGTGTGGGTAGTTACGGCGTATTAGCGGGAATTTTTTGCTTTGCGATAAAGTGGTGGTTACTGAGCCAATGGATCACTAAATCTCTATGGCAGGACGGTTTGCTGTTTGTGTTGTTGGGGTGGATTACAGTCCATGTGGCCGCTCGTTGGTTGCCCTTAGGAATCATGACGTGCATGAATTACGTCAGCCTTGGGCAAAGCAAAGCAAAGTCTATGATTGCTGAGGTTGAGCTGCGCGGAGCGGTATGGATTGCCTTGTCTATGGCTTTTATTGTGGCATTAATTGGCATCAGTGCATGGTTCTCTATCCTATCTGTCCTGGTGATGGCGGGCATCGCTTGTGGCTTGTATCTGTGGCGTCGCATTAATGGCTATAACGGTGACAGCTTGGGTGCGGTTGAGCAGATCGGGGAATTATTGGTGCTGTTTACTCTGTTGGGATGGCAGGCTTGATGAAGTTGTTATTGATTCGACATCCTGCGCCGAATGTTGCAAAAGGCCTGTGTTATGGGCAGACCGATGTGCCGATTGTCGATGCTTGGCAACAAGACGCAGAGGCGATACAAGTTTGGTTGGATCATCACTTCCCAGACAAGTCATGGCAGTTTTATCACAGCCCATTACAGCGTACGCGACGCTTAGCACAGGCGCTTAATTCAGATTCTAGTGCTGTTGACGCGCTCAGAGAAGTGGACTTTGGCTTATGGGAAAATCGTCTTTGGAGTGACATTCCCAAAGTAGAAATTGATGATTGGCTGGACGACCTGGTGGCAAGTGCGCCATACCAAGGGGAAAGCCTAGCCGAGCTGCTTAAGCGTGTGATGGCTTGGTTTGAGCAAATTAGACAAGTAGATCAAGACACCGTGTTGGTAACCCATTCGGGAGTGATTAAGGTGCTGTTAGCGGCGCTTTGTCATATGCCATTAGAACAATGTTTTCGTTTTAATCCATCCTACTCAAGCATCACCGAACTGGACATTGGGCCGGACTTTGCCATGCTCAACCGTTTAGGTGCAGGGGATTGGGTGAAATAGGGACTTATAATGCTGCCTTACATACTTGGAATGATTGGTATTGCCGCGTTTGCCATTACTGGGGTTATTTCTGCTGGACGACGTAACATGGATATCTTCAGCATTGTGCTATTGGGGATGGTTGCGTCGCTTGGCGGCGGTACCATTCGTGATGTCGTGCTGCGAATAGATACCGTCTATTGGGTAGAAGACACCTCCTATCTATGGGTAGCAATTGGCTCTTCTATATTCGCCTTTTTTGGTGTTCGTGTGATCGAAAACCGCCAGCAGGTTTTCCATTATGCCGACTCATTCGGTTTAGCCTTGTTTACCGTTGTTGCGACAGAAAGAGTATTGAGCCAAGGTTTTTCACCGATTATCGCTATTTCTATGGGAGTAATCACCGGCGTTGCTGGCGGCATTATTCGGGACTTGTTAAGTGATCGTGCGCCCTTGGTGCTGGGGAAAGAATTTTACGCCACACCGGCGTTTTTAGGTGCTTTATTAGTGGTGTTACTAGAGCAAAATATACCTTGGCATGAATATAACTCGATTTACGCCACCTTCCTTATCTTTATACTGAGAATCCTCGCGATTCATAAGGGCTTGTATTATCCAAGCTGGTTACTATTCAAAAAAAGAGATTCATAAAAAATGGAGAGAACCCCTGAGCAGCAAGCGCAAATTGATATGGCAAAGCGCTTGAAGAAAAAAGAAGTCGTCGACAAGAAGATTGCCGCGGCAACAGAAGAGCGCGGCGTGTCGATTTTGCTAACAGGCAATGGTAAGGGGAAAAGCTCCAGTGCTTTTGGAACCATGGCGCGAGCTCTAGGCCATGGCCAAAAAGCCACCGTAGTGCAGTTTATCAAAGGCCGCAAAGAAACGGGCGAGCAGCTATTTTTTGGTCAACATCCGCAGGTGTCGTTCCATGTGATGGGCCACGGGTTTACATGGGAAACTCGTAATCCAGAGTTAGAGCAACAGGCCGCGAATCAAGCTTGGGACGTGGCGAAACAAGCGCTGGAAGATGATGCGATCAACTTTGTCTTGCTGGATGAAATTACCTACATGTACAAATACGGTTATCTCAATGTTGCCGATTTGATCGAAGCCTTAGAGAACCGTCCAGCCCATCAAAATGTCATGATGACAGGTCGTACTGCTCCACGGGAGTTATTGGATAGCGTGGATACGCACAGTAAAATTGCCAATGAGCGTCATGCCTTTGAGGGGGGAGTGAAAGCACAGCCAGGTATTGAATGGTAAAATGAGAATGCTTCTTATTTGAGTGGACAATCCTTTCTTTCTAGTTGATAATCATTCCTATCAAAAGAAAAGGAGGGTTCCATGATTTACTGGCAGCATCTAACTCGTCAAGCAAATGAAGCGCATTCACAGGCCGCATACTCCGATGCCCTAGAGTTGGCTCGTAAGGCTCTAGCTTGTGCTGAAGCAACCTTTAAAAATGACTTTGCTAACGATGCAGAGTCAGCCGTTTCGGCAGTGATTGTCAGCTATTTGAATCTAGCTGAAATCTCTATTTCTATGAAAGAGTGGCTCGTGGCCAACGCCTACTTTGAACGAGGGGTGCATTTTTTACAAAGTATCATCGTTGCACCGAATCTTCAGCCAGAGCATCGTGAGTTAATCGAGAAAACGGCTAGCCATATTCGCTTTGAATGGGAGCTCTTTTCTCAGACTTATGGTAGTAAGCTGGCGCTAGCGAAGCGCAACCATCGTATTAACTGGCTCAAACAACATGCTCAATTAGAGCCTCAATGGCAGGCTGGCTATGGTTACTGATGTACTTATGCTTGTGCTTTCAGTTCTACTTTGCTGGCAAATAGTACATTTGATTCAGTTCTAATTGACTGTACATAATAATAGACACTTTTTGTCAGCAAATACATTTTGTCGTTCTAACGCCCATAGAGTACGAGTACCTCTGCGACTAAACTACACGCTCTTTCGATTAATTGAATGTGAGGTTTCCATGTCATCAGCTCTGGCGAATATTCAGCGGCATACTAAGTTAGAGGATGTGCAAGGCATTCTTACAGGTACTATGCTGATCGCGTTAGGGATTAACTTTTACAGCCAAGTTGGCCTAATCACTGGTGGTACAGCTGGCATTGCATTCTTATTGAATTACCTGACCTCGTTCACTTTTGGCCAAATTTTCTTCGTCATTAACCTACCGTTTTACTGGTTATCAATTCGTCGCATTGGCTGGGAGTTTACCCTAAAAACCTTTGCCTCGGTCTTTTTGGTGTCGGCGTTTACTGACATTACGCCTATGTTCTTACAACTACAGGATATTAACCCTGTGTACGCAACCATTACTGGTGGCTTCTTGATTGGGGTTGGGTTTGTGGTGTTGTTTCGTCATAACGCAAGCCTTGGTGGCTTAAATATTTTAGCTCGCTATTTGTTCCAAACACGTGGCGTGCCGATTGGCAAATTTATGATGGTAGTGGATTGCTCTGTAGTCTTTGCTTCCATTTTCGTGGTTGATATTGAATTGATCGCTATCTCTATTATGGGGGCAGTTATTCTGAACTTTATGCTCGTGATGAACCACAAACCAGGTCGTTACAGTGTTAGCTTCTAAAGACGGCATCTAATCTTCATTTCTTAAACGTTGCGGGTCAGGTATGATTGTCATCATGCTGTTATGACCCGTAATGTCGCTTTATGGCGGCTAAGCGTGGCTACATCACGTGTTATTTTTTATTCCAATCGAATGAGCCAGCCAAATTCCTATGTCAAAGCCTTTCACCGATGCCGTTGTGCGTTTAGATTTTTATGTGTCCCATACCCTAGGGTTGTCCCGAAAAGAAGCCAAAGTGATCATTGGCAAGGGGCAGATCACCATCAATGGCGCACAAGTTAAAAAAGCCAGCCAATCAGTGCAACAAACAGACGTTATTTATTATCGTGATGAGTTGTTGGCTTGGCCCCAAGACAAGTACTTTTTGCTGAATAAGCCTGCGGGCTATGTTTGTGCCACGGAGGATGGCGAACATCCTGTGGTGTTAGACTTGATCGCTGCCCATGAGCAAAAAGATCTTCGTGTGGTGGGGCGTTTGGACATGGATACCACCGGCTTTTTGTTACTGACCACAGATGGTCAATGGCTGCATCGCATTACTTCACCGAAGAGTGACTGTCCAAAACGTTATCGTGTTTGGACCGTTGATGAGGTCAGTGATGCGGCGTTACGTGAGCTGGAGCAGGGCGTTCAGCTGAAAAGTGAAGACGGTTTGACCAAGCCTGCTAAAGCCGAACGTATCGGTAGCCATGAGATTTTGCTGACCATCAGTGAGGGCAAATATCATCAAGTAAAACGTATGTTGGCAGCCACGGGTAACAAAGTCGAACGTCTTCATCGAGAAGCCATTGCCAATGTGGCCTTAGGCGACTTGGCAGAAGGTCAATATCGATCTCTTAGTGAAGATGAAATTGCCCAGTTTTAATCCTGATACATTGATTCAATAATATTTAGTAGAGACCCCAAAATGAGCGAAGAATTGAGCCTAGATCAACGAATTCAGCTTTTAGCTTCTCCTGATGATGTACGTCTGGAGTATTTCGTCAAGAGTGTTAAAGAAAGCAAAGTTGTTTGGAGCTTAAGTAACGAAGATGGCTTTGTGATGGTTGAAACCGACGAAGGCGATTGCGTTATGGTTTGGCCTGATGCGGATTTTGCAGCCCAGTGGGCGATTGATGAATGGGATGATTGCGAGCCTGTTGAAGTGTCTCTAGAGACGTTCCAGAGCATGTGGTTACCAAGCCTTGAGCAGGACAACATTACGCTTGCCGTTTTCCCTAACATTGAAGACGAAGGCAAATTAAGCAGTGCTGCCGAACTAAAAGCGCTGCTAGCGGACGCATAAGGTTGAGTTAAAAATAGTGAGGTAGACTTTGAAAAATCAGCGCTTAGCAGCAGAGTTAGAGCAAGAAATATTTGCGTTTTTAGAGGCTAAGAAGTCTCTGATGTTGGCTGTGGTTGATCTACAGGGTCTGCCTATTGCTTCTTATGCTCCGTTTGTGGCGCATCAAGGCGCTCTATACATTTTGGTGAGTTCACTCGCAAATCACACGGCAGCATTAGAAAATGCTAACAATGCGTCGGTCTTGATCATAGATGATGAAGCCGATTGCGATACTGTATACGCCAGAAGACGTTTACAGTACGACTTGGTCGTTGAGCCTGTGATTCGAGACAGCGAACACTGGCAAACCATCGGAGATGCACTGTTGCAACGTCACGGTGATATTGTAGCGCAGCTGTTACAATTGGGTGACTTTCAAATGTTTAAGCTAAGCCCACGTAGTGGGCGTTTTGTAAAAGGTTTCGGGCGAGCTTACGAGCTGGCCCCTAACACTCTCGTATCCGATCAACTTGATCATATACGTGGTTAAATCGAAGGAATATAAAGACTCATGAGTAAGCGTCAGGCCAACCGTGAAGAAGTGTTTTCGCGTATTTTAGAAGCGGCTGAAATTGAATTTGGGCTAAAAGGTTTTGGGGGGGCCAGTCTGCAGCACATCGCAGAGCGCGCCGGATTACCCAAACCAAACATCGTTTACTATTTCCACTCCAAGGCGAATTTATACAAGCAAGTGCTAAATAATATCGCTGATAGTTGGAATGACTTATTTGATAAAGCAACGGCGAGCGATGACCCTGCGCTAGTACTAGATAGCTTTATCCGCACCAAACTACGTCAGAGTTTTGAAAATGGCCGCTCGTCTCGTATTTTCGCCCAAGAAGTGATCCAAGGTGCTCAGTACATCGGCGATTACCTAAAAGAAGACCTACGTCCTTGGTTGCAATCGCGTGTGGGTGTGATTGAGCAGTGGATCGACACGGGTAAGATGCGCAAAGTGGACCCCGTGGCACTGATTTTCATGATTTGGTCAACGACTCAGCATTACGCCGATTTCGAAGCGCAAATCTTTGCTTTAACGGGTAAAGAAAAATATGACGATGCGGATCTGAACCGTGTTGGCGATACCTTAAGCGAAATCATTCTGCGCGGCTGTGGTTTAACCCCACCTGTGCGCCAAGCCTAGTCGGCTTGGCTTCTTTGGGTGATGATATGCTGTACCAAAGCCCGTAATTTCGCGGGCTTTGCTGGTTTTGGCATATAAGAAACCCGCTTGTTTTCACATAACTCTGCGAGCTCATTGGAGCGGACCGCAGTGATTAGTACCGCAGCAATATCGCGGCTGAAGCGCTCACGTAAGCGTTCAATCAACTCCATTCCGTCTTGTTGGTCGTTCAACTGATAATCCATCAGCAACAATTCGGGCGTGATATCGTCTTCGGCATTTAGAGCATCTTCATAACGATTGAAGGTTCGATATGTGCAATGCCATTTATCTAGCAAAGCGCTCATGGCTTCTAGGTTATTCGGATCATCATCGATACACCAGATATGGCACATTGCTAGGGCCTTATTGATTTTCGGTAGGATGACGGTTTCTGCTTTGGCTACAGGTTGTGCCAGTTGACGCGCTTTGGGGACCAAAATAGTGAAACAGCTTCCCTTATGTGGTGTTGATCGCACTTGTGTGGACACCCCAAGTAGCTTTTGCATACGACGCACTAAGCCTAAGCCTAAGCCCATACCCGGCTCGCGATTATTTTCCCAACGGTAGAAGTCGTCGAATACTTTTTGTTGCTCTGCAACAGGAATACCGACACCAGTGTCCCAAACTTGGATGCGTACATGCTGTTTAGTTGGGCGAACGGAAATCAGCACGCGACCTTTCTCTGTGTACTTCACCGCATTAGAAACGAAGTTCTGAATGATTCGACGCAGATAGATTGGGTCAGTATGAACTCGACTTGGGCGGATATGAGTGCTCAGTTTGAGTCCTTTACTTTCGGCAATAACCCCAAATTCAGCGATAATGGGCTCGATGATTGGCTGGATGTCACTATCTATCAGTGTGGGCTTGATTGCGCCTTGGTCAAGGCGAGCTATTTCCAAAAGTGTTGAAATTAAGGTTTCGGTTGACTCCAAGGAGTCGCTAAGCTTATTGAGTGTTTTCGCTGAGTCTTCTGGGAAATCGCTGTCCTGCAGCGCACCAAGATAAAGTTTGGCTGCATTGAGGGGTTGTAAAATATCGTGGCTAGCTAACGCTAGGAACTCAGTTTTGGAAGCATTTGCACGCTCGGCCTCGGCTTTGGCATCAATCAATTCTTGCTCCGCCTGAGCACGTCGCTCGATTTCTTGCATCAGCTCTTGGTTGATACCTTGTACTTCTTGTGTTCGAGCCACAACACGTTTTTCTAGATCTATGTTGGCATCTTTCAAGGCCTGTTGGCTTTCAATATGTTCTGTGACATCCGTGAAACTGGTAACGAAGCCGCCATTGGCAAGCGGGTTGCCAACCATCTCAATCACGCGTCCATTTGCACGTCGTCGTAAGAAACGATGCCCTGTACCTTTGCGTAAATGCTCAAGTCGTTTATTGACCAGCTCTTCCACTTCACCAACACCACACTCACCATTGACCGCATTAAAGCGGATCAACTCCTCAACTGGCAGGCCAATTTTGAGCATGCCCTCAGGGTATGGATAAAGTGAAGTATAGGTTTTGTTCCAAGCCACCATACGTAACTCTTTGTCCACTACGCTGATGCCATGATCGAGATTATCTAACGAGATAAACAGCAGGTTTTGGTTAAACTGGATTGCCTGAGTCGCTTCATCCAAGTACGTCACCATTTCTTCGACCTTGATCTGCTTGTCGACTAGTAGTGAATTGATAATCGTACGTGCGGAAGAGCCCCCTAATACCCCGCCGAGAACCCGTTCACAGTATTCGATAAAGAGGCGAGTAGGGCGTTGGTGATTAGGTAATTCTTCCGCATAATTTTGTTTAAAGTTATTAATCACCTCGGCACACTTCTGTTGGCCTAAGAAGGTTTCTAACAAAACAAATAAATCGCTGTTAATCGCCTTACTCTTTGGCTTAAAGAAACGACTTTCCACTTCGGATGTGGGGGTAACAAATGCTGTGGCTTGGATGCGATCCACAAGGCGTTCATTCGCCAGTAAGGAGCCAAATACATAGCCGATGATGTTGGCAATTAGACTAATTAACGCTCCGTAGCTGATGAGCTCGGCACGAGATTCATAATTACCCAAGGTAAGCTCACTGTTGCCGGTGATGGGTAATAGCATCCATAAGAACCAGCATAGAAAGCCTAGCGTTAAGCCAGCATAGACACCGTAGGCGTGTCCACGTTTCCAATATAAACCACCAATGACGGCCGGAACGAGCTGAAATACTAAGGAAAAGGCAATAAGACCGGTGCTAGATAGGGATTCGCTATTGGCCATTTCTTGATAGTACACAAACGATAGGGCCAAAATTCCTAGCATGGCGATACGTCGTACCTGCAGTATTTTGCGGTTGTACGTGGGTAGACCCTGCTTTTGGTTATTATTGCGCGCCAGCATCAGAGGCAGGATCACATCATTGCTGATCATGATGCTTAGCGCGAATGTCGCGACGATGACCATGGCGGTGGTCGCGGACATGCCACCTAGAAACATCAAAATTTGTAATGGTAGGTTCTCGGATTCCAAGGCCAATTGAATAACATAGGTATCGCCATTGATATTACTGTTGAACAGGCTTTGGCCAGCAATGGCAATGGGGGGAATCAGTGCTGCAAAAATGGCTAAATAGAGTGGAAAGATCCAGCGTGCGGTATTCGATTGGCGCTCATTTTGATGATCGACCACAGTAACGTGGAATTGACGTGGTAAACAAATAACCGCTGCGGCCGCCATCGCGGTTTGCATAATAAATGGGAAGGAGGAAAAGGTGCTAATGTCCCAAGCCTCTAAATTGGCACTGGCAAAGAACTCCTCAAAGCTGCTATGAGGCACGGCGAAAATCGCTACAATACCGACTGCAATAATCGCCATAAGCTTAAATAAAGACTCACTACCGATGGCTAGCATCATGCCGGATCGGTATTCGGTGACCTCCACTTTTCGCGTACCAAATAGCATGGCAAAGATGCCAATTAGAACCGTTGCAATAAAGACCACTAGGCTAGCTGAGCTTTCATCCTGATTTACAAACAACGCGAAATTCGAACCAATAGCTTTGAGCTGTAAGGCAATATAAGGAATGACTGCCAACATACAGATCAGGATGACAACGGGTGCTGTCAGTGGTCGCTTTCCGTAACGGGAAGAAATAAAGTCGGCAACGGAAGTAATGTTTTGTCTGCGACTGACGAAGATCATCTTGCGCAATAGACCAAAGCCAAACACATAAAGCAGTACAGGGCCAAGTAGGATCGGCAAATAGCTCCAGCCCGAACGGGTTGCTTCACCAATAGCGCCATAGAAAGTCCAAGCGGTACAGTATATGGCCAGTGACAAGCTATACACCAAGGGATGACGAGTCAGTCGTTGAGCAATCGGACTGTCTTTATCGCCCCAATTAGCAATCCAAAACAGGCCTAAGATATAAAGAATGGCGAGTATTACCCAAAAAGCCGTCATGCTGGCACTCTTATCGTCAGTAACTAAATGATATTCCGCTTAATTTAGCACAGCCTTAGGGGCTTGCCTTTAGACTATGGTCGTGACTTTAACATTTCAGTAATTGAAATACTGAGTTGCTTGCTCTCCTGTCTGTTTCCTCTAATGGGAATGTTAAGATAGCTCTATAGAACGTTTGAAAGATGAGACTAGAAGAGAAGTGATGACTATGAAGGTTGAAGATATCAAAGCGTACCATGCCCACCTTTATTACGATGATCAAGAGGGGCGCGCCTTTGCACAGCAGATTGCTCAGCAACTGTCCTCTTTGTTTGACGTGACCATTGGTCGTTTTCACGAGAAAAAGGTCGGACCACATCCGATGTGGAGCGTACAAATTGCTTTTACAGCAGATATTTTTGAAAAAGTGATTCCATGGTTAATGATTAATCGTGGTGATCTGGATGTGTTATTTCATCCACTAAGTGGCGATGAGTTGTATGATCATACTCAAGGGGCGTCTTGGCTAGGCAAGTCTCATGAGCTGGATATACGCCAATTTTTGCCTAAAATCTAAGCAAATATGCAGATTTTAAAGAGAAAACGCCCTAGATGGTGGTCATCTAAGTTTGGCTTAGTTACCATGGTGTTGTATTCAAACTTAGGGTTCAAAAGAGCTGTTAAGGCAGGTATTAGCTCGCATTATCAGATTTTGTTCCTGAAATCTAACTTAGGAGAAAACAATGCAAATCGCGCAAAACACAGTTGTGAGCATGCACTACACTTTGACAGATGAATCAGGTGAAGTTCTAGATTCATCTGCAGGCCAACAGCCTCTAGTATTCCTTAGCGGTGCACGCAACATCATTGATGGTCTAGATAACGCACTACAAGGCAAATCAGCTGGCGATGCATTGAAAGTAGACGTAACACCAGAAGAAGGTTACGGTCCAGTTCATCAAGAACTCATCCAAAAAGTGCCACGTGAAAACTTCCAAGGCGTTGATTCTATCGAAGTTGGTATGCAGTTCATGGCGCAAACACCAAACGGTCAACAACCAGTTGTGGTAGTAGGTGTTGAAGAAGACGGTATTGTATTGGATGGTAACCACCCACTAGCGGGTAAGCCACTAAGCTTTGAAGTTGAAATCGTTGAAGTTCGTGAAGCAACTGAAGAAGAAATTCAGCACGGTCACGTACACGGCGAAGGTGGTCACCACCACTAAGATCGTATGATCGATAAGAAGGGCTGCCTCACGAGGTGGCCTTTTTTATGCGCGAAATAGTAAATGTAATCACGGGTGATCGTGGTAACGTAACGATCTATTGAAATAGACAAGATGGAAGGTGCTATTTTAGGGAAGAAGAAATAAAGAAGAAAAGGAAAAGATATTAAAGAAGAGGCTAGGTAAGCGCATTTTTATATTATTTTCAGCGCCTATAACCTAATCGTTAAGCCGTAGCGGATTAAGCGTGAGAATGATTAGCTGTGTTCATGACAGTGCGATTGCCAACGAGTGCTTTTTTAACCCAAGCAAAGGCTGAAGCAATCAATTCAACGGTATATTCGGCAGCTTGAGCGCGAGCAATCGCTTCTGCTTTTTCTGATTCTGTTAGGTAAGAAGTGTCGATTGAGTCTAGTAGTTCAATAAGAGTTTTGGCTTTCATAATATAGCTCCTTTAAGGATTTAACTTACAGTACCTATGATAGATAAGGGGCTTTATTAGCACAAACGATATAAATTTGCTGGTTTGTTGAAAAAAACTCAACTATCTGGTTGCCAGCTTTCGTAATGAATCGCATCTTCAAGTGAGCGACGATTTTGCCAACCTACTTGCTCTAAATCTGGGCTGGCTTGAAAAGCTTTTACGTAGCCAATACAGAAATATCCGATGATATCTAGATGCTCAGGGATATTGAGTGTGTCATACAGAACTTGGTCTTCTAAAATGCTTACCCAACCCATACCAAGGTTTTCCGCACGCGCAGCAAGCCATAGATTTTGCACGGCACACACCGCACTATAGAGATCCATTTCAGGTTTGATGGTGCGACCTAGCACCACATTCCCAGTTCGAGACCTGTCGCAGGTAATGCAAATACCCAGTGGTGCCTCTTCAATGCCTTCCAATTTCAACGAACGGTATAGCGTTTGACGTTCGCCTTCAAACATCTGTGCTGATGCTTCATTGGCAGACAAAAAGCCGTTTTTGATCTTGGCTCGCGTGGCGTGATTTTTTATCACAATAAAATCCCACGGTTGCATAAACCCAACGCTTGGAGCGTGGTGTGCGGCGGTTAGCAAACGTTGAACGACGTCTTCAGGAACGGGGGTAGGTAGGAAATCTCGACGTACATCGCGACGGTTAAAAATAATATCGTATAAGGCGTCACGCTGGTGGGCTTGGAAATGCATAAAGGGCTCCGAATTGAAGCCCTATATTTTCAGGAAAAAGTGTTGGCGGCGCAAATGAGAGTTTAGCGCTTACTACTGAGTTCCTTTCAAGAAGCGCGACCGTCACAAACAGCGGTAAGTAATGGATCGTTGCTTGGCATAGATACCCACTCGCGGTTGTCGACTTGATTGACTTTTGGTACTTCTAATTTATTAGTAAAGTTTGCTCGTGCAGCTGCACCACAATGAATCACTTGAGTAACGCGCTTAGCAGACAAGCGGCGTTCAAAGAAATACAGGTCCACTAAATACACATCGTGGTTCAAATCATTTTGTGCAGCATTGTTGATATCTGCCGCAATAAATCGAGTTGTTTGAGGGTAAACCATACTCCATGGACGCCATGGCGCTTCTTCCTCTACCGTTTTAACCACCACTACGCCTTCTGGTAGTAGGCTTGCTTGGTGTTCGTACCAAGTGTATTCACTTTGGATTTGGAAACTTAACATACCGATACCCGCCAAGGCAGGAACCAGCCATTTAGGTGCTTTCTTTAACGACAGCTTGCGGATGAATAGGGCGATACCCGCACCTGCTAGGCCTGCACAGATGGTCGCGATTAATTCCCAAAGCATAAAGTCACCTTCTTATTATTTTGTTGTATGAAGTCTGTTGTATTAAGTTGGCTAGCTCCTAAGGAGCTAGCCTTGTTAGTCAAACTAACGATTAATGGTCGACCGCGCCGCCCGCACCTTTAGGGTAGCGTACGCTTTCAACAAGGTCTTGAACATCTTGAGGTACTTCTTCTGTCATGCTTGACACAATGAAGGCTACTGCAAAGTTGATCACTGCACCAATCGCACCGAACGATAGTGGTGACACACCGAATAACCAGTTATCAGGTGTATTTGCTAGTTGGTTCGTACCAGGGATGAAGAACCAGCCAAGGTAAGTAAAGATGTAAACTAGAGTACTACATAGGCCTGCTAGCATACCTAGTACAGCCCCTTTACTGTTCACTCGTTTAGAGAAGATACCCATCATTAGTGCTGGGAAGATCGACGCTGCAGCGATACCGAATGCCAATGCAACGACCTGAGCCGCGAAGCCAGGTGGATTCATACCTAGGTAAGTGGCGATGACGATCGCAAAGAACATGGATACACGAGCGGCTAAAAGCTCACCTTTCTCGGTAATATCTGGGTTGATTGAGCCTTTGATCAAGTCATGGCTCACAGCAGATGAGATCGCCAATAAAAGGCCTGCTGCGGTAGACAATGCTGCAGCTAGACCACCAGCTGCGATCAAACCGATTACCCAACCAGGTAAGTTGGCAATCTCTGGATTCGCCAATACTAGAATGTCACCATTTACTTTCAGCTCGTTACCTGCCCAACCACGAGCCGTTGCTTCTTCAGCAAACGCTGGTGTGTCGTTGTAGAACTGAATGCGGCCATCACCATTTTTATCTTCGTATTTGATTAGACCTGTTTGTTCCCAAGTTTGGATCCAGTCAGGACGCTCGTCGTAGTTAATTGCATTGGCAGTTGGACCTTCAGGGTAAATCGTTGTCATTAGGTTCAAGCGAGCCATTGATGCCACTGCTGGTGCAGTTAGGTAAAGTAGCGCGATGAACACTAATGCCCAACCAGCAGACCAGCGTGCGTCAGCTACTTTAGGTACTGTGAAGAAACGAATGATTACGTGTGGTAGACCCGCTGTACCGATCATTAGAGATAGAGTAAACAGAACCATGTTCAGTTTATTGTCTACGTCTGCGGTGTAATCACGGAAGCCAAGTTCACGAACTACTTCGTCTAGTTTTTGTAGCAAAGGCATGCCAGATTGCGTGTGTTCAGAGAACAAACCAATTGCCGGAATGAAAGTGTCCGTTAGTTGTAGAGAAATGAATACTGCTGGAATCGTGTACGCCACGATCAGTACACAGTACTGAGCTACCTGAGTGTACGTGATACCTTTCATACCACCGAGTACCGCATAGAAGAATACCACGACCGCGGCAATCATCAGGCCAGTGTTATTGTCCACTTCAAGGAAGCGAGAGAAGGCGACACCCGCACCAGTCATTTGACCGATAACGTAAGTCACCGAAGCAATGATCAAGCAGGCTACCGCCACAAGACGTGCAGTACGTGAGTAGAAGCGATCACCGATAAAGTCTGGCACGGTAAATTTGCCGAACTTACGTAGGTAAGGAGCCAACAACATGGCTAGAAGTACATAACCACCAGTCCAACCCATTAGGAAAGTCGAGTTAGCGTAACCACCTGCAGCAATCAAACCCGCCATAGAAATGAAAGACGCTGCAGACATCCAGTCAGCAGCCGTCGCCATACCGTTCATGACAGGATGGACACCACCACCGGCGACATAGAACTCTTTGGTTGAGCCAGCACGAGCCCAAATCGCGATACCAAAGTAGAGCGCAAACGAGGCGCCTACAAACAGCAAGTTAATCGTAAATTGACTCATGTTGATTACTCCTCAAGGCCAAATTGTTTATCTAAAGCATTCATGCGCCAAGCGTAAAAAAACACCAAAACGATAAAGCTAATAATGGAACCTTGTTGAGCAAACCAAAATCCTAAATCTGTCCCCCCGACTTCAATCCCTGCAAGCATAGGACGAAGAAGAATGCCAAAACCGTAGGACACCAGTGCCCATACGATCAAACAGCCAAAAATTAATCTGACGTTTGCCTTCCAGTAGTTTTCTTGGTTTTGAGTATGATCCGACATAGTCGACTCCTTTGTTATTTTTATTTGCACATTCAATGTAGCAGTGTGTTTGTAAAGAAGAATTGAGACTTTAGTCGAAGAGTACAAAAAAACAGCAAATCAAGAGTTTGCAAAGCATGGAAAGCACGCCAGAGCAGGGGGAACTCTGGCGTTTGTGTGGTTAGTTGAGGAAAGGTTTCGGGAGATTAGTCTAATGTCTTGGAGGTCAACTCCGTTGTCTCATCACCAAAGAACGATTTAATACGACGTGCTAAGTGCTTGATGTCCTCTTGAATCATTAGTAGCACAGGGATCAGGATCAAAGTAATCACAGTGGCAAATAAGATGCCGTAAGCTAACGACACTGCTGCTGGGACCATGACTTGGGCTTGACGTGAGGTTTCCCAAAGAATTGGGATCAAGCCTGCAAAAGTAGTGATGGACGTTAGTAAGACCGCTCTTAGGCGGGTTTGACAGGCTTCGATCACCGCTTTGTGTAAGTGCTTGGTTTCACGACGCAGCTCATTAAAGCGCGCGGTTAACAGCAAGCTATCGTTCACAACTACTCCAGATAGGGCAATGATGCCATTGAGCGAAAAAATACCCAGTGCCAAACCATTAAACCAGTGTCCTAATAATGCACCAACAATACCAAATGGAATGGCCATCATGATGATGATAGGTTGGCTGTAGGATTTCAGTGGAATCGCCAACAAGCCGTAGATAATGAGCATAGCGATACTGAACATCTGAATCATAGAAGATTGTGTTTCTTCTCGCTCCTCGGCTTCTCCAGAATAGTACATATCAACCGATGGAAAGCGTTGCTTCATTTCTGGCTCAATCGCACTTTTTAGATACGCCACTACTTCAGTAGAAGACATCTGCTCTTTATCTACCTCCGCAGATAAATACACCGAACGCTTACCATCGATGCGAGTTACTTTCGTTTGGGCGATTTCTTGATCTAAGCTAGCCACTGAAGACAGGGGAACTCGGCTGCCATTCTCTAGCGTAATCAAGGTGCCAAGAATATTAGCAGGGCTTTCTTGCTGATCATCGGGATAACCAATACGAACTTCTATCTCGGCATTATCTCGTTGGTATTTTTGTACTACTTGCCCATCGAAGTTCCCCATGATCTGTGAAGCCAGTGCGTTTGTGGATAATCCTAACGCTCGGCCTTGTTCGTTGAGATGTAACACGAGACGAGATTCACTGGCAGAGTCGCTTTGCTCGATACCTCGCACAGCAGATACCGAGCCTAGTTTAGTGATCAGCTCTTCCATTGCGCCATCTAGAACATTATTGTCACGACCTCGAAGTTCAACACGTAGAGCGTCTACTGACTCGCGGGCACTCCGAATCCGAAGATTACTCACCCCTTCCGGCGACCCTACTAAACGCTGCCACGTTCGGGCAAACTCGGCTGCGGTATAGGGAGCATCAGAGGCCAGCTCAATACGTAGGCTACCAGACTGATCGCCACTTGCTGTGACTTGTAAATGATCAATGCCTAGCGTGTTTGATCCCTTGCTTAAGGTTTTATCGGTTTCGCGAGCACTATCTTCCAGCAATGTCAAAACCCGATGTGTTTGGCCGTAGCTGGCATCGGTGTACATGGTAAGCGTTGCGCGAATGGTATCCCCTGGAATGTTCGGGAAGAAGCTCATACGAATGGCGCCAGTCATAGGCATAGAAATTACCAGCGCAAAGACGGCTAGAAACAGAACCAAGACAGCGTAGCGAAATTCAATTGCACGCAGGATTAAACTTGCGTAAACCCGCTCGTTGAACCATTGCAACGAAGCATCGGCGCCATGTTGAATCTTGGCCCATGCACGGGCAAGTAAGTTTTTTGGGGGCTTTCGGTGCGTATTCAAGTGTGCCAAATGGGCAGGCAAAATCAGTTTGGATTCAATCACTGAAAGGATCAAACAAATGGCGACGACGGCGGCAAACTGTGCGTACAGTTGACCTAAACGACCTTCGATATTAGATAGGGCCCAAAATGCCGCTACGGTGGTAAAGACACCAAACAAGGTGGGCACGGCGACCCGCATAGTGCCCTTAATCGTATTGGCTAGGGTATCTCCTTCCTTGGAGCGCACACTGTAAACACTTTCCCCGATTACCACAGCATCGTCTACCACGATGCCCAACGCCATGATAAAACCAAAGGTGGTGAACAGGTTGAGGGTCAGTCCAACACTGTCGAGGCCCATTACAAACAGGGTACCGAAAAAGATAAACGGCAAGCCCATCGCGACCCAAAAAGCGACGGTTAAGTTGAGGAAAATGGCCAGCATGATAAACACCAGCACGATCCCTGTGATGGCATTGGTGACCATTAGCGATAAACGGCCATTAATGGATTCACTGCGGTCATACCAAGTATCAAGCTCAACGCCTTCTGGCAAGCGGCCACTTAGCAGCCACCCCTCGGCTATGCCTTTAGCGGCTTCGGCGGACTTACTGATGTCGTCGCGGCCGGTGGTGATGACTTGTAGAGCTAGGCTGGATTCGCCATTAAAGCGCGACAACATAAAGTCATCGTCATCAAAGGCATCGGTAATGGTCGCGATGTCTTGTAAACGTAAGACGGAGCCTGAGCTGTTGCTACGAATAGGAATATTGGCAAACGCTTGTTTCACATACGCTTGTTGAGAAGCGCGTACATGCAAATAAATATCTTCATTACGTAATGTGGCCACGCGTTCTGGGCTGGATTCATTATTTATGGCGCTAGCGACATCAGATAAAGTTAAACCGTAGGCTTCCAGCTTACTTTTGTCGACATCAATCAACATGGTCGGGTCGAGCCAGCCGGAAATTTTGACTGAATTGATGTTTGGATGCTCAAGTAAATCGGATTCTAGGTCTTTGCTTAGGGTCTGTAGCGTACGACGGTCCGTGTTACCGTAAAGTTGAATCCAAATAGCATGCTCTTCGCGCATGGCCTTGGTAACCACTGGTGGATCGGCTTCGTCGGGAAAAGAAGTGACTTGATCGAGCTCATCTTTAACATCTTGCATCAAGTCGTCAATGTCATAGCCATCTTGCATTTCAATGCGCGTATTGACACCTCGTGAGTTGGATATGGTGGTCACAGTTTTGATGCCTAGTACATCCTGTAATGCTTGCTCGACAGGGATGGCGACACCTTCTTCGCTCGCTTGGGCAGAACCACTGTCGTATTCAATGTAGACCGATACTTGATTTGGCGTCAGGCTAGGGAAGGCTTCCTTGTTGAGACCATCCATATTGATGACGCCCAAAGCAATCACTAACACAAGCAGTAGGTTAGCTGCGACCGGGTTGTTGGCAAACCAAGGGATAAGACCGCGAGCTTGTTCTGTGTTCATGGCTTACCTCGTTCTTGAGGATTGACCAGCATACCTTTTAAGTAGCTATTATAGGGTTGAATAAGAACTTGATGGGGTGTCTCTCTAAGTCTTTCCGGTACCTCGATATAAACAAACTCTTGATCGACAAATTTGGGTGTCGCATCAAAATTTGCCAATCGATTGTCTTGATCCACATACCAGATTTCACTTTTCTGACTGAGGGCTGAATTAGGTAATTGCCACAGATTCTTTAGGGAGGCTCCAGCCAGTTGTACTTTCACGAAGCTGCCCGGAATCAATTCTGGAGATTGTTGTAGGGGGGTGTCGACTGCGACAAATAGGCTGCGTAGTCCTGAATTACTGTCTACGTGCAACCCCGCTTGTTTGACGTAGCCTTGCCATGTATCGCTACCATTCACCGAATTTACTTGAGCGGGCCAATGATTCTTTAGCATGCGGTCGGCACTGGGTAATTTCTGCCAATCTAGCAAACTTAGCTGCAGCTCTACGACTACTTGATCGGTACTGTATAAGGTTGCGACTTGAGTATTGCTGTTAAGGTAAGCGCCTAAAGCAACGTCTTTTGACACCACAATGGCATCAAACGGCGCTCGAATAGTGAGCTGTTTGACATTGTCTTGTGCTAACGCCAAGGCTGCCTGAGCGGCGCTTAGGTCCGTTTTAGCGGCAGCCAATTGCGGCGCACGAAGGACCAAATCTGATGCTGGATCACCGCTTAAACCAGCGGCACGCCATTCGGCATTGGCTTGATCTGCTTGGCGTTGCTCCTCTTTTAACGTTAATTCGGCATTGGCGAGGGTGTTTTTCGCGCGGGCAAGATCAGCCTGAGTGCTGATATTTTTTAAACGGAGTAGTACCTGCCCCTTTTTTATCTGTTCACCGACTTCGAAGCTTGGGGATAGCTCAATGACTTCACCGCTGATCTGAGTGGTCAATAAGAGGTTTTGATTTGCGTTGGCAACGCCAACGGCTTGGATAGAGGCAGAGTGTTCCGCTGCACGAACCGCGACGACAGAAACATCTAAGGCGCTCGCTTTGCTGGTTGGGCGCGGTTTGCTTACGGCGGCCTCGTTGGCTTTCATGGCAGATTGGATGTACACCAACACGGCTATCAAGATAAGCACAGCCAGCGCAAAATAAATCCAATTTAATGATCGTTTCATGGTTGTGCGATTCCTAATCCTAGGGCTAAACCTAAATCTATACGATTACTGAGTTGTTGAAATTGCAGCGTATCGAGCTGCGCTTGCAGATTAAAAACGACCTGCTGAGCACTGATTAGATCGCTTAATTCCACTATGCCTGAGCGGTATTTACGCTCATATTGCTGACGGTTGCTTTCAGCACTGCTTAGGGCGTTGGCAATATGTTGGCGACGCAGCCCCAACACGGTTTCTTGTCCTATGGCATTTTCTACTTCATTGACCGCGAAGAGCAGAGTTTCACGATAATCTTGGTAGGCTTGCGCCATTTTTAGCTTGGCGATCTCATGATTGGCTTTAAGACGTCCTCCCTGAAACAAGGGGGCGCTTAATTGGCCGAGTAAGGACCAAACAGGCGACACAAAGAGGGCATCTCTTAGATTGCCACCAGCGTCACTGAGGCTGGCGCTGAGATCAAAAGATGGCAGCATATCTTTATAGGCGACTTTTACTTCGTAATCTGCCGCTTCGATATCTAGATAGGCGGCCCGCAAATCTGGACGTAGCGCAAGATCTTGGATAGGTAGTTTATTGAGATCCAACCACACCTCTGGGTACTGATCTGGGATAGCCATTTGTGTGGCTTGATTATCGCCGAGCAACAAACGCAGCGCTCTTAGCGTGTGGGTGAGATCTTCCTTGTACTGCGCTAAGTCCGCGCGTGATTGGGAGGTTGAGGTTTTTGCTTCGTCGAGGCTCTCTAAAGAGCCAAGGCCATTACGAAAGCGTTGTATGATCAATGTCTCGTTGGTCTCTAGTAAGGCAAGCCGCTGTTGCTCAATGTTGATCGCTCGTTGATCGGCGATTAGTTGTAACCAGTTCTTCATTACATTTGCAGCGAGGCTGGCTTGGCTAGCTCGAAACAGTTCGTACTCACTAACAACGTTTTTTTCTGCTGCGCTTTGAACGTCGGCCAAACGTGCCCAGAGGTCAATTTCCCAACGGATGGTCGCGTTGGCCGAGAACTGACCACTGTTATTTTCCGAATCGCTGGCCGACAAGCCTAAATTTGCTTGTGGTAAGCGGTCTGCTTGTTCATTTGTTAAGCTCAGGCGGCTTGCAGCTAAAGACAAGGCTGTTTTTTGTAGACTAGGATTCCCTGATAAGGCTGTTTGGATTAGCGCTTCTAGATTCGTATCAGGAATTAAATCCAGTAGTTGAGCATTCTGTTGTGGCGATTCGGCAGAGTGAAACACTCGTTGGTTTTCTAGGTTGATAAGTGCTTCAGCGTTTTGGTAATAGGCTTGAGGTTCGCTGGCGGGCGTGCTGCAGCCTACTAGTGTAGCGCTTATCAAGGTGCTGATCAGAAGCGGGGAATACCTCGAACAGAGTGTCATCGATTGTCCGTTAAATAAGTAATAAAGAATGTCATAGAATATTAATGAATGAGCCCACAATAACTATGGTCTTTGCATAGATTTACATACTCTCATAACCTATTTATGAAACGCACAAAATCTTTTCTTGAAGTCTAGATAAATTCTTTTACGGGTAGTGAATATCTTGTTTGATAAGCTATATTCTTTAAAATCTAAACAATTTAGAGAGCGGTTGGAAAGTTGAGTACAATGTTGTCGCCTTGGTTTGTTTACATGGTTAGAACCCGTCAGGATACTCTTTATACGGGGGTGACAACGGATGTGGATCGTCGCTTTTCTGAGCATTGTCAAGGCGGTAGCAAAAGTGCCCGTTATTTACGTGGCAAAGCGCCTTTAACCTTGGCTTGGCATCAGGTTGTGGCGAGCAAGCAACAAGCCATGCAACTGGAATATCGAGTTAAGCGACTGCCTCGTCGTACCAAGGATAAACTGGTGTTAGGTTTGTTGCATCTGGGGGATCTGTTTCCAGAGATAAATTTAGATTCCCAAGTTCTTGAAATGGGCAAGTCGGTTGAGTGATAGGATTAAGGAATGATAAAACGTTTTGATCTAATTGTTCTTACGGTGGCGGATGCGGTTCGTTCTCAGGCGTTTTATAAAACCGTGTTTAATATGGAACCTATGTCTTCAGAGCTTGGAATTGGCGTGGCATTTGGTGAAGAGAAGATCCTGTTTCAAGGTATTGGTGATGAACTGCGTCACCATGCTTTGGAGGGCTCAGGACATATTTCTTTAATCAGTGACTTGAGTGCTGAACAGCTGATTATGCACTTCGAGCAACTGCAAGTTGAGTTACTCGAAGGCCCTGTTGATCAAGGGGATTACGTGTTATTTGTCATGTATGACTTGGATCGTAACTTGATCCAAGTGAAAAGCAAGAAAAGCCACTAAGGGATTAACGCCATTGTCCCCATTTAACTAAAATATCATTTAAATCTTGGATATGCTGTCGCCAAAACTCTTCGCTGATAAAGTGCGGGAAGATAATGGGGAAAGCGGGATCGAGCCAGCGCTCGGCTATCCAGGCGGTATAGACCAATGTTCGCTCTGCCATCATGGCATCAATTAAATCCAGCTCTCGTGAGTCAAAATCACACTGACTTTCGTAACCTTCGATCAACTCACTCAGCTGAGCTCGTCTCTCGTTCGCATCACTGACATGCAACCACAAATCCTGCACAGCGTAGCCCATACGACAATCGTCAAAATCCAATAATGTCATGGCGTCATCATGCGCAATGATATTGCTACGATGACAATCACCATGAATAAAGCGAATGCTATTACTCTGGTGTGACGGCAATGTTTGGGTAATGCGCAGCAGTAACTGTTCAACGACTTGAACGTATGCGGGAGTCATCGATTTAGGTAGATAGCTACTTTCAAGCACCACTTTACAAGCGCGCTCAATGCGCTGAATAGCGGAAAGATAAGGGCGCTGCTCAATTTGCCAATCTCGCGATGCTTGGTGCATAGCACCGATTAATTCGCCAATCTGGAACAGTTGATTGAGATTGCCGGGCTCCGGCGCTTCTCCGATGACCTTAGGGGTTAAAGAGAAATAAAAGCCTTGGTGTTCAAACAAGCTCTTGCCTCGCATCAACAGCGGTGCTGCTACGTCCACCCCCGCTTTTTTCAGAGCAAGTGTCGCATCGTGTTCGGCTTGGATTTGTGCGGCACTCCAACGCTTTGGGCGATAGAACTTGGCGATTAAGGGGGTGGCGTTTTCAATGCCTACTTGGTAGACACGGTTTTCATAACTATTGAGCGGATATAGTCGATGGTCACAGTAGAAGCCTAGGCTTTCTACTGCATCCATAACCGTGTCCGGAGTTAAGGCGCTGTAAGGGTGTAGGCTAGAATTTGTTGACATAAATGCACTTAATAAAAGGTTAAATCAAGCCAAGACGCTTTTTCAAGGTATATTCTTGAGCTTCGGATAAGGGTGACGCTTTTCCTTCTTGGATGAGACGGTGCCAATTTTGCCAAGTTTTTATCGCTTCACCAAGATGATTTCGGGTGACGTATTGTTGCACTTCAATACGGAATGAGTTGGTGACTGCAACAGGGCTGGCTTTACCGATAATACGAAGACGTGTGAGCGATCGTTTAAACTTATCGTTCAATGTTTTACTGTTATCATGGCCAGAGGCGATAAGGTTGGTAATCGCTTGAAGATGGTCGTAGTACATATCCACGGTTTCATTTATCGTATCACGATTTAAACGGATGACCCGTGAATAGGCTTGTTCCGCGGCGGCCCAATCTTGTAGCTTAATACTGATGTCGCCGAGTCGTTTGCTTCGCTCTGGGGAACGTGGTGAGACTTCTAGTACGGAGATAAGAATGTTCTTCGCTTGATCTAGGTTTTCCATCTTTTCATAGGCATCCGCAAGCAAGTCGTATGCGGACAAAAAGTGGCGACTCAAATTGATGGTTGTTTCAAGATTTTTAGCCGCAGCCGGGTACTGCTCCATTGCCATTTCTGAGAGCGCCATACCATAGTAGGCCCAAGCCAAGTTTTTATGCTTTTGGGTAATCAGCATGTAATGCGTTTTGGATTGTTTGTACTCGCCTTTGGCATAAAGTGATTCGCCGATGGATTTGAGACAAAGGCTCTCATAAGGCGCATGCTTAGACATAATGTACTTGGCTTCTTCAATAACTTTGTCCCAATCTTTATGCAAGCGCGCTTGGTTTAAGTTATGGAAAGCTTTTTTCTGCTGAACAACACGGCCTAAACGGCGCATAAAGGCTTCGGGTGGGAAAGGTTTCACCAAGTAGCTATCAGGTTGGTACTCTAGGACGCTCACCACAGCTTCATACGCTGTGTCGGCTGTAATCATCATAAAAATGGTAGAGTGGTCTAAAGCGTAGGTTTTACGAGTCACCTCGAGAAGTTGCTGACCATCTACGCTACCTCCCAAGTTGTAATCCGACAAAACAATGTCATAGCGCCCATCCAAAATGCGTTTGAGGGCGGCTTGACCAGACGGCTCAATATCAATTTTACTGTAGCCTAAGCTAGTCATCAGCGACTTTAGCATCAGGCGCATCTCACCAATGTCTTCAACGATCAGAACGCGTTTGTTTTCAACCGAAGCACGCGAGTTTTCTTCTTTCTTATTGATGTTTTTAAAATCTGGAATACTAATATCGGCCACGTAAAGAGTTGCTCCTTTATCACATACTCTCATATGCGAGTATTTGCACTAGGTCTCAAGCTCCAGCAGCATCACCGAGCGCATTTTTAAATCACATTCAAACTCATGAACTTGATTTGTGTCATGAGTTGAAAATAGCACGCTTTTAATTTGAGAACCATTAGGTGAACGCACCTTAAGCGGCAGATCTTCACGGTAAAACATCAGCCACAGTTTTGTTTTGTTGTAGGCATCAGTCAACTGCATTGATAAGAAATCACGTTCGGAATGTTGCCAATCGTCTTGTGACATTAATTGACCACTTTCGTTAAACCAACTGACGTCATCACTGGGTTTATGCTGGTACAGCGGATCGTCTAAGAGAAAAGCTTCAGCTAAAATGGGATAGCGCTGGCGCAGCGCTAGGGCTTCTTTAATTAAGCCCGTCAGCGTATCGCGTTCGTTTGATGCCTGCCAGTTTAACCAAGTGATCTCATTGTCTTGACAGTAAGCATTGTTGTTGCCTTTCTGGCTATGTGCAAGTTCATCTCCACCAAGAATATGAGGTGTACCTTGACTAAATAACAGCGTCGCCATAAAACATTTCTGTTGTGTTAAGCGAGCGGCCAAAATACGTGAATCGTCCGTTTCACCTTCAACACCAAAGTTTTGGCTAATATTATCGGTGTGGCCATCACGGTTCTCTTCTAAATTATCCAGATTATGACGACGGTGGTAGGCGACTAGGTCGTGTAAGGTATAGCCGTCATGGTATGTAATGTAATTCACCGAGTGCAGGGCACATTTGTGTCCCTTATGAAATAAGTCTCGAGAGCCCATTAAACGGGTGGCGAACTCAGGAATTGTATTCGCATCACCGCGCCAGAAGCGGCGTACCGTGTCTCGATATTTATCATTGCATTCTAAAAAGCCGCGCGGAAAGTTGCCTACTTGATAGCCATTTGGGCCAATGTCCCATGGCTCCATTACGAGCGTGGTCAGGCTTAAAATAGGATCCTGCAAAATCGCTTGTAACAAGGGGGCGGTGGGGGAGAAGTCATTTTGTTCTCGTCCTAGATCGACGCCTAAATCAAAACGGAAGCCGTCAACTCCCATCACCTCAACCCAGTAACGCATGCTGTCACAGATTAAGCGCACAGTAGCGGGATGGTAAGTATTTACGCAGTTACCGCAGCCAGTGTAATTCAGGTATTGGCCGTCTTGGTGGCGATAATATACTTGGTTATCGAGGCCGCGGAAGCTGGTGGTGCCATGTGTCAGCTCACTTTCAGAGGTATGGTTGTAAACCACGTCTAAAATCACTTCTAGCCCCGCTTCATGGAAACGAGCGATCATTTGCTGGAACTCGCTGACTGGATTTTCTAGAGCATAGCGCGGTTCGGGGGTGAAAAAATTGACGGGGTTATAGCCCCAGTAGTTACTCAGGCCTTTTGTTTGTAAGTGGATCTCGTCGGCAAAAGCAAAGCAGGGCATGAGTTGTATTGTTGAGACGCCAAGGTGTTGTAGATGTTCAATGGCGGCATCACTGCAGGCGCCTAAATAGGTGCCGCGTAATTCAGGGGCAATATCCAGCTGCTGACTGAAACCTTTAATATGCATTTCATACAGGCAACGTTCCGCACCACGCGGTTTGCTTGGGCGTATGTGCGCCAACGGCTGCGGGATGGAGACCACAGACTTGGGGACAAAAGCAGCGGAGTCGCGTTGATCCGCTTGACCTTCAGGCGTCAGCGTAATTTGTTCTTCGTGAAACACGAGGCGCTCGCTTAGTTGCTTAGCGTAAGGGTCAATGAGCAATTTGTTTGGATTAAAAAAGCTCATGTTGCTTGGGTCAAAGGAACCTTCTGCACGCAAGCCATAATGCTGGCCTTGTTCTAATCCAACCACCTCCATATGCCAAATTCCGCGATGCTTTTCGAGAAAAGGGAGACGAGCGAGTTCGTCTCCTTCGTCATTAAACAAGCATAGGTACAATTGCTGAGCATGTTCTGAAAACACCGCAAAGTTGACCCCATCTGGAGTCGGTGTGGCTCCTAGCGGTAGCGGGAAGCCAACATTGATCTGCCAGTTGCGGGTCATACTTCGCTCCTATTGTCTTTATTTAGCGTGCCATTTTAGGGCAAGAGTGCATAAGGGGGGCAGTTGTACTTCAATACTTTGCTCTCTGCCATGATTTATAACAGGCTCTGTTAAGTAGCTGTTCTTAACCGGGTAGCCGCTACCTGTGTAGACAGTTTCATCCGAGTTAAAAACAACTTCGTAACGTCCTTTCTGTGGCGTTCCAATTCGGTAGTTACCATGTGGCGTTGGGGTAAAGTTCACAAGAATAAGCAAATGTTCCGCCGACTCTTTTTCGCGGCGGACAAACGCTAATGTGGAGTTGGCACTGTCATCTAAGCTGATCCATTCAAATCCCGATGGTGAGTGATCTAAATGCAAGGCTGGCTCATTTTTATATAAATGGTTCAGTGCTTTGGTGACTTGCTGTTGTCCAGCGTGATAATCCACCTCCAGCAAATGCCAATCTAAGGAGCGTTCGTGGCTCCATTCTTGACCTTGTGCCAATTCATTGCCCATGAAATTAAGCTTTTTACCCGGATGGAAATACATATAGCTGGTAAAAGCACGAAGGTTCGCGAATTTTTGCCAAGCATCCCCTGGCATCTTGGCGATCATGGAACCTTTACCATGCACTACTTCATCGTGAGAGATGGGCAGAATAAATTGTTCATCATAGGCATATACCATAGAGAAGGTTAGATCACCTTGATGGTGTTGGCGGTAAATCGGATCTTTGCTGATATAGCTAAGAGAGTCGTTCATCCAGCCCATGTTCCACTTAAAACCAAAGCCGAGCCCATCCATATAAGTGGGCTTGGACACTCCAGGAAACGCCGTTGATTCCTCGGCCACTGTGAAGCAGCGGGGGTGGTTTAGATAGATGGTTTCATTGAGTCTGCGAATAAAATCAATGGCTTCATAGTTGTGATTGCCGCCGTCTACGTTTGGCACCCACTCACCGTCTTTACGAGAGTAATCTAGGTACAGCATTGATGCCACAGCATCAACACGAAGGCCGTCAATATGGAATTCATCCAGCCAGTAATTGGCATTACTGATGAGATAGTCCACCACATGATCTTTACCAAAGTCGTAGATCAATGAATTCCATTCCGTATGCCAGCCCTTTTTAGGATCTGGATACTCGTATTGTTTGGTGCCATCGAAGTTAGCCAAGCCATGACTGTCGGTTGGGAAATGGGCCGGTACCCAGTCCATGATGACGCCAATGCCTGCATGGTGGAAGGCATCTACTAGAGCTCGGAAATCGTCTGCACTGCCGTAACGGGAGGTCGGTGCAAACAGGCCAATAGGCTGATATCCCCAAGAACCATCGAATGGAAACTCCATCACAGGCAGCAGTTCAACGTGGGTATAACCCATTTCCACTACATAAGGCACCAGCTGCTCTTTCAATTGAGCGTAGCTTAAAGATTTACCGTCATGTTGTTTCTTCCAAGAGCCAAGGTGAACCTCATAGATGCTCATTGGCTGCTCGTAGATATCTTGGATTTCACGATTGACCCATGACTCATCTTGCCAGCGATAAGTGCTGGCAGAGACAACGCTGGCAAAGGATGGAAATTGTTCAATGGCTTTGGCGAAAGGATCAGTACGATGCGGCAGGATGTCGCCATTATTGGCGCGAATCTCATACTTGTAGCGCGCGCCAGCAATAATATCAGGAATGAACAAACGCCAAACGCCGTCACCATTACTCGACATGGGATGTATGCGCCCATCCCAATTATTAAAGTCTCCTACAACAGAAACGGATCGAGCGGCAGGGGCGTATACGGCAAAGCGTGTGCCCTGAATCGATAGTTTATCGTTTACTTTAGCTGAGCGGAGTAGAGCACCTTCTTTATGATACAGGCTGGCACTGTGGTATTCCGGGTCGGAAAAGGTGGCCTCTGGAAATTGATACGGGTCGACGATAGTAAAGTTAGCCTCGCCATAATGAACCCTTAGGCGGTAGTGGCTTTGTGCTCGTTTAGCTGGCCAGGCAAACAAAAAGACGCCGTCCGCTTTGCCTGCTTTCATGACGCCAATTAGTTTTTCTGAATCAATTTCAAGCACTTCGACTTTGGTAGCATCGGGACGCCATACCGTTAATGTAAATCCTTTGTCTTGGTTTGGTTTTAAACCAAGACATTTAAAAGGGTCGGAACAGCGAGCGTTGATGACGTCGTTCAGAAGATCCATTTACTTCTCCAACCAATTAAGATGTTTTATGTATGTGACGTTGTTGACTGTGCAATTTGGTGACGGCCCAACTTAAGTAATGATTCACTTTGTTTGGTGTCAGCTGGGCAAATTCATCCAATGCCATGTCATAGCTATCCACCTCTGGGTGGTCAGTCTTATATTGTTTTACATGATCCATGGCCGCTTTGGAAATCAAAACTGGTAAATTTACTTCCTCAATGAACTCGCCATTAGGGTGTTTCTGACAAAATAGAATAAATGCGTACAAACCTTCAAAAATTAAGCACTTATACCAGCTCGGTGTAATGTCGAAGGTCAGGGACTCGATCAAATGCGCAAAAGTATCTTCCCCTGGTGTCATAGAGCTCAAGGTACGCTTGCAATCAAGGATAGTATTACTTTGCGGGTCGCCAAATACGATGCGGTTAGTTTGTGCGAGACTGTCCCATAGTTGCAGCAACATAGTTTCTGGTAGCTTGGTGATAAGTCCTTGACCTGTACGCCACTCAAACCAGTCTATGTCTTTACTACGACCTGCCTGCGAGTCGACCCGTTGGTGATAACGCACACTGGCGACGACATGGGTAAACTCTTTATGCTTTTCTACTAGAACTCGACGTAGAGTTTCATAAAGTTCCATGGGCGAGTGCGCTGCAAGAGTTTTAATCACGTCGATGTTGTCACAATCGTCATCGTTGAGAAACTTATGCGCACAAAGTAGACCTAGGTTGTGCAAGCGAATGGTGCGTACCCCAGCAAAATACTCAGGATGAATCTTCATCAACGTGCCAGTGATCGCTAATAGCTCATGGTAGAGTACTTGAGCTAATAATGAATCTGAGCTTTGTGCAATGGCTTTAAAGACATCTTTATGATGCAGTGGCGTGGTAATACTCACCTGATGTTCGGAGTGCTGGCCGATCATCAATACACGTTGACGCACCGTGATCTCAGCCGCATGGGTGGCCATGTCCATGGTGGGTTTAAGCATTAACGAATAAAGTTGGCGAACACAGTACCAGTTACGATGAATTAAGGCGTTGGTGTACACCGAGTCCAGCACGTTTCGAACGGTAATGAGCTCGCCGTTTTGCTCGGTGACTTGCTCATGCAGTGCGTTGCGTCGGCCCAATTGCAGTAGAATTTCAGTGGCATCTTCTAAAGTGGGTTTCTCTTGTAGGTGTTGAATAAGCTGACTAATGCTCCAATGCTGATAGTCGTAGCTGGCCGTATCCGCGACACTTGAGATAGGCCATGGGGCTTCATAAACTGGCAGTTGAGTACCCAACTCATAGCCATGTGGCATATCAAAGTTCATCAGGCGACGACTGCCTGATTTAAAAGCGTTTTTCGCAGATTGCGGAATAACTCGAAATTCACTGAACTCACGCTTTTGTAGGCCGCGGAAAAACTCAAACAGATGTGCCGCACCTTTCATTTCAGCTAGCGCTTCATCGATTAGAACGGCAAATACCGCATTTGCTGGGTAATACCAGCTTTCGGAAATAACCGAAAGCTCGTTGCGAATGTGCTGCTCAAAGAGAGCTGGATCCGTTTTACGATAGTCACGATCCGCATTTTGGAACCACGGTAAACATAAGCAGCGTTGGTCATTCACAACAAACGGCTGTGCGATGGCCAGACTGTTTAGAGCTCGGCTTGGACGGCCGCTTAATCCTAGGGCTTTTGACGCGCCAACATTACGATACAATTCAATTAACTGTTCTGAATTGACGATCTGGATGGGGGCTATTTCGTCCACGGTTTGGCATAAGCAGCCTGCATCCAATAATTGCTGCTTGATCTTATTGTTCTTAGCCAACACGACCAAAGAGATGTTGACGTTACGATGGATATGCTGCTTCTTATGCAACCCTAGAGGGTCGAGATCTTCTGTCGTGATGAGCTCATCGTCGAGCATGCGCCCAACCAGGTAGAGGCTTTGCGCCCAGACTAATGGCAAGTTATCGTTCGGAACTCGTATTTGTGTGCCTGGCGCCGCTTTTTCCGCAAGAATAAACTCTTCTGGTACATAGTAAAGCTCTGGTAGCAGACGCTCGCCGTCTTTTTCCACCATTAGGCTTTCTAAGCGGTAGCGGTAGTAGTTGGCGCTTTCCCAATCGCGAGCAAATAAACGGTCGATATAAAGATAAGTAAAGAATAGCGGCCACTCGGACTCGATGTGCTCAAAATTGATTAGTTCGTCATATTCATAATAAATACGACTGTGGTCTTCTATTACGGTTTGGTGTCCGTCGAGCAAGAAACGTTTACAGCCGTAATTACCGCCTAATTTATCGAGGATTTCTTGGCGTGTTTTGCGTTTTAGTTTTTCATCATTTACCGCGAATGCAGGATAGCTGATGATACTAAGCAAGGCACTGTCTACTTCTTTGGATCGAGATTCTTTAGGTAATAGGGACTCCAAGACAGAACCTGCACGAGCGACCGCGTCGGCAAAGGAGTGCACAACTGCCCATTCTGGACCGTCTTCGCCGAAGAGGTTCAAGCCGTCTAACGCTTCCAGAGCGGCTTTCGCCATACCTACAGAACTAGCGTTGATTTCGGCTTTGCCATTGTTGACTTTATTACCACGTTCCCAAATGCCGAAATCAGGGGTACGGTAAGTCCGAGAGATGTAATAAATCAGGTTCTGAATGAAATTAAATTCATCGCGAGAATAGATCAGGCTGCTGCCTGATTTGGTCATTTGCGCAAGGGTTAGGAGATAAAAACTGGTGGCGTCAATTTGCAGGTGTCCCCATGCGTCATCCGCGACCACTTCCTGTCCTGTTTTAGTATCGTATTTTGCGTGAAGGGCATCAATCGGATCGAGAGAGTCTTTAAAGGCTTCAACCTTATGTGATTGGCGCATCATGGCAAATAACAAGCCACGCATCATTTTAATGCAAGCGTACTCTAATTCGTGGGCGCGATTGTCCGGATTTGAGGCACGTTTGTAGGCGAGTGATAGAGCCCAAACAGCTTGAATGGAATAAACATTATCTCGTACCCAAGCGTCGGTGTAGTCGCCGTGGTTGTTGATGCTGGTGCTTGCTGGAAAAAGCCCAGTTACAGGGTGTTGTCGAGACAGAATCACCTTATCAATGTGTTGGTATAGGGAGTCGAGCTCGGTTGGAATGTCAAACGGCATATAAAAGATCCCTTTTATGGCTGAGAGCGTTTATTTGCTTATGCAATTTTAAGGCCTTGTTATGATGCGGCAGTATACTGGTGTTTCATGACAGTATCTTGTTAAGGCAATAGCAAAATGTAAGTTGTGTTACGTTAATTAGTAGTCTGCATCAAAGTCAGATGCTGAATCTTGTTATGATCTAGTAGCTTGTGTTACACAAAGCATGATGTAAAGGTGTATTCATATCAATATATTAATTGAAGCAGCGCCAGAGCTTGTTGGCCTATTTTTTATCGCTTTTTTAGCGGCGACCGTACTACCATTGGGCTCAGAATTACTATTGCTGGGATTTGTTGCGCGTTACCCAGAGTTAGCATTTTGGGGGTGGGGGAGTGCTTCAATTGGAAATACCCTTGGTGGTATGACGAATTGGTGGCTTGGTAAATACTTGCTTCATTTCCAGGATAAACGCTGGTTCCCTATATCCGCTAAGCGCTTACAGCAAGTTCAGCATTGGATTCAGCGTTTTGGTCAGCCAGCTTTATTATTCAGTTGGTTGCCTGTTGTCGGCGACGCACTGTGTTTGGCTGCGGGCGTGGCGAAGCTACATTGGCTGTCATCTATGCTATGGATACTGATCGGTAAATGCCTTCGTTATGGGGCATTAGTTTGGGGGACAAACGCCCTAGTGTTATCGTAAGATGTCTCAATTGATGGAGGGGATGTATGAGACTGAAGTTATTAGTGGTTTGCGCAGGGGCTATTTGGTTAGCAGGCTGTACGTTAACACCTGAGAAAAAAGGTACCATGACTAACGCTGAATTGCAGGAAGCTTTACAAGCTCAGCAGCAGGAATGGGAGGACATGAAACCACAGTTGCAACGCATCCTAGCCTTAGAATCAGATTTGAAACTGCTGGTGGAAACGCTTGATACGGTGCCAGAGTCGAGCGAAAGCTTAACTCAAGAAATGGCGCCTGTAGCGGAAGCCAAACAGCAAGCGAATCAAGCTCCGGTTTTACCTTCCGCAGCATTGGCGGACATTAATACCACGCCCAAGGTGGAGACTCCCCCCATCTCCACCACGCGATCGGACAAACCGTTCCGTCAGTCGCCGCCTAGCAATGCGGTAACGGCAGAGTTTCAAGGGGGCTCCAAAACCAAAGCTGATGCCAGTTCGACATCCCAATACTATGGTGTGCAACTGGCGGCTTATGGCTCTGAGCAACAAGCTATTCAGGGCTGGCAAGCTATCACGCAAAAATACGCTGAGGAGTTCGCCGACACTGCGCCGTTGATCAATCGGCATCAAGTGAAAGGCAAAACCTACTACCAGCTCATCGTCGGGCCATTTTTGAAAAAAGCTTACAGCGTCGACTTTTGTAATAAGTTGAAGCAGATGCAGCAGGATTGCCTAATCACGAGCTACAAAGGCGATCCCTTCCTTTCGTTGTAAATCGTCTTACGCCGCTAATTAATGAACGTTAGCGGCGAGTGATGCTTGTGACATCACAGTCCACATTATGATCTGCTAAAAAAACGCAAATGCTGCTGGCTTCCTGTTTGTCCTTCGAAAATCCCACATACAATTGATAGCCTGACTCTGTTCGGTTGTAAAAATATCGGTATTGAGCGATTTCAGGCAAGCGTTTACTTAGTATGCGCCAGTAACCACGCAAGGATTCAAGGCGGCTGAATGACGCAAGCTGTGCACTGTATCCCTGTAGTTCGAATGACTTACGTAAAATTAGGTTTTGCTCTGCCAATACACCGGATTCCTCACCGGTAAGTGGGATTTGAGAGCCCTGTTGGAAGTTAAAGTTACGCAGATAAGTTGGGTCAATTTCCAGTGTATAGGCCTGAGGTACAATCCCTGTTATTAAGAAATAGCCATCAAATTCACTGATGACTTCCTCAACAACTGTACCAGAAGTGTCTTTTAGCAATACGGGAACGCGGGCTCTGTTGGTCAAGTTGCCGTTTTGCTGTAGCTCTTTGACATAGCCTTCGATCTCCAAAGATGGGACGACGGGGATGTCGAGTGTTTGAATCGAGCCTGGGCGTGGAGCAATGGAAACCCCTTGATTTGCGCGAATTAAATAGGGGTCGTCGAGTTTGCT
Organism: Marinomonas fungiae; assembly: GCF_001418205.1. Classification (GTDB taxonomy): domain Bacteria; phylum Pseudomonadota; class Gammaproteobacteria; order Pseudomonadales; family Marinomonadaceae; genus Marinomonas; species Marinomonas fungiae. Next base: position 368,631 of record NZ_LIQF01000001.1, on the reverse strand, counting down.
CAAATCGATATCGATATCGGTTTGTTGATAGCTCGGTAAGGCGGTGATTACCGCTATTCCTTGTGAGTTAGTGGTAGCTTTGCGATAGCTTTGTAAGGTTTCAATATCGACATTTTGGAGGGGGCGATCGCCTAAATCAAAACGACCGTTACGATTGTTATCCAAAAATACACGAGCAGACAGAGTGCCTTGTGAAGAAACAGGCATCCTAGAAAAAAATGCACTGTCGTTTTGAGTCATGCCAATACCGACTCGCCCTAACAAAGAGGCGCGCCAACCAGTTCGATCGCTGTAAGAGAGGTTTGAAGTAAGACTGAACTCATTAGGCTGCCAGCTAGCTACCAATGCTGTTTCACTGGAGTCATTCTCTAAATTATAAATAAATCGCACACGACCACTGGTGTTGTCGCTAATATCGCCACTGATTTCAGCAAAGAAGGCGTCTATATCAAACTCAGGTGAAACCGTATAGTCGTTGCCAAAGCGAACAAAATAGTCACTCAAATAACGTTGGATTTGCCAATCACCAGTCGTCTCAGCAGCGTCTTGGTCAGACCAAGTCAGTCGATTTGATAGATAGCTGTCACCAACACTGGTCCCGAGCTGATTGATAAAACGCATGTAGGCTTCATCGCCATCAGGAGTGATTTGCTCGATGGATTGTTGATAGGACAGCCTTAAACGAGGTACGGCGCCAGAAAGTCTAAGCTCTTGAGATTCAAAGCTGCTAACATCCTTAGCGTCATCGGTGCGTTGATTTTCACGATGGATAAAGCTTAGAGACTGGTTCCATAGGCTGGTATCAATCTGGTAACGGCGCTCATAATCACCGTTGTCCTGCTCCAGTGAATCAATCGAAAGCAGGGCGGCGCCAAACAATGAAATATCACTGCCGAAGGATTGTTGATCGTACTGCTCAAAGCCCTGTTCGTGATGTACTTGCGAGCCAATGCTTAATGACCACCAATCCGTCACACCATAATCTGCACGAATTAAAGTACTGAGGCCGTTATTGTTTTCATTATTTAAGGTGTTTTGATCGAACAATCTTTCCCCTTCGTCAATAAAGGATATATCGTAGACAAACTGCCCCGCCGACTGACCTGTTGAGCTAACGTAATAATCTTGCTTTTCGCGATTTACTTGGCCTTGAGGTCCGTAAAAAACCAGCTCGATCTCGTTGTATCCGAACACCAGGGGCACATCTTGGAACTCATATTGACCGCCAGTGACATTAAATTGGCTAGTGAGTAGCAGCTGATTTCGGTATACCTCCACATCCCAGCCTGCTTGGATATCACCAATAAGGTTGATGCTATTACCGCCGCTATAGGAAAGTGGAGTATTGCTTATACGTGCACCAAGATGGGTACGACCAGTTTGAAGTGGGTTGATTTGCGTACTTCGAATATCACCAAACTCGAGTGTGGTGGCATTCATAAAGCCTAAAAGCTCACTTTCATTAGAGTAGCGACTGCCAGATAAGCGTGCGGAGTTAATCTCGTTACTGCCGTTTATAGCGAAGTAGTACTGCGTGTTAAAATACGCTACATCATTAGAGCCCAACACTGAAATATTATGGCTAGTATCGCTGTTTTCGCTGGCGTTAATTGATGCTTGTATATCCAATAATGGCTTAGATATTGGTTGGTAATCATGCTTTTGAAGCGGGGCGCGGGCTTCATTTTGTGCGCGATACGCATCTTTAGCGCGTTGCTCCCGTGCCAGTTTTTCTTCGATAGGAAGGGGGCGGTTGCTCTGAGTTTTAAGTGTCAGCGTACCGTAATTGACATCAAGGTTTACATCAAACCATTGTTCGTACAGGTTTAAGTCAATATAGAAATCGTCTTCTAAACTGATTTGCTGAGCATCAATAATAGAGTTTTGTCCATTTGCGATAACTGACCAATTACCGTCTTCTTGATGAGAGATCTCAAATGTATTTACAGGGTTACGAATCCACCCTGAGGCTGATTCGTTGTCAAAGTCTGTTTCAATGGCGAAATCAAACGCTTGTGTCATGTCGAATAAGCTTATCTTGGCTCCATGTTCGGTTTTAAAACCGAACACCTGCCCCAAAACTAGCTTGCCTAGTTGCACTCCAAGAATCAGCTCTTCTCCCGCGGGAATGGTGCTAGCGATTGCATCTGGGCGTATCGTTTGCGCGTTATTGGCTGCTTGAGTGGCTGCCGTTTTAGTGAGGCTTGGCAGAGCCACTTGATCATCTTGTATAGCTTTGTATTTGGCCTTTAAGCGCTCAAAGGCCTCATTAGCATGAGAGGTTGATACAGCCAAAGAGGCAACGATGATGAGGCAAGCACTGCGCATAAGAACTACTTAACGGAATTGATCATCTGTTGTGTAATGGGCAACGTTTTTTGAGCCAGTAGCAAGCCTTTAAATTCCAATTGTCCCTCATAGCGAACTTCTAATATTCCGGGTTCAAGCTTAAAATCTTGCCATGGAAATTGTGTGGTAGCTGTCTTTGTTTCCGGGTAGAAGTTATAACCATTTATCAGGCCAACTTGCCTTTTGGGCCCATTTTGAGGCGTCCAATACGCTATTAACCGACCATGGCTGCTAAATGGATCGTTGTGGTATAGATCGACCTTAATATTCGTGATCCCCGTCTCTTTTTTATGCACAAGAGAAATATCTGTGATTGCTGGATTAACGTTCACCGCCCCTACGCGGTAGATGACAGGCATGGTGTAACTCATCAGTACGTTTAATGAGATTGAGCTTCCTGCATTTTTTTCTGAGTTGCTCTGACTGGGAGGTAGCGCTACAAAGGATAAATGTGATCGATATTCACCAGTTTGAAGGCCACTGGGTTTTCTGACAAGGAGCTTAACGGTCTGACGTCCACCGGGAGCAAGCGTCACTTGCTTTGGGCTGATTCTGACGAATCGTTCAAGACTCGAGTATTGGCTTTTCTCTTTTTCAGTCAACTCTCGATAGCCACCTTGCTGCAGAGCTGCCATTTGTTTCCATTCTACTCGATAGCTTCTAATTTGTTTGCCTGTGTTGATTAGGTTGACTTCAAAAGTTCTATCGCCATCGTCCAAAAAAACGCGAGTAGGAGAAATCATTAAATCAGCATAAGTGAATGTACTCAAAACAAGTGTAACCAATACCACTATTGCTTTGCTGAAGAGGTTAATTCCGTTGTAATGAATCATAATGTCCTTAATAATTAACTGATATTTGATAGCTAATCCTATATTGAGTATTTACATAGGAATTTACCCCAGACCCTGAGGTCTCTAATGTGCCACCTACGAAAAGCGTTGCTGAGCCTGAGTTATCAGTCGTCAGTACAGAAGGCACATCCACATCTGTTAATGTAAATTGATCGACAGAATAGATATCACTGTTACTTCTTGCTTGAATACTTCTGCCAGAAATAAAAACTTGTTGATTACTAGGGTAATTGGTTAATAGAAACTGACCGACGGTTGGGGGAGTAACAATATAAATGCCATTGCTTCGAATAACATTCCCTGCGTAGGTTAAGGTAACATGTTCTTGGGTGTTGTTTTCTGCAATAACCACTGAACCGAAAGTTAAGGGCGAGAGTTCAATGATTTCACCCTTAACTTCAGCAATAGATGATAGCAGTGTCGCACAGAATATACTTTTTAAGTATGGCATATTCATTTTGAGAGGCGAGTTAGTAATCAACCTGCACCTGATAGCTACCTGTGTAGGTGCCGTCTAAGTAGTCTGTAGCTGGAGTGGTTGCATCGGTATGCAGTGTTGCGCCAACATCAAAACTAACGGCGCCAGAGGCATCTGTTCTTAAGTTCGGTGTTCCAGAAGTATAAGCATCGCCATCATTCTGACCACCTCGGATAATCGCATTAAAGGTATCGACGGTAAACTCAGCCGTGCCTCCAGCAGTGGCAAGAGTTATTGCCGATGACGGCAATGTCAATGTAAGGGTTGTGAATGGTGCGGCGTTGGTGACAGCAAATGAGGCTGGAGTACCTGCCGAAATCACGACAATATTTGCGTCTGCGGGAGTGCCTGCGGTGACTGCGCCAGCTGAACCATCAGCAGGTAATGTTAATGATGCCGTTGCAGTGTTCGTTGTATCGGCGGTGGCACGAATTGAACCAAAAGTCATTTCAGCCGTTTCTGCTAATGTAAAAGCATTATTTACAATAACAGTCGCATCGGAATTTAGTGATTCAAGGGCCAGCGCATTGCTTGATAGCAACGTAGCAAAACCTGCTGTAACAATTGTTTTCTTAAGTGACTTCATACGTATTCCTCATAGATAGGTATCCATATCTCTTAACGTCATTAAAAGCTAAACCTTTAGCAAATTCAAAGGGTAAAATGTAAACCTTTTTTACAAGTTTTGATTGAATGGTTGGAGGGCTGCTGTGGGTAGTGCGATAAAAATACAAGTAGTTCTATTTGACCTAGGCAATGTGCTGGTCAACTTGGGTACTCAAGAGGACTTCGCTAAGGTCTTTCAAATGGAGGCGGGCAGTGAATCAGAGCTTTGGGAAATGTGGCTGAAGTCACCTTCGGTGAAGGCGTTTGATAGCGGTCAGATACCTTTGCCTGTATTTGTTGAGCGGTTATTAAGCGAAACTAATCGTGATGTGGATCCTAACAGCTTCACAGAGAACTTTATCAATTGGCCGAAAGGATTGTTTGAGGGCGCGATTGAATTGGTTCAGAGTATTCCGTCTCATTTTCATCGTGCTGTCTTGTCTAATACTAATGATGCCCACTGGGGGCGTTTAATGGATGAAATGCAGCTTTCAGGGCTTTTTCATAGTTACTTTGCGTCTCATCAAATGGGCTTGGTGAAACCTGAGTTAGAGGTTTTTGATTATGTGGTCAATGAGTTAGGTGTGAATCCCGAGCACATCCTGTTTTTGGATGACAACCAAGTGAATGTCGATGGCGCGCTTACAAAAGGGATACAAGCGGAACAGGTCAAAGGTATCGCAAGTGCACAAGAAATCCTTTATACATATGGGGTAATTAGGTAGATACTGTTATTTTCTGCAAACCAATTTGGAAGAGATATGCGTACTTTCGATCCCTCCTCGGCGGCTAACTATTCTCGCGTAAGGCCTACGTACCCACCGGAGCTGTATTACTGGCTGAGTCATCAAGTCAAGCAAACCGAGCGTGTTTGGGATTGTGCCTGTGGTACTGGGCAGGCTTCTATTGATCTAGCGGCGTATTTCAATCAGGTCGAAGCCACGGATATTTCGGAGGCACAAATCGCTAAGGCAACGCCACATCGCAAAGTGAATTATTCAGTGCAGCCTTCAGAGCATACTAATTTTCCAGATAATTACTTTGATGCGGTGTGTGTCGCTCACGCTTTGCATTGGTTTGATTTGGACAGTTTTTGGGCGGAAGTTCGCAGAGTTTTAAAACCAGAAGGCAAGTTGTTTATCTGGGGGTATAACTGGGTCGAGTTTGACAATACTTTAGATCAAGCGATTAAGGAGCATCTGTTGCCAATTTTGCAGCCATTTTGGCCAGAAAAAACTACCTTGTTGCGCGGCCAATACACGGCAGTTGAATTCCCGTTTACCAAGATCGAAACACCGACCTTTGAATTAAAGTGCCATTGGACTATGTCTCAAGCGTTTGCTTTCATGCGCTCTTGGTCTGCATCGCAGATCATGATGGAAAAGCATGGCGACTTTAAGATTAAGGAGGCTGAGAAAGAGATCGAATATGTGTGGAAAGATCCGCTTGAGAAGGTTCCAGCTCGACTGCCATTTTTCTTATATGCCGGCACATTTGATAACTGAGTGTTATCAGAGGGTTAGACTAAAGTGGGATACCCTGTCCTAGAGCAAGCGATATAGTAAGTTTCAGCATCCTTATAAAAAATAACAACGGAGCGAGTCATGTCACATTCAGAATACACGGAGCAGATGGATTACACCTACTCCAACGCCAATGTTAGCCAAGCCGAATTTGAACAACGTTACCAAGAATCAATCAGTGACCCAGATACATTTTGGGGCAAAGAAGGCCTTCGTTTAGCTTGGTCAAAACCTTACACAAAAGTGAAGAACACAAGTTTTGAACGTGGCAATGTCAGCATCAAGTGGTTTGAAGACGGCGAATTAAACGCGGCTTATAACTGTATCGACCGTCACCTTCCAGAAAAAGCCGATAAAGTGGCGTTCTATGTAGAAGGGGATGTGGAAGGTAACGACAGTGTGGTCACTTACCAAGAACTTCACGATGAAGTAGGTCGCCTAGCAAATGTATTACGCAAGCAAGGTGTGCAGAAGGGCGATCGTGTTGCCATCTACATGCCAATGATTCCTCAAGCGGCCTATGCCATGTTGGCTTGTGCTCGTATTGGTGCAATTCACAGTGTTATCTTTGGCGGCTTCTCTGCGTCTGCGATCGCTGACCGTCTAAATGACTGTGAAGTAAAACTTGTTCTAACCGCAGATCAAGGTAAACGTGCTGGCAACTTAGTACCTTTGAAAAACAACGTTGACAAAGCTCTAGACAATAATGCTTGTCCAACCGTTGAAAAAGTCGTGGTGTACCGTTACACCAAGGCTGATGTGAATTGGGTAGAAGGTCGTGACCTAGATTGGGCGGAATTGGCAGCACAAGAAAGCACAGAAGCCGCTCCAGAGCCAATGAACGCAGAAGATCCGTTATTTATTCTTTACACGTCTGGTTCAACTGGTAAGCCAAAAGGTGTCGTTCACACTACAGGTGGTTACCTAGTGTATGCATCATTAACGCACGAGCTAGTATTCGACATTAAACCTGATGATGTGTACTGGTGTGCAGCCGATGTAGGCTGGATTACGGGTCACAGCTACATGGTTTACGGACCATTAGCGAACGGTGTAACAAGTGTCCTATTTGAAGGTGTACCGACTTACCCAGACTCTGGCCGTATCGGTCGCGTCGTTGATAAGTTCAATGTTACTCAGCTATACACGGCACCCACTGCGATCCGTGCATTGATGGCGAAAGGTGACGAGCCTATTGCAACCAGCAAACGTGATTCGTTGCGTGTACTAGGCAGTGTGGGTGAGCCGATTAACCCTGAAGCATGGGTTTGGTACCACAAGAACATTGGTAATGGTAAGTGCCCAATCGTTGATACTTGGTGGCAAACGGAAACAGGTGGCTTAATGATGACGCCACGTGTGACGGAAACCAATCCAAAACCAGGTTCCTGTACGGCACCTTTGTATGGTGTTCAGCCAGCGTTGGTGGATGCAGAGGGTAATCTGATCACTGAGATGGGCGTTGAAGTGGAGGGTGGTCTAGTGATTCTAGATTCTTGGCCGGGCCAGTCTCGTACGGTTTATGGTGACCATGAGCGTTTTGAGCAAACGTACTTCAGTACTTTCGAGGGCAAATACTTCACTGGTGATGGTGCCCGTCGCGATGCTGATGGCGCTTACTGGATCACAGGTCGTATGGATGACGTGCTAAACGTATCCGGTCACCGTCTCGGTACAGCAGAAATTGAAAGTGCGTTGGTGGCACATCCATCGGTTGCCGAAGCCGCCGTAGTAGGTTACCCGCATGATCTAAAAGGCCAGGGAATATATGTTTACATCATCCCAGTTGCAGGCGTAGAGCCAGACGAAGAGTTAACTAAGTCAGTTAAGATGATGGTGCGCCAAGAAGTGGGCCCAATTGCGACGCCTGATCTAGTGCACTGGGCAACCACCGGTCTACCAAAAACTCGCTCGGGTAAGATTATGCGTCGTATTCTGCGCAAGATAGCAGCTAATGAGCATGACGCTTTAGGTGATACAAGTACTCTAGCGGATCCAAGTGTGGTTGATGATTTGATCGATAACAGGTTAAATAAGTAAATCATACGTTCATGCTAAGGAAACCTAGTGATTTCACTTCTTATCGCTGATGATCATCCTTTATTTCGCAGCGCTCTCACGGGAGCGCTACGCGATCAACTCGGTGAAGTAGATATTCAAGAATCACATGACCTCGAGTCCACATTGGGAAGCCTTAAAGCGAATCCTGATGTGGATTTGTTACTTCTGGATTTAAATATGCCAGGAAGCGGTGATTTATATGGATTAATACGTATCCGTGCAGATTTCCCTGATATTCCTATCGCGGTGATTTCAGGCAGTGACGATTTGGCTGTTGTGGCGAATGTTATTGAAGCGGGCGCGTTAGGCTTTATTCCAAAAACGAGTGAGCCAGCGGTTTATTTAGAAGCGATTACCGCTATCCTTGATGGTGATACTTGGCTACCGGATGGCATGTCAGAACAATTGGAGCAGCTACCTAGCCCCAATTTAGATATGCAGCGTCGTGTGGCAGAGTTAACACCACAACAATATAAGGTTTTGTGCTACTTGCATGAGGGCTTACTTAATAAGCAGATTGCTTATGAGCTGAATATTTCCGAAGCAACGGTGAAAGCTCATATTACCGCTATTTTTCGCAAACTAAATATCAATAACCGTACTCAGGCAGTATTGGTTGTGAGTGATTTGAATCTTCAGCTAAATTAATTTTTAGTATTATGCGGTTTATGATCTTTATGTGGACCGCATTTCTTCTCGGGAACAGGATCGATTCCCCCTTCATGAAAAGGATGGCAGCGACCTAGGCGCTTCAGACCTAACCAGATACCTTTTACGACACCAAAGCGTTCAATCGCTTCAATCATGTAGGCTGAGCAAGTTGGATAATAACGACAGTTGTTTCCCAGTAACGGGCTGAGTAGGTACTGGTAGAAACGCACTAACTTGATAAAAACTTGCTTCATAATGTTCAACTAATCAGATGATTTTTTTTTGCGTTGATTGTCAATTTTAGTGTTGGAAAACGTCAAAAATTGGTAAGGTTCAAAGTCTTTTGTATTCGATGAATGGTGTAATCATCATGACCCAATTAGGCGTTTCAATCAATGCCGATCATGTCGTAGCATACCAAGGTGAGCCGGGTGCCTACTCACATCTTGCTTGTAAACATTGCTTTCCCGATTGGCAGATGGTCAACTGTGCTAGCTTCAGCCAAGCACTGGCGAAAGTGGAAAGTGGTGAAGCGCATTATGCCATGATTCCTGTTGAGAACTCGACAGCAGGCCGAGTGGAAGAGATTTACCGTGAGCTAAAAGGCACTCAGCTGTACGTGGTAAAAGAGCATTTTGAGCCAATTAACCACTGCTTAATTGGCACACCTGGGATGGCTCTGACAGATGTACAAAGCGTTGGCAGTCACCCGCAGGCGCTCGCTCAGTGCGATCGTAATATCAAAGCGCTTGGTGCAAAACCTGTGGCTATGTATGACACCGCAGGCGCGGCAAAACATTTGGCGGAGTCTAAGCAGGCTGGCTTGGCGGTCATTTCCTCAGCATTGGCAGCAGACCTATACGGCCTGCCAATATTGCAATCGCATTTTAATGATGTTGCAGGCAACACCACCCGTTTTCTTGTCTTTTCACAACAGCAAAAAATGCCAACCTTTGAGCCAGAACAACGCTACATTACTTCATTTCTGTTTAAAGTGCGGAATATTCCCGCAGCGCTGTATAAAGCTATGGGGGGTTTTGCTACCCAAGGCATAAACATGCTCAAACTTGAAAGTTATATGCTTGATGGTCAGTTTACAGCGACTCAATTTTACGTTGATGTTGAAGCCCATTTTCAATCTCCAGCAATGCAGGCAGCGCTAGAGGAGCTTCGTTTCTTTTCTGAGGAAGTGCGCATATTAGGGACATACTATGCTGACGCTTTTCGAAAGTGAGGGTTGTATGATTCGTTTCATTACTAGCGCGCTATTGATGACTTATGTTGGCGTAGTAAGCGCAGATAGCATTGATGATTCCTTGCTGGGTCTTGACGATATGCTGTTGGGCGACATTCCCGCTGTTGTCACGCCTGCGCGCGTAGCGCAGCCCCGAGTGGAAGTGTCATCGACCTTGTCGGTCTTATCTGGCGAATTTATTCGCCGTTCAAATATTCAGTATGTAGAAGATTTACTGTTTCATGTGCCCGGTTTTTTTGTTGGGCCATACTGGAATTCCTATCGCAAGGTGGTTGCTTATCATGGTACGGAGCTAGATCGTTTTCGTCGTATTCAGGTGCTTGTAAATGGTCGCTCGGTCTATAGCTCTGTTTATGCTCGCGTGGACTGGCCTAGTTTGGCATTGAATATTGAAGATGTTGAACGTGTGGAAATTAACCGAGGTCCGAATGCCTCGAGTTATGGTAGTAACTCCTTTTTGGCTGTGATTAACATCATAACTCGTAGTCCGCTGGATACGCTGGGGAGCGATGTTTTTGTCACCTCCGATGATCAGGGCAACCGACGCATATACGGTCAATACAGTGGTTTATCGGACAATTGGAGCTACCGGGTATCTGCTTCACGTGGGACTGTTGATGGTTATCAGTTTAAAGGTGATGGCGATCCACGTAATGATGGTCATGTTCAGACCTCTGGAAATATGTTTTTTGTGTACGAAGATCCCACTCAAAAAGTGGATATAGATCTTGGGGTGACCAATCTTGACGCCGATGTTGAGTTCTATGAAGTACCAGGTGTGAGTTATGGTGATACTCGTCCGAAACTGGAACGAGATCGTGAGCATATTAAGCTTGGCTGGGAGTTTGAGCAGTCACCGACGCATACGCTAAAAATGCAGTATTACTACGACAAATCGGACCGTCTTGAAGATCACGATGTGGATGTATACGGGCAAGTGCTGAACCTGCTGTTTGCTCAGAGTCTTCCTGAAGAGCAAATCTACGAGGGACATTTGCTTTCTGATCTAGATGAAGAGCGTCACGATATTGAGCTACAAAGCATTTGGACGCCAAACAGTGACTACCGATTTGTAAATACGGTCTCTTATCGCCAGGATTCGGTTGATTCGGCCACTTACTTTGATGGTCATTACAAAGACGAGTTATCGCGCGTCTCAACCAACCTCAGTTATCGAGCATTGGATCCGTTGATCTTGAATGCTGGCGCTATGTACGAGCACAGCACGCTGTCGGGGGATTATACCTCGCCGCAAATTGGTGCGACCTACAAGCTAACACCACAATCGTCATTACGTGCCAATGTTTCGCAAGCTTATAGAGTGCCGGATCTTTACGATCAAAAAGCCGCTTGGTCTTATGTTTTTAATGGTATTCGTTCTATTCCTGCTTACTCAACAGGTGTGCCCGCGGAAAAAATTATCGCCTACGAGGTCGGCTATTTTCAAAATATTCCAACTCTTGGCTTGTCCTTTGATTTATCCGCTTATCGCGAAAAAATGACAAATCTCGTTGGATCAAATAAAAAATACGAAGATGCGCTAGAAGACGGTGGTGTGTTGACGCCAGCGACAGACCTCAAAGCTACCATTGATGGTATTGAAGCGGAGCTTGATTGGCGCTCAGCAAAAGGCACCTTGGTTCGTACTACCATGTCTTACCAGGATACTCAGGCTAATCATAAGAATATTTCAGAAAGTGTAGCGCCATTTATAACAACCTTATTTCTGAGTACACCGTTAAACGATAGTTTTTCTATAAATAGCCGCTATATTTATGGTAAAGAAATCGCCACTTACGATTATGAAGCCTTAGGACTTTGGCTGAGTTATCGCCGTGTGGCAGGCTCAACTACTTTAACAGCTGGAGTTGGAGCCAATATTCGCTTGGATAATGAACCGTATATACGCGTGAATAATGTCACCGAAAAGAAAACCAGTTACTTTATGTTTGCTAACGTGTCTTTTTAACTTTATATCGCAGTCACTATGAAACGGATTTTTTTGCTCATCATTGGATTACTTACGAGCGCGCTGGTTCAGGCCAGCACGTTCGTATTCCATGATGGGCGAGAAACGGTTTCCAGAGTATTGTCGATGTCGCTATCAGCGTCTTCCTCCTATCAAGTGCCGATCCTAAGCAATCCTGATACTCAGCTTCGAGATGGTGATCTTGTTATCACTGTTGGCCATCATAGCTACGCTCGAATCTGTGAAAGTCATGCGGACGTCTCCATTATTACGCTTTTTTTAGGAGAAGAAGAATTTGAGGTGGCTCGGGCTCAATGCCCGAAAGCGAGTACGGCAGTCTTTTCTGGAGCGCCACTGGATTTGCGCTTGAAAGTGTTGCAGTCATTTTGGGAAGACCATGCCCCCATCGCAGTGGTACACAGTGACGCGTTATCGTTAAGTGAGCGAACGTTGCGATTAGCCAAATTGCAGAGTGTAGAAGTGTATTCTTATCCTATCGCAGAAGAGGGGCGTGAAGAGAAACTGAAGCATTTAACCGATGTGTTAGAAAGTTCTAACCTAGTCATGTCGCTGTATGATTCGGCCTTGTTTGATCCCCAGTTTTCGAAAGATGCTATTCGCTTGATGTTCCATAAAAAAAAGGCGTTAGCGGCTCACTCATTGCAACTAGTAAGGGCCGGTGCTTTATTTGCACTTTACAGTACGTCGCAGGATAAGCTTGAGTTAGTGACATCGTACATCAAGGGCTATGACGCCAGTGGTGCCCTGATGCCGGCGTCTTATCCAACCCCGTTACGCATTGCTTTCAACCCCTATCTTATTCGTATGTATGGCCTAGTATTGCCCACAGACCGCTTCCTGTTAAGTGAATTTGGCCTGTGTCCTGAATCAGGTTGTGAGGAATCGCTTAACTAAACTGGCGAAGGTGGTTGGTTTTTCGGCATGCAACCAATGGCCCGTTTCGGGAATCATTTTGACGCTGGCGTTTGGAAAGTGAGTCAGTGAAGCTGCTTGATATTTGGGCAGTATGTAATCTGAGTTTTCGCCTTTTATAAAAAGCGTAGGCGTCTGAATGCCATCTTTCAGTTTCGGTTTGCTGAGAATAGTTTCGTAGCCTGCCAGTAGTTGTTCAAGTCCTAGATCAATCACATGACCATGCTCGGTGCGTTTTAAGTTTTTCAAAAGGAATTGGCGCACCCCTACATTACTCTCGTATTGGGCAAGCAGTTCGTCTGCCGCTTTACGGCTAGCAGGTTTTTGACGGTTGATTTCCTGAAGGCCTTTAAAGATTTCTGTATGGCTAGGTGAATAATCAACCGGTGCAATGTCCGCTACTATTAGCTTAGCGATCTTTTCTGGATGATCACTGGTGAGCTGCATGGATACTTTACCGCCGACGGAATGGCCTAATAAAAAGATATTGTCGAGCTGGTTATCTTCGAGCCATTGATTGATGGCATCGGCCATCGCAGGAAAGGTGACCGGCTCAAGATAAGAAGAGCGGCCATGGTTAGGGAGATCTAGGCAATAAACAGTGAAATTCTCCGCCCATTTCTGTGCAATGGAATGCCAGTTGTCAGCGTTACCAAATAAGCCGTGAATGACGACCAACGGAGGCAGGTTCTCACCGTATTGCTTTGCATGGATCATGACATCGTTCCTATATTGAGCCAATAAAACTGTCGGCTATAGTAACAAACAACGCATCTGGAGCGTATAAGTAAAGAGGTTATCACAATAGCATTACTAAGGAGTTTATGTGCTTGATAAGGTTTTTATTCCGGTCATTAAAACGCCCTTAACGCAATTGGCTCAGCCATTGATCAGGCGTGGTATCACCGCTAATCAAATTACGCTGATGGGGTTTGCAATGGGTATGCTGGCGGCGCTGGCGCTGGCGGGTGGCTTTTTCTTCTTGGGGCTATTAGGGATCGTATTAAACCGGGTATGTGATGGTCTAGATGGTGCGCTGGCAAGGGCTACTAACAGTAGCTCAGATGCGGGTGGCTATTTAGATATTGTGTTAGATTTTATCTTTTATTCTGCTGTTGTATTTGGCTTTGCTGTGGCCAATCCTGAGCAAAACGCGCTGGCGGCGGCGTTTTTGATTTGGTCGTTTATGGGAACAGGGAGCAGCTTCTTAGCCTTTGCCGTCATGGCCGCCAAGCGCAACATCGAGCAGCTGGATTATGGCAAGAAGTCGCTGTATTTCCTGGGCGGTATTACCGAAGGCACGGAAACCATTATCTGCTTTGTGCTGATTTGTCTATTTCCGAGCCAGTTTGTAGTGTTCGCCGTTGTATTTGGTGGTCTATGCTGGATAACCACTGGAACAAGGATCTATGCCGCTTATAAGATGCTCGACAATGCGGTAAATGCTCGCTAGAGCATGGCGATCTCAATATCGCTTTTAACAATGGCGCAGCAGGTCAGCATATAGCCGCTGTTTACCCAAGCTAATGGCTCCACAGGGTAGCTGACCTTGCCCCATAGAAGTTTGATCATACAAGAGGAGCAATAGCCTTCGCGGCATTGGTACTCCACTTGCACGCCTGCACGTTCAAGCTGCGGCAGCAGAGGCTCGTCTTCGGTGACGAGTATCTGCTTTTTGCCTAGCAAAACACGATGAACTTCTCGATCTTGATGCTCGGGTTTAGAGATCAAAGTCGTCAAAATCCGCTCCGTCTAGATCATTGTCAATTTGGCCGACTAAGTAAGAGCTGATTTCAGCTTCTTGTGGTGCAACCTGAACGTTGTCACTTACTAACCATGCATTGATCCACGGAATCGGGTTATTTTTAGTGGCAAACTGTGTTTCTAGGCCAATGGCTTGCATGCGAACGTTAGTGATGTATTCCACGTACTGGCCTAGGATTTGTGCGTTCAAGCCAATCATTGAGCCGTCTTTGAACAAATATTGTGCCCAGTCTTTTTCCTGTTGTGCCGCTTCAACGAAGATGTTGATCACATCTTGTTGGCATTCTTGAGCGATGACAGCCATTTCAGGATCATCACGGCCAGACATCATCAGGTTTAGCATGTGCTGCGTGCCGTTTAGGTGCAGCGCTTCGTCACGGGCGATCAGCTTAATGATCTTAGCGTTACCTTCCATCAGCGTGCGTTCTGCAAAAGCAAAACTGCAGGCAAAGCTGACGTAGAAGCGGATTGCTTCAAGAACGTTAACGGAGGCTATTGTTAGGTAAAGCGCTTTTTTCAAAGTCTTCATAGTGACGACAACTTCGCCACGATCGGGGACTTTATGAACACCTAAACCGAGGGTGTTGTATAGGTTAACCAGTTCAATTAGGTCGTCGTAGTACTTGGAAACACTGATGGCACGTTTAGCAATTTCATCGTTGACCACAATGTCATCAAAGACCTTAGTAGGGTCGTTAACAATGTTGCGAATGATATGAGTGTATGAGCGACTGTGGATGGTCTCAGAGAACGACCAAGTCTCAATCCATGTTTCCAGCTCTGGCAAAGACACGATTGGCAGTAGGGCAACGTTCGGTGAACGGCCTTGAACACTGTCTAGTAGCGTTTGGTACTTCAAATTGCTTAAAAAGATATGCTGCTCGTGCTCTTCAAGCTTGAGGAAGTCTTTGCGGTCATTGGATAAATCTACTTCTTCTGGGCGCCAGAAAAAGGACAGTTGCTTCTCGATTAGCTTTTCAAAAATAGGGTGTTTCTGTTGGTCGTAGCGCGCTACGTTCACGTTTTCCCCGAAAAACATCGGTTGTTGCAGACTGTCAAATTGCTTGCGGTTAAAAGTAGAGTAACTCATTGCCGAAAAGGATCCTTAATGATCGCGAATAGAATAAAAGATAAATAGGGTGGAAAGCCCTACGTCATCAGTACGTAGGGCATTGCAAATTAGATCTTACAAGCGCCGCCTGCACAATCATCAACCATATCGTCTTGCTTGTCTTCTGCACCGTCACGAGTGTTATGGTAGTACAGTGTTTTGATGCCCAATTTGTAGGCGGTTAGCAAGTCTTTCAAGATGACTTTCATTGGCACTTTGCCAGCTTCAAACTTCGATGGATCGTAGTTTGTATTGGCTGAAATTGCTTGGTCTACGAACTTTTGCATGATGCCCACAAGTTGCAGGTAGCCATCGTTCGAAGGGATGGTCCACAACAGTTCGTAGTTTTGCTTCAAGCGTTCAAACTCAGGAACGACCTGCTTCAAGATGCCGTCTTTACTTGCTTTCACAGACACGAAACCGCGTGGTGGTTCGATACCGTTAGTTGCGTTACTGATCTGAGATGAGGTCTCAGACGGCATTAGAGCAGTAAGCGTCGAGTTACGCAGGCCATGCTGCTTGATTTCTTGGCGTAGCGTTTCCCAGTCATATTGCAGTTCTGTTGAAACAATATTGTCCAGCTCTTTCTTATAAGTATCGATTGGTAGGATACCTTGAGCATAAGTAGTTTCATTGAATGCAGTACAAGGGCCAAACTCTTTCGCCAATTTGTTTGATGCTTTCAGTAGGAAGTACTGAATCGCCTCAAAGGTTTTATGTGTCAAATCGTTGGCACTGCCGTCTGAGTAACGTACACCGTTCTTCGCTAGGTAGTACGCGTAGTTGATGACACCTACCCCAAGAGTACGACGTAGTTCAGTTGCGCGCTGCGCCGCTGGAATTGGGTAATTCTGATAATCTAATAGACTGTCTAAAGCTCGAATAATCAGTTCAGACAGTTCTTCTAGTTCGTCAAGATTCTCAAGCGCACCTAGGTTGAACGCGGACAATGTACACAAGGCGATCTCGCCTTCTGGGTCGTCTACACGGTTCAAAGGTTTCGTTGGTAGGGCGATCTCAAGACATAGGTTGCTTTGCTTAACCGGAGCCACTTTCGGATCAAATGGGCTGTGTGTATTACAGTGGTCTACGTTCTGTAAGTAAATACGACCCGTGCTGGCGCGCTCTGAAGCAAACAGAGTGAATAGCTCAGATGCTTTGATAGTGCGTTTGCGAATGCTCTCATCAGCTTCGTAAAGTGAATATAGACGATCAAACTCTTCTTGGTCAGCAAAGAATGCGTCGTACAAACCAGGTACGTCAGAAGGGCTAAACAATGTGATGTTGCCGCCTTTAATTAGACGCTGGTACATCAAACGGTTGAACTGCACGCCGTAGTCAAGGTGACGTACGCGGTTTTCTTCCACGCCACGGTTATTTTTAAGAACCAGCAAGTTCTCAACTTCTAAGTGCCAAATAGGGTAGAACACGGTTGCTGCACCGCCGCGCACACCGCCTTGAGAACAACTCTTAACCGCTGTCTGGAAGTGTTTGTAGAACGGAATACAACCCGTATGGAACGCTTCACCACCACGAATTGGACTGCCCAATGCGCGGATCGCTCCAGCGTTGATGCCGATGCCCGCGCGCTGGCTTACATATTTCACAACCGCGCTAGAGGTAGCGTTGATTGAATCTAGGGAGTCACCACACTCAATCAAGACACAGCTACTAAATTGACGCGTTGGAGTACGAATACCAGACATGATGGGTGTTGGCAGTGACAGCTTGAACTGAGAGACCGCATCGTAGAAGCGTTTGATCAAATCAAGACGTGCTGACTTCTCGTAGTTAGCAAATAGACAAGCGGCAACTAAGATGTAGATAAACTGCGGGCTTTCGTAAATTTGGCCAGTCACACGGTTCTGAACTAGGTACTTACCTTCCAGCTGTTTTACCGCTGCGTAGGAGAAATTCATATCACGGGAGTGATCGATAAAACCGTTAATCGTATCCAGCTCTTCAGCGCTGTAGTTCTCTAGAATCTCTTTGTCGTAGCGGCCTTGCTCAACTAGGTTTCGAACATGGAGATGTAGGTGCGGTGGTTCGAACTCACCAAATGCTTTCTTACGCAAATGGAAAATAGCTAGACGAGCCGCCAAGTATTGGTAATCCGGCGTATCTTCTGAGATTAGATCTGCTGCAGACTTGATTAATGTTTCGTGAATATCCGTTGTACGAATACCTTCAAAAAACTGAATTTGCGCTTTCAGCTCTACCTGTGAAACGGAGACATTGTCTAAACCTTCAGCTGCCCAAGTGATAACTTTATGAATTTTATCAAGGTTAATGTTTTCAGTTTTGCCGTTCCGCTTGGTAACTGTCAGAGTGCTCATGCCTTAGATTCCCATTTTCGCAGTAAAACCTGTGGATATACTGTATATAGTATTTCCAGGTACTGCTTGATACTAGATGTAGTGTAATGTGTATTGGATGGCACGAACAATAGTGCTCAAATCGATGAAAATCAAGGCTTGAAAAAATCAAAATTTTGCGCCTTGCTTGTCCCTGAAGTGATCACTTACGTGAGCATGCCCAAGAGTTCTTGAATGTGTAATTGCAACATTAAAATAAGAAATTTTGTTTACTGTCATTGGTTGTTTGTAGATTGATCACTGCTTATCTAATGCCATAAAAAAGTATCCGCCCATTACTAGTGGGTACAGTATTAATTGATGTAGTAGATAGGCTAACAATGCATGTCGGCCCAAGAATGTCAGTGCTTTAACGCTAATATTTTGAGGCAATTTAACATAGTGTAGCCGGAGGTATCCAAATATCGGGCCAATTAAGACAGCTCCCAGCCAAGGAAGAGGGTTGATAAAGTCTAAGGTTGCGTCCGGTGCGGAAAAGGTGTGGATAAACCAGCGGTGAGAAGTCAGGGCGTCGATGTGATAAAAATAGCTGGTAGCGATCAGGAGCAGGCCAACTATACAGGAAATCACGGGGCGCCCTGCTAGGGGGCGCACGATAAAGCCTGCTGTAAAGATAAAGTGCAATATGCCGAAGAATACCCATTGTTCCGGAAGTGCCAGATAGGTACCTAAAGAAATCAGCGCTGCGCCGAGAGCGACTTTGGTTTGATTCTTGATAAAGCGTCGTAAGGGTTGGTGATTGTGGGTGGCTAAATAACTGGACCAGCCAACGGCTGTGACAAACATAAAGACGATGAGCGCGCGAAAGTTAATCCAAAAGTCGCTTCGATCGTCGAATGTTACAAAGCCAAAGTCTCTTAAATCCCAACAAAAATGAAATAGAATCATCAGCACCACGGCTAGGCCGCGATAGCTATCGAGAACGTTAAATCGAGCTTGTGACGAGGACATATAAAAGTTCTGCTTAACAATAAAAAAGCCATCGCTACGACTAGGCTATGTATCGTAGCGATGGCTTTTTAACATGACTTAAGTGCTGCTTAAGGCGCTTTACGCACTGCTTGCCAAGAGCCTTGGTCGTCTAACGTAAACACGATACGGTCGTGCAAACGGCTTGGGCGACCTTGCCAAAACTCAATAGTAGAGGCTTCTACCGCGTACCCGCCCCAATTCTCTGGGCAAGGCACATCGCTGTCTTGATATTGCTTCTCAAGCTCAGCAAACTCTGTCGACAAAACGTCTCGAGAAGCGATTACTTGGCTCTGACGGGACACGCTTGCAGCAATTTGGCTACCTTTAGGGCGTGTTGCGAAGTAAGCTTCAGACACCTCACGAGATACTTTTTTGGCCACGCCTTCAATGCGAACCTGACGAGAAAGTGGTGCCCAGAAAAAAGTCAGAGACACGTTTGGATTGTTGGCGATGTCTTGGCCTTTATCACTGTTGTAGTTAGTGAAAAAAGTAAAGCTGCTGGCATCACGTTGTTTTAATAGTACCGTGCGACAGTGGGGTTTATTGTCTGCATCCACTGTGCTCAGCAGCATACCTGTTGGGTCATCTGGACAGGCTTCGATCGCTTGGCTAAGCCAAGCATCAAACAGCGCTAATGGATCTGAGCCAGCTTTTTCTTCAGTTAAGTCGTCAAATTGGTAATCACGGCGAAGCGATTGTAGGTCACGATTCATAAGTTAGATCCGATAAGTTGAGTGAGTCATTACTTTAGAAACTAATGTCATGACGCGCATGACGGGCTGAGGAAATTCATAACCGCCAGAATCCAATGCCATTTGCTTATGTTTAGCCTCGTCGATATGCATTTGCTCTAAGATGGCACGAGAGCGTTGGTCTTGTTCAGGCAGGGCGGCCATATGCTTATCAAGGTGCAAGCATACTTGGTCTTCGGTTGCAGCGACGAATCCCAAACTGAGTTTGTCACTAATCATGCCTGCACCTGCGCCAATACAGAATGATGCCCCATAAAACAATGGATTTAACACGCTGGGACGACTACCAAGCTCGTAGAGGCGCTCTTCACACCATACAAGGTGGTCGACTTCTTCGTCGGCAGCATGCTCCATCTCAGCTCTGACCATCTCTAGTTTTGCCGTGGTCGCTTGACCCGCATACAGTGCTTGAGCGCATACTTCACCGGTGTGATTAATGCGCATCAAGCCAATTGCATGGCGTTGCTCTGTTGGCTCCAGAAGAGCCTCAGGGTGCTGCAATGCTGGAGATGGACGCGCTGCTTTGGCTACTTTCGGAACCAAAGTTTGTAAGGCACGATCAAACTGTATCACCGCCTTATCGAGTTTTGTTAGAAGCATCTTAGGTACCTTCTGTTAGCCTGGCGGCCAAGTCATGGCGCGGCCGCCAAGCACATGCATATGAATGTGGTAAACCGTTTGGCCCCCCATCTCATTACAGTTCATCACTACACGGAAACCGTCATCGGCAATGCCCAGTTGCTGCGCAATTTTAGCTGCCGTAATGGGGAGCTTGCCAACTAAAGCGGCATCGTCAGCTGATAAGTCATTTAGTGTGCTGATATGGCGTTTTGGAATCACTAGAAAATGAGTAGGAGCTTGAGGGGCAATGTCCTCAAAGGCGATGACATCATCGTCTTGATACAGTATTTTGGCCGGGATGTCACCGTTGACCAGTTTACAAAATAAACAGTCCATTAAAGTCTCCTATATCGGTGTTCATTATTTTAATTACGTCTGTAAATCTCAAGTGGATTGAGAATATCTCTTGATTTTAGGCAACATCGAGCCTGGTATTTCTCTCTGCAGCTGCTCTATGTCGGTTAATAGTTTGGTCTCTATTTGAGAGCTGTAAACAAATCCATTAAAACCGAGCGCGCTAGCATATTCTTGTGACATATTAACATTGTTTGAAATCAGCAAGCATGAATCGGTTTCATGTAATGCGCTAACAAAACCAGCCAAATCTGACGCGCCGAAGTTTTTTTCATCCTCAAATAGCAAGATCACAAAGCGACTTTTAGCATTGCGTTGATTAAGAAGACTGTGCAGATCGCTAACCGTGTCGATGTGAGTAAGGGCAAATAAACGGGTGTGTAAGAAATTACTTGTACGCTCAATCAGATCTGAATCTTGATGGCCAATAATCACTAAAATAAGGTTTTCAAGCTGAGTTTGCTTGGCTAATTCGCTGGCTTCAATCTGTCTAATGTTAACCGGGATTCGGCAGATTAAGGCGCGTGCACGACCTTCTCCTGAAATGGCAATATCGCCTTCCAAAGCTTCAACAAGGTCGCGTAGGTAGCGAGGGCCGAAATAGTGTTCTTTTTCAAGGGTAACCGAGCTAGGCATTGGGTAGGCGCGAATATGTAGGATGCGTTGACCATCACGCTCGTTGATTTCCACGTCACTTTCTATATTCAGTGTTTGATCGGTATGGTGATGTAACTCTTCCATAATCACTTGAAACAAGTGCTTGATGATATAGCTGTTTGAAAGTAGCTCCCAGCCAACGGTCTGACCGTACTGCATGTCAATTTCAGCATCGCTTTGGTCGAGGGTGTAAAAATCGATGGCAGCTTGGTCAATCAGTAGCTGCAAATTCGTCGGGGCATTGAGGCGATGAGGTGTGCTATTAGTTTGCAAACCCTGAATAAAAGATAAACGCTCGGCAATGTTGGATAAATTCTTATACGCCTGTTTCAATTCATCTGCTTGCGGTTCATTTAGACTGTACTGATGATCAATGATGGCTGTTTGGCGCTTGATGCGAGAGGCGATCTCAGTTAATAACTCATAACGTGGCATGTCATCGACCTTGGCGGCATGGCTATGGGTAGGCGTATGGCGCGTGATGATGCCACTAAAATGTACAAGGGCTTCTAAGATAATGGATATGGTCAGGCCCCATTCGTACCAGAAGGGAAAAGATAGCACGCCGTAAGTAGTGCATATCCAAATGCTGTGGCCAACGGTTAACACGACTCGAGCAGTTAAATAGTAGAGTGCATAAGGGATGCGCTTGTATACGCTGTATAGGGCCACCAATAGCAATACCAACAAGGTGCTGAAGGCGCTGATACTTAAAAAAATGATGTTTAATTCTTGGGGGGCTAAGGCATAAATAACCGCTAAGAAGGCATTGCCTAAGATCATCAGCAACAATAGCTTATCGATTCTTGGCAGGGTTTCCTTAGTATCAATATAGAAGCGTGTGAAATAGGTGATAAGAGCGGCACAGGCGAGCGCTGAAAAATTATAAACGCGCTCTTGTAAGCCCATTAGGGTTGGGAAAAGCTGATAGACAAAACCGTGTAAAGCAAAGTGCAAACAAGCAATCCCTAGTAGTAGCGTGCTGTAGAGCAAATACATAGGGTGCCGAGTGCGGATAAAAAAGAACACATTGCTGACGAGCAAGAGCAGCAGAATCCCCATTAAGAAGCCCGTTATGTAAGTGTCTTTTTGAATATCATTGGTTAACTCTGAAAAGGTTTTCAGTTCTATAAATAAGTTAACCGGTAGGCGAGAGTTTACCTTTATATATACGGTATAAAGCGGTGGCGCTGAGCTAGGTAACGGTACAACGTAGTCAGGATAAGCGATGATTCGATTTCGGTAGGGGCGCGCATCCCCCATTTCAGCAAAAATCTGATTGTTTAATAAACTTGGGGTGTACACATCTACCACTTGTGCCCGCGGAGCCTTGATGTGAAGTGCCGCGTTTTCGCCTGCAGGTAAGCGTTGGGCAACTTCGACGCGAATCCAAATATTGCCTTTCACCAAGCCAAATTGAGGAAACTCACGTTTCAAGGGAACAAAACGCTTACGTAACTGCTCAGAGTCTATGTCTCGTAAGGTTAGGCGGCCGGTCTCATCAATGAAATAACTACCAACGCTGCCAATGTTTACGCTGTGGTTTTCCTCATCCAGCAACGCCATCATCGGAGCTCCATAGGCGATGTTGGTCAGATACATAATTGCGAGTAAAATGAGCGTCTGTATGCTGTGTTTAATCAAAGCGGCCTCCATGAGGCCTACATTATTAACTAGTTAGGGTGTGAAATGCTATATCCAATCTTGGTCGAATATTATGTCTGGTGGTGTATCGCACTGTTAGTGGTGACTTGGTTTACCCGTGTACATCAAGGGCAGACCCGTAGTAATTTTTTATATGGCTATGCAATGTTAGGCGCTCTGGGTTTTTTACTAGACTTAGATTGGATGGGTGGCGTGATTTTTGGATTAATTGTATTGGAAGTCGGAAAGAAATTTAAAGCCTGGCTGGATAAAAAGCAGGCAGGTTTGGGTAAAAAGTAGATATTCGAGATGAAAAAAAGGCCACGCAAGTGGCCTTTTTAGTTTAACGTTCTATTGGAAACGCGGAATTATTTCGCTTGCTCACGCGAAACGGCGCGGTGACCAATGTCAGTACGGAAGTAAACGTTATCCCAAGAGATTTGTTTTACAACGTCGTATGCACCTGCTTGCGCCTCGGCAACGGTCTCACCAAGAGAGACTGCACAAAGTACACGGCCGCCATTAGTGACAACGTTGCCATCTTTAGATGCGGTGCCAGCGTGGAATACTTTCTGGTGCTCTGGAAGTGTTGCGTCGTGACCAGAAATCACGTCACCTTTGTTGTAAGAAGCAGGGTAGCCGCCAGCAGCCAGCACAACACCTAGACTAGCGCGTGGGTCCCAATCTGCTTCAATAGAATCAAGCTCACCATTAACGGCAGCAAGACACATTTCGACAAGGTCTGAACGAAGACGCATCATGATAGGTTGAGTTTCAGGGTCACCAAAACGGCAGTTGAACTCAAGAACTTTTGGCGTGCCGTCAGTAGCGACCATAACACCCGCGTATAAGAAACCACGGTAGCGGTTACCTTCGGCATTCATGCCTTTAACGGTTGGCATGATCACTTCATTCATAATGCGATCATGCATCTCAGGCGTTACAACAGGGGCAGGAGAGTAAGCACCCATGCCGCCAGTATTAGGGCCAGTGTCACCATTATCACGAGCTTTGTGATCTTGGCTAGAAGCCATTGGTAGCACGCTTTCACCGTCAACCATAACGATAAAGCTTGCTTCTTCACCAATTAGACACTCTTCAACCACAACTCGTGAGCCAGCCTCGCCAAAGGCGTTGCCAGCTAGCATATCTTCGACGGCAGCAATGGCTTCTGCTTCCGTTTGTGCAACGATAACGCCCTTGCCAGCAGCAAGACCATCCGCTTTTACTACAATTGGTGCACCTTTTTCTTTGATGTACGCAACCGCAGCAGGAATGTCAGTGAAATTCGCGTATTCCGCTGTTGGGATATTGTGACGGGCCAAGAAGTCTTTACTGAACGCTTTAGAGCCTTCTAGCTGAGCTGCGGCTTTGGTTGGGCCAAAGATCGGCAGACCCGCCGCGTCAAATGCATCCACGACACCTAGAACAAGCGGAGCTTCTGGGCCAACAATGGTTAGGCCGATGTCGTTGTCTTTTGCAAACGCTACTAAGGCATCAATGTCTTCTACACCAATGTTAACGTTTTCAACTTTTGCTTCAAGCGCAGTACCCGCGTTACCTGGAGCAACGAAAACCGTTTCTACGTCGGCAGATTGTGCAGCTTTCCAAGCAAGCGCGTGTTCGCGCCCGCCGTTACCAATTACAAGAACTTTCATGCTTGTTTCCTATGCCTATCTTAGTGACGGAAGTGGCGCATGCCAGTGAAGACCATTGCCATACCAGCTTCGTCTGCAGCCGCGATGACTTCGTCATCACGCATAGAGCCGCCTGGTTGGATCACAGCCGTAATGCCCGCTGCAGCAGCGGCATCGATGCCGTCACGGAATGGGAAGAATGCGTCAGACGCCATGACAGAACCTTCGACTTGTAGGTTCTCATCAGCCGCTTTAATGCCGGCAATTTTAGCAGAGTAAACGCGGCTCATTTGACCTGCGCCCACGCCGATTGTTTGGCCTGCTTTAGCGTAAACGATCGCGTTTGATTTCACGAATTTCGCGACTTTCCAAGCAAACAGAAGGTCTTTTAGCTCTTCTTCAGAAGGCTGACGCTTAGAAACAACTTTAAGATCGTCAAGTTCAATAGCACCGTCATCACGGTCTTGAACCAATAGGCCACCGTTTACGCGTTTGTAATCTAGTGCAGCTGGCTTGTCAGTTGACCACTCGCCACACTCTAAAAGACGAACGTTCTGTTTAGCTGCAACGATTTCAAGTGCCGCAACGCTGACTTTCGGTGCAATGATGACTTCAACGAATTGACGATCAACGATAGCTTGTGCTGTTTCAGCTGTAAGCTCTTGGTTGAATGCGATGATGCCGCCAAACGCAGACGTTGGGTCAGTTTTGAACGCTAGATCGTACGCTTCAAGCTGATTTGCAGCCGTTGCCACACCACATGGGTTAGCATGTTTAACGATCACACACGCTGGCTCTTGGAAGCTCTTAACACACTCAAGCGCTGCGTCAGTGTCAGCGATGTTGTTGTAAGAAAGAGCTTTACCTTGAAGCTGCTTCGCTGTGCTAATAGACGCTTCTTGTGGGTTAGCTTCAACATAGAAGGCTGCTTTTTGGTGTGGGTTTTCGCCGTAACGCATTTCTTCTTGCTTGTTGAATTGCAAGTTGAACGTACGTGGGAAGTCTTCACTACCGCCTTCTACTTTCTTACCTAGGTAGTTAGCGATGTTGCCGTCGTAGTTAGACGTGTGTTCAAAAGCTTTTACGGCTAGGTCGAAGCGCTGATCGTAAGTCAAACCACCGTTTTCTTTCAAAGACGCTAGGATGCCTTCGTAGCTTGTAGGATCAACAACGATCGCAACGTCTTTGTGGTTTTTTGCAGCAGAACGAACCATTGTCGGACCACCGATGTCGATGTTTTCGATCGCTAGTGGTAGATCGCAGTCAGGACGAGCGATGGTCGCTTCGAATGGGTATAGGTTAACCACAACCATGTCGATTTCTTGGATGCCGTGCTCTTGCATGATTGCACCGTCAATGTCACGACGACCCAAAATGCCGCCGTGAACTTTCGGGTGAAGGGTCTTAACTCGACCGTCCATCATTTCAGGGAAGCCTGTGTAGTCAGAAACTTCAACTGCTGCAACGCTGTTCTCAAGCAACAGTTTGTAAGTACCGCCAGTCGACAGGATTTCTACGCCTTGGCTAGCCAATTCGCGTGCAAATTCTACAATGCCAGTTTTGTCAGAAACGCTGATAAGAGCGCGTTTAATTGGAGTTGTGTTTGCCATTATGCTTCTCGCAATGTGATTAACGTTTTATTAAGTTAGGGGAACGGGTAAAACGAAAAAAGGGCGGAGTGCGCCCTTTTTTACTTACAGCATACCGTACTGCTTCAGCTTTTTGCGTAGCGTACCACGATTTAGACCTAGAATCGCGGACGCTTTGGTTTGATTGTCTTTAGTGTAGTTCATGACGGACTCTAGCAAAGGTGCCTCTACCTCAGCTAACACTAGTTGGTACAAATCAGTAACAGGTTGGCCGTCTAAGTGAGCAAAGTAGTTCTGCAATGCTTTTTCAACATTGTCGCGCAGGGTTTGTGATTGCTCAGTTGAAGCTGTTTGAAACGTTTGAGTATGTGTTTGATCTACCACAGAGTAACCTTCTATTTTAAAGCTAACCATTTTGAATAGACGTGCGTGAGATGGGTAATCTCGCAATCTCATTCAGGTACCAGAAATGTTTCCTAACGTGCTAAGAAACAAAGAATTCATTCAACAGATCGAGCTGTTCTTGCGCATCGTCGATGCGATTAAACTGGCTTCGAAATGGCGTTGTGTCTGCCAATGTTTGCAGATACCAGCCAACGTGCTTGCGTGCAATTCTTG
Source organism: Marinomonas fungiae (assembly GCF_001418205.1). Classification (GTDB taxonomy): domain Bacteria; phylum Pseudomonadota; class Gammaproteobacteria; order Pseudomonadales; family Marinomonadaceae; genus Marinomonas; species Marinomonas fungiae. Next base: position 341,858 of record NZ_LIQF01000001.1, on the reverse strand, counting down.
CTCCCATGAAGCTACCGTAAAAATCATGTAACGCCTTAACGTGATTGATAACGATAGCTTGGACCTCATCCGTTGCTGGAGGTGTCAAAAGCTCGTTGTGTTCTAAGTAGTGATTGATTTCCCGAAATATCCATGGGCGTCCTTGAGCAGCGCGACCAATCATCACCGCATCGGCTTGCGTGTAATCTAATACTTGCTTGGCTTGTTCAGCTGTTTGGATGTCACCATTGGCAAACACAGGAATGGAGATTGCCTGCTTAATTTCAGCAATGGTGTCGTATTCCACTTCGCCTTTAAACTTACAAGCACGTGTGCGGCCATGCACAGCGAGGGCTTGAATGCCAGACTGTTCGGCTATTTTCGCAATTGTTAGTCCGTTACGTTGATCGGGCGACCAACCGGTACGGATTTTTAGCGTCACCGGAACATCAACACTACTAACGACGGATTCGAGTATTTTTTGAACGAGAGGCTCATCTTGCAACAAAGCGGAACCAGCTGCTTTATTAAGTACTTTTTTTGCGGGGCAGCCCATATTGATATCAATAATTTGAGCGCCAAGCTCTACATTTTGACGCGCCGCTTGGGCCATCATGATGGGATCAGAGCCTGCTATTTGTACGGATCGAGGTGCCACTTCCGCATCATGAACTAGGCGCATACGGCTTTTATTAGTATCCCATAGGCGCACATCAGATGTGACCATTTCTGAGACGACTAAACCGGCACCATACTGATGACAAAGGCGTCGAAAGGGTAAGTCGGTTACACCTGCCATTGGAGCAAGAATAACGGGCTTTTCGATGCTGTAATTGCCAATGCTAAAGGCCATGATGTGTCTAAATACCGAATCTGTTGTTAAAGATCTGCTACACCGTCGAGCGGGCGTGAATAATACCTAGGGGATTCGGTTTTTTGAAGTCTTGACAACTCAGAAATTGGCTAAAATTTGTGCTTATTTACAGGATGTTCAATAAATGCACATTTAGTAGGACTGAGTGTTGTCGGCAAACACTTTGATTTGATGGGTGACTGCCCTTGCACCAGGATCTTGAATCTGAATTACGATGTGGATAGGCGTGTTGGGTGGCATAAAGGTGATGTCTAAAAAGTCTTTATGCAAGTAGTTTTGCGGCGCGAACAAGCGGGCCGCGACTGGGCGACCATTGAGATCGTAGAACTCTAGCGCGAGCTTAGGCATGGCTTGGGCAAAGCTGCTACGGTTGGTCATGATGGCATTGACTTGCAAACTGTTTGCAAGGGTCGGGTGGCTCTGAATGCGGACATGCTCAATTTCAACGGCATTAACGTCTTCAAATGCAGGTAGAGTGCAACCTAGGTAAGAGCAGGCTGCTTTGTAAAATGCGCGAAATTCTGGTGAACGACTGCCTTGCTCAAAGTAGCCTGTCGCGATTTGTGTCACCAGCACGATTAAGGCAATTAACGATGCGAATGTCCATAGCCAAGTGTGCTTACTTCGTTTGCGATGACGCTTAGATGGCTCTTGTTCTGAGCCTGTTAAGGCGGCTAAGCTGTATTCAGCTGCTAATTGCTTCATTGATTCTTGTGAGGAATAGTCAGCATGACTCATGCTTTCATGTTTTGACACATCTTGAGCAAGCGAATGCAAGGCCTGCATGTAATCTGGCTCTTCCGCTTCTGGAGTAGAGACATATTGTTTTGTCAGGGGCGTTGTTGCTGGTTTTGATTTCGGTGTATCTGGTGTGCGGGCAGCTTTGGTTAATGCTTCACTGAAAATGGGCTTAGATTCCGGCGATTGCTCACTGAATTGAGCTTCAAGTTCGGCCAGCTCAACTTCCCATGGGGCCAATTCCTCAGTGCGCTCTTTTTTTGTTGGCTCTGGTTGCGGGCGTGAAGTTTTCGGGCGTTGAGGTTGGCGTGCCATTTGTGGTGCAGGCTTCTGCGGCGCTTCAGATTGTGTAGTTTGGTCCAAATCATCAAACAGCTCATCGTCAATAGGGCTGCCAATAAAACGCGCGCTGCTGTTTTTTGGGGGGGTATAGGGTTCTAAATCTTCTTCGTTAAAGAGTGTGTCCAGCCAATCTGGGTTAACCGTGCCATCGTCTTTAATTGTCTCGGTGGCAGGTGACTGCTGTGCAGACCTGTTTTGTTCGGGAGGTTGTTCTGGGGGCGTGCTTTCCCGTTGTGTCAGTTGGTCTTGTTCGGCTGTTGGCTTTGGCGTCTCTTGCTTGATTGGAGTGGGTTGTTGCGCTGCGTTGTTAGAGGATGTGGCTGCAACAGGTCTGTTTTCTGAAGCAGTTTGAGCAGGCTTGGCAGTAAAAATATGAAAGCATTGACCACAGCGTACCTTGCCTTTGGCCATATTAAGCACTTCCTGTGTGACACGGAAAGTGGTTGAACATTTTGGACAACGAGTGATCATGCTTTCTGACATAAGCCGTAATTTTCCTTATGGGCTACAACTTTTTCGCCACAATGCGAACCCATTCTTCTTTCTCAACGATGGACTCGATTTTAAACCAAGGTTTATAGGCTTCGACAACGGAATGCGCTTGGCTTTCTAAAATACCAGAAAGTGCAAGCAAGCCACCTTGTTTTACCAGCTTTGAAATAGTATCTGCAAGCTCCGCTAGCGGACCAGCAAGAATATTCGCCACGACGATATCGGCTTGTAGGTCACCTTCATACGGGGGTAACTTTACTTCATAGCGATCTGGGGCAATGTGGTTGCGCTCAGCGTTGGCTTGCGTTGCTTGAACAGCTTGAGGATCAATGTCGATCCCCACCATGTTATTAGCGCCTAACAATAGACCGGCAATGCCAAGAATGCCTGAACCGCAGCCGTAATCGATGATGCTCTTGTCTTGGCAATCGACAGAATCCAACCATTCCAAGCACAGGGCCGTGGTTGGATGGGTTCCTGTACCAAATGCAAGCCCTGGGTCAAGGATTAGGTTAACTGCGTTGGCGTCAGGTACTTCACGCCAGCTTGGGCAAACCCAAAGACGTTTACCAAACTGGATAGGGTGGTAGCTGTCCATCCACTCGCGAATCCAGTCCTTGTCTTCAAGAATTTCAATTTTTAAATCAATGCTTGATTCGTTCAGGTGTTCCGCCTTGTGTTCAATCACGCTACGAATCAGCTCTAGATCAGCGTCTGCTTCAAACAGGCCTGTGACACGAGTATGTTTCCATAAAGGTGTGGTGTTGAGATCTGGCTCGTAAACTGGGTCGTCATGAACGTCTTCAAAGGTGACAACCAATGCGCCGCATTTAAGCATGGCGTCTTCAAATGCAGGGACGTGATCTGGCGTAGTATGAACGCGGATTTGCAGCCAAGGCATGGGATTAAAGTCCTATTATGACTTAAAAAAGTCTGATTAATGCAATAGAAGGAGGGTACTACACCTCCGAGCGGAGGTGTAGTAATTGAGCGCAATTATAGGCCCAGTTTCTTTTCCAAGTAGTGGATGTTGACACCACCAGCAATGAAATTGGTATCAGTCACTAAATCTTTTTGTAGGTCGATGTTAGTTTTGATGCCGTCGATGAAGGTTTCATCCAGTGCAACTTCTAGACGCTTTAGAGCGCCTTCACGAGTGTCTGCAAAACAGATAACTTTCGCGATCATTGAATCGTAAGTTGGTGGTACTGAGTAACCGCTGTAAAGGTGAGAGTCAACACGAACGCCCATACCGCCTGGCGCATGGAAGTAGTTTACTTTACCTGGGCTTGGCATAAAGGTCTTAGGATCTTCCGCGTTAATACGCGCTTCCACTGCGTGACCTTTAAGCTTCACATCTTCCTGTTTAATAGAAAGAGGTAAGCCGCTGGCAATACGTAGCTGCTCTTTAACGATGTCGATGCCAGTTACCATTTCCGTAACAGGGTGTTCAACCTGAACGCGAGTGTTCATTTCGATGAAGTAGAAGCGACCATCTTCGTATAGGAATTCGAATGTACCTGCACCGCGGTAACCAATCTTGATACAGGCATCAACACAGGCTTGTAGACATTGAGCACGAGCATCAGGATCTAGAAGAGGTGCTGGCGCTTCTTCTAATACTTTTTGGTGACGACGCTGTAGCGAACAGTCACGGTCGTAAAGGTGAATTGCATTGCCTTGACCGTCTGCTAGTACTTGTACTTCAACGTGACGAGGATTAGTTAGGAATTTTTCCATGTAAACCGTGCTGTCACCGAAGTAAGAACCTGCTTCAGATTGCGTAACGCTGATCGATTTTAGTAGGCTGCCTTCGTTGTGTACAACGCGCATACCACGACCACCACCGCCCGCTGCCGCTTTAACGATGACTGGGTAACCGATTTCGCGAGCAATGCGCATACATTCTTCTGGATCCGAAGGTACCGGACCATTCGAACCAGGAACCGTTGGCACGTTTGCTTCACGCATCGCCTTGATAGCAGAAACTTTGTCACCCATTAGGCGAATCGTTTCAGCTTTTGGGCCGATGAAAATAAAGCCAGAGCGTTCTACTTGCTCTGCGAAGTCAGCGTTTTCCGCAAGAAAACCGTAACCTGGGTGGATCGCAGACGTATCTGTCAATTCTGCAGCGCTGATCAGTGCAGGAATGTTTAGGTAGCTGTCTTTTGATGGATTTGGGCCGATACAGATCGATTCGTCTGCAAGGCGTACGTGTAGTAGGTCGCGGTCAATCTTAGAGTGAACCGCAACTGTTTTGATACCGAGTTCTTTACAAGCGCGTAGGATACGCAGTGCAATTTCGCCTCGGTTAGCAATCAATACTTTATCTAGCATGATGAAACCTTTGGCAGGGGGTTAAATGATAGTAACAAGCGGTTGGTCGAATTCTACTGGCTCACCATCAGATACTAGGATAGCGCCAATTGTTCCCGCTTTATCAGCTTCGATTTGGTTCATCATCTTCATGGCTTCAACGATACAGATCGTGTCACCAACATTTACTTTTTGGCCAACTTCAATGAAAGATTTCGCGCCAGGTGCAGGAGATTGGTAGAAAGTACCAACCATTGGAGAGTTAACTGAATGGCCAACAATTGCTGCTTCCGCTGGTGCTGCTTCTGGAGCCGCTGTAGGAGCTGGCGCTGCTACCGGAGCTGGAGCCGCGTAAACCTGAGGGGCTGCTACTGGAGCTCCGCCACGACTGATTCGAACTGCTTCTTCACCTTCCTTGATTTCAATCTCGTAAACGTTAGATTCTTCTAGTAGTTCGATAAGCTTTTTGATTTTGCGAATGTCCATGTTGACTCTCTTTTTCTGTCTATGTATTCAGTCTATAACTGCTGACGAAGCAATCGTAAGCAGGCGGTACTGGCTATAAAAAAGTATTTTTACACACTCAGTGGTAGCCAGTTGAAAATCCAATTAGCCGGAAATTATCAGTAAAAACCGCGAAATTGTCCAGTTTTGTAGATAAAAAACCTATAACTGGAAAATGAGTTCAAAAAACGATCACTGGTAAACTTTTTCGTTGTTTTCATTTGACAGTAACGCTTGTAAACGTGCTTCTACTTCATCCTTGGTGGGCTCTCCGACCAAGGAGTAATTGTCTAATAAGTCATCTTGACGATTGAAAAACAGCATGGCGGGTGGGCCAAATAAACCAAAGTGTTTTAAGAACGTTTGATTCTTAGGGTTATTATCGGTCACATCAACCTTTACAAACGTGACTTGGTGCAGGAGAGGCAGTACATCAGGGTGCTTAAATACCTTCTCTTCGGTAATTTTGCAGCTTATGCACCAGTCTGCGTAGAGGTCAATCACGATCGGAAGCGTGCTTTGAGTTTGAATCTGCTTCAGTTCTTCTAGGGAGCCAATGGTGCGATAGTACGGCACTTCTGCATGAGGGTTGGCCTCCCCAGCACGGTTTAATGACAGCTGGTTTAAAGGGGTCATAGGGGTATGACTGCCAGATGTCGCACCGATAATTTCGACAAAACCGATCATGATAGCGCTGAGAGCAAATAACCAGCGGACCGGATGAGAATGTCCCGTTAACGTGCGGTGCAAAAAGTAGGATGCGATACCTAAACTGAGTAAGCCCCAGAGCCATAAATGGAAATCTTCTGATATCCAACGGTTAGCCAGCCAAATGGCAAGCCCAAGTAGCGCAAAGCCCATGAGTTTCTTTATGTCTTCTAGCCAAGCGCCATTTTTAGGGAGGACTTTGCTCCCTAAAGCCCCCACTAATAATAGTGGTAAGCCCATACCTAGTCCCATGCTGAATAGTGCTGCTGCGCCATAAAGTGGGTCTGATGTCGAGCTGATATAAAGCACTACCCCAGCCAGAGGCGCAGAAACGCAGGGAGACACGACAAGGGTTGCAAAAATCCCTGCGAGAAAGATGCCTAGGATTTTGGAGCGGCTATTCTGTGAGCGATTCGACCACTCATCTAAGCGAGTTTGTAGGGTACTTGGCAAGCGCAGATCAAATACGCCGAACATAGAGAGTGACAACAGTAAAAAGAGCGCAGCACTTAAAAGTAAAATAATGGGGTCTTGAAGGGCGGCTTGTAGGTTGAGCTGTGTGCCAAACCAGCCAGCCAAAGCGCCGATCAAACCATAGGTCAATGCCATCGCTAAGACATACACCGCGGATAAATATAAGCCACTCCACCCCTTAGCTTTGCTCCCCACAACAATCGCACTAACAATAGGGATCATGGGTAATACGCAGGGAGTTAAGGACAGTAATAAGCCAAGACCAAACATGACAATTAGCATTTTGCTGAAGGACGATTGGCTGATTAAACTGGTGACTTGCTGCGCCTCAGACGGTTTGAAAGCGGTTGCTGGAGTGGACGGTTCAACATCATCATTCAGTCGAGAGCTTGTTACTTTAGCAAACTCGGCAGACATGGGCACAGTTTGTGGCGGATAGCACAATCCCTTTTCTGCGCAGCCTTGGTAGCGGATAGTAAAGTTAATGTTGTTGGGTAAGACGCTCTCATCAACCTGTAATGGCAGTTTTAATTGGTGATGATAAACTTCTACCTCGCCAAAATAGGGGTCTTGCTTAATTTCGCCTTGAGGGATGTCGGCAAATTGTAATGAAGGTTCATCTTGACTATCGATTTTGAGTTGATGACGGTAAAGATAGTAGCCGTCGGTAATATGCCAAGTGGCCCATACTTGGCCTGATGTATCGCTGTTAACGGATAGGCTAAAAGCCTGATCGACCGGCAGGAACTCAGGTTCGGAGTTAAAAGGCGAGCTAAAGTTAAACGCCAAACTGTAGCTTGTAGAGATAAGGATCAATAACGCAGCGATGAATCGCATCATAGAGTAAGACTCGTTTTGTGCAACGATGGTTTATTCGTAAATAAAGGCGCTATAGACTACCAACGCCTGTGAAAGTTTCCAAACGCCTAGGAGTTCTCTTGATAAAAAAAGCGCTTTTCTTACTTACTTCGTCAATGTTTTTATCGGCCTGCACGACGTTACCTGGGTCTAACTGGTGGCACACGGACGCGCAGGTAACGTCTCAAGAAAACCAAAATGACGCACATAGGCAAGCACAAAGCCAGCGGACGCATGACAATCATGTAGGTACTTTGCGTCAGGTAAGTGCGACAGACCAGATTACTAAAGATTTAGTGAAAATGGGGCAAATTGCTCTCGCTGAGAATCGTTTGTTGAAGCCTGAAGGGGATAATGCCAACTTCTTTTTTCAAGTGGCACTAGGGCGTGATCCCGGGAACTATCAGGCGACCCTTGGAATTGCCACCATTGTGGAGCGTTATCTGGCTTGGGCGGCTAATGCCGCTAAAACGCAGGATATTGCGAGCGCAAGACGTTATCTGGATGCGGCGAAGCAGGTTAATCCTCGTGATCCCTTAATTGGTGAAGTTGAAGCTCAGATTCAACAAATCCAAGTACAGAAAAAACGGCAAACGGTGGCCGTGACAACGTCGCCAACGAACTCAGGAAATCTGTTTTATTTGTCTGAAAATCTTTTTCAATTAAGTGAAGAGAAGATTCTCGCACAAATACAGCCTATTATTGATCGAGTAGATCTGACTAAAGGATCACTTGAGATTTATTGGCCGAATGATAAGGAAGGTCGACTGCTGTATCAGATTATAAACAGTAGAACACCGGATTTTAGAGTCAGAGCGATGACATTTAACAGCTCTAGACGCGCAATTGAAGTTAAAGTTAATTAACATGGGAACACACCAATGGCGAAATTTATCGATAAGATAGCCTTTTCTTTGCCAGGCTTACCAAAAATGGGCAAGTCTGTTGCGGTTGCAGTGATATTACTGGTCATCTTTTTGGTTGGCTTAGGTGTTTACTGGGACACTGAGCCAGACCAGTTTGATGTGGTGGCGGAAGCCAAGGCTCGAGCGGAAGATCGTGGTTACTTAAATAACAGCAAGCAGTTAGTAACGGGTTATACCATGACGAGTACTCTGTACACGTTGGTCGATACCATGTTGGAAAAGAACGGCGGTTTTATTTCTAATGACATTATGCCGCCGGGTGTGTTCATGGACAACATGCCATCTTGGGAGTTTGGCGTGATGGTTCAAGTGCGTGATTTAGCACGAGCCCTACGTAAAGAGTTTAGTCGTAGTCAGTCCCAGTCTACTGAAGACGAGAATCTGAAAATTGCTGAGCCACAGTACAACTTTGATACTCGTAGTTGGGCATTACCTTCAAGTGAAAGTGAGTACCGCCGCGGTAATGCTGAACTTTTGAAGTATCTAGATCGCTTAGCTAACAAAGACGACAACGCACAATTCTATGCTCGCGCAGACAACCTAGCGGATTACCTATCTGATATGTCTACGCGTCTTGGTAGCTTGTCTCAGCGTTTGTCGGCAAGTGTGGCGAAAGAACGTGAAAACACAGATTTAGCGGGTGATACAACCGCACGTCAATCAACCGATGGTGCGGCCGTTCAGAACGTACAAACGCCTTGGACGCAGGTTGATAATGTTTTCTATGAGGCTCGTGGCGCGAGCTACGCAATGTTACATATTCTTAAAGCGGTTGAAGTGGACTTTGTTTACACGCTACAAGGCAAAAATGCGTTGGTAAGTCTACGTCAGATTATCCGTGAGCTAGAGTCAACTCAGGAAACCGTTTGGTCGCCAATGATTTTAAACGGCAGTGGCTTTGGTCTTTTGGCTAACCATTCGTTAGTAATGGCGTCTTACATGTCTCGTGCGAACGCGCAAATGATCGACCTGATTCGCTTGTTAGAGCAAGGCTAAATTTAGTTCCTATGTCTTCTCTACCATTGTCGGTGCGTCCTGCAACCCTAGAGGATGCGCCGACAATCCTCTCTATTTTCAGTGAAGCGGAAGCGCAAACCGACTTTAAAAGTGGCATCAATCTTATCGGTGTTATGGATTGGGTTGAGAGCGCCGACGAGCTGCGTCCTCTTTGGGTGTTGGAAAGCGATCAGGCCATCATTGGTTGGTGTTCGCTGGAAAACTTCTATGGTTTACCGTCCTTTGATGGGGTGGTGGAAGTGGCCATCTATATTCAACATGATTACCAGCGTCTAGGTTGTGGTCATTGGCTATTAAACTATATTGCCAAGCAAGCTGGGCACTTAGATATACACACCCTAGTCGCCTACGTCTTGATGGCAAATCACAATAGCCATACCTTCTTTTTGAAAAATAATTTCGAAACTTGGGGACGTCTACCGAATGTTGCTCGCTGCGGTGGGGTGCATGGCGACCTCGTGTTACTTGGTCGCCAGCTGGGGTGATACTAGATAGGCTCAAACACAGAGCCTGAACTCGGTACAAACAGGGTTTTGTACATGCGGCTGGCGTAGTCATCACTCATCGAAGCCATATAATCACAAATGATGCGCTGGCTGTTTTGTCCATCATCCAATGTTTTTAGCCATTCTTTAGCTAAATCTTTTGGGAGTAAGCGCGCTGGATCGGCAGCCACTGCTTCAAACATTTCTAACAGCATTTGTTGACCTTTATAAACCAACATCTGCACTTCTGGGCGCAAGATAATATGTTGCATCTCAAAGGCTTTTAAAATATCCAGTGCGGCTCGCTCTGCTTCAGGTAACGCTGCCTGATAACATAGCAAAGGATGCTCGAACTCGGAGTTTTCTGTAACAAAACATGTCGTAATAAACCAGCTGACCAGATCTCCAATCGCTTTTTTGCGCAAATGGCTCTGTTTGCTAAAAAGCTGCGTTTCTAATCGATCAAGATTGTCTTTTAAAAAGAGGGAGTCAATGGCATCAAGTTTAGGTTTTAAATGTTGTAACCACATCTCCCTAGTGACCATGCCAAGGACAATGGCATCTTCTAGGTCGTGAACACCGTAGGCAATATCGTCTGCCAGGTCCATAATGGAAGTATCAAAACCGCAATGCTGAGTGCGGCCGTGATAATCAGGTCTAACACGATTCACTGCGGTTAGCTTATCTCGGTCTTTTAAGTTAAAAGGCTCTAAAATCCACTCTAATAACTCAGCTTCTTCCTGGTAAATGCACTTTGGTGGTTGCCAATCTTGTGCTTTGAATTGGCGCAGACTGGACGGCTTATCAGGGTACTGACCAACAACATTATTGTGTAAAGCCGGGTATTTTAATACACCTAGCATGGTTCGACGTGAAACGTCCATGCCAAAGTGTTCTGAATAGGAGCCACGTTTGCCGAGGATTCGCAGGGATTGGGCGTTGCCTTCAAAGCCCCCGTATTCTGTCATCATGAAATTAAGAGCGACCTCCCCTCCATGACCAAATGGAGGGTGACCAATGTCGTGGCTGAGGCAAATGGTCTCCATTAAGGAATCGCTGGCTAGCCAAGGTTGGAAATCAGCTTCAGATGGATGCGAAGATTGCAAATGGTAAACAATGCCACCACCGATTTGAGCTACTTCGAGCGAATGGGTTAAGCGTGTGCGACTGTAATCATTTTGTCGTATGGCGAGGATTTGAGTTTTGGATTGTAAGCGTCGGAATGCTGCACTATGAATGATACGAGCTCGATCGCGTTGATATACGTCGCGGTGGTCATTACTTCTTTCTGTACGAGGGCCAGAACGGCGTGTCATCCAAGTGGCTAAGTCAAAATTGTCGTTCATCATGCTTTACTGCTCTGATAATACTGTCTTTCGAGTCTTTCATTAAAATACGATGTAGGTCAATGCCTGACTAAGCGGTAGGGGGCATAATGTTTACCATCATAAGGAAACATTATGCTAAATACTCAACATCTCATCACATTCAGAACGCTAGTCGAAACAGGAAGTTTCACGCAGACGGCCCGTAAACTGGGATTGACTCAGCCAGCGGTAAGTCAGCATATTCAAAAGCTAGAAAAGGGACTCGGTGAGCCTCTATTGATTCGTCATGGACGCTCGACAGAACTCACTGAAGCTGGGGAAGTGCTGTACCGGCATGTACAGGATTTAGGTAATTGCTACGAAGAATTTGTGAATCAATGGCAAAGTTATGTAGCCCACAAAGAAGCAGCACATCCTTCAAGAAAAAGTGCCTAAAGATTTCTCTTTAGGCACTTTTTATTAAGCTTGTTTAGTCGGAATTAGGTTTCCGATATGCAGGCCACATTCTTTGTGCTCTGACTCTTCCCACCACCAGCGGCCTTCGCGTTCATGCTGGTTTGGCAATACTGGGCGAGTGCAAGGTTCACAACCAATGCTAGTGAAGCCTTTTTGATGTAGCTCGTTAAATGGTACTTCAAACACTTTGATGTAGTTCCATACATCTTCTGAAGACCAGTTTGCCAATGGGTTAAACTTGTAAAGAGGGCTTTCCTCTGTACCAAATGCACTGTCCAGTTCTGCAAAATCTAGCTGGTTACGAGTACCATGACTCTGATCTTTACGCTGACCTGTGATCCATGCATCCAATGTTGCAAGCTTCTTACGTAGCGGTGCCACTTTACGAACGCCACAACATTCCTTATGGCCATCTTCGTAGAAACTAAACAGACCTTTCTCTTTGGTGAAGGCTTCTAGCTTTTCGGCATCCGGTGACATGATGTCAATGTTGATATTGTAGTGTTTGCGGACCTGGTCAATATAGCGGTAAGTTTCTGGATGCAGGCGGCCAGTATCGAGTGAAAAAACTTGCACGTCTTTTTTGGCTTTCACGGCCATGTCGATCAGTACAACGTCTTCAGCACCGCTGAAAGAAATAGCGATGTTGTCGAATTCTTTTAGTGCGCTGTGAATAATCTTTTGAGCTTCATCTGCCTTGTGATGTTGGACGAATGCTTCTAGGTCAAAGTTGGACATGGTTTGCTATCCTAGTCTTGATCAAATTTGGCTGTACCATAGCAAGTTCAAAGCGGGATATAAAATACAAATGCCGCCTAACCTTATAATGCAATAGCACTATTTGCGAGAATGATTTTCAATTGCTTGGTAGAGCCCAAAAATAATGCCAGCCGTAACCCCCCAAATGCGTAAACCGTGATAAGAAATTTCAAAATAACCGCGCTTTAGGTCTCCGATTTCTCTTTCAACATAGGTGAAGTTTTGCGGGTTAAGTAAGTGGTTTAGGGGAACCCAATGTACTTGTTCCACTTCATCTTCACTGATGCTAAGTTCGCTCATACGGGTCATTTCAGCCACCACAGGCTTGATACAAAAACCTGAGATGGAACGATACTCCCCCAGTTCACCTAGTAACTCAAAACAATCTGGCGCGAGGCCAACTTCTTCAAGAGTTTCCCTTAAGGCAGTGTACTGAATGCTGGCATCTTCAGGGTCGTGTTTGCCACCAGGAAAAGCTATTTGTCCCGGATGATTACGCATATGCAATGAACGCTGCGTCAGTAATACCTTTAGTTCGTTATCGTTTGAGCAGTGATAGATCGGAATTAATACCGCCGCTGCTCGGTAATCGTGTCGATAAGCGTGTGGGGCGATGTCCTGGTCAGGGTTGTAAATCTGCTGGGACGTTTCATTAACTAACGCCGCGCGAATTTCATCAATTGTCGGCGTTATAGGGGGAGATTCTAAAAATGTTGAGACGTCCACCATAAGTCGCTACCTGAGGAATTCCTTTTCTAGAGTATGGGTTAAGCGGCCAATTTTAGTAAAGGTTTCTTGATACTCTTCTTCACAAACAGAGTCCGCTACCAGCCCTCCGCCCGCCCAGCAGTGTATTTTCTGGCCGTCTGCAATCAAGGTACGAATCATGATGCTGGAGTCCATTTGGCCGTTACAGCCAAAGTAAATCATAGAGCCGCAGTAGGCACTGCGCTCATGGGGCTCTAGTTCATCAATAATTTCCATTGCTCGTACTTTGGGTGCGCCCGTAATAGAGCCCCCGGGAAAGCTTTCTTGGAAGACTTTTAAAGCATCGCTTTTTTTCTCAATACGACCTTCAACAGTCGACACCATATGATGCACATTAGCATAGCTTTCTAGGGCAAATAGCTTGGGTACTTTGACGCTACCTGTAACGCAATTCTTGCCAAGGTCGTTGCGAAGCAAGTCAACGATCATTAGATTTTCTGCTCGGTCTTTTTCGGAGGCCATCAGTTCATCTGCATAGGCTTGGTCTTCTGTAGGCGTGGCGCCTCGTGGTCGAGTTCCCTTAATCGGTTTAGACTCTATACGCCCGTTGTCGCACAATATAAAGCGCTCCGGAGAGTGCGAAGACACTGCACGACCATCGGGAAGTTGGAAGTAAGCACCAAAGGGGGTTGGGCAGCTTGCTTTAACGGCTAAGTAGGCTTGCCAAGTTTGACCGCTGTAAGGCGCACTGAAACGTTGGGTTAAATTGACTTGATAGCAATCGCCTGCCTGAATGTAATCCTGAACTTTGTAGAAGCGTTCTGCGTAGCCTTCAGCGCTCATGTTGGCGACAAATGGGCTTTCTAAATGGAAGGGTTTAGAAAGGTTGGAATCGTCTAATTGAGCCAAGCGCGCTAGCAATTCATTTTCGCTGAATTGGCACCAAGGGGTGATGACTAAAACCGTGGTTTTTTCTTGATGGTCAGTGACGATGGCCCAGCCGTAAAGCCCTAGTAGAATGGTGGGGAGCTGAACATCTTCAATCACGTTTTCGGGTAGACGCTCAACATAGCGTCCCGCTTCGTATCCGTAGTAACCGAGTAAACCGCCATTGAAAACTAAAGACGTGTCATCTGCCCAACTTTGTTTGGTTAGAATCTCCACCAATTCGCTCAACAGTAACATAGGATTATCGGTACTGTGCGTCTCAAACAATGGTTCGACAGACCAGCTCAGAGCAAACTCCTTCGCGTGTGCTTCAAGTACGGCCAAAGGGGCTGCGCTTAAAATATCCCAGCGAGTATCTGCAAATGCCTCAACATTGCTATCAAAGAGAATTGGATAGGGAAGATCGCTGAACTTAGGGAACAGACGAGTTAGGGTGCTTTCATAAGGCAAACTAATGAGTTTGACTTCTGCCATAATTAGGAACCACGTATATTTAAAGAGTTTTCAAGCGTTTAATAGCGCTATTTTACCCTGAAATGTGGGAACGAGTAGGAAGAATTAAAGTGTTCGAGACAAAAATTTTGCCATTAGCCGACACCGAGTTGGCCTATCACTTGATTGAAGTGCCTAATAGTAAAACGGATAGCGCATGTTTAATGCTGCATGGGGCGGGGGTCGCAGGCGAACTTACTTACGGGCCAATGCTGGAGTATCTAAACCATTGGCGCTGGATTTTAATTCCTGACTTGAATGGAATGGGGTCGTCATTCTTCCATCAGCAAAGAGAAGCACCGTTAAGTATTGATCAACTCTCTGAAGAGGTCGCTCAGTTGTTGGCGCATTTATCGTGGCATGAGTTCGATGTCATCGGATATTCATTGGGGGGCTTGGTCGCATTGCACCTAAACGCTGAGCTTCGTCGAACGCAAGGCGTAACTCATCGTCTAGCATTAATGGAGCCAGCCTCTTTAGAGCGAGAGTGTGTCGATACCTTGGCTGAGGTGCGTCAACGTTACCGTGTTGCCTCAGAAACCATTCGTGAAACGGGGGATGTAGAACTTGGAATAGCCCATTTTATGGATGGTGTAGCCCCTAATCGACGCAAACATCCTGTGGCAGAGGCCACTACTCAGAGTCGCTTAGCGCATCGCCCGATTGGTTTTAGTTATGCTTTAGATGCGGTTACGGATTGGGTCGAACGGGTGTCGCAAAATGTTTCTCTAAGGGATGAAATGTTGGCCCAAGCGGATCAGGTATTTTTACTGTCGGGTGAGTTGAGCCACGACCTGCTCCGCGCGCATTATGACGAGTTGGCCAAAAAACGAGAAGGTTGGCTGCACAAAAGCGTGACAGGCTGTGATCATTCTTTACCGTTTCAAAAACCTCGTCAGATAGCGAAATACCTTTCGCAATGGTTTGCATAAAAAGATTAAATTTTTAGCTAAAGCTTTGAGGGTATTGGACGATAATTATACAACGGTAAATTTTTAAACGGGGAAGGAGTATGTCTGATCCATTAAAAGGCCTTGGTCATGCCATGCCTTCATTTAGAGCTAATAACCACAACCAAACTTCAACGACTGATCAGGCCAAAGCGGCGAAGCAGTGGGGAGCGGATGGTTATGTGCCTTCTTCGTCTTCTTATCGCTCCATGGGTGTCATTCAACAGTCTTTGTCAGCAAGGCTAACGGCTTCTTTTAGCGCGCCTAGTGCTCAGGCCTCTGAGCAGGCAACGACGGCGACTAGTAAAAGTGAGAATGATTTTTCACCGGAAAAAGTTGCGCAACGTATTATGTCTCACGTGGGCAATTACATGGAAAAGCTCCAGAAGAATGGCGCCAATGATGAACGTTTAGCGGCAGTGTTTGATACGGCAAAAGAAGCCGTGCAAAAAGGTATGGATGATGCCAAAGAAAAACTAGATGCACTCGGTTGGTTGGTGAACGGTGGCGTACAAGAAGGCATTGAAGAAACGCAGAGTCTATTAGATGAAGGCTTTGAAGCATTGAGACAAACCTTTTTTGAACCTGCGGATGTCAATGCAGCCTCACAAGTGTCTATGGCTTCAGAAATGAGCTATCGCCGTGAAGACTACTCGCAAATTCAAATGACAACCCAAGAAGGGGATGTTGTGAAATTGAATTTGTATTCGCTTAATGCTAGTTCTCAGGGTGAGTCGGCTAGCATGAGTGAAAATGGTCTGACTTACTCCCGTTATGAAAGTTCAAGCCAATCCTTCGCCTTTGATTTTAGCGTCGAGGGCGATTTGAATGATGATGAATTAGCCGCCATTCAAGACATGATGAAATCGGTCGGGAAGGTTTCGGATTTGTTTTATGATGGTGATGTGGCTGGAGCGTTGCAAAAAGGCTTTGATATGGGCTTTGATGCGTCTCAGTTAGCCAGCTTTTCGATGTCACTGCAGACCAGTCAGACTATGAAAACCTCTCAAGCGGTTTCTGCATACGGTCAAAATTCGGGTATGCGCTCTATCCAAGAGCCGTTAGGCGAGTATCGTCAAGCGTTGGAAGAGGCTGTGAACAAAACGTCTGAGCTGTTTGATGATTACCGTCAAGTAGTGAAAAGTACTATGTCAGATATTATGGCAATGCGTGAACAGCAAGCCCAGAAAATGGAAGATCTTCAGCAGGTATTTGAATATCAGCAGCAGATGATAGACCGTATTAGTCAGTGGTTAATGCCTGAGTCAACGCAGAATGCGGCGGATAGTGTAACCGATGCTGAAAATTTGGTTGAGGATGCTGCTGCGTCAGATGAAACACAGACTACCCTGAAGAGTTAACCTAGACGTCTTCATTTATCGGCTAGCAAGGATGCTGGCTTTAATGACATAAGGAGTGTGTCATGAATTCCTGCAAGGGGTTTTCCCTGCTGGAGTTACTTATTGTGGTCGCTATGATCTCAATTGTTTCTTCGGCTTTTCTTTCTTCAAATATTGTTGGTTATTACCAGCGCTGGCAAGCCCGGCGTATCTTATCGCAAGATGTTAGTGATCTATTGTTGCTTATTTCCCGCGCCAGAAGTTTGGCTATGAGTAGTGGGCAGTCAGTTTTGCTATGCGGTGGGGCGAATTGTAACGGCGCATGGCAGCAACAGGCTTTCATTCGCATCACCAATCAAGCGGGTGCATTGCAGACGCAAAAATTCTCTCCTGAAACAACGATTGTTTGGCGTGGTTTTCCCGCTCAACGAGCATATTTGCAATTCTTACCGACAGGCCTGTCAAGTTATCAAAATGGCTCCTTCTATTTGTGTCGAGCACAAGCCGAGGCACTGCGTATCTTGGTTAATCAAAGTGGTCGCGCATATCTTGATGATCAACGTTATGATGCCAAGGAGTGCTTATGAGACAGCATCGTCTGCAGGGGTGGATCCTGTTGGAGGCCGTCTTGGCGATGGCTTGTGTGGCTATGGTCATCAGCGCTACGCAATACCAACTTAATCAACTGACGAAACAAATAATAGAGCTCCAGGCGAAACACCATCACAACGTCCAAAACGCTTTGTCCGAGCAAATGTCCAAAACCTTTGCTCAGAGTCCCAGTATTGATTCGACGATATCTGCCGCAACGTTGTGTCAGGTGTGTCGAGGAACGCAATTACAACGAGTACTGCAATACGAGTTAAGCAAATGGTGAAAGCAACTCGGTCTGGATATTTGTTGATCGAATCCTTAGTGGCTATTGCAGTATTGACGGGCCTAATTGGGATTGTGATTCCGTTTATTCAAAGTATGGAACTGAGTTTGTCTAAGCGGCAAAAGATACTTGATTTGATGGCATTGAATGCATCGCTAGATGACCAGTTTCAAGCTCAGTTTCAGCGTTTGGGTAGTGTTGGCTGTTTTAGCTCCAATGAGTGGCTGGAAGTTGGTAATGGTCAATCTAAGCCCGCTCGTTTAACTACAGATCAACTTGATCTTGGCTCAGACTGGTTATATGGCAAGGATTTTGGGTTATGTGCCGCTTATGGTTGGTCTGACGAGCATGAAATAGATGTCAACATGGCATGTGAGGGCATAGGGGTTGGGGATTCGGTGCATGTCAGTAGTTGCGACCAGAGCTCTGTTGCTAAGGTATTGTCGAGTAATAATGGTGTGTTGAAAGCTTGGAATACAGGGCCTGCTTTAACAGGAGAGGTGTTGGTATACAGTGCGGAGGGGTTCTACTGGTTTGTGAAAGAGGGGAAGTCACAATTCAATGCTTTTTGGCGCCGACCGGAAAAGTCCGGAAACGCGTTAGAATTAATGACCGGTCTGGAGCATGTGCGGTTTTACCCAGTTTTGGATCGTAATTTAGATGGTATCGCTGATGAAGTGTTGGTGGATTATGGCACCGTGCCGACAGCGCAGCTTGTTGGTATCTTAGTGGAATATTTATATGGCGCCGCAGAATGTGAGTTGGCGGCTCAAAGTCAGTCCTATCAAACCTTAAGAGGGGATCAATGGCACTATGATGGGCTTTGTTTTAAAGTTGGCAAACTGTTGGCATCGGTAGGGAAAACCAATGAAACCTAATCATGGTTGGGTGTCTATGCCGATCTTGCTGATGGTCATTATGCTGAGTGCACTATTGGTGAGTCATCAGTCGTCACTTCAAGAGGAAAGCTTGTGGCAAACCCAAAAGGCACAGCAACAACCTCAAATCATTTGGCGGGATATTTATCAGATGTTATCTACAATGCCTGCGGTTGCTGTCGGATCATTAAATTGCACAGGCTTTTGTCGTCCCCAAAGTGGTTATTGGCAGCTTCGACAGTTTTCGTCAGGCGCTGCTTGGTTGCAAAAACAGCGTATTGAGCACCTTAACGTTGAGCGTTGGTGCGCTACCAGAGACCAGCAGCGGGTGCGTTGCTGGTGGCAGCATGATAGCGGCGAGACAAAGCAGATGTGGTTAACGTACTAAATTTCGATCACGACTGATGTTCGATTTTATGCTCAACACTGCAAAATGGCGTTTGGTTGTGATCGTAGACGGCGTGACTGGCAGGGACAAAAGTACCGCAGGTCGCGCATTTTACCATGGCTTCTTCATGCGGCTTTTTGGTCTGCATTTTCTTAACCGATTTGGATTTAGCCATAATGGCTTTTGCAAATTGTCGATAAATTATCCAGCCAATGGCAAAAACCAGAATAAAAAATAATAAACGTACAATCATGCCCTTTACCTTAGCCTTGTAATTCCACGACAATAACACCTATATAATCTAACAGAGTGTCTGAGATAGCAACGTAATGACTATTCGAGTAGCCATGGCCCAACTGGATATGCTAGTTGGCGACATCAAAAATAACACCGAATCTGTGATTGCACAGTCTCTTAAAGCAAGAGATGAGCAACAAGCAGATGTGATCGTTTTTCCTGAGTTGACCCTAACTGGTTATCCGCCAGAGGATTTACTCCTTCGTCCAAGTTTGACGCCACGCATCGAAATGGCCTTAGCTAATATTTTAGACCAAGTTCATGACATTTATGTGGTGGTCGGTTATCCGCGAGAAATTGATGGCGAGTTATTTAACTGCGCAGGTGTGTTTTACCAAGGTCAAATACTAGGAGAGTATTGCAAGCAGAAGCTGCCGAACTTCCAGGTATTTGATGATAAACGCTACTTCCAAGCGGGAACTGCGCCGTGCATCGTCAATATCAAAGGCGCTAAAGTTGGCCTCAGTATCTGTGAAGATATTTGGCATCCAGAGCCAATTGCCCAAGCAAAGGGGGCGGGCGCTGAATTAATTTTGAACTTAAATGCTTCGCCTTATCATATTGAAAAAATGGGCGTGCGCGAGCAGTTACTGCAACGCCGTGCGAGTGAGAACCAACTGCCGATCGTATACGTCAATTATATGGGGGCGCAGGATGAGTTGGTGTATGAAGGCGGTTCCTTTGTTGTCAATGCTCAAGGGCACAAAGTGCGCCAAGCGCCTTGGTATGAGACGGGGTTGTACTGTGTTGACTTTACGATTGCTGAAGATCGTGAGCGTCGATTAGAAGTACTCGCTGGCGACATTGCGCCAACGCTAGACGTAGAAGCCAGTGTCTACCAAGCCATGGTCACAGGTTTACGAGATTACATCGAGAAAAACCGCTTTAAAGGTATTGTATTGGGATTAAGTGGTGGCATTGATTCGGCGTTATCTTTAGCGGTTGCGGTCGATGCCATTGGGGCTGATCGCGTGCAAGCGGTGATGATGCCGTACACCTACACTTCTTCTATGAGTCTTGAAGACGCTGAAGAAGAAGCTAAATTGCTGGGTGTTGAGTACAGTGTGTTGCCAATCGAACCAATGGTGACGGCGTTTATGAAAACTCTTGCACCAGAATTTGAAGGCTACGCCCGAGATACCACAGAAGAAAACCTCCAAGCTCGTACCCGCGGTGTGACCTTGATGGCCATTTCTAATAAGAAAGGCTACATGGTACTGACCACTGGTAACAAGAGTGAGATGGCCGTAGGTTACGCAACACTGTATGGCGACATGGTCGGTGGTTACTCAGTCCTGAAAGACGTGTTTAAAACTTTGGTGTTCCGCCTCAGTCGTTACCGTAACACGTTAGGGTATGTGATTCCTGAGCGTGTGATTACGCGTCCACCGAGTGCAGAATTGGCGCCAGATCAAGTGGACGAAGATTCGTTGCCTAGCTACGATGTACTGGACAGCATCTTACACATGTATATCGAAAAAGATATGAGTGCAGAAGCAATCTTAGCGTCAAAAGAATTTGATCGTGAGACGGTTTATCGCGTGTTACGTCTGGTCGATTTAAATGAATACAAGCGTCGTCAAGCACCGACAGGGGTGCGTGTCACAGAGCGTGGGTTTGGTCGAGATCGTCGTTACCCAATTACCAATGGTTGGCATATTGGCGAGTGATGTTAAGACGTGAATGTGTGAACGAAAAGCAGCTCCTATGAGCTGCTTTTTTATGGTTCAAACCTTCAGGTTAGATTAGCTCTAACGCTTTCATTGTGTTGCGAATGGTCTCTTTTGTACTGTCTAATAGCGGCATCATAGGTAGACGCACTTCATCAGAGCAGAGACCTAGTAAAGACATAGCGTACTTAGGACCAGCTGGGTTTGGCTCAATAAACAACGCTGAATGTAGGGCAAACAATTTATCCTGTAGTGCGGCGGCTGCGACAAAGTTGCCTTCACGGCATAGGCGATGAATTTCTACCACTTGTTTAGGGGCAATATTTGACGTGACCGAAATGCAGCCATTGCCTCCACCTACGTTATAAGCCACGCAGCTTACGTCATCACCACTTAAAAAGCTGAAAGGTTTTTTAATCAAGGCGCGTTCGCGGATTGGACGTGTCAGATCGCCAGTAGCATCTTTTACACCGACGATACGTTCAAGTTTGGCAAGCTCGGCCATAGTCGCAACGTCCACGCCTACCACCGCGCGAGGCGGAATGTTGTACACGATGATCGGTAGTTCTGTGTTGTTGTGAACATACTCATAATGCGCGTACAAGCCACGTTGGTTGGGGCGATTGTAGTAACCTGCCACATGAAGCGCTGCATCGGCGCCAGCTTCGGCGGCGTGTCTTGAGTAGTCAACGGCTTCGATAGGGTTGTTAGAACCTGCACCGGCGATGATTGGCACCGCTTTGTTTGCTTCTTCTACGGTAATCTCGATAACTCGTTTGTGCTCAGCTTCACTCAGGGTTGGGCTTTCCCCGGTTGTGCCAACTGGGACAAGGCCGTTAATGCCCGAATCAATCTGCCAGCGAACGATACGACGTAGGGCAGCTTCGTCTAACTGATTGTTGGAAAAGGGTGTGATAAGAGCTGTGATCGCGCCATGAAACATATTGTTACCTCTAGTTAGATTCGGCAACATGTTCGGCAAGCTGGAGTTTTCCATCGGCAAACATGCTGCCGAGGGAAATTTTTAAATTACATCCACACGCCAGCGTCGCAAGGTTTCTTACCCTTACGTTTATCGCCGTTGCGTTTATTTGTGAATGCGAATGTGTTCATTTTTAAAAGTCTATGTCAGAAAAAACGATTCACATCATGCTGAAGGTTTTTTCTGTCGGAGTCAATAAGGAATCAGTGCATTTTAATTAGTAATTGATAGGGAAATTCATTAGCATAAATTCCCCAGAGATCTCTTTAAAAAAAATAATTTGAAACATGCGATTAGAGCTATTCTATGCATCAAAAGATTAAACAGTTACTAGACAAACATTTTCCAGAAGAAACCAGAACGGGCAAACTGCAAATGTTAGCATCTGAACTTGATCTCATGTTTCGACAGCAGGAAAACGACATTATCCTGTTAGAGCGTTCAATCGATCTGGCGTCGGACGCTATGTTAGAACGGGATGATGCGGCGGCAGAACATCAGGAGTTGTTTGAAACGACATTTGGTTCGTCTTCTGAAGCCATGTTGATCGTGGATTTTCAAAGAGATCAATTGCGTTATAACGCTGCTCTGGGGGAACTGCTAACGGTGCCAAGCCATTTCGATGGCGAAATCAGCATGACGGATTTTCTCCAAAACCTTTCGAGCCAGTTAGAGACCCCAGAAAACTTTCTGAGTTTTTTGCGCCACAGCCATGATAATCATGCCGCGTTTAATGGCGAGTTATTACTCAAAGCGGGACGCTGGCTTCGCTACAGTGTAAAACCGATTGTACGAGGTGATTCTCTAGTTGGTCGCCTCTGGACTTTGGCGGATATCACCAGTCAAAAACAAGCAGAACGCCAGATTGCGGATTTCAAACAAGAATTAAAACATGCTC
This sequence comes from Marinomonas fungiae, assembly GCF_001418205.1. GTDB lineage: Bacteria > Pseudomonadota > Gammaproteobacteria > Pseudomonadales > Marinomonadaceae > Marinomonas > Marinomonas fungiae. The sequence goes on along the minus strand of NZ_LIQF01000001.1, from coordinate 319,174 downwards.
ATGAACTTGCCAAAATGGGTGAGTGGACCTTTGATTGCGGCTCGCAAACGTTCTTGTTTTCAAACGATGTGCTTGAACTCTTTGGTTTCTCAGACGAACACAAATACATGTCTCTTGAAGGCTTTCTAGAGGTTCTCGATGGCGAACATAGCGAGGATGTGCGACGCCAGTTTCGCAAGTGCCAACAATATGGTGAAACGATTCAAGCAGAAATGCAGTTTACCTTGGAGGGGCGTGATTGCTACGTTATTTTGCGTGGCCGTTTAAAAGTCGGCAGTAAAGGCGAAGACGATACGATCCAAGGAGTACTGCAAGATATTTCTGACCTGCGTACTTCTGAGCACCTAGTTAAAATATCGTCACACTTTTTCCAATCCTCCATGCAAGGCAACGTGCTGATGGGGCGACATAAGGAAATCTTAGATTTCAATGATGTTGCTTGCGGCATTTTTAAATTGCAGTCTCGGGAATTCTCTCAACGTATCACTGAGCGTCTAGCGACCGCTTGGACCCATGAAATGTCGATTAACGATATTTGGCGGACCGTTATAGAAACGAATCATTGGGCGGGGGAGGTGTATTTCACCTGTCCAGAGTTGATCGATAAAACCATTTGGTTGTCCCTAGAAGCGCTGCGAGATAATCAAGGGAAAGTCGTTAATTTCATTGCCATTTTCAATGACATTACGGAATCAAAAAATGCCCAAGAACAGCTGCATCACATGGCCTATTTTGATTCGCAAACCTCTTTGCCTAATCGTTTCCAGTTTGAGCAATTTTTAAGTCAAAAGCTGTCTGCACCGAATCTTGAGAGTCATCCTATGACTCTGTTCTATTTGGACTTGGATCGCTTTAAGTTTGTTAACGACTCTCTTGGTCATCACGCAGGGGATCAGTTGTTGTATTTGGTAGGACAGAGGCTGTTGGAAGCCGTGCCAAATGCAACCTTGGTGGCCCGCCAGGGAGGAGATGAATTTGTTATGTTGCTGACGGGGCAGCTCAACCGCTCCCAGCAAGAACAGATTGCGGAGCATTTGATTGCTCAGTTATCCGAAGTGTTTACCGTATTTGAAACCCAAGTTTATATTGGCGCTAGCGTTGGCGTGGTGAATTTGCCTGAGGACGCGAGTGATCGAGTGACAGCCATGCGTTACGCTGATATCTCCTTGTATGAGGCGAAGAATTCAGGCAAGGGGTGTTATGTATTTTGGCAGCGTGAATTCTTAAAGGGCTCAACACCTGAGCGAGTGCAATTGGAGTCCGAGCTGCGTGAGGCTATTGTGAATGATGAGTTGGTGCTTCATTTTCAGCCTAAAGTAGAAGCTCAGTCCGGTAAAGTTTATGGATTAGAGGCATTAGTTCGTTGGAATCATCCACGCCTAGGATTGGTGTATCCAGATCGATTTATCACCATTGCCGAAGAATCAAACTTAATCATTGAACTGGATCGCTGGGTACTAAACGCCGTAGCAATTCAAATGAGTCATTGGCGTAATCTCGGGCTACCTTTGCTGGAAGTCTCCGTCAATGTATCCGCCGCCCATGTTACTCGCTTAGGGTTGGTTGATCTGTTTCGCTCACTGTTAGATCAGTATCCCTACTTGGCTCATTGCTTGGAAATTGAGCTGACGGAAACGGCTATCATGGCCGACCCTGATCAAGCGACTGTGGTATTGAATACTTTGCGAAGTTGGGGCATTAAAGCCTCAGTGGATGATTTTGGTTCGGGCTATACATCCTTAGGGTATTTGAAAAAGTTGAATGCCAATACTCTGAAAATTGATCGCAGTTTTATTGATGGAATTACTTACGATCATTCCGATCGTGATGTGGCGAAAGCGATCATTGCGTTGGCTTCAAGTATGTCGATGGATGTGGTTGCAGAAGGCGTAGAAACTCAAGATCAATGGGAGATGCTGCAATCATTTGGATGCAAATACCTGCAAGGTTATTTCTTCTCGCGACCACATTGCGCCCAAGACATAGAAAGCTATTATTTATGGCCGTTACAGGGGCAAGCGTAATAGAAGGAAGAGGAAATGATCAGGTTTTGTAAGTCGACAGGCGAATATTCAAGCGATGAAAGCGAAAAAGCTCACTGGAGTCCAGTGAGCTTTTTTATTATTACTCAGGATTTGTGTTGAGTATAGATATGGTCTGTGTGGATGGATAACGCTTCACCAAGCTTCTGATAGCCTTTTTCATTTAAGTGCAGGCGGTCATCTTCAAAGAAGCTTTCTTCAACATTGCCGTGTTTATCTCCCAAAATCTTGTTGCTGTCGATAAAGATGGTGTTGGGGCGAGTACGAGCAAGTTGTTGCAGCATCTTATTCGTGCTTTCCACGGTATTGCGCATGCTTTGTCGAGTGGGGCTGAGCTTGACGCCGAGAATCGTGACCGGAATCCCCGGCAAATGACGGTCGACCTTTTCTAGCAAACTGACATAACGATCAATGACTTTGTTGCTGCTATGTTTGTTGCCAATGTCGTTATCTCCAGCATAAAGTACCAGCGACCGAGGATTGTAAGGCAAAACAATGCGTTCAAAGTAATACACACAGGCATCGATGGTGGCGCCGTTAAAGCCAAGATTTACGGTGTCTTTGCTATCAAATGGGGCTTCGAAATCAGCCCAATTTTTAATGGTTGAGCTACCATAGAAAGCCACTGGGCGATTGCTAAAGCGGCGATGGGCTTGGCGGAACTCCAATTCACGCACATCGGATTCAAATTCCACATCAATTTGATTGACGCTGCGGACATTTGAAATGCAGCCTTGGCGACGACTTAAAACAGGGTATTTCTTAATTTCTTGAGCCAAGTCCTCGGCTTCTTTCACCGTCTGGCGGAACTCTTCTTGGTACTCCTTTAAGAAGTTAGCGACGGCTTCAGCGTCTTCAATATCGACGCGGTCAGAAATACGAAACGCAGGTTTGATGACCGCTGTGTAGATATTATGGTCAGCTCGTTTATCAAAGTTGGCCACTGCGATAGGCACAATCCAAGGCTCATCTTCTCCTTTCATTGATCCCGCCAATTCAAATACGTAAGGAAGTAACTCACCGGGCGATTCATTGGTCGGAAAGCTCTTGCCTTCAGGTGAAATGATGAGGGGCATGTTCGAATGCAACGTTTCTTGACCATCAGCCAAGAACTTATGATGGGCTTCTGTGCCTGCTTGCAGGGCACTCCAACTGTCGACAAAGATATTGCCGAATCTTTCGTAATAGGCGTCGCGCCAGAACTCAAACTCTTTGCTCCGTCGAACTACGCGCTGTGCCGCAATGCCATATTGTTTGTAAATAATCATCGAGCTGATGAATTGCGCATCTAATGAAAAACGAAACCCGTTCGCAAGCTGATTGCTTGATGAGCCTAATAGGTGGTTGTAAATGAATAAGCAGCCTTGCTTCTTAGGTAAGTTTTCCATGCCTTTGATGATGTACGGGACCTGCTTAAAGGCTTGTGTGAATTGCTCTGTTGCGAATCGGCGCACATCGATGGAGTTTAACTCGGCAGGTAGGGTATTCACTGCATCGTAAATATGCGCCAGCTTGCGATAAAAGGCGTTTTCACGCTGTAGATCTTTTAGAATATCGAGACTCATGCCCGAAATGGTGCGCTCGATACGCGTTCCGTAATGCAAACAGCGATACAGAACACCAAAAGCTTCATCTGTTGTGACGGCATTTTTTAGCAGCGAGCCCACTTTGTATAAAGGAGAGCTGACAGGTAGAACTGCCGCATTTTGTTCAATCATGCTGTTAACAGCGAGAACTTCATCACTGGCAATCTGTGATAAGTAGCGCATCCGCGCCGACACCAGATGGGTGCCAACTAGCCAGATTAAGCGGTACCAATACTTGATGGCAAACTTGGGCATTTCTTCAAACAGTGACAACAAATCATCTCGTGCAATAAACAACACGGTTGTATCCCGCGAGCTGATAATAGTTGAACGATTACGTTGTGGTGTGCCATTTGTACACCACGCCAACACAGTACCAGGGCGAGAAATGGTTCGGGTCGTGATCACTTCGGCGGCCTCGGTTTGGTAGCTCACCACAGCTTTACCCTTGACTAGAAAATACAAGCCATCTTCAGGCTGATCTTGCTGCGACAGAATGTCCCCTTGATGCGCCAGGATGACATGTGCATGTTTGGACATGGCATGCAGTTCATTTTGTGTGAAGCCCTCACAAAATGCCGTGTCGGATAATAATGCTACTGATTGTTTGATGGACTGCTTTTGTAACTCAGGCTCGATCAGAGGACGAGTTTCTTCAAAGGCCAAAGACTCATTGGCAAAGAAAGGACGAGTAAGATTTTGAATGCCGGTTAGGACAGGCAATGACTCACGGTAAACAAAGGCAAGGAAATGCTCGGCAAACTCGATTTCATGATCAAGAATTTTTTGTAATTCTGTAATTGGCCAGCTAATTAATTGGGTATTTTTCGTGGCTTGAAAACTGGTTGCATAGCGTGATGTCTGGCGAAAAGCAGACCAGCCAATGGGCGTATGTTGACGGCTGATGAGTCCCACGTGATAGGACTTCCCTGATTCCTGCAATGGAATTGAGATGGAGACTTCACCGGACATTAAAATATATAGGGAGTGACCAACTTCAAATTGCTGCGCCAGCATTTCACCAGCGCTAAGTTCCTTGATCTGGGCAAGCTCGCTAAGGGTTTGAATGACCTGATTCGAGGCCTTGTCCATAAAAGGAAGTGTGCTCACATAGTTTGATAAATCCATTAAACCACCTTGATGACGAATGTTGGCATTAAGCGTTTCGTTACCCATACTGACGTAAAATTATGACAGTGCGGATGTGTTATGCCACTTGATGCGAGTGGGAATGACTAAATAGAATGCAAAATATGTTCCCAAAAAGTGTTTGTTTTGGGCTGCATAAGTGTTTCAAAAGGCCGTATTTATTTTGTTAAATTACTACAAAACATGCATTTGGGGAAAGGGGGAATCCGATTTGGAGTCAGGTTTTTCTGGGCCCGTTTATGCTTTTAGCCCCTGAGGTGCTTGCTTTGCCATAGAAAATCCTTATTTGAGAAAACACTATTTGAATCGCTTTATTATCAGGTAGTTAAACTTTTATCACTTTGTTTTACCAAAGATTTATTTTTGTAAATCCTGTCATTTCTTACTTGAGTAGTCGTCAGACTATGCTAAACCTTAATTATCTTCTAAGACTTTTCACTGCTTTAGAACCAGACTGTCTGGTTGAAATCCAGGGTAGCCGTTGCGACTTGTGCGAGCCCAAAGACTGTATATAAGGGGATACCGCGATGAGTATTTTTGATCATGTTCAATCTCGTTTTGATGCTCAAAAAGAAGAAGAATTATCACTCGACGAGTACCTAAGCCTTTGTAAAGAAGACCCTTCAGCTTATGCATCCGCTTCTGAGCGCTTGCTTATGGCGATTGGTGAACCGGAAGTTGTTGATACTTCTAAGGACTCTCGTAGTAGCCGTATTTTTTCCAACAAGGTCATCAAGCGTTATCGAACCTTTGAGCACTTCTATGGTATGGAAGAAGCGATCGAAAGAATTGTGGCTTTCCTGACGCATGCTGCTCAAGGGTTGGAAGAATCGAAGCAGGTTTTATATTTGTTAGGTCCTGTCGGTGGTGGTAAATCGTCACTTGCCGAAAAGCTAAAAGAGCTCATGCAAACAGTACCTTTCTATGCCATTAAAGGCTCTCCAGTATTTGAGTCGCCATTGGCCTTGTTTGATGTCCATGAAGATGGTGACATTCTTGCGGAAGAATATGGTATTCCCAAGCGCTATTTAAAAAGTGCGATGTCTCCTTGGGCTGCGAAACGTCTCAAAGAGTTCAATGGTGATATTCAGCAATTCCGTGTAGTGAAAGTATATCCATCGGCAATCAAGCAAATTGCTATTTCAAAAACGGAACCCGGTGATGAGAACAACCAAGATATATCAGCTCTTGTTGGTAAAGTTGATATTCGTAAGTTGGAATTTTTTGAGCAGAACGATGCTGATGCTTATAGCTTCTCTGGGGGGCTATGTCGTGGTAACCGTGGCATCATGGAATTTGTGGAAATGTTTAAGGCACCAATTAAAGTGCTACATCCACTGCTAACGGCGACTCAAGAAGGCAACTATAACGGTACTGAGGGACTGGGTGGTATTCCATTTGATGGCATTATTTTAGCCCACTCGAACGAATCCGAGTGGCAGTCTTTCAAGAACAATAAAACCAACGAAGCCTTCATTGACCGCGTTTACACAGTGAAAGTGCCTTACTGTCTACGCGTCACAGAGGAAATGAAAATCTATCAGAAACTGCTTGAGAACTCTTCTTTAAACCATTCACCTTGTGCACCTGATACATTGAAAATGCTGGCACAGTTCTCTGTGCTATCGCGGATTAAAGAGCCAGAGAACTCTAGTGTTTTCTCAAAAATGCGTATTTACGATGGGGAGACTCTGAAAGATATTGATCCTAAAGCGAAGTCGCTTCAGGAATACAAAGATGCGGCGGGAGTGAATGAAGGGATGGACGGGTTATCGACGCGTTTTGCCTTCAAAATTCTGTCGCGAGTGTTCAACTTTGACCCGACTGAAGTGGCGGCCAACCCTGTACACTTGATGTATGTGCTTGAACAGCAGATTGAGCAAGAGCAATTTGATCAAGAGCGCCATGATCGTTATTTACGGGCACTCAAAGAGTTCATTGCCCCCCGTTATATTGAGTTTATTGGTAAAGAGATACAAACCGCTTACTTAGAGTCTTACTCTGAGTACGGCCAGAATATCTTTGATCGCTATGTCACTTATGCGGATTTCTGGATTCAGGATCAAGAATATCGTGATCCGGAAACGGGTGACATTCTGGACCGCTCTGCCATTAACGATGAGCTAGAAAAAATTGAGAAACCAGCGGGCATTAGTAATCCAAAAGACTTCCGTAACGAAGTGGTGAATTTCGTGTTGCGTGCCCGGGCCAACAACAATGGCTCAAACCCTAGCTGGTTAAGCTATGAGAAATTGCGTGTGGTGATCGAGCGTAAAATGTTCTCCAACACCGAAGATCTGCTACCGGTTATTTCCTTCAGTGCCAAATCTTCGAAAGAAGATCAGCGTAAACATAATGAGTTTGTGAAACGAATGGTTGAGCGCGGCTACACCGAAAAACAAGTGCGCTTGTTATCAGAATGGTATCTACGTGTGCGTAAATCCCAGTAGGTAGAAATTAAGCTGTTGCCTAAATAGGTTGAGAGAGGAGGTGCGAGCATGTCTTACATAATTGACCGCCGCCTGAATGGGAAGCACAAGAGTAGCGTCAACCGTCAGCGTTTTTTGCGCCGCTATCGAGAGCACATTCGTAAAGCTGTCGAAGAAGCGGTCAACAAACGCAGTATTCAAGACTTGGATCGTGGTGAGCAAATCACGATCCCTAAACGTGATATTCATGAGCCGAACTTTGGACACGGTAAAGGTGGTAAAGGATCGGTAGTACATCCTGGCAACAAGGAGTTCACTACTGGGGATAGAGTTCCAAAGCCTGAAGGTGGCTCTGGTCAAGGCGCAGGGCAAGGTAATGCTTCAAACCAAGGGGAAGGGGAAGATGATTTTGTCTTTCAAATTTCTCAAGAAGAGTTCTTGGATTTTGTCTTTGAAAACTTGGCGCTGCCAAATTTAGTACGTAAGGATCTGAAAGAAATTAAAGAATTCAGTCTCAAGCACGCAGGCATCGTATCGGAAGGAACTCCTTCGAAGCTAAACGTCGTGCGCTCTATGCGCAATGCTTATGCCCGTCGCATGGTAATGAGCAGTGGTTCACGCAAAAAGCTGCTTGAGGCGGAGGAAGAGCGGGATGCAATTTTGGCGAATACTTCTGCAACACCTGAAGAGAAAGTGAAGCTTGCTTGGTTAGATGAGCAAATTGAATTGCTCAAGCAGAAAATTGAACGGACGCCGTTTTTAGACACCTATGATCTACGTTACAACCATCATGTCAAAGAGCCTCGCCCAAGCAGTAAGGCCGTGATGTTTTGCATCATGGATGTGTCAGGCTCTATGACGCAAGAAACCAAAAACGTGGCCAAACGCTTCTTTATTCTGCTGTATCTGTTTTTAAATCGTAATTATGAAAAAATCGATGTGGTATTTATACGCCATCATACCAGTGCTAAAGAGGTCACCGAAGAGGAGTTTTTCTACTCCCGGGAAACGGGCGGTACTATTGTTTCCAGTGCATTAAAGCTGATGGAGAAGATCGTCAAAGATCGTTATCCTCCTGATCAGTGGAATATTTATGCTGCGCAGGCTTCAGACGGGGATAACTGGGACGATGATTCTCGTATTTGCCGTAAGCTCATGGAAGAAGAGCTGGTAGATCTGGTGCAATATTTCACTTATATCGAAATCACACCAAGAGAACACCAGAGTTTGTGGCACGCATATGAGCAAGTGCAGGCCAATCACCCAAAAAGTTTTGCTATGCGCCATATCGTGGAAGTCGGAGATATCTACCCAGTATTCCGAGATTTATTCCAAAGGAGGCCACATGAGTCAAGAAACTAAAAAGAAGTCCGATTATCTTTCTCATGGGCCAGACTGGACCTTTGAGCTTATTCAGAAGTACGACGAAGAGATCGGTAAGATTGCGGCAGAATTTGGTTTAGATACTTATCCGAACCAAATCGAAGTGATTAGCTCTGAGCAAATGATGGATGCCTACGCATCCGTCGGGATGCCGTTGGGTTATCATCATTGGTCTTATGGAAAGCAATTTCTTGAAACTGAGCAAAACTATAAGCGTGGTCGTATGGGGTTGGCCTACGAGATTGTGATTAACTCTTCCCCTTGTATTGCTTATTTAATGGAAGAGAACAACATGATGATGCAGGCCTTAGTTATTGCACACGCCTGTTATGGACATAACTCTTTCTTTAAGGGAAATTACCTGTTCCGTACCTGGACTGACGCTACGGCCATAATCGACTACTTAGTGTTTGCGAAAAAGTACATTCAAGACTGCGAAGAGAAATATGGCATTGAAGAAGTAGAGCTGACGATCGATTCCTGTCATGCCTTGATGAACTTTGGTGTAGATCGTTACAAGCGTCCTGTGCCGCTCTCGTTAAGCGAAGAAAAAGCAAGGCAGGACGAGCGAGAGCATATCCTTCAGCAGCAGGTAAATGATTTGTGGCGCACGATTCCGATCATGGATCATGCGGAGGTTGAAAAGAAAAAAGAACGAATTTTCCCGAGCGAACCACAAGAAAACTTGCTGTATTTCTTGGAGAAAAATGCCCCATTATTGAAGCCTTGGCAGCGAGAAATTATTCGAATCGTTCGTAAAATGGCGCAGTATTTTTACCCTCAACGCCAGACTCAAGTGATGAACGAGGGCTGGGCATCATTTTGGCACTACACATTGATGAATGAGCTGTATAACCGGGGGAAAGTAGACGAAGGGTTTATCCTTGAGTTCTTACAGTCACACACAAATGTGGTATTTCAGCCAAGCTTTGATGCTTCCTACTACTCGGGCATTAACCCATATGCGTTAGGGTTTGCAATCTATTCAGATATTAAACGCATGTGTGAAAATCCAACGGACGAAGACCGCGAGTGGTTCCCTGACATTGTCGGTAAACCTTGGTTGGAAGTATTGGATTTTGCGATGCGTAACTTTAAAGATGAAAGCTTTATTTTGCAGTTCCTGTCGCCCAAGGTAATGCGCGATTTTCGTTTCTTTGGGGTCGAGAACGATTCCTTAGAGTCCTATGTGGAAATTAAAGAGATTCACGATGACAGTGGTTTTCAAGGGTTACGTCAGCGTCTGGCACAGCAGTACAACTTGAGTTATCGTGAGCCGAACATTCAAGTTCAAAGAGTCAATTTATATGGCGATCGTAGCTTGATCTTAAAGCATACGATGGACAGTGGTCGGCCACTGAATGACGATACTGTTGAGGTGGTGAAGCATTTCCAACGCCTTTGGGGATTTGACGTACGGGTAGAGTCTTGGGATGGTGATACCTTGGTTAAGGTCTATTCCAGTGAGTTAGCATCAGAGTTATAAGCTCTGTTGATTTCATGTTGTTGAGGATTGTAAATGTAAAAAGGGAGGTTCAATAGACCTCCCTTTTCATTACAGCTAAATCTTTAAATGGACAGGTTGTTATTTGCTTTTAAGCGTTCAATCATATCCACTTCATTGTTAATTTCTTCCACTCGATCGCTCATACCCTGAATGGAAGCAATACTACTTTGAACATCTTGGCTTGCCATCTCAGAAGTCTCACTTAAGCTGCTAATTTGAGCTGAAAGGGTAGACGTACTGTCCAATAGATGACTCATAAAAGCATCAATCTTTTCAATGCTTTTCTCTATGGAGCTAACCGATGCATCCACAGCATGAATGGTTTCCCCGGTTTGATTTAGGCTCTGTTGTGTATTTTGGGAGAGCTGGCGCACCTCATCCGCTACTACAGCAAAACCTCTGCCAGCTTCACCGGCACGGGCAGCCTCGATAGCGGCATTCAATGCCAGTAGGTTGGTCTGGTCTGCAATACCGGAAATAACTTTCAAAATGCTCAGTACCCGGTCCGCGTTTTCTTTTAGCTCTTTTACATTAGCAACCATTTCCGCTCGGTCTTTTTCTTGCGCATGAATAGCTTGGCTAAAACTCGAGAATTCCGAGGTAACGCCTGTGACGACTTCTTGAGTAGATCCAGAGTAGTTTGTGACTCGCTCAAAGCTGCCTGTTACTTCTTGCAAGAGAGGGCGGTATTCGGATAAATGATTAATCAAATTATCTTGTAGTTTGTTTAACTGCTGGCTGCTATTAAGTTGTGTGAGTAGGAAGTATTCACGAAAATTCGCGTAATGTACTGGGAACTTATCGACGAAATAATCTTTAAAAGAGTCTTCTTTTTCGACTTTAAAGAAGAATAAACCAGTCAGAGTTTGGTTCATGTGAATGCCAAGGATTTCACCAAAGGTTGAGTACCCTGCGGCTTTTATGTCTTTAAAACTCGTAACCTTGCTTAAGTCTTTAGGGTTATTTAAACGACGTAAAATGCAGTCGTTAGCAATCATGGCAACTGGCTTTGAAGGTTTATCTCGCATGAAGTTTTGAAACGCTTGCTCCGTTGCTCCAGCAAAGTCTTTTGATTTCACCAAGATCAACTCGTCACCGAAATCCAAGTCACAGAAGAAATGAATTAATCCTTCGTTCGCATCGATGGCCGCAACAGAACGTATGAAGAGTTCATCGCGGATTTTAACAGCGAACGTATGCCCAACCAATTTGCTTTCTAGTTCATGGGGCTGACAGTGAAAGTAATGACAGAGATGGTCGATAATATTCACCAGCTGGCCAGTTTTTTTACTGATGATGCTGCGGACATTGCGACGCATCGCATCGGCTTCGGCAATCACGAATGATTCGTTAGTGCTTTCAAAGTTATGCGTTTTTAAAATGCCAAAGCGAGCGTCCTCTTTCATCTTCACAAAAGCTAGGACCGCGCAATTGTTGGCGACTTTGTTGCCATCATGCACCAAGGCCTGCTTAAAATCTAACTTTCCGCCAGCTGACCCACCTAAAAAGTGGCATGGAAACTCGCCGGTTGCATACATGGCTTGCATGAAGAAGTTTTCTGAAGACGACAAGCCATCAATAAAAGTCAGTGCAATGGTGTCGTTGAAATGGACAGAAAATGGAAGCTTTACTTTATCTAGCTCCCTTTGAATGGCCTTAATGCGCTGTTCTTTAGATAGTTTAATGTTTCCTGAGCGCAGATCTTCGCAATGTAATGGCACCGTATGGATGCTGACTTGCTCAAATAAATCACTGCTAAAGCTTTGTAGAACGATGTTATCCCATGAGTTGTCTGCAGCCTGATACATATTAGCTTTGCAGCTATTGAGCTCACCAGCAGTCATGACGCCGATTATCTTGGAGCAAAAGGGTGCCGACGATTTGATTTTGTTAACGACAGACTCAAAATTGAGATGCGGTGAGATGTAAGCGAGAATCAGCTGAGTCTGTGCATTTTTAAATGCTAAAGGAGCCAGTGTTTCGCTGGTGATCTGATGTGAGGATATCTGTACTAAATTGGAAAACTCATTGTTCAGTGTTTTCTGTTCAGCGAGCGGAGAGCGTTTAAACCAAGCCATATTTTCCAATCCTAATGCAAATAATTCTATTGTTTTAGTGTACGAGCCACGAAAAGCTAAACCTATAGGGTTTGTGTAAACTTAGGTGGCTTTTTGATACACGTCAATGACATGGCTACCTGATCAAAGTACATCAAGCTCAGTTGCGACGGGCTTGATGCCGCAGAACATGAGGGTTAGGTTACGAAACCCTAGTTCTATGTCTGGTCCCTCAAGTCCTTTAATACTTTGGTCTAGTAGAGCGATATAACGCTGCATATAGGCGAGACTGTTCAGCGGTAATCGTTGATAAGCACTTTCATAAATTGGAACGCGCTTGTCCCAAATACGTAGTTTTTGGCAGGCATTACGCAAGCCTTGTTGTTGAGCTAGGGAGGCCAGTTGATTGAGTGTGTCCAGCTCGCGGTTGTACAACCAGAGCAAAATGCTGTCTTCTATTCCTTCTGCACGCAGTTGGCTCAAGCAATGTAGTGCGTCTTTAAGCTTGCCGGTTAATAAGCGATCGCTTAAATCGTAGATAGAATAGCGACTGGAGTCGGCCACACTTTCAGCAATGGTTTGTTCATCCAGTTGTGCACCTGGGCCATGACTAAGTAAGAGCTTTTCCAGTTCTTGTGATAGGGCAAGTAAGTTGCCTTCACCCCGTTCGCACATAATGGCCGCTGCTTCACGAGATAAGGTAAGGTTTAACGACTTAGCCCGTTGTTGTACCCATGCGGGTAGGCGATTGCTTTCAATTGGCCAGACTTGAACAAAAGTGCCAGCTTGCTCGAGGGCACTGAACCATTTGGTTTTTTGGGTTTTAGCATCGACTTTCGGCAATGAAAGTAACACTACATTGTCGAGGCTTAGAAGATGCACGACTTGTGCTAAGGCTTTGCTGTGTTTTTCACTAAGCTTATCTATTTGAATGTCGAACAAGCGTCTTGAAGAGAAGAGAGACAAAGCTTGCATTTCATTGATGACGTCCTGCCAATCAAACTGAGCATCGGCAACAAAACGTAAGCGCTCTTCGCTGCCTTGTTGTATTGCTGAACGACGTACCGTGTCACAGGTTTCTTGACACAGTAGAACTTCGTCACCGGAAACAATGTAGATAGGCTGCAGCCCTTTTTCTAAGGACTGCGTTAACTGATCGGGGCGAATTTTCATCGTTAGAAAGTCGCGTAGTTTAAATCGTAAACTAGCTCATCAGCGAGTTGGCCGCTGGCACGTTGCATCTGCTCAGCATTATAAGCCGACTTAAGGCTTTGTTCTGCGTCTTGGTTATTCAACATAATGGAGGTGCTAATAGTACGAGGGCCCCATAGGGCTTTGCCTTGTTCATCGCGAACAAAGTAGGTAGCACTAATTCGGCGCTCCACCTGAGTAATATCATTATCCGCAGCACGAGCCATGACCGTGTCTTTCACATCCAATGGGTTAACCTTGAGTTCATACAGGTTCTCGCTAGGCGTACCTTCTACAACATGAATGCCCGCTTGAGCTAGGGCAATGCGCAGGTCACGATCAAAGTCTTGCGACCCCGTACCCAGCAGTAGGGTTATTGATTGCAATTGCGGCGGTACGTGAGTTTGGCCGCGTAACTGAAAACCACAGGCAGACAACAGTAGGGCCAATATCAGGATGGGAATAAACCAAAAAGTTCGTGCGTGCAAAGTCATATACATTCCATAAAAAAGGGATGGCCTAAGCCACCCCCTGTGTCACTTAGTTAGCAACGATATTGACCAAACGTCCTGGTACGACGATCACTTTACGAACCGTTTTACCTTCGATGAATTTAAGAACATTTGGGTTAGCCAGTGCTTGAGCTTCCACTTCTTTGTCATCAGCGTTTGCCGATACAGTGATCTCAGCACGTTTCTTACCTAGTACTTGAACGACGATAGTTAGCTCGTCTTTGACTAGTGCTGCTTCATCCACTTGAGGCCATGCTGCATTGACCACATCAGTGCCATGACCAAGCTCGCTCCATAGTTGGTGAGAAATGTGAGGTACGATTGGCGATAGCAATAATACTGCAGCTTCCAACGCTTCACGTTCAACGGCAAGGCCTAGTTCAGACTTGTCTTCGAACTTGCTGATCTCGTTGCAAAGTTCCATGACCGCAGCGATGGCTGTGTTGAAAGTCTGACGACGTTCGATGTCATCACTTACTTTGCTGATGGTCTCGTGTGTTTTACGACGCAGTGCTTTTTGGTCGCCATTTAGTGCTTCAGCGTCCAGTTTACCTGGTGTGCCAGCATTATTGTGGCGGTAAGCCAATGACCATAGGCGACGAAGGAAGCGTGACGCACCGTCTACACCGGCATCGTTCCACTCTAGTGACTGTTCTGGTGGCGCCGTGAACATGATGAACAGACGAACGGTATCCGCACCGTACTTCTCGATCATCTCTTGAGGGTCGACGGTGTTGCCTTTAGATTTCGACATCTTAGTGCCATCTTTATTCACCATACCTTGTGTTAGTAGGCGAGTGAATGGCTCATCAGACTTAACTAGGCCTGCATCACGAAGCAATTTGTGGAAGAAACGCGCGTACAGCAAGTGTAGGATCGCGTGTTCAACACCGCCGATGTATTGGTCAACTGGAAGCCAGTAGTTAGCTTCTTCCGTTAGCATGGCATCATCTGACTCTGGGCAGCAGTAGCGTGCGAAGTACCAAGACGATTCCATAAAGGTGTCAAAAGTATCCGTTTCACGCTCAGCTGGCTCACCGTTGTAAGTCGTTGCTGAGAACTCAGGGTTGTTCTTGATAGGTGAGTTAACACCGTCCATGACAACGTCAGTTGGTAGAACCACTGGTAGCTGATCGTGTGGTGTCGTTACCACAGAACCGTCTGCTAGATTGATCGTTGGGATTGGCGCGCCCCAGTAACGCTGACGGCTAACACCCCAGTCACGTAGACGGTAGTTTACTTTGCGCTCGCCAATGCCTTTTTCAGTCATAAATGCACAGATAGCATCGAATGCTGCGGTGAAGTCTAGGCCATCGAATTGACCAGAGTTGCAAAGGATGCCTTTCTCTGTGAAGGCTTCTTTTGCTAGGTCAATGGCTTCGTCCCCAGCTGGCTGGATCACTTGTTTAACTGGTAGACCGTATTTCGCCGCAAATTCGTAGTCGCGTTGATCGTGGGCAGGTACAGACATCACTGCGCCAGAACCGTAATCCATCAAGACGAAGTTGGCAGCGTAAACTGGTACAGATTCGCCTGTTACTGGATGAATAGCTTTAAAGCCAGTATCCATGCCTTTCTTCTCAACGGTCGCAAGATCGGCTTCTGTAGTCGAAGTATGCTTACTTTCTTCGATAAAGTCTGCAAGGGCTGGGTTAGATTCAGCCGCTTCTAAAGAAAGAGGGTGCGTTGCCGCAACGGCCACGTAAGTTACGCCCATCACAGTGTCTGGACGAGTCGTGTAAACCGATAGGCGCTCTTCTTTGCCTTCAACACCAAAGCTGAACTCAAGGCCTTCAGAACGACCGATCCAGTTACGCTGCATGGCTTTTACTTTTTCTGGCCAACCGTCTAGTTTGTCTAGATCGTTAAGCAGTTCTTCTGCGTAATCCGTGATTTTGATAAACCACTGTGGAATGTGTTTACGCACCACTTGTGTGCCACAGCGCCAGCAGCCACCGTCTTCAACTTGCTCGTTAGCAAGAACGGTTTGGTCTTCTGGACACCAGTTCACAGCAGAAGTTTTCTTGTAGGCTAGACCTTTCTCGACTAGTTGAGTGAAGAACCATTGTTCCCACTTGTAGTACTCTGGTTTGCAAGTCGCGATTTCACGATCCCAATCGTAACCAAAACCTAGCTTTTTCAACTGTCCCTTCATGTAGGCGATGTTTTCATCGGTCCATTTTGCTGGGGCAGTTTTGTTTTTGATCGCTGCGTTTTCTGCAGGCATACCGAATGCATCCCAACCCATTGGTTGCATTACGTTTTTACCCAGCATACGCTGGTAGCGAGAGATCACATCACCGATGGTGTAGTTACGCACATGCCCCATGTGAAGTCGGCCACTTGGGTAAGGGAACATGGATAGGCAGTAGTATTTTTCTTTTGAGGAATCTGCTACCGCTTTAAATACTTTGTTTTCATCCCAATAGCTTTGTGCAGCGGTTTCTATCTGCTGCGGACTATATTGTTCTTGCATGTGCTTTGATCATCCCGTAATAGGCGTTAAGTTTGTTTGGCGAATCAATACTGTACATCGCTTTAACGCGAGTTTCGCCAACAGAAAAATGAAATATCCGCTATTTTATATAGATGAGGCGCACAATAGAAGGCGCATAACGATGGAGTTGTACAATCTATGAAAAAAGATACTGATCAAGACCTAGATTTAGTGGAAGAAGCCAAGAAAACACTTATTGGTGCGAAAGATTGGTTGCTTGAAGACGTCGAGTTGATGAAAGCTTATTGGCACGATAAGATGGGCTATATGGAAGCTTGGGTGGATGCTAACTGGCATCTCGTCAAAGATCAAAGTGAGGAATTGGTGGAAGACTTAGATGAGCAAGAAGACATTGCCTTGCTATGGTTGATTAACCACGCCAACAATAATCCAGTTCCGCTAGAGAAATGTGTCGTGGCTGGCAAAGAGGCTCAAGCTGGACGTTATATTTGTATGGACTGTGGCCATGAGAATAGCCACGCGGGCGGTATGCTCGATACTTGCGAAGTCTGCCACTACGGTGTGATGTATTACCAAGGCGAATAGTCCTCTTAGGCTCACATCCACCCAGTTAGAGAGCCGGCCCCTTAACGGCGCGGCTTTCTGACGGGTATAAAGCCAAGACCAATCAATAAAGCAAACAATAGCCAAAGAGCAAGGTTGCCATTCATTACGTAAGGCGTGTTGCCATCCACTGTGGCGATCGACCCCGTTAAGGTTGCGCGAACAAATTGCGGTAGTTCACTCACGATCTGGCCATTGGTGTCAATGATGGCGCTAACCCCTGTATTGGTAGCTCGAATCATATAACGGCCCGCTTCTTTGGCGCGAAACTGTGCGATTTGAAGATGCTGTAGCGGCCCAATCGAGTGACCAAACCAGCCATCGTTACTGATAGTGAGCAACACATCACTGTCACGTACCATTGAGCGAACCAAGTCTGGATAGACCACTTCATAACAAATAAACGGCGCTACACTGAGTTCTCCCGCTTGTAATGTCGGTTGATTGGCTGGACCTTTACGGAACTGCGACATCGGCATACCAAATAAATCAAAGATCGGGCCAAACCAGTCTTCTAGCGGTACGTATTCACCAAACGGCACCAGCTTCTGTTTCTCATAGACGCCAAAACCATTGCCCGTCGCCCACACGCTGTTGAAATAGCTGTTACGTTCTTTATCCCACACTGGCACACCGGTGATGACGGTAGTGCCTTGCTTTTCTAAGTCTTCAGAAAAAGGCTTTAGATACGGTTCTACTTGGTGCAGGACGTAAGTAATTGCAGTTTCCGGCCAAACTACGATATCGCTTTGGATATTTTCAAAGGTTGCTTGCTGATAATAGGTTAGCGTTGGTGCGGCGGTTTCTGGTAGCCACTTAACGTCCTGAGCCACATTGCCTTGTATCAGGGTTACACTGTGCGACTCCTTTTCAGTGACATAATTGGGTGCGCTGAAATTCAACGCACCGGCGATGAGCCATAGTAGTGATGCTGTTACTAGGTATCGCAAGGACTGACCGAGGAAGAGTGTCATGGCAAAAGCGGCAGAGGTGAGTAATACCAAAGCACTGGTTAACCAGATGCCGCCAATGGGGAGCATCTCAAACAGCCAGCTTTTTTCCGCAATATAGCCAGGTAATAGCCAAGGAAAACCGGTGAAAAGGGTGCTTCTTAGCCATTCAAACAGCAATACCAAAGCCACAAACAAAGGCACGCGAAAGCTTAAAGCCAAGTATTGACGTAGCTTACTGTAGGCGATACCCGCCAGTCCCCAATAAAGAGCCGCAGCGGCGATAAGGCCTAAGGTGATCAGCAGGGAAATGGCAATGCCGACTTGCCCGAAGTTGGCGATGCTAACGTAGACCCAAGAAATGCCACTGCCAAATAAACCCAAAGCAAAACTAAAGCCGAAACTAAAAGATTGTTTGAGGTTTTTTGAACTTTGCCAAGCCAGCATTAAATAGCTGACGGCCAATAAGTAAATTGGCCAGATATAAAAGGGAGCAAAGCTTAGAGTTGATAGCGCACCTGCTATGAGTAAGCCTAGGCAATGCAGTGCAGGGCGAGTCTGAAAAGAGTGTAGGAGGCGTAAACGCCACCCCGTTACATCCGTTGTTAAGGTGGCGTTGGTGTTCATATTACAGTATTGATTCTTCGCTTACTTTAGAAACCTGTAGTGTTTTTACGCGACGTCCGTCTGATTTCACCACATTGAAATGGAAGTTTTCAAAAGTGATTTCCTCACCGCGAGAAGGTACATGGCCAAACTGCTGCACAATGATGCCGCCGATGGTGTCGAACTCTTCTTCACTGATGTTGGCGTGGAAGTATTCGTTGAAATCTTCTACTGATACCAAGGCAGGTACAAGGTAAACACCTTCTTGAGCCGTAGCTTGAATGTTTTCGTTTTCAAGGCGATCGGTTTCGTCCTCGATCTCACCAACGATTTGTTCTAGCACGTCTTCTATGGTCACAAGACCTGACACACTACCGTATTCATCCAAAACAATGGCCATGTGGTAACGCTTGGTGCGAAACTCATTCAGCAATACGTTTAGGCGTTTACTTTCAGGAATAAAGTTCGCAGGGCGAAGTCGATCAAGAATGTCTTCTAGCGTGATATCACCTTCTTTAAACAGCAAAGGTAACAAGTCTTTTGCTAGCAGAACACCTAAAATCTCGTCAGAGTCTTCCCCAACAACAGGGAAACGCGAGTGAGAAGAATCAATTACCTTACGGATGGACGTTTTTGGATCATCTTCTGACTTGATCACTACCATTTGCGATGGCGGAATCATAATGTCGCGTGCCTGAACTTCAGAGACTTCCAACGCGCCTTCAGCGATGGTGTAAGCATCGCGGTCGATCACGTCAGATTTTACTGCTGTTTGCAGTAATTCGATGATGTCCTGACGGTTGCGCGGCTCATCATGAAAGGCTTGTGCTAATCGTTCAAACCAAGATTTCTGTTGATCGTTAGAACTTCCCGATCGGTCTTCGCTCATAGTGGTGAAACTCACTCGTTAACAAAATAAGGGTCAGGAATGGAAAGCGACGCCAGAATTTGCGTTTCTAACGCTTCCATTTCCTCTGCTTCATCTTCATTTATATGATCATAGCCGCGTAAATGCAATACGCCGTGCACAACCATATGAGCCCAATGATGCAGTAAGGGTTTTTGTTGTTCTTCTGCTTCCTGCTCAACGACCTGACGACATATCACCAAGTCACCGAGTAAGGGCAGTTCAATGCCTTCAGGCACTTCAAATGGGAAAGACAGCACGTTAGTAGGCTTGTCTTTGCCTCGGTATTCATGGTTCAACTCATGGCTTTCGGCTTCGTCCACTAAACGAATGGTGATTTCAAACTCACCTTCGTTTGGAAGAGCCGCTTGCGCCCAAGTCTCGAAGTCGACTTCACTTGGGAGGCCTGCTTCACTTTCGGTTGCGACTTGAAGATCTAAAAACAGTTCTGCCACGATTATTGACCTTGCTCATTTTGTTGTGCTTCGCGCTCTGCTCGACGTTGCGCTTCTTTTTCCTTGCGCTCGGCTTCCGCTTCTTCTTCGTACTTGTCGTAGGCTTCTACGATACGTTGTACTAACGGGTGTCGCACCACATCCGCGGACGAGAAGTGCGTCATGCTAATGCCATTAACATTGTCTAGGACATGCATGGCGTGCGCCAAGCCAGAGTTAGTGCCACGCGGTAAGTCGACCTGAGTTTTATCACCTGTGATCACTGCCGTAGAGCCAAAGCCGATACGTGTTAGGAACATTTTCATCTGTTCGCGAGTGGTGTTCTGACTTTCATCCAAAATGATAAAAGAGTTATTCAGGGTACGGCCACGCATGAAGGCAAGGGGAGCGATCTCGATTACGTTTTTCTCGATCAGCTTATCCACCAGCTCGAAGCCCAACATTTCGTACAAAGCGTCGTATAAAGGACGCAAGTAAGGATCGATTTTCTGAGAAAGATCACCAGGCAAGAAACCTAATTTTTCACCCGCTTCCACCGCTGGGCGCACCAGCATAATACGTTCTACTCGGTCGGCTTCCAGTGCTTCTACCGCACAAGCTACAGCAAGATAGGTTTTACCGGTACCCGCTGGGCCAATACCAAAGTTGATATCGTGTTTACGAATTTGTTGTACGTAGTTTTGTTGGTTTTTACCCTTAGGCTTGATGTAGGCCTTGCGCGTTTTGATCACCACTTGGCCACTGTCTGCTTTGCCTTTAGAAAGAGACTCGATGGCACTTTCTTGAAGGTATAAATGAATCGCTTCTTTGGTGATTTCTTTCTGCGCTAGCGCTTCACGGTAAATACTTTCAAGCAACACTTTAGTGGCCGCAACGCGCTCGTTGTCTTCGCCCGTGATTTCAAATAATTCACCACGGCGCGAGATTGAGACATTTAAGCGTTGTTCGATTTGCTTTAGATGTTCATCAAACTGACCACATAGAGCAGCCAATGCTGGAGCCTCAGCGGGCTCCAGTCGAATTTGTTGAGAAATTACAGATGATGTGTCCAAAATAGACCTTATTTAGTTAATTCGAAATCTGCGTCCAACTCAGAGCCGACTAATTCGCCTAGCAATGAGTTAGGGTAGGCATCGGAAATCACGACATCCGCAAACTTACCAATCAGCGCTGGATTGTCAGCGGGGAAGTTTACGATACGGTTATTTTCAGTACGTCCTTGTAGCTTGCCTGGATCACGAGGCGAATAGCCACTGACCAAAATGCGTTCAATGTTACCCACCATGCTCAAGCTAATATCATAAGCCTGTTGGATGATGCGGCGCTGTAGGATCGCTAAACGTTCTTTTTTCACTTCCTCTGGCGTCGTGTCTTCTAGCTGCGCAGCAGGCGTACCTGGGCGCTGGCTATATACGAAGCTGAAAGAGTGGTCGAAGCCGATTTCTTGGATTAGATTCATGGTGTCTATAAAGTCTTCATCGGTCTCGCCTGGGAAGCCAATGATAAAGTCAGAAGACAAACTGATACCTGGACGCGCTTCTTTAATACGGTTGATCTTGTCGATGTAGAATTGACGATCGTGGCCGCGCTTCATGTTAGACAACACCGCATCAGCACCACTTTGTACAGGCAAGTGTAAGTGACTCACCAGTTTTGGCTCAGTGCGGAACGCTTCAATCAAGCTGTCAGTAAACTCTACCGGATGTGAAGTCGTGAAGCGGATGCGCTCAACGCCAGGAATACGTGCAACCGCATGAATCACATCCGCAAGATCCATTTCATCGCCGTCTTTGTTTTCGCCACGGTAAGCATTTACGTTTTGACCCAGTAGATGAATCTCACGTACACCTTGCTCTGCTAATTGGCCGACTTCTTTCATGATGTCTTCAAAGTGACGACTCACTTCTTCACCACGAGTGTAAGGTACGACACAGAAAGTACAGTATTTGCTGCAGCCTTCCATGACCGACACGAATGCTTCGGCACCGTCTACTTTTGGCGCTGGTAGGTGGTCAAACTTCTCAATTTCTGGGAAAGTGACGTCGGTAATTGGGATCGAGTTGGCCGCTGCATCTACCATTTCTGGTAATTTGTGCAGTGTTTGAGGGCCAAAGATCATATCAACGTGCTTAGCGCGTTTACGAATGTTGTCACCTTCTTGAGAGGCAACACAACCACCGACACCGATTTTAAGATCGGGGTTTTTCTCTTTAAGCTTTTTCCAGCGGCCGAGTTGGTGGTAAACCTTGTCTTGCGCTTTCTCACGAATCGAACAAGTATTAAGCAGAAGAACGTCTGCTTCCTCTGGGTTGTCCGTCAGTTCCATCTCGTGGGATTCGCCAAGTAGGTCAGCCATACGAGATGAATCGTATTCGTTCATCTGACAGCCGTGGGTTTGGATAAAGAGTTTTTTCGCCATTGTGAAAAGTAAACCTAATAAATTTGTGCGTCATGTGACTTTGGCGCACATTATATTGAGGTTTTGGTCCGATTCCCATAGGGTGTCGGAAGGCAGCCATAGGATTTTCTAATTCTATGGTCGATAACACCCAATAATATGTAGCGTTTTATTGATATTTGCGTTCATTCACAGAGATAAAAAAGCCTATGAAGTACCTGAAATCCTCTCTTTTAGTTGGTTTGGTGACCTTAACTCCAAATTTGTATGCGGACACGGATTTGCCCAATTTTGAGGTGGCATTAGGTGGTGGTCTGGCGAAAGATGAACCTGCATTCAATATAGATCTCACCATTAATATCCCTATATCTGAACGATTTTCAACTCAGGTCAACTTGGACAGTGATTATGTCTTTGATGATCCAATCTACGAAGATTACTCTACCTCAGAATTTAATGTTATGGGGTTCTACCGACAGGAATCTTGGCGCGTAGGCGGTGGTTTAGGGGTGTTGGAAAAAGAATCCCGTGATGATTCATTTGCTTCCGACCGCGTTGGTATTGGCCATTTAATGGCTGCCTACTACTGGGATGACCTAACACTTGATTGGAAATACTCAAATTACAACGAGGATTTTGATCGCGCGGTTTCGATGGAGTTAGGGGCTATTTGGTATCCTGACGATAATCGCAGTCTGGCAATATACGCGGAAGATCAAGAGCGTGGGACTGGCTGGCGTGCCGAAGCATTTTTCCAACCAGAGAGATTTCAAGAGCGAGTAGCTTACGGGGTTGTATTTCGTGATGGCAAAGGTGCCGGATTTCCATATTTGGGTGCCGAGCTACGTTATTACTTTGACCGTAGTTTCAGTATCAAACAGCGCGATCGCTTGTTTCACTAGTGCCTAATCCCTTGCACTATTCAAACAGCATTTTTTCTTTAATGGCATGCCAGTAAAGTTCATCTACTGGCATGACACTTAAACGACTACCTTTTTGCACCAGCGCAAAGCCATCTAACTCGGGCATCGCTTTTAAAACGGCCAAGGTAATTGGTCGCTTGAGCTTACCTGCAAAGGTTAGCTCAATTTGATCCCAGCGTGGTTTTTCTGGTGTGGACTTTTCATCAAAGTATTTGCTTTCGGAATTCCAACAGCTGGGATCAGGGTGGGCTGTTTTAGAAACGGTTGCGGTACCGACAATCGCGGGCGTTTTACAGCTGGAGTGATAAAACAAAACTGTATCGCCAAGCATCATCTGACGCATAAAATTTCGTGCTTGAAAGTTACGTACACCATCCCAGTTTTCATGCTGGCGATGTTTCAAATCGTTAATTGAAAACTCATCCGGCTCGGATTTCATTAACCAAACAGCCATATTTCCTCATTATTAATGTTGTGGATGTTGCAGAAAGATACATAGATTTTATTCATTAAGCCAAGGTTAGGCTCTACAATTGACGATGTTGTAGGAATAACCCTATTAGGAATGTAATTGGAAGAAGGTATGGGGCAGTTTGCTTGTAAAGAGTTTTCCGCGTTGGATAAAGAACTCAAAGATGACTTGCTTGAGTGTTATTTAGAGGCGCAGCAAGAAATCGAAGCGATCGTTAATGATATAGAGTCATCAGGCTTTACCCATGAAAAGCTTGATAACTTATTTCGCTCTTTACATAGCATGAAAGGCAACTGTTCGGTTTGTTTTCTTGATCCTCTAGTCGACGCCTTGCACCGTCTTGAAGAAATTGTTGATGGTATGCGTGGTGGTTACATTGCTTACGATTCACTATTGGGGGAGCTGATTAATTTAGTGTTGGACAAAATCCTGCATTTACTACGTCAGCTGCACCAATTTCATGGAGCAGACACTGCATTACTCAACTTCTTACAAGCCTATCTCGATCAAATCTATGCAGAGGAAGATGCCGTAACACGCGTTCAACTTGCAGAAAGCTTTTTAGCGAAAATGAACGATAAAGACGCTGCTGAAGAAGAAAAGGCCAAACAAGAGTCTGAGAGTCTAGTGGTCAAGGTTGAGTTCGATGATGTTCAGCAACAGGATATTTCCCACTTTCGCCAGCTCAGTTATCGCTTAAATAAATTGTTGGGCTATTCACCAGAGCGCGGTGAACGAATTTTGAAATTGAGTCAATTAATTAACCAAGAATGCTCTGAACCCGTCGATAAAGCACAACTTGCTGCAGCAGCCTACATGCATAATATGGGCTTGGCGATGATCTTAAAATGCGGAGACGATGAAGAGGCTAAGCAGCGCGCTGAGCATAACCATCCAATGGTGGGAGCACAATTGCTCAGTAAACACGAGGGCTGGGATCAGGCTTCGGAAATGGTGATTACTTACAAAGAGCGCTTTGACGGCACTGGTTACCCAGAGGGGCTTGTTGGTGGCATGATCCCCCAAGGCGCTTTTGTGTTATCTATGGCGGTTCGCTTTATTGATGTGGTATGGGGCAAATCGGGTGATGAATACAAAAAAAGTGCCATGCGTGCCATTCAAAAAGTCAATGCAGAAAGTGGCAAAGGCATTCCGCCACATTTGGTTGATGCGTTTAACCGAGCGGTGCGAAAACTACTGGTCGCCAAACGTCGTTAACGCTAAGGTAGAGACACGTTTTAGCAAGCAAGATCGGTTATTTTGAAGTTACCTCTCGTTTTTCACCCCCATTACAGCATTCCATTTCCTCAGCGCCATCGTTTTCCAATGGCTAAATTTCGTCTGTTGGCAGAACATTTACGTGCTCAAGGTTTAATGGATCATGATAATTGCTATGAGCCAGGCCCCTTATCGCTTAAAACGCTAATGCAAGCCCATGACCCAGAGTATGTTCAGCGCTTTATTCGTGGGCAGCTGACTCAGGCAGAAGAAAAAGACATCGGTTTGCCCTGGAGTGAGTGGTTGGTTGAGCGAACCTTGCGGGCTGTGTCAGGTACCTTGCTCACCACAGAATTAGCCTTGGAGCATGGTTTAGCCTGTCATCTTGCTGGAGGTACACATCATGCTTTTCCGGGGCGAGGATCGGGTTTTTGCATTTTTAATGATTTAGCGGTAGCTGCTAGGAGCTTGGTTGATACAGGGAAGGCTAGCAAAGTATTGATCATTGACTGCGATGTACATCAAGGTGATGGTACCATTGCGTTCTTTGAGCAGGACCCTAATGTAATCCCCGTATCATTCCACTGTGACGACAACTACCCCATGGTGAAACAGTCTGGCGGTGTTAATATCTCAGTGAATAAAGGCTGTAATGACGCGGATTATTTAGCCTTGCTACAAGCGCATCTACCTTGTTTACTGCAACAATATCAGCCTGACTTTGTGCTCTATGACGCTGGCGCTGATGTTCATAAAGATGATCGATTAGGTCATGTCCAATTAACCGATGAGGGCATATTTGCTAGGGATCGTTATGTCATTGATTTGGTCATGTCGGCAGCGGTTCCCATTGCCTGCGTCATTGGTGGCGGATACGACCATGATCACCACAAAATCGCGGCTCGACATGGTTTGCTCCATCTCGCTGCGAGTCAAGTCTGGCAAACCCATAACGCTAAGTAGTAAATTGTATCTAGATTGCAAAGATCGTAGACAAGTTCTCAATGAAGACTAATATTGGCTTATTGATTCAACCTATTCAGGTACAAGGTTATGCAAATTTCCAACAGTGGTGGTACTTATTATGGCCAATTAGGCCTTCAGCGCAGTCAAGATAGTTTGCAACAAGCCAGCGCTCAGGTCGCAGACGCCAGTACTGCTTTACAGAGTGTTTCAGATACGGGCAACGTCGCTAATCCCCAGGCGGATATTCAAGATGGCTTGATAAATGCCAATGTCAGTGAATTAAACGCCAAAGCGAATGCTAAAGTGATTGGTGCCGCAGACGATATGATTGGCACCTTGATTGATATAAAAGTGTAATAGTACGACTTTAAAAGAAAACCGCTATCCATATCGTCGCTTGCTCGGCTGACGTTTTGATCACTCGATGCTTTTCATGAGCTTTAATTAACAGGTGATCACCAGCCTCCAGCTTGATAATCCGAGCGTCTTCAAAAGCAAGCACCCCATACCCTTGTAGCACCGTCACCCATTCATTTTCGGACTGGTTATACCATTCGCTGCTGAGCTCGCAGTTTGCAGGAGAAACGATCCTCTCAATACGGACGCCATCAGCCTTAACCAAGTCTTCAAATTGCTCTTTGGATGAATTGAACGCTAAATTGTTAAAAATGTTCTCGACCTTCACTACACATCCTTTTTTATTATTCTCAGAAATAAAAACTGCCACAATATTAACTAGTTAACGTTACAAATTGATCACATTACAAAGTATTATGCAATTCTAATATTCTGAAAGAGTGGTCAACATTTCACTTTTTAGATAATAAAAATGGAGCGTCGATCTCAATGAATCGACTTGCGGCTTGAATCAGTGACGTGGCGCTTAGGGTCGATACACCATACACCTCAACGGTTTTTCCAAACCGTTCGCGAACCTTATGGACTAATAAATCAAAATCGCCGTCCCCTGATACCAGCACCACGACATCTACATCTTGTGCGTATTCTATGACATCAAGAGTAATGCCAACGTCCCAATCGCCTTTAGCGGATCCGTCGGAACGCTGTATAAAAGGTTTAGTTTTCACTTCAAAACCAATATTTTGTAGGATTTTCTGAAAAGCTCTTTGTTTTGCGTCACCACGGTCAATGGCGTAGGCAAATGCTTTAACGAGCTGGCGTTGTCCCGTCGCGTGTTGCCAAAAAGCCTGATAGTCAAAATGACGCTGAAAAGCTTGTCGTGTCGTGTAGTAAACATTTTGAACATCAACGAAGATGGCTACTTTCTGCATGTTGGACTCATTCGATGGCGGAAAATAAATCAGCATAACGGGTTTCTCCGCTGACGTCAGGTATAACATTGATTTATAAATTGTTTCACTGAAAAGGGGAATTGACTTAGAGCAAGGGCGCTCCTGAATGCATTTTACGAATTAACACAATTAAAAAATGCCTGCTAAGCTTATTTGACTGCCAGTGGGAGGGATGCGCCATGAAAAGCTCAAAACTTTTAACCTCTAAGCAAGGTATGATGGAGCTGCAAAAGAGGCCATTTGTAATGTCTGATCAGATGTTGCTAGAGGAAGCGCTGACATTGTTAGACGATAACCTCAACCAGCTTGAAAAACTGGATGGGGAATTGGAGCGAAGTATTCAGCAGCTAAGCCAGATTCAAAAGCAAACGTCAGAACGAGCCAAGTTAGAAGATTGGTTTGCGCAAGTGATGCAGTAGCCTTGTACAACTTTAAAAGCCCTGCTTAAGGAATTAAGTGGGGCTTTTTATGCTATGTGCGATTTTTCTAAGTAAGTTTCGCCATAAGGTTGTAATCCCATGCAACAGCCGCAAAAATATTGCCTATGTCACATTAAACCAATTCAAAGGAAGTCAATATGAAATCTCTGGCCATCAAAGCTGCTGGCGCACTTTTGCTGATGTCTCTAGCGGGGTGTCAAACTGCCTACTATGGCGCAATGGAAAAGATAGGGCTTGATAAGCGTGATATCTTGGTGGATCGAGTCGAAAATGTTCGCGATAGCCAAAAAGACAGTCAAGAAGAGTTTCAAGATGCTTATCAGCGACTAGTCATGCTAACCGATTTTGAGGGCGGAGATTTAGAAGACGTCTACGACGACTTGAACGATGACTATGAAAGCAGTAAAAGTGCTGCTGAACGCGTATCAAAACGTATTGATGATGTGGAACAAGTAGCGGAAGACTTGTTTGATGAATGGGAAGAGGAGCTTGATCAATACAGCAATGCGAAAATGCGTCGTGTTAGTGAGGCAAAATTGAATGATACCAAGCGTCAGTTCAATCAGATGCTACGTAGTATGCATCAAGCCGAAGCGAAGATGGCGCCGGTACTCGCTACATTGAATGACAATGTGTTGTATTTAAAACATAACTTGAACGCCGCAGCAGTGAGCGCAATTAAAGGTGAGTTTGCCAATTTAAAAACGGATATCTCTGGTCTTATCAAGGATATGAGTAAAGCCATAGATGAGTCGAATGCGTTTATTGCAACCCTAAAGAAATAGTTACAAGGAATCGAGAAAGGCCGCATTTTAAGATGCGGCCTTTTTGCTGCTTAATCGTCCTGCGCCAAAATACTGTAATCTCGACCTTGATTAGAGGGCGTTATAGTTTGTAAGCCAATCGCCCCAAGTAAATGACTTTATTGCAAATTCATGACTGATAGCCCTAAATAAATGTCGGTTTTGCTCGATACAGTATTTATGACAAACTGGTATGAGTGCCGAAATTATGAGCTCGATCGATTCAACGCGTTGTCCACTCTGTGGCGAGAATAATCAATGTGCGGTAACCCTAGGTCAAGATCCATCGACCTGCTGGTGTCATCAGCCTGATATTGTTATTGATAAGGTATTGCTATCAAAAATTCCTTCCGTTGCACAAGGTAAGGCTTGTATTTGCAAGCAGTGCGTTGCATTCGCAGCCCAATCACGACAAGGAGAGCAGGCAAACCTTAATGGCCTTTCCAGCGATGCACACTTAGATAGCTTTTTTGATACGCTAAAAAAGTCTTAGACAGCCGTCTTTATGAAAGGCTATAAGGAGGTCTGTTAGGCTGCCGAGTGCGACCTAACGCTTTGTTAAAAAGGACAGGGCGCGACAAACTTTACCCAGGCATTAGTAAAGGGGTGATAAAACTCTACGCGATAAGCATGCAGTAGTAGTCTATTTTCTTCCGTAGTAGGTTCAAAGTCATAGAACTCATCCCCTAAAATTGGATGTCCCAAACTCTGCATGTGAACACGCAGCTGATGCGATCGACCAGTAATGGGTTTTAAGCTGACTCGGGTATGACCGTCTTCAAAACTCAATGGTGTCCATTGGGTGATCGCGTCTTTGCCCCATTCTGTGCAAATCATTTGCCTTGGTCGGCGCTCCCAATCACAGCGCAATGGTTTGCGAACTTCCCCCCATTGCCCCTTGATTTCTCCTCGAATGATAGCGCGGTATTCCTTTTGCACATGGCGCTCACGGAACTGCGCATACATACGTTTCTGGCATTCTAGGTCTTTGGCGATCAATATAAGACCCGAGGTGGCGTAATCCAATCGATGAATGGCATGGGCTTCTCCGAACATCTGCTCAGCTCGCGCTACAATCGAATCGTGTTTATCTGCACCGCGTCCCGGCACAGATAAACACTTGGCTGGTTTGTCGACCACAACCAGCCATTGGTCTTCATAAAGAATGTCTAACACTGGTGCAAATTACTCAGGCTTCGTCGTCAAAATGATACGAATTGCATCCAAGCGAATTTGATGCTCATCAATACGTACGAGACCTTCATTTAGATAGTTCTCGTATTCGGCAATGTGCTCATCGCGAATTGCTGGGTTCTGCTGTTGTAATTCACGTAATCGCTCAATCTCAGCTTGCCATTTGCGCTGGTAAGCTTCTTTTGCCGCATGCACCGTCGGGCGCGCTTGGTCTTGAGCTTTCAGTTGATGACCTTGCAGAATATCCAATAGCTGAGAGCGCAATGCGGCCACCCATTGTTCTGCTACGCGGTTGGGTACGCCTTTCAATTTTTCAGCCCATTTGTCAGCGGTAAATTGACCGTGTAGGAATTTGCCGTTGGCATCTGATAATTGCCAAATAGGCGTCAAAGGTAACGTTTGCGCCAGCTTCAAGCGCGGGTGCCCAGTGGCTTCAATGACAAACATACTTTCCACTAATACCGTGCCTTCTGGCAACGCGGCAATCGGCAGAATCGCAGACGTTAGCTTACCGGAATCGAAGCCTTGTACTTCATCCATCAACATGGTGATCAATGGGTGTTCCCATGTGGCAAAAGCAACGTCTTCACGTTGGCTAGCTTGACGGCGGTCGAGCATCAGCATTTTGCCTTCCTCTTCGATACCAGGTAGGGCTTCCAGCATCATGTCGGTAGATGGGCGAATAAACCATGCGCCTTGTTCTGGTACGTCGTTAACGCAATCTGCGTAGATGTTAAAGGCATGAGTGACTTGCTCAATGTAATCGTGCAGACCATGGGTAGCTTGCGCATTGATTTGATCGATCAATGTTTTGGCAACCGTTGGACGACAAGAAGACATTTCTAAAAGACGGTTACGGCCTTCCTCCATCTGTTTTAGAAGCGCTTCATGGTAAATGTAAGCTTCTTCCAGTAATGCTTTGTCATCGTCATTGCCGAATAAAAAGGCTTGTAATTGTTCTCGGAAAGCATTGTTCACTTTGTCGCCAGAGCCTGTGGTACGGTTGAAGGCATTCAATGCGTTGTGATACCACTGATACAAGCGCTCTTGCACACTACCTTCTAGGTAAGGTACATGAATTTGAACCGTGCTGGTTTGACCAAGACGGTCTAGACGACCAATACGTTGTTCTAGTAGGTCAGGGTGTTCAGGTAGATCATACATCACCAAATTATGGCTGAACTGGAAGTTGCGACCTTCACTACCGATCTCAGAGCATACCAATACCTGCGCACCTTCAGGGTCAGCAAAGTAAGCCGCAGCACGGTCACGGTGAATGAGTGGCATCTGTTCATGGAAATCCGCACTTTGGAAACCAGCAAACGTCAGTTGATCATTTAACCAACGCGCCATATCTGCGGTATGACAGATGACTAACACTTTGGTTTTCGCTTTTTGATCGCCTAAGAACTCTTTTAGCCAATGCCAGCGTGGGTCAGCTTCCCAAAAACCGTGGTCAACTTCATATTCTGGCAAAACATGGCGCTCTGCACTGGCGAAGGCCTCGTTATTCATCAATGGGTAAGCGTTTAGATTACGCTCAGGGAAGCCTCCGATCGCTGCGCGAGTGTTACGGAACATTTCACGGCCAGTACCATGACGGTCAATTAGCCAATTGACTGCGTCTTGGGCTGCACTGATTAACTTCTCTTGATGACCGGAAACTAGGTCGGCAAACCAGTCTTTCGACTGAACTTCGTGGAAGTAATCGGCAAAGATATCATTCCAATCCGGTAGACTAAGGTCTGCGTCAGCTTCAGTAAATGGTAGGATTTGCTCGGCAAGTTCGGCAGCGCGTTTGAACTCATTTTGCTGGGCTTGGTATACCTCGAAGCTATGGTAGTGCTCGCGATCCAACAGTTGTAGGCGGGAGAAGTGCTCGCGCTCACCTGTTTGCTCTGGTGTTGCACTCAAGAGCAATAGTGACTCAGAGGTTAGTGCCAGTTGCTCAACTAGCTGGTAAGCAATGCTAGGGGTGTCAGGATCCCAAGCCAAGTGATGGGCTTCGTCAACGATTACCATATCCCATTCGGCAGACAGCATGTGTTTTGCCACTTTGCCATTGGTTGAGACAAAGTCGATTGGCGCAATCACAAATGCCTGACCTTCAAATGGGTTGTCGTCCCCATCCATGTAGTCTTCGTATACGCTTTCATTAATCAGCGTAAACGGTTGGTTAAAGCGGCGTAGCATTTCTACCAACCATTGGTGTTGAAGGTTGGTTGGCGTCAAAATTAAAGCGCGCTCAGATAAACCATTGAGCACACGGTGGTGCAGGATCAAACCAGCTTCCAACGTTTTACCCATACCTACTTCATCACACAGCAAGGCACGAGCCGCTGGGCGGTTAGCAATATCATGGGCCAAATAAATTTGGTGCGGTAACAACTCAGCTTTTAATCCCATCAAGCCACGTACAGGGCTTGCTGAATGAGCTGCTTGGTGTTCTAGGGTCTTACGGCGTAGGTCAAACCACATGCGGCGGGCAGGGGACAACGCCAAAATAGAATCCAACTCATTCTTGTCGTTACGCGGGAATTGAATTTCGGATTCGTCGACCCACTCGTCGCCGATTTTGTATTCCATCAGAGAGTCAAATTCTCGAACTGCTTCAACCGTGTGTGCTTCCCCATCAAAAATCAATTGATCGCCTGGAGTTAAGGTACGACGTACTAAACTGGTCTGTGAAACCGCATAGTTACGCTCATTTTCTGCATCGGAAAAATATAAGACAAAAGATTTAGGTTGTAATTCAATAATGATGCCGATCCCTAAGTCAGGTTCGTTTCGGCTGCTCCAACGTTGTCCAATTTGGTACATAACTACTCTTTTTCGTCTTCAATAATCTTAATGTTGCCCTGACATAAATCGATCAGAGCCTGTCTTTGTTCTGGCCAAGTGCGCTCAATCACCGCGAGCGTTATTTCAATGTCTTCGGAAAATTGTTTGTCATCCACATCAATGTCGCTGTTCTCTAACCAATATTCCACCTTACCTAACAAAGGATAGGCGATCTTGATGAAAACGGTTTGTCGCGGATAAATTTCTTGCCATTCAACCTTATCTAAGGCTTCCACAACCGCTTGGCTATAAGCACGAACTAGCCCACCTGCACCGAGTTTAATGCCTCCAAAATACCGGGTCACCACGACAGTGATCTCGCCAAAGTTTGAATGCTGTAATACATTCAGCATAGGCTTGCCGGCAGTCCCTTTGGGCTCGCCATCGTCACTTTGATCCCACAAGTGCACATTATTCGGCGCACCCGCTACAAACGCCCAGCAGTTATGATTGGCATCTGGGTAACGCAGATTCATTTCTAAAATGAACGCTTTAGCTTCGTCTCGGCCACGGGTGCGGCGCACGGTCGTAATGAACTGGCTGTTCTTAATTTCCAGATCAAAGCGCTGTTCGTGTGTTGGGCTCTGGTAGTAATCCATGTAAACTTCGCTTAGCGATTGTTTTTAAAAGTAAAATGGCGGGCTGAATAAAATGACAGACTGGTTGCAACAATCTGTGTGGATTGCTTTGGGATGTGTTGTTGGTGTTGCTATCACGACCGCCATCGCGGCCAGTATTGTACAGAGAATCCAGCGTAAGTGGCAGGCTGAGCATGAAAAATCTGTGCAGGAATTGATACAAACACGCCAACTCTTCGAACGTTCTCAACAAGAGGTGCATCAGCTTGAGAAAGAGGCGCTGACATTAGAACAACAGTTTGCTGCGGCGCAGGAAATCTGGCAGCAAAAAGAGCAGTTTTTGGAACAGCAAAAGCGCCAAAACGAAGTGCAGTTTAAGCAACTCGCGCAAGATATTATGCAGCAGCAGGGCGTGCGCCTTGCCAATGAAAATGAACGCCAGCTGCACGCATTACTAACGCCTCTGGGTCAGAAAATTCATGAATTCCAGCAGCGTGTTGAGCAAAGTTACGACCAAGAGGCGCGTGAGCGGTTTTCTTTAGTCAAAGAAATCAAGAATCTGCAAATGCTTAACCAGCGTATCAGCGACGATGCCATGAGTTTGACCGAAGCACTAAAAGGTCAAAATAAAATTCAAGGCGGCTGGGGAGAGATGATTCTGGAGCGAATTTTAGAGCGCTCAGGCTTAGAGAAAGGCCGCGAGTACGAAGTGCAAGTATCGCTCAATAACGAGGAAGGGAAGCGTTATCAGCCCGATGTGATTGTCCACTTGCCGGAGAGCAAACAGATTATCATCGATTCCAAAATGGTCTTGGTGAGTTATCTGGCTTATGTGGAGGCGGAAGATGAACAGCAGAAACAACAAGCCTTGCGTCAACATCTAGACGCGATTCGTCGTCATATGAAAGAGTTAAGTGCGAAAAATTATCACGATCTAAAAGGCATCACCTCGCTCGACTTTGTGATTATGTTTATCCCAATCGAGGCGGCTTATGGGTTAGCGCTGCAAGCGGAAAACGGCTTATTTTCAGAAGCTTTTGAGCACAATATTATTATTACTGGGCCGTCAAACTTGTTGGCCACACTGCGAACCGTACAAAATATCTGGCGCAACGAGAAGCAAAGTCAAAACGCCTTGGAAATTGCCCGTCAAGCGGGGGCAATGTACGACAAGTTTGCTGGCTTTGTCCAAGATATGGACGAGATCGGCACCCGTATTGATGCGTTAACTCGAAGTCATGAGCAAGCCATGAAAAAACTGACGATAGGGCGCGGCAACCTTATTAGCCGAGCGGAGCGTCTGCGTCTCATGGGAGCGAAAACCAACAAACAGCTGGCGCTCCCAGAAGACGATCAAGACTTCAATGATGAAGGTGAGGATTAATCCTGTAACCACAGTACCTTATGATCCTTGCCATAAGGAATGTTCTGCAGGTCAAACAAAATGCTTTGCGTCACCTTGCTTAAATCCGTGCTCGGTGCTTGTGCTGCTTTGGCAATAAGGTGGATGTTGAGCGTTTTATTTAGGTAATGCAGTTGAGTTTGTTCAAGGTCGATATAATCGCGGTGCGCGCGCAGCATAAAGCCTAAATCGGCTAGGATCTGGTCTCGTGCAGGAAGTTGCAGGGCTGGTGGTCGACCTGTGTGTTCATGATCTAAGGTGTCTTCTGCCTGAATATGATCATCGGTATCTACGTGTACCATTACATCTTGTACTTGTGGATGGGCTTTTTTGATCGTGTACACCACTAGATCGCTAAGATAATGGCCTTCGCTAACGGTCGCATGAGCAGGCACGTGGATGTGCATGTCTAAGAAAATTTTGCCAGCCATGGAACGAGCACGGATATCATGAGGTGCCATGATGTTTTTTAAGCCCGCAGCGGTTTCTCGAATTTGCTCTATGGTCTTAGGGTCGGGAGCGGTATCGACCAGTTCTTTTAAATTATCCCAGATCATCTCCACGGCAATTTTACCGATGAAAAAGCCGACGATCACGGAGGCGACTCGGTCGGCCCAAGCGTAACCAAAATAGACACCAATTAAGCCTGCTAAAACGGCAACCGAGGAAAGCGCATCACTGCGACTGTGCCAAGCATTGGCAACCAGTAGTTTGCTGCCAATCTCTTCTCCTGCACGTTTAGTGTAGTGGAAAATAATTTCCTTGATAACAATGGTCAGGATTACCGCCGAAACGCCGTACCATGTAGTGGTTGGTGAGCTTTCGTTATTGAAGGATTCGAATACAATCCCTGTTGCCACGACTATCAGCACTACGCCGAGAATAACGGTTGTTAAGGTCTCAAAACGAAGGTGTCCGTAGGGATGGTTTTTGTCAGGTGCTTGGCGTGCATTGTTAGAAGCAATGATGACGAATACGTCGGTGACTAAATCCGATAAAGAGTGAATCCCATCCGCTACCAGTGCTTGTGATTGGGATAGCCAACCCGCAATGATTTTGGCAATGCCGAGAAGCGTATCCCATATAGCACCCACGATGGTAACTCGTTGAGCTATTTGCTTTTCTTGTTGCATTTTTGACATGATGTCAGGTCCTATCGAGTTCTTAAAAAAGGCTGTTGAAGGAAATTTAATAGCATAGAAAAGGGAGAAAGCAGGCTGATACTTGCTGTTGCTAGCATTGCCGTCTTTCTCCCCATGGTTATCCACCCAAATTGTGGAAAACTGTTATTCGTCGACGATCTCGAACCACAGTTTGTATGACTCAAAAAACTCGCGAATGGTTAACGACATAAGTGAAAAATTGGCATCCATATCTGACAATGCACCGCCCTGAGAATCGTTAAACGCTGATTCTTTTAGAGTATCGTCGAATTTTACTTTCTTTAAAGTTAAGTCACTATTAAGAACAAAGGACATTTTATCGGTCCAGCGTAGGGCGAGATTTTTCACACTCATGCCTTGCTCAAGATGGCGCGTAACATCCTCTGAAAGTGGCTCAAGGGATTTGAAGCGGATTTTGGCTTTATCCTCAGATGAGTCTTCAATTTCACATTCATCGCCTGTTTCGAGGCTCGCTGGAACATCGTTTTTCATCAACCAATCAGTCATCACCATCGCCGGTGAAGCTTGTGCTTGCAGAGGCACCATAGGAAAGCTTCCTAGTGTAGTTTGCAGCAGTTTGAAGAGTTGTTCTGTCATACCAGCATTAGTGCTGTTGAGAACCAATAATTTCGCTTTTAAATCAATGTAGGCCCAAATGTCGGTGCGTTTGGCGAAGGCTTTTGGACGTAAGCTAAACACAAGCTCATCTTTAATATCAGCTTTTTCTTTACGGCCTACTTTGCGGCCTTCCACCACTTCGATTTCAGAGACCTTGGCTTCGAGCTCTTCTCGAATGACCGCGCTGGGTAGAACTTTTTCTTCTTTACCCGCACGGATCAGGAGACAAAGATCGCTGGCAACAGACCATTGTTCACTGTTGCGGATGAGCGGCATCCAGCCAAAGGTAAATTCATCCTGAGAACCACATTCTCGCAATGGATGTTCAGGAAGCTTGGCGATCAAATCGGTACTGCTGAAATTTTCCGTGTCTTTGAGTTGGAATATTTGTAAGTTCTTAAACCACATGTATCAGTCCTTCATCGCGTCTTTAAAATGTTTACGGCACACGGAAATGTATCGATCATTACCGCCGATTTCGATTTGAGTGCCTTCCTTGATGGCATGACCTTCACTGTCTACTCGAATAACCATGGTGGCTTTGCTACCACAGTGACAGATCGTTTTAAGCTCGATCAGCTTATCAGACCAAGCCAATAAGGCTTGGCTGCCAGGGAATAATTCCCCTTGAAAATCGGTACGAATACCAAAGGCTAAAACAGGTATGTCTAAACGGTCTACCACTTCGGATAACTGGTAGACTTGCTCTTTGGCTAAAAATTGTGCTTCATCCACCAGTATGCAGCCCAGTGCTGCATGCTGGTGATGTTGTTCGATGAGTAGATAAAGCTCTGTATTAGCGCGAAAAATCTCAGCGTCTGCAGCAATGCCAATACGCGAGGTAATCTGTCCTTGGCTGTAGCGATCGTCGAGTGCAGCAGTTAACAGCAAGGTGCTCATACCACGCTCTTGATAGTTGTAAGCTGACTGCAGTAGGGTTGTAGATTTACC
This sequence comes from Marinomonas fungiae, assembly GCF_001418205.1. Lineage (GTDB taxonomy): Bacteria > Pseudomonadota > Gammaproteobacteria > Pseudomonadales > Marinomonadaceae > Marinomonas > Marinomonas fungiae. Next base: position 282,059 of record NZ_LIQF01000001.1, on the reverse strand, counting down.
CGCGTTCATAGCCGAATAATAGTAGTAGAGCTTTGCCATCGTCGGATCAGCCTTCTTTGTTAGGGACTTTGGCTTTATTGAACGCAAGGGCAACTTGCATGGTTAACCAATCGGCGCGTTTAATTCCTGATAATTCACAAAGCATGTCGAGCTTTTTTACGGTATCCTCGTCGATCACTAATTCGACTCGCTTCATCCCTAGCGATTTTTCTTTTACACGCTGCGCGCGTTTGTTGGCCTTGAGTTGGTCTTTACGAGGCAGCGGGTGAGTGCGGGGGCGGCCGCGAACCGTGCCAAATAGGTCAATGGTATTGCGGTCTGAAGAAGCTTTAGCCATAACTTAAATTGAATATCTAATCTGTAGGTTATAAATGGAAATAGAAGAATTTGAATCCATTATGATGACAGTGCTAATAACAGGCTTTTGCCTGTTTATGTTGTTCATCATGTGGGACTTAGCTCGTAAATCTAATGCCGGAAAACTTGGCACCTTTATTATTATCGGCGGTTTAGGCCTTGGAATGCTAGCTTTTGTGCTAAAAGGTGTGGTGATTGAGTTAATTCTTGGTAGTTCTGTTTAGACTATCGCCAGATAGTCTAAACAGATGGCCAGATTCTAGTGGTTTTGCTGGTAGAGACTAATAAAGTCTAAGATGACCTCTGCGGCCTCGTGAGCGTAAACATCTTCTTCTGGTGCCTTAATATCATCGACATTATCAATGGTGGGAAGATCCAGTGCCTGACGACGTTTGTTTTCACGATCCAACTCGTGCTGTTCATTTTGCTCACGCTGTTGTTCACGGTTTTTTTCATTCAATGAAATTGACTTGAAGTTCTCCGTTTGTTCTTTGACGTAGGCAATTTGATCTTCTAGGGCTACGAAGTTGGCATCTTGCTTAATGCGTTTCTCATGTTGGGACGTCAAGTCCGCCACATATTCTTCAAAGTTCCAGTACACAGGGTAACGTGTTTCATGGATCTTATCCCAAGGTAGCGGATTCTCAAGAGCGCTTTCGCCTACTTCTTGCGTGTTGATTAAAGATGGAAAGTTGATGTCCGGCATTACCCCTTTGTGCTGTGTACTTTCCCCTGAAACGCGGTAGAACTTCGCCTGGGTAATTTTCAATTGGCCTTTATCAAGCTCTTGTAGCACTTGAACAGTACCTTTACCAAAGGTTTGGTCACCGACAATAATGGCACGACCGTAATCCTTCAGTGCACCCGCAACGATCTCAGACGCTGAAGCACTCATGCGGTTCACCATTACCGCCATAGGGCCGCTGTAGGCTACTTCACGATCTTGATCGCCCAGAATACTGACACGGCCAGAAGCATCGCGAATTTGCACGACCGGGCCAGCAGGAATAAACAGGCCTGTCAAGGAGTTGGCTTCTTGCAATGAGCCGCCGCCGTTATTACGAAGATCTAGAATTAAGGCAGTGATGCCTTCTTCTTGCAGTTCTTCAATAAGCTTTTTGGTATCACGGGTAGAGCTTTTATAGTCACGATCGCCACGTTGAATAGCTGCAAAGTCAGAGTAGAAAGTTGGTAGCTCGATGATGCCTACCTTAAAGGTTTCCTCGCCACGTTTTACTTCAACAATTTTCTTTTGCGCCGACTGATCTTCAAGCTTTACTTTCTCACGGGTAATGGTGATTTTTTTGCTGTTTTGCGAATTGCTGTTAGCTGGAATGATTTCCAAGATGACATTGGTGCCACGTTCGCCACGGATCATGTCGACGACGTCGTCCAAGCGCATGCCGATGACATCGACCATCGGCTCACCTTCTTGGCCAACCGCAATGATACGGTCGTTTGGCGCCAGCTCATTCTGTGCTTCGGCTGGACCACCTGGAATTAAACGCACGACTTTGGTGTAGTCGTCTTCCATTTGTAGCACGGCACCAATGCCTTCAAGAGATAAACTCATATTGATGTTAAAGGCTTCTGACGCTCGCGGTGCAAAATAACTCGTGTGAGGGTCAAGTACGGCTGTCACTGAGCTGGCAAAGCTTTGAAATACATCCACTGCGTTGGTTTGATCAATTTGCTTTAGCTGACTTTTGTAACGGCGTTCAATTGCATCAATAATGTCTGCTTCGGACTCGCCGTTTAGTTTTAGCGTTAGGGCACGATTTTTGATGCGTTTGCGCCAGTAATCATCTAGCTCTGCATCGGTCTCTGCCCACACCAATTTGTCAGGATCGGCGTTGAGGCTTTCATCGATATCGTACTTGAAGCCTTTCACCATCTCAGGAATGTCCGCTAAGACCTTTTCAAGACGCGTTTCGGCGCGCTCTAAGTAAAGGTTGTAGATGTCATAAGCGACCTGTGAGTTACCATTGCGTAACGCATCGTCAAATGCGTCGCGATATTTAGATAGAGCTTCCACGTCCTTCTTAAGGAAGAAGCTACGGGACGGGTCGAGCGCATCTAAGTAATTATCGAAAGCTTGCTCTGAGATTTCATCGTCGATCAGAGTTTTGTTATAGTGAACGCTTTCCAGTGTTGATACGATTTCTTGTGCGACTCGGTCGTAATCGTGTGGTGGTTCGAGTTTTTCATACGCCGAAACGGAACCGCTGGCTAACGCGATACTTGGAAGTAGACTTAACAACAGGCGTTTGTAGATCATCCGCGATTGGTTCCCTTAAACTGATTTGTCTTTGATTCTTTAAAATCATATTAGACTCGTATCGACAAGACCAGTCCAGTGGAGAAAAAGTCGTTTTTTATCTCATTGACCCAGCAGGAAAATATGAATCAAGCCAGCTTTAATCATTGTTTATTGTCATTTCTTGATGATTCCCCCACACCGTTTCACGCCGTAACAACGATGAAGCGAGAGCTACTGGCCGCCGGTTACCAGGCATTAGATGAACAAGAAGAGTGGGTGATCAGCGAAGCAGGCAAATATTTCGTCACACGTAATGACTCATCGATCATTGCTTTTACCACGCCAACACTTGATTTTGCCCATCAAGGTTTTCGCATGATTGGCGCACACACGGATAGCCCATGTTTGAAGTTGAAACCAAATGCTCATGTGGAGCGCTTTGGCTATCATCAATTGGGCGTTGAAGTATACGGTGGTGTGTTGTTGCATACTTGGCTGGACCGAGACTTATCCATTGCTGGTCGCGTAACCTTTAAGACAGAAACAGGTGAACTGAAAAGCCGTTTGGTGGATTTCAAAGACCCAATTGCTGTGGTGCCAAACTTAGCCATCCACCTAAGTCGTGGCGTCAACACGGATGGTTTTAAAGTGAATCCACAGGAAGAAATCTTACCGATTCTGTGTGGCGTAGAGCATACTTTTGAACTTGAAAAATTATTGTCAGAGCAAATTTTACGTCAACATAATGACGTGACTGTGGCATCTGTTTTAAGTTTTGAATTGAGCCTTTATGACGTGCAGAAAGCGGCGATTACCGGCTTGCATGGAGATTATATCAGTGCTGCGCGCTTGGATAATCTATTGAGTTGTTACGTTGGCTTGCAAGCGCTTTTGCACGCAGATTCGAGCCGACCAACGCTTTTGATCTGTACCGATCACGAGGAAGTCGGCAGCTTATCTGCCTGTGGTGCGAATGGCCCATTCCTTGAAGATGTGTTGCGCCGCTTAATTCCTGTGCCTGAGCAATACACGCAAACGGTACAGCATTCGATGCTAGTGTCAGCGGACAATGCCCATGCGTTGCACCCTAACTACGCCATGAAACATGATCAGCTGCATGCACCTTTGATCAATCAAGGCGCAGTGATTAAGGTGAATAACAACCAGCGTTATGCCACCAACAGCGAAACGGCAGCAGTCTACAAAGACATTGCTAACGAATTAGGACTGCCTGCTCAAACATTCGTAGTCCGTAGTGATATGGCTTGTGGTAGTACTATTGGCCCGATTACTTCGGGGGAAATTGGTGTCGCAACTTTAGATATCGGTTTGCCAACTTTCGGTATGCATTCTATTCGAGAGCTGGCTGGCAGTGTCGATGCCTTTAATCTTTATAAGATTTTGGTGGAATTCGTTAAGCGTGAGCAGTTGATTGCCAAGTAGTTCGACGCATGAATCCTACAAAAATGCCCAGCAAGTGCTGGGCATTTTTATTGGTAGCAGTTAGCCCTTAGGGGTTAAATCAACCATTGGTTCAGCGCGGCAATGTCGGCTTCATCCAAATCGCCAGTTAACTGATCCAGTGTGATTTGCTGTAATACGAAGCTATAGCGAAGCTGCTCGTAAGTATTCTTAGCATCAAAGAAAGTAGACTGCGCATCCAGTAGTTCGACGATATTACGTGTACCAACATCGTAACCTGCTTGAGTCGCTTCTAGGGCGCTTTCAGAAGAGATGATAACTTGTTTCTGAGCTTTTACCTGAGCTGCAAGTGTCTTCAAGCGAAGTACCGCACTTCGAATGTTCAACTCAATGTCTTGAATTGAATTAGCACGAGTTTCTACCGCCGCTTCAGCGCTAGCGGTTGCTTGACGAATCGAAGCGTTAATCGCACCACCACTGTAGAGGGGGATGTTGACGCCAAGACCGATCGAAGAGGTGTTAGTCACGCCATCTGTACGAGATGAAGTTTCCACGGAGTAGTCATTGTCGGTACGGGCAAGTGAGCCAGTGATCGCTACGGTTGGTACGCGACCGCTCGCTTTTTGAATGTTAATGTTATTCTGTGCCGATTCAACGGACAGATCTAAAATACGAACATTCTTGTTTGCTGCCATGGCGCGCTTAATCAAATCACTTGCATTCAAGTTGGGATCCACTTGAATCGGGAAGTTCTCCGCTAAACGAGGAATGCTTGTGATGCTTTTACCAGTACGCTGGTAAAGAGCCTCCAATGCAATGGTAAGTTGTGCTTCAGATTCCAGCTCGGTGACTAGAATAGAATCATAAGCCGCTTGAGCGTCTTGTAAATCGGTAATGGACACTAAGCCCACTTCATATTGTTTTTTCACACGATCAAGTTGACCGGCATAGCTTTTCACTTGTGAGCGAGTCGTATCCAGTGTCGCTTGGGCGGTCAGTACGGCAAAATAATCGTTCAGAGTGTTAAAGATAAGCTGCTCTTGAGCTTGTTCAAACTCAACGCCTGAACTTTTAAATGTTAGTTCAACTGCATCAACGCCGTAGTTCAACGCTGGAGAATAAATTGGGTAGTTTAGGTTTAAAGCAAGCTGGTTTTGCTTGTTATTGAAGGAATCAGCGTTATCTGGATCTGTTTTGGTATACCCTAGATTGCCACTGAAGCTGATGTTTGGGTATAAGTTACCACGGGTGACATCGACTTGTTCTTTGTCTGCACGATAAGAGGCGTTAGCTGCTCTTAGGCTTGGATCATGTGTCTTGGCTAAATTATAGACTTCACTCAATGTTTCTGCTTGCGCAGCGGGTAACGTGACCGCCGCGACAACAATCGATGCGATAATTTGCTTTTTCATAGGTTCCTTTTCTGCCTCGATATGAAATAAATTTATATTACCTGACGGTCTAAACACTGAATACTGTCATTTTTGTTATACCTTGTATGACTACTGACAATATCATACCCATTCCCAAAAACGACCTGACCTATTGTGTAAAAATTTTACATGGAACCTAGAGCTCTCGCTAGAACTCTAGGTTTTGTGAGGCAGTTGCGAACTTACTTAGGTTGATCAAGTTCCACTGTATAGCGGATTTGGTAAGTCGTATTAGGGGCGATTGAGCCTTTTAAGGCAACACTTTGGGCATCGATTTGCTCCAGAGAACGCAACGATAACTCACGAATGGGGGCTTCTAAACGATGAGTAATGGCGTAGTTTTGAGGCTGCTTCGATAGATTCTTCAGTGTCAGCTCCCAAGTTTGAGTCGGGCCTTGCTTGCTTTGTGATTCCGTTAACAAAGTAATGTCCCCTGTTAAATCGAGGCTACGGTTGAGCATCACTTCTACTTCAGCTCCTTCGCGAGTGTCTTGCAGCGCGACAGGATTTCCTTTCAAGTAGTAAGGTTTTTTATGCCAAAGCGTTTGATAGACACCAGGAATCAAATCCTTTGGGCTGTCGAAGCGTATTTGTTGGGTGAAGCTTAAGTTCAGCTTGGATGAAGAAGGGTAGCTGTACACCTTACTAACATTGCTACGACTACTGATGCGGCTGTTGGTTTTGCCCAAGTCGACCAAAGTTTGAGAGGCCGCTGGCAGCGCCAGTTTAGTCAATTCAAGAGTGATTTCGCTGTCGCTGTACTCCGTAGCAGGCGCACTGCGTTCTAGCGACATGTCACTGGCCATGGCACCTTTCATCATCATCGGGCGTATCACGTTAGAATTTTGGTTGTAGTGCAGCAGTGCTGAATTAAGTTCCACATCTATGGATGAGTTATTTTGGATGTTTGCTTGCTGCACCAAAGTGATGTCCTGATCATCAATGATCATGGTCAGTTCAGGTTGCCAGTGAATATCCGAGGTTTGATAGGTGAGTAAGCCTTGATAGTTTAGCGTGGATCGACTTTTTGAGGCCGCTAAAGATGGGACTAAGTAAAAGTCATTCAATGGGTAGTTTGCGGACACGCGTTTCACACTTAAGGTGAAATAGCGGTCGTTTACAGCTTCTAGTGTGCCCTCAAGAGATAGATCTCGGCTTTTGTGTTCTACGCGAACGGGCTGGCCTAAGTGATCACTCCAATTCCGACGCTCAGTGTCATAAAGTTCCGGTAATTGAAAGGGTGCATAATTTTTACCAATCGGAATAATCGTCCCTGCAACAGGCGTGAAGCTGAGTTCTGCTGCGTTACTCAGCTTTTCGGTCACTTGGCTACCATTGCGTTCAATCACAATGGCTTCCGGTGCGGCTAAAGCTGATATGGAGGTCAGTAGCAACCCTGTGACGGTGGCACTGGTTAGAATTGTTTTAGTGTCCATAACGTTTCCTCTGTTGAACATGTCATGCATGGGCTAGCAAACTCCCAATTGTGTTTCAGAATAACGTAGAATGATGCCTTATATGTAGGACACAAAGTGGAAGGTGGCAGTGCAAAACGGGCTTTTACTCATTGATAGCTTAAACTTGATAAGACGTTTACATGCGGCTTTAGAGAGCGAAACGGATGAAGTCAGGCGCATTGAACGCACGCAAAGCCTATGTATTGATGCCTTGGCAAAATTAGTGGCTCAGTACGAGCCTCTATATATGGCGATCGTATTCGATTCGCCAGCTAAGACTTGGCGTCATAAGCTCTTTCCAGAGTATAAGCTCGGGCGAGCCCCTATGGACGACAGTTTACTAGAAGCCATGCCTCGCTTTGCAGAAGTGTTTCGCTTCAATGGCTGGCCTTGCTTGCGACTCACTGGCTGGGAAGCCGATGACTTAATTGCCACTTTAGCCTTCAAAGCTAGCCAGCACCACATTCCTTCGATGATTGTTTCAACGGATAAGGGCTATACCCAACTGTTACAATATCCGCATATCCTGCAATATGACTATTTTGCAAAAATTGGCTATGACGCTTTTTGGGTGGAGCAAAAATATGGAGTTAAGCCTGAATTGTTGCCCGATTACTGGGCCTTGGTCGGGGATACCACGAACCATATTCCTGGTGTCAAAGGCATTGGTCCGAAATCTTCTGTGGAAATCCTTAAAGAGAAATGCAGTTTAGAAGAGGTTTATGCAGACTTATCCATTTATCCAGACAAGTTTCAAAAACTGCTCGACGGGCAACTGGAGCATTGCCAGTTTGCCCGTACAATGGTGACTTTAAGAACGGATGTAGAGATCGGTATTCGTTTGCCGCAACTCCGTCTTAAGCGCTAACTTTTTGATTAATGCTTTGAAATCCTTCTAAGATACAGTCATAAAGCTTATCAATGACCTGCGTAGATTCTTTGAACAAATAATCTGGATCTTGTTCACCTAAATTAGCGTTTTCAGTGCCACTACGAATGATCTGTAAAAACGCTTTAAGTTGCTGTTGATGAGGCTCGGGGAAGTATGGGGTGAGCGTTGATAAGCGCTCATCAATGCGTGCTAAGATATACATGAGCTGAAGTTTTTTATCGGCACTGATTGCGTGGCGTGCGGCAACCTGAACAGACAATCCTCGGATTTGGGCTAAGGACTCTGTTAATTCTGGCAAAGCTTTGACCATTTTGTTCGCTAGGTTCCTCACTTCGGCATCTTGGCTAGTAGTTAAAGAGAATTTGTCAGCGATTTCCCATAAGCCGTCAAGAGCACGGCTAATCAAGGTGGAATGCGTTGCAAAGCTGTGTTCGCTGGATTGAAACGATCTGTTTAGAAGGTGTTGCCATTTCGCATGCAGGGACTTTGTGCCAAGTTCGTATGGTAGCTTGGACCGCTCTTGTAGTTGCTCTAATTGATCAAAGCGATGATTCAAATCCGCCTCGAGCAAGGTGAGTTTTTGTCCAAATTCACGGTTGCCATTTATGTACCCTCCATGAAGCGCTCGGTGTTGCTGAATCAGTTTAATAATCTCTATTAGCTGGCGTAAACCATCTAATCCTTGAACTGTTAATGTTTTGGTTGCTCTCAGAGACATATAGTAGCGGAGGGTCGCTGCACCAGATAACGCAAGGCAAAGTCCAACGCAGGTCACTATCATCAACATGTTACACCTCCTGTGATGCTAATCGAGTTGAAAGCCATTCTAAGTAACGCACCATATCTTTGGCATTTTGACTGTTTTGATTTTGCTTCTCGCTGACATTGGCGATTTCTTGTAAACGTTGGCAGAGACCCTCGTTGGCGGACTGAAATTCAAACACAGTTGTGCGAGATTGTTCCATTTGCGCTTGAGTTTGTTTGGCTGCGTCGCGAATTTCGTTCAGCATTTCTTGAGCGTTCTCTAACGAAGCATGTGCCATGTGAGCTTGTTCGATCATAGTGTCGCTGTTTCTGCTAGAAAGGCTGACTTGCTCGTTCATTGTTTTTACTAAAATGGAGATTTCTTGGGTCACCGATTCCGTATTAGACGCTAGGGTTCGAACCTCGTTAGCGACGACGGCAAAGCCTCGCCCAGCATCACCCGCTCGAGCCGATTCAATGGCAGCATTTAAAGCTAATAGATTGATTTGTTCAGTGATGTCATCGATGCGTAACACAAAAGTTGAAATGTTGCTGGATGCTTGCTGGAGCGTTTGCATTTGTGTTTGATTGTTTAATACGGAGCGATTCATCTGCTCAATTTTGGAAGCAAGCTCTGAAAGGGCTTTAGAGCCAGTATCGGAACGTTCTAACGTTTGTATTGCCATCTTTGTGGTAATGCCTAAACGGTTGGCAATATCATTGATGGTGACGCTTATTTCTTCACTAGTTGAAGCGAGTTCATCTAATGCTGCGGCTTCTTTCATTGCACCTTGCGCCACGTCATTGGAAGAACTCAATAGTTCCGTTGCGGTGAACTGAGCTTCGGTGGCACAGCTTCTTAACAGTTCATCTTTGACGCCAATGGCGCGTTTTAATGAATTAATCAAGGTCGCGACTTGATTAAACTCTTGATCGCTGTAAGACAGGCTCAGATTAGTGCTTTGGTTCGTCGCTTCGATGGTTAGTATTTCTTCAATGCGAAGTTTGGTCAGGGCAATATGAGACAGACTCAAATAGGACAGTAGTATTAAGCAGCTGCTGACAATCAGGGGCATAAGTGGTGAGTTGTGCAAGCTAAATAGGCTAATAAGGCCGATGCTTCCAAGTATTAGAAACAAGGCTAAACGAGCGAGATAGGGCAGAGCTGAAATCAGCAAGGTTCCAGGTATTAGTAACATCCGATTTGTCCTCTATGGGTTGGCAAAGCTAGTGTTGTTATTAGTGTTTTCAATGAATTAGCAACAATTAGGCCAGAGTCGGTAGTAGCAATGTAAGGCTTCGTTAACGTGTCATATAGTTAATTAAGTCAATGAGTTTTAAGGGTATACCGGTCATTTTGTGGGCTTCGGATGAGTATTTAGAGAAGCGTCGTTTTGTTTCTTTGTGCATATTGTGTGCATGTTTTGTGGTTGTTGTGAGTTGAATTGGTGCAGGGACAGAAAATCTTATTAGTTGCATGCTAACGTAGAAAAGATCGTGAATAACCCTTACCGATACTGGTTAACAGGCATATAATACGCACCATTATTCACCCGATTAATGAGATAGGATATGTCTGAGGTTAGAACTCGTATTGCGCCTTCTCCAACTGGCGACCCTCACGTTGGTACTGCATACATCGCACTGTTTAACATGGCTTTTGCCAAAAAAATGGGCGGTGAATTTATTCTACGTATCGAAGATACTGACCAAACACGCAGTACCCCTGAATCGGAGAAAATGATCCTTGATGCCCTGCGCTGGTTGGGATTGGAATGGTCTGAAGGTCCAGATGTTGGCGGTCCACACGGTCCATACCGCCAAAGTGAGCGAGGTCATATATATAAAGATTACGCTCTAGAATTGGTTGAAAAAGGCCATGCATTCTATGCCTTTGAAACGCCAGAAGAGCTAGATCAAATGCGTGCTGAGCAAAAAGAGCAGGGCTTGCCGCAGAAATACGACGGCCGTGCGCTCAAGCTTACTCAAGAGGAAGTGCAAGCTAAGCTTGAAGCGGGCGTGCCATACGTTATTCGTATGAAGGTGCCTGAAGAAGGTACGTGCGTGGTACAGGATATGCTGCGTGGCACGATCGAAATTGATTGGGCGCAAATCGACCAGCAAGTACTGTTAAAAGCAGACGGTCTACCAACATACCACCTAGCGAACGTAGTCGATGATCATCTAATGAAAATCACTCACGTCATTCGTGGTGAAGAGTGGATCAACTCAGCGCCGAAGCACATTTTGTTGTACCAATACTTTGGTTGGGAAATGCCAACACTGTGCCATATGCCGCTGTTGCGTAACCCAGACAAATCTAAACTGTCTAAACGTAAGAACCCAACATCGATTTTGTACTATCAGCGCATGGGATTCTTGCCAGAAGCAGTGATCAACTACCTAGGTCGTATGGGGTGGTCGATGCCTGATGAGCGTGAAAAGTTTGCTCTGTCTGAAATGATCGAGCATTTTGACATCCAACGTGTCTCCTTGGGTGGTCCAGTATTCGATGTTGAAAAACTGAAATGGCTGAACGGCGTTTGGATTCGTGAAGATCTATCGGTTGCTGATTTTGCTCAGAAGTTTGCCGAGTGGGGTCTAAACAGCGAATACGTGAATGCAATCTTGCCATTGATTATTCCACGTATTGATACTTTCTCAGATGTCGCAGACGTGGCAGGCTTTTTCTTCAAAGGTCAGTTAAACGTGACCGCTGCATCGTTCTCTGAGATCAAGATGGAAGAGGAAACTCTTCGTAAAGCGCTGCAGTTTGCTCTGTGGAAACTGGAAGCTCTTCGCTCTTGGGAAAAAGACAAGATCTTTGCTGAAATGAAGTCTCTTGCGCAAGCAATGGACATCAAACCAAAAGATTTCTTTGCGCCATTGTTTGTTGCGGTAGCGGGAACAACTGCGTCTGTATCAGTGTTTGATTCGATGAGCATTCTTGGTCCCGATATGACCCGTGCTCGTCTTCGTCACGCAGTGAATGAAGTGGGTGGTCCTTCTAAGAAAGAAGCGAAGCGTTGGGAAAAAGAGTTCGCTGAGCTCTAATCATTCAGAATGAATGCCATCTCTAGGCTTTCAGAAAATACAAAAAAAACGGCGCAATGCGCCGGTTTTTTTATAACTAGTGGTATTAAACTCGTGTAGTAAACACGCTTGTTTTCTTTTCAAGTGACGATACTTGATCATGAATGTGACGTGTATTGCCTTCAATACTGCCGATGTCAGAACTGTCTCGTTGTAATTGCTGAGCAATACGGTCCATTTCTTCACTCATATGAATCGCAGTTTTGGCAACTTCTTGAATGGAACGGGCCATATCGACTGAAGACGCTGAGCTAGTGCGTGCATTTTGCTCGATTTCACGGATAGCCAGCTCGGCTTTCTCACTGTATTCCTCGATCGAGCGTAAGTTCTCTTGCCCACTGTTCATGGTTGAGATAGCGGATTGTGTTGAGCTTTGAATGGTGCCTACGATGTCGGTAATCTTGGCTGTCGCATCCACCGTTTTCTCTGCTAATGAACGCACTTCATCTGCCACGACTGAGAAACCGCGGCCAGCTTCTCCAGCTCGGGCAGCTTCGATCGCCGCGTTCAAGGCTAAAAGATTGGTTTGGTTTGCCAAGTCGTTGATCATACCGATAACGTTATCGATGTCTTTCGACAATTGCCCTAGTTCGTTAAGCTGGCGACCTGTTTGATTTACCACTTCGATAGTTTGCCCTAAATTTGACAGGGCGCCCTTAATGGTATCGGCACCAATACGAGCAGACTCGTAGGTATTTTTTGATTGCTCACTTAACTCTTCTGTCGTGTGAGAAATGCTACTAATAGTTGTTGAAATTTCTTCGGTGGCTGCCGCCAGAGAGTTGGTCTGTTCACTGACTGAGCGGTTACTGTCGGCAATGTTGACCACGGCACTGTTAAGTTGGCTCACCATATTGCTAACGTCATTAGTGGTATGAACCACGTCACCAATTACAGAACCCAATCCTGTGGTCATTTCGTTCACTGATCCACATAAAGCATCGAATTCGTCATTACGCTTGTGATTGATCGATAGGCGCGCTGTTAAGTCACCACTTTTTACTTTGCTGAGGTCACGTATGATTTGGTTTAGGGTTGTGTTTACGTTGCGGCCAATCCACATCATCATCAAAGCAGCAATGACCGCAACAATAATGCTTACAACAATCACACTAACACTGGCTTTCTGAGATTGGCTGGAAGCTTGCTGACGCGCATCGGTAACAGCTTGTTTCAGTAATTGCTGAGTATCATTGGTCGCAACATTATAATTTGTGCGAAGGGCATCAAAACTTTGTTGCTTGGTGATGAGGTTGGCGACCACCACGTCGTACTCTTGTACTTTGTCGTAGTAAGCCTTTATGACATCCGCGAAGCGCTCTTCTAAACCGAAGTTCACCACACGTTTGTAAAACTTGTTATAGCGTTCTTCAAAGAAGGCTTTATTTTCAGCGGTCGGTTCAAATAAAAAGTTCTTTTCAGCTTCACGTACAGGCAAAAATTCTTGTTTTACCAGACTTAAGAAAGAGACCTTTTCTATTACGTCTTCACCCAGTAGCGCAATATCGGCTTTTAGGCCTGAGCTTGCGGTGAAGCCTAACGTTTGATTGAGCGAAACAAGCTCTAGTAGGTCCGAAGAATACTGCTCTAACAGTGTGTTGATATTGGATAGAGCGGCTTCAATTTCGGCTTGATCAACCAGTTCCAAGTCTTTTTGAAGCAAACTAGAAAAGTCTTCTTGGTTCTTATTGAGATCGCTGACAAAAGTGTCATAAGACTCGTTACTTAGCCGATCAAGCTTTTCGTAGAGTGACATATTGGAAATGACAAGAGAGGAGAGGTCATTTTGTACTTTTGACATAACCTCAAAGCGTTCAGACGCTGAAGTCTGCGCACTCATGCCATTCAGAGCAACGATGGTTACTATTACAAAACCTAATATGCTACAAATAAGCAATATCGATAATTTGGCTCTAAAACTTAGATTCGCCAGCATGTTATTCCACCTATGATTATTTATAGTTGTAGTTATTTTGGGTAATACCCTTATTGTTACCTTAGAGTATTTAACTTAATCTCACTTTTGTAAATAGCTGAGTGCAGATAAGCCATAGCGTTTTGATCTAGTCCTTTAAATGGTAATTAACTAGAAAGCATGAGGCTCAAAATAAATATGCGTTTGCTGCATGCCAAGCATTTCGATTTCCCCTTGGTAACGATTTGTACCTGTGGCGGTAAAATAAAAGCGATAACGGCGTCTTATCTTGAGTTGGCCATGCTCAAATGTAGGGCGCCAATGACTACCATAGATAGAGTCGTCGAGTATTTGTAGCTCTATCTTTTCGCATTCTTGTTTGACGCGTCTAAGAGCAAATTCACGCACCTTAAAGTTTTGCCAAATCAATAGAGCCAAAATAGACAAGGCAAAAATAAGACAAATGTCGAGGAGTGTCAGGTTCATGCTGTTCAATTATCGTGGGTGAAGCAGCAAGCTTACAAAAGGATGAAAAAAAAAGAAAACACGCTTCCCCAAAAGCAGGAGAGAGAAAGGGGAAGCGCGTTTTATGCAGAAAATAACCTTTGGTTAATCACTATTTGCACGAATTTGGTCATTCGAGGCAGCGAATGAGTGGAAGCCAAACGAGTCGTGTGCAAAATCGTGAGCCAGTCTATCTAACCTTAGGCGGCTGCCAGTGCCTGCTCTGCATAAAGCTGTATCACCCACTGTTCAACACGTTGATCAGTAAGGTCAAATTGTTGGTCCTCGTCGATGGCTAAGCCAATGAATTCAGACTTATCGGCATTCGCTGCGCGAGAAGCTTCAAAGTCATAGCCTTCGGTTGACCACTGGCCAACAAATGTTGCTCCAGTATTCAGTAATTTTTCATGCAACCAACCCATGGCATCAACAAAGAAATCGCCGTAACCAAATTGGTCTCCAAGACCATAAAGCGCAACGGTTTTACCGCTCAGGTCTAACGCTGAAAGTGCATCACCGATATCCTCCCAGTCACTTTGAATACCACCAAAATCCCACGTTGGAATGCCAAGAATTAAAAAGTCGTAATTCAGCATAGTTTCAATGTCTGTGTCTTTGACATCATGCAGCTCCACTGTGCTTCCTAGCTCAGCGAACTGCTGCTGGATTTTCTGTCCAACCATTTCTGTATTGGAGGTGTCCGTACCATAAAATAGGCCGATCGTGTTGCTCATAACTTCCTCGATATTACTGCATACTGCCAAGCTGGTGGCTCATCACCCCAAAGCGCTTAAGGCAAGCCTTCTCAATTTCATGCTTGTTCCAGCCTGTATCGGCTGTGAGGCGATTGGCTAAGGTCTGTCCATTGTGTGGCTGAGCTAATGCGCGACGAAAAGCCACTTCAATTTGATATTCTCCAATGCTCATCCCTGTGATCACGGTGAAGCCGAGTTCCAAGGCTGTTTGTGTTAGTCCGACTTGTTTTGCCAAATTATCGGCAGTATTAAATTGCTCTGCCTCAATTGCATTTTGGCAGGCATAAAGCTTCTTGTGGCATTCGTCACATTGATTGATGTGCTGCTGAATCTGCACATGTTCAATGGTCTGCAAAATTAAGTTATAGAGTTTGCCGACTAAGGCAAGCTGCTTACCTTCACGCTCCAGCAGGCGGTTAAACTCGGTATTAAGTGTGCTGGTCAATGTTAGGTTAAGCGGTGTTCCTGTTTCTTTGCTTACATGGCGAATAAAGAAAGCTTGCACTTGTTGCACGCCTTCACCGGTAATGTTGCTAAGCTGTTGCCAGCTAATGTATAGCTGAGTCCAGTTAAATTGCGCTTCATGAGTTACCTCCCAATCCACCTGTGCATTCTCATACACGGCTAAAACTTGGATCGGGGAAGCGTTTTGAAGTTTTCCTAGGGCGCCTGATGTATTGAACGTGATGTATACGCCTGCTCGTACTTGCTCTTGAACGGTTACTGGCTCAAAAACATGCAGCTGCTGTTGAATAAGATGAAGACCACTAAGTGGCTTTTGTACGTGCTGATGACCAGACAACCAATAAGCATAGCTCTGGTTGGTTTCACCATTGGCCTCAAAAAGCTGGCTTGCTTGTACGATCATGTGTAATCATCCGTTCTGTCATGAGAATGATTACTATTTAAAAGCTAATTAACATTAAATGCAAGTGCTTCTCATTTAAAAAGTTAAATTATTTTTAAATGAGATTGAGTCCACGCAGAATGGTGACACCTAGGCTTGTGGTGAGTAGCGAGAAAAGTGTGGTTAAAACAATGATGTTGGCAGCTAAGACTGCATTTCCATGCATTGCACGAGCCATAATATAGCCAGCCGAAGCGGATGGCGCCGAAGACATTAGGAAAAGAATCCCTAGTTCAATACCGCGAAAACCTAATAAATACCCGCCCAAAGTAAGGGCAAAGGGAATGACAACTAACTTACCGATGGTTGCGTACAGAGAGGGGGATAGGTCTTGCTTGAGCTCCTTGAAGCGCAATGATGCACCAGCACACAAGAGTGCTAAGGGGAGTGTCATACGTGCAAAGTAGTTGCCTGCTTGGGTTACAATTTCAGGCAGTTGAAGATTGATTTGATTCGCAATCCATGCCACGACAATCGCAATAATAAGTGGATTTTTAGCGATGGATTTTAATGAGTCGCCAATGCTTTTGTTAGCATTCATTGAGCGGTTGATAGTGATTACGGCTAGTATGTTATAGAGCACCATCACACCACCTAAATACATCGAAGCAACAACAAGTGCTTCATCGCCATAGGCATTTACGGCATAAGCAAGGCCAACAATGGCCATATTTGAGCGAAACGCTCCTTGAATGACGATGCCGCGGTCACTTTTCTTTTTGATGAGTTTTGCTGCGATTATTTCCAGTATGAGATAGGAAATAAAAGTGGCAACTAAGCCATACAGCATTAGCGACAGATGATTACCTGGATCTGTGCTTTGCTGCGTCATATTGATGAAAATTAAGGCAGGCATGGCAACGTTAAAAATGATCTTGGAGGCAACCTCTACGAAGTTGTCATTAATCATTCCGATCCGCTCTAATACCACTCCAACAATGAGTACTAGAAAGATGGGGGCAGTAACGGAGATCGAGAACTCCACTACTGCTAAAAAGTCGCCCATGTGAACTGCCTAATTTTCAAATAAAGGTATTACGTAACGACTAATAAAAATTAGTCGTTATTTTCGAAGCGGTAACCAGCGCCGTAAACCGAATGAATTACGTTTAATTCAGGTGCCACAGCTGCAATTTTCTTGCGTAGCTTCTTGATATGGCTATCGATAGTACGGTCACTTACCACGCGGCTGTCAGTGTAAATGCTCTTCATGATCAAATCACGACCAAATACACGACCTGGTTCTTTGATCAATAGTTGTAGCAACTGGAACTCTACCGTCGTTAAGTCTATCAACTCGCCCTTGTAGGTTGCGCGTAGACGGTCAGCATCAAGGTCGAAGCCATCGGTCTTTGGCGCTTCTGTTTGGTCTAGTTCAACACGACGAAGGTTGGCTTTAACACGTGCTACGATTTCACGTGGGCTAAATGGTTTACATACATAATCATCCGCGCCCATTTCTAGACCGATTAGACGGTCAATTTCTTCAGCCTTAGCGGTTACCATGATAATTGGCATGCCACTAAACTGACGCACTTGTTTACAGACTTCAACGCCATCAAGACCTGGAAGCATAAGGTCTAATAGCATTAAATCAGCTTGGTTGTTTTTTAAGTAATCAATTACCTGATCACCACGATCAATATGGTGGTGTTCATAACCAGCTTGCTCTAGGTAAGCCGCCATCAACTCAGCTAATTTCGGTTCGTCTTCTACAATCAGTACTTTGCTCATAGCTATCGATTCCATATCAATTTAAAGGGAATTCCACACGTATTCCCAACCCACCAAATGGAGAGTGGTAAGCGGAAATAGAGCCTTGATGTCCATCGACAATATTCGTACAGATGGCAAGGCCAAGGCCACGCCCGCCAGTCGCACGGTTGCGTGAGTTTTCCACGCGGAAAAATTGCTCAAATATATGTTTGATATCTTCATCACTGACACCCGGCGGCGTATCTTCTAATAGCACAACAGCCGTTTTGTTTTCGCGAGTCAGGGTGACTGTTAGTTTACCTGGTGCGTTGGTGTATTTCAGTGTGTTATTCATAAGGTTGGCAAACAACTGATGTAATCGATCGTCATCACCAGTGATTATAATTGGTGCTTTTTTCACGATTACAAGCTCTAGTTCTAAACCTGCCTCATCATAAGGAAGCTGCATTGAAGAGACTGTCTGTTCTAAAATTTCATTAAGACTTGCTTCTTCCATACGGTAACTCAAACTGCCCATATCATGCATGGATAGTTGATTGAGGTCATCAATTAATCGCGCAATATGCACGATTTCTTGTTGCAGGGAAGCAAGTGAATTGTCATTAACCTTAATAATACCGTCCTGCATGGCTTCAATCTCGCCACGCAGGATCGCGACTGGCGTACGCAGTTCATGGGCGGTGTCAGCGACCCACTTTTTGCGAGCGTCACGCATTCGTTCAAGTGTTGAAGCTAGATTATTGAAGTCTCGACCTAAGTCGGCAAGCTCGTCCGTGCCTTTGATTTTAATACGAGTTTCAAATTCTCCAGCAGCAAGTCGTTTGGTCGCTTGGCGTACCGTACAAATAGGGCGACTTAACCATTGCGCTAATGGCCAAGTTAGCAGAGCGGCAATGGTCAGCATAAATGCTGAAATCAAGAGGAAAGCTTCACCTTGCTGGCGCACAAACCGCAAAGTCTGGTCTTGGACCAGTGCCCGCATTGAGCGCAAGCCGACATAACCAACCAGTTTATCGTCTACCACGACCGCATGAGTTTCGGCGTCATCAAACTTAATATCGCCAATTAGTGGCAGTTTGTCTTTACTGAAAAGTAAGAAGCGTTGACGGTAATATTGGGAAGGGTAAATTAAGTCCAAATTAGGCGTGCTTGGAGGCGGTATTAAATCTCGAATATTTTCAAGCTTGGCCTGCTGCCATTGTTTTTCTAAGCGACTTTCTTGAACCAAGAAATACCAATCATCGTAATAGATATAAAGATTGGCAGTGCGGTTTGCCATTTGTTGCAAAAAGTCTCGGTCACGTTCTGTCGCATAGGTCACGAAACCACGGTCAAAGCTCCATTGGAACACTTGCCACATGGAGACAATCAACAAAATGTTGCTCAGCACGAACACTAGGAACAATTTGTGACGAATTTGAAAACCTTTAATGCCAATCATAAGTTCTAGTCGTAAACGTTATAAGAATCATGCAAAAACTAACCTATCGTTTGATAATAGTATAATGATAACCACTTGATGACTATTCATTACCTTAGTAAATAATGAGGAGTAACTATTAATTCCCTTCAGTTGATAGGGGTTCTTTGGCAATGATAGCCAAGCCTTTTTGCTTACGATTTGAGCATTCTCTAAAGACATTCTTGTCACATTGAGCACATTGTTTCATATCCATATCCCGCTCTATTTTTTCGATGGCAACACCTTTTGCTGGGTAGTTATGGTTTGCTCCTACTTTGTCTAACACACCAAACTGTTTGAGTAACTCTAATTGCCATAGGTAGCGAACGACCAAATGTACCTGCGTGTTTGATTCACGACGCTGATCCACTAGTTGTTTGAGAAAGTGTGCGCCTTGCATGTCGATGGCCGATAAGCCGCGACATAAAATGATCCAATGATCTTTATGAGGTAAATCGTGCTCGATGCTCTGGAATTGCTTGGCCATGTAGTCCACTGAACCAAAGTAAAGAGGGCCATCCAAACGGATGAAGTGGATCTGAGGGCAAGTTTCCAAGTCGAAGTGCATAATGTTATGAAAGTAGCGGCCTTCATCGGTATCCATTGGCGCCAAAATGCGTACGTTCGGTTTGGCGGTCTGACTTAGGAACAATGCCAAGCTTAGCCCCACACCAACCAAAATACCGAACTCTAGACTAATGCCAATGGTGCTGGTTAAAGTGACCAATGCGATACTTAGCTCAGAACGGCTGGTCTTGGCGTAGTGCAGCAATTCTTTAAATTCAATTAAACGCCAACCCACTAACATGATAATGCCTGCCATTGCAGGAATTGGGAGATGTGAAAAGAGTGGGGCAATCAGGCTTAAAATTAGGAGTAAGAAGACACTCGAAAAAATGATTGCCAAAGGTGTGCGTGCCCCAGCTTCAACGTTGATACCACTACGAGTAAAGGAGCCAGAGCTCATATAATTGGAAAAGAGACTGCCTACTATATTGGACATCCCTTGACCGATAAACTCGCGGTTGGTGTCGATTTCTTGATGAGTTTTAAGGGCTATCGCTTTGGATATGGACGCAGCTTCCAAAAGGCCAATAAGAGCCAATACTACCGCCCCCGGCGCTAATTCTCGTAAGGTAGAGCCAGATAGTTCAATCAGCGCAAAAGGAGGAATGGCTTCATTCAATTTGCCCACGAGTGGTACGCCATTTGCCCCAGCTTGCATTAGGTAACCGAAGACACTGCCTACAATTAAGGCCAATAGGTAATGGGGGAGCTTGTTTGAGATCTTGCGAATCACCATGGCACTTATGATAGTGACGGCACAGATCGACAGTGAGTATAGGTTTATTTGCGGGCCCGCACGCAGAAGCGCACTAATAAAGTTCAGGAGGTTTTCAGGACGCGGTAAATCGGCGGTCAAGGCATGCTGAACTTGACTTAACATGATCAAAAACGCTGCCCCAGTAATAAAGCCGACCATTACAGCATGAGAGACAAAGTTGGTGAGATTGCCCAGCTTGGCCAACCCCAAAGCCAATTGTATTAACCCCGCTAGAAAGGTGATGGCCAGCGCGGCTTGGATAAACTCCGCTGACCCCGGTGCGTACAAACCAGACAGTGATGAAAACAGCAATGCAGAAATGGCAGTCGCAGGCCCACAAACCATATGCCAAGAAGAGCCAAACAATACGGCAATAATCGGTGCGACCATGGCGCTGTAAAAACCATATTCTGCTGGTAGGCCGGCGATTGCAGCGAATGCAATCCCTTGGGGAATTGACATGGAGGCGCATGTAATTCCTGCAATGAAATCTGCCTTGACTGTTGAGCTGTTCACAAAAGTAAGCCAAGGCAACCATTTATGCAGGGCTTGGGACATGGCACGTCTCCGATATGCAGGTTTAAAAAGTTTTTATTAAATGATTATTTAATAAAAACATCATAGCATGAAAAATTATTTCAGATCATCAGGCAAAGAAAGTTTCTTCGCGGGCTCTATTGTAAGCCTTTGCTAGCTTAAATGGTGAAGTAATCAAGGTAAATGTTGGTGAAATAGAGTTTAGGGAGTTTCCTAAGAGTGCACTAAGCGTTAGAATTTCTGCTTTCTAAACGACTTTAATAGAGTAGGAATATCTAATGGGCAGAGCCTTTCAGAACCGAAAAGAGTCCATGGCGAAAACCTCGGATCAAAAAGCCAAGGTTTACAGTAAATACGGACGTGAAATTTATGTATGTGCGAAATCTGGCGGCATAGATCCAGCCGGTAACCTAGCACTACGTAGCTTGATCGAACGCGCTAAAAAGGACCAAGTACCAACGCACGTTATCGAAAAAGCAATCGACAAAGCCAAAGGTGGCGGTGGCGAAGACTTTGATACCGCACGTTATGAAGGTTTTGGCCCAGGTAACACTATGGTTATCGTTGACTGTTTGTCTGATAACCCAAACCGTACATTCGGTGATGTGCGCACTTGTTTCAACAAGGTTAAGTGTAAAATCGGTACGCAAGGCAGTGTGTCACACATGTTTGACCACTCTGCTATTTTTGTTTTCTCTGCAGAAGACGAAGATGCGGTGATGGAAGCGCTACTTGAAGCCGATGTTGATGTGTCTGACATTGAGTCTGAAGAAGGTAAAGTAACCGTATTCACACCAAACACGGAGTACGCTAAAGCTCGTCAAGCCATTATCGACGCATTTGGCGATGTAGATTTTGAAGTGGATGAAATCCAATTCATTCCTCAAATGACGACTGAGATTTCAGGCGAAGACGTTGATCAATTTGAACGTTTCCTTGATCTACTGAACGATCTAGACGACGTTCAGCGCGTTTACCATAACGCTGAATTCTAATATTCGACCAATCCCTCGTGTTTGCTGGCGATGCTATGATGGCGCGCATGTGTACTCGAGGGATTTTTTATTTTAGGAGACTTTAAATGAATGAAAAGCCAACTCCGCCAGAAGACTGGGAGTGTTGTGAAAGCGAATGCAGTCCTTGTGTTTGGGATACTTACTACGAAGCGTTACGTGAGTGGAATGTTCAACAGAAGGCGTTAAAAGAAAAGTCGGAAAGCTCGCAAGCAACAGATCAGGATGCCGATGAAAAACACCAATCGTAAAAAAGCCTCTGCTAAGCAAAAAGCGGTTCGTTCGCCTTGTATTAACATTTGTGAGCTGAATGAAGACAATGTATGCATTGGTTGTTATCGCACAGGTCAAGAAATCAGTCGTTGGGGCAAGATGACACCAGAAGAGCAGCTGGCG
The DNA here is from genome assembly GCF_001418205.1 of Marinomonas fungiae. Lineage (GTDB taxonomy): Bacteria > Pseudomonadota > Gammaproteobacteria > Pseudomonadales > Marinomonadaceae > Marinomonas > Marinomonas fungiae. The sequence goes on along the minus strand of NZ_LIQF01000001.1, from coordinate 259,872 downwards.
GTCATGAAAAAAGTCCACCAGCGCGAAAGTGAAAGTCAATTTATTAACTAGCACTTATTGTTAAGATTGATCATGGCTTAGGCCATTTTTTAAAGTAATCCATTGCGACATATACTGGGTGCTTTTCATGGAATGATGGCGCGCTAGCTTGCCTAAGAAAAAATGTTCCCGTAGCCGTTGTTTTAGCTGTTGTTGAATTTTTAAGCGAGTAATCAGCTTTTCTTGCCATTCAGTTTGGTTGTAGCGTTGTCTGATGATGGCATGACCATTTTTTTGCATAAGTTCAAAGCTTGCTTGGTCTTGATAAAGGCTAACGGCTGCGTTAACAAACTCTTCTATATCATCAGTGATAACACCGTTCCAAGGCATGTTTCCGTGCATGGCTTCTGCGCCTATTGACGTCGTGATGCTTGGCGTTCCCATTTGCATGGCTTCGACCAGCTTGCCCTTAATGCCAGCACCAAAGCGAATCGGGCTAAGCATAATGCGTGCATTTTCAATCACTTCCAAAGCGTCTTCGGCCCAGCCTTTTATTAGAAAACCTTCCTTTTCGTTATGTAGTTGCGTCGCTTTAGGAGGTGGGTAAGCGCCATAAATATTGAGCTTGGCTTCAGGTAGGCGCTTACGAATTATCGGCCAGTACACTTGTTTTAACTGTAATACCGCATCCCAATTTGGCGCATGGCGGAAGTTGCCAATGATGACAAAGTCCTGCCGTTGTTCGAAGGGCCTAGCTGTTAACGCATCAGTGTCGAGCATAAACGGTAGGTGCATAACGTGGGTCTCGGGCACGTTAAACGCTTGCTGCAAAAGTTCGGTTTCATACTCGGAGATCATTAGCGTTAAATCGCTGCGATAGATGGCGGCGATTTCACGAACACCTAAATCACTGTACATATCGACCTGTACAAAGGCGCGGTTTTGCTTCACAGCGCTGTGTCGAGCATCGCGTAGAGAGTGTAAGTCTTCGGTGTTGAGTACGCGTAGGGCATCAGGCGCGTATTTCTCAACGCGCCAGCCAAACTGTTCTTCCATCATAAAACGATCAAATATCACCATATCTGGCTTCAATGCAGCAATGTACTTATTAAAACTATCACTGTTGAGTTCAATCGCTGCAGTGCTCACGCCGTATTGAGATAAGTCTTCCATGTGTTCGCTGATTTGAGCTGGAGAGGCAAACTCAACCTGCCAGTCTTGGGCGCGAAAAGTTTTGATGAGCTGCATCATACGGCTTCCCGCAGCGGAAGAATTTGGTTCAGGCCAGACGTAACCAATAATTAAAATATTCATAGAAGGTGGGTGATTGATCTACAGTGAAATAAAGAAAAGGGACAAGTATTGCTGGGTATTGTATCATGTGCGCCAACTTTGTGTTGTTGCCCATTTACCGGATGCAACAGCATGCTATGGAAACATGACGTTGAGACTTAACTATGATCATTAAGCCGAAAATTCGTGGATTTATTTGTACGACTACTCACCCAACTGGTTGTGAGAAAAACGTTTTAGATCAGATTGCTAAAACGAAAGCTAACGGCGAAATCAAAAACGGCCCAAAAAAAGTATTGGTGATTGGTTCATCAAGCGGTTACGGCCTTTCTTCTCGTGTCGCAGCAGCGTTTGGTTCTGGCGCGGCAACCATTGGTGTGTTCTTTGAAAAGCCGGCTACGGAGAAAAAGCCAGGGACTGCGGGTTGGTACAACGCGGCTGCATTTGATAAAGCAGCCCACGAAGCGGGTCTATATGCGAAAAGCATCAATGGTGACGCCTTCTCAAATGAAGCCCGTGACAAAGTGATTGAGCTAATTAAAGAAGACTTGGGTGAAATCGATTTAGTAGTTTACTCATTGGCATCTCCTGTTCGTAAAATGCCTGAGTCAGGTGAAGTGATTCGTTCAGTTCTTAAGCCGATTGGCGAAACATACCGCTCAACAGCAATTGATACTAACCGCGATGTGATCATCGATGCTGAAATCGAACCTGCTACACAAGAAGAAGTGGAGCAAACGGTTACTGTAATGGGTGGTCAGGATTGGGAACTTTGGATGTCTGCGCTGTCTGATGCAGGTGTGTTGGCTGAGGGTGCGCGTACAGTCGCCTACTCATACATCGGTTCTGATATCACTTGGCCTATCTACTGGCACGGAGCGCTAGGTAAAGCGAAAGAAGATCTAGATCGTGCGTCGCATGCTATCAATGCGGAGCTTGCTAAAAATGGCGGTGGTGCGAATGTTGCGGTCCTTAAATCTGTCGTGACACAAGCGTCTTCTGCGATCCCTGTAATGCCACTTTACCTATCAATGGTCTTCAAAGTGATGCGTGAAAAAGGTCTGCATGAAGGTTGTATGGATCAAATTTACCGCATGTTTGCAGAGCGTTTGTACAACGACAATAATCCTGCTGAGTTGGTAGATGATAATAACCGTCTTCGTCTAGACGATTGGGAGCTTCGTGAAGACGTTCAGCAGGCTTGCCGTGATCTATGGCCTCAAATCACAGATGAGAATTTATTTGCTGAGACAGATTACCAACTGTACAAAGATGAGTTCTTGAAACTGTTTGGTTTCGGTGTGGACGGCGTTGATTATGAAGCTGAGGTTGAGCCTCAAGTGGAATTTGACGTTATTACACTTTAAGACATTCGTTTACATGACGATAAACAAAGGAGACCTTGGTCTCCTTTTTTTTGTTTAAAGTTTCTTCTATAGTGGTGGGTGTCTGAGGAGTGCTTGAATGTTCTTGAAAAAAATTACGACTTTTAGTTTGCTGACTGTCACATCCGCTACCATTCCGCTTTATGCGCAAACCATACGTATTGAGCCAGTAGAGGTGATGTACGGTAATCAGATTTTTCATGGCGAACATCAAGTCGTATTGAGTAGTCCAGAAGATGTCACCATCATCCCTGCTGAGCAGCCAAAGAATAATATGTTGGCGAATCTGGTGGTGTCAGCTAATCCCAACAAGCTGTCTTATCTCGAGGAGTCTGCCATTGCCAAGCGCGAGCAAGAAATCTATCGAGAAGTTAATCAGCGCACCAAGGATTCACCATTTACAGTGTTGTTTACTGGGCATATCCCGGAAGAGATTCAGCAGAAGCGTTTAAGTATGATGCCTGAGATCGGTATTTTTGGAGATCAAAAGGCTAAGCTTGAACAGGATCAAGCTGCACTTCATCCAGAGGATAACCCTACATTGGATGAGGGGGAATTTACTGAAGTGGTTCCAGGTACCCGTATTCAGCCAACTGCTGAAAAATCGCAAGCTCCCGCAGAATCCGTTCCTGCAAATCAAGCGGAACTCACCAATGAGCAGAAATTAGAGCAGCTCATCGGTGGTTAGAGTTTAGTTCTACTCAATATGTAGTGCAGTCCAAGCTTCAGTGTTTTGCCAGTTATTGGTTATCAATAGACGTGCTGCTTGATTCTGTTCAATCTTTTCGCGCATAAATGCTAAGAAATCTAATTTATTCAATTCTTCGAGAGCCGTGATCCATTCTTTGCGGTCATTAAAATTATGGTTTGGTTCAACGATGTGTGGCCACTCTTCTAATGCCTCTTCCTTTAAGTTGGTTGGCTGCTTCATGTAGGCGGCTAACACTGCCTGACGCGCTTGCTCAAACTCCTTATCACTAACGTCTTTTTCGCCCCATTTAGTGGATTGAATAAAACGCTCGATCTCGTTTACTAGGACTTGAGTGCTGGTATTTGGTGATTGCACTAAGAAGCCAATGGCCGGTGTTCGTTCAATGGTTTGGTTGGTCACTGCGACGATGTAGCCATACTGTTTTTCGGTGCGAAATTCATTATAGAACTTTGCCCCAAGTAATTGCGCCAAGATTCTGACATAAGCCCTTTGTGTATAGGTCGCGTTGTTATTATCGGTTGCTATCAGGCTATAAAGTACTGTGCTGTCAGCACTGCTAGTATCAAAGTTGTACAGATAGTTTTGCTGTGGGCCAAAGTTTTTCAGTTCCACAGGGCGATAGGCGTGAGTGTGCAGGCAGGTATCAATTTTGTCGTTGAGTCTTGCGGATAGTTGTTCAGCATCGCTTCTACGGAAATTGCCAGTCATGTACCCCACGTATTGGAAGCGTTGTACATGTTGATCGATAAAGTGGTTAACATCTTCCACTGTGATCTTGCCAATCAATTCTTGCAAAACGTTTACTGGTGCATTGCCTTTGATTGCTGTTTGACTGAAATAGTGGCGTGCCAAGGCATACGGAGGCTGGCTTTCCAGATTATTCAAGCCTTTCAGTACATCTTGTTTAGCAATCTCAAGGCGCTTGCCTGAAGCGCGAAAAGCCATTATTTGCTCAACCAGTGAATAGAAATAGTCGCTTTGTTTATCGTTGTAGCCGCTGGTGCGTAGGGTTAGGCCGTTACTATGGGTATACAATTCGTAGCCCAGTCCAGCCATGTAAGGCTGGTAGGTGCTTTCGCCTGCAGCGTCATTGAAGAGTCGAGCCCAAAGTTGTAAGAGTAGGCGGTCGCGAGTGTCTGGATTCTTTAAGAAGCCAAAGTAGCCAAAGATCATACCTGTAGGTTTGTTGAATTGCGTGTTCGGCTTGTACCAGAAATCGTAACCTTTTTTAGCATCGATGATGCTCGGGTCTATCGTTAAATTTTGTGCGACAAGATCTAGCTTTTCTGGCATGAATGGGTTCGCGTTGGGTAGGCCAAAATCAGAAGGCAGAGTGCTTTGCGCAATCAGGTCTGTTTGCTGAAAGGCAAGGTCGCCATTGGCATATTGGCTGTCATACAGTGGTTCAGTTGCCCAAGTGACCTCGCCCTTAATCCAGTCATTTGGGAAGTCTTTATTGCTTTGCCATTGCACGATTAGATTGTCTTGCTGCAGGTAATTCATCAGATTGCGAATATTTTGCTCGCTGGCGTGTTCTGAGATATGGAAACTTGCCATCAATTGTTCAGCAGGGATGTCGAGTGCGCGACTAGAAAGAATTTGTGACAGCTTCACAGGCTGAAGGTAGTCATGATATTCAAAGTTAAGTGCGCTTAGTGTTTTGGTTTCTGCAAGGTACTGCTGGGAAATAGGGCTGCGCAGTAAGTTATCAATGGTTTTGAATAAGCGTTCCACAATTTCTGAACGATGCTCCACGCCATCTTCTGTCAATGACATGGTGATGGTGAAAAAGGCGTGCTGGCCATCGTCTAAATTTGTGCCTGCGTGCAAAGACTGCACCCAATGCTGCTGTTTCAAATTAGCGAACAGGGAATTTTCCGATTCGTCTCCAAGGACATAAGATAAGTATCGTGCTGGTTGGGTAGCGTAGTTTAACGTCTGACTAGGAATCTCAAATGAAAATTTAACAATGCTCTTCTCAGTCTTGGTTTTGAAAAGTTGCACCTTGCCTGTGTGCTCTACGATGCTTGGTAAAGGAGGCTTGTTGGTAGTTGTGCGCTTTTCAATAGCATCAAAGTAATTACGTGCATAGGCTGCTAGAGTTTCAAGTGGCTGATTGGCTACTAGGGTCAAAGCCATGTTTTCAGGTGTGTAATAGCGATGGTAAAAGCCCTGCAGAAGATCTTGCAGTTGCTCCGCAGTGATGTTGCCTAGGGTCTCTTTGTTGCCGACGGTGAAGCGAGCGGCAGGGTGGTGCTCAGAGTAAAGTGTTTTGATGGCCTCATTGCTGCGACGGCTTTCGTCGTCCAGTTTAGCTCTATATTCCGAGTCCACAGCATTGATTTCACGTTCGATGTACTTTGGGTCTAAGGTTGGCGCAATGAAGAACTGTGCAAAACGGTCCAGTGCTTCAGGGTATGAAGCGGGCAAGGTGTCAAAGTAGTAGTTGGTGATCTCTGCACCAGTGTAGGCGTTGTGTGAGCCACCGCTTTGGCGAATGAATTCTTGATAAGCGCCGGCTTCAGGGTATTTTTCTGTGCCTAGAAATAGCATGTGCTCGAGTAGGTGCGCTAGGCCTAAATGTTGTGCAGGATCTTGGTAACTGCCTGCTTTGATCGCGAGTGAAGCGGCTGAGCGTTCAGCCATCGGGTCAGACACGAGAATGACGGTTAGGCCGTTATCTAGTGTTAGATGTGCGTATTCATGTTGGTCTGATTGACCTTTACCTTGGATAAAATGCATTGAGGCGGCTATGGATGAAAAACTAGTGAAAACCGAGCAGATTAAGAAAATCTGCGCGACAAATGAGGGGCGAAGAATTGGTCGAAATTTGATCATGGGCACAGGTTAGCCTGTTCCCATGATGAAGTGCAAGCCCTTTAATTATTTGATTTGCGCATCAAGTGATTGGCCGTTCACTTTTGCACTGTCTTCACCCATTAAGTACAGATAAAGTGGCATGATGTCTTGTGGTGTTTTAAGTGTGTTAGGGTCTTCCGCTGGGTAGGCGTGGGCTCGCATATTGGTGCGAGTGGCGCCTGGGTTGATAGCATTCACGCGAATGTTTGAGATATTTTCAAGCTCGTCTGCCAAAAGTTGCATCATGGCTTCTGTTGCAAACTTGGATACCGCGTATGCGCCCCAGTAGGCTTTGGCTTTGCGGCCGACGCTTGAGCTGGTGAAAATAATCGATGCGTGAGGGGCTTTTTGCAGTAGAGGAATCAATGCCTGATTTAATAGAAATGCAGCGGTGACGTTCACGCGCATGACTTGCTCAAAGGTGCTTGGTTCAAAGTTGGCTAGAGGAGTGCGAGCGCCGAGTAGGCTGGCGTTGTGTAGGATGCCATCAAGTCGGCCAAATTCTGTTTCGATGGTGTTGGCTAGCTCAATGTAGTCGTGTTCTACCGCGGTATCCAAGTTAAGCGGTACAATGGCAGCTTGTGGATAGCCTAGTTTTTCGATTTCATCATACACTTGTTCTAGTTTTTTGGTTGTGCGTCCCAATAAAATCACTGTGGCACCGCAAGCGGCATAACTCAGTGCCGCTTGTTTGCCAATACCGTCTCCGGCGCCAGTGACTAGGATAACTTTATCTTGCAATAGATCGTTCGGCGCTTGGTAGTCCAGCATCGGAGACCTCCTAGTTTTGTGTCGGCTTTTGTGTATGCATCAAGTAGTTAACAGACACATCACGGTCATTTAATTTATAGACCTTAGTCAATGGATTATAGGTCATGCCAGTCATGTGTGTGACATCTAAGCCAGCTTGGCGTGCGAAGTTGCTAAGCTCTGCAGGCTGAATGAATTTGGCGTAGTCGTGAGTGCCTTTGGGTAGCATTTTTAAAATGTATTCGGCGCCGACGATGGCAAATAGGTAAGCTTTTGGGTTGCGGTTAATAGTCGAGAAAAAGACGTGACCACCTGGTTTGCAAAGCTTCATACAGGCTTTGATAACAGAAGCTGGATCGGGAACGTGTTCTAGCATTTCAAGGCACGTTACCACATCGTACTGCTCGGCCTCACGCTCGGCAATTTCTTCTGCAGTGATGCGTTCATAGTCGATTTCTAAACCGCTTTCTTCCAAGTGAAGTTTAGCAACAGCAAGCGGGGCTTCCCCCATATCGATACCTTTAACGGTGGCGCCCATCTGTGCTAATGCTTCGGATAAGATGCCGCCGCCGCAGCCAATATCAATGGCCTTTTTGCCAGTCAGTGGTGCGCGATCATTGATGTAGTTAGCGCGCAGAGGGTTGATATCATGAAGAGGTTTGAACTCACTGTTCTTGTCCCACCAGCGGCTTGCTAGGGCTTCAAATTTAGCGACTTCATCTAAATCTACATTGGTGGTGGTGTTCTGGTTTGAGGTCATCTCTTTTTCCTATTGTATCGTGGCTACTGCGTTAACGATTAGGTCGATTCCTAGTATTCGAGCGATCGCCGCTATTTGGATCAGAGCATTATAGCTATTCTGTGGGTGGCGACAAACTCGGAACTGCAATGCAGAGTCGCTTTTTCAGTGATTTTGATCATGGCCAGCAGAGGGCTTGTGTTTTGCGTCCCTAAGTAGGGGGCTAAGGTGAAATAAAAGCGCGATAGATAATGGGTGTTCGCGATTTGCTTGTGGTATAATGCCGCGCTTACAAAAAGATGGCCGGAGCGTGTTGTTTTGTTGCCTCGCTCCAAACATAAGGAACGGTAGTATCTATGGGTGAATTAGCCAAAGAAATTATTCCCGTCAGTATCGAAGATGAGCTGAAAGGTTCTTATCTTGATTACGCAATGAGCGTAATTGTTGGGCGCGCCTTGCCTGATGTTCGAGATGGTTTGAAGCCTGTTCACCGTCGCGTGCTATACGCGATGAACGAACTTAAGAACGATTGGAATAAGCCCTACAAAAAATCCGCTCGTATCGTTGGTGATGTGATCGGTAAATATCACCCTCATGGTGACTCTGCTGTATACGAAACCATCGTCCGTATGGCGCAGCCATTTTCAATGCGTTACATGCTGGTAGACGGCCAAGGTAACTTTGGTTCGGTTGACGGCGACAGCGCGGCAGCAATGCGTTATACCGAGATTCGTATGGCGCGTATATCGCACCATATGCTGATGGATTTGGAAAAGGAAACGGTGGATTTTGTACCAAACTATGATGGTACAGAGTTTATGCCGGAAGTATTGCCAACACGCATCCCAGGCTTGCTAGTCAATGGCTCGGCCGGTATTGCGGTAGGTATGGCAACTAACATTCCTCCTCATAATCTAGGTGAGGTTATCGATGGTTGTTTAAATGTTATCGATAATCCGGATGTAACCATCGACGAGTTGATGGAGCATATCCCAGGGCCAGATTTCCCAACGGGTGCCTTTATTAATGGTCGTGCAGGCATTGTTGAAGCCTACAAGACTGGCCGTGGTCGCATCTACATGCGCGCTCGTCACCATGTGGAAGACATGGAAAAAGGCAATCGCCAAGCGATCGTCTTTACTGAAATTCCTTACCAGCTAAACAAAGCGAAAGTGATCGAAAAGATTGCGGAGTTGGTAAAAGAGAAAAAACTTGAAGGTATTAGCGAGCTGCGCGACGAATCTGATAAAGATGGTATGCGTATCGTCATCGAGCTGCGTCGTGGTGAAAACCCTGACGTTGTTGTGAATAATATCTTCACGCAGACACAGCTGCAGTCTGTTTTCGGTATCAATATGGTGGCCTTGGTTGATGGTCGTCCAGAATTGTTGAACCTGAAACAGGTACTTGAGTGCTTCGTAAAGCACCGCCGTGAAGTGGTAACCCGTCGAACTATCTTTGAACTACGCAAAGCCCGTGAACGTGGCCATGTATTAGAAGGTTTGGCGGTGGCTCTGGCTAACATCGATCGTGTGATTGAGCTGATTCGTCAGTCGCCTACATCGGCCGAAGCGAAAGAAAAGCTGATTTCTGAAACATGGGAACCCGGCAATGTTATGGCGATGCTTGAGCGCGCCGGAGCAGATGCTTGTCGTCCAGATGATTTGGATGCCGCCTATGGTTTCAATAACGGTGTTTACCGTTTGTCTCCAGAGCAAGCGCAAGCGATTCTTGATCTTCGTCTTCACCGTCTTACGGGTCTTGAGCATGAAAAACTGCTGGGCGAATACAAGTCTTTGATCGACTTGATTGCGGAATTACTAGAAATTCTAGGTAATCCAGATCGCTTGATGGAAGTGATTCGTGAGGAGCTTGAAGAGGCTCGCGATCAATTTGGTGACGTGCGTCGTACAGAGATCTTAACCTCGAAACAAGATCTAACTATTGCAGACTTGATTGATGAAGCGCCAATGGTCGTGACGATCTCTGATACCGGTTATGCAAAAACGCAACCGCTTGAAGAGTACAAGGCGCAGCGCCGTGGTGGTCGTGGTAAGTCTGCATCGGGCATGAAAGACGAAGATCATATTAGTCATTTGCTGGTGACCAGCAGTCACGATACCGTGATGCTGTTTAGTAACTTCGGTAAAGTGTACTGGTTGCGCGTGTTTGAAATCCCTGTGGGTAGCCGTGCCTCGAAAGGTCGACCAATTGTTAACCTATTGCCATTGGCAGAGGGCGAGCATATCTCTGCTCTATTGCCATTGACTGCGCCTGAGAAAACCGATGCAGACAGTGATGTGGATGTCGATGTAGAAGATGGTGAAGACATTGCTGCAAGCAGTTACATCTTTATGGCAACTGCAAATGGTACTGTCAAGAAAACAGCCATGGAGCACTTTGCTCGCCCTCGTTCAAGTGGTTTGATTGCGTTGAAATTAGATGAAAGCGATGCCCTAGTGGGTGTGGCACAAACATCTGGCAACGACGACATTATGTTGGTATCTAGCTCTGGTAAGACCATCCGCTTTAAGGAAACGGACGTGCGTTCTATGGGGCGGACGGCAGCGGGTGTGCGCGGTATCAAATTGGCTGAGGACGCAAAAGTGGTCTCTTTAATCGTGCCGAGTGCCGACCAAGAGACTGCGGTGTTGATGGCTTGTGAAAACGGCTACGGTAAACGTACTATGATCAGTGAATTCCCAGTTTACGGTCGTGGTGGTCAAGGTGTCATCGGTATCCAAGTGTCCGAGCGTAACGGCCCAGTAGTGGGTGCGACGCAAGTTGAAGAGTCGGACGAAGTGATCTTAATTACCGATATGGGCACACTGGTGCGTACGCGTGTTGCGGAGATTTCATGCCAAGGTCGAAACACTCAGGGTGTGACATTGATTCGTCTATCAAATGATGAACGTTTGGTAGGTGTTGAACGCGTTGTGGAAGACGATGATGCTCAGGCAGAGGCCGAACTGGTTGATGTGGATGTAGAGCAGGTCGACACAGCGGATGAACTGAAGAGCAATCCCCCAAGCTCTGAAGAGTAAAATCCTAGGCGCACCTTGAGTGCGCCTTCTTTTGTGTTGCAAGACACATTTTTAAATGAGGTTTAAGGCAGAATGAGCCGAGTTTACAATTTTTGTTCTGGTCCCGCCGCGCTCCCAGAAGCTGTACTAGCAAAAGCGCAAGCAGAACTTCTTGATTGGCACGGAACGGGTGTGTCAGTGATGGAAATGAGTCACCGTAGCGATGAGTTTATGTCGATCTTAGCATCGGCTAAAACGCGTCTAAGCAAGCTGCTGAACATCTCTGATGATTACGAAATTGTCTTCACTCAAGGTGGTGCTTCCGCGTCCTTTGCACAAATTCCAGCCAATTTGACTAATGGTTTTGCATCGGCTTGCTATCTTGATACGGGGGCATGGTCGAGTAAAGCACTCAAAGAAGCGCAGAAATATACTCGTGTTGTGGTGGCGGGCTCTTCAAAAGATGTGAACTACACTACTGTACCTGATTTTTCTTCTTTGAATTTGGATGAAAAGGCAGCCTACTTGCACCTTACGCCTAATGAGACTATCGGTGGCTTGGAGTTTGCTGATCTGCCAGAAACAAATCTACCTATTGTGGCAGATTTGTCTTCTACGATTCTGTCTCGTCAAATTGACGTGTCAAAATATGGCTTGATCTATGCTGGTGCTCAAAAGAATGTAGGGCCTGCAGGGGTCGTGATTAATATCATTCGTAAAGACTTATTGGCGCGCAGTAATAATGATGCGCTGCCAAGTATTTGGTCTTTTGAAAACCTTGCCAAAAATGATTCCATGATCAATACGCCTCCAACGTTTGCGATCTACTTGGCGGACTTGGTATTTGAATGGCTGGAAGCGCAAGGTGGCGTGCCAGCTATGGAAAAACTAAATATTGAAAAAGCTGATCTGTTATACGGCGCGATTGATAACAGTGGTTTTTACTCTAACCCTATCGATGTTCGTTACCGTTCACGAATGAATGTGCCATTTGTGTTGGCTGACGAATCACTAGAAAAAACCTTCTTAACAGAGTCAGAAGAAGCCGGGCTTCGTACCCTTGCGGGTCACCGTTCAGTCGGTGGTATGCGTGCGAGTATCTACAATGCTATGCCTCTTGCAGGTGTGCAAGCATTGGTAGATTTCATGCATGCATTCGAAAAACGCTACGGTTAATTGTAATTAGGACACACGCTCTATGACGACAAAAAACGATACTATCCCGATGACGTTGCCGCTGCTACGTGATCGAATCGATGCGATTGATGCGCAGATTCAAGATTTGATAAATGAGCGTGCAGCTTGTGCGCAAAAGGTGGCAGAGGTCAAATTGGCCGAGCAAGGTGATGAGAAAGTCGTGTTTTATCGTCCGGAGCGTGAAGCCCAAGTATTGCGTCGTGTGATGGAGCGTAATAAAGGCCCGCTAGGCAATGAAGAAATGGCGAAAATCTTTCGTCAAGTTATGTCTTCTTGCTTAGCGCTTGAGCGCCCAATGCGCATTGCATTCTTAGGTCCTGAAGGCACTTTTACACAGCAGGCAGCCTTGAAGCACTTTGGACAGTCTATTGTCAGTGCGCCCATGGCAGCGATTGATGAGGTGTTCCGTGAAGTGGAGTCCGGGGCGGCTAACTATGGCGTAGTGCCTGTGGAAAACTCAACGGAAGGTGTGGTGAATCATACCCTAGATAGTTTCCGTGGTTCGCGCTTAAAAATTTGCGGTGAAGTGGAAGTGCGTATCCACCATAACCTATTGGTAGCACCGAATATCAACCCAGACGATGTGACTCATATTTACTCACACCAGCAGTCTTTGGCGCAATGTCGTGCTTGGTTGGATCGTTACTGGCCACACGCTGAGCGCGTTGCTGTGAGCTCGAATGCGGAAGGTGCGCGTCTAGCGGCTGAAGCGGGGCGCAATGGTAAAGCGGTTGCGGCCATTGCGGGTGAGATTGCCGGTCAGCTATACGATTTGCAAGTGGTTTCCGCCAATATTGAAGATCATCCAGAAAACACGACGCGCTTCCTAATTATCGGTAATGAAAAAGTACCGCCAAGCGGTAAAGATAAAACATCTTTGTTAGTCAGTGCGAAAAACGAGCCGGGTGCTTTGTATCGTTTGCTTGAATCTTTTGAACGTCACGGGGTAGATATGACACGTCTTGAAACGCGTCCTTCCTTGATTAGTAAATGGGGCTATGTGTTTTACATCGACTTTTGGGGGCATTGTGAAGAGGATGCCTGCAAGGCAGTCATTGAAGAGTTGCGTGAGCGTGCTTCGGAAGTGAAAGTCCTTGGTTCATACCCCGTTGCAGTGCTGTAGGCGCTAAGTTTTTGTTATAAGGCGCTTACTATGCAAGACACAAAAAAAGAGTTTGGTAACGTTCTGATCGTCGGATTAGGTATGATCGGTGGCTCGTTCGCAAAAAGCTTGAAGCAGCAAGGGTTGGCCACTTTGTATGGTGCGGATCGTCGTGCTGGCGAGCTGACCCTCGGCGTGTCAACCGGTGTCATCGATCATCCTGCTCAGCTTGATGAAGCAACGATTTCAAACATGGACATTATTATCCTAGCGACGCCAGTGCGCGCGATGGAGTCTGTTTTAACTGAAATTAAGCCATTTATTAAGCCAACGACTTTGGTAACTGATGTGGGGTCTACCAAGGGGAGTGTCGTGGCTGCTGCCGTCAAAGTTTTTGGTGAGGCGCCTGCTAATTTTATACCTGGTCACCCTATTGCAGGGGCTGAGAAAAGTGGTGTACTAGCAGCCAATCCTCACTTGTTTGAAAAGCACATGGCCATTATTACACCGTTGCCTTACTCAGATCCTACATTGCTTGATCGCCTTCATCGTTTGTGGCGTGCAGTCGGAGCGGACGTGGTGAGTATGGATGTAGAGCACCATGATCATGTATTAGCTGCGTCCAGTCACTTGCCGCACTTGTTGGCTTACACCTTGGTAGATGCCTTGGCGAATGCGGAGCGCAGTCAAGATATCTTCCGTTTTGCGGCTGGCGGTTTCCGCGATTTTACTCGTATTGCCTCCAGTGATCCGGTGATGTGGCGTGATGTTTTCTTGGCAAACAAAGAGGCAACGCTAACCACTCTTGATTTATTTACGGATCGTCTAGCAGAAATGCGCCAAGCCATCGTAGATGGTGATGGGGCTTCAATGTATGGGGTATTTACTCGTGCAAAGTCGGCTCGTGATCACTTTTTGCGTTTGCTTGAGCAGAGAACATTAGGCAAGCCGCAAGAAAAGCAGGTTTCGATCTCGGTTAGTCCGGCTTCAGCGATCAATGGTGATGTTAAGTTGATCGGTGACAAATCTTTGTCACATAGAGCTCTTATAATGGCAGCCCTAGCACAGGGTGTCAGTGAGCTAGTGAATGTCGATCTGGCGGGTGATGTAAAAGTGACCATGCAGGCCCTAAGGGATATGGGGGTGGTGATCGAAGAGTTTGGCTATGGCTCGGTACGAGTTCATGGCGTAGGTCGCAAAGGGTTGCGTGCGCCGATTGCGCCAATTAATGTCCATAACTCTGCGACAAGTTTATACCTGTTGGCGCCTGTCTTGGCAGGGCAAGCCTTTCCGGTAGAGGTGGTGTGTGAGGATGCTCTACTCAATACCCCGTTTACTCATCTATTGGCATTACTAAAGAGTGTCGATGCAGATGTAATTTCGGCGACGGCGGATTGTTTGCCATTCAAGTTTACGCCTGCTCAATTATCACCGTTATCAACCGCCTTACCTGGCCCTGCGTCATCACGCTTAATGTCTTCGGCAGTGATTTTGAGCCTGTTCTCTGAGTGCGATGGTTATTTTGAATCAGCGCTGGCTTTTGATGAGCAGGTGCGAGCATTATTCGCTTCGTTCGGAGTCTCCGTTAAAGGTGAGAAAAGCTTTACCGTTCAATGTGAAAGTGTTTCAGGGGCTAATCTAGAATTACCCGCGGATATGCAACAGGCTTTGTGGAGTGTCTTGTTAGCAACCATTTTACCTGGTTCTGCTTTGCAGTTAGAAGGTGTTGCTCGGCATGGTCGCATGAATGTGTTGCTGGAGGTGTTGCAGCAGGCGGGGGCGAAGTTTGTGTGGTTAGGTGAACCTTTAGGGGTTTTTAATACTCAAACTTTGCGTGTGGTCTTTGCACCATTAAAAGCCTTCATATTAACGGTTGAGCAGTCTTATGAGCTCCGCGAGTTCGTTTCTTTATTAGCCGCTTTGGCGGTATATGCGGAAGGTCAAAGTCAGTTTGAGGGGATTCCTCAGCTGCCGTATTTCTATGAGGATCGCATCACCACTTTAATGGATGGCGTGAATCATATTGGTGGTGCCATTGAGTGGCACGCCGGAACACTAATAATACAGGGATGTCCCCCACAGGGTGGGGACTTGGACAGTGCAGGAAACGAGTTAGTGGCGTTAGCTTTCCTATTGCTCGCTGCACGTTGCCGCAATGGTGCGACAGTCAGGGATTGTCAAAAATTGTTAGCGCAAATTCCAAACTTAGAAGAAATTGCTACGGCACTGGGCCTCAAGTGTTCAGTGCACAGCTAAATAAGAGGAACAGTTATGATGAATCAAGCCCCAGTTATTACGATTGATGGCCCAAGTGGTGCTGGTAAAGGCACAGTTAGTCAATTGGTCGCGGAGAAGCTGGGATGGCATTTGCTTGATAGTGGTGCGCTTTATCGTTTATTGGCTTTGGCGGCTTCCCATCACGGTATTGAGACTGATGATGTGGAGGCGCTTAAAGTGTTGGCTGAGCACTTAGATATCCAATTCCAGCAAGCAGATGACAACGCAATTGAGATCGTGTTGGAGGGGGAGGTTGTTACCCAAGCGATCCGTACCGAAATTATTGGAAATCAAGCTTCAAAGCTCGCTGCTATTCCCAGTGTACGTGAAGGGCTTTTATTACGTCAGCGTGCTTTTGTTCAGGAGCCTGGATTAGTGGCCGATGGCCGTGATATGGGTACGGTGGTGTTCCCTGAAGCGAGCATCAAAGTTTTTTTAACTGCTAGCCCAGAAGAGCGTGCTCAACGTCGCCTTATGCAATTGCAGCAAAAAGGTGATGAGGTGAAGCTAGATGAGCTGGTAAAAACCATCAAAGAGCGTGACGAGCGCGACGCCAACCGTCCGGTTGCTCCATTGGTTCCGGCTGTTGGTGCGTTAGTGATCGATAGTACCGATATGACTATTGATCAAGTCGTCGACGTAATCATGGTGGAAGCGGCAAAAGCATCATACATTGCAGTTTGATCTGTATTTATGTTCAAACTTTGTGCTAAAATAGATCGATTAAACAAGTCGATTTGGTGCCAGCTCAAACCAAGTCGCAAACAATGAAAATTAACCCCACATAAGCTGGCGATGTGGTAGGGAACATTTAGTTGTTCCGTGTATATAGGAATCACAATGACTCAAAGCTTCGCAGAACTGTTTGAAGAAAGCCTAAAAAGCGTAGAAATGGCGCCAGGCTCGATTGTTACTGGTATCGTTGTTGACATCGATAGCGACTGGGTAACTGTTCACGCAGGTCTTAAATCTGAAGGCGTTATCCCACGTTCTCAATTCCTAAACGAGAGCGGCGAATTCACTCTAGCTATTGGCGACGAAGTTAAAGTTGCGCTTGACGCTGTAGAAGACGGTTTCGGTGAAACTAAACTTTCTCGTGAGAAAGCTAAGCGCGCTGAAACTTGGTCTGTGCTTGAAAAAGCATACGAAGAAGGTGAAATCGTTAAAGGTATCATCAACGGTAAAGTTAAAGGTGGCTTCACTGTTGATATCGCTAACATCCGTGCTTTCTTGCCAGGTTCTTTGGTAGATGTTCGTCCTATCCGTGACACATCTCACCTTGAAGGTGTTGAACTTGAGTTCAAACTTATCAAGCTTGATCAAAAACGTAACAACGTTGTTGTTTCTCGTCGTGCTGTTATGGAAGCTACTAACAGTGCAGAGCGCGAAACTCTTCTTGCTAACCTTGAAGAAGGTCAAGAAGTTAAAGGTATCGTTAAGAACCTTACTGACTACGGTGCGTTCGTTGACTTGGGTGGTGTTGATGGTCTTCTACACATCACTGACATGTCTTGGAAACGTATCAAACACCCAAGCGAAATCATCGCTGTAGGTGACGAGATCGACGTTAAAGTTCTTAAGTTTGATCGTGAGCGTAACCGCGTATCTCTAGGTCTTAAGCAACTAGGTGAAGATCCATGGGTAGCAATCAAAGCTCGTTACCCAGAAGGTACTAAAGTTACTGCACGCGTAACAAACCTAACTGACTACGGCTGCTTCGCTGAGCTTGAAGAAGGTGTTGAAGGTCTAGTTCACGTTTCAGAAATGGACTGGACTAACAAAAACATCCACCCTTCTAAAGTTGTTCAAATCGGCGACGAAGTAGAAGTTATGATTCTAGACATCGACGAAGAACGTCGTCGTATTTCTCTAGGTATCAAGCAGTGCACTCCAAACCCATGGGAAGAGTTCGCAACGTCATTCAACAAGAACGACAAGATCTCTGGCGCAATCAAGTCTATCACTGACTTCGGCGTATTCATCGGTCTTGACGGTGGTATCGACGGTCTTGTTCACCTATCTGACCTATCTTGGGATGAAACTGGTGAAGAAGCAGTACGTAAGTACAAGAAAGGTGACGTTCTAGAAACAGTTGTTCTTTCTATCGATGCTGAGCGCGAGCGTATCTCTCTAGGTGTTAAACAGCTTGAGCAAGATCCTTTCGTTGCATTCGTTGCTGAAAACGACAAAGGCGCTATCGTAACTGGTACTGTTGCTGAAGTTGATGCTAAAGGCGCAACTGTGACTCTAGCTGAAGGCGTTGAAGCTTACTTGAAAGTTTCTGAAATCAGCCGTGAGCGCGTAGAAGATGCTTCTACAGTTCTTAAAGAAGGCGACTCTGTTGAAGCTGCGATCACTAACGTAGATCGTAAAGCTCGCACAATCGCTATCTCTGTTAAGGCGAAAGACGCTTCTGAAGAGAAAGCTGCTCTTAAATCTCACGCTGAGAAGCAACAGGCTGAAGTTAGCGGTCCGACTACAATCGGTGACCTAATCAAAGCTCAACTTGAGAACCAAAACTAATTTTTATTGAGCGTTAGCTTAGTAAAATATGTTTAAAAAAGCGGACCCACTTGGGTCCGCTTTTTTTATGTTTTTTTGAAGATCAGATTGACAAATAAACTATACACAGAAGATGTGGATAAACGTGGGTATAGCTCTTTCGTTAGCGAAATGAGGCCAATAGTGTTTTTATATCTTCTTCATTCCACTCAGGTTTTTCTAATAATTTCGCTACTTCAGGGTTGTTCTGAATCTGGTCCAAATTCTTCTGAAACTTGGCGAAATGGTAGTCTTTTATCAACTTTTCATCGTATTCTGAGCGATAAAGCCTAGCGGTGCTTTGATCTGAGTGGGCCTCAGTTGTCTGAGGTTTTTTTAAGTTATTCACAGTCTTGTAAGCATTAAGCATCTTTGACTTGTTCATGGGGCTCACCTACGGGAAATTCTATTTGGATGACGAGGAAGTGATCCGTTTTTGCCGTCCACTTGATATTAGCATTCCACAATTGGTTTCCATGGTTGCGACCTTCTGATCCTACCAAATAGGATGGGCGCGGATCTTGTCCAATGACTTGCTCAATTAGTGTAATTAAATCTCTATGATAGGTTTCTTTATAGTGGTTCGCTTGCTGAATTGCCAGTTCTGAAAACTTGACGGTTTTTAAGGTGGTTGGCAGTGGGGCGAAGCCGCCTTTGGCTTCCGGCAGTGCATCCGCATAGGGTAGGTAAGGTTTAATATCTACCACTGGTGTTTGATCTAAAAGGTCGGCGCCAATAATGTCAATAAAGACACGATTGCCTTCTTTGCGTACAGCTTTTACTTCCACTACAGACAATCCTAATGGGTTGGGGCGATGGGTAGCTCTTGTGGCAAAAATGCCCATTTTTTCTTTGCCGCCTAGACGTGGAGGGCGAATTTTTGCTTTCCAGTTATCGGTCATACACTCATGAAAGATGAAATGTACCCAGATATGAGAAAAGCCATCTAGGCCATCTAATACATCAAGGCGGTTAAAGGGTGGCAATAGCTCAATTGAGCCGGATGCTTCGGTGACCAGACCTGGCTGACGAGGTATGCCAAATTTTTGTTTGTAACACGAGTGAACGACGCCGACTTGCTGGAATTGAAATGTACTGGTCATGGTTAAATTAATCGTTATGACGTTGAATATTTGAGAATCAGATTGAATAAGATGTGTTAGTATACCGTTTATCTATTTTTATAGCGTCCCATTAAGGGAAAAGACATCGCTGGATAAAGAAGAGAGCAAATAATGTCCTTAGAATCTTACATGAACGAAGTTGGTCAAAAGGCTCGTGCTGCGTCACGCCAATTGACTCGTGCTACCACAGAGCAAAAAAACAAAGCCTTGTTTGCAATGGCTGATGCTTTGGAGCACGCACGACCTCGATTGAAAGAAGAGAATGCTAAGGATCTGGAAAACGGTAAACTAAAAGGTCTTGAGGCTGCGCTACTTGATCGTTTAGAGCTAAATGATGCTCGTATCGATGGCATGATTGAAGGCTTGAAGCAAGTAGCTTCGTTGCCTGATCCAGTGGGTGAAATTACTGATATGGTGTATCGCCCATCTGGCATTCAACTTGGCAAAATGCGTGTGCCGCTAGGTGTGATTGGTATCATTTATGAATCACGTCCGAATGTCACCATTGATGCCGCTAGCCTTTGCTTGAAGTCAGGTAATGCGACCATTCTTCGTGGCGGTAGTGAAGCGTTTTACTCAAACCAAGCCATTGCCGACGCGGTTCAGTCTGGCCTTACAACGGCAGGCTTGCCTGAAGATGCGGTACAGGTGATCAATACGGTTGATCGTGAGGCTGTCGGTCTATTGATTTCGATGCCAGAATTTGTCGATGTAATTGTGCCACGTGGTGGTAAAGGTCTGATCGAACGCATCAGTAAAGATGCCCGCGTTCCAGTTATCAAGCACCTTGATGGTAATTGCCATGTGTACATTGATGATGAAGCGGATTTAGATAAAGCCTTCAAAATCGCCATGAATGCGAAAACTCGTCGTTATGGCGTATGTAATGCCATGGAGTCTTTGTTGGTAAATGCTGCAGTAGCGAAAGAGATTCTGCCTCGCTTAGCCGATGCGTTAGCTGAAAAAGGTGTTGAACTTGTGGGCTGTGAGCAAACTCGTGCAATCATCGAAACGGCTCCGGCAACGGAAGAAGACTGGTACACAGAATATCTAGCGCCAAAGCTTTCTATTAAGATTGTTACTGATATGGATGAGGCGATTGCCCATATCAATAAATATGGATCGCATCACTCTGATGCGATTGTGTCGCAAAACTATTCTAAGACACGATCTTTCATGGCTGAAGTGGATTCCTCGTCTGTGATGGTAAACGCGTCAACCGCGTTTGCGGATGGTTTCGAATACGGATTAGGTGCTGAGATTGGTATTTCTACTGATAAAATTCATGCCCGTGGTCCGGTGGGTCTGATCGGTCTAACCAGCCAAAAATATGTGGTATTAGGGGATGGTCACACCCGTGACAACTGATTTACCTAATGCAATACAAAAAGGAACGGTCGTGATGGGTGGGACATTTGATCCCATTCACCACGGCCATTTGCGTTCTGCGGTCGATATTCTCGATGCCTTCCAATTTAAAACGTTGCGTTTAATCCCTTGTTACCAACCAGTGCATAAAGGGGAGCCTAGTGTGAGCGCTGAGCAACGTCTGAAAATGGTCGAGCTTGGTATTCAGGCGGATTCACGTTTACATGTGGATGCACGGGAGATTCTTCGTGAAGGGCGCAGTTATAGCATTGATACCTTAATCCAGTTGCGTGAAGAACTGGGTCAAGAGGAGCCACTGATTATGGTGGTGGGGATGGATAGTTTCTTGTCTTTACCCACATGGGCGCGTTGGCAAGAGTTGATCGACGTTGCTCACATATTAGTGATCTCAAGACCGGGCTGGGAGCCAGATTTTATCTCAGCCTTAGAGTCTTTTTATGAAAAACATCGAGCGGAGAGCGCGGCTGAGTTACAATGCGCGCCCGCTGGTAAAATTTGGATGCAAAGCTTTACGCCTCTTGCGATTTCATCTAGCCAAGTACGAAACCTTTGTCGCAAAAAAGCGTCTATAGCCTACTTGGTTCCAGAAACAATACAACGCTTCATTGAAGCGAATTCTTTATATAAATAGGGTTATCCGAAACTATGAGCCAAACTCAATTATCTGCCGATCAAATTCTCGAAATTGCTGTCGAATCACTAGAGGATATTAAAGGCGATAACATCACGGTACTTAACGTTAGCGAACTAACCGACATGATGGATTACATGGTCATCTGTACGGGTACATCTAAGCGTCACGTGAATTCTTTAGGTCAAAACGTGGTTGAACACGCGAAAAGCAAAGGACTACAGCCGCTAGGCAGTGAAGGTCGTGATATGGGCAGCGATTGGGTGCTTGTTGATCTATATGACGTCGTCGTTCACGTAATGACTGAAGAAGCGCGTTCATTCTATGACCTTGAAAAACTTTGGGATATCAAACCAGAGAAACGTTAAGGCTTAGAAATGCGTGTTAGATTGATTGCAGTTGGTACGAAAATGCCAAAATGGGTAATCGAAGGCTACGAAGAGTACGCTAAGCGTTTACCCAAGGATTTCTCGTTAGAGCTTGTTGAGCTTCAGATGTCACCTCGTGGTAAAAATACCGACATTGCCAAAGCTATCCAAAAAGAAGGCGATGCAATGTTAGCTGCGATTCCCGCTGGTGACAAAGTTATCGCCCTTGAAGTGCTGGGCAAGACTTGGAGCACTGAACAGCTAGCGGAGCAAACTGCACAGTGGCGCATGGATGGCCACAATATTTCCTTGCTAGTAGGTGGTCCAGATGGCTTAGATCCGCGTTGTACTGCCCGTGCCGATCAGGCTTGGTCACTGTCCAAGCTTACTTTGCCTCATCCTATGGTACGCATTCTATTGGCCGAGCAGATTTACCGTGCTTGGACACTTATGAATAATCACCCATACCACCGCTAGGGTTCTGTTTTGGGCAAGCATCAACAAGTCTTTCGTAACTACCGTCAGGAACATGCCCTAACCAAGCGTAGGGTAATCGTTGCTGCCATTTTTGTGTTGTTATTGGTTGGCGTTTTGATGGCACGCTTATTCTATCTACAGGTGATGGAGTATGAACTCTATCAAACCAAAGCCGATGATAATCGTGTCATGCTTGTCACTGAGCCGCCGCCTAGGGGGCTTATTTATGACCGCAATGGTGTGGTGTTAGCTGATAATCGCCCGATACACAGCTTAACGGTCATTCCAGAGCGTGCTGCGCGTCTTCCCGAATTAAAGGCTCTGCTCAATCCTCTGATCGAGATTACGGAGGAGGAGTGGGCCGACTACGAAGATCGCTTAAAGGACTATCGGCGACCGTATCAATCGATTACCCTGAAAACGCAGCTGACTGACGAAGAATGGTCACGTGTTTCGGTTGATTTGTACAAGCTAGATGGCGTTCAAGTTGAAGCCCAATTAACTCGCTATTATCCGTATGGAGAGGCGTTTGCTCACGCCATTGGTTATGTCGGTCGTATTACCTCTAAGGATTTAGAGCGTGTGGATCGCTTAGCTTATCAAGGTGCATTATTCATTGGTAAAACCGGTGTTGAGGAATACTACGAATCCACTTTGTTTGGTAAGCCCGGTATTTCAAAAGTTGAAGTGAATGCGCGTGGGCGCATCATGTCTGAAATTGAACGGCAGAACCCAACGCCAGGGCAAAATTTGCATCTGTATATGGATGCTCGCTTACAGCAGTATGCCTACGATTTATTGGGCAATTATAAAGGCTCAGTGGTCGCCATTGATCCAAATAATGGTGGGGTACTAGCCATGGTGTCAAAGCCTGGCTTTGATCCCAACCTCTTTGTTCGCGGTATCTCTGTGGCTCAATATGCAGACCTACGTGATGACAAGCGTCTTCCTCTTTTTAATAGGGCGTTGCGCGGCGGTTATCCGCCAGCTTCCACCATCAAACCGTTTATGGGACTGGCAGGTCTGGAGTACGGTTTTGCTTCATGGACGGAACAATACTATGCCCGTGGCTATTATCAAATTAACCCTAATGGTCGCCGTTATCGAGATTGGAAGCGCGGCGGTCATGGTTGGATAGACCTAGAACGATCTATTATCGAGTCCGTCGATACTTATTATTACCAACTGGCTAATAAAATGGGTATTACCCCAATTCACACCTTTTTGAGTAAGTTCGGTTTCGGTCAATCTTCCATTCTGGACCTTAATGGTGCGAGTTCAGGTTTGCTGCCGTCGAATGAATGGAAAAAAGCCCGTTATAAAGAGCCTTGGTATCCGGGGGATTCGGTAAACGTGGGCATTGGTCAGGGCTTTATGGTGGCAACGCCGATTCAAATTGCAACGGCCAACGCGGCCATGGCTGCCCGTGGCCATATGTATTACCCACGCATGGTTCAAACCATCAATGATATGCCTGCGACCTTTGAAGACAATGAAGGGGTTGAGCATAAGATTACCCTAAAGGATCAGCGTAACTGGGAGCGTATGGTTGTAGCGATGGAAAAAGTCGTTACCGATGCTCATGGTACTGGGCGCCGCTTGCAAGGTACTGAGTATAAAATTGCCGGAAAAACTGGGACAGGCCAGGTATTTAGTTTGGCGGATGACCAAGAGTACGACGCCAATAGTCTAGATAAACGTCTGCATGACCATGCTTTGTTTATTGGTTTTGCCCCAGCAGACGATCCTAAGATTGCGGTATTCGCCATTTTTGAAAACGGCGGAAGTAGTGCTAAGCCAGCCGATCTAACCAAAGCATTGTTCGATGCCTATTTATACGACAACTATCCTGCTGAGTATGATTACTTCAAGGAGCAAGGCCGATGAATATGCCATATTATGAGCGCATCATTGCATTTACCAATGCCCGCTTATGGCGATTAACGCACGTCGATGTATTGCTCTTGATGGCGCTATTGCTACTCATGGCTGGAGGTTTAACTATCCTCTATTCGGCATCAGGACAAGATGTAGAGATGGTAGAACGCCAGATCTTTCGTCTAGGGGTCGGCATGGTGATATGTTTGATACTTGCCCAGTTGCCCCCCAAATATATGCGCCGAGCCTCGCCATTCTTATTTGTTGTTATCGTCGCCTTACTTGTTGGTGTTTTGTTGTTTGGTGTCGGTGCGAAAGGTGCTCAACGCTGGCTACAGATTCCGGGAGGACCACGTTTTCAGCCTTCCGAGTTAATGAAAATTGTTATGCCAATGATGGTGGCTTGGTATTTTGCTAACCGTCCCTTGCCTCCCTCCTTGAAAGAAATAGTGACGGTGTTAGTGATCATCGCGGTGCCTTCTTTGATGGTGGCGAAGCAGCCTGACTTGGGAACTGCTTTGTTGGTAGGGGTGTCCGGTATTTTTGCGCTGTTTTTGGCGGGTATCGGCTGGCGTTATATTCTTGGAGCAGCAGCGGTTGCCCCAGCAGCGGCCTACAGTTTGTGGCATGTGATGCATGACTACCAAAGACAGCGAGTGCTGACCTTTCTAAATCCTGAAAGTGATCCTCTAGGTTCGGGTTGGAATATTATTCAGTCTAAAACTGCTATTGGCTCTGGTGGTCTTTATGGCAAAGGCTATTTGGAAGGTACACAGGCACAGCTAAACTTCCTGCCGGAAAGTCATACCGACTTTATCATTGCCGTGTTGGCGGAAGAGTTTGGCATGTTGGGCTGTGCTTTGCTGATGTGTGCCTATCTGCTGGTGATTGCTCGTGGTTTATATATCGCCGCCAATGCGGAAGATAACTATGCCCGATTATTGGCGGGCAGTATTACTTTAACCTTCTTTGTGTACATGTTTGTAAATATTGGCATGGTCTCTGGGATCTTACCGGTTGTCGGTGTACCGTTACCTCTAGTGAGCTATGGTGGTACCTCAATCATTACCATCATGGCGACATTCGGGATTTTAATGTCGATTCAAACTCATAAAAGGGCAAGGTAATGTATTCAAGAGTGTTGGCCTTAAGTTTAGTGTTGGGGTTGTATGGTTGCTCAACTGTAAACAATCAGGTTGAAGCAAAGACAACGGCAACGGCAACGGAAACAATTCAAACGCTACCCTATATTGAGCTTCCAGAGGTACGTCAGTTCATCGACGACATGGGCTCAAAGCACAATTACGATCGCGAACTTCTTACGCAAATGTTCACAAATACTTATAAACGTGAGCAAGTGATTACCAAATCCGATAATCAACCAGAAGTATTGGTGCCATATCACAAGTATAGAGCGAACTTTATTGACCCTGTGCGTGTCCAACAAGGGGTTGCTTTTGCGAAGCGTAATAAGCAATGGTTAGACAAAGTGGAAAAGGATTACGGTGTCGATTGGCAAATTATCGTGGCTTTGATTGGTGTGGAAACCGCCT
Organism: Marinomonas fungiae; assembly: GCF_001418205.1. GTDB lineage: Bacteria > Pseudomonadota > Gammaproteobacteria > Pseudomonadales > Marinomonadaceae > Marinomonas > Marinomonas fungiae. The sequence goes on along the minus strand of NZ_LIQF01000001.1, from coordinate 234,595 downwards.
ATGGTAAGGTCACTGGCAATCGCGATGTGTTTACTTCTTTAACCACCTTGTCGTTTGACTATCCACGACGTGGAAGTTATTTCAAGAGCGAATTAGAGGCCTATCTGTTGCTGGCGCGTAACCAAGGCTGGCGACTAGGGGAGACTAAAGGCTCCTATAGCGGGGCGTTAGGGATGGTGCAGTTTATGCCCAGTAACTATATGAAGCTAGCGGTTGACTACGATCAAAATGGGCGGGTAGACCTTTGGGGGTCCGAAGCCGATGCAATTGGCAGTATAGCCAATTACTTACGTCATCATGGCTGGAAATATAAACAGATCGCAGCAGTGACTGCTCGTGTGGATAAGCCTGAGGATGTTAAAGAATTGGTGAATAAAGGCCGTGCTCCGTTACATACGATGAATGAATGGGGCGCTAAAGGCGTGTGGGCAACAACAAACTACACTGCTGGTAAAGCGGGTTTGATTGGTTTGCGTGAAAGTGAAACAGAGCTGGATTATTGGCTGGCTTATGATAATTTCTTCACCATCATGGACTACAACCCTAGTCGCCGTTACGCCATGTCCGTTTTAGAATTAGCAAATAGGATTGCACAGCATGAAGGTGACTAAGTGGCTGGGTTTAATAACAGCCGTCGGTTTGACTGGTTGTGCCAGCACTGATCATATTAATGGCCGTGATTCGATTGATTACGAGAAAGCTTCCGGCGGTGGTCGCTACAGTATTTTGCAAGACCATGCACCGAGCGGCGATATTAAGGTCGATCATCTACCGGACTTGATTCCGAAATACGAGCCAAAGAGCCGTGGCGGTAATAAGTCACCCTATGAAGTGTGGGGTAAGAAATATTATGTGATGGATTCCGCATCCGGCTATAAGGCAGAAGGAACGGCATCTTGGTACGGTCAGAAATTTCATGGACATAGAACCTCAAATGGGGAAACTTATGACATGTATGCCTTTTCTGCTGCGCATAAATCTTTGCCACTCCCAACGTATTTAAAAGTTACCAACCTTGATAACCAACGCTCAGTCATCGTTCGCGTGAATGACCGCGGGCCATTTCACGGCGATCGTTTGATTGATTTATCCTATGCGGCGGCGGCACGTTTGGGATACCACAAAAAGGGGTTAGCTCGAGTACGAGTAGAGGCTATTACGCCTAAGCTCGGTGAGCGTTATCAAGTGTCAAATGCACGCACACCCGTAGCCGTCACTCCTGTAGCGGCCTCTGCACCCGTTCCGGCCATTTCTAAAGCCTCTGTTCCAGAGTCGGCTCCGGCTAACGATCTGCTGTTCAGTCATTTACAATTAGGTGCTTTTTCAAAGCAAGAATCTGCGCGTAATTTAAAGCAACGACTGTTTGAAAGCTTTGATACAGCGATCAGTATCGAAGTGGTGCATGCACCGGATGGACTTTATAAGGTGGTGGTTGGGCCTTATGAAAATGACCAAATGTTGCAAACGTGGCAACAGAAATTGGAGCAAGCCGGCTTTGGCAAAAGTGTAAAAGTCGCGTTAGCTCCCTAGAGTAAACTTTAACTAGGCTAGAGATTCAAAGCTCCCTTTAGTATCATGCAGGCCTCACGGATTTGACTAAGACGTTTAAAACTATGAAACGACTGTTATCGCTTTTTATATTTACCATTTCTTTAATGACTTCATTGGTGCATGCCGCACCTTCCTTGATTCCGGCTCCACCACAGCTTTCAGCCAGCAGCTACGTACTTATGGATGCTTATACTGGCGATGTGCTGGTTGAACATAATAGTCGTGAGGAGTTACCTCCAGCAAGCCTGACTAAGCTGATGACAGCTTACATCACAGAGTTTGAATTGGCGAAAGGCAACATTTCGTTTGATGATAAAGTAACGATCAGTGAAAAAGCGTGGCGTATGGAAGGCTCTCGAATGTTTATTCGAGAAGGGACGCAAGTTGCTCTAGAAGACTTGATGCGCGGCATTATCATCCAATCTGGTAATGATGCCAGTGTTGCTGTCGCCGAGCACATTGCAGGTGGCGAAGCGGCGTTTGCGGATTTGATGAACCAACATGCGAAGTTACTTGGTATGAATAACTCGCATTTTGTCAACTCAACAGGGTTCCCAGCACAAGATCACTACTCAAGTGCTTATGATCTAGCTTTGTTGTCCCGTGCGACGATTATCCATTTTCCAGAAAACTACAAAATGTATTCTGAGAAATACTTCACTTACAACGACATTCGTCAGCCAAACCGTAACCGATTGTTATGGCGTGATGATACCGTTGATGGTCTTAAAACAGGCCACACGGAAGCGGCTGGCTACTGTTTAGCGGCTTCTGCGGTACGTAATGGTACACGTTTGATTGCGGTTGTGATGGGAACCAACTCAGATGAAGCCCGTGCTTCTGAAACGCAAAAACTTCTTAACTTTGGTTTCCGTTACTACGAAACTCGTAAGCTTTACAGTGCTGGCCAAGTGCTAAGTGATGCCCGTGTTTGGGGCGGTGAAGTGGACAGCGTAAAAGTTGGTTTTGCTGAAGATGTTCTTGTGACCATGCCGCGTCAAAATGCCGACTCAATTCCTGCATCGCTAGAGTTGAAGTCTGAGATCGAAGCCCCAATCTCTGCAGGTGATGTGCTAGGTAAGATCATTGTTGGGACGCCTGAAAATACCCTTCTTGAACGCGATGTAGTGGCACTAGAGCCAGTTGCAGAGGGTGGCTTCTTCAAGCGTCTATTTGACAAAGTAAAATTGTTCTTTATGAACTTGTTTTAAAATACGGTAATTCAAAAAATGGCTTTAATTAATAAACAAGGTGTGGTTGACAAGGATGCTCCCGGTGCCCCTAAAATCGAGTTTCCTTGCGCTGACTACCTGATTAAAGTTGTCGCGATGGACAGTGATGATACTCATATTCAAGTGGTTGAGTGCGTGCTAAAACACGCACCTGACTTTGATGAATCATCGATCAACAAAAATGTCTCTTCCAAAGGACGCTTTGTCAGCTTTAGCTTCCGTATCAATGCTGAAAGCGAAGATCAATTGGCACGCTTGCACAAAGATCTTATGGTGGTCGAAGCCGTTAAGATGGTCATGTAATTGATGCCAGACGCTATCCTTTGTCGCGATCTCGGCCTAGTGCCTTATGAATCCACTTGGGAGAAGATGAAAGACTTCACCCAAGTCCGAACCAAAGAAGACCCTGATCAAATTTGGTTATTGGAACATCCTCCTGTGTTTACCCAAGGGCAGGCAGGTAAAGCAGAGCACTTGCTGGCCGCTGGCGATATTCCAGTAATCCAAGCTGACCGTGGAGGCCAAGTGACCTATCATGGCCCAGGTCAGTTGATCGCTTACATCATGATTGACCTAAAGCGTTTAGGGATTGGTGTACGTGATCTGGTCACGCTTATCGAAAACTCCATTGTCGATGTCTGCAAGCAGCATGGCATTGAGTCTTACCCCAAGCCGGATGCACCGGGTGTTTACGTGAATGGTATGAAGATTTCCTCTTTGGGGTTGAGAGTACGAAGAGGCTGCTCGTTCCATGGCGTGGCATTAAATGTTGATATGGATTTGTCCCCATTTTTACGCATTAATCCGTGTGGCTATCAAGGTCTACAGATGATTGATATGAAGCGCTTGCAGCCTGAAACCAAGATGGCGCAAGTTAAAGTTCAGCTGGCAAACGTATTGGCTGAACGTCTCGGATACTCTCATCCGATTATCCAACAAGGGTGAATAAGAATGACTACTCAGCAAAAGCGAGTTGTGCAGGGTGAAAAACTGCGCGGTGCCGATAAAATGGCCCGTATCCCTGTAAAAGTTATCCCAACGGAAGAAATTCCACGCAAGCCAGACTGGTTGCGCGTACGCATGCCTGCTTCTCCAGAGATTGCTCGTATTAAGAGCACACTACGTGAGCATAAATTGGCGTCCGTGTGTGAAGAAGCGAACTGTCCGAACCTTGGTGAATGTTTCTCTAACGGCACCGCGACTTTTATGATCATGGGCGATATTTGTACTCGTCGTTGTCCGTTCTGTGATGTGGCACATGGTCGTCCGAATGCTCTAAGCGAAGATGAGCCAAAAGAGCTGGCGGTAGCGATCCGTGATATGCGTTTGAAATACGTGGTCATCACCTCAGTTGACCGTGATGATCTTCGTGATGGTGGTGCGCAACACTTTGTTGACTGTATCCGCGAGACCCGAGCGCAAAGCCCAAATATCGAGATTGAAACCCTAGTACCAGATTTCCGTGGTCGTATGGATGTGGCATTGGATATTCTTGAAATTGCGCCACCAGATGTCTTCAACCATAACCTAGAGTCGATCCCACGTTTGTACCGTCAGGTTCGCCCAGGTTCGGACTACCAGTGGTCACTAGATCTGTTGAAGAAATTTAAAGAGCGTTGCCCAGACGTACCGACTAAATCAGGTTTGATGGTCGGTATGGGTGAAACCTTTGAAGAAATCGTCGAAGTGATGAAAGACCTGCGTGCTCACAACGTTGACATGCTAACGATTGGTCAGTACTTGCAACCCTCAAAGCATCACTTCCCAATGGATCGCTTTGTGCATCCAGAAGAATTTGAACGCTACGAGCAAGTGGCGAAAGAACTTGGCTTTAAACACGCAGCCTGTGGCCCATTGGTACGCTCTTCGTACCATGCGGACAAACAAGCCCACGGTGAGCGCGTTTCTTAAGTCTGTTTCACAGTGACGAAAAAAGCGAGGCAGTGTAATGCGCCTCGCTTTTTTTATGCCTTCTAGAATTGAAAGCATAAAAAGCCCGCCATTATTATGCTGGCGGGCAAAGAAGCTGTCCGTATCTGGTGCTAAGGGGGAAAAGTACCAAATGTATGTGGAGCTAATCGGTAATCAGGCTGTAACAATACGCCACGAGATATCAGCCTAGCCAAGACTTAGCTCGTCATCCTTAATCTCAGCTTGCTATAGTATAGTCAATCTGAGTGAGTCTCGGTTCATCATTTATCAAATGTCTAAAGGAAGTCTACATGGACAATGAATTTGCGACTCCATATTACGCTGTTTGTCTTGATACCTCGACTTTGCGTGACGATATTATGTATCGCGTGATGACTGAGAAAGTCATTGAGTTGGCAGCAGAGCAAGACGGCTTTTTATATTCTGAATGGGCTATTGAAGAAGGCTCCAAGCTGGCATTTTATTGGCGTGAAAAGTCCCAAGCTGAGGCGTGGATGAGCCACACCATGATGACTCGAACCTTGTCAATTGGCAGTCAATTTTGGTTTGATCGTTACAGTTTGAAGTTGGTAGAAGTGTGTAAGGAGAAGGTGGTTTTGAATCCTCAAAGTTGGCGCGACAACGCTCGCTTTCCTGCGATAAAAACCCCTAGGGGAGTGTTAAAGTTGTTGGACCTTGATGACGTGGGACTGTTGAAAGCCTATGTCAATGAGCAGCGTGACCATCTTGCCGCATGGGAGCCGCTGCGTACGGAGGAATTTTACACAGAAGACACTTGTCGTTTACGTATCAAAGAAATGCGTCGTGATTTTATTGAAGATCGGGGGTGTGTGCTGTGTTTGCTTGATCCAAAACAGGAACGCATGTTGGCATACAGTAATTATTCGCAATTTGTACGAGGCGTGTCTCAGTCATGCTTTTTAGGCTACAGCTTGGCACAAGATCTTCAAGGCCAAGGTTACATGCAGGAATGTCTAAAAGCCGGCATTGAATATGTTTCTAATGAGCTGAATATTGATCGCATACAGGCTTGCTATATTCCTCGTAACCAAAAGAGTGCGGCAGTGTTGGCGCGTTTAAATTTTGAAAAAGAAGGTATGGCGCGCAATTACCTCAAAATTAATGGTCAGTGGGAAGATCATGTCCTCACGGCACTTACCCTGCGCTAATTTAAGAGTGATGGGCCTTTAACTTTAGTATCCGGCTGTGTTTCGGGTAGGGGGTTATGATACTTAGATACGTGATTGGCTTGTTGGCGCTATTGACAAGACTTCGGCATTGACCTGGAGAGATAACCAAACCGCTTTCCCCGATAGCCAACAAGTCTTGGTCTTCAAAAGCAACGCAAAGCGAATGATCGTGATTTAAAGGTAAAATAAACTCTTCCGACTCTTTCAAATAGTGGATGGGCTCTTTATATAGAGCTGGTAGCATGACCCATTCAATTTTACCAAATTCCTTATTCTCAACTCGCCAATGGGTGACGCCGCTGGCGAGCTCATGTTTATGCTCCGTGCCGCTAGCAAAACGCTCAAAGCGATCTTGGTGTCGTGTATTTTGACCGTTAAATACAACGACAAAGAGTCGGGCTAACGGGGACACTGCAACGCATCGAATAGCTTGGTTATGACTTAACCACACGGCTTGATTGGCTTTTAGGCTGGTTTCTTCAATCGGGGATTCGAGAAAAATTTGACCATCCGCAACGGTCAATAAGCTGTCAAAAGGAAAGCAAAAATTATGGTTAGCATGCTCATTCATGGATAGCTGTACTTCATAGACACGTAAGATATCTGAATGATGGACAATGTTTTGCCAGCTATCTTGACCAAATGTTGCTTTCATTGACGGGCCCTGTCTTAACACTGATGTTAATCAGTGTACATCGGAAATAAAAAAACGACTAATCTCCATTTCATATCGCACAACGGTTGCAGGGTAAATGGTGCCTGATTATAGTAGGTGGCAATATTTAAGTTATCGAAATGTTTAGGCTTTTTGCCTACTTCCCTGTTTAAGAAAGGACAACGCTTTTGAGTGACATGACTAACTTTGAAGCCAATGAAACGCTTTCTCTAAAAGACTACACGGAGAAAGCTTATCTTAACTACTCCATGTACGTCATTTTGGATCGAGCGTTACCGCATATAGGCGATGGATTGAAACCGGTACAACGCCGTATTGTGTATGCCATGAGTGAGCTGGGTTTAAAAGCCACCGCAAAATATAAGAAGTCGGCGCGTACCGTCGGGGATGTATTAGGTAAATTCCACCCTCATGGTGACAGTGCCTGTTATGAAGCCATGGTATTGATGGCGCAGCCTTTCTCTTACCGCTATCCATTAGTGGATGGTCAGGGGAACTGGGGCGCGCCAGATGATCCGAAATCCTTCGCCGCTATGCGTTACACTGAGTCACGTCTATCAAAGTACGCAGACGTGCTGCTAAAAGAAGTAAACCAAGGCACAGTCGATTGGATGCCCAATTTCGATGGTACGTTGGATGAGCCTGCTGTTCTGCCTGCTCGTCTCCCCAACTTGCTGTTGAACGGCACAACGGGTATTGCTGTTGGTATGGCGACGGATATTCCCCCACACAATCTGCGTGAAGTGGGCCAAGCATGTATTCACATGCTCAAGCATCCTAAAGCCGAACTGGATGATCTATTAGAGTACGTACAAGGACCAGATTTCCCTACTGGTGGTGAAATCATCACTCCTCGTAGCGACATCCGCAAACTTTACGAAACCGGTAAAGGGCAGGTGAAGGCTCGTGCCCGTTACCAAGTAGAAGAGGGGGAGATCGTTGTTTATGAACTGCCTCACCAAGTTTCGGGCAGCAAAATTCTAGAGCAAATCGCCGCGCAAATGCAGGCCAAGAAATTGCCGATGGTGGTGGATTTACGTGACGAGTCTGATCATGAAAACCCAACCCGCTTGGTAATCGTGCCAAAATCCAACCGTGTCGATGTAGAAGGTGTGATGACGCACTTGTTTGCTACCACGGATTTAGAAAGATCCTATCGCGTCAATATGAACGTGATTGGCCTCGATGGCTTGCCACAGGTTAAACCACTGACGACTTTTATCAGTGAATGGCTACGTTTTCGTATCGGGGTAGTACGTAAGCGTATCCAGTACCGCTTGGATAAGGTGCTAAACCGTCTACACATCCTTGAGGGTTTATTGATCGCGTTTCTGAATATCGATGAAGTGATCGAAATTATCCGTAACGAGGATAAACCAAAGCCGGTGCTAATGGAGCGATTTAGTCTAACGGACACGCAGGCGGAAGCCATTCTTGAGTTGAAATTGCGTCACTTGGCGAAGCTTGAAGAAATGCGCATTCGAGCAGAGCAAGATGAACTTGAAAAAGAACGTCAGCAATTAGAAGCCTACCTAGCATCTGATGCCAAGTTGAAGAAATTGATCATCGGTGAGATTGAAGGGGCTATTAATGACTTCGGTGATGAGCGACGCACGCCCATCATTGAGCGTAGAGAAGCGCAAGCGTTTAGCGAAGAAGATTTATTATCCAATGATCCGATTACCGTGGTGCTGTCGAAGCAAGGTTGGATCCGTGCAGCCAAAGGTCATGATATCGATGAGCGTGGCTTGAGTTATAAATCCGGCGATGAGTTTTTGTTGTCAACAAAAGGCCGCTCAAACCAGACTTTGGTGTTGTTTGCGTCCAATGGTCGTACTTACTCTTTAAAAGCCCATACGTTGCCTTCTGCGCGTGGCCAAGGTGAGCCAATTACTGGGCGTATTAGTTTAGAGAAAGACACACATATTGTCGCAGCAGCACTGGATAATGATGATGCCTATTACTTAGTGGGCTCGGATGCGGGTTACGGCTTTGTCTCTAAACTAGGCGATTTGCATGCTAAGAACAAAGCCGGTAAAGCCACTTTAAGCCTACCGACCAATGCTGAGGTTTTACCGCCGGTGAAGATTGCGGATCCTGAAACAGCCCGTGCCGTTGTGGTTTCAAATGAAGGGCGTATGTTAGCGTTTAGTGTGGCTTCTTTACCGCAAATGGCCAAAGGTAAGGGGAATAAGATGTTAAGCATCTCGTCGACGCGAGCGAAGGATCGTGAAGAATGGGTTTGTGCAATGGCATCAATTCAGCCTGATGATCTCTTACTAGCACACAGCGGTAAACGATTTACCTCTTTTACTGAAAAAGAGTTGATAGATTATATTGGTGAGCGTGGCCGCCGCGGTTTAAAACTACCACGCGGTTTCCAACGTATCGATCAATTAGAAGTCAGAGTGGGCGAAGGGAAATCTAGCGAGTTGTAAGGGTTATAATCATCACTCGCGCAAGATTAAATTCATGCTACGTTTAAGTAGCGATTACAAAAAGAGGAATACTCGGATGAAAGGTAGTCAGAAAGTCATCGATAGCATGAATGCGCTATTGGAAAACGAGCTAGCGGCAATCGATCAATACTTTATTCATTCACGTATGTATGAAGACATGGGCTTGAGCAAACTTTACGAGCGCTTAAACCATGAGATGGACGAAGAGAAAGACCACTGTGACTGGTTGATTAAGCGTATTTTGTTCTTAGAAGGTACGCCTTGCCTAACGAAACGCCGTGATTTGCTGGTGGGTACGGATGTTCGTTCAATCATGCAGAATGACCTAACGCTTGAGTTAGAAGTAGTGGAAGCTGTACGTGAAGTGATTGCGACATGTGAACAAGAAGGTGATTATCAAACACGTGAGATGCTTGAGAAATTGCTGTTTGATACGGAAGAAGATCACGTTTACTGGTTGGAAAAACAACTACGACTGATGGATACCATTGGTGAGCAAAACTACATTCAATCGCAGATGTAAGCAGGAGTTGTTATGAAAGGTGATCGTGACGTAGTTGCCAGCTTAAACAAGGTGCTGGCGAATGAATTGGTGGGCATTAATCAATACTTTTTACATGCACGTATGTTTAAAGATCAAGGCTTTGAGTTGCTCGATAAAGCGGATTACAAAACATCAATTCAAAAGATGAAAAACGCTGACCGTTTGATTGAGCGTATTTTGTTTCTAGAAGGTTTGCCCAATCTACAAGACTTAGGTCGTTTACGTATTGGTGAAGACGCTCAAGAAATGATTGATTCAAACTTAGTGTTTGAGATGGCGACTTTGCCTGATTTGCAGGCGGGTATCAAAATCTGTGAAGCGAAGAAAGACTTTATCAGTCGTGAAGTATTGGAGAAAATCCAAGACGAGCAGGAAGAGCAGATTGATTGGTTAGAAACGCAGCAAAGCTTGATTAAGACTGCAGGCCTGCAAAACTACCTACAGTCACAAATGGGCGAGTCGTCGATCGACTAAGCCACTTGAACGAGGAGTTCGTCTGCTAGTTTCAGGAGCTCCTCGTTTAGAATTCCTTTCACATCTTTACAGCATTTTCCGCACTGGTTACCCAGATTATGCTCACGGTAAAGATCGCGCATAGTGGTCGCGCCATTAGCAATTGACTTCTTAATCGCTTTATCTGATACGGCATTGCAAAGACAAACGTACATAAAATGAAAATCACTCTCAATACTATTTAAGGGTGATTTTATTCGTGATGATAATTGTTATCAATAAAAAATAATTTATCTAAATCTTTCTTTTGATAGTTTTGCTTTGAGTGTATTGGGAGAATCAGACATAAAAAATGGCGCCTTAAGCGCCATCTTCCTTGGTAATATCGGTGAGTATCTCAGCAAAGGTTTCAGGCGGGTGAGCCCCTTGTACCAAAAATTTCTCGTTAATGATGTAGGTAGGCACCGATTGAATCTGCAATTGTGCTAAGCGCTCCATTTTCTCTTCTACCAATAGTTCGGCTTCGCGCGACAATGCGTCTTCAATGTCTTCTTCTTGCAAACCTACTTCTTTAGCAATACGAATCAGTATTTCTTGATCCCCAATGTTTTCGCCTTTAGTAAAGTAGGCATAAAACAGAGCCGTCATCATCGGGGTGGCAAGGCTCATGCGGCTAGCTTGGGCAATAAATTGATGGGCTAGCTTGGTATTTGGGATCACGTCTTTATCAGAAAAGTTAAACTCAAGGCCTGCCTCAATGCCTACATTTTGTAGAGCATGGGTGACTTCGTTGAGTTTTTCTTGGCTACCAAACTTCTGACCAAGAAATTGTGATCGAGAAACACCTGAAGCTGGCACGTCTGGGTGTAGTTCAAAAGGAAGCCAGTGGATATCAAAGCGGAAGTCATCACCTAAATGCTCCATAGCAGCTTTTAAGCGAGTGTAGCCAAGGTAACACCAAGGGCATACGGGATCAGCAACGATATCGATGGTTAAGTCAGCCATAAGGTCTCCGTTAGTTAACGCTGTAGGCAATGCACTGACTGATCTGACAGTAGGGCAGGCCTGATTGTTTGTGCCAATGATTAAAGGCTTGTTGGGCAGCTTTTAGGGCAGTTTGAGTATCGCGGCCAGTCGTCATAATACCGTGATGACGAAGGTAGCCTTCTACATCTTTACTCAATAGAAAAGTATCTTTGCCCATAATACGTAAGGTATAGGCGCCGGTGTTGCCACCTAAACGTGCACCATGTTTTTTTAAGTACTGCCAAAGTTCGATGATGTTGTCGCTCGGAAAGTTGGCGACGAAGTTAGCAAAGCTACCGTGCTTGGCTTGAACTTCAGACATCATGATGGCGTTATCACGAATCGTCATCACTTTGCCAAGGTGGCGAATAATGCTTGGGTCTTTAGCCTTCTCTTCCCACATCTCATCGTGAATCAAGAGCATCTTCTCTATATCAAAACCAAAGAAAGTGGTTTCAAAGTTCGGCCATTTGTTGCGCACCACCTGCCAGTTCATACCGGACTGAAAGACTTTTTGTGTGAATGCGGCGAGCCAGCGGTCATCACCGATGTCTTGCAATTGTTGAGGTGTTTTCGGGTTAGCCAAGCTAGCTTGCAGCAGTGACTCGCTTTGAAAGCGTGTGACCGCTCGTTGATAAATATGGTCAAAAGGTTCGTAGGTCACAATAAGCTCCTTAAGTAGCGGGAAATTGTAACATAGCTGTGGCTATGCGGTTGATCCATAAAATTTAATTCTTAAAGTTATCGTGGGCTATCGCGTATACTTTGAGGGTAAATTTACTGATAGGAAGTACCATGACCCACCTAAGTGTAAACCTAAACAAGATCGGCCTGTTACGTAATTCTCGCGGCCGTGATTACCCAAATATGTTGACCATGGCGCAACGTACCCTGGAGCTCGGTGCGTTCGGTATTACCATTCATCCTCGTCCAGATCAACGTCATGCTACTTATCGCGATGCTTACGATCTAAAAGAGCTACTAAAGCAATATCCTGGTCGTGAGCTGAACATTGAAGGCTTCCCAGATGCCAAGTTTCTTGAAGTGGTGTTAGAAGTGGAGCCAGATCAATGCACCTTGGTGCCAGATGATCCAAATCAGCTCACTTCTGACCATGGCTGGAACATTGGCCGTGACCAAGATGCATTGCGTCCAGTGATTGCTAAACTGCAGGAAAAAGGCATTCGTGTAGTGCTGTTTATGGATCCTGTCGCTGAAAATATGGCGCTGGCGAAAAGCGTCGGTGCGGACCGTGTTGAGCTGTACACTGAAGCCTATGCCAATGCTTATCCAACGGATCAGCGAGAGCAAGTGAATGCAACTTATCAAGAAGCGGCTCAGGCAGCGCTTGATGCAGGTCTGGGTGTAAACGCCGGACACGATTTAGATCTTGAAAATGTTGGTTTACTGTGTGGTGAAAAGCGTATCACAGAAGTATCCATTGGCCATGCATTGACCGTCGAAGCGCTGGAGTTTGGCTGGGATAAGGTAGTGAAAAAATACTTGGAGCAGTTGGCTTGAGCCAAGCCACGAAACGCTTGCATTGCGCACACTGTCACTATCCATTAGGGCAGTGTGTCTGTCATCTTATTCAAAAGGTGACGGGTGACGTAGTGGTATGGGTTATCCAAGATAAGCACGAAGCAAAGCACGCTAAAAACAGTGCTCGTTTATTTGCTTTATGCTATGCCAATACTCGGATTGTGAATTTTTCAGATGCCGAGCAAATGTCGTTTTTTTTCTCGATGGTGAACTTAGACAACACTTTGTTGTTATACCCAAGTGAGCAGGCGGTGGCGTTGGAGGCATTGCAACAGCCTGAAGCCTCAGCAATCAAGCATTTGGTATTGCTGGATGGTACTTGGCCTAAGGCGAAGAAAATGTTGTTAGTCGATGAGCGGCTAACACAGTTTAGAGTGGGTAAGTTTGCTCATGCGCCTAGTTCACACTACGAGATTCGAAAGTCACCTAACTCCGAGGCGCTATCGACCTTAGAAGCGGCCGTTTACGCATTGGAGTGTTTAGGTGATTTACAAATTTTTAAAATTAGACACTTCTTTAGTAGTGCAATCGCACTACAATGGTCTAAGCAACCAGAAGAGCATAAACATCGCTCTTAATTGAGGTCATTATGGATAAGCAAACTGAATTAGAAGTCCAAGCAGCAGCCTTTCGTCGTTTGGTTGAGCATTTGGATGCGCGCAAAGATGTGCAAAACATCGACCTAATGAATTTGGCAGGCTTCTGTCGTAACTGTTTAAGTAAGTGGTATGCTGCGGCTGCTCAAGAACGTGGTGTTGAAATGGATTACGAGCAAGCACGTGAAGTGATCTACAAAGAGCCTTATGTGCAGTGGAAAGCCAAGTATCAGCATGAGGCAACCTCAGAGCAATTGGCTGATTTTGCGAAAAACGCTCCAGCTGACTGATACTACCATGCCCATTAAGTTTCCATTATTAATGTTACGGAGAGTGCTTCGCTGGCTGTCTTGTGGGGTGGCGTTGTCTCTTTTGCTGACGGCGATGGGAGCTTCATCTTGGCTGATTGCTGACATTTCTCAGAAATACATTAATTTAGCCAAACGTATCGGAACTCAATATGGACCACGGGCAGAGCTGCGCATTATGGCGTGGCGCCGGACCATTGAAGAATCTAGAGGGCTAACCGTCGGACAACAGTTACAAAATGTAAACAACTTTTTTAATATGTTGCAGTTTGTAGATGACCAAGTTCATTGGGGAAAAAACGATTACTGGGCTACGCCCATTGAGTTTCTTGGCAGTGGTGGCGGTGACTGTGAAGACTTTACCATTGCCAAATATTTTGCATTAAGAGAGCTTGGTGTCCCTGATTCAAAGCTAAGGTTAGTATACGTTAAAGCCTTAAGACTGAACCAACATCATATGGTGCTTGCCTACTATCACACCCCGACCTCTGTCCCTGTGCTACTGGATAACCTTGATAAAACCATCAAGCCTGCGATTCAGCGTAACGATTTATTGCCGATATATTCATTTAACGCTGAGAACTTATGGTTGGCCAAAGAAAAAGGCCGAGGGCAGCTAGTAGGAGGCTCGTCTCGTCTGAGTTTATGGACAGACTTAAACAATCGATTAACGGACTTAGATGGCTAGGAGAGTTACTGTGACACTTTTTCGACAATTACTTTTGACTATTGTTTTGCTGCTGTCTCTTATGCTTATGGTCGTTATGGCGATTAACTTTCAAACGACCAAGAGTTATTTGATTGAACAGTTACGCTCGACCACGCAAGATTCCGCCACCTCGCTAAGTATGCAAGTATCTGATTATATGGCATTAAATGACTATGTGTCGGTGGAAAGCTATGTAAACGCAGTGTTTGACAGTGGCTATTTTTCAGAGGTCCGTGTCCATGCCTACGCGACGGATCAAGATATTGCGCGCTCTAATGTTACCAAGATTTCTGGCGTACCAAATTGGTTTATCAATGCCATTGACTTTGATGTGCCAACAGCGAATGCAGTCATTTCTAACGGCTGGAATGAGCTTGGACAAGTATATGTCACCGGAAGTGCTGGGTATGGTTACTACCAGCTTTGGTTGGCGAGTCGTGACTTATTACTCTCTTTTCTTGCTATCGGGGCTGCAGCGGTCACCCTAGGCGGTCTATTACTACGCTGGTTGTTTAAACCTCTTTCTGAAGTAGAGAAACAAGCGGAAGCGATTCAGCAACGTCGTTTCGTGCAGATGGAGAAGTTACCAAAAACGCGCGAACTGAAATCTGTAGTGGAATCAATGAACCGTATGGCGGCTAAGCTTGAACGAGAATTTGCGGCTGAAGCACAAACGGCTCAGTGGCTTCAAGCTAAGGCTTTTAAAGACCCTGTTAGCGGTCTTGGAAACCGTAACTTTTTTGAGAGTCAGGTATCTGCACATTTTGCCGACTCTGACCGAACTTCTGATGGTTTGATGTTGGTGAGTTTGATTGACCTGGCTAAGATCAATAATGAAATGGGATATGAAGCGGCGGATAACTTTATTCGCAGTACTGCAAATATTTTAGAAACACATTTGTCCAGCTTCTCTAACGCGACACTTGCCCGTCTAAATGGGGCGGATTTTGTTGTCTTGGTACCGAATATTGAAATAGCGCGCTTAAAAGAGCTGGTATCAGGAGTCATGCTAGATTTGCAAGACTTATCTGGATCGCGTGTCAGTTATTCAGAATCCGTGGCCAATATCGGTGCCGTTGTTATCGATGATTCCGTAGATCGTTCCAATGCAATGGCGCAAGCGGATGCTGCGTTGCGTTCGGCGAAGCAAGCTGGCGCCAATCAGTTTAGCGTGTTTGATTCGGAAATGGGTCAACAGATGGCGATTGGACGTATGGCTTGGAAAGAGATGTTGGAATATGCCATTGAGCATCGCAGCTTTGTGCTGCGACGCCAGCCAGTTGCCTCGGCGAATGATCGTAACAAATTGTTACAACAAGAGTTATTTGCCAGCTTAGAATTTGAAGGCAAGCAATATCATGCAGGTTACTTCATTGGTTTGGCGGAGCAGTTTGATTTGGGGGAAAGGGTAGACCAAGTCATCATTGAGCATGTTATCGACATGGTTAAGACGACTAACCTCCAGGGGCCTTTTGTTATCAACCTGTCAACATCAGCTTACGCCAAAATGTCGTTTGTAAGTTGGCTAGATAAATTACTTACTACTTTACCTGATAAAGTGAAACAGCTGCTGGCTTTTGAGGTTTCTGAACAAAGTGTGTTAGCGTCTGAAGATCATGCGTTTTTATTGGCGCAAACGTTAAAGGGGCATGATGTCAAGTTTGGTATTGATAACGTTGGTAAACAGTTTTCTGCGTTCCAATATTTACAAACGCTGATGCCTGATTATGTCAAGGTTGATCCTTCTTATACTAAATTGGCAATTGGCAAGGAATCAGAATCCTTCTTCATGCATACCCTTTGTAAGATGTTTAACAGCTTAAATATAGATGTCATTGCGACGGGTGTTGAGACAGACAAACAAGTTGAAGTGTTGCAGCGATTTGATATAAGCGGTGTGCAAGGTTATGGCGTAGGACGTCCAACAGCCTTTGAATAGTTTTATAGGACGATGGCGCTTAAATTAAAGCGTCATCGTCACGAATATCACCTATAAGATTGTCGTTGTTACCAGAATGAATACCGCGGACGAACTTACGACTTAGTAATTTCTTCTGTGCTGCCATTGGTAATTCAGTGAATTGGATCAGGTGTTTTTCTGTCAATAGATCGATTAAATCTTCTAGAATTCGCATCATTTCTTGATCAGATGACGATAAGAGTTCCTGTGAAGACTGTTGGTCTAGCTTGGAGGCTAGCAATTGCGCAACATGAGGGTCATTTGGAGAAACCAGCACAGTGAAGTCTTCATTTTGAAAGGGGGCTACATCGATAATGGCTCCCTGTTCGTTGACTTTTGCATAGAGCATAATTATTTCCTTAGGTTGTTATGCGTTAGCCTCGGTTTAATAATAGTATTATATTTCTTTATTCTTTTATCTAGTTCAGAATTTCTGAACGTTTCTTTCTACTAGAGTCTCTCTATATGTCATTATTTTGGAAAAAAAAACGCAGTAACGACAGTGATCAAGGATTGTCACGAGATGACCGTATTAGGGAAAATGTCAGTAGTTGGTTGCAGCTAGAAAGTGAGAAACTTGTTGATCACAAACTCGAAGAGCCTTCAGAGGCCCCTGAAGAACTTGAAGCGGTGGCAATGGAAAAGCGTCTTGACAGTGAATTAGCATCACAAGAGACAGCTTCTGATGCCACTGTGGATCAAACAATCTCTTTACCTGAAGAATCTAATACAACAGAACTTGCGTCAAATACTCAATCATTAGAAATCAAAGAGCTCGTTTCGGAACCGCCTGAAGCGATTGATGATGAGCCGTCAAGCCAATCTGTTCTTTCCTACTTTTCAGCGAATCAAGTTGAACCTTCCCCAGAAAACGTGACTAACGAATTAGACAATTTGGATATTACTCGCCATCGAGAGGATCGGTCTCATTTTGATACAGATGAAGTATCTGTAGAAACAGTGCTTTCGAATGGTGATGTGGAAAAGCAAGCGTTTGAAAAGCTGGAAATGACATCATCAGAGTTAAATGACGGGCGCGAGTTAGAGCCGCTTGAGTCTGATGAAGATGTCGCCAGTGATACTCCGCAAGTTGAGTCATCACAAGACACCCAGGAGGAGCTTCAAGCTTTTTCTTCTTTATTTTCCCAAGCTTCTCAAGAGGATAAACATATAACTCAGGATAAAGAGTCCTCTGAAAACGAGTCACAAAGTTTGTTTACTAAAGACTTATCTTCAGCTCCAGATCTTGTTGCAACAGAAAATAAATCAAACATTTCCACTGAAGAAGAATCAATCTTTGCTAGTGATAGCTTTGCCGACCGCGGCCGACGCCAAGGAAGTGAGAATCAGTCCGAGGTCATTGATTGGTTTAAAGAAGACAAAAACCAATCTATTGATGAAGATAAAACAGAGCGTCGGGCAATAGATTTTGATGCATTAAAACCATTGCATTTGGAAATAGAGCGCCCACACTTAGAGCCAGAGCCAGAGCCAGAGCCAGAGCCAGAGCCAGAGCCAGAGCCAGAGCCAGAGCCAGAGCCAGAGCCAGAGCCAG
>NZ_LIQF01000001.1:0-216852 GCF_001418205.1 Marinomonas fungiae | reverse complement strand
AGAGCCAGAGCCAGAGCCAGAGCCAGAGCCAGAGCCAGAGCCAGAGCCAGAGCCAGAGCCAGAGCCAGAGCCAGAGCCAGCAATGGTTTCTGATGATACTGCTACGCCTATTAGAAAAACTCAGTCGTCGGCTATCAAGTCAGCTATTTCAAAGTTGTTTAAGAAAAGAAATCAGGCGTCGGGTGATAAAACTGAAAAGCCAAGGGTAATGATCGTTCCTGAGGTGGAGAGTAATAATGTCAGTTCTAAAACAGACTCATCCGTTGTGGAACAGGGTCTCGATAGCTTTATCGAAGAAAATAACGAAGATAATTCGATAACAGATTCTGACGGCGAAATCTCTACTGAACCCAAAAATGCGCAAAAGAAGCGTGATGGTTCTTGGGATCGCTTTTCCGATAAGCTAGAAAGTGTTGACCCGCTGCTAGACTGCTTGGTATTGCTTTCAAAGCAGTACAATAACCCCTATACCGCAGACGGCATTCTGTCTGGGCTACCGACGTCAAACGAAGGTATGACGCCAGCGCTCTTTACCCGCGCAGCGAAGCGTATTGGGTTTGTGTCCCGTTTTGTTAAGCGATCACTTGATAATATTCCGAAAGAGCTAATGCCTGTTGTTCTTTTGCTAGAGGATAAACAAGCCTGTGTACTATTGAGTATAGATAGCCAAGCGAATACAGCAGTACTGTTGTTGCCAGAGTCAAGTGATGGAGAGGTAACCATGTCGTTATCCAGCCTCGCTGATGCTTATTCAGGCTATTGCTTTTTTATTAGACCGCAATTCCGTTTTGACAAGCGCTCTGGTGAAGAACAGGGCCAAAATGGGGATAAACATTGGTTTTGGGGAACACTAGTTTCATCTTGGCGGATATATCGAGATGTTTTTATTGCTTCACTGCTAATCAATATCTTTGCCTTGGTCAGTCCTCTTTTTGTCATGAACGTCTATGACAGAGTTGTTCCAAATAACGCTTTTGAGACATTGTGGGTGTTGGCCATTGGGGTCAGCGTTGTGTATTTCTTTGACTTCTTGCTCAGAATACTGCGCTCTTACTTTATTGATATAGCAGGTAAAAAGTCGGATATATTGATCTCTTCGAATATTTTTTCGAAGGTCAATAATATTACCATGGCATCGCGTCCTCGATCGATTGGTGGCT
Source organism: Marinomonas fungiae (assembly GCF_001418205.1). Classification (GTDB taxonomy): domain Bacteria; phylum Pseudomonadota; class Gammaproteobacteria; order Pseudomonadales; family Marinomonadaceae; genus Marinomonas; species Marinomonas fungiae. The sequence goes on along the minus strand of NZ_LIQF01000001.1, from coordinate 215,692 downwards.
TTGCGAAAAACTTGCAAGACTTCGATAGCATCCGTGACTTCATCACTTCTGCATCGGTGACGACCCTAGTAGACATTCCGTTTATGTTCTTGATTGTGGCGGTTATTTATTTGATTGGCGGTCCCTTAGGACTGATTCCAATCGTTACAATTATTGCTGTCGTCGTATACTCTTTTGCTATTCAGAAACCGCTAAAACGATCCATTGAAGAAGGCCAAAAAACAGCGGTACAGAAAAATGCGGTATTGATAGAAAGTTTATCAAATGCCGAGAGTGTCAAGATCAACAATGCCCAAGGCGCTTTACAGCAGCAATGGGAGCAAGCGGTTGGGAACATAGCGGATTGGGGTCTTAAGACTCGGCAATTGGCTCAATCTTGCTCGTCGTTTGCGTTAGTTGCTCAGCAAATGACAACGGTCGCAATGATTATATTTGGGGTTTATATGATCTCTGAGCGCGAAATGAGCATGGGGGCACTGGTGGCCTGCGTCATGTTGACTGGGCGAGCTTTGGCTCCAATGGCTCAGTTCGCGGCTTTGGCCGCTCGCTACAATCATGCGAAATCTGCCTTTAAAGGATTAGACTTGATAATGAATTCGCCAGTTGAACAGCCAGATGATATCAAGTTTGTACATCGACCTAAATTTGATGGCAGTTTTGAATTTGATAACGTGGCTTTCAGTTATCCGGATCAGGATCAAAACGCTATTTCAAAAATCAATCTTAAGATTCGTTCTGGCGAGAAGGTTGGCATTATTGGGCGTATTGGTTCGGGTAAGTCGACATTGGGTAAATTGATGATGGGACTGTATGAACCTAAAGAAGGTTCTGTGCGCATCGATGGTATCGATTTAAGGCAAATTAACCCCGTCGATTTAAGGCGTAACATTGGTGCTGTTTCACAGGATGTGACCCTGTTTTATGGCTCAATCAAAGAAAACATTTCATTTGGTGTGCCGTTTATTGAAGACGAGGCCATTATCCGTGCCGCAGATTTATCTGGGGTTTCAGAGTTTGCCAATCATCGAGCATCAGGATTGGATAGCATTGTTGGTGAGCGTGGCCAGCACCTATCTGGTGGCCAGAGGCAAAGTGTTGCTATCGCAAGGGCACTATTATTCGATCCTAGCATATTGGTACTAGATGAACCGACTGCTTCGATGGATAACACGACTGAAACTCGAATGCGTCGTCGTCTGGCGAAGATTATGGCGGATAAAACATTAATTCTGATTACCCATAAAACGTCTATGTTGGATTTAGTTGACCGAATTATTGTAATGGATAATGGCCTAATTTTAGCTGACGGACCGAAAGCGCATGTGTTTGAAGCACTACGCCAAGGTAAGTTGAAAGTGAGCTAAGCATGTTAAAAAAGAGCGAACGTAAAAAAATTGATCAGGCTGATCTAGAGTTTCTTTCAGATAGAAACGCAGCGATTATGCTGAAAACCCCTCAAGGAGGCCGAATTATTCTTTGGGGTGTATTTGCCTTTATGGTCTGTGCTCTGATTTGGATGCATTTTGCCTCCATTGATGAAGTGACCGTTGGGCAAGGGAAGGTGATTCCATCAAGCCAGGTTCAAGTGATTCAGAACTTAGAAGGAGGGATTCTTAAAGAGATTAATGTTCGAGTAGGGCAGTCTGTTGCTCAAGGTGATCTGTTGATGACCATTGAGAATACTGAAGCATTGTCTTCTCTGCGTGAAAGACAAGTTGAGAGAGCCAATTTAATGGCTCGTGCTGCTCGACTTGACGCAGAAGCGAATGGTTTAGAACCCGTTTTTGCGGACTTTATTCAAAAAGAGTATCCCGATGTTATTAATCGTGAACTGGATTTGTATAGAAATAGGCTTGCTTCCTTACAGGCGAATCAAGCGATATTTGAACAACAAGTGGCTCAAAAACAGCAGGAAATTGTTGAACAGCGGGCCAAGCTTAAGAATTTCCAAGATAGCTTCGAGCTAGCAAACGAAGAGCTTAGATTAACACGTCCTGCGTTTGAGCAGGGGGCCGTTTCCCGAGTAGAGCTGTTGCAACTAGAACGACAGGTCAATCAGCTACAAGGTGACCTACAGGCCACTAGATTAGCACTGCCAAGGGCTCAGTCAGCATTAGAAGAAGCACGAACAAAATTAGCAGAAAGTACAGCGAAGTTTCGTGCAGAGTCTCAAGAGCAACTAACGGATGTTCGTTCTCAGCTGGATCAAATTAGAGAAGCAAGTGTTTCCTTAGAGGATAAAGTTGATCGTACCTTGGTTCGTTCCCCTGTAAAGGGGATTGTGAAGCAGGTACAAATTAATACTGTCGGTGGTGTAATTAAGCCAGGGATGAGTTTGATGGAAATCGTTCCTGTTGAAGACTCGTTACTGATTGAGGCAAAAATTCGTCCTGAAGATATTGGCTTTATCAAGCCGGATTTGCCTGCTGTAGTAAAGCTTACCGCTTATGATTTCTCGATCTATGGAGGTTTAGAGGCTAAGGTGGAAAATATTTCCGCTGATACCATCCTTGATGAGGAAGGAAATAGTTTTTACGTTGTTAGAGTTCGAACCGAAAGAAGTTATTTGGGTTCTAATGACTCGCCATTACCTATTATTCCCGGTATGCAATCCTCGGTAGATATCATCACAGGTAAGAAAACCATTTTAGATTACATACTTAAGCCGATTTTTAAGGCAAGACAGAATGCATTACGTGAGAGATAGTTACAATTTGCTGTCTTAAAATGAGTTTTTTTTACAAAAGTTAACGTCGAATGCAAAATCTCATCAATATAATCGAACTTTGTTCTGTATTGAGTGACCTAAGGAGCCAATCTTGAAAGTATTGTGTTGGAACGCAAATGGGTCAGTCTTCGAGCATTGGAAGAAAGTCGTTCCCTCAGAAGCGAGCTTAGTTCAAACCCAAGGGTATGAAGAGACGCTCAATCGGCTGGAACATGACTCTTTTGATTATTGCTTTGTATACCTTGATAACGATGCTTTTTCTGAAAAGGTAGAGCTAGTTGTTCAAATACGCGAGCACTATCCTAATGTGAAGATGGTTGCTTTTCCTTACCTACGCAGCCAGTCCGCTGGGGTCCGCATGCTATCCATGGGGGTGAATGCTCAATGCTCTCCTTACATTGCCAAAGAGCAGCTTGGTTTAGTGTTATCCGTGGTGGACTCGGGGGAAATTTGGGGCGGCAAAGAGCTGATTCAACAACTTATACAAAATTCATCACAGAATACGGCTGCACACAGTGATGTTCTATCATTTGAGGGTTCGGAGCTATTGTCAGAGCGAGAACTTGCGGTGGCTGACAAGGTTGCAAAAGGTCTTTCAAACAAAGAAATTGCACGTCATTTAGATGTGACTGAGCGGACGATCAAAGCTCATTTGACCGCAATTTTTAAAAAACTGCAGATCAAAGACCGCTTATCCTTAGCGCTGCTTGTACAGCGTGGCTAATCATAAATTCATTCACCTGCCCGATCATTTCTAGCGCGTTAAAAAGGTTCATACAATATTCTGTGTGAACCTATTTTGGGCAATTCAAGCTCGGACCTGATACCAACGCTCCTTTCTCTTAGCCTAAATAATTGAAATTTATAATTTTATAGAAATTGGCACGCAATATGCTTTTTTTAAACTGATCGAATAGAACCCTGTTACTGCAATGGCGTGGTAGTGAGGTAATAGAAAAAAGAGTTTAAAGATTTGGCAAAGGCGCCTGCAGCTTCATCGCTGCAGGCGCCTTTTTCGTTTCTGGGCTTTGTAAATGAGATTGGAGCAACCACGAATGAAAGCAGTATTTGATAATAAACTTGATCTATCTAAGGTTATGGGCGCAGTGAAAGTAGCAACTTTGGGTTTTACACTGAGTGCTTTAATGGTTAGTCAGGCCTATGCAGAGCTCGGTTATCCTGAAAAAGAAGAGCTGAAGTTTGGCTTTATCAAGCTAACAGATATGGCGCCATTAGCGATTGCCTATGAGAAAGGTTACTTCGAAGACGAAGGCCTGTATGTGACCTTAGAGGCTCAAGCCAACTGGAAAGTACTATTGGATCGAGTCATTGATGGGCAATTGGATGGTGCACATATGCTGGCAGGGCAGCCGCTAGGGGCGACCATTGGCTTTGGTACCCAAGCGCATATCATTACCGCGTTTAGCATGGACTTGAACGGTAATGGCATCACTGTTTCAAACGATGTCTGGCAAGAGATGAAGAAGAACATCCCTGTTGGGCCAGACGGTAAGGTGGTACACCCGATTTCTGCCTCGGCGCTAAAACCGGTGGTGCATTCTTACAAGTCTCAAGGTAAGCCGTTCAATATGGGCATGGTTTTCCCCGTTTCTACTCACAACTATGAGTTGCGCTACTGGTTAGCCGCAGGGGGCATCAAACCTGGTTACTACGCGCCAGCTAAAGGCGATATCAGCGGTCAATTGAATGCCGATGCGTTGTTATCAGTCACCCCTCCACCACAAATGCCAGCCACACTTGAGGCCGGCACCATCTATGGCTATTGCGTAGGCGAACCTTGGAACCAACAAGCGGTATTTAAGGGGATTGGCGTCCCTGTGATTACCGATTATGAAATTTGGAAAAACAACCCAGAGAAAGTGTTTGGGGTGAGTAAAGACTGGGCTGATGAGTATCCAAATACGCATATTAGGGTGGTAAAAGCCATGATTCGCGCGGCGAAATGGCTGGATGAAAACAACAATGCTAACCGTCCTGAAGCCGTTCAAATTCTATCTCGCTCTGAATACGTTGGCGCGGATGCAGATGTGATCGCCAATTCTATGACGGGTACTTTTGAGTATGAGAAGGGCGACAAGCGCGATGTACCAGACTTCAATGTATTTTTCCGCCATAACGCGACTTACCCATATTACAGCGATGCCATTTGGTATCTGACACAAATGCGTCGTTGGGGGCAGATTGCAGAAGGCAAATCGGACAGCTGGTATATGGATACCGCGAAGAAAGTCTATCGCCCAGATATCTATGCCGAAGCGGCTAAATCTTTGATTGAGGACGGCTTAATGGAAGCGTCTGAGTTTCCTGACTTCGCTAAAGAAGATGGGTTCAAGGCCCCTCAATCAGATTTTATTGATGGTGTGGTATTTGATGGGCGCAAGCCAAATGACTACATCAACAGCTTTGCAATTGGTTTAAAGGGTGATGAAACGCTTTGAACTAGACATGACAGGGAGGCATTATGCCTCCCTGTGATCTTGGAGAATGGGTTATGAGCGCGATTGTACTATCAATGAAATCCTTCGGGTTACAGAAGCTGTCTGAGTTTCGTATTAAAAATCTGCTAATGCCTTTGCTCGGCATCATGGTGTTTCTATTTGTTTGGCAAGTGGGGGCTGAGCGAATCGATACTTCCTTAGGGAAGTTTCCAGGCCCTGTTGCGGTTTACGAGCAGTGGCAAAGTTTGCTCAGTGATCATCAGCGAGAACGTGAAAAAGAGGTCTCTTTCTATCAACGTCAGGATGAACGTAATGCGGACCGTCTTGCAAAAGACCCTAATTATGTTGTGAAAATACGTGAATATACAGGTAAACCCACCTTTTTTGACCAGATCTTTACTAGCCTCTATACCGTGCTAGCAGGTTTTGGTTTGGCAACTTTAATTGCCATTCCACTCGGTATCTTGGTGGGTCTTAATTCTATGGTTTACAGCGCGTTAAATCCGGTGATCCAGATTTTTAAACCGGTGTCACCGCTGGCATGGTTGCCATTGGTTACTATGGTGGTAAGTGCATCCTATGTATCCGCAGACCCGATGTTTTCCAAATCCTTTTTGACGTCCATGTTTACTGTGACTATGTGCTGTATGTGGCCAACCTTGATCAATACAGCGGTGGGAGTGGCTTCGATTGAGCAGGACTTATTGAACGTCTCTAAAGTACTGCGTTTGAATTGGTTCACCCATGTAATGAAGATTGTCATTCCTTCGGCGATGCCGATGATGTTTACCGGTCTGCGATTGTCATTGGGGATTGCTTGGATGGTATTAATCGCAGCGGAGATGCTGGCGCAAAATCCAGGACTTGGAAAATTTGTTTGGGATGAATTCCAAAACGGCAGTTCGGATTCACTGGGTCGTATTATGCTAGCCGTATTGATGATTGGCTTTATCGGCTTCTTATTGGATCGCGTCATGCTGTTTGCACAGCGTTACTTCTCTTGGGATAAAACTCAAATTCTTCGATAATTAGGAGCGATACAATGACTCATTTGGATATTAGCCAAGTCTCTATTGAGTTCCCAACCCCAAAGGGAACCTTCAAAGCGCTGGATGGCGTGAATCTAAAAATTGCTAAAGGCGAGTTTGTTTCTCTAATCGGCCATTCAGGTTGTGGCAAATCGACCGTACTAAATATTGTCGCAGGGCTATACGATGCGACAGAAGGCGGTGTTTTACTGGATGGAAAAGAAGTACGCGGACCGGGCCCTGAGCGTGCAGTCGTCTTTCAAAACCACTCACTGTTGCCGTGGCTAACGTCATACCAGAATGTTGAATTAGCGGTGAAACAAGTGTTTAAGGGCAAGAAAACCAAGAAAGAGATGCATGATTGGATTATGCACAACCTAGAACTGGTGCATATGATCCATGCTGCCGATAAGCGCCCAGCTGAAATTTCCGGGGGGATGAAACAACGAGTCGGGATTGCACGCGCGTTGGCGATGGAACCAAGTGTGTTGTTAATGGATGAGCCGTTTGGAGCCTTGGATGCATTGACTCGTGCGCACCTGCAGGACTCCCTGATGGAGATTCAGCGCGATCTTAATAATACCGTGATCATGATCACCCATGATGTGGATGAGGCTGTTCTGTTGTCGGATCGAATTGTGATGATGACCAATGGCCCAGCCGCTACCGTAGGCGAGATATTAACGGTGGATCTTGAGCGTCCCCGAGATCGTCTGGCTTTGGCTGATGACCCAAAATACGTCGACTACCGTGCACAAGTGCTAACTTTCTTGTATGAAAAGCAGCGTAAGATCGAGCCAATATCTAAGCCAGCAGCAGGTACTAAAACTCTAGGTCAAAAGCTTGCAGCCAATGGTTGATAGGGGAGCTGAGATGGGCAAAGAACATATTGTTATTATCGGCGCGGGCATGGCGGGTTCCAAACTTGCCCATGAGCTGGTGTCTTTGTCATCAGCGCCTTTTAACGTGACCTTGATCGGTGAAGAGGCTCAGGTGGGCTATAACCGTATCATGCTGTCTTCTGTTCTATCTAAGGAAATGAATGAGCAAGATATCGCTTTAGTTGACGTGTCAGCTATGTCGCAAAATGGTGCAAATATTATTGCCAGTGATCCGGTTGTGAGCGTTAACACTGATGACAAACGGGTGTTTTTAGCCAGTGGTACTGAGCTTTGTTATGACCGCTTAGTATTTGCTACGGGGGCACGTTCATTCTTACCTGATTGGGCACAAGTTGGCGCAGACAATGTTGTAGGATTTCGTGACTGGAATGATGTTAAAGCCTTGTTAGCGTTGCCTTTGGGAGCGAAAGTGGCGATTGTCGGTGGCGGTTTACTGGGGCTTGAAGCCGCGGTTGGACTTGCCAAAAATGGTCATCAGCCAGTGGTCATTCAGCGCTCAGAATACATTATGAATCGCCAACTTGATCGAGTATCGGCACAGTACTTGCAAAATAATCTTGAAAGCAGAGGTGTAGCGTTTTTAACCGATACATCACCTGTGCAGATCCTGATGGATCAAGCTGGCCTCAGTGCTAGATCCGTGGTGACCGACAAAGGCTGTATCGACGTCGATATGGTGGTGGTAGCCACGGGGATTACACCTGAAGTGCAACTTGCCAGGAGTGCTGGAGTAAGTGTTGATCGAGCTATCCTAGTGAATGAGAAGATGCAGACTTCGATCGAAGGAGTCTATGCATTAGGAGAGTGCAGTCAGTTTGAACAGCATACTTTTGGTTTAGTGGCTCCAATATGGGATCAATTGACTGTTCTGGTGCAGACCTTACTTAGTGAAGACGCCAAGTTTGGCATCAAACCAGTTCCAACCAAGTTAAAAGTCTCTGGCATTGACCTTTATTCAGTAGGGCAAATCAATGCAGATCCGGATCAAGAGATTACTCTACTTGACTCCGAGCTCAATCATTATCGCAAACTAGTGGTCAATGGCGACCGACTAGTGGGCGCAATTCTTTATGGCAACGTCGCCGATGGCAGCTGGTACGCCCAGCTGATTCAGAACCAAACCAATATTTCTGAAATGTTGGAGTGTCTGGCCTTTGGCGAAGCGTATTGTCAGTCTGTTAACGCTTAGAACTCCAACGTCAGATGTTGCTGGCCGAAAGGCTTAGAAAGGGGAACATGATGACGTCATTTACACATTCAAACGATGGCACAAAACAGCACATTATAGTGGTCGGAAATGGCATGGTTGGCCATCACTTTGTCGAGCAGCTGATTGAGCTTGGCGGTATGGATGAATACCGCGTCACCGTACTTGGTGAGGAAGCGAACCTAGCCTACGACCGAGTTCATTTAAGTGATTATTTCAATGGTGCAAGCGCTGCGGATCTTGCGTTGACAACCAGCCAATACTACGAAAATCACGGTGTAGCATTTCATACCCGTAGTAAGGTAGTTGTTCTCGATCGACAAGCAAAAATGCTAACGCTTGAAGGTGGTGAGCAGCTTGCCTATGACAAGTTGGTTTTAGCTACGGGTTCCTATCCATTTGTTCCACCTATGCCTGGCCATGATCGAGAAAATACCTTTGTATACCGAACGCTAGAGGATCTAGATGCGATCAAAGCCTGCGCGCAAAGCGCTAAGACAGGTACGGTCGTGGGGGGCGGTCTGCTAGGTTTGGAAGCTGCCAATGCACTGAAAAATCTAGGTCTTGAAACCAGTGTGGTGGAATTTGCACCGCGTTTAATGCCAGTGCAGCTGGATGAAACCGGTGGTGCCTTGTTGCGCGAAATGATCGAAGGTTTGGGGGTAAGGGTGCTGACTTCAACGGCAACCAATGAGATCGTTGATGGTGAATCAGCCAACCATCGCATGAACTTTGCTGATGGCTCACACTTGGAAACGGATCTGATTCTTTTCTCGGCTGGGATTCGGCCACGAGATGAGTTGGCGCGCCAAGCCAAACTTGAAGTGGGTGAGCGCGGCGGTATCGTGATCAATAACCAATGTATCACCAGTGATGACAGTGTTTATGCGATTGGTGAATGTGCTCTATGGGATGGTCGAATCTTTGGCTTGGTGGCACCTGGTTACATGATGGCAAAAACTGTGGCGGGTCATCTAATGTGTAATGCTGCGGCTGCTTTCACTGGTGCAGATATGAGCACCAAACTGAAGTTGCTGGGTTGTGATGTGGGTTCGATCGGTGATGCTCACGCCGCTAGCCAAGGCGCCCGTTGTTTTGTGTACCAAGATCAGATTAATCAAGAATACCGTAAGCTGGTAGTAAGTGAAGATGGCAAGAAAGTCATTGGTGCGGGATAACAGCTACTACGACACCTTGATTCAATACTACTTAAACGGCATTGATTTACCGGCGCAACCGCAAGCTTTGATTCTGCCAGCTAGCAATGGTGAGTCGGTTGGTCTTGGAGTAGAGGCTTTGCCTGCCACGGCTTCTATTTGTTCCTGTCATAACGTCACCAAGCAAAGTATTGCGGATGCGGTGGCTGCCGGTGCTATGTCCGTGGGCGATGTTAAAAGTGCGACCAAAGCGGCGACGGGCTGTGGCGGTTGTGCGGCGTTACTCAAGAAGGTCGTGGACAATGAGCTTACCGCGTTAGGCATCGAAGTCAGTACCGACATTTGTGAGCATTTCCCTCATACGCGCCAAGACCTTTACACCATTGTCAAAGTAGAGGGTATTCGCACTTATTCTGAGTTATTGCATAAACATGGCAAAGGCCATGGCTGTGAAATTTGTAAACCAGCGGTTGGCTCAATCTTGGCGTCAGTTTGGAATGATTACGTGCTTGCCAAAGAACACATCGGTTTGCAGGATACCAATGACCGCTTCTTGGCCAATATGCAGAAAGACGGTACGTATTCTGTGGTGCCACGCATTCCAGGTGGTGAAATCACACCTGACAAACTGATTGTGATTGGCCAAGTGGCGAAAGATTACAATCTCTACACCAAAATCACTGGCGGTCAGCGTATCGATTTATTTGGTGCGACCCTGCCGCAACTACCTGAGATCTGGAAACGTCTGATTGATGCAGGATTTGAAACGGGTCAAGCCTACGGCAAGTCAGTTCGAACAGTGAAATCTTGTGTCGGCAGTACTTGGTGCCGCTTCGGCGTGAATGACAGTGTCGGCATGGCGATCAAGATAGAGAATCGCTACAAAGGCTTGCGTTCACCGCATAAATTGAAGTTTGCCGTATCTGGCTGTACCCGTGAGTGTGCCGAAGCGCAAAGCAAAGACATTGGTGTGATCGCCACTGAAGGTGGCTGGAATCTATATGTCTGCGGTAATGGGGGCATGAAACCGCGCCATGCGGATTTATTTGCCACCGATCTCGATGATGAAACACTGCTTAAATACATCGACCGCGTATTGATGTTTTATGTGAAAACGGCAGATCGCTTGCAGCGGACCTCAGTTTGGATGGACAGTCTTGAAGGTGGTCTGGAATATCTAAAAGAAGTTGTTATCAGTGATTCGTTGGCTATTTGTGAGGAGCTAGAAGAGCAAATGGATCATGTTGTGGGTACCTTCCAATGTGAATGGAAAACCACCGTTAATGATGAGAAAGCCCTTAAGACTTTCCGTCAGTTTGTAAATCACGATGGCCAAGATGAAAACGTGGTCTTTGTCGAAGAGCGAAATCAAATTCGCCCAGCTACTGACGAAGAGAAAGTAACACTGATTGCCAAAGCTGGTTAGGAGCATCCCATGAATTGGAATTTAATTTGTATCAAAGACGATTTAGTGGAAGACGCCGGCGTCGCGGCCATGGTTAATGGCGAGCAGGTGGCGATCTTCTTTTTACCGGAAGCGGAAGACAAGGTGTTCGCAGTGAGCAATTGGGATCCGATTGGCAAAGCCAATGTGATGTCGCGAGGCTTAACTGCCCATTTGCAAGATCAATGGGTGGTCGCTAGTCCGCTTTACAAGCAACATTACAATCTCTCAACTGGGCAGTGCTTGGAAGATGAGGTTTTTCTAAAAGTCTGGTCAGCCAAGATGGTTGATAACGAAGTGTATATCGCCGTTTAATATTTTAGTGTGTCAAATCGGTGCGTTAAGCGTTTTCTTAGCGCACACAATCACTGTAACAAGCGTTTTTCCATCAAAAATGGCTCCACTAAGCTGGCCTGCAATTTGCAGTGATTAATATACCTCAGTCTATCCAGTGTTGGATGTCTGGTGATTGGCAATGTAGCCCTGACTTTCCTCTTGTAACCAAGATGGGAAGCAGGGCTTTTTTTATGGGTAGAGGAAAGTATGACAGCAAAAACAACTTGTCCTTACTGTGGCGTTGGCTGTGGCGTCAAGGTGACCATCGCAGATGATCCATCCAAAGGTTTTACCAGCTTGGAAGGTGATGACAGTCATCCTGCGAACCTTGGCAAACTTTGCGTAAAAGGCAGTAACTTAGTGGCAACCCTCGTTCAAGAGGATCGCTTGTTGCAGCCGAAAATACACGGCAAAGATGTGTTGTGGCAGGATGCAGCGGATCATATTGCTGAGAAAATCACGCAAACGATTGCCCAATACGGACCTGATTCCTTCGCTTTTTATTTATCAGGTCAGATATTGACGGAAGATTATTACGTGGCCAACAAGTTTGCTAAAGGCTTTCTTGGCACAGCAAATGTGGATACTAACTCGCGTTTATGTATGGCTTCCGCTGTGGTGGGTTATAAGCGCGCGTTTGGTTCCGATACCGTGCCTTGTAGTTATGAAGATCTGGAGCTTTGCGATCTACTCATTATGATCGGTTCCAATGCGGCTTGGACTCATCCTATCTTGTTCCAGCGCATCGCCGCTGCCAAAGCCAAGCGCCCCAATATGAAAGTCGTCGTGATTGATCCGCGTAAAACCGCGACATGTGATATTGCCGATTTACATCTGGCGATAGCGCCAGGTAGTGATGCGGCGATTTTCAACTTTCTACTGTTAGAATCACAACGCCATCAAATATTAGATACGCACTATATTAAGCAGCACACCAAAGGCTTTGCGAACGCCCTTTGGGCGGCGCAAAAGCATCAACCGAACCGTGCAGAGGTAGCCAAATTCTGCGATGTCGCTGAGACAGATTTGGCGCAGCTGTCCCAATGGTGGTGTGATACGCCCAAAACCGTGAGTTTCTATTCCCAAGGAATTAATCAGTCTTCCTCTGGTGTCGATAAGTGTAACGCCATCATCAATTGCCATTTAGCAACCGGTCGTATCGGTAAAGAGGGTGCGGGGCCGTTTTCGATTACTGGACAACCTAATGCCATGGGCGGTCGTGAAGTCGGTGGGTTAGCGAATCAACTCGCTGCTCATATGGATTTTGCCACCCCTGGGGCGATAGAGACGGTGCAGCGATTTTGGCAGGCGCCGAACATGGCCACAGAAAATGGTTTAAAAGCCATCGACATGTTTCAAGCCATAGAGTCAGGAAAAATCAAAGTCGTTTGGATTATGTCGACTAATCCCCTCGTTAGTCTACCTGATACAGAGCAAGTCAGACGTGCTTTGGAAAAATGTGAATTGGTCATTGTCAGTGATTGCAAAGTGCATACGGATACCACGGCTTACGCTGACGTTTTATTGCCCGCGCTACCGTGGAGTGAGAAAGATGGCACGGTGACGAATTCAGAGCGTCGTATTTCTCGCCAGCGTGGCCTTCTACCACCCTTGGGGCAGGCTATGCCAGATTGGTGGGCGATCTGTCAAGTCGCACAAAAAATGGGCTATCGAGCTGGCTTTTCCTACCGCTCGGTGGATCAAATTTTTCGTGAGCATGCTGCCTTGTCGGGATTTGAAAATAACGGCAAAAGGGACTTTGATATCAGCTATTTTAATCAGATAAGCGCTGATGAATATGAGACGTTAGCACCTATTCAATGGCCTGTGACGCCAACTCGGCCAAAGGGTACGGCAAGGATGTTTGAGGATGGCAAGTTTTTTACAAAGGATGGTAAGGCAAGTTTTATTCCCATCTATCCTGAGAAACCTGTAGCTCAAACTACCCATGAATTCCCTTTTATTCTCAACACGGGACGTGTGCGAGATCAATGGCATACCATGACTCGAACTGGCGATGCCGCTATTCTTGTGAAGCATATCAGCGAGCCTTACCTAGAAATTCATCCCGAAGATGCGGCTAAGCTAAATGTCCAAGACAACAGTGTGGTAGAGGTGTCATCAGCTCTGCAGAGTCTCAAGCTTAGAGCCAAAGTTTCAGATCAGGTAAGGCCGCAAAATCTATTTGCGCCGATTCATTGGACTCGTCAGTTTGCCAGCCAGTCCATCGTCTCGTCATTGATTCCGCAAGCCTGTGATGTGTTATCAGGGCAGCCAGAATCCAAACATGCCATTGTGAATGTGAAAGCTGTTCAGGGATTACGTTATGGCTATGTGCTGTCAAAGAAACTGCCCAATCTACCTGAATTAGATTATTGGTGCCGCGTCCCTCTTGAGAAAGGTGAGCGCCTAGATCTTGCCAGTAATCGGCCCGATATTATCGAGGTGCTATGCGCTCAGATAGAGCAGCAATGGTCTAAAGGCAATTGGTTAGAATATCGGAATCCTATTCGCCCGCAGCAACGTCGAGTGTACATAGTTGATGAACAGGTTGTTGCATTTGTGTTGTTACAGGCCTCCCCAACATTACCATCTACCTCATGGTTAGAAGACCAGTTGTTTAGCGTTGACGCTATGACCGAAATGCAGGGCATAGCCTTGCTTGCAGGTCGAGCGGTGAATGTGGAGGACAAGGGGGCTGTTGTCTGCTCTTGTTTTCAAATAGGGTCGAAACAAATTGAACAGGCAGTTCGGTCTGGAATCTCTTCAATTGAAGCATTAGGCAAGTCTTTAAAGTGCGGGACTAATTGCGGTTCCTGCATTCCAGAAATCAAACAATTTATCCCGGTTATGGAGGTGACATTATGAGTGAATTCTTCTCGCGTTTTGTACAAATTCTGGGGCGCGGTAAAAAGGGCTCACGTCCACTGACCGCAGAAGAAGCCCAAATGGCGATGACCATGATGTTGCAAGGGGAGGCTGCCCCTGAACAAATCGGTGCATTCTGGATGTTGATTCGAATCCGTGAAGAAACGGTTGAAGAGACGATTGGCTTTACCCGCGCGGTACGAGCCTTTCTAAAGGTGCAAAACCTCGCCCCTTCAAAAGTAGATATTGATTGGCCGGCTTATGCGGGCAAACGTAATGAATTACCTTGGTTTCTGCTCGCGGCACTGACACTCGCGGATGCGGGCTACAAAGTTGTCATGCATGGTCATTCATTTAAGGGGGAAGATCGCATTTATGTTGAGGAAATCGTGAAATCTTTGGGGTTGCCCTATGTGCCCAAAACAGAGGCTGGCAGAGTTAATAGTTATTTGCAGCATCATAATTTTCTCTATGTTCCATTAGAGGTTGTGAATCAGTGCTTGGCGCAAATGATGGATTTGAAATTGTCTCTCGGGTTGCGTTCTCCAGTGAATACAGTAGTACGAATGATGAACCCTTTTCAGGCTGCGCACAGTGTCCATGGGGTTTTTCATAAGGGCTACGATGATCTGCATGCTCATTCTTGCCTGCAATTGAATGATCCATCGGTGCTTATTTTTCGTGGTGGTAATGGTGAAGCTGAGGTCAACCCTGAGCGGGAAGTAACCCTTGCAAAAGTAAAAAATAGTCGCTTGCATTGGCAACAATGGCATCGCATTGAGCAGGAACATACCCGTAATAAAAGTAATTTGTCATTACGTCGTATGATTGAGCATTGGACGGGGGAGTCGAGTGACCCGTTTGGTGAAAAAGCGGTGCTACAGACTCTGGCCTCCGTGTTAGGATTGATTCACGACCAAGACGATCAGATTTATTGCCTAAACTTAGCGCAGAAATTATGGAATGAGCGTCAGCGAGACTACCTTAGATATGGGAAGGCTATATAAGAGTCATGAGCAACAAATTTGAGATTACGGCGTTGGTTTTAGCTGGTGGGGCAGCGCAGCGTATGGGCGGTGTGGATAAGGGCTGGCAGTTATATGCTGGGCAACCTTTAATTGAGCGGATGATGGCTTTGGTAAAACCCTTTTCCGTTCAGCAATTTATCAGTGCTAACCGTAATCTTGAGCGCTACCAAACGTTAGTCGATGACGTCATCACTGATGTCGCCCCTTGGCAGGGTATCGGACCTCTAGGTGGGTTGTATGCTGTGTTAGACAAGCTTAACACCTCTCATCTTTTAGTGGTCCCATGCGACACCCCACGTTTCTCTGACGCAGCACTCCAGCATTTATTAGAAAACGCTCAGCAAGCGCCAGAGATGGTGCATTTTATGGAAACGGTGTCGGGTCCTCAGCCTTTACATGCGGTATTGCCAGTGGCTGCGCTCAAGCAGAATTTGCCAGAATTCTTAGCGCAAGCTGAGTATTACGGAGTGATGAGCTTTTATAAACAAATTGGTAGACGTGCGGTGCATTGGCACAGGGACGAAGAGTTGGTCAATATCAACTATCTAGATCAATTAGAACCCTAGTTACTGTTTGGCCGCAGGTGTGGGGAGCTGAGTGATTTTATCTAGGTTAAGAGTGTACGACTCACCTTTTTCAAAGTGTTCCATCTTTACTAACAAGTAGTCATATTTGGGAGCAAACCAGAAATATTGATGGCGCTTATCCGATAGGTTGTCGGTCCGAACGACTTTAATGGTTTCAAGCTCTCCAAGCTTAGTTTTAATCATCTCCTGATCACGTTTTTCAAAGGTATAAAGCTTTGCTTGACCACCATCGGCAATCTGGTAATCGAGTTGATCTCGATGACTTTTTAAATCGTATCGAAGCTGAAGTTGTAATGTGAGTCGATCAAGTGTGGTGTTATTGATCGGCATTGACCAAGAGTTGCCTTTGGAAGTATTAATCGCGCTCATGTCATCCCAGTCAAACGTGACGATGACATCCTTACGTTTCCCCAACACACTTGAAGAGTAGTGGTATTCCGTCGGCCGTAAGCTATCACCTTCTAGGTAAAACTGGCTTGATTCTTTGAGGCTGGCAAGTAACGTATCCACGACAAAATCAAACTTATATTGATGATCAGCCGCTTCAGTCAGCGTTTGTTTACCTTCCACTCGTAAAGTAATGCCCTTTTTATAAACCGTGCTGTAAACGGCACTGTAAGGGGTAAAAAACACTGGGTCATTCGAGTTTTTTTGTTGGGCTACAGGTGAAGAGACATTGCCATTAGACGGAGAGCTAGTATGGGTAACGGGTGCAGTTGATGAGGCCGAGTAAGAGGGTATTATCTGAAATAATAGTGCGATTGCGGTAATGTTTCGGATAATACCCATCTTAATTTTTCCTAGTGTTCGTTCAAATCCGTTGTGTAACGCACACCTGACTCAGGTAAAGGTTCTCCGTCTAGTACGGCTTGACCGTTTTCTAGAGTTAAGCGACCAGAGCTAAACCATTTAACGCTTAGGGGATAAATGATGTGCTCAAGCGCATGAACTTTCTGAGCCAGCGAGTCAGCAGTTTCATCTGACGATATTTCGGTGCTAGCTTGTAAGACCACTGAGCCAGCATCCAGTTCCGAAGTAACAAAATGAACGGACACACCATGTTCCGCTTCACCAGCGTCAATTGCTCGCTGGTGAGTATTTAATCCTTTGTACTTTGGCAACAATGAAGGATGTATGTTTAACATACGACCTTCATAATGACGCGTAAATTCTTCCGTTAGAATACGCATAAAGCCCGCAAGCACCACCAGCTTAGGCTGATACTGGTCGATTAGAGCCATAAGAGCTTGGTCGAACGCTTCGCGACTTTCAAACTGCTTATGATCCAATGCATGGGTTGCGATGCCAGCATTATTAGCTCGTTCCAGCCCGTAAGCGGATGCCTTATTGCTGACTACGGCTTTGATGTCGATATCGAGATTGCCTTGCAGGCTTTGATCAATCAAAGCCTGCAAATTACTGCCGCTGCCTGAAATTAAAACAACGACGGGAAAACTCATGCAGACGCCTCAAGGTCAGAGATCACAACCTCTTTGCCTGATTTCTCACGGATTTCACCGATCACCCAAGCATTTTCGCCTTCAGCTGTAAGAATAGCCAATGCGTTATCAACGTCAGCAGCGTTTACCGCTAGAACCATACCTACGCCACAGTTTAGCACGCGGTACATTTCTTCTTGTTCAACGTTGCCTTGCTCTTGCAGCCAATCGAAGATCGCAGGACGAGTCCAGCTTGCTGCATCAATGTAAGCTGCAGCGCCCTCTGGCAATACACGAGGAATGTTTTCTAGTAGACCACCACCAGTGATGTGCGCCAAAGCATTTACGTTGACTGTTTCCATCAATTTAAGGATAGATTTAACGTAAATTTTAGTTGGAGCTAGTAGGGCATCTTTTAAAGCCACGCCACCAACTTCTTCTTCAAGCTTGGCGCCGCTTACCTCTAGGATCTTACGGATCAAAGAGTAGCCGTTTGAGTGTGGGCCAGATGAACCTAGTGCGATCAAGGTGTTGCCCGCTTCAACTTTGCTACCATCGATGATTTGATCTTCTTCCACCACGCCAACACAGAAGCCAGCTAGGTCGTAGTCACCATCGTGGTACATACCAGGCATTTCTGCTGTTTCGCCTCCAACCAATGCGCAACCAGATTGTAGACAGCCTTCACCGATACCGGTTACCACGTCAGCCGCCACATCGACGTCCAGTTTGCCTGTTGCGTAGTAGTCAAGGAATAGTAGAGGCTCCGCACCAGCAACAACGAGATCGTTTACACACATTGCCACCAAGTCGATACCGATTGTGTCATGCTTGTTTAGATCCATCGCTAAACGCAATTTAGTGCCCACGCCATCTGTTCCTGATACAAGAACTGGATTTTTGTACTTTTGTGGAAGACGAGTAAGGGCGCCAAAGCCACCCAATCCACCTAGTACTTCAGGGCGGCGTGTTTTTTTACTTACGCCTTTAATGCGCTCAACAAGTTCGTTGCCTGCGTTAATGTCTACGCCTGCGTCTTTGTAACTAATCGAGGTTTTTTTCGATTCGGTCATTGCCTAAGCCTTATCATGGTGTGGGAAAAAACGGCATTTTAACACAGTGGAGAATAAGGGCTATGGTTCTTTGCATAGAAGACAGTAGAATAGAGCAAATACGATAAGTAAGGGGATTATTTTGAAACGTATTTTCTTTATGTGTTTGTTGTTGGCTTCAACAATGAGTCACGCTGTCCAAGTTTCTAATTTGTATTCGTCTGTCGTTCAGGTACCGGCAAGCTTGGATGATCGCCAGTTGCTTGATCGTGCGTTTAGCGAAGCGATTGACGATGTTTTGTTACGTGTCTCTGGGGCAAAGAATGATTTGTCTAGCAGTGTGTTGAGTCAAGCGCATCGCTCGGCTACTAGCTGGGTTGCACAGCATTCGATTAAGGATGCGGTGGAAACGGTTAATGGTTCCAGTGGTCCTGAGGCGGCAAAAGAGGTAAGCGTTACCTTTTATAAGGAATCGGTAGATCGTTTCTTATTTGATAACAGCTTACCTGTCTGGGGAGAAAATCGTCCGAGCATTTTAGTGTGGCTGATTGAAGAGCAAAATGGTACGCGTCAAATGTTTGGTGCCAATCAACCTTCTACGTCGTTATCGCAGTTTTTTGATGGTGCAAAACGCTATGGTCTGCCTGTGTATGCGCCTTTAGTTGATAATGTGGATCGCCAAACATTGAGCGCAAGTGGTCTTTGGGGATTCTTTGAAGACGATATTATGTCAGCAAGTGCCCGTTACCAAACAGACGTAGTATTGGCTGTGCGAATGAGTGAATATGGTGATCAGGCAGTGGTTGAGGCAATGTTGTTGTCTCCTAATCAAGCATCGCGTGTTGAGTCCATAACTCGCCCATCAAAGCGAGAAGCAGTAGAGGAAATGCTAGTGCGTTTGTCTGCAATACTGTCTGATCGCTATGCATCGGTTCGTTTAGCTACGCCCAAAAATATGAATGTCTCTGTAGATGGGGTTCGTAATTATACATCTATGTCGACTCTGCGTGAGTATTTGGCTTCGATAGCGGTCGTGCGTAACGTGCAGCTTGATCGTATTGTGGATGGACAAGTTGTATTTGATCTGTCGTTAGATGGAACAGAAGAAAAGTTTAAAAACAGTGTAGCACTGAATTCAGTGCTGGCGCTAAAACCGATGATGGCTTCGGCACCTTATGAAAATTACACCGTTAGCTATGAATACAAAGGTAAAGGTAATTCAAATGAGTAATGAAACTGAGGCAACGCCTGTTCTGAAGAATTTTTTTGATCGATCGATTGAAGAACAGCAGGATTTTCTTCAGCAAACTTGGTGTAATGAATGTATGGAGATGGATTTAGGCATGAAAAACCCGCAAGAGTTTGAAGCTGGGGATCGTGCTTGGATCGAAGGTGAATGTGTTAAATGTGGCACAAAAATTATTACTGAGCTTGTCTATGAAGACGACGAAGTATAACTTTTGCTAGTTTGGCAAGATAACAAAAAAGCGGCTTCAAGCCGCTTTTTTTATGGCTAAACCCTTATTTTTTTGTAGGGTAGTCGCGTTCAGTATGGCCTACATACAGCTGGCGTGGGCGGCCGATTTTGTATGAACCACTGATCATTTCATTCCAGTGTGAAATCCAGCCAACAGTACGTGCCATGGCAAAGATTACGGTAAACATGGAAGTTGGGATGCCGATCGCTTTCATGATGATGCCAGAATAGAAGTCAACATTCGGGTAAAGCTTACGCTCCACGAAGTAAGGGTCTTCAAGGGCAATTTTTTCTAAGCGCTTCGCGATTTTTAACATAGGGTCGTCAGACTGGCCTAACTCAGCTAAAACTTGATCACAAGTTTCGCGCATTACTTTCGCGCGAGGGTCGAAGTTTTTGTAAACGCGGTGGCCAAAGCCCATTAGTCGGAATGGGTCATTTTTGTCTTTCGCTTTAGCAATGAATTCGTCAATTTTCGATTCATCACCAATTTCTTCCAGCATCGTCAATACCGCTTCGTTGGCACCACCGTGAGCAGGGCCCCAAAGCGTCACAAAACCCGCAGCAATACATGCGAATGGGTTTGCGCCAGACGAACCAGCTAAACGGACAGTAGAAGTCGAAGCGTTTTGCTCATGGTCTGCATGTAAGATAAAGATTCGATCCATTGCTTTCGCAAATACTGGATTCACCTTGTAGTCTTCGCAAGGTGTAGCAAACATCATGTGGAGGAAGTTCTCTGCATAGCTTAGATCGTTACGAGGGTACATGGTCGGTTGACCCTTAGAGTACTTGTAACACATTGCTGCAAGAGTTGGCATTTTTGAAATCAAGCGGAAAGCTGCGATTTCACGGTGCTTAGGATCGTTGATATCCATGTGGTCTTGATAGAACGCAGACAAAGCACCTACTAAACCTACCATTATCGCCATTGGGTGAGCATCGTTGCGGAAGCCATCAAGGAACTTCTGCATAGATTCTGACACCATGGTATGGTTTTTAACGGTTTCTACGAACTCTGCTTTTTGCTCAGAGCTTGGCAGCTCTCCATATAACAGTAGATAACAAGTTTCAAGGTAATCTGAGTTTTCTGCAAGATCGGCAATTTTGTAACCGCGATGCAGAAGCACGCCTGCCTCACCATCGATATAGGTGATTGCAGATTCACATGAGCCAGTAGACATGAAGCCAGGATCATAAGTGAAGACGCCATGAGAACCTAAAGTTCTTACATCTATCACGTCTTGTCCTGCTGTGCCTGTTAATACAGGAAGTTCAATCGTTTGATCGATACCGTCTACCGTTATGCGAGCTTTTTTGTCAGCCATTTTTGGTCTCCTTCGTACTCTGGTCCGGGGCAAAGAGCCTTGAATTAGCTCTCCTGGCCCAGAAGGTGCGGAAAAAATACTTTCTTACGGGTTACAAAGTCAATTAGACAAAGTTTTTACTACTTCTTCGATCTTAGTAATTTCTTTGTAAATTTGTAACGGGATTGATAGTGTTGGATGAGTGAATATTGATCTGTTTGTTTTTAAGTTTTTGATTATTAATAGAAAAGTAAAAATTCCGCAGGAGCGAAAATCTGTAATTTTACACCATTATTGCTTTTGTTTATGGGTGCATTCATTTTGTGAATGGTGACCATTAAAACCCCTACGTTCTGTCTATTTGTCTTAGGTTTTTGGCCTAGTCTATAATTGCGACCCGATGATTTCATTGATTTGTCGGTGTTATTTGGCAAGTTTGAGTCGCATGTGCCAATGTCGCTTGCAAATCGATGGGATTTTCAAGGAGGCCTATGGATCCAGTGAAGCTTTGCTTTCCCTTGGTGACGATAGAATTTGGGTCGAGATTGACCATTCAATCAAATAAAATGGTGTAAAGAGTCGTGAACAAAAAAAGACCAGTCAACCTTGATATTTCCACAATATCAATGCCCGTAACCGCAATTGTCTCTATCCTTCACCGTGTAACCGGTATCATCCTATTTATTGGTTTGGTATTCCTGTTCTACGCGTTTGATCAGTCATTGTCTTCACAGGAAGGTTTTGATCAAGTGGTAGAGGTGCTACAAAACAATTTTCTAGCGAAATTTGTCGTTTGGGGTGTCGTTTCAGCGCTGATGTACCACTTCGTAGCGGGTGTTAAGCACTTGTTTATGGATTTGGGACATTTCGAAGAACTTGAAAGTGGCCGCATCGCGGCAAAAGCGAACCTAGTGATCGCTGTTGTTCTGATTCTATTAGCAGGGGTATGGATATGGTAACTCAAATTACTAGCTTTGGCCGTTCGGGTCTGTACGACTGGATGATGCAGCGCGTGTCTG
This sequence comes from Marinomonas fungiae, assembly GCF_001418205.1. GTDB lineage: Bacteria > Pseudomonadota > Gammaproteobacteria > Pseudomonadales > Marinomonadaceae > Marinomonas > Marinomonas fungiae. The sequence continues at coordinate 193,654 of NZ_LIQF01000001.1, read as the reverse complement.
CATTGGTATTGGCGGTATACAGTATCTTTATTATTGGTTACTTGCTTCTTAATCCAGATCTAACATACGAACAGTGGAGTGGTTTGTTTGAAACAACTTCAATGCGCATTTTCTCTCTACTAGCGCTGCTATCTGTTGGTATTCACTCATGGATCGGTTTGTGGTCAGTGTCAACTGACTACATTAAAGCAACAGGTGTTCGTTTCTTCTTTCAATCTCTATGTGGCTTAGTAATGTTTATCTATGTCGTATGGGGTGTTCAGGTTCTTTGGGGGCTGTAAGTAATGGCTAATATTCGTACTATCTCTTTTGATGCCATTGTAATTGGTGGTGGTGGCGCAGGTATGCGTGCGGCACTTCAGTTGACTGAATCTGGCTTAAACACGGCGTGTGTCACAAAAGTATTCCCAACTCGTTCACATACTGTATCTGCGCAAGGTGGTATCACTTGTGCCATTGCAAGTGAAGACCCAAATGATGATTGGCGCTGGCACATGTACGATACCGTTAAAGGCTCTGACTACATCGGTGACCAAGACGCTATCGAGTACATGTGTTCTGTCGGCCCTCAAGCAGTATTTGAGCTTGAGCACATGGGCTTACCATTCTCTCGTAAAGAAAATGGCCGTATTTACCAGCGTCCTTTCGGTGGTCAATCGAAAGACTTCGGTAAAGGTGGTCAAGCAGCGCGTACATGTGCTGCAGCGGACCGTACCGGTCACGCGCTACTACACACGCTTTACCAAGCGAACCTAAAAGGCGGCACTACATTCTTCAATGAATGGTACGCGGTTGATTTGGTGAAAAACTCTGAAGGCGCAATCGTTGGTGCTGTTTCTATCTGTGTTGAAACAGGTGAAGTGGTTTACCTAAAAGCGAAAGCGACAGTCCTTGCAACGGGCGGTGCCGGTCGTATCTTCCAATCTACGACTAACGCACACATCAACACGGGTGACGGCGTAGGTATGGCGCTTCGCGCTGGTGTGCCAATGCAAGACATGGAAATGTGGCAGTTCCACCCAACCGGTATTTACGGTGCGGGTACACTTGTTACTGAAGGTTGTCGTGGTGAAGGTGGTTACCTGATCAACAAAGACGGCGAACGTTTCATGGAGCGTTACGCGCCAAACGCGAAAGACCTTGCTGGTCGTGACGTAGTAGCTCGTTCGATGATTCTTGAGATTCTTGAAGGTCGTGGTTGTGGTGAACACGGTGACCACGTACTTCTAAAATTGGATCACCTAGGTGAAGAGACTCTGAATAAGCGTCTACCAGGTATCCTTGAGTTGTCTCGTACTTTTGCTCACGTTGACCCAGTGAAAGAACCGATTCCTGTTGTACCTACTTGTCACTACATGATGGGTGGTGTGCCAACGAACATCGGTGGCCAAGCGCTATTGCAAAACGAAGCTGGTGAAGACGTGATTATTCCTGGTCTTTACGCTTGTGGTGAGATCGCTTGTGTATCAGTTCACGGTGCGAACCGCCTAGGTGGTAACTCTCTGCTAGACTTAGTGGTATTCGGTCGTGCAGTGGGTCTTCAAGTTAAGAAATCTCTAGATGAAGGTTTCGACTCAATGGACGCTAGCGACACTGATGTTGAAAAAGCAATGGCGCGTCTGAACCGTCTAAACAGCTCAACTGGTGGTGAGTCGGTTGCAGAGGTTCGTGCAGAGCTTCAAAAAACTATGCAGTTATACTTCGGTGTATTCCGTGAAGGCCCATCTATGCAGAAAGGCCTTGAGCAGCTTAAAGAAATCCGTAAGCGCGTTGAGAATTTGCATCTTGAAGATAAGAGCCAGGCATTCAATACTGCTCGTATCGAAGCACTTGAGCTTGAAAACTTGCTAGAAGTGGCTGAGGCAACGGCAATCCCTGCGGAATTCCGTAAAGAAAGCCGTGGCGCACATGCACGTAATGACTTTACTGAACGTGACGATGAGAACTGGTTGAAACACTCTTTGTTCCACCCAGCAACTAAGAAAGTGACCAAGCGCGATGTGAACTTTGCGCCAAAAACAATGGAAGCTTTCCCACCTAAAGTTCGTTCATACTAAGGAGTTATTCGATGTTAGTTAGTATCTATCGTTACAATCCTGAGAAGGACGATGCGCCTTACATGCAGGATTTCGAAATCGAGCTGCCAGCGGGTAAAGATCTGATGGTGCTTGATGTGCTTAACCTACTAAAAGCACAGGATCCAAGTATTTCTTACCGTCGCTCATGCCGTGAAGGCGTGTGTGGTTCTGACGGTATGAATATGTCTGGTAAAAACGGCCTAGCGTGTATCACGCCTGTGTCCGCTGCGGCAAAAAACAATAAGCTTGTCTTGCGTCCTCTGCCAGGTTTGCCAGTTGTTCGTGACTTGGTTGTGGACATGGGACAGTTCTACAAACAATACGAAAAGATCAAGCCATTCTTGATTAATGACACGCCAGCACCAGCAATCGAGCGTCTACAGAGTCCTGAAGAGCGTGAAAAGCTTGATGGTTTGTACGAGTGTATCTTGTGTGCGTGTTGTTCTACGGCATGTCCGTCGTTCTGGTGGAACCCTGATAAGTTCATTGGTCCATCTGGTTTGCTACAAGCTTACCGCTTCTTGGCCGACAGCCGCGATACGGCTACACAAGATCGTCTTAGCGATCTTGATGACCCGTTCAGCGTATTCCGTTGCCACGGCATTATGAACTGTGTAAACGTTTGTCCAAAAGGTCTAAACCCAACTAAGGCGATTGGTAACATTCGTACTATGTTGATTCAACGTGCGACCTGATGAACGACATGCTTGTATCGTTTTTTAATGGTACAAAAAAAGTAGCCTCTATTAGATAGAGGCTACTTTGATGCTGGGTTTATGCGTAACGTTAAATCCATGTAAAGAAAAAGTTACGAAGAATTTAGTTTTTCATGGCGGAGATATCTGTGCATGAAAAAACACTAAATAGCCCCATTTATTACTAATAAGTAAGGCACTTGTGCTTTAGAATTGGACTGTTTAAGTGTCATTTAGTAAAAAAGTAAATAATAACCTGGCGACTAGTCATTGATTAGTTTAACCAGAATGAAAATTTGAGTTATCGCATCACGGTGATAGCTGGCTCGAACATAAAAGGGTGATCGAGAATGCATGAAAGTTTGATGGAGTTGCTATGGAGCACTTCTCACTTTTCAGGGGGTAACCTTGAATACGTTGAGGGGCTGTTTGAGAGCTACTTAGTTGACCCCAACTCAGTATCCGAAGAATGGCGGAAATGTTTTGATCAGTTGCCGAGAGTAAGTGAAGCGCAGTCAACCGATCTTCCTCACTCCGTTATTCAACAACAATTCTTAGAACTTGGTAAAAACAAGTTCCGCAACATTCCTGTTTCTACAGGTGTCGCAGCTAGCTCAGAGCATGAGCAAAAGCAGATCAATGTACTTCAACTTATTAACGCTTATCGCGTTCGAGGCCATCAACACTCCAACTTGGATCCGCTGGGTCTTCAGAAGCGAGAAAAAGTTGCTGACCTTGATTTAGGTTTTCACCAATTAACGGGTGCTGATCTAGACACTTCCTTTAATACTGGCTCATTATTCTTTAATCAAGAAAGCATGCCTTTAAAAGACATGATCTCTGAGCTAGAAAAAACTTACTGTGGCTCTATTGGCTACGAATTCATGCATATTGTCGACACCCAAGAAAAAGCTTGGTTGCAACAACGTGTTGAATCGGTTCGTTCCCGCCCAGAATATTCAGAAGAAACTCGCAAAGCGTTGCTTGAGCGTCTAACGGCAGCAGAAGGTCTTGAAAAATACCTAGGCAGTCGCTACCCAGGTGCGAAGCGTTTCGGTTTGGAAGGTGGTGAAAGCTTAATTCCAATGGTAAACGAGTTGATCCAACGTTCTGGTGCCTTAGGGGCGAAAGAAGTTGTGATCGGCATGGCACACCGTGGTCGTCTAAACGTTTTGGTCAACACGCTAGGTAAAAACCCGAAAGACTTGTTTGACGAGTTCGAAGGTAAAAAGCTTGTTAACACTTCTGGTGACGTTAAATACCACCAAGGTTTTTCTTCTAACGTGATGACAGCAGGTGGCGAAGTTCACACCGTGCTAGCGTTCAACCCTTCTCACCTTGAGATCGTTTCTCCTGTAGTAGAAGGTTCTGTTCGTGCGCGTCAAGATCGTCGTCAAGATAAGACGGGTAAGACAGTTGTGCCAATTTCCATTCACGGTGATGCAGCCTTTGCTGGTCAGGGTGTTGTAATGGAAACGTTCCAGATGTCACAGACTCGTGCCTACAAGACTGGCGGTACAGTGCATATCGTGGTGAACAACCAAGTAGGCTTTACCACAAACCGCCAAGAAGATTCGCGCTCAACTGAATACGCAACAGATGTTGCCAAAATGATTCAGGCGCCTATTTTCCACGTAAACGGTGATGATCCAGAAGCGGTGCTATTTGTCACTCAGTTGGCTCTTGATTACCGTTACGAGTTTGGTCGTGATGTCGTTATCGACATGGTGTGTTACCGCCGTCGTGGTCACAACGAAACGGATGAACCATCAGGTACTCAGCCATTAATGTACAAAGTTATCAATGGCATGAAAACTACGCGTACAAAATACGCAGAAGCTTTGATTGCTGCTGGTGTGGTCACGGAAGCTGAAGCTGATGAGTTAGTGAATGAAAACCGTGAAGACCTAGACAATGGTCGTCATGTAGCGAAGAGCTTAGTACTAGAATCTAACTCTGAGTTATTTGTTGATTGGAAACCATATCTTGGCGTTGAGTGGACAGATGCTGGTGACACGAGTTACCCATTGGCGCAACTACAAGAAGTAGCGAAGAAAACAACGTCTATTCCTGATGGTGTCGTGGTTCAGCGTCAAGTTATGAAGATCTATGAAGATCGCGATAAGATGACTGCTGGTGCCATGCCAATCAACTGGGGTTACGCTGAAACGCTTGCTTTTGCTACGTTGCTTGAGCAGGGCTACCCAATTCGTATTACTGGTCAGGATTCTGGTCGTGGTACGTTCTCGCACCGCCATGCTGTGATCCACAGCCAAAAAGACGGCAGTACTTACATTCCTCTAAAACACTTGTCGGATGATCAGCCAACACTGGATCTATATGACTCGTACCTATCTGAGGAAGCGGTTCTTGCATTCGAATACGGTTACTCAACAACTTCACCAAAAGGTCTAGTGGTTTGGGAAGCTCAATTCGGTGACTTTGCCAACGGTGCACAAGTGGTAATTGACCAATTCATCACCAGCGGTGAGCACAAGTGGGGCCGTCTATGTGGTCTAACTATGTTGTTGCCACACGGTTATGAAGGTCAGGGTCCAGAGCACTCTTCTGCACGTCTAGAGCGTTTCATGCAGTTGTGTGCGGAATTCAACATTCAAGTGTGTGTTCCAACGACACCAGCACAGATCTTCCACATCTTGCGTCGTCAGGCGATTCGCCCAATGCGTCGTCCGTTGATCATTATGTCACCGAAGAGTTTGCTGCGTCACAAGCAAGCAATCTCTACGTTAGAAGATCTATCTGAGGGCAGCTTTAAAACAGTATTGCCAGAAGCAGCAGAGAATATTAAACCAGAGAACGTTAAGCGTCTGGTGCTTTGTAGCGGTAAGGTTTACTACGACTTATTCAACCGTCGTGAAGAGCTGGCTAAAGAAGACGTGGCAATTATTCGTCTTGAGCAATTGTACCCGTTCCCATACGCTGATTTTGAAGCGATTTTGGAACCGTACAAAAATGTTGAAGAGCTGATTTGGTGTCAAGAAGAGCCTAAGAACCAAGGCGCTTGGCATGCAAACCGCCACCGTATGAGCCGTGTGTTAGACAGATTGTACCCAGAAGTGAAAATTCGCTTTGCAGGTCGTATGTCTTCTGCAGCACCTGCAGCAGGCTACATGTCTGTACACGTTGAAGAACAAGAAGCGCTGGTTAACGACGCGATTGTCGGCTAGCACCACTGCCTGTCAGAGATAAGGGTAAAAAATGAGTATTGAAATTAAAGCACCTACTTTTCCAGAATCTGTAGCGGATGGCACAGTCGCTACTTGGTACAAACAACCAGGCGAAGCTTGTAAGCGCGATGATCACATTGTTGATATCGAAACCGACAAGGTAGTGCTTGAAGTGGTTGCTCCAGCGGATGGTGTTCTTAAAGAAGTTCTTAAAGGCGAGGGCGACATTGTCCTAAGCGCTGAAGTACTAGCGATCTTTGATTCAGGTGCCGCGGCGTCTGAGGCTCCTGCTGCAAAAGCGGAAACACCAGCGGCTTCTGCTTCTGAAGCGAAAGAAACTGTACAAATTAAAGCTCCAGTGTTCCCAGAGTCCGTTGCTGACGGTACGGTTGCTGCGTGGCACAAACAGCCAGGTGAAGCGTGTAAACGCGACGAACACATTGTTGATATCGAAACCGATAAAGTGGTTCTTGAAGTGGTTGCTCCTGCGGATGGCGTGATTGCTGAAATTCTTAAAGAAGAAGGCGAGACGGTATTGAGTGCAGAAGTCCTAGCAAACTTCTCAATCGGCGCAGAAGGTGGTGCGGCGCCAGCTGCAGCACCTCAAGCTACTGCAGCAGCGTCTGAAGAAGCAGGTGACGATGATGCCGTAGCTGGCCCAGCTGCGCGTAAAGCACTGGCTGAAGCAGGCCTAACAGCAGCTCAAGTAAAAGGTACTGGCAAAGGCGGTCGCATCACTAAAGAAGACGTAGAAGCGGCAGTTAAGAGCAAAGCTGCGGCAACTCCTGCGGCAGCGCCAGCGAAAGCTGCTCCTGCTGCGCCAGCGCCGCTAAGCGCAGACGGCCGCGTAGAAAAACGTGTTCCGATGACACGTCTACGTGCAACGATTGCAAAACGTCTTGTTGAAGCTCAGCAAACAGCGGCAATGTTGACCACTTACAACGAAGTAAACATGGGTCCTGTGATGGAACTGCGTAACAAGTACAAAGACTTGTTCCAGAAAACTCACAACGGCACTAAACTTGGTTTCATGTCATTCTTCGTAAAAGCGGCAACTGAAGCGCTAAAACGCTTCCCAGCGGTCAATGCTTCAATCGACGGTAACGATATGGTTTACCACGGCTACCAAGACATCGGTGTTGCAGTGTCAACAGACCGTGGTTTGATGGTTCCGGTACTACGAAATACGGAAGCAATGGGTCTTGCGGATATCGAATCTGGTATCATGGGCTTCGCTGTACGTGGTCGTGAAGGCAAACTAGGTATGGAAGATATGCAAGGTGGTACATTTACTATCACTAACGGCGGTATCTTCGGTTCCCTAATGTCTACACCTATCCTTAACCCACCTCAAACTGCAATCTTGGGTATGCACAAAATCCAAGAGCGTCCAATGGCGGTTAACGGTCAGGTTGTGATCCAGCCAATGATGTACCTAGCGTTATCATACGATCACCGTATGATTGACGGTAAAGAAGCGGTGCAGTTCCTTGTAACCATCAAGGACCTACTAGAAGATCCAGCACGACTACTGCTTGAAATCTAACTAATCGCACCCACTTCTGTGGATTAGAGAAATAACTTGCTAGGGCGCAAAACGCCCTAGCAAACAACAATGGATAAACCCTATGTCTAATAAATTTGATGTTATCGTAATTGGTGGTGGCCCAGGTGGTTACGTTGCGGCCATTCGTGCTGCGCAATTGGGTCTTAAAACTGCATGTATCGAAAAGTGGCTAGATAAAGACAACAAGCCTCGTCTTGGCGGAACTTGTTTGAACGTAGGTTGTATCCCTTCTAAAGCTCTATTGGACTCGTCTCATAAGTACCACGACGCGAAAGAGGAGTTTAAAGTTCACGGTATTGGCATTGATGGCGTGTCAATGGACGTGAATGCGATGGTTGATCGCAAAGACAAAATTGTTGATCAATTGACGGGTGGCATCACTGGTCTTTTCAAAGCAAACGGCGTAACCAGCTTCGAAGGTTTCGGTAAACTGCTTGCTAACAAAAAAGTTGAATTTACTGCGCACGACGGTTCTGTACAAACGTTTGAAGCGGACAGTGTAATCCTTGCAACGGGCTCTGTTCCAGTGAACATTCCACCAGCTCCGCGTACTGGCGATATCATCGTTGACAACGAAGGTGCACTAGATTTCCGTGCTGTACCTAAGCGTCTTGGTGTAATCGGTGCTGGCGTTATCGGTCTTGAGCTAGGCTCTGTATGGAAACGTCTAGGTTCTGAGGTTGTGGTTCTAGAAGCACAAGATCAATTCCTAAGCCTATGTGACCAAGATCTAGCGAAAGAAGCGGCTAAGATCTTCAAAAAACAAGGCCTAGACATTCGTGTTGGTGCTCGTGTAACGGGCAGCGAAATCAAGGGTGAAGAAGTTGAAGTGACTTACCTTGATGCCAAAGGCGAAGAGCAGAAGCAAACGTTTGACAAGCTAATCGTTGCTGTAGGTCGTAAGCCATTCACTGACGGCTGTCTAGCAGCTGACTCTGGCGTTAACCTAGACGAGCGTGGTTTTGTATTCGTTGACGAGCAGTGCCGTACAAACGTTCCTGGTGTTTTCGCGATCGGTGATATCGTTCGTGGCCCAATGCTAGCGCACAAAGCCTCTGAAGAGGGTGTGATGGTTGCTGACATCATCGCAGGCCACAAAGCGCAAATGAACTACGATTGCATTCCATCTGTTATCTACACTCACCCAGAACTAGCTTGGGTTGGTAAGAACGAACAGCAACTAAAAGCCGAAGGCGTAAACTTCAAAGTGGGTAAATTCCCATTTGCTGCGTCAGGTCGTGCTATGGCTGCTAACGATACAGATGGTTTCGTTAAGATCATTGCTTGTGAAGAAACAGATCGCATTCTAGGCTGCCACATCATCGGTGGTCACGCGGCTGATTTGATCGCACAAGCGGTTATCGCAATGGAATTTGGTTCCACTGCAGAAGACATTGCTCTAACGGTGTTCGCTCACCCAACAGTAAGTGAAGCAGTACACGAAGCAGCACTTGCTGTAGACGGCCACGCGATCCACATTGCTAACCGTAAGCGCAAATAACAAAAATTCGATTTGCCGGCTGCGAAGTCGGCAATTTCTGTCCAACAGACAGACTTATGTCAATCATTAAGATGAGCGGAAGAATCAAATGAACCTACATGAATATCAGGCTAAACAGCTATTTGCTGAATACGGCCTGCCAGTATCTACAGGGTACGCAGTAGACACGCCAGAAGAGGCAGTAGAAGCGGCGAAAAAAATTGGTGGTGACAAGTGGGTTGTAAAAGCTCAAGTGCACGCTGGTGGTCGCGGTAAAGCGGGCGGTGTAAAGCTTGTTGATTCTTTGGATGAAGTAAAAGAATTCGCAGCGAACTGGTTAGGTAAAAACCTAGTAACTTACCAAACTGACGAAAAAGGTCAGCCAGTTGCTAAGATCCTAGTTGAGTCTTGCACAGACATCGCGAACGAATTGTACCTAGGCGCTGTAGTAGACCGTTCTACTCGTCGCGTAGTGTTCATGGCATCAACTGAAGGTGGTGTTGAGATCGAGAAAGTAGCTGAGGAAACTCCTGAGCTAATTCATAAAGCGATCATTGATCCTCTTGTTGGTGCACAGCCATACCAAGCACGTGAAATGGCATTCAAAATGGGTCTTAACCCAGCTCAAATCAAGCAGTTCACTCAGATCTTCCTTGGTTTGTCGCAAATGTTCCACGACTACGACTTCGCACTACTAGAGATCAACCCTCTAGTAATTACTGAAGAAGGTAACCTTCACTGTCTAGACGGTAAGATCAACATCGACAGCAACGCTGTTTACCGTCAGAAAAAAATGCAAGAGTTCCACGATCCATCTCAAGAAGATGAGCGTGAAGCGCATGCAGCACAGTGGGAACTTAACTACGTTGCTCTAGATGGTAACGTTGGTTGTATGGTTAACGGTGCAGGTCTAGCGATGGGTACAATGGACATCGTAAACCTACACGGCGGTAAACCAGCTAACTTCCTTGACGTTGGTGGCGGCGCGACGAAAGAGCGTGTAGCAGAAGCATTCAAGATCATTCTTTCTGACAGTAATGTTAAAGCGGTATTGGTAAACATCTTCGGTGGTATCGTACGTTGTGACATGATCGCAGAAGGTATTATCGGTGCAGTTGAACAGGTTGGTGTAAACGTTCCTGTTGTGGTACGTCTAGAAGGTACTAACGCAGAGAAAGGCCGTGAAGTTCTAGCGAACTCTGGTCTAGACATCATTGCTGCGAAAAGTCTAAAAGACGCAGCTGAACAAGTTGTTAAAGCTGCGGAGGGCAAATAATAATGTCTGTTCTAATTAACAAAGATACTAAAGTAATCTGTCAAGGTTTCACTGGCGGCCAAGGTACATTCCACTCTGAGCAAGCGATTGCTTACGGTACGAAAATGGTTGGCGGTGTAACACCAGGTAAAGGTGGTCAAACTCACCTTGGTCTGCCTGTTTTCAACACGGTAAAAGATGCAGTTGAGACAACTGGTGCTGAAGCATCTGTTATCTACGTACCAGCTCCTTTCGTTAAGGATTCTATCCTTGAAGCGGCTAACGCTGGTATCAAACTAATCGTTTGTATCACTGAAGGTGTTCCTACGCTTGATATGCTTGACTGTAAAGTTAAGTGTGACGAGCTAGGTGTTCGCCTAATCGGCCCTAACTGTCCAGGTGTTATCACTCCTGGAGAGTGTAAAATCGGTATCATGCCTGGTCACATCCACATGCCAGGTAAAGTTGGTATCGTTTCTCGTTCTGGTACGCTGACGTATGAAGCTGTTAAGCAAACGACTGACGCTGGCTACGGTCAATCTACTTGTGTTGGTATCGGTGGTGACCCAATCCCAGGTACTAACTTCATCGACGTACTAGAAATGTTCCAAAACGATCCTCAAACTGAAGCGATCGTTATGATCGGTGAGATCGGTGGTACTGCAGAAGAAGAAGCGGCTGCTTACATTAAAGCAAACGTAACTAAACCTGTTGTATCTTACATCGCTGGTGTAACGGCTCCTGCTGGTAAGCGTATGGGCCACGCTGGTGCGATCATCTCTGGTGGTAAAGGTACAGCTGACGAGAAATTCGCAGCGCTACAAGACGCAGGCGTTAAGACTGTTCGCTCTCTAGCGGACATCGGTACAGCCCTAAAAGAAATCACTGGCTGGTAAGCAATCGCTTAAAAGCAATTGATTATAAAAATCCCTGCCTAGTGCAGGGATTTTTTTGTCGTAAAGAAAGTGTATTGACTGTAAAAGAGTGCAAATTGGCATGCATAGATAACGCGATTCCGTATTATGTCAGTTATTAAAATAATATCTTGGAATGCGTTATGAAGTTATTTGGAATCGTTATTATGAGTGCTGTAGCAATGGATCTCGGCAAACTTGCATGGGTGGTTTCTGAGGTATCTGATCTCCCGTGCTATTTGTTATAACTTTTTTAAGGCTTTCTATACATTCAGCCATAGCCCTGATCTAAGCGGACTAAACATGACTACTGAGTCCATCGACCACTTCAGCATCCCGGTCAAGATGACATCGCTAGATGCTGGTAATCTTGTTTACTTAACAAAGGCCTGATCACTAGGGCTTTGGTACAGCAACTCTAACTGATGGCTCATTGGAATATGCAATGAAGCACCATAGTTATGAACAGGGTTCACTAACCAACGGTTATAAATCGCTGTCATTTCTCCCGATTGCATCATCTTCACAAACGTCTCATCGACTAGCGCTTTAAACTCCTGATCGCCTTTGGGCAACATGCAAGCAAAGGGCTCAGGCTCTCCACCGAAGCCAACAATTTTCAAATTGCTATTACTGTTCATGCGCAGCAGTTCGCCGCCGATAATGGCATCTGAATTAATATACACATCAGCTTCCTCATCGTGAACGGCTTTAAGGGCCTGTCTATTTGTCGGGTAATACGTGACCGTAAAGGGTAAATCTTTGCCAAGTGTTTCTTGTAGTAACTCTGTGGTGGTGGTATTTCGCGCGACGCTGATTTTTAGCCCTGCCAAATCTTGCAAGGAATTAATCAACCTATCGCTGCGTACCGCGCCAGAAAGTTCGGAAAGATAGTAACTCACTGAGAAGTCCACTAATGCTTCACGCTCTTTGGTATGTGTGTCAGTGGCGCAGTTAATATCAATGGTATTGCTGGTCATCATGGGTAGGCGTGTGCTTAATGTAACTGGGTTCCAGCGTAACTGGATATCGGGACGGTTCAACTTTTCACGCACCGCATCCAAAACTTTGAAGGTCAGATCTACGCCCATACCGGCTGGGGCGTAAGGGTCCAGATAACTAAAGGGAACGGAGGTTTCACGGTAACCAGCAACCATTATGCCTGTTGTTTCAATACGCTCAAGACGGCTGGAAGGAGCTTCTTGAGCGTTGATTAAGGGGCTGATCATAAAACCGAGTGTACTGAGTAAAAGCATCTTTTTCATGGTTGCGACCTTAGAAATTAATTTGTTTTAGCAATAGGAAATAGGCTGGTTCGATAAAGCGTTGGAATAGACTCTTCGGAGCCCTTGTAAAATAACCATAGCCCATTTGCACTGCACTGATATTAGTAGGTGCCGAAAGACTTACCTCAATAGGATACAGTTGATCTCTTGGGGTTAAGCCAGATCGGCTTTCCGTTACGGAAATATCACCACCAAATTGAGTGGAGAGAAACTGATTGGGCAACTGTGTGATAGGGGAGTGGCTGATGCCAATGACACTTCCTTGTAGAGTCTGCGCCTCAATTCCGTGGCTTACCAGAGTGACGGACTGGCCCATATACACATCCTGAATTGCTGATTCTGGAACATAAAAGATAGCTTGCCAAATACGTGGGTCGACAAGATAGCCCAGCGATTGCCCTTTGCTTATCCAAGAGCCGATTTTAATGTCCGAAGGTACATCCGTTAGATAACCATCAAATCCGGCTAGCATGGATAAATTGTCTCGGCGAGTCGCTAAGGCCGTTTGCTGTGCTAAAAGAACCAGCTCTAACTGATCCAATACTAAACGTTGTTCTAGCGCACCAGACAAGCCCAACAGCGTGTCTTTTTGCTGAGTCAAAGCATCTAGACGAATTTGGTTAGTTTGTATCGCAGTATTAAGCTCAGCTTGATCAATACGGAATACTCTTTCTCCTGCAGCTATCTGTTGCTGATTCGTTTGCAGGAAGGTTAATTGGCCATTCTCCGGCGCTACTAATGGCGTGAATAGCCTCGGTTGGATTTTCGCCACGACTTGCTCAGTAAATGAAATGGGAATAAACATCACCGAAATAATAAGTGCCATGGAGCCAATCAGTTGCCATTTTCGCCTAGAGCGAATGTTATTTTTCCAATAGGAATGCCATGTGATGAGCTCTTTCGCAATGGGTTTGACGATAAACCAATAGATCTCGATGATGAACAGTAAAATACCGAGTGCTTTGAAAAAGAAATGATAGACCGCCAAAGCAATGCTAAAAAAGAGCACTAAGCGATACAGCCAAACACACCATGCGAACGCGATTAAGGCATAAGTCTTCGAAGGTGAAAAATGTTCTGTTTGCGGATCCTGCTGCTGAAACAAAAGTTTTCTTAAAGCAGCTTTTGCTTGAGCAAAAGAGCGCTCGTGTAAATTTGGGAAGTTCATTGCATCGCAGGCGATGTAATAACCATCAAAACGCATAAATGGGCTGATATTCAATGCCAACGTCAGCAGCCACGAAGTGGTCGCAAGGTAGAAAAAGATTTGCTTTAAATCTGGGGACTGTACTAAATGCCAAATAATGGTCGCGCTACAAGCAATCGTTAATTCGGTGATGATGCCTGCACTATCAATGAGTACACGTTGGCGACGGCTTTTTAGCTTCCAAGCTTCATTAGTATCTGTGTAAAGCAGGGGCCAACCAAGGATAAAGATCACTCCCATATGGGAGACACGCAAACCAAAACGCGTTGCCATCAGACCATGACCCAGTTCATGTAAACCTTTGGTGACGGTTAGCGCTAACAAATACCCCAATAATCCGGATGAACTAAAGCTAGCGCTTAAGGAAGTCCAGAATTGCTCCCAGCTTTGGATCAACAGAGTGATAGCGAGAAATAATAGTCCGGCTAGAGTAAATAGTACCGTTTGCCACCCCATCCAAGCTGTCGCCTTATTCAGTTTAGAAAGTTGACGGCTTGGCTTAAGTAAGGGGACGCGAAAGTATAAATAAGAGTGTAGTAAGCGTTTCAGTGGGTTGTGCTGACTTTCAAGATAACGTTTTTGACGTTGTTTCAGGATCTTTTCATCGTCTTTTAGTAACTGTTGTTGACTTAAAAAACGGTAAATGTCCGTCAGATCTTGCAATGTTAACTTGATGGTGCTGTTTGCCGCTATCTGAGCAAGGATTTTCTCAGGGGTCTTTAATGACCAGTATTTCAATACTAAGAATTCAGCTAAGCCAATTCGGTGGCTGATATTCGTCACCGGATCCACAATCATCCAGCATGGACTGCCTTGCTGATCTGGGTAGCTCTCATATAATTGCAGTTCATGACGTAAACTTGGCAACTGCTCTGGCAATGGCGATGTGTTAGTGGTGTCGGGTAAACCGTTCGGCGCGAAATCAGCGATCATATTAAATACCCAACCACTGACGGATAAAGCCGAGAGGACGGCGGAAAATAAAATAGGCTAGGGATACTTGCTCACCATAAAGGATGGCGGTACCGCTGGCGCCAATCGTCAATGGCGATTGCTCTACTAGGTTTGCTTCAAACTGATAAGAGGCCAAACCATTTGGCGACAAGCTGGTTTGAAAACTTTGTGAGGTCAGCTCTCCGGCGAAGCTGCTCTCAGGTCGACTAGTCAAATACAGTGTCACTTGGCTACCGTTTTCTAGAGCAACCGCATCTTGCACTGGAATCCAGCCGCGTATACCCAGTGGCTCACTGGCGGCGAGTGTCATCACCCGTTCCCCTGTTTTCACTGGGATACCTAACCAATCATTCTTATCATTAAAAATAGCAAAGCCATCAAAGTTAGCATGTACATCAGTGCGAGCAAGCTGTTCAGATAAGAGTTGAATTTCTGCCTGTTTTTCTTCGATCTTGGCTTTCATTTGAGCCAGATCAGCCTTACTTTGGCTATCACGAAACGCTCGTTGCTCTACTGTTCGTGCCTCTACTTGAGTCACCGCTAGGTTCTGTAGCGCTACGTTGTATTCGTTGCGTAACACGCTGTCGTCCAAGCGGAACAATAAATCGCCTTGTTGCACGTAGCTGTTAGGCTCTATGACAATCTCTGCGATGACCCCGTCTAGCGGCGACGCTACGACTTGTTCCTGTTGCGACATAACCTGAGCGGGCACGGAAACCCTCAGCTGAATCGGTAGGCATAGCAGACCAATTGAGAAGACTGCAGCAATCAACCATTGCTTACGATATGCGCTCAAGGGCTTTGTTTGTCGAATACGTGACTGTAACGTGTGTACAGCATAAGCGTAATGACTTGCGATTAAGTCTAAGGATTTTAACTCATGGGAACTAAAGGGTTCTTCACGGTTGAGGTACAAGGTACCAACAGTTTGCTGATTAAATTTTAACGGAACTACCGCACTATAAGCCAACCACCATTCTGCCCAAGAAGCTTGTTCGTTTGCTGTCACTTGATCGGCATTGATCATGCTACTGGTGGGGGCATGTTCAGAGAATTGCTGATTAATGCGAGTTAACCACTGACTAAAGGGCGTATTTTCAACAGGCGTTACTAGACCTGAAATAGCCCGAATGATTGGCTTGCCAAGGCGGTTATGAGTAAATAAAACGGCTTGGTCGTATTGAACCAGCTTTAGACTGTCATTAACGATTTTAAAATACAGCTCTTCTCGCTGAGTTACCGAAAGGACCTCCTGTTGCAAATTCAACAGGCTATGTAAGTTAGGCCCTGATTGAGTTTTTTGCGAACTCATTGTGTGCGACCAGAAAAGCTAGCTGTGCCACTCATGCCAGGAAGCAGCATTTGGCTCGGTTTTTTAAAGCTGCCTTCAACTTCAAGGGTTTGGCTAACAGGATCTAAGCGAGCATTGATCGCAGAAATTTGAGCATCGAACACTTCACCAAGCTCATCCACTTGAACTTGGAAATCTTGTTTTTTAGCTAGCCAGCCTACCCAGTTTGCTGGTGCATTAAAGCGTATTTTCGGACTTTCGTCAGAAACCAGTACTAGCAACGGATCTGATTGCACAACGCCTTGATAAGGTGCAGTCTGAATACTGACAATAAATCCATTAAAGGGAGCTTTGATAGAGCATTGTTCAACATGGGCTTGTGCCAGCGTCAATTGGGCATTAGCTCCTTGTACCGCGTTGGCGGCCAATTTGACCTCGATATCTCCTGCTTGCTGAAGTTTTTGAAGGCGCTGCTTGGCATCTAGGTTGATTTGAGCCGAAGCCAATTCTGCTTTAGCGATGGCGAGTTTGGCTTGTGGCTCATCGCAGTTAAAGCGAATCAGTTCTTCATTGTGACGTACGGCTTGTCCGAGTTGAGCATTCAGCTTCACAACTTGGCCTACTATCGGACTCATTAATTGCGTCTCAATCTTAGGTTCAAGCAAAACGCGCACGTTTACGTCAGTCAACAATGCTTCCTGTGCTTCGCTGCACCAACTTGCACCCATAAGAGAAATAATAGTAAGTTGCTTTAGTGAAATCATAGGTTACTGCCTGCTTGAGTTATATGGCTGGCATTTAACGACCAAGATTGAGCTTCTAGCCATTGTTGTATAGAAGGTATGTTGGCCAATACAGCAGCTTCGGATTCGCCTAACATCTGTGCAATTGAGTAGGTCCCCGTGATCTGTTGCAGATATTGCTGGTAGCCAATTTGCTTGCCCATAGTATCAATCATTTCCAGAGACCACTTAGAATTGCTAGCGTTATCCGTCTCAAGTGAGACAACAAGTAGAGGGCGTTCTTGATCTAGCTGTAATGGTTGATTGGCTTTGCTAACAGAGATGCCATTGCGCATTAGTGCTTCAATAACACGAGCTTGGACAGCATGTAAGTTGCTTAGTGATTGCTGAGCTTGTGGCAGTTGGACGCGCAACTCGATGGGTCTCGATTGTAAAGCTGTCATGGTTTTAACCGCAAATACATCTTCTTGCACTGCACGAGTGTGACTTTCAACTTGGCTTGCTAGTTCGCTGATGGATAAGCTTTCGAAGCCTTCAGGCACGACCTCTAAACCGAGCGAGTTATACACTCGGCCAAAGGCGGCTTGAGCTTCAGCATACGCTGCATATCGCTCAAATTCAGAGTTTAGAGCACGTGTCTGCACACGAATTAATTCAAGCTCAGTGTCCGATTGATTGTTGGCTGCGGCTTGGGCGTAGGCGCCGAGACGTTGATCCACTAAGTTTGATTGGCGAGCTATTTCAAGCTTATTAAGAGACAGGCGATACTGCTCAATAGACAGACGTACCTGCGTGATCACCGCCATAGTCAATGATAAACGGCGTGCCTCATCATTCATTGCACGGGCTTTCCCTGCGCCTCTAATAGCTGGGATAGAAAGTGGCGAAAGTAGGTTATAGCTTAGTTGAACGCCCGTATCGACCCAAGACTCATTGTAATTGAAAGAGTTGGAGTCATAGTTAATGCCTGTATTAAAACTGATTCCTGGCAACAGTGAGGCGAAATTACGCTTCGCTTCAAAGGCGGTAATACGTCGTCGATAGTCTTCTTCTTTTAATTCAGGTCGGTTGCTAATGGCGAACTCTTCAAGTTCTGACACATTGTAAGGAACGGGCATAAGACTGGTTTCTTGTTGTTCTACGACACTAAAATCAGTACCTGGTGTAATGTTTAGGAGTGCGGCCAATTCACGCTTGGCGAAGGACAGCTCTTGTCGGCGCGCAGCAATCAAAGCCACCGAGTCCAATAACAGTCGCTGATAGGTTAGTGCTTCTCGTGGCGGCATCAGTCCTTGTGTTTCCGCTTCACGAGACAGCAGAAGCGCACGATGTACGCGAGTGTTAAGATCATTCGCTTTACGCAGCAAACGTTGTGCCCCCACGGCTCGCCAATAGGCTGATCGAACATCCATTAGAATATTTTGTGCCACTCGTTTACGGCGTTCTTCGGAGACCAAAAATTCATCCGCACGTTGGTGAGCACGATAATAGCTCATGCCAAAGTCTAGAGCGTTCCAGGTAAACTGTAGAGATCCGGTCGTATGGCTTTTATCATCTGATGTGGAAAAGGCGGGTGAAATGATGCCATTTTCGATGTTCATACTGTTGGTGGCTGAGTAATTACTACGTGATGAGTAACCTGCTGATGCCATTAACCGTGGCAGAGTATCGTAAGTCGCCATGTCTAAGATACCGGCACTGAGTGCGCTCTCCATCATCTTAAGACGATAATCAAGATTGTATTTAAGCGCTCGCGCGACGGCCTCATTGAAAGAAATGGGTTTAAAAATGAGTTCTTGCTCTACATAGAGTTTCATTTGGTCATGACTGACGCGTTCTTTTATGTCGTTGTCTGTCATTTGTTTTGGTGAAACAGAACAGGCCACGACCATCAGCGTCAGAGGCACTAGTATCAAGGTCTTGGTTAACATGTGAAGTCGAGACATATTTAGCCTTTATTAAAGTGATTAGTACTAATTACTAGGACGCTGTTTCAGCTTCTGAAGTGCTAGTCAGTTGTTGAAAAAAAGCATCATCAAGAGAAACATCATCTATCATAGCCGAGATTTCTAAGCCCGAGGCCATAACGGTATAGGCCTCATCTAACTGATTTTGGAAGCTGCGCATAGTGAGTGCTTCTGTATCTTTTGGCCCATCATCTTCAGTTGTGTCGCTGCTTGACTCAGCATTCTCGTTAACGGAGTTTGGATCGTATTCATCTTGCCAATTTAGCTCCTCTGAATTGCTTTGATCGGGTAGCACCTTGAATTCAATTGGCTGCCAATCTGTGGATGGTTCGCCAATTGATGTGCCCAGAATTACATCGGATCGATCCAGCGCAGCATCTTTGCTATTGCTTTCAAGCCTTAGCTCTTTTAATTCAGGAGCAAAGCTGTTGACAGCTTTTAACACGAAGGCGTTTATATCCGCTCCGATAAATTGGTTTCCAACTGGAACATTACCCAAGTCATTTAGGTTGGATCTTAGTGCTGCGAAGTCTGCTATGGTGTCGAGTACAAACTGATTAGGTTCAACTGCTTCAGATAGTGGAGAAGTTAAAGGCACATTTATAGGCGTAGCGGTTGGTCTAAAACTATAAATTTTAATGAAAATTACTGCGGGTTCTGACCAGTTTCCCGTTTCATCTATCGCTCGAATGATCAATGTGATGTTGATATCGCCTTGAACTAATGCAGTAACACCTTCTTCAGTAATACTAATTTCACCGTCGTCATTTATTACGAAGTAATTGTTGTCGCTGTCTATTTCAAAAGAACTAATGCTCGTTGTGGTCACAACCTCTACAGTCGCAATAACAGTGCCTTCCTCTACCGGATCAGAGAATTCAAATACTTGATTTGTAATGATTTCTGGAGCGATAGGTTCTTCTGGTTCAACAGGCTCTTCAGGTACAACAGGCTCTTCTGGTACAACCGGTTCTTCAGGTACAACAGGCTCTTCAGGGACAACGGGCTCTTCAGGGACAACGGGCTCTTCAGGGACAACAGGCTCTTCTGGTAAAACAGGATCTTCAGGTAAATCAGAAACCTGAATCGTAATTGATTGCGGCGATTGATTGCCCGCAGCGTCTTGCGCTTCAACCGTCAGAGTGAATTGGTTAGCCCCCGTTTCGTAATCGTTCGAAGCCGTCAAGGCTGCAGCACCTGTGGCTGTCAGTGTGATTTGACCGTTGTTATCAATGGCGAAATAACCGTCAGGATTGCCTGAGGTAATGCTAAAGCTTGTGACGGCTGTATTGTCGCTGGCTTGCACCGTACCGATGACATAGCCAGTGCTTTGATTTTCAGCGTAACTAAAGCTCTGGTTCGCTGTGATCGTAGGAGCTTGATCGTCTAAATCAGTTACGTTAATGGTCACGCTTTCACTGGTGTTGCCACCGGCATAATTGGCTTGAACATTTAAGATGAAGCTATTCGGCGTAAGCTCAAAGTCATTGGCCGCGACCGCCCCAAGGCCTATATTGGTCAAGGTAATTTTGCCGTCACTATCAATGTCAAAATACCCCGCATCATTGCCAGAGGTAATACTAAAGCCCGTCACGTTTGCGGAGTTAACGGTACTTACTGTGCCAATGACTTTATTAGTGGTTTGGTTTTCGCTGTAGCTGAATGTTTGGTTAGCATTGATAGCTGGGATCGCATCGTCTACATCGGTTACGTTGAGAGTAACTGTTTGCGAGTCTTGATTGCCCGAAGCATCCTGCGCTTCAACCGTCAGGGTAAACTGGTTATCTCCTGTTTCGTAATCGTTCGAGGCCGCCAAGGCTGCGGCACCTGTGGCTGTCAGTGTGATTTGACCGTTGTTGTCAATGGCGAAATAACCGTCAGGATTGCCTGAGGTAATGCTAAAGCTTGTGACGGCTGTATTGTCGCTGGCTTGCACGGTACCAATGACATAGCCAACACTTTGATTTTCAGCGTAACTAAAGCTCTGATTTGCTGTGATCGTAGGAGCTTGCTCGTCTAGATCAGTAACGTCGATGGTTATGCTTTCGGTTGTGCTACCACCGGCATAATTGGCTTGAACATTCAATACGAAGCTATTCGGTGTAAGCTCAAAGTCATTGGCGGCAACGGCTCCCAGTCCTGTATTGGTCAAGGTGATTTTGCCGTCACTATCAATAGCAAAATAGCCTGCGTCATTGCCTGAGGTAATACTGAATCCAGTGACTTTGCTTGAGTTAACTGTGGTTACGGTACCAATAACGATATTGCTGGTTTGGTTCTCGCTGTAACTGAACTTCTGATTGGTATTAATCGCTGGGATCGCATCATCCACATCGGTAACGTTTAAAGTCACGGTTTGAGAAGCTTTATTCCCTGCCGCATCTTGTGCTTCGATGGTCAGCGTAAATTGGTTGACACCGGTTTCATAATCGTTTGATGCCGCCAACGCCGCGGCACCTGCTGTAGTTAAGGTAATGTTGCCACTGTTGTTGATGGCGAAGTAACCGTCAGTATTGCCTGAGGTAATACTAAAGCTTGTGACGGCCGTATTATCGGTAGCTAGTACGGTACCAATGACATAGCCAACACTTTGATTCTCAGCGTAACTAAAGCTCTGATTTGCTGTGATGGCAGGGGCATCTGTGTCGCTTGACGCTGAATCATTGTCCACGATAGTGGATACACCTTCTGCGTCGCTAATCGTCGCATCAACCGCATTAGACAGAATCAGCTTAAAGGTTTCGCTAGTTTCTACATCGCTGTCATCGTTAATCGTGATACTGATTTGCTTACTGGTTTCGTCTTTTGTGAAACTGACGACTTGGTTTGTCAGGGCCGTGTAGTCACTGCCGCTTAAAGCGCTGTCGTTTTGGCTGCTGACCGTCACTTGAGAAGCAAATTCAGTCGAGCCAGTTTTGGTAATAGTAAATACTGCGGTACCGGCACTTTCGTTCACCGAGATATCAGCGACAGTGAAAGTAGGGCGGTCATCGTCTAAATTGGTGCTGGATGTATTAGGCGCACCATTTGTAAAGCTGCCATGAAAAATCACACCATCACCTTGATCCGTGATAGTCGCGGTGCCGGTTTTATTCGCTAGAGTTTCGGATGTTGATGGGTCGTTATCTGCAAGGGTTGCTTTTAGCTGGAAGGTTTCAGATTTTTCAAAGACCGAATCTTGTTCAGCCGTAATATCTACTCGAACAAATACTTTTCCATCATTATTAAATGTTGGCAGCGCGGAATTGTCGTAATCAACCCAATCTAGGCCATCCCAAACTTTCAGTACTTGGGCTTCATCGATATTTGCAAAGCCATTGCCCGATGATTCAATCAGTTCTAGAGTGACGGTTTGACCTCGCTCACCGGAAAGCGTAAAGACACCAAAGTCGGATGCTTCATTGATACTAATATCATTGAAGCTTAATGAGCGATCATCGTCTGCACCATTGCCATCCGCGGTACCACTTTGGTTGCTTTCATTAAATAGACTACCGGTACCATCGTCATAAATATTGACTAAGCCATATTGGTAACTTGTCGTACCTATTTTACGTACGCCAACCGAAAAGCTTTCTTGGCCTTCAAATGTCGAGTCATTAACAATTGCAGTTCTTAGCAGAAGGGTAGAGTCCGTCATGGTGACCGATGTACCGTTATAATTCTGCCAATTGGCCCCATCAAAATACTGCAGTGTCGTTCCAAAGTCGTCACCTTGTGCCGCGGTACCATTATTCAAGCTCAGTTCCAACACTTGCCCTGCTGCACCAGTCACCGTTAAAACGGCGTAAGGTGACGCTTCGTTCACGGAAACTGAGTTAATTGAAATAGTTCGATCGTCGTCTAAATAACTTGGATAGCCAGAATCAGCAGAGGTATTCGTAGTAAAACTTTGGTTGCTTTCAAGGAATATATCGCCTTGACCATTATCGAGAATTTGACTGGTGCCGGATGCCGCTGTGCCTGCTTGATTGGTTGCCACAAGAGCCACCGTTTCAAAACTGCCTTCTGTGCTTTCAAATACGCTGTCGTTAAATACATTGGCGCGCACCAGTAGCTCCGTGCTGCCATTTGGAATCTGCACCGCTTGACCGGTATATTGCTGCCAAGACGTGCCATTGAAGTAAGACATAGCGAAGGACAAATCCGTCCCTAATGTGGCATTACCAGATGCATTGGTGGTTTCATTTAACGAAAGTGTGAGCCACTGACCAGCCGCTCCATCGACTTTAAATAAAACATAAGGTGAAGCCTCGTTAACGATAGAGCCCGTCACGCTTAAGTCACGATTGTCCGCGTTAATGGAGAGGGTGCTGGTATCAATATCCTGCGCACCACTGCTATCAGTGGATGTCATAACCAGTACATCTTGAGCGCGATAGTCAGAGCTTGGGGTATAGATCAACGATGCCAGCATGCTGTTGATCTCAGCTTGCGTGCCTTGCAGGGTCAGCGTTTGCGAACCGTTATTCGATATACTGCCTGCACCGCTAATGGTAGCTGAAAGGCTACCGTAACTAACGGACAGTTCCACTGATGAGAGGTTGCCATCGGCATCGTTGACCGAAATAGATGTAAGCTCCAAGGTGTCATAGCTATTTAAACTGAATGAACTGGCCAGCGTGTTCACAGGCGGCACATTCACGTCGGTCACGTTGAAGGTTAAGGTATAACTGTTAGCCGAGTAGTCACTGCCGTCATTTACTTTGAATTGCAACGTGGCCAATCCGTTGCCAGATTCATTGGCTGGCGGTGTATAACGTACGCCACTGTTTTGCAGTAAGGTTAAACTCAGCCTTGTCCCTGCTGTCACCGTTGTCCAATTGTCGTTATCGAGATACTCCAACGTGCCCTTGGTTGGCACAGTTTCTATCAGAATATGGTCGAAGGTGTTCGACTCCACATCTTGATAAAGACCAAAGTCCGATTGGGCTAGCAGAATCGCGGTATTTTTTGTGGTGGTAACACTGTCATCACTGGCTGTTGGTAGATCATTCACCGCTGTAATAGTGATCGCAAGTGTCGCGCTGGCTAAATTGAGGCTGCCATCTTTTGCGACATACGTAGCTGATGGCACTGTACCTGAGTAATTGCTAGCAGGAGTAAAGCTAACCACCCCAGTACTTGCAATGGACAATGAGCCAACACCAGCCATCGTAATGGTTTCCCCAGCGTTTTTGGTTTCACCATTCCAAGTGAATTGAGACACCGATGTGTCATTGGTGTCATTGACTAAGACGTTTAAGGTATCGGAAGTGGTGTCTTCAGTAACGGTAAGACTGTCATTGGTTGCCGTAAAACCACTATAGCCCACGATTTGAATAGTTAACGTCGCGCTGCTAGAGACCCCCGCAGCGTCTTGTATAGAATAGGTAAAAATATCATTGCTGACTGCATTGGCAGGGAGACTGCCATTAGTTAGCTCATAGGTATAGGAGCCATTTGCTTGCAATGTAAGCGTACCGTATTGCCCTGTGATCGCGGTATTAGCTGGCGCGGAGAAAGTTAAGGCTGTATTGGATAATGAGACGGCTTGATTAAGCGTCATCGCCCCCGTATTGGCGTCGTAACTATCAACTGTTGTACCAGAGGGGATACCATCTCCAGAAACTGTCATACCTGCACTGATAGAGCCAGTCTGACCGGTAACAGTAATAGTGGTAGCTGCAACAGTGGTGCTGGTCGTAATCGTGGAAGTCCCACCAGAGGCAGAGCCATCTGCTTTGCTAGCAAAATAGAGTGTTGTGCCATCGGCTAAAACGGCGTTGCTAACTTGGCCTGAAAGCTCAATATTCGTTATGTCATTAACGGTAGTAATACTCCTAATTTGAATTTGAGTGTTATTTTTATCGAGTAATGCCGTACCGGCTGATCCGTTGTTGTCTAGAAAAACATAATAGTCGGCTTTAACGTTGTTACCGGGCTGTGTAAATTGCAGTACCGTGTTGGACTCCGTTGTTCCTGTTGCACTGCCTCCCGCTAATCCCTGCACTGTTAATGTATCGCCTTGGTCCACGTCGATATCATTGCTTAACACATTTCCCGTAGCTGTGCCGTAGCTATTGTTTGTCGCAGAGCTTGACGCTTGTATAAAATTGAAATCATTTACAGCGGTCGGCGCATCATTGGTGCCGCTGATGGATACCGTTAAGGTGCTGGTTGCGGTTTTATTGTTGCTGTCTGTGACTTGGTAATAGAAAGTCTCAGACAGGGTGTTGGAAGAGGTTAATAGACCTTGTACATCGGTTTGGCTGTTATCAACGGTGTAGTTGTAACTGCCATCAGAATTGATCGTTAATGAACCATACAAACCGGCAATGGAGGCCGAATTCGAAACGTTACTTTGAGTGCCTGCGTCTTGGCTTTCAATACTGCTGATCGCTAAAGAAAGACCTGTATCGTTACTTAACACATTACCCGAAATATTAGTGCCCGTGACTTGATAGCCCGATTCGATGGCGGTGGTGCCGGTATCGCTTGTTAGGCTTGGTGGGGCATCTTGAGCCAGTACCTTAAAGGTTAGCGTGTAATTGGATGCACTTTCGTCCTGACCATCCGATACAGCAAAGCCTAAGCTCGTGTAGTTACTGCCTGATTCATTGCTGTCTGGGGTAAAGCGCAACCAACGTGATTGCAACTGAATAGCAGTGAATTCCTGATTTAGCGATACACTTTGCCAAGCGCTACCATTGAAATATTCCAAGGTGCCTTGTGTCGGCAAAGAGGTGATTTTTACACTGGCTAGCGGATCAGACTCTGGATCAGAATAACTGCCAAAATCCGCTACGGTCAAAAACACGCTAGTGTCCTGATAGAGAGTTACCGCATCGTTGCTTGAACTGGGTGCGTCATTCACTTCTGTTACGCGAATAGACAGTGAACTGCTGGCACTGTTGCCACTTGGGTCTTGAGCGGTGTAAGTGATCAACGGTACGTTGCCGCTGTAATCCGCATCGGGGGTGAAACTATACGAACCATCTGAATTTAAGGTGAAACTGCCGACGCCACTGATGTTGTAAGCAGCGCCTAGGGTGAAAGGCCCATTTTGTCCAGTAATGCTAAACCCAGTCACGGTTAAGGTATCGTTATCAGGGTCGCTATCATTGGCAAGCACATTGCCAGTATTGTTACTACTATCTTCGTTAACCGTCAAACTATCGGGGGTTAAATTAGGGCCGCTATTGGGAACCAAGAGAGAGTTAACCGCACTGTCTACACGGTCTGATGAGCTGCTCACATTGTAACTGGCGGATGTAGCACCATTGCCGATAATGCCATCAAAGTAACCTTGATCAACGACTAGTACAAAACCTTGGTTGTCGTTGGCATTGCGGTCGCCATCGGTGTTGCCGTCGGCGGTTGCACTGTTTAGATCAGAAAAGTTTGTGTCGTACCAAAAATAGAAGCCTCGTACGATACCTTGCGTTTTAATAGGTCGACTGATCCAGCCATAGTAAGTGGTGCCATCAATGGTCAGCTCAACCACCACATCGTTCCCAGAAAACTGATTGTTGCCGGTTTTGTCGTCAATGTTTGCGATATTCAGAGAGGTGCCGATGAAATCGATACTATTCTGCTCTTTTTCCGCTAGGTTGCCTTGTGTTGTATCAACGGCGTAGGCGTTGCCGAAGTTAAAATTGGCGAATTCGACTTGGCGAATGGTGCCATCAATGATGATTGTTCCATGGTCATTTTCAAGCTTAGCTTGAGAGCGCAAGGCGTCACTGATGTTTTGGTTTTGAGCCGCAATAGCGAACAAATAACCCTCGTCACCAGAGCTATCATTGTCTGATAAATGTTGATCAATCGCATGACCAAACTCTTCTATCAAGACACCCGCAACGCTGTCTGTATCCAGTACACCTAACCAAGCTTCATTCATGTAAATGGTGTTACTTTGAGCGTCATAAGCGGCCACATTTAATCCTAATGTCTGATAGCTGACTAAGGAAATAGAAGTAGACAATGAGCCATCAGAAAGGGATTGCTTTATGAGTGTTGCGAGCGTATCGGTGCTGTCTGATGCAAGGTTTCCCGAATCAAAAAATTGACTCAGCTCTTGTACTGACGCGTGGTCAAGGTAATCTTGAATGGTTGTACTAGCAAGGTTTATCGCGCTATTAAGCGCGTCGTTCTGTTGGTCCGTTGCAAAGAGTTTTGCTGGGGGGGCGTAGAAGTTATTCTCCAATGTCTGAATGCTATCATGGTTGTCTTGTTCCACTGCATGCTGGGCATCGACCAGAGCCGCCCCATCAAACATCAGCCTTGGTTCAAGTCGAGATAAAGTGGCTGCGCGTTTAGGGTATGTTGGAAGATTTTTAGCCATGATTTCCATTCCTGATAAGTTGGGCTCTGGAAGCTCTTACGGAGATCAACTATTTCTTTGAGTTAGATTGTTCATGCAGCAAGGCGACGTTTTAGATCACATCTAAATAGCATTAGAGTTTTCTAAATTTAATCCGACTGGCAGGAAATAAATACAGGAATTAGGATGCAAAAGTGCACTTTTTTGTAAGTATTTGTACGGAATGATTACAATCTGATGAGAGTAAATGAGCAACTTTCAATTACAGCGCTTTAAGCAGAGTTATCGTTGTAGTTAATTGTTTTTATTAGAAAAATAGAAAATTTTTTCATTTTATTAAGAGAGGACGTAATGCTCCAAAAATCGACTATGACGCATGATATTGTGATCATTGGCGCTGGCATCGTTGGTCTGTCCACCGCGTGGCAGTTGTTGCAGAAATATCCCCATAAGAAGGTCGCCGTACTGGAGAAAGAGGAGCGTGTGGCGGCTCATCAAACAAGCCACAATTCTGGTGTGATCCATGCTGGCGTTTACTATGCACCGGGTAGTTTAAAAGCGCAATTCTGTAAAGAGGGCGCAGCGGCGACGAAGGCTTTTTGCCAAGCTCATAGCATTCCGTTTGAAGAATGCGGCAAACTGCTAGTAGCGACAAATGAGCTTGAACTACAGCGGATGAATGCGCTTTATGAGCGCTGTCAGACCAATGATCTGGAAGTACATCGCTTAACGCAGTTGGAGCTTAAGCAACGCGAACCGAACGTGATCGGTAAAGGGGCGTTATGGGTACCCTCTACTGGAATTGTCAGCTATCAGCGAATTTGTGACAAATTAGCTGAATTAGTGATGGCTCTTGGTGGTGAAGTTCACTTGGCGACAAAGGTTACCGGTTTAAGTGAAGACGCTGCCAGCGTAAGCATTCAAACCGATCGAGGTGGCTTTCAAGCAAGCTATTTGATCTCTTGCGGCGGTCTTATGGCCGACCGTCTGACTAAAATGTTGGGTATCGAGACCGATTTTCAGATTGTGCCATTTCGAGGTGAATACTACCACCTAAGCCCGCATCATAATCAGATTGTGAATCATCTTATCTATCCTATTCCAGATCCTGATCTACCATTCCTTGGTGTGCACCTGACTCGTATGATTGATGGTACCGTCACAGTGGGTCCCAACGCTGTTCAGGGATGGAAACGTGAAGGCTATGGAAAAATCAATGTTAGTCTAAAAGATACGGCTGCCATGTTGAGCTTCCCCGGCTATTGGCACTTGATTAAGGACTACTGGAAAATCGGTCTTAAAGAAACCTATAACTCTTGGTATAAGCGTGGCTACTTACAAGAAGTCAAAAAGTACTGCCCAACGGTACAGTTGTCAGATCTTGAGCCCTATCCTGCAGGCATTCGCGCACAAGCAGTGATGAAAGATGGCAAGCTGGTACACGATTTTCTTTTTGCCCACAGTGCTCGTACTTTGCATGTTTGTAATGCGCCATCGCCAGCTGCGACGAGCGCCTTTCCAATTGGTAAATACATAATCCATAAGTTAGAACAGCAACTGTCAGAAAATTGATTTGATCTCTAAGCAATGTGCTTAAAAGACGCAAATAAAAGCTAAGTTACAGGACTTGCTTGATTAGTTTTATGAATGAAGCCACATTGAAAGCATCAAATTTCAAAAGGAGAGACGCATGAAGATTACATCGAAAGGGATGACTAAGGTCGTTGTTGGTTCTCTAATTGCTTCACAGTTGGCTGCATGTGGTACGTTGATTTATCCAGAGCGTCAGGGGCAGAACGGCGGTAAGCTGGATCTTGGAGTGGTGGCGTTAGATGCCTTGGGATTATTGTTCTGGTTTGTTCCTGGGGTTGTCGCATTTGGTGTCGACTTTATTACGGGTGCAATTTATTTGCCTGGTGGAGCGGTAGCGCAGTTATCCGAAGAGGATATGAATAAGATGAAGCTTCCTGATGGTCAGCTGGATCAAGACGCTTTAAAAGGCTGGTTAGTAGAGCATGATTACTTGGACGCAAAGCAAGTACAAGACCAGAAATTCATCACGCAAGTGTATCAAACACCAGACGCATTGAAGCGTGCAGTCGATATGGCCGCCACTGAACGCTATGCTGCGCTAAGTACGTTGAATTAATTCAACGCTGATTTTCATACTCGCCAAGCCATTTGGCCAGTAGGTTTCCCAAAGTCTGTTGCTCCTCGAAGGTTAAGCTTTCGAGGAGTTTTTTTTGGTTTTCAAGGTGCGCATCAACAGCCGGGTCGATAATCCTAAGTCCTTCCTTCGTCAAAACGACTCGGCAGCTGCGACGATCTTCTTCGTTCACGAGACGTTTAACCCATTGCTTTTCAACCAGCTTATCTAGCTTGCTAGACACGGCACCGGAAGACAGCATAGTAGTTTTGTAAAGGTCTGTTGGTGTGAGCGGGCCATTGGCGCGGCGTAGGGTGGCCATTAAGTCAAACTCGATACGGGTCATGCCATGCTGGTGAATAATGCTTTCTATTTCGGGAAGTAGAAACTTTTCCATACGTCCAATGCGACCAATAATGCCCATTGGGCTTGTGTCGAGTTCAGGACGAACGGTTTGCCACTGTTGTAAAAGTTTGGCGACATGGTCTGGCATAGTATGGATTCCATTAGGGCTATATAGCGAGTCAAAAATATCTTTTAGAAAAGATACTTGATTTCAAAGTAGTAAAACAATACCTTTCAAAAAAGTATCTTTTTAAAAAGATAAATTGACGAGAGGCTCTATGCATCCATTTTTTCTGGCGGCGCTTGCCCCAATGCTTTGGGGCAGCACTTATGCTGCCGTGGGTTTGTTTTTAACGGATTTACCACCTATTTGGGTAGCGGTATGGCGTGCTCTGGGGGCAGGGCTATTTCTATGGTTGTTTGTACGCCGAATGCCGAGGATGCACTTAGGAAAGGTCTTTGTGCTGGGCTTTTTTAATATTAGTTTGTTTTTCATTTTGTTAATGATGGCAGCCTATCGACTTCCCGGCAGTGTTGCGGGAACTTTGGGGGCGACATTGCCACTTGTATTGATCATTATTCAATGGTTGGCTCAGAGCAAAACTCCCCAACTAAAAGCCACTTTAAGTTCGATGGTGGGCTTAGCCGGCGTACTATTACTGCTCAATCCGTCTGCTAACTTAGACCCAATCGGAGTGGCTTGTGCTTTGGGCGCGACGTTGGTCGTGGCGATCGCAACCTTACTTACCAAACACTGGCAAGTGGATGACATTCTTGGCGTGGCGACATGGCAGTTATTGATGTCGGGGGCTGTTCTGGTTCCAATTGCTTGGTTTTTTGAGGGCGCCCCTGTAATGATCCAGATGAATAACGTGCCTGGACTCATTTGGCTGGTAATACTCAACACCGCAATGGGCTACTTGATCGCAGTGAACGCTATCAAGCAGATAGGCCCTAATGCTTTTGGAATGTTGTCATTGTTAAACCCAATCGTCGCGGTGGGCTTAGGAATGTGGATGATGCAAGAGAATCTTGGCTCTCTGCAGTGGCTTGGAGTAGCTTTAGTGATAGGCTCTTTGTTAGCTGCAAATATACGTTTTAAAAGCCCGTTATCGAATGCCAAACTCCTCAACGAACCACATGATACAGTTGCTTAGGACGACCGCCAGTATTGTAGTTTAGGCTCATGTTGACCATGCCTTGTTCTTCTAAATACTCAAGATAGCGGCGAGCGGTGATACGGCTTAATGCTAGCTCGTCGCCGATTTCTTGAGCGGAGAAGGGTTCTTGGCGTTGTTTGATGTGTTCCACCATGGTGGCAAGCGTGGTGGCATCGATCCCTTTTGGTGTTTTGCGGTTTTTGCTTGGCGTCTTGCTTTTACGCATTAAGTCGTCAATCTGCAATTGGTCAATGTGATCAGACTCTTCAAGCTTTGATTGAAACGCGACAAAGTCATTCAGCGCTTGATGCACGCGGGACAAGCGTAGGGGCTTCACTAGGTAATCGTTGACGCCGAATTGAATCGCTTGCGCCACCATGCTCGACTCACGTTCTGCCGTGGTCATAATGACCGAAGCATTCAAATTCTGCTGACGAATTTCGCGCAACAAACTCATACCATTTCCATCTGGAAGGCTAATGTCGAGCAAGATCAGGTCGGGTTGTTGTTTAAGATAAATATGCGTCTCTGCAACCGATTCAGCGGCGGCAATGACTTTAAATAAAGGGTGCTGGTTGACCGCTTGCTCAAGGGTGTAGCTAGCTTGTTGATCGTCTTCAACGATCAAAACAGAATATTGTGTCATGGTTCTAACTCTCGTTTATCTAGGTACACACTGAACACTGTAGTGTTTGCATCACTACGTTCCCAGTCAAGGCTGCCATTGTAGCGTTTTACAATGCGGCTTACCAAATACAGACCAACGCCATGCTGTGATGAGTCCGGTTTGCTACTGATGCCCAAATCGAAAATACGTTGGGCAATTTTCTCGTCGACGCCAAGGCCGCTATCTTCTACCGTGATCATTAGGAAATTAGTGCGATCGCTGATGAACACATCGGTCGATGCTTGGGCATTGGGGTTATTTTGCGCAGCGTAAAATGCGTTCTCAAGTAAATTGCCGATCAAGCTTATTAAATCGTCATTAACGGACTGGTCGTAATTCTTTAATTGACTGTCTTCGTCTAAGGTGAAGGCAATCTGATGCTCACTTGCGTAATTATACTTTGACAGCAACATGCCTGCGACGGGGCTGTTCTCGATGCTTTTGACCAAGGCGCCAAGCATATTTTGGTGCAGGTCACTTTCTTGCTGTAAATAATCAATTGCCGCCTGCGTTTTACCTGCCTGTAATAGCCCTGAGATGACGTTCAACTTGTTATTGTGTTCGTGCGTTTTGGCGCGTAGCTGATGGGCATAGGCAGTGGTACGCGCTAACTCTTGCTCAAGTTCTGACATGTCTTGCTCATGATTCAACACTATTAGATACCCAGAATCCGTACTCTGATCATTTAAAGGATATAGGGAGGCTGCGAAGTCATGTCGTCCCAAGGTGATCGAATGCTTGTTGCGATTACTTAAACTGTCGACGATTAGTAGTGAGAGCCCCTGAGAGAGTTCCTCTAGTGGTAATCCGATCAGCTTCTCATGATCTTGATCCGGTGCCAGCCAATAGCTGGCAGCGTCGTTGATGGCCGTGATCTTGTGTTGGCGATCGATGGCAATAATACCTTCTCGGATACTGCCAAGTAGTAAGCTGTGTTCTTTAAAACGCTGTACGATTTCTTCTGGCTCGTATTCTAAGAAAGTTCGTTTTAATTTACTCAATAGCGATAACGTCAGAACAATCGCGCTGATATAAATGAAACCAAGCCAGAGAATGGCTTCAAGGTAGTAATTAAACAGCAAATCCGTAATTGACTGATTCAAATAGCCGATGCTGACAGCGCCAATGACCTGATCATTCATTTGAATGGGGGCAAAGTTACGGATTGCAGAGCCCAAAGAGCCGGTCGCTACCGTAGTACGGGTAAGGCCTTGTTTCAGGGTTGCTTGAATATCTTCACCGATAAAGGTTTCGCCAACGCGCTCCTGTTCTGGATGGCTTAAGCGAATGCCGTTTTTATTAGTCACCACTATGTAAGAGGCATCAGTTTTAGAGCGAATGGTTTCGATGTAGTCACGGATGCTCTCAAATGTGCCTTGATTTGAGCGTTGGGTCGCTTGAATGACGTGCCCGTCGTTGGCCAACACCTTTGCCAGCTCTATACCACGTTGGCTCACCCCATCTAGGTAAGTTTGCTTGGTGACAAATACCATTAATCCGCCTGATACAGCAATGATTAGGGTGATGGTAAACAGAATGATCGCAGTGAGATAGGATTTGAGTGTCATGGTATTGGCGTTCATGGGCGAATACCTAGCATTATAGAGAAGGGAAGAGAGCCCTCATAGAGGGCTCTGAATATCCAAGGTAACTAGGCAAGCAGTTGAATCGCGAAGGTCGCTAGAATCAACATAAAGGCACCGCCAATCCGTGAGGAAATTTGTGCAAAGGGCATTAGCTGCATACGTTTGCTCGCGGCCAGTACGGCAACGTCACCGGTACCGCCCATATTGGCCATACATAGACCGCCGGTAATGGCTGATTCGATTGGGTAAAAGCCCATCAAACGCCCGACGATACCTGCACCCACAGCAGCACCCAATACCGTTGCGAAAACCATGATGAAGTACATTGGTGTCAGTGCATCAATGATCTGGTTAAGATCTGTGTAGGCGACACCGATACCCACTAGAAGTGCTGGGGTTAGGTTACTGACTACAAAGGTGTACCAAGCATGTGCGGCTTTTTCTAAACGTTCAGGCATTAGACCTGAAACCTTAATGAGTGCAATAGATAAAATCATCAATGCGTAGGTGTGCATGCTAATGACGGTTGAAAGAAGCGTACCTAGGAAAAACATACTGATGGCAATCAATGCTCCCATGCCGAGCTTTTTCACATCTAGAGAATCATTTGACGTCGACTTATCCTCAATGGCCTCAGCGTTGCCTCGGATCAGCTCACCATTACCTGTCCAAGTAGGTTTCATTTGACCTACTTTGTTCAAAAGCCCAGCAATAACAATAGCGATAGCATTACCAATTGCTAGGGCTGGTACCATTTGTGACATTAATGATGCTGCATCCATACCTGTACGACCAGACATGATCTCTACCAATGGTACAGCGCCTGCACCCATGCCACCGCCCATAATCGGTAGAGCAATCAGCATTAGGGATTCAAACATGTTCTTACCGAAGAACAAGCCGATTACGCCAGCAAATAAGAAAGAGATAGCTACTGCACCTAAAATAACGGGAATGTATTTAAGGGCTGCTTTTTTGAGAGTATCCGTGCTCATGCCCAGAATAGAACCCGTTACGAGGCTGGCTACATAGAATGAAAGGAAGCCACCGCTTTTGGTAAAGGTGGTAATTTGCTTCTCAATGTCGCCGGATAGGAAACCACTGTGGAATAAGTAGGAAGAGCCGAAGATAACAACAATGGCACCACCACCGAAAAATTGATTGATAATCGGAGTTCGGTCGCCTAAGTAGTTAAGGATGAAACCTACGATGACCATCGCGCCTAATGCGCCAATCATACCGCCTGGTAATTGGTTAAAGAAGGTTGCTAGTAGGATTACAAACGCCGCAATGAGAAGAACAATTTTTACTTCGCGTTGGTCGTTTGATGAGATAGCTTCGTTAGTGATCATGAAGAATACTCTCTAGGTTTGTGATTATTATTAGAGCGCAGTCTACCAATCTCTGGGCGAGACAGAAGCCTTGGGAGTTTTAAGAAAGTAAAAGATAGATTTGAAACTTTTGTAACTCTGAATAATGAATAAGTACAAAAAATTTTGAAAGGAAAAGAGAGTGATGAACGAAATTATTAAAGCCATGACAACCTCACAAAAACTTCAAGCCGCTCAAGAACAGAACAAAGAGCTACAAGGTGTGTTTGATGATCTTCACTCAGCAAACTAACTGAAGGTTGGCGAAAGAGTCAGATAAGTCGATTTTTGATATGACCAAAATAGCCCATCAGGATAAACAGAGGCCCCAATATTTAACTATTGGGGCTTTTTTTTGAGTGAATTTTTAATACTCAATCACGGCGTCTTCAGGGGTTGTTACGCCATTACCCATCGGGTTAAACACTGGGCTTTCTAAAATGATGTTTTCTAAACGGCGAGTTGCCTCGTTTACCTTGGGCGAGATCATTAACGTCATATCGGTTTCCGGTAATGTTGGAAGCTCATGGGTGATAATGGCTAAATCATCTTCAACGGTATGATGAGGAATGATAGCGACTCCGATTCCCGCTCGAACAGCGGCCAGTACGCCCATACGGCTTTGGCTAGTGAATGCTACGCGATAAGGTATGCCAGCAGCGTCGAGTGCTTCACAGGCATAGCGGCGGTGTATACAGCCTTCTTCGAATACGACCAATGGCAGCACCGCTTGAGTATGGACGAAATGATTTTTTCCTCGAATCCATACCAAACGATCACGGCGTAGGCGCAACCCACCCTCAGTTCCGGCTTTGCGTTCCACCAAAGCAATGTCCAAGCGTCCCCGTTCTAACATGTCGATTAAGTGATCAGGGCGATAATCGCAAAAAGCCTCTAGCTCCGCTTCAGGGTAACTCAAGATAAATTCTTGCAGAATCGGCGCTAGCGCTCGACTGGCATATTGATCATGAGTCCCTAAACGTACGACACCACCAATGTCCATATTCTGGAATGAACCCACAATCTGATCGTGCAGATTTAATAACTGCTGAGCGTGGTTTTTTAACAGTAACCCCACCGCAGTTAAGCGTACCCCATGTTGACCACGCTCCATCAACGGATTAGCAACTAACTCCTCCAAACGGTTCAGCTGCATGCTCACTGTAGAAGGGGCTTTATGCAGTTGTTTCGCGGCTTCGGTGAGGTTTAAGGTGTCCGCTACCACCATGAAAGTACGTAGCAAATTTATCGGTAAATCACGCATGGCTCTGTTTTCAACATTGTCGAACGAAGAGTTGAATATTTATCGATTTACCGAATAAAGGCAAGCCCCTAATATACGCGAAATCGCCCACAAGGGATCTTCATCTACCGCTCTGAAAGATAAGGAGTGCTGAATATGCGTATGCCAATCACCTTTGGTTTTAGTCAAATTGTTAGTAATGGTTTTGGCCTTTATCTATTCGCAGCCCTTGTGCCTTTGATGCAAAGCAGCATTGATATCAGTGCTTGGTTTTTAGCCATTGTTGGAGCCTGTACTCAAGTGGCGTATTTGTCAGGCGCTATGTTGGTAGGGACATATGGGCAGCGTTTTGATTCGGGCAAGGTGTTGATGATTTCCATGGTTGTGACCAGTGCCATGTTGTTCATTATGGCCTCACAGAATGATCAAGCGGTGATTTTAGGTGCCCTGGTTGTACTGGCGGTTAATGCCGCGATTTGTTGGGGCTGCATTGTGGAGTTAGTGACCCGCTATGGATTGGTTGGTCGCACAGCGACGAACTTATCTTTCATCGCTAGCGGTAGTGCTTGGGGCTACGGCGTTAACGGCGCCCTTATCTTGATGTTTATTCCCTTGTTTGGCTGGCGCAGCGCTTGGGCGTTGGGCGGTGTATTAGGCATCTTGGCACTGCTGACAATAATCGTATTACTGAAACGATTGCAGTCCAGTGAGGAAAAAACCGATCGTATCCCTGGAGATGTCTTGGCGATGGGGGTGAAACAGCTTATGCGAACCGTTTTTAAAGAGCGCCCAGCGTTCTTGTCTTGTTTGATTTTCTTTGCTGTGGGCTTTGCCACCATTCCGTTTTCGACGTGGCTAAACTTGTATTTAGCCGAGCTTTCTTTGCCAAGCGCATTGGGTGGCTATACTTGGAGTATGATCGGCTTGTCGGGCATGGTGTCGGGTCTACTGGCGGGCAAGCTGTCGGATTACAAGGGGCATGGTATTGCACTATTGGTCATGTTCCTAGGCTTTGCCTTGTGCATTACGGCGTTTACCTACGATCCGAGTCGCTTTGTCTTGGTCGCTGGCTTTGGCTACGGCTTGATGTATTTCGCTATTTGGGGAGTGATCTCTGGTTGGCTAAATAAGCAGTACAGCTCCAAAGTGACCATGCAAATCAACGGTATCGGCATGGTGGTGTTTGGAACGGGGGGAGCGTTAGGGAATTTATTGGCAGGAGCGATTCTGGAGTTTACCGGAAGTCTGTCAACCATGTACGGCTTGATTGCGGTGATCAGTGTCTTGCTGGCAGCGTTAGCAACGTATATTTACATGACGGAACGGACACCAGATGAACCGTTCGTGGGCGCTTTTTAAAAAGGTCGGGTGGTTGAATATCAGAATTCAATAAAGCTGAACGAAGAAATCAATTCTTTTCGATTTGTGGAACTCTGAAAGCGGATTAATATGCGTCCATCGGCTACATAGTTAGTCATCTCCAGCTCTAATAAAATAAGTGTTGCGAATAGGAGTACATTACATGCGAATGGCATTCACCTTTGGCTTTAACCAAGTCATAAGCCATGGCTTTGGCTTGTTCTTGTTTGCTGCATTAGTGCCCCTAATGCAGCAGTCGGTTGATATCACCAGCTGGCATTTGGCGACTATTGGTGCTTTGACGCAGCTGGCTTATTTGGCGGGTGCCATGTTGCTGGGGGTGATCGGTCATCGGTTGGATTCAGGTAAGTTGTTATTGGGGTCAGGCCTATTAACGAGCACTTTACTGTTCACCATGGCGTGGCTAAATGATCCGCTTATGATCACATTGGTATTAACGGTAATGGCTTTCAGTGCGGCATTTTGCTGGGGCGGTATTGTGGAGATGACGACCTGCTATGGTCGTGCGGATCGTACTTCGACGAATTTATCCATTGCCGCCAGCGGTACGGCATGGGGTTACAGCTTTAATGGTCTTGTTATTCTGCTGGTTGTGCCCGTGTTTGGTTGGCGCAGCGGTTGGATAGCTGCCGCGGTTTTTGGCTTGGTAGTTTTATTGGCGACGCTGCATTTGCTAAAAAGCTTGAAACGAAGCTCAGACAACAACGCAAACATTAATGTGGAGCTGTTGATACCAAGCTCAGCAATGAGCTCAGGTCAATTATTTAAGACCGTAGTCACGGAGCGTACTGCATTTCTATCGTGCTTGGTTCTGTTTCTCGTCGGTTTATCAACCATGACGTTCTCAACTTGGTTAAACGTCTTCTTAGCGCAGCTTGAGCTGCCGGCTTCGTTGGGCGGCTACACTTGGAGTGTGATTGGTATAACGGGTATGGTAGCAGGCTTTATGGTAGGGAAATTAGCGGATCAAAAAGGTCATGGTTTGGCTCTAGTCGCTATTTTTGCCGCCTTTGCAATGGGCCTGACGGCATTTACCTACGATCCTGCAAAATTCGTTCTACTGGCAGGGATTGGTTACGGTCTTATGTATTTCCCAATTTGGGGGATCATTGCCGGCTGGGTGAGCAAGCAGTACAGCTCAAAAGCCACTATGCAGATTAATGGTCTGGGTATGGTGACCTTTGGCTTAGGTGGTGCGTTGGGTAACCTAATGGCTGGTTTTATCAATGACGCGACAGGTAGTTTGAGCAATGTTTATTGGCTCATCACAGCAGTAAGTGGTGTGCTATTGGTGCTAGCTGGTTACATTTATTTGAGCGGTAGAACTCCGGCTAATGGTGAGCCATTGGTGGGAGCACATTAATGCTCAGTGATGTGCCAGAAAGTCAGCGTTCTTAGCCAGACAGAACGCAATTAAAAGCCCCGTTAAGGTGTTTCTTTAACGGGGCTTTTACTCTGTATAGAATCGGGTTATCGGCTTAGTGCTGCATAGGCCACCGTAAAGGCGCCTTCTTGAAAGGCCTTAAGACCTGTTGCCGAGAAATCAATCGGTAGAGGGTTCTCTTTGATGATTTCTTTCATGGTTGCATTGTTGATCAGCTCTACGTTCACGCCATCGATTAACTGAATCGCCGCTTCCATTTTGAAACCCACCGCACCACCGGCAAATTTGCCTTTCGTTGGGCGCTCACGAATCACAACATTTTTGACTTTGTAGTCTTCAAACAGCTTCTTCATGGTAAATTGAAACTTACGCATGGCTTCAGCTTCATTTGGGTGTATCAAAGCGTGGCGAACTTGGCGGCAATCTGGTAACTGGAAGAAACCGTCATCTTTGGAAAGTAGGCATAAGATAACTTCGCTGCCTTTGATTTCGATACCACATGTGATCATAAAAAAGAGTCCTAACTGAATGTATGGTGGGCATTATCGCACATCGTCCGTAATCATAAAGTCCCAACATGAATCGGTAGAGGTGTTGTGTACTTAATTTCTTGAATAAATAGGGGGCAGTCGCGTTGTAAAATATCAAGAATTTTTAAATCAGTACTATCCATTGGTAAAAATTTACAAAATATATATTCAGTAAAGAAAATTTTTCCAAAGCATAGCTCTGATAGAAAGGAAATAGCTAAGCTTTTCCTTTGCAAACGCCTACAGTAAGAGCATCAGCTTGAAAGACAAAGAGGAAAACCATGAATTGGGTGAGCGAGGCCATAGCCAAGATTAATGCGGATTACCAGCGATCAGCAGACACACACTTGATAAAGCTTGAAGGGCACTGTTTTGCAAACATTGACATCTACCTAAAAGATGAGAGCACCCACCCAACAGGCAGTTTAAAACACCGTTTGGCTCGCTCTTTATTTCTGTATGCGTTGTGCAATGGCAAAATCAAACAGGACACCACCATTATTGAAGCGTCATCAGGCAGTACGGCGGTGTCTGAAGCCTACTTTGCGCGTATGCTCGGTCTGACGTTCATCGCCGTGATGCCAAGCACCACAGCACAAAGTAAAATCCGCCAAATTGAGCAATACGGTGGGCAGTGCCACTTTGTTACGTGCGCTACGCAAATGCATGACGCAGCGTTGCGTTTGGCGGCGCAGACACAAGGCTATTTTATGGATCAATTTCTTTACGCTGAACGGGCCACCGATTGGCGTGGCAGCAATAACATTGCAGAAAGTATGTTTGGACAGCTGGCATTGGAACCGCATCCCATCCCTCATACGGTGGTAATGAGTGCGGGAACGGGTGGCACCTCTGCAACCATTGGCCGATTTATCCGTTACAAAGGCCTAGATACGCAACTGGTGGTTGTTGACCCAGAGTTCTCTGCATTTTATGAGGGGTACAAAAAACGGGACGCCACGGTTACCTCGCCACGAGGCAGTCGTATCGAAGGTATTGGACGTCCCAAGGTAGAAGCTTCGTTTCAACCTGATGTGATTGATGCCATGTTAAAAGTACCCGATGCGGCTAGTGTGGCTACCATGTATTGGATCAGTGCTTTGGTTGGGCGTAGGGCCGGACCGTCAACAGGGGCAAATTTTTGGGGGGTGTTACAAGTCGCGAACACCATGCAACAACGTAATCAATCAGGTTCGATTGTGACCTTGATGTGTGACAGTGGCGACCGTTATCAGGACACTTACTATAATCCAGATTGGGTCGCACGTGAGATTGGCGACATCACTCCTTACTTACAAGAACTAAATGCTTACAACCTGTAAGTAAGGTGAACGTTGGTGCGTTAGCGCTTCACACAGACAAAAATGGCGTTACCAGTTTGGCCTTCCCATGGCAAAAGCTTGTCGTAGTCGTGTTCAAATACAAACACGTCAAAATGTTTTTCTAATAGCAAGGTCAGCTCTGGGAACGCTACCGCTACCATCGGATGGCTGTCTTGCCAGACTTCCACTTGATCGCCAGAGGTTTTTTGGATGACCAGACGTAACAGTTGTTTTGAACCTTGGCCTTCATAAAACCAACCGGAGCGAAAATCAAATAAGCTGCCATCTTGTTCAGCGGAATGTGCTACAGATGACTGATTATCAATAAAACGCTTGTCGACAGAGTTAAAGCAAAAAACACCGCCCTCAGTAAGGGCGCCAGATACCGCTTCAAAACAGGCTTCTAGAGGGGCGATGTCGCCGCTGTAGTGGATTGAATATAAGAAGCAGGTGATCAAATCCACTGGCTGCTCAACGCTAAAGGAGCACATGTTCTGTAAACTAAAAGTGGCCTCGGGACAGCGAATTTGTGCTTTGTCGAGCATCGGCTGGTTTAGATCCAACCCTTGGCTTTGATATCCAGAGTCTAGAAAATAGCGAATGTGTGGGCCTGTACCACACGCCATATCGAGATGCTGGTGTCCTGCGTTACCAAAGATCTGGTCTAAGCGCATGACGCATTCACTTTGTGCTTGATAATTGATATCAGCACACATGAGATCATAGTAGGCTGACAAGTCAGTGTATAAAACAGTTTCGGACATGATGTCAGCTCTGCAAAAATAAAAGGTCGCCATACTAGCTTTGAATGCCTTGGAAAGCTATAAAAGTTGACAAAATCATGTTGTTTAAGAGGTCATTATGTTTATTGCCATGAACCGTTTCAAAATCAAATTGGGCTGCGAACAAGAATTTATCGAAATCTGGAAGGGGCGTGACTCCTATCTCAATGAAGTGCCGGGTTTTCAATCCTTTAACCTGCTACAAGGGGCGACTAACGAAGAATACACCCTGTTTTCATCTCACGCCGTGTGGGAATCGCGTGCAGCCTTTGACGCTTGGACTAAGTCCGAAGCCTTCCGTAAAGCGCATGCTAACGCCGGCAGTCGTCGTGACATCTACATGGGGCACCCGCAATTAGAATGTTTTGAAGCTGTTATCTAAAACGCTTACAGTGGGGTTTAGTCGAATTAAAGCAATATGAAGGAAGATGTCAGAATGAGAATTGCAGTTTTTTGCGGCTCTAGTAACGGGAATGATCCGCGCTTTGTTGAGGCCACCAAAGAGCTTGGTAAGTACCTTGCTGAGCAAGGTGTTGAGGTGGTCTACGGCGGCGGTAATGTCGGTCTTATGGGGACGATAGCTGATGCAGTATTGGCTCATGGTGGCAGGGTCTATGGCGCCATTCCTGAATACTTAAAAAACAAAGAAATTGCTCATCCGAACTTAACTGAGTTATATATCGTCAAAGATATGCATGAACGCAAAGCGAAAATGGCTGAATTAGCCGATGCTTTTGTCGCATTGCCCGGTGGCGTTGGTACGCTTGAAGAGATCTTTGAAGTCTGGACCTGGGCGCAACTGGGGCATCACAACAAGCCTTGTGCTTTTTATAATGTGATGGGCTTTTACGACCCACTGTTTAGCATGGTTGAGCAGATGCGTGATGCTGGTTTTATTCGTCCGCAGTATGTGGATATGCTGATTAAAACCGATCAAGCGGATGTGTTGCTTGAGCATATGCGTAATTACAAAGCCCCTGATCGTAAGTGGCGTTAGTGCTTTGGAAATAGGATGCGGGAACGGTTTTCGCATCCTGTATAGCTTTACTTCTTGCTGAAAGTTAGAAACGGGCAAACCACATTTCAAAACAGAAAATTACCGTTTTGTATTATCCAAACTTTTATCTTTACCGTATGCTTTTTATTCAAACAGGCATTTAGTTATCTTGTGACAAGATGGAGAGGCCATTGTGTTGATGGAGTAGAGATTTGTGAAACATGAGAATGTGCTAGCGCGCTATTACGCAGTACTTGATACCCTGCCAGATCATATTTTTGTATTTTCTGAAACCGGTGAATACCTAGATGTATACGGAGGTGAAGAGAATGCCACGGGGTTTGATTGTAAGCCGTTTATTGGTAAGCGGTTACATGATGTTATGCCCGAGGAACTGGCTGATGGATTTCTCACGCACATCCTCAACGCGATCAATACAGGGGAAACGCAATACGTAAAGTATAAGTTCGATGAGGGCAGCACGATTGAATTACCTCATGGTCTCACTGTGCCAAAAGAACTCTGGTTTGAAGGTGTGATTAAAAGTCTGCCTACATATGAAAAGGGTCTGCGCACTGTCGTGTGGAACGCAAAGAACATCACTAAGCAGCACTATTTGGAAATGGAGTTAAAACACTTATCCGAAGTGGATGAGTTAACCGGTGTTTACAACCGCCGTTCTTTTACAAAACTCCTGCAAGCGGCCATAGATACTTACCATGAGCAGCACGCCATGTTTGCTCTGATCATGTTTGATATTGATTACTTTAAGCGTGTTAATGATACCTTGGGACATAGTGTGGGTGATGAGGTCATTCGTCATGTGGTCGATATCTTCCGTGCAGGCCTCCATAA
Source organism: Marinomonas fungiae (assembly GCF_001418205.1). GTDB lineage: Bacteria > Pseudomonadota > Gammaproteobacteria > Pseudomonadales > Marinomonadaceae > Marinomonas > Marinomonas fungiae. Next base: position 150,957 of record NZ_LIQF01000001.1, on the reverse strand, counting down.
AGGCATGGCAATTGGCCGAATAGGAGGCGAAGAGTTCGCCATCCTTGTGCCTGATAGGGGCGAGAAGGAAGCATTCGAGCTTTCCGAAACACTACGAAATAGCTTGTGTAACACTCCCTGCGAAACCGATTTGTACGAAATTGTTGTGACGGCAAGCTTAGGAATAACAGAGGTTTGTCAGGAAGACAGTAATACTCTTGGTCTGATTTCTCGAGCAGATGAGGCCATGTATGAATCGAAGAAAAATGGTCGTAATCAGAGTAGTATTTTTAGACCAACAATCAAAGAAGAGTGGGCCGAGGTCGTAGAAACCTCTTGGATCAAAGTTAAAGGTCTGTAACGCCCACTTCCCGTCTCATCTTACTTTTAACAAGCAAAAAATTGTGCATCCACCAATGCTTGTTGAGCTTGAAAGTAGCGATCAATAAACATCACAAGGAAGCTAGTTAGATGCTCATGGAAGCCAGCAACCAGCAAGACCAATAGGGTAGCGATAAGCACCAAAGCACCTTTTCGAATTGGCCGACTATTGGGCTGATACAAAAATGCCAATAGGGTACGTTTGAGTGAATTCATCATTATTTTCATCGGTCAAGTGGTGTGTTATCAAGGATATATAAAGGAAGCGCTGGTAAGAGTCCAGTGCTGCGCGCTCAGTTGAACAAAATGACATTATTATAGGGTAAAATTTACATATTATTGCCTTTAGATATCATTTGCCGATGAGGCATTGCGCAACATCAGTGTGGCCATTGAGCGTATCAGCGATATGAACATTCAAATTGCATCGTCTGCGCAAGAGCAAAGCCATGTGGCAGAAGATATTAGTAGCAACGCTGTGAAGATCAAAGATCTATCGGTAGAGGTTTCTGGCTTGGCTGAGTCCTCAAGTGCCGCGATGGAGAAGCAACGTTCCAGTACGAATGCTCAAAAACAGCTGTTGGATCGATTTATTGTTTAGACATTTGGTCAATATGTTTCCCAGAAAACGCCTCAATTGAGGCGTTTTTTTATGCGACCATAGTGAATCGTTGAGAGAGCCTTGTTGGGCTTTCTGCTAGCGTGAAGCACGATGACTAGAAGATAACTGGGAGTAAAAAATTTATGAAAACCGTAGGCTATGCCGCACATGATTCCAGCGCCAATATGGTTCCTTACCACTTTGAACGCCGTGATCTACGTGACAACGATGTGGCAATCGAAATTTTATACTCAGGTGTTTGTCATTCGGATTTGCACACCGTAAACGGTGACTGGGGGGCGCAAACTTATCCATTGGTGCCTGGTCATGAGATTGTAGGTGTGGTGACGTCGATAGGCTCTGCTGTATCAAAATACAAAGTGGGTGATCAAGTCGCTGTGGGCTGTATGGTAGACAGCTGTCAGGGGTGTGATCAATGCCACAATCACGAAGAGCAATTCTGTCGCAATGAATCAACCCCAACTTACGGCGCGCCAGATCGCATCACGGGTGAGATTACGCAAGGAGGGTACTCCAAGCACATTGTTGTACGCGAAGAGTTCGTCCTAAGCGTTCCAGAAGGTATGGAGCTTTCTAAAACCGCGCCTATTCTATGTGCGGGCATTACAACCTACTCGCCACTACGTACTTGGGGCGTAAAGGAAGGCTCTCGTGTGGGGGTGATTGGTCTAGGTGGCTTGGGACACATGGCTGTGAAATTAGCCGTTGCAATGGGCGCTGAAGTAACGGTGATCAGCCGCTCAAACAAGAAAGAAGCGGACGCGAAAGCCTTAGGTGCTAAAGGTATTCTAGCGTCTTCTGATGCGTCGGCGATGCAAGCGGCTGCGAACTCATTGGATTTAATCATCGACACGGTCCCATCAAAGCATGATATCAACGTGTATGCGCCATTGTTGGATGTGGATGGAACCTTGGTTATTGTTGGGCAAGTTGGACCACTTGAAGAGCCAAATACTTGGCCTTTAATCGGCGGTCGACGTCGTATCGCTGGGTCTTTGATCGGCGGTATTAAAGAAACTCAAGAAGTGCTAGATTTCTGTGCTAAGCATAAGCTTTACCCAGAATGTGAAATGATCAAGATGGATCAAATCAACGAAGCATTCGAGCGTATGGCTAAAGGTGACATGGCACATCGTATCGTGATTGATATGACTTCCCTAGACGTGTAAGTTTTTCCGCGTCACCTTCTACCAACCAGAGTGACATCCAGTCGCTCTGGTTTAGGTTATTCTTCGCCTTCCTTCATATTCTTTAAGCGCTTACTTAAAGCAGGCTGGGAAATGCCTAGCATACGCGCCGCCAACGACTGATTATGATTGGCACGATTCATAGCCTCTTCCACCAATAACTTGCTCAGCTGTGTCAAAGTCGGTAAAGGCTGGTCTTCAGGAAAGCGTACACTGCGCTCAAATACATCGATAGGGCTACTGCCCGTAAGCTGTTGAAACACAGAGATATTTAATTGGCTTTGATCACTTTGGCTGACGGCATCGTAAACGAGGGCACGAAGCTCGCGCACGTTGCCCGGGAATGAGTACTGCTGCAATTGTATTGCCAAGTTATTAGGGATGTTAAGCTGTGGCTTACGCAATTCATCGCAGGCTTGGCGCATAAAATGATCAATTAAGAGAGGTAGATCATTAAGACGCTCCCGTAACGGTGGGATCGACACCATGTGGGTACGTAGCCGGAAGTATAAGTCCTTGCGGAATTTCCCTTGTTGCTGTTGCTCAACTAAATTTTGATGGGTAGCCACCACTACGCGTGCCTGAATGCGCTTTGGTCGGTCGCTACCAATTGGATAGTATTCGCCTTCTTGCAAGAGGCGCAGTAATTTGACCTGAGACATAGGGCTTAAATCACCTATCTCATCTAGAAACAGTGTGCCGCCAGCAGCACTTTCAACCAAGCCTTGGCGGACTTTATCTGCCCCTGTAAAGGCACCTCGGGCATGACCAAATAAAGTGTCGGAAAAGATATTGTCATCCAATCCGGCTACGTTGACACTCACCAAAGGCCCACGGCGGCCACTGAGTTCATGAATAGCTCCGGCAATCAGCTCCTTGCCGACACCGCTTTCTCCTGTAATCAATACTGGCTGGCTACTTGAGGCGATAGATTCCAAGTAGCGAAATGTCGACATCATATTCGGATCGGCAGTGATGAAGTTGGCAAAGTGGTCGGCTTTTTTCAGCTCGCTGGAGAGCAATTGTGCTCGCAATGCTTGGTTCTCAAGGCTTAATTCTTGCGTGTGAATGGCGCGCTTAATGGCTTCGAGAATCTGTTCTGGGTCAGCCGTTTTGACAATGTAATCAAAGGCGCCTTGCTTGACGCAATTGACCGCCGCATCGACTTGATTTAAACCACTAAAGATGATCACGCTGACATCAGGGTATTCTTCGGTTAACCAAGTCAGCAGTTCCTGTCCAGAGATCACAGGCATGGTTAGGTCCAGTAAAACCAAGCCAATGTTGTGCTCGGCCATCAGGCTTTTGACTTGATGGGGCTCTGGACAGGTGAGTAAATTGTTTAAACCATGGCGCTCCAAGGTCAATGACATGCTGCGTAAAAACGAAGGCTCGTCGTCCACTAGCAGGATTTTAAATTGTGGATAGGCCAACTGGTTCAAATGAAGCTCCTTTCTTACGGCATACTTGATGAAAGAATTGGGAAGGTAACGATTGCCGTCGTGCCCTGACCGGGCGTGGACTCAAACGATAAACGCCCTTTGTGGGCTTTAATAATACCTGCAGACACGGACAATCCAAGGCCTGTTCCACCTGTCTCGCGTTTGGTGGTAAAGAACGGCTCAGTTAAACGTGGTAGTGCTTCTTTTTCGATACCACAGCCTTGGTCTTCGACCACAATGAGTGCTTCTTCTTGATCGGCGTTTAGGGTGGTGGTGAGCGTTAGACTCGCAGATTTGTCCGCTAGCGCATCACAGGCGTTCAGAATCAGATTGATGATCACTTGCTCAATACGTTGAGGGTTGCCCGTAATGTGCGGAGTACGCTGATCAAGGTGTAAGGTAAAATGATCCGTTGCGGCGCGGATCGACTTATCCACCAAACGCACCGCGGTCTGCGTAACCTGATTAAGATCTACATCTTGCCAAATTTCATCAGGCTGCTCGCGAGCAAAGTCTTTGAGGTCATTCACAATATTACGAATACGGTCTGTGCTGTGTTGCATTTCATCTAGTAGATAAGGAATTTCTGCTTTGAGGCGTTGATAAGATAAGCCACCCAGTGAAATTCCTTGCTGCGCTTGATCAATTTCATCTAAATAGGGAAGTGTATCTTCCCAAGCGCTACGCAGGATCGGTAAATTCAGCATCAACAGACCTGTGGGGTTATTAATTTCATGGGCAACACCGGAAACCAATACACCAAGAGAGGCCATTTTATCCGCTTGTATTAATTGCTCTTGCTGGGCTTTAAGTTGCTTCGAACGGCGCTCCACTTCTTTGCGCAGCATGTTATTCCAAATCATGATACCACCTAGAATAAACAGCAGAGCAAGAATGGCATAAAAGGCGTACTGTCCGATCTTCTTCCAAGGCCACTTGGACTGCTCAAGCGTGCCAAACCATTTATCGTAGATGGCTTGTTGACGCCCCGTATTTTTTAAAATAGCTAAGCCTTCACTGAATAGAGCAATCAGTTCTTCATTCTTTGGTAACGCGCCATAGCTCAGGCGTTGACCTGCTACTGGTCGAGCAATGGGCTCAAGATTACTTAGGCCCATTTCTTTGCTTAAGTATAGGCTCGGTGAATTCGCGGTCAGGGCAAAGTCATGTTTGCCCGAAGCAAGCAAGCGTAAAGCCGCAGAGTGGGTTGGCGCTGGAATAATGATGGCTTTTGGTACACTACGTTGCAAATATTCGTGCATGATGCTGCCTTGTTGCACGATTACTTCATAGCCGGATACTTGTTGAATGTCATCTACGTGGGGGCCATTTTTACGAGCAAACAAGGATTGATTAACAATCGAGTGCGGGGGGGAAAAGATGATATTTTGTGCTCGCTCGTCGGAGTAAGCGATGTTCTGCAAGGCATCAAATGTGCCATTCAGTAAACCATTGTAAGCACTTTGCCAATCGGTCATGGTCAGGTTAATCTCAAAGCCCATCACTTCAGCAATAGCATAGCTTAGTTCGACGGTATAACCGGTGGGATTGTCATCTTCATCAATAAACTCATAAGGCGGGTAGTTATAGTCTGCAGCGATATGCACAGTGCGTTTCTGCGCCGCTATGCTGGGCCCAAGTCTTGTTTCGGCGTAGGACAACTGAGCAAAACACAGCAGGCTCAATAAACTCATCAGCAGGGTTTTCATCTGTACAAAAAGTCTACAAATCGAATTGGAAGGGGCATCTTAACCAGTCTTACGGGCAATGAGAAGTGTGTTAACTCCTTGCTTTTAATAGTGCTTATAACAAAAGTTATAACCATAAGAAAAGTTATAGGGCATGCACTAAGCACCCAAAACGCTAGCCTTTGGCTCACTATTCAGCCTGCGTTTATAGCGTTCTATAACCAAAGTTATAGTTCTTGGTTTCGATTTAATTCTATTGAAATGTTTTTAAATCATTACAAAACAATGACTTATGGTTGTTTTTGAGAGTTGGCACTGTCCTTGCCATAAGTTACCTCGTTTTTACTATTTCATAACAAAAAAATAACACAACGAGGAATTCTCTATGAAGAGCATCATGCTTAAAACAGCTTTAGCGACAGCATTCACCGCAGCAGCAACCTTATCGATTGCCGCAGAGACACAATTTGTCTCCATTGGTACAGGTGGTGTAACGGGGGTTTATTACCCTGCGGGTGGTTCAATTTGTCGAATGATTAATAAAGATCGTAAAGAGCACGGTATCCGTTGTTCGGTAGAGTCAACTGGTGGCTCAGGTTACAACGTTAACAGTATCCGTGCTGGCGAGCTTGAGTTTGGTGTAGCGCAATCTGATGTGCAAGCGGCGGCGATTGCAGGTAAAGGCCAATTCGAAGGCAATCCATTCCCAGAACTTCGCTCAGTCTTCTCGCTTCATCCTGAGCCAATTCACCTAATGGCTCGCGCTGACTCAGGAATCAAGTCATTTGATGATCTTAAAGGCAAACGTGTCAACATCGGTAATCCGGGCTCAGGTAACCGTTCTATGATGGAACTTCTGATGGCAGAAAAAGGCTGGACGACAGAAGACTTCGCCTTTGCCGCAGAGTTGAAATCATCTGAAATGTCGCAAGCATTGTGTGATGACAAGTTTGATGTAACCATTTTCGTAGCCGGCCTACCAAACGGTTCAGCGCAAGAAGCAACGACCACGTGTGATGTGCGTATGATTCCTCTAACGGATGATGCGTCCCTAAGCATTCAGCAAAAACATGCTGAATTCTCACAAGCTATCATTCCTGGCGGCATGTACAACGGTAACCCAAATGATGTAGTTACCTTCGGTCCTAAAGCGACCATCGTAACGTCTGCAAATGTATCCGATGAAGTGGTTTATCAAATGGCTAAGGCTGTTTTTGAAAACTTTGATGCCTTCAAACGTCTTCACCCAGCGTTTGCGCCATTGCAACCAGTAGAAATGGTGCACTCTTCTTTGGTAGCGCCTCTGCACCCTGGTGCTGAGAAATACTACCGCGAGCAAGGTTTGTTGAAGTAATCCCTAGCTGCTTCGATTACTTGCTCTTTAAAGCGCCTTCCGAGCAGGAGGGCGCTTTTTCTTCTTTTCGTCAACACTTAGGTAACTACTATGTCGACAGAAAACTCCACAGCGTTGGATACCGATAAGCTTAATGAAATGGTTGCTGAAGCGGACACGGGCAAACGTGCGCCGCATGGTCGTTTCGCGTTAGGGCTACTGTTTCTGGTGCCGCTTTGCTGGTCTTTGTTTCAACTTTGGATTGGCTCACCTCTACCATCGCAATTTGGTTTTGGCTTTTTAAACGATACTCAGTCCCGTGCGTTACATTTAGCGTTTGCGGTGACTTTGGCATTTATGGCTTTTCCTGCATTCCGCAGCAGCCCAACTAAACACATTCCCATTATTGACTATGCCCTGGCTGCTATCGGTGCTTTTTGCGCTTCTTATTTGTTTTTATTTAACGATGAGTTAGCCATGCGTCCAGGCTTGCCGACGACCTTAGATTTGGTGGTGGCTGGGACAGGGTTGCTATTAACGCTTGAGGCCGCACGTCGCTCGCTTGGGCCACCGCTAATGATGGTTGCGATTGTGTTCCTGCTGTATGTGTTTTTCGGAGATTCATCTTGGTTGCCTGAAATTCTTCGTTGGAAAGGAGCATCGTTTGAAAAAGCCATGACGCATATGTGGCTGACAACAGAGGGGGTATTCGGTATTGCCCTTGGTGTCTCTTCTGGTTTTGTATTCTTATTCGTATTATTCGGTGCTCTACTCAACCAAGCGGGGGCTGGTAATTACTTTATTCAGGTCGCATTTGCTTTATTAGGCCATATGCGCGGCGGTCCAGCTAAAGCTGCGGTGTTGTCTTCGGCAATGACTGGCTTGATTTCTGGCTCGTCGATTGCCAACGTGGTGACCACAGGTACATTTACCATTCCGTTGATGAAGAAAGTCGGCTTTAGCCCTGAAAAAGCGGGTGCGGTAGAAGTATCTTCATCGGTAAACGGCGTGATCATGCCACCGGTGATGGGAGCTGTGGCTTTCTTGATGGTGGAGTACGTAGGTATTCCATACATTGAAGTCGTAAAACACGCGTTCTTACCGGCCACCATTTCCTACATTGCTTTACTATACATTGTTCATCTTGAAGCCCTGAAAGCGGATATGCGTGGCTTACCTCGCTCGACGCCAGTCCGTCCATGGAAAATTGCCTTACTGCGTTCAGGCATCATTATGTCGAGCATGATGATTCTGGCGGGTGCTTTGTATTACTTAGTATTAGGTATTAAGTGGGCATTAGGTGACTGGTCAAATATTGGTTTGTTACTGTTAGTCGTACTTGGCTACTTTGCCTTGCTGTACATCTCGGCACAATCTAAAGATCTAGACATGGGTGATACCAACGGTGAAATCGTCAAGCTACCTGTGTTTGCCGATATTTACCGTTCAGGCCTTTACTATCTGGTGCCATTGATTGTGTTGGTTTGGTTCCTAATGGTGGAGCGCAAGTCGCCGGGCTTATCCGCTTTTTGGGCAAGTATGCTGATGGCGTTTATTCTGATTACGCAGAAGCCGCTCAAAGCATGGTTCCGTCAGCACAACGGCATTGGCGCTCAATTTAAAGAAGGTGCTTGGGACCTAATTGAAGGCTTGAACACCGGTGCGCGTAATATGATTGGTATCGGCGTAGCGACAGCCACAGCAGGTATCATCGTAGGTACCGTGACGCTTACGGGGGTTGGTCAGGTGATGGCTGAATTCGTAGAGCTGATATCCGGTGGCGTGCTGATCATTATGCTACTAATGGTGGCCTTGATCTCCCTTGTCTTAGGTATGGGATTGCCAACCACCGCTAACTACATCGTAGTTTCGTCGCTGATGGCGAGTGTTGTGGTGGAATTAGGGGCTCAGTCTGGCTTGATCGTACCGATGATTGCGATTCACATGTTCGTGTTTTACTTCGGTATCATGGCGGATGTAACACCTCCGGTGGGCTTGGCTTCTTTTGCTGCGGCGGCTGTCTCTGGCGGTGATCCGATTAAAACCGGCTTCACGGCATTCTTCTACTCGATGCGTACGGCTTTGTTACCATTCCTATTTATCTTCAACACAGACTTGTTGTTGATTGATGTGACTTGGTATCAGGGTATCGTGGTGTTCTTTGTTGCTTTGGCTGCAATGTTGATCTTCGCAGCAGGTACGCAAGGTTACTTCTTTGCTCGCAGCAAACGTTGGGAAAGCTTAGTATTGCTATTGGTTGCGTTTACATTATTCCGCCCAGGTTTTTGGCTGGATCAGATTATTGCGCCACATGAACATTACCAAGGTTCTGAGTTAACTCAATACATTGATCAGCATCCTGATCTTGCTAGTGTTCGCTTGGCCGTAGAAGGTGAAAACCTAGACGGTCGCTGGATTCAGAAGACGGTTGATTTGCCGTTAAGTGCATCCGGTTCAGCAACGGATCGCCTGCTAGACGGTTCGGGTCTGGAGGTTCGCGATGAAGACGGTCGAATCTACATTGATAATATTGCTTGGGGCAGTATTGCTGAGCAAATGCAATTGGATTTTGATTGGGAGATCACTGGTTTTGATGTGGAGAATGAGCGACCAGCAAAAGAGTGGTTCTTTATTCCGGCTTTCTTACTAGTGTTTTGGATCATACGCCGCCAGAAAAAACGCCTAGCGGCTTAAATGATAGTGCTACTCAAAAATCGGAGCTTAGGCTCCGATTTTTGTTTTTATGCCTCCTGACATAATCGTCGCATGAAGTCTTGCATCGTCCGTGATAAATATATAAGTTAAATCTAATTTAATGATTACCTAATTGGAGGGTGATATGCACATTGCTACCGAATCTTTAGCGACGTCGGATGTTTATCGTTTATTGGTGGGTGGAGTGACGCCGCGTCCTATTGCTTGGATTAGCACTCGATCTGAAGAGGGTGTCGATAATATTGCTCCATACTCATTTTTCAGCGTAGTCAGTGTGAATCCGCCAGTACTCAGCTACACCCAAGTAAATCCTCGCACTGGGGAAGACAAAGACACGCTGAAAAATTTAATCGCGACCAAAGAATGTGTGGTGCATGTGGTGGATTCTACAGCGTTGGAAAAAATGAATCTGACATGCGCCGATTTGCCACCAGATCAGAGTGAGTTTGATTTTGCAGGGATTGATTCAGAAGCCAGTCAAATGGTTGAGCCTCGTTCAGTGAGTGCGGCGCCGGTGCGTTATGAATGCCGCCTGCGTGAGATTGTTCGTATTGGTAAAGATGCTGGCAACGGAACTCTGGTTATGCTGGATGTACTGTCTGTCTATGTGGCAGATGATTTATATCAAGAGGGTGCCATTAATCAGCGCAAGTTAGACAGCGTAGGTAAGATGGGGGGCGACTTTTATAGCTTCACCAAAGAGCTTGAGGTCTTAGCGAGACCGTAGTTTCTAAACTTTGAAGGGTTGGAATCATGGGCTAATCGGGCTATAACAAGGTTTCTATGTAAATCGCGTGTCCCTAGGGAGGCCCATGACAGTCCCAACTAGTCCCTTAGAACCCCATTCATATGATCATCTTGTTCACATTCGAGATCATTCAGACGTTGCTTTGTATGAGCTGATCCCTGATGTGGTGTGGTTTTTCGATTTAGACAAGCACGGCTGGTGGTGGGGAAATTCTGCTGCCGTAAAATTCTGGGGCTTAAATCATGTGGATGAGCTCATAAACAAAGATTTATCTGGCGATACCCAAGGCGCTAAAGATCGCACTGCCCAAACTTTTGAGCTAGCGGTGCAAAATGGCCTTACAATTGACCCTTGGACCACCTATCCCAACGGCAAACCGAAAACCCTATACATGCGCCATCGGGCGGTGTTGTTAGGGTCAGAAAAGCATCGTGGCATCATTGCTTTTATTAATGAAGAAGTGAATCTTGGAGATACGCCAGAAAATTTATTGCTGGTGGAAGCCATGCGCTACACCAATGTGGCTGTGACCAGTTTTACTCTTACAGGTGATCCAGTGGTGGAAAATCCTGCTGCCACGGAAACTTACAAACACATCAATCGAAATCGATTAAGCCAAGACAACTTTTTCCTAGAGCGCTTTGTTAATCCTGAGGAAGGCAAAGCCATGTTGGCGCAAGCCGTTGCTGGTCAGGGTGGTCAGTGGACGTATCATGTTCACACCGCAAAAGGCGAGCGTATTCACACTCTAGATGTGCGTATGACGCGACACCCGCTCTCAGGAGATTTCCTGTTGTTGATGTCTGAGTACGATGTTACGCCACTACATGAAGCTCTGGATGTGGCGGAAATAGCTCAAGAAGAACTGCGACAATTGGCTCACTACGATGCCGTGACCGGTATTCCATCGCTGCGTTACTTAATGGATCAAGAGCGCGCATTGATGCAGTCTGTAAAGCAATCCGGCCACCCTCTAGCGGTCTTATATATTGACCTAGATGGTTTTAAAGAGGTGAACGATAACTGTGGTCACGAAACCGGGAACAAAGTTCTGACACAAGTGGCGCGCCGATTAAGTGATACGGTAGAAGGGAAAGGAAAAGCCGTTCGTTTAGGTGGGGATGAGTTCTTAATTTGGTTGGATAAAATAGCTGATAAAGATATTGCCATTGACGTTGCCCAAGCCTTGCTGGCGCAAATCCAAATACCGATAAAAGTGTCACCCTGTTGTACTATCAATGTGAGTGCCAGCATTGGCGTGGCCTTTCACCAGCTACATGGCCAAACTCTGGATGAAATTATTCAAGCAGCCGACAGGGCCATGTATACCATTAAACATGCGGGTAAATGCGGTGTCCGAGAAGCCTCACTAGCCTAATGATAAGAGTGTTTGATTAGGTAACCATTAAAATAACGCTTGGCGCTTTAAAAAGCGCGCAGGCGTGGTTGCCCACAGCAAGGCCCAATTCATTTGCGCTGGTATTGGTAACCATCGCACTCACTTGTTGACCTCCACCAATGTCCAGTGTGATGTTGGAGTTAACGGCACCGATTTCGATTTGAGAAATGACCCCTACCAGTTTGTTGCGCGCGCTAGTAACGACGTTTGTGTCGCTGCTTAAAATAACGGATGAAGCTTTAATCAGAGCTATGCATTCATGGCCAATCGCTAAGCTAAGATTGGTGACGCTTTCTTGTGTGACGATCGCAACGACAGATTGGTTTGCGCCAATATCCAAAACGACTTCTGAATTTACGGCTCCAGCGTTGAGCTGCTTGATAATGCCAAGGAATTGATTCGGTGTGCTTGTTGCCATTTTGGACTCGCCTTAGTCAGATTTTTGCCTGATGTGCTCTTAATATCGTGGTTGTAAAGTTAGGTTGTTAAGATTATCGGGACCAGTGCCTAGGAAGCAAAGTGATCATTCGCAGCTTAATTAGCTAATTAGAATACAATAGCCATGCAGTACATGCTGCAGTAAACTAACATCAATAAGATGTATTTTTAGGTTGTCAAAATATATGTCCGATAAAGCGCTATCACTATTAGAGATAATGGGTTTAAAGGACTTGTCTGAGATATTGGATAATTTTTATCAGATAAGTTCATGCATTGCTTATCTTATGGATGGTGATGGCTTTGTCGTGGCTCGCCCCTGTTTAAGTGGACAACATTTGGATGTGAAACAGAGTTTTCAACGCTCGGTAAATATTGCCGGATGCGAGCCTTTTTTCGTGTGTGTTGTGAGCCAAAAGACAGCGGTTAATCAGAATCAAGTCCCGCCGAAAATTCAAGCATTATTGGATAGCTTGACCAGTCGATTACAATTTGAGGTCGCAGCTAAACTGCCGAGCAAAGGTGTAGAGTTCTCGTTTGAACAGGACCTATTACCCCTGAAGCAAATTTTGCAGGTTTCCTCTATGGCTGTTGGTTGGTCAAATATAGAGACGGGGGAAATTGAATACATAAACCCTTCTTTTGAACAAATGTTTGGCTACTGTCACTCTGACATTCCTACACTGGTTCAATGGTTTGAAAAGGCCTTCCCCGATGAGGTTTATCGTCAAACGGTTCTACTGCCTTATTATGAAAACAGCCTAGAAGCTCAGAAACGTGGCGATCTTACAAAAAAAACCTCATTGGTGGTGGCTTGTAAAGATGGCTCCTTACGACATGTAGAATTGACAGTCACCTACATGGGGTGTCGACGTTTAGTGAGTTATATTGACGTGACTGACTACTTTAATATCCAAGAACGGTTGCAGGTCAGTGCTCGCTTGCTAGAAATGGTGGCGAAAGGAAGTAAGCTTAAAGACATCATGTTGGCTTTGGTGGAGCAAGTGCAATCTGAGTTACCGGGCTCAATTTGCAGTGTGTTAATGGTAGATGGAAGTCAACGGTTGCGCAGTTATGTTGCCCCTAATTTGCCTAATAGCTATTTGAAAGCGATTGATGGTGTTGCTGTAGGACCGTCCATTGGCTCATGTGGTACTGCGGTTTATCGTAAAGAGCGTGTAGTCGTCGAGAATATTTATGATAGTGAGTTGTGGCAGAACTTTACTCATTTGGCGGATTTGGCTGGCGTAAAGTCTTGCTGGTCCGATCCAATTATCGCCAGTTCAGGCGAGGTATTGGGGACGTTTGCCATTTATTACCCTTATCCATCAGTCCCAACCGAACAGCACCTTGAGCTAATAGACTTTGCGAGTAACTTAGCCAGTGTGGCCATTGAAAATCGCCGAGGGCAGCAAGCGCTGGAAAAACGCGCCAACTTTGATCATTTGACGGGGCTTTCAAACCGAGGACATTTTTTTGAGTCCGCTGAGCAGACACTAGAAACCTTGATAGTAGACAAGACCCCGTATTGCATGATAATGCTGGATATTGATCATTTCAAACAAATTAATGATCGCTTTGGTCACAGGGCGGGAGATAAAGTGCTTATCCAAGTCGCTGGGATTATGTTGGATACTGTTGAAGACGTAAATCTGGTCGGGCGAATCGGTGGAGAAGAATTTGCAATCATGCTGATAGATGTGGATCAACAAAAGGCATTCGAAATTGCGGAGCAGATTCGAATAGCGGTAGAAGCTCAGAAAGTACCAATAACCGACGAGCAAGCTGTGTCGGTGACGATCTCCGCAGGCATTGCCCAATGCCATGAGCATTCTGAATCTGCTATCAGCATTGATCGATTGTTTGGTCGTGCGGATGAAGCCCTATATCAAGCCAAATCATTAGGGCGAAACCGCGTCAAGGTTTTCTCAAAGAATAATGTGACAGAATAGAATAACCACTGCCAAACGCTTGTTTGGCAGTGGAGTGAACAATTTTCTAGTGGCTAGGACTCTACGGTTTTGCCTTCGTCAATGCTGCGCTGGATGATCGGAGAAATGGTTGAACCCTGCACAATGATTGAGAAAATGACCACAATGTAGGTCACGACCACGATTAAGGTGTGATAGTCCGAGTTATTAATCATAATCTCTCCCTGTGGAATCGATGCGGCCATTGCTAATGCCAACCCTCCACGCAAGCCTCCCCAAGTTAAGATTTTCACTGAGTGTGGATCGTAGCTGCGGAAGCGGCGAAAGATCTTATACATGGCGCCGACACTGATAAAGCGTGCTAGCAATACAATTGGGATCATTAAAATGCCTAAACCGACTTGCTCCCATGTGACTGGTAGAACCACCACTAATAGACCAATCAAGATAAACAGTAATGAGTTCAAGAAAGCATCAATCGTGTGCCAGAAGTGATGCATAGTAGTCTGGCTGGCCTCTGAAAAACCTTTCGTGTGCGTTACGTTGCCAATAAAAATGCCGCTGACTACCATCGCCAAAGGGCCTGAAATGCCAATGACATTGGCCAGCGCGTAACCTGCGGTTGGAATGCAAAGGGTAATGAGCAGCTCGATACTGGTATCGTGACTGGTGCGGATAAGCCAGTGAGCGATCAGAGCAATAACAAGACCAAATGCCACACCACCGACCGCGTCTACTAGGAAAAGCTCTGCCACGCCTGAAAAAGTGGGTGTTTCACCAGAGAATGCAAGGGCGAAAATAGTGGTAAAGATCACCAAGCCAATACCATCGTTAAACAGTGATTCTCCCTCCACTTGTACTGAAATGCGCTCCGGTGCGTTCATTTTCTTAATGATAGCTAATACCGCAATTGGGTCAGTTGGGCTGATCAAAGCGCCAAACAGTAGGCAGTAAATAAAGGGCAGATTCCAGCCTAATAGATGCAGCGTCCCGTAGCAGAGGGCGCCTACAATAAAAGTGGAAATGATGGTTGAGATAAACGCCATGATGGCGATTTCCCAACGCTGATGCCGTAGTAGTTTTAAATCAATTTCAAGCGCCCCTGCGAACAGCAAAAAACCAAGCATGCCGTTAAGCAACAGCATATTAAAGTTTAGGCTAGCGACGGAGGTGCTGATGGCTTCAGTGAAACTGTTGTCATAAAACTGAGTGAATCCCATTAATAATAATGAGATGACAACCGAGCCGGTTGTGATTGCAATGGTGGTTTGCAGTTTTAAGACATATTGATTACTGAATGCGATTAAAATCGCGACAACGGATAAAAGACAGAGGAAGTACCAAGCGTTCATATAGTTCCCATAAATTGGCAAGCATGTTTACAACTAAACGCCCACAAATGAAGGGAAGGGTTGGGTGCTTGTAGGGAAAGCAGACAGTCGACGTTTAGTTTTAAACACGAGAACGTCGGTAGTATATGCCTCTAAGCAATAAAAGTTCCGATTTATTTTGCTTATCCTAGAAAAACACTTATTTAAGTTAAATAAGTAAACAAAATGTTAAGAAGTCTTGCAAAACCATACGTCTTGCTGATTGGGAAGGCTGTGACTAAAGCGCGGAAATTGCGTTCGGACGGTAAAGGTGCGCCTGCCTAGGCGGCAGGCGCGAACAGATTCTTACGCGAATACGAAGTATTTACGAACTGTTTCAACAACTTCCCAAGTACCTTTCATACCTGGCTCGATTACGAACACATCGCCGCCTTTAAGGTGTTTAGGCTCTTCGCCTTCAGGAGTGATGATGCAGTAACCTTCTAGGAAGTGACAGAATTCCCACTTGTCGTACGCTACTTCGAATTTACCAGGAGTACAGATCCACGTACCCATGATTTTGCTGCCATCTTCAGATAGGTAAGCGTTTAGGTTAACTGTGTGTGGTTCGCCCTCGATGCGTTTCCATTTAGTTGCATCAACAACAGGAGTTGGGCAAGTTTCGCGCATTACAGTAATGAAATCAGACATGACAGATCCATTTATTGAGTTAGTGATACTGCATTGTAGAGTTCTATAGCGTGCGTGGGTTGCCTCGTACCGACCAATTGTTGTGTGATTCGTGTCGTATTCCTTTGGCTCAGTCAAACTTGCCATGAAGTCGCTAAATGCGTGCCATAAAAATTCGTAACAAGTGATTACTTTAATTATTCGGCATGCAGGAGGCGGTTACAAGTTGGGCCAGTAATTCGACCAGCACGGCATCAATGATGCTATTTCTAAGGCGTCGGATGTTGGGGTGAAAAATAACGATCAGGTCACAGTCAGCAAGCCAGACGAGGGTTGATGTCGTAAATAGAACGCTTTGTCTTGGTTCTTGCTTTTTTATAGGGATAAGTTGATTAGCATCAAAATGGCGCTATTTTGGTTAAATCAATAGCGACACGTATACTCAGATTTTTTTGAAAATCCTACCGTTTAGCAGCTCTAAAAATCTATGTCTACTTTGAAAAAATGATATATGTTAATATTTTTCAATGACTTTCATGTTACCAATGAAAATGCACTCGCTAATGGCCTGAATGGAAGTCAAGCATCATTTGCGACATAAATACTATCTCTAATTGTCGCTTATTAGAACATGTTAATATTAGAAATGTGTAATTGTGTAAGCATTATGTAAGAAAAGTCGTAAGCAGGGTATGCGACCGATCCGATATAAATGGTGGTGCTTTGAATGGCGCGCTCGCTTGCTCTAGCGAGATGTTATTCAAGACACTTTTCGCGGCAACCTCGTGTTGCTCGTATCAAAAAAGAAAGGAACGAACTACATGAAAGGCATCCAAAATAAGTTCAGAACATTGCTTTCAACAGCTGTGGCGACAGCGTGTTTGATGAGTGCCAGTGCGGATGCACTGACATTACGTCTAGCAACTGACTCAGGAACAGCGGGATCACCAGCAGGTGACGCTCTTAAGAAATGGGGTGAACTCATTGAGCAAAAATCTAATGGTGAAATCGAAACGCGCGTTTTCTACCAAAACGAGTTAGGCGGTCAGCAAGAAGTTTTTGACCTTCACGTTGCAGGTGACGTTGACGTAATGTTGAACTGGCCAATGACGTCATACGACAAGCGTATCGGTGTTATCTACACACCTTACATGACGCTATCTTGGGATGAAGCGCTTAAAGCCTACAGCCCAGGTGGTTGGGTAAACAATATGTTGGGTGGTGTTTACCAAGACATCGGTTTGAAATTCTTTGGCCCTTGGCCAGAAGGTTTTAACGGTGTTGGTTCACGTGGTAAATACGCGCTTACTATCAAAGATGCTGAAGGTCTGAAAGTACGTACGATGACGGTATTCCCAGCGCCGCAAACGATGCAAGCGCTAGGTTACCAAACGGCTGCGATCGACTGGGGCGAAGTATACACGGCTCTACAAACGGGTGTAGTAGACGGTGAAGCGGGCAACGTTATTTACTGGGATTACGAGTACTTCCGTGACTCTCTTGACTACTTCGTTCAAACCAAGCACTTCTTCATGACAGGCGTTCTTTCTATGAACCTTGATGCTTGGGATAACATGACGGAAGAAGAGCAGAAAATTGTTCAAGAAGCTGCAACGGAAGTCATGAATGACCAGTTTAAAGCGGCAAAAGAGCAAGACGATCACTACATTGCGGAAGCACAAAAAGCAGGCATGGAATACTTTGAGCCAAGCGATGAGCAAATCCGTGAATTTGCCAAGGCTGCGCGTGAGAAAGTATGGCCTCTAATGGACGATGAGATCGGTTCTGAGATCATGGATGTGATCCGCAAAAATGCTTCACCTTTATAAGTTGTCATTGCTGAAGTAACTCCTTTTAGACCAGCCCATCTCGGGCTGGTTTTTTCTTAAACTGGAGCAATAATGTTTACGTTTTTTTCTAACTTAGATAAACGTGTCGGCTGGTTGTTAGAGGCTGCGGCGTTTGTGTCGAGCCTATTAGTGGTTGGCCTGATGCTGTTTCTAGTATTGGCTCGTTATGTGTTCGGTTGGTCTATCGTCGGCCTACTTGAGCTGATTATGCTATTTGGTATGTGGCTTTATATGCTGGGTGGTTTAATTGCTAGTCGTCGCAATGAACACCTAGTGGTTGACTTTGTTGAACTTCAAATCACTGATGAGCGGATGAAGCTAATACATAAGGCTTTTATTTCACTCATCACTTTTACGATCTGCGTATTCTTCGTTGTGTTGTCGTACCGTATGTTGGCTTGGGGTATGCGTCGTCCGCAATCCTCTCCGGGTATGGGGATTCCTATCTGGCTGCCACAAGCTTCAATCATGTTGGCAGCAATTGGTTGTACTTGTTACTCACTGCGCGACTTTATTTGTTCAGTTGCCAGTGCGCGTCGTTTAAGCAAAGAGGGTCAGTAGTATGGATGGTTTAATTGCAGTTGGCCTGCTGATGCTGCTGATGATTATTGGCGTGCCAGTCGCGTGGTCGTTTGCTGGGGTATTAGCGTATTTGGTGTACGCTTACGATGCGAACTTAAACACCTTAATGTTACAAGGTTATCGTTCGTTAGATTCGGTGATTTTGATTGCTTTACCGTTGTTTGTATTGACGGGCTACTTGATGCAGAGCGGCGGTATTGCCAAGCGTCTGGTGGACTTTATCGAGGTTATGATTGGTAAGCGACGTGGTGGTATGGGCGCGTCGATGGTGGTGGCATCGGGTATCTTCGGTGCGATTGCCGGTACCGCAACAGCCGCAGTAGCGTCGATCGGTACCATCATGATTGGGCCTTTGGAGCAACGTGGTTACCCACGAGGCTATTCTTCGGCGCTACTCGGTATCTCGTCTTTGTTGGGGATCTTAATTCCGCCTTCGATTACCATGATCTTGTTTGCTGTTGTGACTCGCCAGTCTGTAGCGGCGTGTTTCGCGGCATCAATTGGTCCAGCAATCTTGCTGATTATTGGACTAATCATCGCTAACCGCTTTAGTGTGGGGCGTTTCTTTGATGAGATTAATAATGCGGCAACTGAAGGGATGGAGAAGGCTCCAAGTAAAGCTCGTGCAACCTTGCGTGCGTTCCCAGCTTTGTCTTTGCCAATCATTATTTTGGGTGGTATCTACGGGGGGATCTTTACACCAACTGAGGCGGCAGCTGTAGCGGCCTTCGCGGCAATGATCATCGGTTTCTTTATCTATAAAGATTTAACAGTGAAGCGTTTCTCACGCAGTGTGATTTCTGCTGCTGAAACCACGGGTACAGTGATTCTGATCTTGCTGTTTAGCTTTATGATCGGTCGTATCTTGGCCATGGAACGTATCCCGCAAGACCTAACACAGATGGTTAGCGCTCTGATTGATAACCCATTGTTGATTTTGATTGCGGTAAACGTATTTCTAATCATCGCGGGTATGATCATGGATGACGTATCGGTGACGGTTGTGGTTGCGCCATTGTTTATGCCATTGATGGTGGAAAGTGGTGTGCATCCAGTTCACTTTGCTTCAATCGTTGCTTGTTCGGTGGTGATCGGTGCTAACAGTCCTCCAGTTGCGCCAATCTTATATATG
The DNA here is from genome assembly GCF_001418205.1 of Marinomonas fungiae. Taxonomy (GTDB): domain Bacteria; phylum Pseudomonadota; class Gammaproteobacteria; order Pseudomonadales; family Marinomonadaceae; genus Marinomonas; species Marinomonas fungiae. Next base: position 131,530 of record NZ_LIQF01000001.1, on the reverse strand, counting down.
GCGTGTCGTATTGGTCAGGTGTCGATCCACCGTACTGTAATGCCTGCGTTGGCCTTGATGGGCTTCGTGGCAATGCCAGTGATGCTGATTACAACATTTGTGCCTGAATTGTCGTTGTTCATACCTCGCTTGCTTGGTTTTGTATAAGCAGCCAATAGACTAACAACTTTTCAGTCTTGAAGAGCCAGCCCTCTAGGAAGAGGGCTGGCTTTTATTTGGCTGGTGGACCTGTTCTCAATGAGATTGTCACCTAGTTGCGGTTCTAGAATCCGTCTCGTATACAAGGGAAGCCATTGGCAATATAGATCTCTGATTAGAAGAGCTTGTAGAAATGATGAACGGGGCCGTGACCTTTGCCGATTTGTAGAGTATCAGCGTACGCAATGGCTTGGCTCAAGTAGCCTTTTGCACGGGCTATGGCATCTTCAAGTGCGAGCCCCTGAGCCAAAAACGAGGCAATGGCTGCAGACAAGGTACAACCTGTACCATGGGTATTCTTGGTCGCTATTCTTGGACTAGAGAAAACCTGAACTTGCGTTTCTCTGATTAGCCAATCCTTACTTTCTTGCTCCGTAACTAAATGCCCACCTTTCAACAAGATAGCCGCAGGGAAGCGTTTTAACTCGTCCACCATGGTTAACGCTTCAGCTTCTGTTAGAGGTGTTTCTCGATTAAGTAAAGTGGCTGCTTCCGGTAAGTTTGGAGTGATTAAATCTACTAATGGGAACAGCTCAGACCGCATGGTTTGAATGGCTTCTTGCTGTAGCAGTAAATCTCCACTGGTGGCCACCATGACCGGATCTAATACAACAAAAGAGGGGCGGTAATAGCGCAGTTTATCTGCCACGACCTTGATGATGTTGGCATCGGCTAGCATGCCAATCTTAACCGCTCTGACTTCTAAATCACTGAACACTGCATCTAATTGTGCTGCTACGTGCGCGACTGGAATCGGGTGGACATCCATTACCCCCAGTGTATTCTGTGCGGTCGTGGCGGTAATCACACTGCAAGCATAGCTACCTGTAGCGGAAATGGCTTTAATATCAGCTTGAATGCCGGCACCGCCGCCGCTATCCGAGCCAGCGATGGTTAACGTAATGGGTGTGGGTTGGGTCATAAAGGTTCCTTTACGACGCAAAGGAACGAGAAGGCGGCTCAAGCAACCATACTCGCTAAGATTGGCGGCTGGCTGGAGCGGAAGCTTTCCCATAGTTCCCTACGTCAGTGCTAACTGAATCAGGTTCAACGGGTCTCGCCTAAGCGATCTCAGCAATCATGCTCCCCGACTATGTGGCGCCAATCATAACAACCAGCCGCTCAGAATAGCTAGGTTTAAAATAGTTTTATTGCCTCAATTGCAAGCCAGTCATATGTCCCATCAGTCATAGACGATAAAGTTTTCTTTCTACGACATTCCGGTGATTTTTTCAGCGTAAAGCGCTCTTTTATGAATAGGGAGTCTTGATGAATTTCGTTATGTAATGGATTATATAGCGAAATTTGGATGGCCATGTAGGCCTAGATCGTAATCAAAGGAGAATCGGATGAACTTAATGAAACAGTTGCCTTGGTTAGTGCTCGGTTGTGTGGCAGCAACTCATGCGTCGGCTGACCAAGTTCATGCGGCGGTTGCAGCGAACTTTACTGGTGCGATGAAATCGGTTGTAGCGCAATTTGAAGCGGACACGGGCCACGATGTGGTGTTGTCATTTGGATCATCAGGCAAAATTTTGGCGCAGATTCAAAATGGCGCACCATTTGAAGTGTTTCTTTCAGCTGATCAAGCTAAGCCTGAAAAGCTAGAACAAGATGGCTTTGTGGTGGATGGCAGTCGTTTTACCTACGCCATTGGGGCGCTGGCGCTGTGGTCATCATTACCGGACTTTATTGAAAACGATGACGCTCGATTAACCTCAGGTGATTTTAATAAGTTGTCATTAGCAAATCCTAAATTGGCTCCTTATGGTCTGGCCGCGACAGAAGTACTCGAAGCGCTAGGTCTGACGGAAGCGACTCAGGCTAAATGGGTTCAGGGTGAGAACATTGCGCAAACCTACCAATTCGTTGCTACCGGAAATGCCAATTTGGGTTTTGTGGCTCTGTCGCAAATCATGTCAGAAGGTCATGTGACACAGGGTTCTAGCTGGATTGTACCAAGTGAGCTGTATAGTCCGATTCGACAAGATGCCGTGTTACTTAAAAAAGGCCAAGACAATCTTGCGGCGCGTGATCTGATGGCTTACTTAAAAAGTACTAAAGCACACGAAATCATCCACTCTTATGGCTATAAAACTGAGTAATTTAATATGTTCACCGAAGCGGATCTGGACGCTATTTGGCTCACTCTTCGATTGGCCACTACGGTCACTATATTGTTGCTGATAGTTGGTACGCCCATTGCCTGGTGGCTGGCGCGTACGCAGTCATGGTTTAAAGGTCCTATTGGCGCGATTGTGGCACTGCCTTTAGTTTTGCCACCAACGGTGCTTGGCTTTTATATGCTGATTGCCATGGGTCCAAACGGGGTGATTGGTCAGCTAACCCAGCAACTGGGCATTGGCTTATTGCCGTTTAGCTATTGGGGATTGGTGATCGCTTCGGTGGTGTATTCATTACCTTTTGTGGTGCAACCCATTCAAAATGCCATGCAGGCTTTAGGCGAGCGCCCAATAGAAGTGGCAGCGACACTGCGCGCAGGACCGTGGGAGCGCTTTTTCTGCGTCGTCCTACCGTTATCCAAACCGGGCTTTATTAGCGCTGCGATTTTGGGATTTGCTCATACAGTCGGGGAGTTTGGTGTGGTGCTGATGATCGGTGGCAATATCCCCCAAGAAACTCGCGTGGTCTCGGTGCAGATTTATGACTATGTGGAGGCCATGGAATATGGACAAGCTCATGTTTTGGCCGGGTTAATGGTGGCATTTTCATTTGTGGTGTTGCTTGGCGTGTATGGCTTTCAGCGTCAACCGGGTAGTGTCTGGGGAGTGAAGACATGAGCATATTATCAGGCACCAGTATTCATGCGCAGTTTCGCTTAACGCGTCAAAGTAAGGGGCTTGCGCCGTTTGAATTGGATGTAGCGACCGAGTTGCCTGCTCAAGGTGTCACGGCGATATTTGGTCACTCAGGTTCAGGTAAAACCACTTTTTTACGATGTGTCGCTGGACTAGAGCGCGCTCAGTCCGGCTATCTCGAAATAGAAGGTCAAGTTTGGCAAGATGCTAAGCAGTTTATGCCAACACATAAACGTCCCCTAGGTTATGTGTTTCAAGAATCGAGTTTGTTTGAGCACTTAACCGCTTTTGGCAATCTAAAATTTGCCATCAAGCGAGCAGAAGAACCCACCAGTTCGGAAGACTTCGATCGGATTGTCTCTTTAATGGGCATTGAACCGATTTTGTCTCGTTATCCAAAGCAGTTGTCCGGTGGCGAACGCCAACGGGTTGCGATTGCCAGAGCGCTATTGATTCAACCGCGCATTCTATTGATGGATGAGCCTCTGGCGTCTTTAGACAATGCGCGCAAGCAAGAGATTTTGCCTTATCTTGCTAAGCTTCGCACAAGCTTAGATATTCCGATTCTCTATGTTAGTCACGCTGTGGATGAAATTGCTCAACTTGCAGATCATGTGATGGTTTTGGAAAGTGGTAAATTAGTGGCTCAAGGTGCGTTATCTGAGGTCTTTTCGCGTACAGACTTAAGAGCCTTATCAGGCTTTGATACGGGGGCGGTATGGCAAGGGCAAGTGATCGAACGTGAGCCGCAGTGGCATCTAGCGAAAGTGGCTTGTGGTGCGTCAAACCTATGGGTGCGAGATGTAGGGGATGAAGTGGGGACTAAGATGCGTCTGCGTATTTTGGCGCGTGATGTGAGTCTGTCCCGTTCTGAAGCGGATGAGTCGAGTATTGTGAACCGTTTGCCTGTCACCATTTTAGATATCACACCAGATCAAGATGCCGCCATGGTGCTGATCCGATTAGCAAGTGCCGAGCAGGTGTTGATTGCGCGCTTAACAAAGCGCTCATTAGACACTATGCAATTAGCAGTCGGTCAGTCATTGTGGGCACAGATCAAGTCAGTGGCGATTGTGCGTTAGACAAGTCAGCGTTTCCTTTATGAAAAAGCCGACATCAGTCAGCTTTCATCAAAATCACACTTGGGGCTTTAAAGATCGCCGCGATGGGATCATTAATCTGTATTGCTAAGGTCTCTAAGCTGTTGTTTGTGATCACTGCATTCAAGGTCTTGCTGTGTCCCAAATCAATGGTGATATCGCTGTTAACGGCCCCTTCCATGATACGACTGACAGAACCGATAAGGCGATTACGTGCGCTGCTGGCAATATGAATGTCTTTGCTTAATAAAATCGCGCTTTCGCTGACCAGCGCGATGGTTTGTTTGCCAATTTGTAAGGCCATTTGCAGAGCGCTGTCTCGGCTAATCATTGCTACGATGTGCTGTTCAGCGCCAATCGCTAAGGTGACTTCGGTATTCACTGCACCATGTTGAATATCGACAATTTGTCCGCGAAACTGATTTCGGGCGCTGGTTAAGGTCTGCTCCGAGCGGACAAAGTTAGCAATATCATCTAATGAGTGAAGTTGTTTGCCTAAACGAGCTAAAAAGGCAGCATGCTCTTCCATCAAAGCTTGAAAACCATCGATGATGCGCTCACCTAGCTCGGTCAATTGAGTGCCGCCCCCTTTAGCGCCGCCACTAGCACGTAATACCAAAGGCTCAGCGGAAAGGTTATTCATAGCATCAATACGATCCCACGCAGTTTTATAACTGATGCCTACCTCTTTTGCGGCTTTAGAAATAGAGCCCGTGTGTTTTACGGCGCGCAGCAAGTCGATTTGCTGTGAGGCAAACGCACTCTGGCCAGTTTGCAGAAAGACACTGCCTGCAAGCTGGCCAGCTAGGTTTTGCTTAGCATTATTGAGTGGATCAGCCATCTTTATTGATGATGGCAATGATGTTTTTTAATGCTTGTTCTGCTTGATCATTGGCGATCTGACAAGTTCCCGCGTTCATATGACCGCCACCACCGTATTGAAGGCATAGCTCGCCAATATTGGTGTTTGAAGTGCGATTTAGGATGGACTTACCAATCGCAAAAACTGTGTTCTGTTGCTTCAACCCCCACATTCTATGGATGGAGATATTACAGTCAGGGTACAACGCATAAATCACAAAACGATTAGTGGTGTAGATGGTCTCTTCGTTTAAAAGGTCAAGCACCACGAGATTACCGTGCACCGAGGCGCAGCGCTGAATTTGCTCTTTGGCTTTGGCGTCGTGCTCCATGTAAAGATCGACACGTTCTTTAACATCTTCCAGCGCCAAAATTTCTTCGATGCTATGGCTCTTGCAGTAATCAATCAGCTGCATCATCAACTGATAGTTGGAAATGCGGAATTCACGGAAACGGCCAAGACCTGTACGTGCATCCATGATGAAGTTCAGCAGTACCCAACCTGTCGGGTTCAGTACTTCGTCTTCACTAAATTGAGCCGAGTCTCCTTTGTCTACCGCATCCATCATTTCTTCTGAAATGGCCGGGAAGCGATCTTTGCCCCCATAGTAGTCGTATACGACACGTGCGGCAGACGGGGCATTAGGATCAATAATGTGATTTTCGATGTTGCTGTCGTTTCGAACCGTTTCACTTAGGTGATGGTCAAACGCTAGATGACAGCCAGCAACATAAGGCAGGTTAGTGGTGATGTCCTTAGCAGTGATATCGATTTTGCCATCCTGCATATCTTTAGGGTGCACAAATAAAATATCGTCAATTAAATCCAAATCTTTTAGAAGAACGGCACAAACCAAACCGTCAAAATCACTACGAGTTACCAGTCGAAATTTATCGCTGCTCATTTTTTCGTCCCTAGCTGAAATCAATAACAATGGTTTTAAGTGTAACAGCGAATATTGGGTGCTGTGTGAAAATTAATGTAACGCTTTATTAAGTTGATTGCATGTTCAGTTTCATGTTTTGAAACAGGATGTTGTGACAAATCAATCGATATTTAATAAATAATAAGAATTATTATCAAATATTGATCAAAAAGGAAGTGTTATGAAATTCAAACAGTTACTGATTGCTGGCGTATTGATCGCGGCTCAGGCTCAAGCGAGTGAACGTTTAGTTAGCTATGACTTAGGCAGTGTCGATACTTTACGTGCTTTGCAGGCAGAAAGCCAAGTTGTGGGGTTGCCAAAGCAATCACTTCCCGCCTATTTATCTGAATTTACTCACGCTCAATACAAAGATGTGGGCAGCTTAAAAGTACCAAATGCGGAAGCGGTTGCCGCATTAGAGCCTAGCCGTATTTTGATTACAGGCCGTCAAGGAGACGCTGGCCTTGCCTTATCGAGCATCGCACAAACCGACACAGTCGCTTTAGCAGAAGGTGCTTACTGGCCTGCTTTTGAAAAGCATGTAATGGCGTTAGCGACTCTCGTTGAAAAGCAAGCGCAAGGCCAAGAAGCCTTGCAAGCTCTGGCGAGTGATCTTGCTGTGATGAAGCAAAAAGTGGCAGGCCAAGCCGTATTAACGGTGACACACAATGCAGGGGGCTTCAGTGTGCGTCAAGACCCGATTGCCACTGAGTTGCTAGGCATGACCCAAGTGGCATTACCGGACACAGTAAAACCGATTCAACGTGGTGCTCGTACCTTTATGCCGGTGACGGTTGAAGACATCGCCGCGGCCCATCCGAAAGTTCTGTATGTGGTAGATCGCAGTAAAGCGATCGGACAAGATGAGCAAGCACTGGATGTAAAGTCGCTCCAGATGAAACTAGAGAGCTTGGGGGCAGACACTAAAGTAGCGTACCTGAGCCCAGGTCTTTGGTATTTGTCCGGAAACGGTTTGGAAAGTGTTCAACTGCAAGCGAAAGAGTTAACAAAAGCGCTATAACCAACGCTGCAGCATGGCGTAATAGTAGGGGGCGAAATGATTCGCCCCTTTTTTATGTCAAAAATGGCATAATGGTTGGGATTTTCATATACATTCTAATCAGTTAAGAGACAGCAAATGGCTAGAGGACGTCCCTCCAAAAAAGGTTTGATCGCGGATGCCGCGTTGAACCTATTCAAAGTGGCCGGATACCAAGGCACCAGCATTGACCAAGTGGTGTTAGAGGCCGTCGTCTCAAAGCCAACGGTGTACAGTAATTACCCATCGAAGTTGCTGTTATGGCAAGAAGTATTACGTCAGATTATCGAACGAAGCGCGTTGCAATTAGCGCAACTTGAGACCTCGCTCAAACAAAGTTCTTGTCGCTTTAGCGATGGCTGGCTTGCTATTTGGCAAACATGGTCCACAGCGGATGACCGGTTGGCCGCTTACCGTATTCATTGGGGCGAGCAGCATAAGCTGAGTCAGGATGAGCAGCATTTATTTGATTCCCTAGAAGCTGAATTGGTGGGCTGTTTGAAACGCTGGTTAGCGCTTCATGGTCTTGCTGAGTCTTATTTTTTTACCTTGTTTGCGGTGTCGCGAGAAGCTTACTTGTTGCCTGCAATTCGCCAGCGTCAGAGTGAATGTGTAAATCTTGCGCAATTGATTGAGAAACTAGTAGAAACCTAAGGTTTTAATAAGCCAATAGCGTTCCTGCTACGTAATAATAATCTCATTAAACAGGGAGGCTTTATTATGAAACGTATGTGTTGGATCAGTACCAGTATTGTAACGCTCTTGATGCTGGTGGGTTGTTCCGTATCCGCCCCTAAAGGCATCCTGCCGGTAAGCCAATTTGAATTGCAAGATTACTTGGGCAAGTGGTACGAAATTGCTCGGCTAGATCATAGTTTTGAAAGGGGTCTTAGCAATGTCACAGCTGAGTACAGTATGCGTGATGACGGCGGTGTAAAAGTAGTCAACCGTGGTTATTCCGAAGAGGAACAAGCTTGGCAGGAAGCAGAAGGCAAAGCATACTTTGTGGAAGACCCAAATACTGGGCATTTAAAAGTGTCATTCTTTGGTCCTTTCTATGGCGCTTATGTCATCTTTAATCTAGATCAGGATTATGAATACTCCTTAATCGCTGGCCCCGACCACTCCTATTTCTGGCTACTTTCGAGAACGCCAACCATCTCGAAAGACAAACAAGCAGAGTTGATTGCCAAAGCCGAAGCTGCCGGATTTGATACAGATAAATTGATTTTTGTCGATCAGGGTATGCATCAAGACTAGATCGCGAACCGTTATGGGTAATCCACAACATCGTCGGTTTTGCGTTTAAACACCCAATATTTGGAGAGAACGAAGTTTAAACAATGGCCGACGAATATGCCTGGTAGCATCGCCGCGACTGGGGCAAAACTCCAGTCTGAGTAGTGCGCATAAACATCGCTGCAGATTGTCAGCCAATACAAGCCAACATTCGGTAATAAGCCGACTAAAGAGGCCACAGCAAACTGCGTGGCTTCTTTAAGTTTGGCGTCCAACGTGGCATGTTCTTTAAAGGTATATAGGCGATGGCACAGCCAATTGGTCAAGACTGCCAAGGCAAAAGCCAAGATGCGGGCCCACATTAAGGGAAGCTCATCTGCCAACAGCCAAAGGACGGCAATGTCCACCGCAAAACTGATTTGACCGACCACGCTGAACTGGAAGAACTGCAAGATAGTAGATTTCATGCCCCATACTAGACTGCAGTCCGTGACAACTTAATGACGAGTTAGCTGTCTAGGCGACTCGCTAAGAATGCAAACAGGCTACCCATCAAACACACGAATAGCACTAAGCCCACCATGCCATATAAGCCAAAAGCAGTGATTAATGTTGCGAAGCTTGGCGGTCCAACCGTTGCCCCTAGATTACCCAGCTGCGCAATCAATCCATAGCCATTGGCCTGTTCTTCACTGTTACGAGCAAGCCTCGGAATCATCGCCAGTGCAGCGCCAGGTATCAAACCAGCAAACAACACCATCTGGCTAATCAGAAGTGTAAACACGATGACTGAATCATAGAGCTGTGACAGTAAAATTGCACCAACGGCTAGGCCAGCATAAGCAAGTTGAGCGACGCGTTGTGGACGCATTATATATTGTGACAGAGTACCAGCAATGAAAGTCCCAGCAGTACTCAATAGGGGTAATACGACTTGCATGGTAGTGCGCAGTGAATTGGACTCAATAAAGTTCGGGATATAGGTCAGCAAAGAAACCAAGGTACAGGTATAAAACACAAACACCAAACCGGGTAGTAGGGTTTGTGGTGTGCGGTAGATTTTACCAAGTTTTGTAAAGTAGCCATCGTTGTTCGGGAGCGGTGTCGCGCTGTAGCGTCCCTCGCCCTTTTCTAGTAGCAGCAATAAGGCAATCAACATACTGGTCATAAATAAACCATGAGCCAAGTACAAACCGCTTAACTCAAAGTGAGTGATTAAAGGTTTACCAAACAGCCCTGTTAACGCAAACGCAACCCCAAAGAATGTGCCCCAGAGTCCCATTGTAATTGAGCGATGTTGTGGTGCACTGAGTTTCGCAATCATAGTTGGAGCAGCTACCACCACGCCTAATTGCGAAAAGCCTTCGAGCACACGAGTGGCCATCACTACTTCAAAACTTGGCAAAGTTGCTTGGATAAACGACAAGCAGGCTCCCAGAGTCAGGGCGCCAATTAATACTTTACGATAGCCAATTTTGCCCGCCATAAGCCCAGCGGTAACACCAAAAATAAGGCCAATAGTACCGACGACCGAGATAGACGCGCCAGTCCAAGTAGGGCCTGCTTGGTAGTAGGCTAACAATTCGTTGTAGGAGACGGAAAACTTGGCAAACTGCATCGCGGCGCTGATGCCTGCGAACCAAAGTACAAACACTTCCATCCATGCAGTTTTTTGAGGGGGATTTTGAGCGGTGACGGCACTTGCCATATATAGTCCTTCAATTAAAACGCGCCAACACTAGGCAAAGGTCGCCCAGTGTAAACCATTTGGTCAATGTTTTTAATGTGAAGAATACGAATTAGTAAAAGCTTAAGTCGTCATCATAACCAGATAGATCCTGCTGCTGTGTTAGAGAGCATCGTGATAAAAGCGTCTTTAGTGATGGGGTGGGATAAATAATATCCCTGCGCCACATGGCAACCGATACTTCTTAACGCTTGTAATTGAGCTTCGGTTTCCACGCCTTCCGCCACAGCGCAAAGGTCTAAACTGCGCGCAATGTTTAAAATCGAGTCTGTTATCACGTTGTCAACAGACCCTTCATCTAAGCCCGAAATAAAGCTTTGGTCAATTTTCAGAATATCAACAGGCAACTGTTTTAACGCGCCCAAAGACGAGTAGCCGATGCCAAAGTCATCGATAGCGACTCTGAAGCCCAAGCGCTTTATATTTTCAATGGATTCAATACAACGATCGAGTTTGGTGATCATATCGCGCTCGGTCAATTCCAAAATCATGCGATTTGTTACTTCTGGTGCGCGCTCATGGTAGGTCTTCAAGTTCTCAAGCAACGCTTTAGAGAATAGCTTTCGACCCGAAAGGTTGACCGATAATTTGAAGTCTTGACTAACAAGGTCCTGCTGCATGAGCAATTTTAAATCGTGAAACACAAGATCAAAGACGTAATCATCGATATCGACAATGATACCCGTTTGCTCAGCGATTTCTAAGAACTCGCTCGGCATTAGACGCCCTTTCGTTGGGTGTTGCCAACGAACCAAGGCTTCAGCGCCAACGATCAGGCCTGTTTGGATATCAAATTGAGGTTGGTAGTCGACAAATAGCTCCTGGTTAATCAAGGCTTGCTTCAGACCTGAGCTTTTAGACATCAACTCATGGGCTTCGTTTGTCATACTGTCAAGATAAATACGGAAGCCGTCACGCCCACCTCGTTTCGCATGATACATAGCCGTGTCAGCGTTTCGCACGATTGTATCTACACCGCGACCGTGCTCAGGGAACAGGCAAACGCCCACACTGCTGCTGACAAATACCGTTTCGTTACCTACATAATATGGCTGACGCAGAGCTTTGTTAATGGCTTCAGCAAGTTCACTGGCGTGTTGTGTAGTGGCGCAGGAGTGCGCCAAAATCATAAATTCATCGCCGCCTAAGCGTGACACCACATCACGGGAGTCGACTACGGTACGTAAGCGTTGTGAAACTTCAACGAGCAAACTATCACCTACGTCATGCCCTAATGAGTCGTTAACCGTTTTAAAGTTATCGACGTCCAAAAACAGCAGAGCAAAGGTTTGGTGAGAAGAGTGAGCGGTTTTAATTGCAGTGTTGAGTTGCTTATAAATCAGCAAACGGTTCGCTAAACCCGTAAGTGGATCTTGATGAGCTTGTTTATTCAGCTTAGAGCGTTCCTCCTCAAGATCGTTGTAGGTTTTTTTCAAACGACTTGCCATACGGTTAAACGCATTTTCGATGACATCCCACTCATCATGGCGGTTCAATGAGATAGGCCGATCAAAATTATTCAGTTCAATCTCACGGAAACTTTGTTTTAACTTCTTCAAAGGCGAAGTGATGTGGTGACGCACCATATGAGAAATCATGATGACGCCGACGAAAAGTGAAATGAAGCCCATGGCGAAAATCCAACCACGCATATCCATCAGATCCTGACGAAGGTCTAAAGAAATTCGTACAGCACTGTTTTGCACGTTACTTTCGGTTTCTTCCACATAGTCAATGAGGTTGCTTTGTGACTTTAGCAATGCATCCATGACCACCCAGCGTTGTTTCAAGTTAGCCGTCATCTTTCGTAAAATGACTTTGTAATAACGCAAAGTCGCTTCAATAGAGGAAATCGCAGTGGTCACCTCGGAAGAAAGGTTGCGCATGTTGGCTAAATGCATCTCCAAAATAGAGAGCTCTTTACCTACCTTGATGATCACCACCTGCTCAGTGTCAGGTGTGATGCTACTGCGAACGGTGCCCGCTATTTTTCCGGCACTCAAGAACGACTCTCTAATCAAATGCATGATATAGATATCATTAGTTAAGAAAGTTCGATCATTTTCTATCAGCTCGTTAACCGTACTTTTAGCAATAGCGAAATCTAATGCATTAATCTGCTTTTCAAGTCGCTTATCAATATCGGATTGTTCTTTAAGTATACGGTTCAAAGTAACGGAGTTACCGAGGAAACGGTGAAAATCTAAGATGAAATCGTCCATCTTAGTAATAAAACTTGTGTCCTGAGACAACGAGCGAATTTTTTGCAGTTGTTCATCGATATTGAAACCTTCTTCGGAAAGAATTTCCTCATCATATAAAAAGTTCTGCTCAAGCAAGCGAACCCGTGAAGAAAGTTCAAATATTTCACGGCTGATGACGGAATTGACGGTTAACTCTTGTACATGTTGTGCAGAAGACTCTTCTAGTAAGATCTCAATGCTACTCAAAGAGCGAATCAAAAAGATAATACCGAGACCAAACACACCTAAAAGAAGTGTGATGGTTAACGCAAAGCGGACGGATAAGTTGATCTTACGCAACATCATTGCCAAATGCCTTGGTAGATAGTGCGGTAATGGTTTTTGGGATCATAAACGCCGGACTCAATATCGACCTCATGAATATTGTCTTTCACAACAATATGAACGGGTGCTAAAAAACCGCTTTCTTTTAAACCATTAAAAGCGCGGTTTAATTCGTCGACGATTTGCCAGCCCTGCATAAACAAAGGCTCAGGAACGGTGGCCAGCTGATGATTGCCTGATTTAATGCGTTGGTATGCCTCACGACTGCCATCTCCTGCTGAAATATTCTGTGTTTTGATGCCATATCTGTTCAGTGTGGGGACAGCAAAATCGATGTATAAATCATTGATGACTAAAAAATGAGTAATCTGGTCAGGATATGCTTTTAAAAGACGGGCAATCGCCTTTGGCATTTCGCTAGAGATATTGTGTAGAGGAATATCTTCAAGGGATAAAATACTACAGTTGGCACAAGCTTCGATGGTGGTTGCCATACTACGAGCCTTCAACATAGCAATACTGTAGTTCGAGTCGGTGAAGATAACCACCTTTGCTTTGGCTGAGGAAGTAACGATGGCTAACTCCGCGGCTTTACGTCCGACTTCCTCTGCATCCGTCGTAATATTGGTAAACAGATTTAATTCTGGAATGGCTCCTGCTCGGTTAGCAGAGTGCCATCCCACCACGGTAATCCCAAGACTTTTTGCGATTTTTAAAGAATCTAAGTTAGATTTTGCATCGATACCGCCTAACACAATGCCATCAGGTCTTAGGGCAATTGCTTGGTTAATAGCCGCAGATTGTCGTAGCGTAGAGCCATGACCATCTAATAATCGCATATTCCAATTTAACGGTTTTAAGGCTTCGGTCATACCTTTAGCAACGCTGTTTACACCGTCATTTCGCAAGTCAGAAGCAACGAACACAATACGCTTTTGATCTGCAATTGTTGGACCTGAAAGAGGCCCCTGCCATTGATTTCGCGTTTCTATAGCTGAGTTAATGGAGGCATTGTAAGATTCTAAAGAGAGGTCAAGCGCGTAGCTCTCCCTCGAAATCAAAATGCACAGAGTGAACATAAAGCTGTTTATAAATAAAACAGTGAAGGCACTACGAACTTTCAAAGTTACAAACCATTACCAAATAATTGAATTAATTAAGAAAGAAAGTCTTTTTGGGAATAGCTTATATTGTATTCTTTTATGGAGGAAAATGCTGTTTCAATGAGGTACAACAATGTCTAAATTTGTAAAAAGTCTTATGTGCTTGCTACTTATTTCCTATGAGGCTTTTGCAATTGAGTCGTCATCACAGACTGAATCAAATGCAGCGTCGTTAACATATTGGTTACCGGAAGAGCTTAATCAACCGAAGTCACTGGAGCACTTTCAGACCGTTGTAAGCTCAAATGCGCACGGTTTAGAGAATACGAATGATGCGATCAAGATTGCGCTGATTTATCCTAGCGCCGATTTATCTGATTTTTGGTCACGAAATTATCACGCTCTAACATCACGATTAAATGATTTGAGAATCGCCTACACCATTGACGAATTTAGCTCTCGTCAGATTGATCATGCTCTACAGACTTATTACACCGATCAGGTGCTGGCAAAAGAAGAGGCTTATGACTATGTTATTTTTGGTCCTTCTGAATTGTCTGTTCAAGCAGATAACATCCAACGTCTTGCCAGTTCAGAGGCTTTTAAGACCTATATTTGGGCATTTCACACGCCAATGAAAAATTGGACACATCAACCTGATGCTTGGTTTGATTTCTCAAGCGCGAAAGGGGCCGCTGCGTTGTGTGATTTTGTGATTAAGCAATTGGGTAACGATGTTTTCTATGCTATGAATCGGGGGATTCCAGGGATAACGGACGATCAACGATCAGGAGACTTCAAAGCTTGTGTCACTGAACGAGGTAATTGGTTAAATCTCTATGAGCATTTTGGGCAATACCAAGCAACTGGCGGCCGTGATGGCGTAGAGCTGGTTATTCAAAGTTTTCCTGAAGTCACCATGTTACATAATGCTAATACCGCTATGACGTTGGGGGCGTTGGAGTATTTGCAAGAGCAAGGGCTGCAACAGCAATTGTTTGTAACAGGTTGGGGAGGGACTGCGGCGGAAATTGAATTGATTAAATCCGGAGACCTCAGCGCAACACCTATGAGAATGGGGGATGACGTAGGCGTGGCCACGGCCGAAGCGATAAAATTCGACTTGTTAGGCAAGTCAGATCAAGTTCCTCAAATCTATCTAGGCCGTATTGAAGTCGTCGATAAAAGCATGTCCAACGAACAAATTGATAAACTCACTGCAGAAGCCTTTCGCTATTCGGGCGTCGAAAACGAGTAGGCTTTTTTGCAAGGGGTTATGAATCGATTTGTCATAGGAAGCACGGGATAGCTTTGCCATTATTAAGTGATATTGGAACAGTGCGGAGCTTTGTCCATGTCACAACAAAAGAATAATAATGGCGTCTATTCACATCTTTTTGAGCCACTTGACCTTGGCTTTACGACACTCAAAAACCGAGTCCTAATGGGCTCTATGCATACGGGGCTAGAAGAGAAAGATCAAACTGGCGAGCGGCTAGCGGCGTTTTATCGCTCAAGGGCAAAAGGCGGTGTTGGTTTAATTGTCACCGGTGGATTTAGTCCCAATGCAGAAGGCTCACCGTATCCATTTCCATATCAGCCGTTAAACCCTGTGGTGCATCGAAAAATCACTCAAGCGGTTCACGACGAGGGCGGTAAAATCTGCCTGCAAATCCTGCATACAGGGCGTTATGCCTTTCATCCCAAACTCGTGGCGCCATCGGCGATTACCGCACCGATTAACCAGTTTATGCCGAATGTTCTGACCGAAGAAACCATTGAAAAGCAAATCCAAGACTTCATGGATACGGCACTGTTTGCCCGAAACGCGGGCTACGATGGTGTTGAAATTATGGGCTCAGAAGGCTACTTGCTTAACGAATTTGTCGTGACTCGCACCAATCAGCGCGACGATGAGTGGGGGGGAGATTATCAAAATCGGATGCGTTTTCCGGTTGAAATTGTACGTCGAATTCGCGCAGCCGTGGGTGAAGACTTTATCTTGATTTTTCGGTTGTCCATGTTGGACTTGGTTGAACAAGGTTCTAGCTTCGATGAAATTGTCGAGCTTGGTAAAGCGATCGAACAGGCAGGGGCGACGATTATTAATACTGGGATTGGTTGGCATGAAGCACGGATTCCAACCATCGCGACCTGTGTGCCACGGGCAGGGTTTAGCTGGGTAACAAAAGCCTTTAAAGAGCACTTCTCCATCCCCGTGATTGCCACCAACCGTATCAATACCCCAGAGGTAGCAGAACAAGTATTGGCAGATGGCTGCGCTGATATGGTTTCCATGGCGCGACCATTTTTAGCCGATCCTGAATTTGTCAATAAAGCCAGACAAGGCAAGAGTGAGCATATCAATACCTGCATTGGCTGTAACCAAGCCTGCTTGGATCATGTGTTTGAAGGTAAGGTCGCCAGTTGTTTGGTGAACCCCTTAGCTTGCCATGAGACTGAATTGATTATAACGCCTGCAGAAGCCCCAAAAAGAGTGGCCATCGTTGGCGCAGGCCCTGCGGGAATGGCGGCAGCGTTAACGGCCGCGAAACGGGGCCATCAAGTGACCTTGTTTGACGCAGGAGATCACATCGGCGGGCAATTTAATATCGCTAAAACCATCCCCGGCAAAGAAGAGTTCTACGAAACCCTCAGATATTTTGCTCAGCAACTGAAAGATTATCGGGTCAGCCTGCGTCTAAATACTAAAGTGGATGCAAACCTGCTCAATGAGCTGGACGTAGATCATGTGTTATTGGCCACTGGCATTCGTCCTAGAACACCTGATATCAAAGGCATAGAGCACGAGAAAGTGCTGACATACTTAGACGTGCTCAAGCATGGCAAAGCCGTTGGTAAGCGCGTTGCCATTATTGGCGCAGGGGGAATTGGCTTTGATACCGCAGAATATCTGTTGGCTAATGAGCATCAAACGGATGTAGACAGCTTTGCCCGACAATGGGGAATCGACCAAACCTGGCAGCATCGTGGTGCCGTGTGTCAGCCTGAACCCAGTGCCCAGCCCAAGCGTACTGTGTATTTGTTACAACGTAAGGCCAGCAAAGTGGGGGCTGGCTTAGGCAAAACCACCGGCTGGATTCATCGTACTCACTTGAAACAGCAAGGCGTTACCATGCTATCGGGTTGTCAGTACCAGCGAATTGATGATGACGGTTTATGGATCGAGCAAGAAGGTCAAAGCCGATGCCTCAATGTAGACAACGTGATTATCTGTGCTGGACAAGAGCCAGAGCGTACCCTAGTCGAAGGATTAAATAAGCCGTTTACATTGATTGGCGGCGCAGACGTTGCCAAAGAACTGGACGCCAAACGTGCCATTGAGCAGGGCACCAAAGTCGCTATAACGCTTTAGAGGGCGGCCAATCTGTCCTCCAAAGCGCAGAAAAATATTGGAGGACAGATTATGAAAGCTTTAACCCTAACCAGCGTGCTAGCAATCAGTACCCTAGTCGTCACACCGCAAGTCTCCGCCGAGCAGCAAACCATGATTGCTGCAGGTGGCTGTTTCTGGTGTGTGGAATCCGACTTTGAAAACCTCGATGGCGTGATTGATGTAGTCTCAGGCTACACCGGTGGACATGTGGCGAACCCTTCTTACCAACAGGTTTCCAGCAAGAAAACCGGTCACTATGAAGCCGTCAAGATTACCTTTGATGATGAAATCGTTAGCTTAAAAGAGCTAACGGACTACTACTGGCGCACCATCGACCCAACCGATGCCAAAGGCCAATTCTGTGATAAAGGCGAACCCTACCGTACAGGCTTGTTCTATCAAAACGAACAGCAGAAGGAAGTGTTTGAAGCCTCTAAAGCACAAGTGCTGCAAAGTAAACCTTTCGGCGCTGATATCGTCACCGAAATCCTACCCGCCAAAGAATTCTACCTAGCGGAAGACTACCACCAGAACTACTACACCAAGAACCCACTACGTTATAAGTTCTACCGCTATAACTGTGGTCGCGATAGCCGTATTGAGGAGCTTTGGGGTGACGTCGCGAGTAAGCAATATCATTAGACACTGAGATATCTAGTGTTCCTTCCCCTTGTTTCTTTAAGGGGAAGGCTAGGATGGGGATGGGGATGGGGTTAAAGCTCCGAATACCAACAGTAATTCTTGAAGCTAATACCTTGTACGAGGGGAATCTTTCCCCGATTCTGACTAGCATAACTGGAAAATGGTTGATCAGTATTGGGGCTCTCAACCTTGGTTTGAGGCATCCTCCCATGCAATTCAATTGGCTTGCGCATGTCTCGGTTCGTGCCTCACCACCGACGCGTCAGCGCCAATTAAACGCATGGGATTCTGCTAATAAGTGCGCCGAGATAATTAGAGCTCCTTGTTATGTCTATTTATTAGCCGTCAAAGTGATACAATAGTGCTACTTTTGACTATTTCTTTGGAGCAGATCAGATGAAAGTCGAGTTAGTGACTTCTTTAAAACGCCAAGCGACTAAAATTCTTGCAGATCTTCACGAGTCAAAAGAACCCGTTTTGATCACAGAGCACGGTAAACCCTCTGCTTACCTAGTCGATGTGGAAGACTACGAGTTTATGCAAAACCGCCTCGCCATTTTAGAAGGCATTGCCCGTGGCGAGCGAGCGTTTGCGGAAGGAAAGACTTCGACCCATGAACAGGCCAAGGAAAAGATGGCGAAATGGCTCAAATAGTTTGGACGGATCCAGCGCTTTCAGACCTAAATGATGTCTCAGAGTACATCGCACTGCAAAATGAGTCAGCCGCTAAAGCTCTAGTTCAGCGCGTCTTTGCTAAAGTAGAGCGCCTCGCAGACTTTCCTGAATCCGGTCGTATTCCGCCTGAATTAGAGCATTTATCCTACCGCGAAGTCGTCGTGCCACCTTGTCGAGTGTTTTACAAGCTTGAAGCTGATCAAGTGTTGATACTCTTTGTAATGCGCGCAGAACGCGACTTACGCAAGTTTTTATTAAGCAATAGAAAAACGCCCTATAAGCCCAATCAACCATTGTAGTTTATGGCGCTCAGATGCGTTTCCGCTGCGTCACCCAAATAGCTACGAATGCTGGTAAAAAACTTTGGCCAGTGGCCACTCGCGTTCTTCCTTAGTATTGCTTTGGCAAGTCTTTCACGTGCTATGCCAATAGACATACCTTGAGTAACTAGTGTTTGAAGCTGAGCATTTAAGTCATTTAACACCGCACTGCGCAGTCGTTTTAATCGCTCAGCATCTAAATGAAGTTCGTCAATTGTGTTTTGTGCTGTTTGGGCATTAATATTTGCCAAAAGACAATTATTAGCATCAACGCTAAAGTGGCCGCTGGCTCTATCGCAAGAAAACAGTCTTGGAAAAGCAGGAATGAGAAGGGGGTTTAAAATAACGCCATCTAAATTCTTGTCCCCTTTGGGAACATCGCAAGAGCTATCTGGGCTGGTAAAGCGATTGCCCGCATCAACAACGTTACGCTGACTACCACCGTGACAACAGCCTAAGAGGTTTTGCCAATCTAAATGCCAATTATGAGGCGTTGACTGGCCTGACTTGGGGTGGAAATGCTCAACACGAAAATCGGACTCGTCATGGCCTGTACTCTGCAAAAGATCAATTTCGCAATAAGCACACAATCCCCCTTGATCCACGATCAGACGTTGCTGTGTTTCGATGCGCCGATCTTGAGTGCTTCTAAACTGCTCCCAAGTATTGGCAGGTTGCTGAGTCCGATAATGCCTTAAACGAGCCGGTTCAATTCCTTTTGATACCTTTTTCATTATTGCTCACGCTCCCACTCTTTTATGCGAATATCCATGTCTAAGCGGGCCAGTTCAGGCTCATGCTCGGCTCCCCATTCGTCTAGGGTTTGGCGCATTTCGAGTGCTTCTTTCGAGTCCCATTTATCCGCGGCTACCAGTGCTTGATATTGCTCCAACGTTTTTACGATATTCAAAGCTTCGACCCGAGGCGACTCAAGTCCTAATACATCCAGTAAAACCTGTTGTGCCTCAGCCCCTTCAGAAAAAGCAATCGGGACTAATTCGGGTGCGCCTTTTTTCCAGTCGATGACGCGAAGTGATTGCGGTTTAACAGATGAGATCACTTGAGGACTATGGGTGGAGACAATGAATTGCACATTAGGAAAGGTGCGCATTAGATCCAAGAGAATGGTTTGCTGCCACCCTGGGTGCAGATGTAAATCCACTTCGTCAATCATCACTACACCATGGCTGTCTAACGGTGAGTTCATATCTGGATTATCTGGATTGGCTTCCGCCATGCGCGCGGCGATATCCATGACCATCGCCAATGTGGTGCGGTAGCCATCGCTAAGTTGCTCAATACGTAATTGCTTTTTGATCCCATCTTGCTGCCAATCCACGTAAATACCAGCAGGATAAGCGCCTCTAGGGTTAGAAAATGCAGGGATCATTTTATTCACTGCTTCACGAATCGCTCGAAGCTCCGCGATCTCGATATCAAAAGAGCGAGCTTCCTTTTGCTTGTTATTTTCAATCTCTTCCAAAGAATAAAAATACTCAACGAAACCACGAAAGTTGGTTCGGCTCTCAAGGCAGCCTTTCAGCGCATCGAATCGCGTAAAGTTTTTGCCAAAACCTCGCTTGCGAGCAGGCACATCAAATACACCGCGACCAGCACCGTAATAGGCAAAGATAGGTAACTCAAATGCTATACGATTGTTAAACTGTTCAATAAACCCATCAGCGTATTCATTGATGGGTTTAACCCCCAACGCCTCAGGGATTTGCTTGGCGGTGCCTTTTGCCTTGTCTCTTTTTTCGGTTCGATCCCACTTAACCCCCTCAAACGACTCCGCCGTGATGCGCATATACGCCGGTTTGCTTCCATCAGGATAAATCTGAAAATCCGTCTCTTTCGGATTGATGCCATTGACACCGGGGAGGCGAGTTAAAAATGGCCCCAACGCGGTGGCTAAACCATCTAAAATACTGGTTTTCCCTGCACCATTTTTGGCAACCAACACTGTAAGTTGCTTATCAAATGAAATGGTAAAATCATCAAATCGTCTAAAATGCTCTAAACGAAGGGATTCTATTTTCATGTTTCACAACTCCAGCCGAGAATATGGGTTAAAGAAAAAAAGAGAGCCATCATTGTAACGTCTTAGCGGCGCGACCAGTAGTTTTCTTGCCTGCTTTCTTTGCCGCTTTTGCCAGCGCTTCCGCCTCGGCGCGGGCGGTGGCGATGCGTTTCAGTAGTTCGTCGGCGGGTTCGTCGCTTGGATCTTGTGGCACCAACTCGCCACGAAATGCCTTGGCTAAGATGGATTGGGTCAGTTTATCGACTCGCTGTTGGGCTTTTTGCACTTGGGCTTCGATGGTATTGGCAAAGGCAAAGTATTGATCCACAAGGCGAACGATTTCGGTTTGTTCTGTAATAGATGGCAGTGGAATATCTAACTCTTTTATGGGCCCTAGAAACAGATTAGATTGAGCAGTGGATCTTGAACTATCTTCAATGTTTTTTTGAAGCAGTGGCGATTGTAAAGCTAACATCAAATACTTATTAAAAATAATTTCGTCAATACCTCTTACAAGAGCAGCACTTCTTACCATCACATATTTATCATCTTCATCCACTAAGCAGACTCTTCCAACAGAACCTGAGCAAGAAATTAAAATATCACCTTTGTTCGGATCACAACGTTTTCTTAGTTTTAAAAACTCATCATTGCCGACGTAATCGACATTATCCAAGGCTATATAACCGTCTCTTACATTTCTAGCAGATAATAAATAGTGTCCAGATTCTTCTCGTTTTGGTGTTTTGTGCTCACCATCAGTTATTTTCAGAGCGACACTACTTAGCTTTACACATAACCATTCTTTAGGTGCTGAATATGACAAGTGTCCTTTTTTAGCTACTAGATCTTTTTTAATTGCTTTGTTGTTAATTAAGTTTTCTTTTATTAACTTAATTTCATTAAAGTTAACTTTGGCCGTCTTATTTTCTTCTCTCCACTTCTCCGTCAATTTCCCACTCACGGCGGCGGCGAGGACGGATTGGCGGAAGCGTTTCAGGATGGCAGGGATGCCGTCGAGGCGGGCTTTAATGGTGTCTACCTGCGCTAAGGCTTGATCCAGCTTTTCAACGATGCGTTTTTGCTCGGCTAGAGGAGCAAGAACAAAAGGGGCTTGCTTACCATCTTTTGTACCTAGTCTAGGCATATTTACACCATAACTAACTGCATTCACATAATTCCTGAACTCTATGCCTTTCAACCAATAGAATAAGAAGCGCCCTTCAACTAAGCCTTTTTCCGCTCTTAGTGGAACGATTTCAGAGGTACAAATTCCATCTTCAGAAGCAATAATAACTTTATTCAAATATGGGCGGAGTTTTCCATATAGGACATCACCAGCCTTAAACAAGTTTTTAGAGCTCTTAGGTTGTCGCTCCGAAAAGCTAATCTTATTTAAAAGTTTTGATGAGTTTTTCTCTATATCTTCTAGTTCAAGCACCCACGTATCGTTTGATATATCGCCTATGTTGGCTTTTTCTGTGCGGCCATAGTCAACTATCTTCCCCAGCGTAGTTTTCATCCACCCCTTTGGTAATTCGCTCACGCTTGGCCTCCCAATAACTCAGCTTGGTCTTTGGGTTCGCTATGCTCTGGCGTGTCTTCTACCGCTTTTTCCTCTAAACCAAAGGCTTGTTCAAGCAGTTGCTTTTGCGCTTCGGCTTCATCGTCGGCACCGAGGGCTTGCATCAGTTGGTAAAGTTCGCTCATGGCTTCGGTGAGCTCTACCATAGCTTCGCCAGCTAATATATCGGGCTCGGGTAGGTTTTCGGCGCTGCTGGCTTCGAGGTCTTTGATCCATGAGATGTCTAGGCTGTCGCCTTTTTGTTCGCGAATGTAGTCGCGGCTAAACACGCGCCAGCGGGCGGTGTCGTCACCTTCGTCGGTAGATAGCCCGTCGATTTCCCCTAGTTGTGTATAGACGCCCTCGACCCGAGGAGACTGGCCGTTGGCGTCTTCGCCATAGGCAGCGATAAAGCCCTTAAAATGATCATCGGTCAGCATGCGGCGCTTACCAAAGGTTTGCATATTGGTACGCATATCGTAGACCCATGTGGCTTGAGTGCAATTCGTGTCTTGATGTGGGTTGTCTGGGGTGCCTTTTTGGAAAAACAGCACATTGGTTTTCACGCCCGCGGCGTAGAAAATACCAGTGGGCAAACGCAAAATCGTATGCAGGTTGCACTTGTTCATCAGATCGCGGCGAATATCGGTGCCTTTGCCCCCTTCAAACAATACGTTATCGGGGATCACCACCGCGGCGCGACCACCGGGCTCTAGAGTCTCGATAATATGCTGCATAAAGCACAGCTGTTTATTGCCCGTCTGATGGACAAATTTACGGGTGATATTGGTGCTGGCGGCGCTGCCAAACGGTGGGTTGGATAGCACCACATTGGCCTTTGGAATGCTGCTGCCATCGGCACCAAGCGTGTTGCCAAGGCGAATCGCGCCGTGTTCGCTGTCGCCATCAATGTCGTGCAATAGACAGTTCATAAGGGCCAAGCGGCGGGTTTCTGGCACCAGTTCTAAGCCTACAAAAGCACGACTGCGCTGGAATTCTGCATCGTCGTCACTCAATCCATCTAAGTTATCTGTATGGGCTTTGATGTACTTGTCCGCTTCGATTAAGAAGCCTGCGGTGCCTGCCGCTGGGTCTTGGATAATCTCGCGCGGTTGTGGCTTCATGAGTTCAACAATGGCGCTGATCAACGGGCGTGGGGTATAGATTGCCCTGCGCCAGACTTGGTTTCATTGGCGTTGCGCTGCAGTAAGCCCTCGTACATATCACCGAAGTCATCACGGGCTTTGCCCGTACCGTCGTTGTCGTACCAGTCGAGCTTGTCCATGCTGTCGATCAACTCGGTGAGCTGGGCGGGCTGGGTAATGGTGGTGGTCGCGTTCAAGAAGATCGCCTGCACGATGGCATGATGATCACCGTCGAGCTTGTTTAATAGGGATTTATAAAAGCGATGCTGTTCAATACCCACTTTGCCTTTGAGGTCTTTCCAGCGGTAGCCTTCAGGTAAGAGGTCGTCTTCTTGGCCGGTTTGCTCACACATTTTTATAAACAGTAAAGAAGCCAGTTCGTTGACGTAGTTTTGGTAGGACACACCACCATCACGTAGGTTGTCGCACAGTTTCCAGAGTTTGGCGACCAGCTCATTGTTGTTCATAAAACGTCTCTATTAATACAGCGATTGAATTAGATCCATTGGGCTTAGCCAATGATTGGCTAAGCCGCGTTAGGGAAATTTGGGGCGTATGATACCGAGCTAGGCGAGGTCGTCCCAGATGTACTCGTTAAATTTTTGCAAAATCTCATCCAGCTCGTTATTCAGGGCTTCTTGTAGCTTGCGTTTGCCGCCATCGCGTCGGTAGTTTCCGATTTTATAAACATCGTCGTCGAGCACGACTTTGTCTTTAATGGAGCTGGCAAGGCGGTCAAGCCATTTGATCTGCACGGTATTCCAATCTTGCTCCGTTTTGATTTTATCGAGCGCATGATCGACACGTTCATCAAAGGGCAGCAATTGTGGGTTTTTCATACTGGCGCGGCGAATATGTCCGACCAGCTTAGCAGCAATATCTTGGTTGGTTTTCTGCTTCCATGCGGTTTGTAGCGCCGATTCGTCAAAGTGCTTGGCATCGAACCATTCTTGCAGCTCGACCAACCCTTTACGGGTCAGATCCCGCGGGCGATTGACCACCGCATCGAGCGCCGCCAATCGGTTTACATTGTCGGTGACCAACTGGTCGAAGGCATTGAGAAAGTCGTCGGGTTGGTTGTAGTCCCCGTAGAGGGTTTCCACGCCGATCACCTTGTCTTCCATATCGCTAAAAATAGGGCGGTCGCGTAGGCTGTTTAAGGTGCGCTTGAGGTCGTCGATTTGCTCAATAAAGTTGGGCAATTGCGCGAAGTATTGGGCCGCTTGGCGTGGGCCTTGGTTTTTGATCGTGTTAGCAAACTGCGCAAAGGTGCAGCCGGCGATATTTTTTAGACGCTCGTCCAAATGTTGGACGTGTTGCTCCACCTCGCGGCTACGATCTTTTTGGTAGGTCGCTTGGGTGATCACCCGCTGTAATTTCGACACCAGTTGTTCATGGCTGTTGTCTGCAAACGATTGACCGTTGCTTTCTATCACATCGTAGGTCTTGTCATCGCTGATTTCAGCGACCAAGGTGGGCAAGGTGACATTAGGGCGCACGACGACGGCCTTCATGGTATCGACGGTTTCCAGCGTCGAAAACACATCCACCGCGTCAAAAATGCGGAAGCTGGTTTTACCCACTTCTGGACACAGACGTGTGGCACGGCCTTTCATTTGCTCATACAAAATCCGGCTGCGTACTTTGCGCATAAAGACCAAGTTACAGATGCTCGGAATGTCGATGCCGGTGGTTAATAGGTCCACGGTGACGACGATATTGGGCAGGCGCTCTTTCTCAAAGCGGGTAATCAGACTTTGTACCTTGTTGGCGTCTTTATCTGCATTACCGGTGATCTTCATGATCGCGTCGTATTCAAGCTGAGCATATTTAGGATTACCTGAGTTTAAAAATGCGTCCCGTAGGGCAGCGACCACCGCGTCTGCGTGTTCGTTGTTGACACAAAAGATCAAGGTCTTCTGCTGGCTAGTGGGATCGAGCCAGTTGGTCAACTCGCCACAAATGGCGTTGGTGAAGTTGGGCAAGATGATGGTTTTATTGAACTGTTCGACGTCGAAATGTTGCTCGTCTTCTAGGGTATCGAGCACTAATTGCCCGGATACCTCCAAACGCTCCACTTGCTCACCTTTGGCAAACACCACGTCTTGTGAATTCAGCTCGGTGTTGATCTTAATTGGTGGCTGGTAGTCATTTAGGTAACCATCGATCACCGCAGTCCGGTAGGAATACTTATAAATCGGAATGCCAAAAATCTGAGTCGTATGCAACGCTGGTGTGGCGGTTAGCGCGAGTTTGAACGCATCAAACTGATCGATCACACGGCGATAGGCGGACATATACTCGCGCTGGTCACGGAATTCTAACTCGCCTTCCGTTTGCTCTTTATCGAGAATATAACCACGATGGGCTTCATCGACGATAATGGCATCGTATAAACCAACGGGGATAAATTCATCGCTTTGCAAAACGCGTTTCACCAAGGATTGCACCGTGGCCACATGGATTTTGGTACTGTCTTCGGGGAAGCGATCCGTCAGCCCTTTAATATTAAAGATGCTGTTAAAAGACTGACTCTGAATACGTGTGTCGTCAAACGAGCCCACCGCTTGATTGCCTAAAGAGCGACGATCCACCAAAAATAAGACGCGTTTGAAGCGTTGGGATTGGATCATGCGATACATGATGGCGATGGCAGTTCGGGTTTTGCCCGTGCCGGTCGCCATGGCTAAAAGAGCGCTGCGTTGACCGGATACAACGGCTTGTTCCACTGCTCGTACAGCATCTTCTTGGTAATAGCGTAAGCCAAGATCACTCATGTCAGGGTGACTAGAGAACCACTGATTACGTTGACCAATGGCTTGCGCCAGCTTGCTCTGTAATTCCTCAGGCGTGAACCACTGGGGCAGTGCGTCTGGCTGGTTGGTGTCAATGCGGGTATCGCGATACCAAATGCCACTTTTGCTTTTCATGGCGGCGCTGTAGCTGCGACCATTGGCCGAGAAACAAAACGGAATCTGAAAGCCGTTTGCTTGATACTGATTGATTTTCAGCTCGCTAACGTGCGCCAGCAAGTCTACGTCGTTGGCTGCTCGTTGTTCAAGCTCTGCTTGGTAAGCCAGTGCGTCAAAGGTGCGGCTGTAGCGGTAGGCTTCGTTGAGTTTGCTTTCCACATCGATGTTGTAGCGCTTGGCTTCTACGACGCCTACAGGCCGTAATCCGATAAATAATACATAGTCCGCGAAGCCGATGTTGCCGGTTTCGTCGATAGCAGTCGGCCATTCGGCAATCGCCATGTTGCGGCCCACTTGTGGGCGCGTACCTTGACTGTAGGTGAGCTTTTGCGTGTCAGCTTCCCAGCCAGCAAGTCGTAGTTGTTCATCAATTAAGTAGCGCGTCTCTGCTTCGCTTAAATCCAGTTTGTTGCGATTGGCTTGAGTTAGGGCGGTTTTATGGAAGACTTGGCGATCTGTTTCGCTTAACTTCGCGAGTTCTGCTTCCTTCGCATTTAGCTGTGCTTCAAGGGCGGCAATACGGGCGTCGCTTTGTGCTTGAGTCTCTTGCTCTTTGCTTTCAAAGACGGATAAACGACCTTTTAACTGTGCTAGTTCAGCCTGCTGTGCGTCGATCTCGGCTTGGCTGGCTTGATCGTTTTGCTTAGCTGTCTGTTCTGCTTCGGCAAGTGCCTGCTTTAGCTGTGCGAGTTCTTGCTCGTACGCTTGCGTGTCTTGTTCCGTTCGCTTGCTGGGCAGTCGAAACAGCGGTGCAGCGAAATCCTTATCTTGGCTAATCAGGCGGTAGTACCAAATCGCTAGGCGAAACGCTAAGCGCAAGCACATTTCCGCATCGCTTAGATCGTCGTGATACTTGTGCACGGCATCGTTACCGATACGACGCAGATTATGGAACACATCGAGGATGGTTTGATCGACGTTGGTTTTACGCTGGATGGCTTCGAGTAATTTGAACTGGGTTTCTTGTGGCTCAATATTCAGCAGTTTGCCCAGATGATTCGCTACATATTCACCGAATATTCGTAGTTTTACTAACGTGGTATTTGGATCATCGGGATAGTTCTTCTCTGCCGCTTGCGCAATAGAGAAAAGAAAATCGTTGTGGCCTTTTAGAAAAGCAAAGTTCGATTGAGGCGCTGCCATACTGCCGTAAAATCCTTTTCCACTGTGTCATTGATATAGTGGATGAGTGTACCCTGACAAGCAGCGATGTGGAATGACTGGATAACCATGAAATAGCAACAGCTTAAAAGGACAGATCCCTTGATATCCAAGCGATCTGTTTCCAGAGTCTCTGAGGCTTTATTCGGTAGGCTCGCCCAAATGATTGATGTATTGTCCTTGATGTACTCTAAAAAAAACATTGCATTGGGTTAGATAGGGGCCATTTTCATCTTGATCAACATAAGGGTTAAGCTCCAGCACAACGTCAGTGCCAGTTGCTTCGCCAGTCAGTACAGATTTAATGTCGTTGTATGCTGCGATACGGCTGTTTAGCTTCTCTTTTTGATCGGTCCATGGCATGCGAGCAATAATGTTTGCTTGACGGTTTGGTGCCCTAATCGGAAAAGCCTCTTTTTTTATCAAGATTTCAAATTGCCCGCCATCAGTGATTAATTGCTCCGTTGAGATTGACTCAACATCAACCATGTTATCGACGGTGAGTGTATAGGGCACATGAAAGTACTCTTTACCATTATATTGATATGTTGAATAAGAGGGTGTTTGTGCACACGCACTGAGCGAAAGTAACGCCACTATCCCTGATGCACACTGTTTAATCTGTGAGGAATTCATTTTTCTCCAATAAAAAGCATTCGTTACATGTCCCTTAATTTAGCGTCTTAAACCAATCATTGTTATTGATGAAACCGTCAGAAAAGGTTAAGAAAATCGACTTTGTCCAAGATATTATGGGGCTGCGTGCTACATGCTTTTTTATAGACTGAAAAAAAACAAAGCGATTGTTGCAATCCGTAGTGCGTTTTAAAAAACAAAACCCTTCGCAAATCCCACCCACAAAGGGTAAGCTTCGCGCCTTCCTATCATTGATTGAGTAACCTAATGAATTTTGAGTCCCTCGGATTAGACGCACGTATTTTAAAAGCCTTAAAAGAGAAGGGGTACACGACTCCTAGCCCGATTCAGCAGCAGGCCATTCCGGTGGTGTTGTCTGGTCAGGATTTGATGGCGGCGGCGCAGACGGGGACGGGTAAAACGGCGGGTTTTACTTTGCCGATGCTGCAAAATTTGTTAACTGGTCAAGGGGCGCGAAATAACCAAGTGCGTGCGTTGGTGTTAACTCCGACTCGTGAGTTGGCGCAACAGGTGGCGGATAACGTGGCCTTGTACAGTAAGCATTTGCCGCTGAAAAGTGCGGTGGTGTACGGTGGTGTGAAGATCAATCCGCAGATGCTAAAGCTGCGTGGTGGTGTGGATGTGTTGGTGGCAACGCCAGGGCGTTTACTGGATTTGCACCAGCAGAATGCTCTTAAGCTGGATCGCTTGGAAATCTTAGTGTTGGATGAAGCCGACCGTATGTTGGACATGGGCTTTATTAATGACCTGAAAAAGATTGTTGCCTTGGTTCCCAAAAAGCGCCAGACGCTACTGTTTTCAGCGACTTTTTCTGATCCTATCAAAGAGTTGGCTGAGCGCTTTGTTAATGATCCTGAAGAAGTATCAGTTTCTCCGGCGAATACTAAGGCGGCGACCATCAGCCATCAGGTATTTGAGGTTGATAAGTCTGATAAAACTAAGCTGCTGATTCATTTGATCAAGCAAGAAGGCTGGCGTCAGGTGTTGGTATTTTCAAAGACCAAACACGGTGCTAACCGCATTGCACGTATGTTAAATGCCAAAGACATCACGGCCGCTGCGATCCATGGAGATAAGAGCCAGAATGCGCGCACCAAAGCCTTGGCAGATTTTAAATCTGGTGCCGTGCAAGTATTAGTGGCGACCGATATCGCTGCCCGCGGTATCGATATCAGCCAGCTGCCGTACGTAGTGAACTTTGATCTGCCAAAAGTACCGGAAGATTACGTTCATCGTATTGGTCGTACGGGGCGTGCGGGTGAAACCGGCCACGCCGTGTCTTTTGTTACTGAAGAAGACATTACCGAGCTGTTTGCCATTGAGCGTGTGATTGGTGAACTGATTGAACGTCATGTAGATGCGACGTTCCCGCCAACGAATCGCTTACAAGCTTCTAAATTGGATACACGACCGATTAAACCTAAGAAGCCAAAAAAACCAAAGACACCCAAGACAGATCAAACTGGGCAGGGTAACGTGACTTCAGAGGCGTCAGCCAATACGAAGAAACCTTCGAATCGCAAGCCTGCACCGAGAAAGCCGCAAAGTGACGGCGCAAAGGGTAATGCACCACAAAACCGTGCGCCAAAACCGCGTCAGCCTCGTCAAGGCACAGATAATAAACCGGCATCGAGTAAATCAGCGGATAGCGCATCCAATTCGACTCGCACACCACGTAAACGTACTCGCTCAAGTAGCAACTCAAGCCAGTCTTGATGCAAAGAGGTGTCGTTATTCGTATCGAAATGACGGCACCTTGCTCTCACAAGGTAACCCAATTGCCGTCGATCCGTTTATGATGTCGTAAAACAAAAATATTCCGATCGAGGTGTGCATGTCTTTGATAACAGATAAACGTTTATTTTTTGTCGGCGGTTGTAGCGGTGCGGGCAAGACGACTATTGCAGCGGCGTTGGCGTTGTTAGCCTCGCGCCGTGGTAAACGTGTGTTGGTGGTGTCAACGGATGGCGACAACAGTTTAAGTGCCGCGTTTGCTTGGGAAATTGGCGAGCAAGGCGCAGCGGTCTGTGCTGGGGTTCATGCTTTAGAAGTGAATACGACTGATCAAGCGACTCTATTTGACCGTCTCTGTAGCTTAATTGAAGACGCAGAAGATTATTACGATCTAGTGATTTTCGACTCATCGCCGTATGCCCAAGCCAATACACTAGATTCCGCTTCTGCGGAGCAGCGGGCGCTGTTTGATCGCTGTTACCAGCGCTTCCAAGATGCAGACAATACAGCGTTTATGCTGGTATTAACTCCAGAATCTGATTCAGTTGGCCAAGCTCAGGCGCTATTGCTGGCATGGCAAGCAAAAGCACTGCCGGTGCATACCTTGCTGGTCAATCAGGTATCGCCTGAGAGTCATCCGGTGCAAGCGCTGCATACGCTGCAACATGCAATACCATTGCTGCCAACGCCAGTGCAAGGTATCGCTGCCCTGCAGCAAACGGCTGTGCTATTAGATCAGCTCGACGTTTAGTGCTATTTACATTGCATCATAAAAATGGGCTCTAATTGAGCCCATTTTTGGTTGCTTGTGGTGGTTAGCTGGCAAGCTTTAAAGGGTGATCTGCCGGCAGGGTACGGTCGATCCAAATTGCCAATTTGTGTTTCATGCCTGGGAGGTCTTCTTTATCGGGCGGTAGGGCGACCACGAGCTTATCAAGCACTAATAAACGGTACAGAGACTCTACTTTTTGATTGGCTGAGGTGTCGGCTGAAAAGGCAGCATAACCGCGTTTCTGGGCGTAAGACTCACCGACTTGCAGAGCTTTCTTAACGAGCTGAGCTTCATTCTTGAGTTTTTTCATAAGCGCCTCCGTTAGGTTGGTCTTTGCAGTCTAGAGCAAAAAGCGCCCCAGCAACACCGCCTTTTCAGGCAATCATCGTTTTCTCTTAAAACTTATAGGCCACCGTTAGGCTGCCACCCCATACATCGGAACGTTCAACGATGGAGCTGTCCTTAATACCGCTACCAAGATTGATGTAACTAACATTGGTGATGGTTTGCCAATGCTCGCCTATCGGGAACACATGAGTTAATTGAGCGCGACTAACCAAAGTGTCATCGCCTTGATAAGCGGCAAAGCTAGAGCTGCTTGCTTCTGCAGCACTGACGCCATAGTAATAGTCAACGAGGTCTTCTGACAGATAGGCAAGGGTTAGCGCTGGAATAAAGACGCCCGCTTGGGTCTTATAAGATTTAGCGGCTTTAACTTTTGCCTCATAGCCATCGTGGCGATCGCTGATATCGGTGGCTAGGGTGGTGCTAATGTCCATGGTTGCTAATTTGGTTGACCAGTTCAAGGCCAGTTCTGCAGCGTCTTTACGGTCACGAAAGTTGCGCAAAATGTTGTTGTCATCTACATCGATAGGGGAACGGCGTAGCGTTACAAAAGCGCCTACAGTATTGGTTGCGTCAAGATCAGTCTGAAGGCCTAGGCCATGAGTATTGAAGCGCGCTGCGCCGTAGGATAGGTTGATATACGGCCATATCTCTTTGGCATCATCTTCTCCCACCACATGATTCTGAAGCCATAAGCCAGTCGCGCCCAAGGTAGCATCGAATTCAGCTGCCTGAGTCAGGCCTGTTAGAGACATTCCTAAAAGGGAGGGAAGCAGTACTTTGCAACTCATGAGATTTTTCATGTCCTTTTCCTAGGTTAGCTTGAAGAGTCCTTTATCATACGTGAGCTTTGTAAACGGAAAGTGTCAAATATTGGAAACTTTTCACGCAAAAAGCCCGCTGAAAAGCTTTTCAGCGGGCTTAGATATTCTGCTAATTTATAGCGGTTTTTTTCCGCGCAAAACATGAATCACAGCAGACAGTATCATCAGGATCAGGAAGATAAAGAATAGAACCTTAGCAATTCCCACACTTGCACCAGCGATACCAGTAAAACCTAAAGCACCTGCAATAAGCGCTACAATCAAAAACATTAGCGTCCAACCCAACATAGTATTATCTCCTATAAAGCCAGTTTGATTTTGTGAACAGGTTTTATACTAGAGTAGAAACGCCGAGATTAAGTGCAAAAAAAGTGTGATGAATTGGGAGACGAACTGGCTAATGTAAAGAATGTTTAAGCGAAAGCGGGTGTTTGTGTGAAACGCCTCAGCCCGTCAATAGAGCGTCATCATTTAGGCTAAGACCGCCTCAAATGCTCACTAGTGCTGGCGTAGACGATCAGCCCACCGACCTTGGTGCGTGCGTTCACAGGCCTCCTCGTTATCTAGAAAAAGGTGTTTGCTGATGTCTTTAAGGCTGATGTTCAGAGATTTTAGGCGAGCTTGAAGAGCGCTTTGTAGCTGTGCGCAGTGGGGACTCTGTGCAAAGTCCTGTTGGGCTTGGGTGGAGTCGAATACACAGACGATCTTTAGACTGTGTGGAAAGCGATCGTAATCAACCAAATGGGTAAGCCATGCAAAGCCCAATTCTAAATCCAACAACTCGTCACATAGCTCGGTAAGGGTTACGCGAATTTGGTTTTCTAGTTTTTTATCCGTTTTACGCATGCTGATGAACCCTGTTGCTACCGTGATTTAAGGCTCGGGATTATAAAAGAATTCCCCCAATCAGCGCCAAGTTATTGTTGTATATCGTAAGAAAGTGAAGAGCGGGGCGTTTTGATTTAGTATCAATGGTATCGAAATGACCTTGATTAGGAGTTGTCATGTCGGGTGTGGCTGATGGTCAGCGAAGTGAACATGAGAAAATTCAGCTAGAGCATGAAGCTGCCAAGCTGTTTATGCGATGGTATGAAACCAATACGGGCAAGAGAATTCGCCATATTTGGCATAATCAGCCCCAGCGTCCAGATGTGTCTTGTCTGTTTGAGGGTGAGCGCTTAGACCTTGAAATCGCTCACTTATATGGCTCAGAAGCAGAAGCTATGGCGATTTTGGGGCGCTATTTGACGGAGCAGACGAAGCAAGAATTGCATTCCCTTGATCAGGAAGTTGATGAGCGGATGCTGAAAGCGTTGAATAGAATCCTGATCAATAAAGCCGGTAAGACTTATCACTCTAAGCGTGTTTGGTTAGTTATCCGCAATGCTCACCCACAATGGACCAAAGAAGATATTAAGGGACTGATTGGTCATATTACCGTGCCGGACAATCATCCCTTCGAGAAAATTTGGATAGTGGGCGACATGGAAGGGAAATCAGGTATTGTGCGCTTGTACCCCTAGACATTGATCGTCATCGGCTTATTGGCTCGATAGAAGGTACAACAACAGAACGCAACACAGGGTGAGTAGTGCACTCAGGCCTTGCCAAAATTTAACCGGATTTCTAGCCATCAGTGGTGGCTTGGTCTTTTTTAAAAAGGCCTTATTGGGATGGCGTAAGTCGTAGGCAAACTCATCCGCTTCTTGGTAGCGTTTGGATGGAGAAATATTAATGGCTTTTAGAATGGCTTCGTCTACCCATTTTGGCACGGCGGGATGCTTTTCAAATAGGTTGATCGGTATGGCGCCCAGCCTTGTTTGTTGTTTTTCCGTTCGGGTTTTGATCAGTTCTACGCCATAAGGTAGTTTTCCTGTCAGCATTTCATAGGCAATGACCCCAAGGGAAAAGACATCGGCCGCAGCATTCGGGCTGTGTCCAAGAAAATACTCTGGGGCGGTATATTGCGCAGTCCCCAAAATATGAAAATGCTCGATAGCGTTGTCGATTTCGGATAAGCCAGCCACACTCACGGAACCAAAATCAATGATTTTAACGGTGCCATTTTGGTCAATCATTATGTTTTCTGGTTTCAGATCTTGGTGCAGCATTTCATGGCGATGAAACGCCCGCAGGCCACGGGCAATTTGCTCGATGATATTACGGACGTCCTCTAAGGCGGGTGTCGGATGATCTCCCATCCATTGCCTTAGGGTAATGCCATCCACATATTCCATAGCGGTGTAGAGGTAATTGGCTTTTCTTTGAGACGTGATCGGTTTCAAAACATGAGCGCTGTTGAGGCGTCTAGCAATCCATTCTTCTAATAGAAAACGCTCTAAGTAACTTAAGTTATTTCTTAGCGCCATGGAGGGTATTTTTAATACTAGTTTTTGGCCAGAAGTCTTGTCTTTCGCAATAAAAATATGGCTTCGTGGGCTGATATGAATCTTGCGTACAATCTCATAACCATCAAACATCATTCGCGCTTCCAGCTCGGGAGGGAAGGGCAGTGATGTGAGCTGACCTAATACCTCCTGCTCATCCATTGTGGCAAGCTGTAGAACTTCTACCAATTGGATGCTCAGGTTGTCATGGCTGCCACGCTCTAATGCCCGTTGTACGAGGTGTTTGGCAGCTTGGTTAAGGTCTTCTTTATGATCCATAAAAGCCTGATGCACATCTTGATGGTTGATGAACTCATAAACCCCATCCGTGGCTAATACAAAGACATCGCCTTGGCGCAATGAAAAACTGCGATGGTCAAACTCTAGCTGCTGTTCCATACCTAAGGCGCGAGTGAGATAGCTTTTCTGAGCGTTGACTTGAAAACGGTGATCCTTGGTGAGCTGCTCCCAGCGGTCTGGATAGAGCTTGTAGATTCGACTATCACCACTGTGAAACACGTAGCCAGTGGTGGATTTCAGCACCAATGCGCTGAAGGTGCAGATGTAACCTCGATTCATGTCACCAGCAAAATGACTGTGTTGGGTTTGCGAGTACAGCCAAGCATTGAGTGCTGTGAGGACCCGTTGGGCAGAGGTTTTCACAGACCAAGCTTCTGACGTGCTGTAGTAATCAGACAGAAAACTTTGTACAGCGGCTGCACTCGCAAATTGGCTCACATCGCTAGAGCTAATGCCGTCAGCAATGGCGATAGCGATGCCTTTACTCTGTAACGAGTTATCTGTAGGTATGTGCGCGCCATGGCAGTCCTGATTGACTGGCTTACGGCCAGCACTCGAGCATTGACCGATGCGAACACTTAGATTAGAACTCATGGTGCTAAAACCTCAGATAAAAAAAGATGCCCAGAGAACTGAGCACCGAACACAGGTAAACCAGTAAGAGCGCAATGTTTACAGATTAGAAGGATGCTTTGACTTCGGTACTCATGTCCGCCGGTTGAGCGACCTTGCGTTTTGCACTTTGCTTTACGTGTGTGTAGTAAAGCGGCAGTGCCACAAAACAGAGACCACCCGCGAGGTTGCCCAGAGCGGTAGGGATTTCATTCCAAATAATGTATTGCGTGAAGGTAAAGTCACCGCCCATGATCATTGAAAATGGGAACAGGAACATGTTCACGATGGAGTGCTCAAACCCCATAAAGAAGAACAGCATAATCGGCATCCACATGGCCGCCATTTTGCCGGTGGCAGATGTTGAAATCATAGCGCCAACCACACCCATCGATACCATCCAGTTGCATAGCATGCCGCGGATGAAGATGGTGAACCAGCCAGCAACACCGTATTCGGCGTAGCCAAGCGTACGGGATTCGCCAATGCTGCTGACTTTTTCAGCGATCACACCGCCATCGGTGTGGTAACCATAGGTGAGAATGAAGGAGATCAGAAAAGCGACCGTCAGAGCCCCTGCAAAGTTACCAATGAACACCAAGCCCCAGTTGCGCAGTAGCTGTTTCATATCGCAGCCAGGACGTTTATCGATCAAGGCCAGTGGCACCAAAGTGAACACTCCGGTCAGCAGGTCGAACTTCATCAAGTAGAGCATGATAAAGCCAACTGGGAACAGACACGCACCTAAAATAGGCGAACCACTTTTGATGGCGACGGTGATGGCAAAGACCGCCGCTAGGGCCAAAATGGCACCGGCCATAAACGCGCGTATCAAGGTGTCTTTGGTCGACATGTAGATTTTTTCTTCACCTGCATCAACCATTTTGCTAACAAATTCAGAAGGCATTAAATACGACATTCTGTTTCTCCTCAAATGGGGTAAGGGGAGACTGCTTAACCACGGTTATTCTTATTCAAGCAAAGCAGGTCTCAAGCAAAAAAAAGCGCCCACAGAAGAACGACTGAGTCGAGATCTGTGGACGCCATTGTCCAAATCGTCGGCAAAGCCGACATTAGCTTCACTTACTTAAATACAAAGCAATCAAGATGCCAACTTTATAATGCTAGGAAAACACCGGATTTCTTAAGGTTGATCTTGTTTGATCAGCATTAACTTGAGCAAAAATAGTGCAAGGTGGGTTATTTTGCACCTTTTTTGTCATTTTAATGAGCCTTCAGCATGCTGGAAACACTAATGATGTTCTCCGCAATATCGATGATGCGCTTGTTTCCGTCCATAGCCGCTTGACGTAGCTGCTTATAAGCGGCTTCCTCGCTGACTTTTTGGGTCGTCATCAAAATGCCTTTGGCTTTTTCAATCAGTTTGCGTTCATTCAAGGTTTGTTTAGCGTTGTTTAACTCGTCACTGACTTTGCGCAGATGCTCGGCTTGGCGTTGCACGAGTTCATAGAGGGAGTGAGCAAGATTGATATTGACGCCCGGGCCAATGGCAACCGTGGTCTGTGAGCTTTTGGCATCCATCGCCGTGAGGGCTGACATGGGCGGAGCCTCGTATTCGCCTAAGGTGACCAGATGTTCTTGGTGTAGGCGCAGCTCTTCACTGGCTTGCTGGACTTTATCTTGGCACAGCTTCGATAGTTCCTGAGTGATCAAGTAAGCGATCTCTTGCATGCCGTCAATGCGCGCGGTGGCGGCCTGATACCAGACCTCTCCAATGGCACTTGGTAATGAGTCATCTGGGCGAAAGCGCACAATCATTTGGCGCATGCGTTCCATTTCAACCGCCGCATCAGCGCTTTCTAATTGGCGCCATTGAGCTGACGGTAGAATGGAGGCGAAATCGTTGAAGATATCAAAGCAGCCAAACTGGGCCTCATTTAAGGCACGAATTTGCTCCTTAGCACTGTTGGAAAAGTTGCCTTTAGTAAATCCGATCACGCCCCAAGCGCGCTCTTGTCCTGCGTATTCCTTACCTTGCATAAAATTGAACAGTGCCACTAACACTTTCGTGATGTCTGGGTCATTGGACACATCCGCGGCCTCAAAAATTACCGCCAGCAGCCCTGCAATTAAGTGATTAAAAAATTTGGTGTTAGTGGTTGCGGAGATTTCTTGGCGACTGATCTGTCGCCGCATTGCGGGCAGATCATCTAAAGAATGCATGACGTAGGCGAGGCTGTTGTACAGTCGAATAGTGGCGCTGCCACAGCGTTTAAGATCCAGTTCCTGTAACGCAAGGCCAAAGTCGCTTATGGCTTGGTCGGTAGCAGGGAGCTCCGCCTCTCGTTCTTGTTTTAAACGTTTGCCTTCTGAGACGAGATAAGAGTTTGATAATCCGCGTTCTTTTTGTAGTGCATGAATCAGTTCTGATACGTTGACGACTAAACTGCTGTTGATCATCAGTTGCTTTAACGCATTGATTTCAGACTGTTTTGCCGCCAACAAAAAGTCTTCCGTACTGGGGGTGTGTTTCATAAAGGTGATACAACTCTGGATAAAAACATGCTTTTATCAAGCAAGGTTTATTCCAGATTAGTGTTGTAATAGAAAGGCTTGGTGCTGAATGCGCTTCAGCACCAAGTTGAGCGCTATTTAATCGCGCTGATGAACACATTGCCCCATGGCAAAAGTGGACTTGATGGCACGGTCGTCCGCCAAAATCATCAATGCGAATAAGGTGTCCTGAATGGTGCTTGAGCGCTCCAATCGTGTTTTTAACAGCGGAGTAGCCGTTTTATCTAAAATCACAAAGTCGGCTTCCGAGCCCACCGCTAAGTTGCCTATTTTGTCTTCTAGTCGAAGTGCTTTTGCGCCGCCCAAGGTGGCTAAATAAAACGCCTTGATCGGATCCAAGTTTTGACCTTGCATCTGGATGACTTTGTAAGCCTCATTTAAGGTGCTGAACATGGAAAAGCTGGTGCCGCCGCCGACATCGGTTCCCATGCCCACATTGACCTTATGAAATTCGGCTTTCTGTAAATTAAACAAACCACTGCCAAGGAATAGGTTAGACGTTGGGCAAAAAGCAATGGCTGAGCCAGTATCGCTAAGGCGTTGGTATTCTTGGTCACACAAATGAATACCGTGGGCAAATACAGAACGTTCACTCAGTAGTTGGTGCTGGTCGTACACATCGAGGTAATTTTTGGCTTCTGGAAACAGTTGCTGCACCCACTCGCACTCGTTAACGTTTTCTGAAAGGTGAGTGTGTAGATATAGATTGTCAAATTCGCTCAGCAGTTTTCCCGCTTGGTTGAGTTGCTCAGGGGTGGAGGTCGGCGCAAAACGTGGTGTGACTGCGTAATGCAAACGGCCTTTTTCATGCCATGTTTCAATCAGCGCTTTAGAGTCTTGGTAACTGCTTTCAGGGGTATCCGTTAGATACTCTGGCGCATGTCGATCCATCATGACTTTGCCGCATATCATGCGCAGATCCCGTTGCTCAGCAGCTTCGAAAAAGGCCTCAACAGATTGCTTGTGCACCGTGCCAAAAACCAGTGCTGTGGTGGTGCCATTGCGTAGCAGTTCCGTTAAAAAACGCTCTGCGACGTCACTGGCGTAGTCTTTGTCGGCGAACTTACTTTCTTCGGGGAAGGTGTAAGTATTAAGCCAGTCCAACAGCTGTACCCCATAGGAAGCAATCATATCGCTTTGGGGGTAATGAATATGAGTGTCGATAAAGCCCGGTATGATCAGTGCGTCGGGATGGTGTTCAACTTCAATTTCAGCATCCAATGAAGCGAGCAGGGAGGCCGCGTCGCCTAGTGCAGAAATCAAACCATCTTTGACGACGAGTAAGCCATCTTGAAAATACTCAAATGCCTTGTCGTTACCGACTTCATTTGGATTTGCAATGCAATGTAGGATGGCGGAACGCCAAGCTTTGGTTGTAGACATGTGCTCTCTATACTTGTTCTATGGAATGGTTACTTTGTTTGACAAGGACTTTGACCGAATGTTTAAGCTTAGTCAATCGGTCAAAGTTACTTTGCCATGGTAGACAGAAATATCAGGTAGGTGAATCAATAAAAATCGCGCGGAAGTCATTTACGTTGGTTAATGTCGGACCAGTGACGACGGATTGGCCAATTTTCTTAAAAAACGTATGGGCGTCATTATTCGCGAGATACTCTTTGGCTTGCATGCCTTTAGCGAGTGCATCTGATAATGAGTATTCGGTGATCATGGCGCCAGCTATGTCGGCACTTCCATCGACACCATCGGTATCACAGGCGATGGCTGAAATGCCTGGTTGCCCCTCTAGCTCTATAGCCAGTGATAAGAGAAACTCCACATTGCGACCACCGACGCCATTGCCTTTCAAGGTGACAGTGGTTTCGCCTCCAGACAACAGTATGCAAGGCGGCTTAATAGGCTGTTCGAAATGGCGCACCTGGCGTGTAATTCCCGCCATCACTTTGGCAACTTCTTTTGCTTCGCCTGCAATACTATCGCCTAGAATTAAGCATTTGATTCCCAACTCTTGGGCGCGTTTTGCCGCAGCTTCCAGTGCCATTTGGGGAGTAGCAATTAATTTAGTCACACATCGTTCAAGGCGGTAGTCTCTTGGCTTGATACTTTCGTAAAGCCCCTGTTCGAGCTTTTCACGTATCACATTGGAAATTTCGATGGCGTATTTATCGATGATTCGTAACGCATCTTCACAAGTGGTTGGATCGCCTACGGTAGGGCCAGAGGCAATCGTTGCAAGATCATTTCCTGGAACATCGGAAATTAAAAGGGTGGTCACTTTAGCGGGATAGCACGCCGCGGCTAAGCCCCCACCTTTGAGTTGTGATAAATGACGGCGCACGGTATTGACTTCGATGATGCTTGCACCACTTTTAAGCAAGGCGCTATGAATGACTTGGTTCTCCTGCAAACTGATTTCGTCATGGGGCAAGGGCATTAAAGCAGAGCCACCACCAGAGAGGAGAACCACTACCTGATCTTGCTCAGTGAGATCTGATACTCGCTGTAAAATTTGTTGTGCGGCTTTTAAGCCATTTTCATCCGGTACAGGATGAGCCGCTTCGACAATGTCAATCTTCTCGCAGGGCACAGCGTAACCATAGCGAGTCACCACGAGGCCTGATATCTCGCCTTTATAGTTTTGTTCAAAAGCCTGTGCCATGGCGGCGGAAGCCTTGCCCGCCCCAACGACAATGGTGCGTCCTGCAACCGGGCAAGGCATATGTATGGGAACACAGCGATGGGGCTGCGTTGCATCAATGGCGGCTTCGAATAAAGAATGCAGTAGCTGTGTGTGAGCTGTCGTCGAGCTAGTCATCGTGTTTTCCCTCTCTGAATGCATAGAGGGGTTATGCAGTATCCGTACCACGCTTTTTTATCAAATAAACAAGACAGTGCACCAAGGCTGCTAAGCCAACACCTGCGCAGTCGGCCCAAAAGTCGTCCCATTCTCCGCGCCGATGAACGTAGGGTTGAATAAGCTCAATTAAACCACCGCACAGAACAATGGTCAGCGCCAATAGGATAAAGCGACGAGTGGGGCCAAAGGCGCATAAGAGGGTCCAAAAAGCAAAGCCGAGTACATGGTGTAATTTATCGGACCCCGGTGGTGTGCCCAATGTCGAGGCGGGCATAAGCGTCGCCAACGATACGGTTACCGCACCCAATAAAAAACCGAGCAACTGGGCTTTAGAACTGTATAAGCAACGACGCCAGATCATGATTAACGTAGTATGCGTGAGCGGATGGTGCGGCCTTTGATTTTCTTAGTCGAAAGGGCTTTAACGACTTGTCGAGCGTGGCGCTCTTCGATCGCTACATAAGCTTGAAAATCGAAAATGTCGATCTTGCCAACGGCACTTTTCTCAAGACCTAAACCTGCCGTCAACGCGCCTAGAATATCACCCGCGCGCAGCTTGTTTTTCTTACCCGCATCAAAGGCGATGGTAACGACTTCTGGTTTTAGCTCGAAGTTACCCGGGCAAGTGCCTAATGACAGAAACTCAGGTTCAATCGCAAAGCGTGCTGCAATGTCTGACAGTTTGTAATCTTCTCGGTCGGTAATGAAACTCACCGCGATACCTTCTGCGCCAGCACGACCTGTACGACCGATGCGGTGCGTGTGCACATCAATATCACGAGTGGTGTCATAGTTGATGATCAAATCAATTTCTTTGACATCAATGCCGCGTGCCGCGACGTCCGTTGCCACCAATACAGAGCAACTCTTATTCGAGAAACGTACCAGTACTTGGTCTCGTTGCTTTTGCTCAAAGTCACCGTGGATCGCCAAGGCACTGACATTGTGGTCGGTTAACCACTCGGCTACTTCGTCACACTCGGCTTTGGTATTACAAAATACAATGGCTTGGTTTGGTTCAAAATGTGCCAAAGTGTCTAACAGACGCTGCGGTTTTTCACTGTTGTTGGCGCGCACGAAATATTGATCAATGTTTGGACGAGTGGCTTCTTCCACTTCGATTTTTACAAAGCGAGGCTGACGCTGGAACTCTTCACTGATGCTGGCAATGTTGTCGCCGTAAGTTGCGGAGAACAGTAACGTTTGACGTTGTTTCGGAGTTAAGGCCACAATATCGCGGATACTGTCGATAAAGCCCATGTCGAGCATACGATCGGCTTCATCAAGTACCAAGGTGTTGATACCACTTAAATCTAAGTGGCCTTTGCGTAAGTGCTCCATGATGCGCCCCGGAGTACCGACAACAACGTGCGCACCGTGTTCTAAAGATGCGATTTGCGGTCCGAATGGCATGCCACCACACAAAGTCAGAACCTTAATGTTTTCTAGGTAGCGTGCCACTTTGCGGATTTCTTTTGCTACTTGATCTGCAAGCTCACGCGTTGGGCACAGTACCAGGCTTTGGCAACCAAAGTAGCGCGGATTTAGCTGCATGATTAAGCCGATGGCAAACGCCAGAGTTTTACCACTGCCGGTTTGGGCTTGGGCAATCAGATCTTTACCCGCTAAGACATCAGGCAATGCTTGTTGCTGAATAGGGGTAAAGGAAGTAATGCCCATGTCCGCAAGTAGTTGCGTCATTTTAGGAGGAAGCGTGTCAGCAAGCTGCAAAGGTGTCGATGCGTTCAAAAGAATATCCAGTTAAGAAAAATTTGTCGCAGTCTAGCAAATTTTAATGGCCGCCACTATTTATAGCTTGCAAGGAAACCGATAAAAACTTGTAAGTGCGCCACTTTAAACGCTTAAAAGCGAGCCCTTTGTGAACTATATAGCCCATTTGCACATCGCCAAGTTAACGCAGACTTCCTATGCGGGGAATCTGCTAGGAGACTTTCCTTGGCAACCAGATCCTCAACAAGTCGAGTTATGGCGTGGTTGGCGTTTACATCAGGCTGTGGACACCTTTGTGGATGCCCACCCTGAATCAGAACGTTTTAAGGGGTTACCGCGAGTCGGCCGGCGCCGATTTGCGGGTATCATCCAAGATGTTTTAATGGATTATTGGTTGGTTCAGACATGGGAGCAATTTGATGAAGCGCCCTTCGCGCCCTTCGCGCCCTTCGCGGCGTTTGCCGAGCGTGCTGTAGCGGCTTTAGTGCAAGATAAAGCTCAGTGCCCAGAGCGTTTGCAACGGATGATTAGCTCGTTAGAACAAGATAATTGGCTAGCGGAGTTAGGAACTGAAGTGGGCGTAGAGCGAGCCATTCGTTCCATTCAGCGACGCTGGCCTTTGGGGCATCATTTAGAGCCATTTATTATCGAGTTGCCACTGTTATTTGAACAGTCCAAAGAGCCGTTTTACGTTTGTATCCCGAAGTCATTGAGGAAGCGTTACATCGAGTTAGATCAGGGTAACCAACTGATGAGTTAGAAAAAAGAAAAGCCGCAGTGATGGCACACTGCGGCCTAAGGGGCAATAGCCCGATCGAGAGAACACCCAGAGAGAACTAAGTGCCTGATGCACTGCAGTTCCTGGATGTTTTGCAGTATAGGGGTGGTTGGATTTTTCTGTGTTGACTCAGGTCAGCTTTCAGAACAGAGCGATGATTTAGGTCGGTTTTGGTGTTAACAGGCTGATTGACAGTACGTTTTTGTTACAGCTACGGAGTTTTTAGCATAGTGAACTAAACTTTGTGTTAGACTGCGCGCCAAATTTTGAATGGTAAGAAAGAGGTGAAAACGTGAGCGTTCAATGGTTCCCCGGGCATATGAATAAAGCTCGACGAGAAATCGAGAATGTCATGACTCAGGTCGACCTCGTGATTGAGGTTTTGGATGCCCGTATTCCAGACTCAAGTCAGAACCCAATGCTGACGACGTTACGTGGTGATGTACCTGTTTTGCGATTGCTGAATAAAAAAGATTTAGCCGATAAAGATCGCATGAATCGCTGGTTAGAGCACTGGCGTGACGCAGACCAAATCACGGCTTACCCATTTAGTACTCAAGATAAGGCCGACTTAGCCAAGCTATCTAACTGGGTACAGCAGCTGGTGCCGCATCGAGGCAGTGCCGAGAAGCCCATTCGCGCCATGATTGCCGGTATTCCAAACGTAGGTAAGTCCAGTTTGATGAATGCCTTGTTAGGTAAACGTGTGGCGAAAGTAGGCAACGAACCTGCTGTCACTAAAGCGCAGCAAAAATTACGTGTCAACGATGGTTTTCAGCTATTAGATACCCCTGGGATTTTGTGGCCAAAAATTGAAAATCCCGATGCCAGCTATCG
The DNA here is from genome assembly GCF_001418205.1 of Marinomonas fungiae. GTDB lineage: Bacteria > Pseudomonadota > Gammaproteobacteria > Pseudomonadales > Marinomonadaceae > Marinomonas > Marinomonas fungiae. The sequence continues at coordinate 87,741 of NZ_LIQF01000001.1, read as the reverse complement.
TTTGGCGGTAACCGGAGCTGTTCGAGATACAGCCATTGATTACGAAGATGTGGCATTGATGGGATTGAAGTTTTTTATTGCTGACTACAACGATGCACTGGTTTCCCGTTACAAGCTGAAAGAAGCCCCTGTGGATGCAGTAGAGACGTTAAAAGTGATTGGTTCTAAACGTGGTGCATTACGCGCCGGCGGTAAGATTGATATGCACAAAGCGGCAGAGGTGTTTTTATCAGATGTTCGCAGTGGCGCCATTGGTCCTTATGTGATGGAAACCCCTGAAATGGTGGCCGATGAGTGGGTCAAAGTTGAACAGGTAAAAGCGGAAAAAGAAGCTGCTCGACAAGCGCGCTTAGCCGCAGCGGTACCCCAGCGTCAGCAAAAACAAAATATGGATTACCGCCAAGATCAAAATAAAGCTTCAGTTAGTGATGAGAAAGAGTGAGGTAGTGCTCTATGGATTATGAAATTGCATATGATCAAGAAGAAGGCGCATACCGCGTTTTTGCAGAGGTAGAGTTTGCTGCGATTGCTGAGTGGGTCAGCGAATACTTGACGGACAAAGAAACAGTACAGCGCGTTTGGCAAGCTGCGTCTTTGGCAGAAAAGGAAGAGGAAGTGACTGAGTTCAAGCACGGTATTTTCCAAGTGGTGATTAGCCCAGAAGGTGTGGCGGTGAAGCGTCGCATTGATATGAGCCAAGCGGAAGAAGAAATCAAAGCCATGTTTGATACCCAAAGTGGCTTCTTCCAAGCCTCAAATGATGGTGTGGAAGCTGAGTGTGGTCTAGATGATCTCATTGATCTGATTGAAAATTGGCACGATTTTCAGCAATGAGTTGTTCCTACTGTAGCCAAGGTTTACACTAGCACTTGTTTTTAAATGATGTCCTTTAGGAGCCATTATGCTCATCGAATTGGAAAAAGCCCGAACGCGCAAGAATGTCGTACGTATCTTTCGCGAAGAAATCGACGGACCTGATAACTGGACAGATGGATTTATCATCGCGGCAAACGAAGAAATGGTGCTGATGCAATTGGTGGACGACGGTGTTCACTTGAATGGTTATCAGATTCTGTTTCTGGAAGACATTAGCGATTTCATGCACCCAGCACCGTTTAATGATTTTCAAAAACGTGTTCTAGAGCTGCGTGGTGAAGAGATTGAAGATCCTGAAGTTGATCTAGAAGATCTCGCGGTCTTGCTAATGGACATCAGTGAAGAGTTTGGTTTGGTCACGATTCATCGTGAAGAAGTGGATGCGGATGGTTGTGAGATCGGCCGAGTCCTTCGTGCTGATGCCACTACTTTTGAACTTGAAGAGATTGGCTCTGATGCTCGTTGGTTCGATGAGACTTACGAATACGACCTGTACGACATCACACGTATCGAATTCGGCAGTGCTTATGAAGATGCACTCTTGTTGGCTAATGAAGACATGGGCGACGACGCTTATGAACTGGTTGAATTCGACGATGAAGACGAAGAAAGTAACTAACTTCGTTACCAAAATGTGAAAGTAAGGGGGGGAAGCAAACTTTTCCCCCTTTTTTATTTCCTGCGTTTATAAACCAGCAGATACACTATAAGCGTATAAGTTAAACAAGTTAATTTTGGATAAATTGATGAAAAAGCTTTCTAGATGGACGCTAGCCTTGCTGTTGGTAGTGTTATCCGGCTGTGCAGTGTTCGCCAGCCATGATTTAGATGACATCTTTGGTCATGCCGATAGTCAGAATCGCCAACTAGCGATTGTCAATCATGGCACAACCTTGCCAGATAATTTTTATCAGGAGCAAGTGAAGCCCATTCTAGAAAGCCGCTGTATCAATTGTCATGCTTGCTACGATGCTCCTTGCCAAATCAAACTCACCGCTCCTGATGGGATTGAACGCGGAGGCAGTAAAGACAAAGTATATGAAGGTGATCGTTTGCTAGCGTTAGCGCCAACGCGCCTTTTTGAAGATGCTCGCACAGCTGACGAGTGGCGGGATAAAGGTTTCTACTCGATTTTAAATGAGCGCTCGCAAAGTCCGGCCGCCAATTTGCAGGGCAGTGTCTTATACCGCGCAATTGCTTTGCGACGCCAGCAAGGTCAGTTTGATACAGACATCTTACCTGCTGAGCAATACGATTTTGCGCTAAACCGTGAGCAACAGTGTCCCACCGTTGAAGAATACGACCGTTTTGAAGTATCTCATCCTACTTGGGGAATGCCTTACGGATTACCGCAATTAACTGACCAAGAGTACAATACCCTAACTAAGTGGTTGGCCAACGGTGCTCGAATGCAGGTGCCGGATCACGTGCCAGATGCAGTGACATCACAGGTTGCCAAGTGGGAGCAGCGCTTTAATGGTGATTCTCTAAAGGCTCAATTGGTAAATCGCTATATCTACGAGCATATTTACCTGTATAGCCTCTATTTTGATGATGAGGCGCGTTTTAACTACAAATTGGTGCGTTCAAGTACGCCTCCAGGAGAACCGATTGAGCGCATCAGTACCCGTCGCCCTTACGATAATCCTAAGGTAGACCGCGTTTACTACCGCCTCTGGCTTGATCCAGAAAGTCGAGTGCAGAAAACCTTTATTCCCATGAAATTGGATGAAGCGCGTTATTCTCGCTGGTCAGAATGGTTCTACGGGGATGAGTATTCGGTCACATCGTTGGCGAGTTATGAGCCGGAAATCGCCAGCAATCCATTTCAATCATTTGCTCAGATTCCTGCTAATAGTCGTTACCGATTTTTGTTAGACCATGCTCAAAACACCATTATGGCGTTCATCAAAGGGCCAGTATGTCGTGGTCAAGTGGCGGTGAATGTCATTGATGAGCAGTTTTGGGTGTATTTCGTTAACCCTGATTTGGACTTGCATAACATTGGTAGCTCATTTTTAGAGAATCATGCGGATTCTTTAGCGCTGCCAGCGTCACAGAGCAGTAATGCGCTACCGCTTACTTCTTGGGTGCTGTATTCAGAAAAGCAGAAAGACTACCTATCAGCAAAAGCGGGTTTGCTGGCTGATATGGGCAAGAATGGTATGAAGTTTAATCTTGATATGATCTGGGACGGGGAAGGGCATAATAGCAATGCGGCGCTGACCGTAATGCGACATTTCGATAATGCCACGGTAGAAAAGGGGCTGGTCGGACCAGAACCCAAAACAGCATGGGTGATTGATTATCCATTGTTAGAGCGCATTCACTATCTATTAGTGGCTGGTTTTGATGTGTTTGGTAATGTCGGTCATCAGCTTGTGACTCGCCTATATATGGACTTTTTACGTATGGAAGGGGAGGCGAATTTCCTTATGTTCTTGCCTCGTGATGAACGCTTGGCTATGCGTGAATATTGGTATCGCAATGCTAACCAGACGATTAAAGACTACATATTTAGTGATCTTATGCAGGTGGATGTGGCATCGGCTATCGATTACCAGACGACCAATCATAAACAGGAATTGTTTGAACGGTTAGCAGAGCGCTTGCAGCCTGTGCTACAGCGTGACCATGAGCTGGCACAGTCTAAGTTAAGTGCGGCGACGCAAAATGCGCTATTAAGCTTACAGAACTTAAAGGGTGAAACCGTTGTACCATTTCCTGAGCTAGCGATGATGCTGATTGAGCGAGACGGACATGATGCTGAGCTTGCTACCATTATTCACAATCGAGGCCATTACAATATCACTAGTCTATTGGACGAAGAGTCAACAGTTGCGCCTCAAGAGGATAACTTGATGGTGGTGCGTGGTATCGTTGGTGATTATCCGAATGTTCTATTGAAAATGACGGAAGCGCAGGTGCCTGAGTTTGTGGCGGCGGTGAAGGCGATCAAGTCCGATGAAGATTATGCTGCTTTGCTAGACACTTATGGTGTCCGTCGTACCAGTGATGAGTTTTGGGCTAGCAGTGATGAAATAGCGCGTTTGAATAAAGCAATGAAGCCCTTGAGTAGTGGTGTTCTGGACTATAACCGCTTGGAAAATCGTTGAATAAGTAGTCTTAGTCACTAGGCGCTTCGGTTGAACGCCACTTGGTCTTTGCTAAGTGGCGTTCAGGTTTGAATGATATCTGCTTAGATTTACTTCAAGGGTAAGTAGATATCGGTCAATAAATCACACTCATCAACTTCGAAGATAAAATTCAGATACTCGAAGTAAATTGGATGATCTCTAAGTTCCTCTTGGCTTTCGGGTAACCAGTTTTTGATGGCATCCCATATTGTAATGCTAAGACCCTCGTGACTGCCTTGATGGCGTATGACAGCGCATTTTCCTGCGGGTAGTATTCCATTTTTAACGCCGAAACTATTTTCCGGGACTGGGCTTTTAACTGACCCACAAACATCCCAACGAAACTCGTCAGGGGGCGTCGTTTCAGGATCACTATAGGCAATACCAAATGTTCGGCTTGTCTTTACGGGTGATAGCCCCGTCTCTTTTCTCCATTCGATAAACTTACCAGCCGTTTTTAGCACGGAGTCTGGTGACCCGATGTGGGATAAATAAGCGATTTGTATTTCAGGAAACTCTACCACTTCAATTTTCATGTTATGCCTCTTTTGGAATCTTGCTTGTTTTTTCTTCAGTCGTAGATTCCAATTTTCCCAATCAGCATTTTGTCTGAATTCGCTCGGGAGCTGCCCAACTTCTCTTTTAAAGGCACGACTGAAAGCCTCGGGGCTATCAAAGCCTGCCTCATAGCCGATATCTGACAAATTTACATTTTTCTCAAAACTGATACGAAATGACGCTCGTCGGAGTCGTAGGTAAAGCACGTATTGCTGGACACTTAAGCCCGTAATGGCCTTGAATACCCTATGAAAATGGAACTTGGAGTAGCAGGCTACTTCGCTGAGTAATTCCAAATTCAGAGGGCTATCCAAGTTGTGCTCAATGTACTCGCAAACGTGCTCTATTTTTTTGTGCAAGCTCTTCATGTCGATAATCTACCACTGAAAACCTTTAGGCATGGTATCGAGTTTAGCTATATTGGTCTTGATTGAGATTGCTGAATATTAGTCAGTATTAGAAAGTGAGATTGATGTGCACTAAATGTCTTGATAGCCGTTTAGTAGCCATTGCCATGCCTGAGGATTGTATTCAAAACGGCTTAGTTTCTTGGATTCTTTCTCAAAAGAGCGATGGAGGCGCTCTATGTTTTTCTGTTTCCAGCTCGCCCCATTGTCCCTAATGGCACACTTATCGAAGTCAATCAGCCACACTTGATTTTGCTCATCCAGCATGATGTTGTGGCAGTTTAAATCGCTGTGGTAAACATTATGATTGTGAAAGCGGCGAATGGTCTGTCCAATTTTTCGCCAGAGGTCGTAATCTAGCGTCCCTTCCTGCAGCACTTGAAATAAATCCTTGGCATTTGGAATAACCTGCGTCATAAGCCAAGCCTGATAAGATAAGCCTTCACGACGTACTAAGCCGCACACAGGGACCGGTGCAGGCAATTTGAGCTTTTGTAGTGTTTCTAATAGGGCTAACTCTTTGAATGCTCGGGTTTGTTCCAGTGGTTGGATGAGAAATGAGAACTTATTAAATTTACTGATTAGGCCACCGCGTCGGTATTGGCGCAAAACTGTAGCTCCGATGGGAGTGTCGACAAACCACACGGTACCGCGCCCGGTGGCGGTGTGCAGTATTTTGTGCCGTGATTGCCAGTACTCAGGCTGGAACCAATCCTTGGTTATCCCCTTGTTATTTTGGCTGATGAAAACAATGTCGCTGCTTGCAGTAGGGTGAATGCTTGGCATGAAAATAATCTAAAAAATGAATGAGATGACGCGATTTAGAGGCCATTTTGATCGGCCAGTATTTTATAATAGTTCGTATATGTTTAAACAGCCCCAAGGGAACTAAATGGATCAGACTATCGAAAACATTGCGGTGGTGCGCTTATCTGCCATAGGCGATGTTTGTCACGCTATGGTTGTGGTGGCTGCCTTGCAGAAGCGATACCCGACGGCGCAAATAACCTGGATCACAGGGCCAGTGGAGGCGCAATTGGTGCAACTTCTGCCAAATGTAAAAGTACAGGTTTATGATAAAAAGTCTGGGTTGGGTGGCATGTTAGCATTGCGTAAAGCGCTGGCAGGAATTCAATTTGATGTACTGCTACATTTGCAATGGTCACTCCGGGCAAGCTTGCTGACTAAAATGGTGCGGGCGAAATGTCGCATCGGTTTTAAAAAAGCCTACTCTCGAGAAAAACAGCACTGGTTTGTTAATGAGTTTGGTGATGAGCCGCGTTCACCTCACGTGTTGGACTCTTTTTTAGCCATTGCCGCAAAATTGGGCGTTACGGATCTAACTCTGCCTTTATCACTGACATTGCCTGACGAGTCTTATGGCTTGCCAGAGCGCTATGTCGTGATCAATCCTTGTGCTTCCAAAGTGGAGCGTAACTGGAGCATTGAGGGTTATCAAGCGGTGGTTGATTGGTGCCGTAATAAAGGGTTGCACGTGGTGTTAACGGGTGGTCCGAGTGCTTCGGAAAAGGCCATCGCAGAGCAGTTACTAGCCGCCAACGTCACTAACCTAGTAGGGCAAACCCGTTTGGCGGAAATGCTAACGGTGTTGAAAAGGGCAACATGGGTCTTGAGTCCTGACACCGGGCCAGCGCATATGGCGACCTTGGTTGGAACACCTGTGGTAGGCTTGTATGCGCATTCCAATCCGAAGCGCACAGGGCCATACTGCGATCTTGATAAGGTAGTCAGTGTCTATGAGCAACTTGCCGAAAAAGAGTATGGCAAGCCCGTTAATGACTTGCCATGGGCCAGTCGTGTGCACGCCCCAGATGCTATGCAGCATATATCAGCTGAGCAGGTGATTGCACAGCTGGCATTATTATCTAACTGATTAGATAAGGTTTTGTTCCGCAAGCTTAAGGTCCAAAGTGGCCTTAAGTAGCTTGTATAAATTGATCGAGGCGTCGATCTCTTCCTTACGGTTAGTTAAGCTTTCAATGTTTAGTCCTAGTGGAATGCCTAGCGGCAGGGCCACTTCAATGATTTGCTCTAGAGCTGAGCGACAAATCTTAATGGATTCATCCAATGGGTTAGCCGAATCCAAAATGCGGAATTTAGTGGCATCAGGCACTGAAATCCCCAACCATTCCATAAAACTCAATGTCTGCTCGCTGCCACATGGAGTGAACGTTAAGATGACGCGCTTCGGTGTTTCGCCATTTTCACGGCAAGCACGTGCGTATTGGCTTAGCATGTCAGCCGTCGCTTGTGGATTGTAGACTGCTTGAGAAACAAAGAAGTCGCAGCCCGCTAGGGTTTTATTAACCAAACGAAGGTGTTCGTCGCCTTTCACGGCATGGCGTTCTGCGATGGTTACGCCACCAAGATTAAAATCATGCTTATTGTTCTGTAATGCTTTATAAGCCTTGTTTAACGGCAACGCGATATCACCTTCGGAAGACGGTGAGCCCACCAGCACGATGTCGCGAATGCCATAGTCTTCCCATGCGGTATTAAGCCACTGATTAAATTCTGCTTCACTACGCGAGGACACGCTCTTGTAGGTAATCACTGGCTTGATCGCTAGAGTCTGTAGGCGCTTTGACCAATCCAGTGGGTCGTGGGTTTGCATGTATGGAAACGGACGTGGCTTTGAAATACGACTGCTTTCGTCTTGGATGTCGTATACGATTAAACCGTCGACTTCAATCTGTCCTAAACGGTCCAGCAGCTTCTGCCCGATTTCGTTAAGCTGTGTATCGTCTTTAATGGTGTTTCTTGGGGGGGTTGTACCGATAAAGTAAACCCCGCGATTTGAGTCTTTAAATTTGCGTGCTAGTTCGGTAGTCATTTGGGGCTCGTTATTCTCTATGTAAAGCTTAGCTTTATGTAATTTGTTTATGGTGCCAAGTGTACCAGTGAATCTAATTCAAGATCTTCTATGCTCATTTGAAAAATATTGAAGTTGAGTTGAGCGACGTTAATTTGCTGTATTAGGAATATTTCATGTCTCGTATCAATTTGGAGCCCATTGCTCAAACAGATGGCTACCCTCCGGTAGACACATGGCATCCCGATCATTGTGGTGACATGGATATGGTCATCAAAGCCAATGGTGATTGGGTGCATGAAGGCGAAGTGATTAAACGGGAAAAAATGGTCACTTTATTTAGCCGCATTCTTTGGCGAGAAGGAGATGACTATTTTTTGGTGACGCCAGGAGAAAAAGTACGTATTCAAGTAGAAGACGCCCCTTTTCAAATTGTTCGTTATGAGCAAAGTCTAGATGATCAAGGGCGCCAAGTATGGCGTTTCTTTACCAAAACTAACGATGTACTTAACTTAGGAGTCGACAGTGATATTAAATTATTTGAACGAGCTGATGCGCTATTGCCCTACGCCTCTGTGCGCCATGGGATGTGGGCAAGTTTTCATCGAAATGTCTTCTACCAATTGATCGAGCAAGCGGTAGTGGTCGAGGCTGAAGATGGCATGTTGGTGCAGCTGATTAGTGCTGGTAAGGCTTACACAATTGGTACTTTTCACGAAATGTAGCGTATTTTAGGTGTCCGATTTGAGAGCCGCTACGCTATAATGTGTCTCCGAAAAATTACATGTATTAAGGTGAAGCGATTGTTATTTTCTGAGTTTGATTTAGACAGCCGACTAATGAAGTCTTTTGGCCACTTTGGCTTTGAGCACACGACTGAAATTCAGGCACGTGCGATTCCAGAGGCGATGGCTGGTAAAGATCTTTTGGCGTCATCGAAAACGGGCTCAGGGAAAACCTTGGCGTATTTACTGCCGGCGGTGCATCGCCTTTACACTCGCAAAGCCTTGGCAAAACGCGACCCTCGTGTGCTGATCTTGGTGCCGACTCGAGAGCTGGCAAAGCAAGTGTACGCAACACTGCGCACCTTGATTACAGGGACTCGTTTTAGCGCTATTTTGGTGCTGGGTGGTGAGAATTTTAACGACCAGCATAAGAACTTTCAAAAAGAGCCGCATTTTGTGGTAGCGACACCTGGTCGTATGGCGGATCACTTGAAACAGCGACACGTGTTTCTTGAAGGTCTAGAGATGCTTATTTTAGACGAAGCGGACCGCATGCTAGATCTTGGTTTTGCTGCAGACTTGCGTGCCATCAATAACGCTGCAAATCACCGTCGCCGCCAAACGCTGTTTTTCTCAGCGACGCTGGACGACACTGAAGTGAACGAATTGGCGCAAGAGCTGTTGTATGAGCCAGTGCGCGTGGCGATTGGCCATAGTCAAGATGAGCACCAAGACATCAAACAGCACGTATACTTGTGTGATCACTTGGATCACAAGCAAGCCTTACTACAGCACTTTTTAGACACACTAACCATCAAGCAAGCTATTGTCTTTACCGCCACTAAACAAGATACCGTGCGCTTAGCGGAGCTATTAGCGGGTTGGGGGCTGACAACTGGCAGTTTAAATGGTGACATGTCACAAAGTGCTCGATCTAAGGTGATGGACGATTTCGCCCGTGGCAAATTTAATGTTTTGGTCAGTACCGATTTGGCGTCTCGTGGCCTTGATATTGCAAGTGTTTCCCATGTGTTTAACTTTGATATTCCAAAACCTGCTGAAGAATTTGTGCATCGAACAGGTCGTACAGGGCGAGCTGGTTTCCAAGGTGATGCGATTTCGTTCGTTGGACCGAAAGACTGGTTTAACTTCAAAGAAGTAGAACATTATTTGAAGCGTACTTTTTCGACCTCCACTGTAGAGGGGTTAGAGCCTACTTTTACTGGCATCACTCAGAAACGTGCGCCGCAGAAGAAAGCTAAACAAAAAGCACCGGTAAAAAACAAAGCGCCAAAAGCACAACAGAAACCCGCGGCTCGTAAGAAAGTGGTTTTTCACGATAATGAGCAACAAGGCTTTGAGCCGTTTCGTTTGCCAAAAAAATCAACTCAGTCGGATTCCTAGAAAGACGCTGAGTGATCGCTTTGGTTATCATGTCTGCGCCCCTGTGGGGCGTTTGTATTGCGTTGGAGTGTGAGCTATTAACAGATTACCGCCTTTAAATTCGTTGAAGTGTTTTGAGTCCGCAGCGCGTCATGGAAGCTTTAATAAAGCTGCCCAAGAGCTCAATGTTACGCCTTCGGCGATCAGCCATCAGATCAAAGGACTTGAGAGCTTTTTAGGCATTGAGCTGTTCCGACGTACGAAACGTAAGGTGGTGCTCACCGAGGCTGGCGAGAATTACATCAAGCCGATCAAGCTGATCTTTCAGCAATTAGAGCAGGCAACGGCCGATCTTAAGAGTGCTCAACATGCTGGATCACTTAAGCTGGCGGTGGCGCCATCCTTCTTAACACGCTGGCTGATGCCACGAATGGAACGTTTTCAAGAGCGTTACCCAGACATCGAGATTGAAATTCGTTCATCAATGGGGTTGATCGATTTTTCCCTTGGTGAAATCGATATGGCGGTGTATTTCGGTAATGGCGATTGGCCAGATGTTGAGGCTCACTACTTACGTCCCATCCGCTTAGCACCGGTGTGTTCGCCAAAATTAATTAAGCCGAACCAACCGATTAATGCGCCAGAAGATATGAGCTTCTACCCTTTATTACACGTTAGTAAACGCAGTGATGAATGGCATGATTGGCTGGTTCAAAACGACTTAGATCCGAAAATGTTTCGTCGAGGATTAATGTTTTCCAGCGGTTCTTTGACTGCAGGTGCGGCGGCTCAAGGGCTGGGTATTGCCTTGGCAGACATTAGCCTAGTAACACCTGAGATCGATTCTGGTCAATTGCAGGTGCTGTTTGATAAGCAACTGGATACCAATCGCTCCTTCTACCTTGTTTTTGAAAAGAAACGCGCTTTAACACCTGCTATGGCGGCGTTCAAAGAATGGATTATTGAAGAAATGAATGACGGCTGAGAGATCGGCCATTTTAAAGTTGGCTAGCAAGCTAGCCATGTTTGACCACAGTGAGTGTGTTTATGTCTCTACAAGTGAATAGCTATTTTGATGATGCTGTGAAGTCTATTGCGCTAGAAAACGCAGAAGGTACTTCTACCGTTGGTGTAATGAGCATTGGTGACTACGAATTCGGCACCTCTCAGCGCGAATACATGACCGTTGTATCTGGTTCTCTAACCATTCTTCTACCTGGTGAAACAGAATGGAAGACGTTTGCTAAAGGCGAAACCTTTATCGTTGAAGCAAACCAGAAATTCGGCGTAAAAGTAACAGAGACGACGGCTTACTTGTGCCGTTACGAATGATCGAAAGATAACTCGTAAGCAATAAAAAAAGAGGTCAAATTGACCTCTTTTTTTATTGCTGGTTGGGAGCGATGGATTAACCACCCACCACATTCACCAGTAGCGTTACCTTGTCACCCGGTTGGATGTATTTCTTACGGCCAACTTTTGGATTCCACTTGCGGATTTCGTTCACGCTAACGTTGAACTTGTCCGCAACCATCGCTAGCGAATCACCTGAACGAATGGTGTAGACCACTCGCTTTACCACGGAACGAGAAGTGCTCTTGCTGGTATCAGGTTTCATCCAAACCGACAGTTTCTTGCCCGGCAGTAGAGGATCACCAAGGCCCATATTGTTCCAGCGCGCTAGTGTTTTAGAGTCCGTGTTGTACTTTTGTGCAATGCTCCATAAGCTGTCACCGCTTTCAACTGTGTAATTGATTTTGATGCGGTTGGTGCTTGGTGAGCGAGATTGCTTCTTTAATAAGCGCTGATGCGAACTCAGGGTATAATTGGCTGCGTTTTGACCAGCGACAGGGATCATTAGTTGCTGCCCAACACGAATAAAGCTAGTTGAGATCTTGTTGATGTCCTGTAGCACTGCCACGGTAGTGTTGTGGTCGCGGGCTACGCCGCCTAAGTTATCGCCTGCTTGAACTGTGTAGCGAATCCAAGTGACTCGCTCTTTCGCTGGCAGTTGAGCCAGCTTGGTACGGAACTCTGCCGCAGAGTCGACCGGTACTAACAACTTGTGAGGCCCGTCAGGAGCCGTTGCCCATTGATTATAAGCAGGGTTTAGTAGGTAGATCTCATCAATGCTGACGTCGGCCATTTCAGCAGCCTGAGCTAGGTCGATTTGCCCGCCAATGTTCACTTCTTCGAAGTATGGTTGATTGGCAATGAAATAGGTTTCGTAGTCGTATTTAGCAGGATCTTTCATGATCTTTGCTAAGGCCAGTAGTTTCGGTACGTAAGCGCGGGTTTCTGCGGGTAAATCTAAGTTCCAAAAGTCGGTTGGCTTTCCGGCATTTTTATTGCGGCGTATTGCACGCATTACCGTTCCTTCACCTGAGTTATAGGCGGCCAAAGCGTGTAACCAGTCACCATCAAACATATTATTGAGACGCTTTAGATAGGTGATTGCCGCTTTAGTCGACAGCTTAATATCGCGACGACCGTCTAACCACCAATTCTGCTCAAGTCCATACATTTGCCCTGTTGATGGAATGAACTGCCATGGGCCTGAGGCACGACCATGGCTATAACCAAACGGGTCAAAGCCACTTTCAACAATCGGTAATAAAGCGATCTCAAGTGGCATGTTTTCCTTTTCTAACTCTTCAACAATGTAGTGAAGGTAGCGCTCGCCACGTTTCGATACTCGATCAAGATAGGTTTGGTGGGTGCTAAACCAGCGCAACTGAGATTTCAAGCGTGGTTGGTCTATATTCAGGTCAAGCTGGTAGCCTGCTCGAATCCGATCCCATAAATCTTCTGGTGGCAGATTTGCATCGGCCTTTTCTGTGTTTTTCTTAGCCACTAATTTGGCGTCATCTGAGCGAACAGGTTTGACCGTATCTATGAAGTCAAGGTCGTTTACATCGGCTTCGGGTGCTCCGATGGCTTCGTTCTCAGCGTCGATTTCAGCAATATCAGCTGGCTGCTGTGTCAAAGACTGACAGCCCGTCAAGATACTGCTCGCAAGTAGGGCGATGAGTAAGTTTTTAGTCATTCTGGTCACATATTTAATTTTCTTTGCCAGCATTCTAAGGATTCGGTTTTAGAGGTCAACTAAAAGCCATCCTTTGCACGGCGGATCTGCGCAAATCCATTGATTAAATCTTGCGCGGGTTGTTCGTTTAGAAGGGCGGCCGCACCTGCGACTACTTCTTGCCAATCAAAACGCATGAAAGGGTTGGTTTGGGTTTCCAATGCGATACTGGAGGGTAGCGTTGGGCGTTTTTGATCACGAAGTTCTTGTGCTTCGTTATTTGCATGAATTAACGCTTGGTTGTTGCCGTCGATGGCTAACGCGAAGCGGTAATTAGCAAGCGTGTATTCGTGGGTGCCATAGACCTGCGTATTTTGCGGAAGTTCACGCAGTCGAGCCATGGCGTTTAGCATTTGTGCTGGGGTACCTTCAAACAGTCGGCCGCAGCCACCACGAAATAGGGTATCGCCACACAGCAAAATCGGATCTTGCTGGGCTGGCTCAGCAAAGTAGCAGAGGTGGTCCAAGGTGTGTCCAGGTGTCTCAAGCACCATAAACTCGGTTTGTTGAACGGTTAAGCAATCGCCTTGTCTTAAAGGATGGGTGACTAATGCAGGGCTTAACGATTCAGGTCCATATACGGGGCAACTAAACTGTGCTTTCAACTCTGCAACGCCGCCAATGTGATCTTTGTGGTGGTGAGTGATCAGAATGCCTGCTAGGGTCACTTCATGGTTGCGGCAGTGATCTAACACTACTTGGGCATCACCGGGGTCTACTGCCCAGATGGTTTTTTGCGCATCGTCTTTAGTGATCCAGATGTAGTTGTCATTAAATGCCGGTAACGGAAAAAATGTCATATGCCCAACGTTATGTTTAAATATTGATAAATAGATTGGCAGCTGTTTAGATCGCCAGTCAGATTATGAAAGAGAGCATTGTATGTTGGATAACCAATCAAGACAATTATTCCAAGATTGGTACGACACCGAATTGGGTCAACGTTTGTTGAATGAAGAGCATGATCATGTTGAGCGAGAGCTTGATAATATGGTGGGCTACTATTTGGTGCAGCAATCTCCGCTAAGAGAAATAGCGTTTCATCATCATCGTATTCGCGAAACCATTGCTTTGTCACCGGTGTTGGAATTAGGCGCTAGTCACGCCACTGTGGTGGCTTCCATGAGTGAGTTGCCATTGGAATCTGACGGTATAGATGCCATTGTTTTGCACCACACCTTGGATTTATCGGAAGATCCTCACCGCGATCTGCATGAGGTTGCTCGTACTTTGTTACCCAGTGGGAAGCTGATTATTATCGGCTTTAATCCATTTAGCTTTTGGGGGATTCGACGTTCATTCTCAAAACGCGTTCGAGCTCCTTGGGCGGCACGCTTTATTTCCCATCGACGTTTAGAGGATTGGCTAAAGGTAGCGGGATTAACCCTCGAAAATATTGAGTTTATTGATTACGATATGCCGTTTAAATCCAGTAAATGGCGTCAGCGTACAGATTGGCTAGGCCGGGGTGTTAAAGCGCTAAAACTGCCATTAGGTGGTGTCTATATTATGACCGTCACTAAGCAGACTCGGCGTTATATACCGATTAAGCCGCGCTGGAAAGCGACAAAAGTTCGTGTGCCGCCATTAACCAAACCGACCATCAAAGAGATTAAGTAGTTTAATGAAAGAAGTGACGCTCTATACCGACGGTGCTTGTAAAGGCAATCCTGGCATTGGCGGTTGGGGAGCTTGGTTAACCTTTGGTCCTCATGAAAAGCGATTATGTGGTGGTGAGCACGATACCACCAACAACCGTATGGAATTGATGGGTGCGATTGAAGGTTTAAAAGCGCTAAAAGAACCTTGCAAAGTGGCGTTATACACCGACTCTTCTTATGTGCAAAAAGGCATTACCGAATGGTTAGCCGGTTGGAAGCGTAAAGGGTGGAAGACAGCATCGAAGCAGCCTGTTAAGAACCAAGACCTTTGGCAGCAACTTGATGAAATGTGTCAAAAACATCAGGTAGAGTGGCATTGGGTAAAAGGCCATGCCGGAATTGAAGGTAATGAAATCGCTGATGAGTTGGCCAACCAAGGCATTGATGAATTGAGAGCGCGTGCATGAGACAAGTAGTTCTAGATACAGAAACAACGGGCATCGACCCGAAACAAGGCCATCGGATTATTGAGATCGGTTGTGTGGAAATGGTTGGGCGAAAACTAACTAACCGACATTTTCACGTATACATCAATCCCGAGCGAGAAGTGGAAGAAGAAGCCTTCAAAGTCCACGGTATCAGCAATGAGTTTCTGGCGGACAAACCAAAGTTTGCGGCGGTAGCGCAGGAGTTTTTGGAGTTTATCAAAGGTGCTGAGCTGATCATCCATAACGCTCCCTTCGACGTGGGCTTTATTGATCATGAATTCTCGCTGTTGGGGCAGTTCCCCAAAGTGGCAGATATTTGTACTGTGTTTGATAGCTTAGTGTATGCGCGACGCAAACATCCGGGGCAAAAGAATAGTCTAGACGCTCTGTGTAAGCGCTACGGTATTGATAACTCACACCGTGAATTACACGGCGCCTTGCTTGACTCCGAGATTCTAGCGGATGTTTATCTGCTGATGACAGGTGGTCAGATCACTATGGGCGGTTTTGGTGGTGATGGCGATGAGAGTGAAGAAGACCGTTTGGCAGTGCGCCGGATTTCGTCAGATCGTCCACGTTTGAAAGTGTTAAGAGCAAATCAGGCAGAGCTTGACAGTCATAATGAACGCTTGGATTTGATTGATAAAAAATCGGGCTTGTCACTGTGGCGAAAACTGGACAATCCGGAGCTGGCGGAAGCCACGGAATAATTTTTTACCAAAAGCACACAATAAAAAACGCCAAGCAGTACTGCTTGGCGTTTTTTATTATTTGTATAAGAGGTTACATCGCTAGGTAGCTGACGGAAATAGCACCCACCACTGATAAAACGATAGTGTATGGCAGCGCCATCCAAACCATTTTTCCGTAAGATAAACGTAACAGCGGTGCAATGGCTGAAGTCAGCAAGAACAAAAAGGCTGCTTGACCATTAGGGGTCGCAACACTAGGTAGGTTGGTGCCAGTATTAACGGCAATGGCTAACAGATCAAAATGTTCTCGGCTAATGATGCCAGCATCTAAGGCGGCTTTGATTTCAGTAATGTACACCGTCGCCACAAAGACGTTATCACTAATGGCCGATAGCAAGCCATTGGCAATAAAGAACATAATTGGCTGCATATCCTCTGGTAACTGCAATACCGCGTCGATAAACGGTTGGAACAAATGTTGTGTGTGGATGACTGAGACCACACTAAAGAATACCACCAGTAATGCAGTAAAAGGCAAAGCCTCTTCAAATGCGTGACCAATGCGATGTTCTTCGGTAATGCCGTTCATTGATGTTAATAGGACAATGACCATCAAGCCAACTAAGCCTACTTCCGCCACATGGAAAGCCAGAGAAAACACTAGGATAATGGCTACAATCCCTTGTACGACCAATTGAGCCTTAAACTTGCTGTTGCTTTTCTCTGCTTCTTCGTCGGCAAAGCTTTTGAGAATATTGCGTACGTTTTCAGGGAGCTTGGCACCATAGTCAAACCATTTGGTTTTCTCTAGAACGACTACGGTCAGCAGCCCCATTACCAGAACGGGCATAGAAACAGGTGCAATGCGTACAAAGAACTCCACAAAGTCCCAGCCCGCTACGTGTGCAATCAATAAGTTTTGCGGTTCGCCAACGAGGGTGCAAACGCCGCCCAATGCTGTGCCGACGGCGCCGTGCATAAGTAGACTACGCAGGAAAGCGCGGAACTGTGCTAGATCCTCTTGGTTAACCGGTAAGATTGAATCGTCACCACTGTGATCGTGTGCGCTGTTGCTTGACTGACCAGAGGCGACCTTGTGGTACACCGAGTAGAACCCCACGCTGACACTAATAAGTACCGCAGTCACTGTTAGGGCGTCTAGAAACGCTGAGAGTAGGGCTGCAGCAAAGCTAAATACCAGCGAAATGGCGACTTTTGAGCGGATGCGAATGAGCAGCTTATTAAAGATGAACAGCAACATGTCTTTCATAAAGTAGATGCCCGCCACCATAAACATCAGTAGTAGGATGACTTCAATGTTGCCTTCCACTTCGTGGTAAACACCTTCACTGGTTGTTAAGCCGAGCAGTACCGCTTCAATGGCGAGCAGGCCACCTGGCTGTAATGGGTAGCATTTAAGCGCCATGGCAAGGGTGAAGATAAATTCAATAATCAACAACCAGCCAGTGACAAATGGCCCCATGGACATTAAAACAATCGGATTGAGGATGAGAAACGCGATTATGGTTTGCTTATACCAGAGTGGGGAGGACCCTAAAAAATTACTGCCGAAAGCTTGTGATAATGAGGCTTTCATTCAAATGCGCTCCTTTATGATTGCCGCTGGTACATATTAAAAAGGAAATACTAAGCAAACGAATGCAAAAGAGCGACATAAAAAGTCAACGAACGGACAATTACAGGTTGTTATATACATAACTGGCTCTATTATCATTGGCCACAGGTATGTTCATCACTTTAGAACCGTTAGGAGAGTGCATTGGAATTTATAGCGGATTACGCAGGTTTTTTAATACGCCTTTTGAGTATTGCACTGATTATACTGTTGATCCTTTCTGTGATCGCCAGTGGCAAAAGTAAGCAACGTAAAGGCGGTCACTTATCGATTACCAAATTGAACGATGGCTATCAGTCCATGAAAAATGAGCTGAGCAAGCAGTTGTTCGATAAGAAGATTCTGAAAAAACAGCACAAAGAAGAGAAAAAACATAAGAAAGCGTTACAGAAAAATGCCCAAGAGGGAGAAACCAAGAAGCGCATCTATGTATTAGATTTTGATGGTGACATCAAAGCGTCTGCGGTGCAGTCGCTGCGTGAGGAAATTACGGCAGTGTTAAGTGTGGCAACCCGCGATGATGAAGTGGTTGTTCGCTTAGAAAGCCCTGGTGGTATGGTGCACGGTTATGGCTTAGCTGCTTCGCAATTACAGCGTATTCGCGATCGTGGTATTCCACTGACAGTGACGGTTGATAAAGTGGCGGCGAGCGGTGGTTATATGATGGCCTGCGTGGCAGATAAGATTGTCGCGGCGCCGTTTGCTATTCTGGGCTCTATCGGTGTAGTGGCACAGATTCCGAATATCCATCGATTGTTAGAGCGTAACACCATTGATGTGGAGCTGCACACGGCTGGAAAATACAAGCGTACCTTGACCATGCTGGGTGAAAACACCGAAGAAGGGCGAGAAAAGTTTAAGCAAGATCTAGAAGACACTCATGATCTGTTTAAGCGTTTTGTGTCTCAAAATCGACCAATATTGGACATTGAAGCTATTGCTACGGGTGAGACTTGGTATGGCTCAGAAGCAATTGAGAATAAATTGGCCGATGTGATGATGACCAGTGATACCTACCTTGAGCAGTATTACCATGATTTCGATGTGCTGCAAGTGGCTTTCCGTGAACCAAAAGCGTTAACAGAGCGTCTTGGCTTGGGTGTATTGTCGGCAATAGAGCATAAGGCTACTGGTTGGTTATCTAAGGTGCTGCATCACCGAGGTTACTAAGTTTTCCCCTCCAAAAAAAATCCCGCTGGCATAAGCGGGATTTTTTTGCTCAAAACTCAACGTCGAGTGGCTAAATCAATGGCTTGCTCTAAGTCTAGCGGCTCAAAGTAAATCAGGGTGCCGATAATTGGGTGGTCTACATAATTAAGTTTTTGGCTCGCAGTTTTGTTGTGAAAGTGCAATGACAAAACCTGAGTAGGGCCATCCCAAGTGCCTTGCTGCAAGGGATAAGTCTCCTGGTAAGCCTGCGGCACATTATCTGAAGCGTATATTTGCGTTGGCTGCGTTGGCTGCGTTTGCTCGATTTGTTGTGGTGCTTGTGCTGGCTGACCAAACAAATAGTGCTGATATCTCAGGTTGCTTTCTAAATAGCGATTTAATGTGAAGGTTACTTGACCAGTGAATGTCGCGTAACCATTCTCCTGCTCACTACTCTGGAAGCTCTCTGAGATTGATGCCCCTGTATCTGGGAATATCAGCGTCCACGAGTTATTACTCAGCACATGTGTACGGCTATTGAGTGTGCGTTGAAATTTAGCAAATGGGTTCGGTATGCCGTTGGGCGCGGCAGAATTTGAGCTTGAACCAAAGCGGTTAAGGCCTTCTAAAGAGAAAAGATCCTGATATTCAACGTTTTCAGAGCTGGCATTTTTAGGCCATTCAAACGTCATTACATAGGCTTGGTAGGCACGTGCTTTATTTAGATCAATGTTATCCAGATTAATGCTGGCGGCTTGCACGTAGGCGCTAGTCAAAAGTCCTAGGATAAAAAGTGGAAATGTTTTCAATGTAACTGTTCCAATGTTTTTAGTGTGTGTGTGAAACGCTCATCTGCATTTGGCATATTAGCAATAAAACGGAGCGTATCCGAGCCCGACAGTTTGAATTGCTCAGGTTTGGTTTGAATTAAGCTGATCAACTTCATTGGATCAATCGGGGTGTTGCTCTTGAAGTGGATCTTGCCTTCATGCTGGTTGGCTTCAATTTTATTGATGCCAAGAGCTTCAGCCTTAAATTTCAATCCTGTCTGACGGAATAGATTTTTGGTCGCGTCCGGCAGTAAGCCGAAACGGTCAATCATTTCTACCTGCAGTTCTTTCAGTTGATCCTCGTCTTTGGCACTGGCGATACGTTTATAGAGCATCAAGCGCATATGAACGTCTCCCAGATAGTCTTCTGGAATCAGTGCAGGAATACGTAAATTGATTTCGGTTTGCTGCGGTGAGCTGATATCTACGTCTGGCGATTCACCATTTTTCAAAGATTTTACCGCTCGGTTGAGCATGTCCATAAACAAAGAGAAGCCAACGTGTTCAATATGCCCGCTCTGTCCTTCGCCCAGTAACTCACCTGTGCCTCGAATCTCGAGGTCATGGGTGGCAAGAGTGAAACCTGCACCAAGAGTGTCCGCCATACTGATGGCTTCAAGGCGCTTTTCTGCATCAGGTGTCACTTTGCGATCATTCGGGGTTAACAAGTACGCGTAGGCTTGGTGGTGTGAGCGACCAACACGGCCGCGTAATTGGTGTAGCTGGGCCAGACCAAACTTATCAGCTCGTTCAATGATAATGGTGTTGGCGTTAGGTACATCGATACCGGTTTCGATGATGGTTGAACATACCAGAACGTTGGCGCGCTTGTGATAGAAGTCTGCCATCACTTGCTCAAGCTCGCGTTCGCGCATTTGTCCATGGCCAACGATAATGCGTGCTTCTGGGATCAAGTCTTTCAAGTCTTCTGCCGCTTTCTCGATCGATTTTACTTCGTTATGAAGGTAGTACACCTGGCCGCCACGATAGAGTTCACGCAAAATCGCTTCGCGAATTTGATGCGTATCTTTCTGTTTTACAAATGTTTTTACAGACAAGCGTTTCGCAGGTGGTGTGGCGATAATTGACAAATCACGAATGCCGCTAAGCGACATGTTTAAGGTTCGTGGAATCGGTGTTGCCGTCAGGGTTAAAATGTCTACTTCGGCTCGTAAGGCTTTGAATTGATCTTTTTGTTTTACGCCAAAGCGGTGCTCTTCATCGATAATAACCAGTCCAAGGTTGGCAAAATCGATGTCCCCTTGAATCAGCTTGTGGGTGCCAACGATAATGTCAGCTTTACCTTCCTTAATACGCTCAATCGCTGCGTTGGTTTGTTTTCCAGAGCGGAAGCGAGATAGTAACTCGACTTGAACAGGCCAGTCGGCAAAGCGGTCACAAAAGTTATCGTAATGTTGTTGTGCAAGCAGGGTGGTTGGTACTAACACTGCGACCTGTTTGCCATCTTGTACGGCTAAAAAGGCGGCACGCATGGCCACTTCGGTTTTACCAAACCCCACATCACCACAGACAAGACGATCCATGGCTTTTTTTGACGACATATCGCGAATTACCGCATCAATGGCGAGCTGTTGGTCAGGCGTTTCTTCAAATGGAAAGCCAGCGGCAAATTGTTTGTATGACTCATCGGGCGAGGCAAAAGCATGGCCAATTTTAGATTCACGTTTCGCGTAGATTTCCAATAGCTCAGCGGCCGTGTCTCGGGCTTTTTCTGCGGCTTTTTGCTTCGCTGTACTCCACTTGTCAGTTCCGAGTTTATGTAGTGGGGCGTGTTCTTCGTCTGCGCCGGTGTAACGTGAGATCAACTGCAATGAAGACACAGGCACGTAAAGCTTGGCTTCGTTGGCATAACCAAGGGTAAGCAGCTCGGTTTCTTGTCCATCAATGGAGAGATTGGTTAGGCCCAAATAGCGTCCAACCCCGTGATCGATATGAACTACAGGAGCGCCCAAGCGCAACTCAGTCAGGTTGCGGATGATAGCGTCTTCATCAATGTTTGACGCTTTACGACGGCGCGATTGAGTGACGCGCTCGCCCAGTAAATCACTCTCTGAAATGACGATGTGCTTGGGCAGTTTGAACCCGTGAGATAAAAGGCCTTCGGTAATGAAAATGCCGCTACTTTGTTGTTCAAACTCTTGCCAGTTGTGGCATTGTTTTGGTTTGATTTTAGCGTCTTGCAGTAATTCGAGAAGTGCTTCGCGTCGCCCGGCAGACTCCGCAACCAACAAGGTTGCTTGACCGTTGCTGGCCAAGAAATCTGAGAGCTTGGTAAAACTGGCTCGACCTTGATTTTCGGCTGTCAGCTCAGGAAGAGCTGCTTCGGGGGCGCTATCGGTATGAAAGACAACCCCCGAGAATTCATTTAATTTGGAAAAGAATTCGCCTTCTAACAGGCATAGTTCGCTTGGCTTCAGAATCGGTCTCTGAATATCGTAGGCCAGAGATTCGTGACGTGTTTTGTAATCAAGTAGTGTGGCGCCAACGTATTCATTGATCTGCTCATTTCGCAAGATCAAAGTATCCGCAGTTAAATAATCAAATAGGGTGCCAGTTTGCTCAAAGAATAGTGGTAGGTAGTATTCAATACCACCAGGAATAATGCCTTCTGAGACATCTTGGTAAATGGGGCTACTTAATGGATCGATATCAAAGCGTTCACGAAAGCGTTTGCGAAATCCGGTGATGCCTTGTTGGGTTGTGGCGATTTCACGTGCTGGCAGAATCTTGATTTCATTGACTTTTTCGATGGTTCGCTGAGTGTCTACATCAAACCAGCGAATCGACTCGATTTCATCGTCAAACCATTCCACTCGTACAGGGTTGATGACCCCCATCGGGTAAATGTCCATGATGGCGCCGCGTACCGCGAATTCGCCATGAGTGGTAACGGTTTCAACATTTAAATAGCCGCCGTTGCTTAGGCGATCGATTAACTGCTTTTGCGCTAAACGTTGTCCCAGTTTGAGTTCAAAGCGTTGGGCATCAATGTGCTCTTCAGGGCAGATGCGCGTCAGAGCAGAGGAGATTGTGGTTAGGATTACGCCTGAGCTTAGGTCACGAATTTGTGCCAAGGTGTTCAGGCGGTCTGAGATGATGTCTTGATGCGGTGAAAAGCTGTCGTAGGGTAGCGTTTCCCAATCTGAAAAGCGTAATACGGAGGTGTTATCACCAAGGAAAAAGCGAATATTATCCTCGATTTCGTTTAGCTCTGTGGCGCTGGCGGCAATGTAAAGCAGCGGTTTGTTTTGTGTCAGTGCTAAATCGACGATGTGCTTCGCTTTGTGGCTAAGATTGTGGCTATCGAGAAAGTTCTTGAAACCCGCAGCAAAGTTTAGTGAGTGTTGTGTGGTCATTGGTCAGGCTAATTATGATTTATGTTTGGCTAAGCGAAAGGATACTGAATCGGCAAAGCGCAAGGCATGAGGTTTATCGACTTCGACCTCGGCATAGGTCACTTGCTCTGGCATTAGACAGATGTCTAAAAGTTGCGTGGTGAGACTCTCGAGCAGTAAAAAGCGATGGTTTTCAACATGTGCGATCAGCTGTTTGCAGATGGTTTTATAGTTCACCGCATGAGTAACGTCATCGCTATGGCAGGCCTGCTCGGCTGGGTATTCGATCAAGGCGTTAATAACGACGTCTTGTAAATTCTTTTGTTCTTCATCGTTAAAGCCAATGTAGGTACGCAAACGCAAGTTTTTGATACGTATCTGTGCTGCATGTGACATAACGCGTTTCCCTAAAAGTATGTAAATGCCTAAATGCTATTCTGTCGCGTTAGCTGGGTTGTCGCAACCACTGAAGCGCAAACAAGCGGGGAAAAAATAGTAAAGTTCGGATTAGTGTGTTTATGTAATAAAAATACAGAAAGTTCAGTCGCAATCACTAAAATAAACGCCGCTTATAGTTAGTATTTCTTTGTTTTTGACCATTCCGCATAGGTAAAGGAACTGTCCAAGAGTAGTCAACGACGGCAATGATCTTTATAATACGACGGTTTTTTCGGTGAAGTGATATTACGTTATAAAACTACCTTTTAGGTGGCGAGGATCAAAATGCTTTCCCGGAGGGGATTTGGTCCAGTAGCGTAGGTACGCTTTGGTGTTCAATTTTTGTTGGGCAGAACATATGTATAAAATTACGAAAGGCCTAGATCTGCCGATCAGCGGTGCTCCCAATCAGGTGATTGAGGATGCTCCAGCCGCGAAATCGGTTGCGATCATCGGACCTGACTATCATGGTATGAAACCGACCATGCTGGTTGCGGAAGGTGATAAGGTCAAAAAAGGGCAGGTTATCTTTACGGATAAAAAAACGGAAGGAGTAAAGTATACCGCCCCAGCCTCAGGTACTATCGCTGCGATTAATCGCGGTGAACGACGTATGCTACAGTCGGTCGTCATTAAAGTTGAAGGTAATGATGCCGTTGAATTTCCAAAGTACTCGGGTTCTGAGCTTAAGTCTCTAGAGCGAAGCAAGGCGGTTGAAAGTCTTGTTGAGTCTGGTTTATGGACTGCGTTTCGTACTCGTCCTTTCTCTAAAGTTCCTGCAGTTGATTCAGTTCCTCACTCAATCTTCGTTACAGCCATCGATACTAACCCTCTAGCAGCAGATCCTGCTGTGGTGCTAGCAGATAAAGCGGAAGCCTTTGCTGACGGTTTGACTGTTCTAACACGTTTGACAGAAGGTAAAGTGTTCCTGTGTAAAGCCCCTGAAAGCAAAATCCCGACAACTTCTGATGTTGTGGTTGAAGAGTTTTCTGGTAAGCACCCTGCAGGTTTGGCTGGCACGCATATTCATTTCCTAGATCCAGTTAGCGACAAGAAAACGGTTTGGTCTGTTGATTACCAAGACGTTGTTGCCATTGGTGAACTGTTCGTAAACGGTCAATTGGATATGACTCGTGTTATCGCCCTTGGTGGTCCACAGGTCTCTAAACCGCGTTTGCTACGTACAGTTGTTGGTGCGGACCTAAATCAATTGGTTTCCGGTGAACTGCTAGAAGGTGATAACCGTATTATCTCTGGCTCCGTGTTGTCTGGTCGTAAAGCGACTGGTCCATACGCTTTCCTAGGTCGTTACCACTCTCAAGTCGTTGTACTTGCTGAAGGTCGTGAGCGTCAGATGATGCACTATTTGCGTGCTGGTTTTGAGAAACACTCCGTATTGAACGTGTTTATCTCTAAACTAACGGGTAAGTCTTTGTTCAACATGACAACTACGACTAACGGTAGTGATCGTACTATGCTGCCTTTGGGCAACTTCGAGCGTTTGATGCCGTTGGATATTCTTCCAACTCAATTATTGCGCGCTTTGGTAGTAGGCGACACTGAGCAGGCTCAGAAACTAGGCTGTCTTGAACTTGATGAAGAAGATCTGGCGTTAATGACATACGCTTGTTCTGGTAAGTTTGAATACGGCCCAATTCTGCGTGACTGTCTCACAACGATTGAGAAAGAGGGTTAATCCATGGGTCTTAGAAATATTCTAGATAAAATGGAGCCTGAATTTCATTCAGGCGGCAAATATGAAAAGTGGTACGCGCTTTACGAAGCGGTAGACACTATTTTCTACCGTCCTAGTAGTGTCACGAAAGGCGGTTCTCATGTTCGTGATGCGGTAGATATGAAGCGTGTCATGATCCTTGTTTGGATGTGTACATTCCCTGCCATGTTCTTCGGTATGTACAACATTGGTTTCCAAGCGAATACTGCTTTGGATGCAATGGGTGCGGTTCCTGCCGATACTTGGCGTCAAGGTGTTATCGGTGCATTGACTGCGTACAACGTAGACAGTGTGTGGGATAACATGATTTACGGCGCAATGTACTTCTTGCCAGTTTACTTAACGACATTTGTTGTCGGTGGTTTCTGGGAAGTTTTGTTCGCTGCAGTACGTAAACACGAAGTCAACGAAGGTTTCTTCGTGACCTCTATCCTATTCGCGCTAACGCTTCCGGCTACGATCCCATTGTGGCAAGTTGCTCTAGGTATCACTTTCGGTGTGGTTCTAGGTAAAGAAGTATTTGGTGGTACGGGTAAGAACTTCCTTAACCCAGCACTTGCTGGTCGTGCGTTCCTATTCTTTGCGTACCCTGCTTCGATGTCTGGTGATGCAGTATGGACAGCGGTAGATGGTTTCTCGGGTGCGACTGCATTGAGCCAAATGGCTGCAGGTGGCATAGAGGCACTTTCTGTTTCTTGGTCTGATGCGTTCTTCGGCTTTATTCAAGGTTCTATGGGTGAGACATCTACCCTTGCGATCTTGATTGGCGGTGGTGTGCTGTTGGTCATGAAGATCGCTTCTTGGCGTATCGTGGCGGGTGTCATGGTAGGCATGGTGGCAACATCATTGTTATTTAATGCCATCGGTTCTGATACCAACCCAATGTTTGCAACAACTTGGTACTGGCACCTAGTTATTGGTGGTTTTGCCTTCGGTATGATGTACATGGCGACTGATCCAGTTTCAGCGTCTATGACTAACCGCGGTAAGTTGTTCTACGGTGCACTAATCGGTGTAATGGTAGTGTTGATTCGTGTCGTTAACCCTGCTTACCCAGAAGGTATGATGTTGGCAATCTTGTTTGCTAACTTGTTTGCGCCGTTTATCGACCACTTCGTAGTGCAAGCAAACATCAAACGGAGGATCGCTCGCAATGGCTAGCAGTAACGATAGCATCAAAAAAACCATCATTGTTGCCGTAGCACTGTGTTTGGTGTGTTCCATCTTTGTTGCTGGTGCAGCAGTTGGTCTTAAGCCAATTCAGCAAGCGAACAAAGACCTTGACCGTAAGCGTAACATTCTAGCTGCTGCGCAGATGCTTCAGCCAGGCGAAAATGTGGATGCGGTATTCGCAAACGTTGAGAAGCGTCTAGTGAATGTGTCCGAAGGTCGTTTTGCAACAGATGAGGAGCTTGCGGCAGCGGGCGTATCGGTTGACTCTTACAACCAACAGGCTGCGTCTAAAGATCCTGCTCTTTCTGTCGCGTTAAGCGGTGATAAAGATCCTGCGAGCATTAAGCGTCGTGCAAATTTTGCAACAGTTTACGTTGTGAAAGACGACAATGCTAAAGCACGTATTATCCTGCCGGTTCACGGTTACGGCCTATGGTCAACTATGTACGGCTTTATGGCACTTGAAGGTGATTTCTCGACAGTGGTTGGCTTTGGTTTCTACCAGCAAGCTGAGACTCCTGGGCTAGGTGGTGAAGTTGACAACCCAGCTTGGAAGGCGCTTTGGGAAGGTAAAGAAGTTTACAATGAGCAAGGCGAGGCCGTTCTTGGTCTAGTTAAAGGGTCTGTTGATGCCAACGATCCGCAAGCGTCTCATAAAGTAGATGGTCTTTCTGGTGCGACTTTGACAAGCCGCGGTGTAACGAACTTGGTTCATTACTGGTTGGGTGAAGATGGCTTCGGTCCTTTCCTTGCCAAGCTGCGTAGTGAAGGAGTGTAAGCATGTCTGAAGTGAAAAAAGTCCTCTTTGGACCGATTCTCGCGAACAACCCAATTGCATTACAGATCCTTGGTATCTGTTCTGCGTTAGCGGTAACAAGTAGCTTAAGCGTAAGTTTGGTAATGTCGATTGCCCTAACGCTTGTAACGGCGTTTTCAAACTTGTTTATCGCAGTGATCCGTTCACACATTCCAAATAGCATTCGTATCATCGTTCAGATGATCATCATTGCTTCGTTGGTAATTGTGGTAGACCAAGTGTTGAAAGCATTTGCTTATGAAATCAGTAAGCAGCTATCGGTATTCGTTGGTTTGATCATCACCAACTGTATCGTAATGGGTCGTGCTGAAGCCTACGCCATGAAAAATGGCCCAGCAATGAGCTTCCTTGACGGTATCGGTAACGGTCTTGGCTACAGCGCAATGTTGATGGTTGTAGGTTTCTTCCGTGAGCTTCTAGGTGCGGGTAAACTATTTGGTGTTCCTGTATTCGAGACAGTTCAAAACGGTGGTTGGTACCAGCCAAACGGTTTGATGCTTCTTCCGCCAAGTGCTTTCTTCGTAATCGGTCTCGTTATCTGGGGACTACGTTCTTACAAGAAAGAGCAAGTTGAAGAACCAGAGTTCAAGATTGCTAAAAACTCTCGTTCGCAGGAGGCCCTATAAATGGAACACCTAATTAGTCTTTTTATTAAGGCAGTTTTCGTCGAAAACATGGCATTGGCCTTCTTCCTTGGTATGTGTACTTTCCTAGCGTTGTCTAAGAAAGTGGAAACTGCCATTGGTCTAGGTATTGCTGTAGTTATCGTATTGGCGGTAACGGTTCCTGTGAACAACCTGCTGTACCAGAACCTTCTAAAAGAAGGTGCTTTGGATTGGGCAGGTCTGCCAAATGTTGACCTTAGTTTCTTGGGTCTGTTGAGCTACATCGGTGTTATTGCAGCGATCGTACAAATTTTGGAAATGATCTTAGATAAGTACATGCCAGCGCTATACAACGCTCTGGGCGTGTTCTTGCCACTGATCACTGTAAACTGTGCCATCATGGGTGCGTCACTGTTCATGGTTGAACGTGATTACAACTTCTCTGAAAGTTTGGTTTACGGTGTTGGTGCTGGTATCGGTTGGGCGCTTGCGATTGCAGCCCTTGCAGGTATCCGTGAGAAGCTAAAGTACTCAGACGTACCTGCTGGCCTTCGCGGTCTAGGTATTACGTTCATCACCGTTGGTTTGATGAGCTTGGGCTTCATGTCATTTTCTGGTGTGCAGCTTTAATCGCTGCACAGTTAGACAACCAAGAAAAAAGGTTAAACTAGCATGGACTTAGATACAATTATTCTAGGTGTTGTGATGTTTACCGCTATTGTGTTGGCGTTGGTAGCGATCATTTTGTTCGCTCGCGCCCGCCTAGTAAGTAGTGGTGACGTAACAATCCGTATTAATGGGGAAAAGGAAGTGACGGCACCAGCGGGTGGCAAGCTTCTGCAAACCCTAGCAAACAGCGGTATCTTCCTATCATCTGCGTGTGGTGGCGGCGGTACCTGTGCACAGTGTAAGTGTAAAGTGATGTCTGGTGGCGGCTCTATGTTATCGACTGAGCAATCGCACTTTACGCGTCGTGAAGAAAAAGAAGGTTACCGTCTTTCATGTCAGGTTGCTGTGAAGCAAGACATGGATGTTGAAGTGCCGGAAGAAGTATTTGGTGTTAAGGCTTGGGAATGTACGGTTGAATCTAACCCTAACGTTGCGACCTTCATTAAAGAACTAACTTTGCGTCTGCCTGAAGGTGAACATGTGAACTTCCGTGCCGGTGGTTATGTTCAGCTTGAAGCGCCAGCACACACTGTTCACTACAAAGATTTTGATATTCAACCTGAATACCGTGGCGACTGGGATCACTTTAATCTTTGGAAATTCGTTTCTAAAGTTGATGAGCCGATTATTCGTGCTTACTCAATGGCAAACTACCCAGAAGAGAAGGGTGTTGTAAAATTCAATATCCGTATCGCTTCTCCGCCACCGGGTAAAGATGATGTGCCGCCAGGTCAAATGTCTTCTTACGTATTTAGCTTGAAGCCAGGCGATAAGATCAAAGTATACGGTCCATTTGGTGAATTCTTCGCTAAAGATACCGATGCTGAGATGGTGTTCATCGGTGGTGGTGCGGGTATGGCACCAATGCGCTCGCACATTTTCGACCAGCTAAAACGTTTGCACTCTAAGCGCAAGATGTCTTTCTGGTACGGCGCTCGTAGTTTGCGCGAAGCTTTCTACACAGAAGAGTACGATCAACTTCAAGCTGAGAATGACAACTTCGAGTGGCATCTTGCATTGTCTGATCCGCAGCCAGAAGATAACTGGGATGGTAAGACAGGGTTCATTCACAACGTGCTGTATGAAAACTACTTGAAAGATCACCCAGCGCCAGAAGATTGTGAGTTCTACATGTGTGGACCTCCGATGATGAACGCGTCTGTCATCAAAATGCTAGAAGACTTAGGCGTTGAGAAAGAGAATATTCTTCTTGACGACTTTGGTGGCTAGCACTGAATGAAACACAGACCCACCTGCTCGGTGGGTCTTTGTTTTTCTTTCCTTAAAAATCTGTTGGGTACCTATGAAAAACAAATTATTGCTGGCTTTAGTGGCGATTGTTTTGGTCACTATCCTATATAAAGCAGTTTCATTTTCTCCTGAACTAGTCAGCTTTTCTGGCCCGACGATGGGCACGACTTATACTGTTAAGTACACCACAACGGCGGATGCGCCAAAGCTTGAGCAGCTAAAATCTGAAGTTGACAATGTGTTGCTGCGGGTTAATAAGTTAATGTCGACCTACGATTCAACTTCAGAACTATCAGAATTCAATAAGCAGCCTGCCGGTACCAGTGTCACTGTGTCAGACGATATGGTGTATGTAGTAGGTGAGGCGCTGAAAATCAGTGAACTAACAAGTGGTAAATACGATGTCACGGTAGGACCACTGGTTAATTTATGGGGCTTTGGCCCAGGTAAGCACAACGACCATGTGCCATCAGATGCTGATATCGCAGTAGCCAAAGAGCTGGTGGGATACCATTACGTAAAACTGGACGGTAATGAGCTGACTAAATCCCGTGATGTGTATGTGGATTTATCATCTATTGCCAAAGGTTATGGTGTTGATCAAGTGGCGCGCGCCTTGAAGCAAGCTGGTATTAATAACTATCTTGTAGAAGTGGGCGGCGAAATATCTGCATCAGGACGTAAATTGGATGGTAGCAATTGGGTAGTTGGGATTGAGAGTCCAGCGGGTGGGCACAATGTGGCCGAGCGTGTGATTCAAGCGAATGATGTCGCCATTGCTACATCCGGTGATTACCGTAATTATTTTGAGGAAAATGGTGTGCGTTACTCTCATACCATTGACCCTATCACAGGCAAACCTATTACTCATCGGTTGGTATCTGTGACGGTTATTGATTCCAATACCACTCGTGCAGATGGTCTGGCGACCGCTATTACCGTACTGGGCCCTGAAGCGGGTCTTAAATTTGCACAAGAGAACGATATTGCAGCGTACATGCTGGTGAAAGAGGACTTGGGTTTTGCGGAGCAGTACTCCGACGCCTTCAAACCTTATTTATCAAACTAAGCTGCTGAGAGGTGAATGATGTCAACGATTGTTTTAGCTTTTGTATTAATGATCGCTGTGGTAGTTGCCATGGCTGTAGGTGTTCTAATGGGGCGTAAGCCGATTTCTGGATCTTGTGGTGGTATGAGTGCCCTAGGTATGGAAGTTGCTTGTGATATTTGTGGCGGCGACAAAGGAAAGTGCGAAAAGGAAACAAAAAAAGCACGTGCTGCTAAAGTCTCAGACGAACAGTTTTATGACGCTACAAAATAAATGAGGTAATAGAATCTTATGACGACTAGACATTATGATGTCGTGGTGCTTGGTACCGGTCCTGCTGGGGAGGGGGCTGCGATGAATGCAGCCAAAGCAGGCAAACGAGTTGCAGTCATCGAAGCTAGTCCGCGGGTTGGTGGTAGCTGTACCCATTTAGGTACCATTCCCTCGAAAGCGCTACGTCACGCGGTAAAAGAAATTATTGCATTCAACACTAACCCCATGTTCCGTGATATCGGTGAGCCACGTTGGTTCTCGTTTCCAAAGGTGTTGGATCGCGCTAACCGTGTGATTGATCAGCAGGTATTGGGGCGTACAGAGTATTACGCCCGTAACCGTATTGATGTGTACTTTGGTCGTGGCCGTTTTAAAGATGCCCATACCATTGAAGTAAATACCTACGAAAAAGGCCCTGAAGAATTGGTGGCAGATAAGGTGGTAATTGCGACAGGTTCGCGTCCTTACCATCCAGCAAACATCGATTTTACACATCCGCGTATTTATTGTTCGGACAGTATTTTGACACTTAGCCATACACCGCGCTCTTTGATTATTTACGGTGCGGGTGTAATTGGTTGTGAATACGCGTCGATCTTTTGTGGTTTAGGTGTTCGCGTTGAGCTCATTAACCCAGGTAAGAAACTGCTAAGTTTCTTGGATGATGAAATTACGGATGCATTAAGTTATCACTTGCGTGATGGTGGCATTTTAATTCGCCATAATGAAACATTCGAGAAAGTTGAAGGCTCGGATCGTGACGTAACTGTGACGATGGCATCTGGTAAGAAACTGCGCGCAGATGCGTTGTTGTTCTGTAATGGCCGTTCCGGTAACACGGAAAAATTGGGGCTTGAAAATATTGGTCTGGAGACTAACTCTCGTGGCCAGTTAGCGGTGAATGATACTTACCAAACAGCAGTAGAAAATGTCTATGCTGCAGGTGATGTGATTGGTTGGCCTAGCCTTGCAAGTGCTGCTTATGACCAAGGGCGTTCTGTTGCGGCAAATATGCTCGGACTGGAAGGCGGTCATTTTATTTCTGAAGTACCAACGGGGATTTACACCATTCCTGAAATCTCATCTATCGGTAAAACGGAATCTGAGCTGACGGCTGAGAAAGTGCCGTACGAAGTAGGTCGTGCTTTCTTTAAGAATACGGCTCGTGCGCAAATTACCGGTGAAGCGGTGGGGATGTTGAAGCTGCTGTTCCATCGTGAGACCTTAGAGATCTTAGGTATTCACTGTTTTGGTGACCAAGCGTCAGAGATCGTACACATCGGACAGGCGATCATGAAGCAGCCTGGCGAATTGAACAGCTTGAAGTATTTCTTGAATACGACGTTCAACTACCCGACGATGGCGGAAGCCTACCGTGTTGCAGCATTAAATGGTTTTAACCGAGTTTTCTAAGCTATCTTCAGTTTAGTGATTAAAAAGGCGCCGATGGCGCCTTTCTTGTTCATGTAAGTGAGAAGAGGTGAGCGTTTTGACTACTTGCCTTTAACAGCGTAGATGCCCTGCAGGTTGCGGAAGTAGCCTTGGTAATCCATACCGTAACCAAACAGAAAGCGGTCTTCGATATCAAGGCCGATATAATCGGGGCGCATTTCAACTTTACGGTCATGGAGTTTATTGATCACTGTCGCAGAGTAGACACTGCGCGCTCCGTTTTCTTCAAACCATTTGATAATGGCTTCGACGGTATGGCCTTGGTCAAAAATGTCGTCGACAATCAATACGACACGATCCTTAAAATCTGTTTGAGGGTAGCGAGTCCAATTTAAATCGCTGCCGCTTGTGTTCATGCCGTAGCGGCTGGCATGAACGTAATCCAGCTCAAGGGGGAATTGCAGTCGTTGTAGCAGCGCTCCCGTTGGGAGTAGGCCGCCATTCATGACACAGATAACGATCGGCTGTTTATCCGCTAAGTCGTCAATGATTTGTTGTGCCATTTTATCGAGCGCTTCATTAAGCTGCGCTTCAGAGACTAGGCAATCTGCCTCGCTCAAAATAGAGTTTAATTCGTTGATATTATGCATGGGCTAGATTCAAATTAATGTAAAAGTTTGACCGATCATTCTAACTTAATGTGCTCTTTAACGCGATCCAATTTATGGAGTGTTGCGTTTAAACTGACGGTTAGCAAAATAATTAACCAACTAGCCTGTAGCCAAATAAGAAAAGTTGGCAGCGCGGCAAATGCGCCGTAAACCACTTTGTAGCTGGCGAAAAACTGAGCAAAGTTGGCGAAGATTGAGTTTAATATGGCGATCGCGATGGCGCCGATAAGCGCGGCGATAGCCGTTGGCTTCATTTTAACTTCCGCATTAGGGGTTAAGAAATTAATGGTAAATAGCATTAAGAAGTAGAGCGCGTAGCTGCTTAGCTCAAAGATACTTTTGACAAACTCAGGGATGTAATCTCCAGATATTTGATAGGAGAGTAAGGTCCCGTATAGGCTCATTACAACGGCTAGCATGATAGGCCCCAGTGTTAGGATTGCCCAATACGTCAATAATCGCTCGCGAATATTACGCTTCTGTTTCACTTGCCAAATGGCTTGTACTGATGCTTCAAAGCTATTGAGCAAGAGTAGTGCGGTTAAAATCAACGTGGCGATACCTGCCGCCGGTAAATTCTTGGTCTGTTCTGAGAATGACAGTAAGTAGGGGATGACGGTACTGCTGCTGCCTGGTGCAAGATGTATCTCAATATAGGAAACTAGGGAGTCTTGCATGGCCACCATGGCAGGAGTGAGTCGCAAAATGCCAAATACGATAGTGATAATCGGAACCGCGGCGAGCAAAGTGGCCAGTGTTAAGTGTGCGGCCCGCAAAGAAACTTGATAGCGAATGGCTCGATTAAAGACCAGTCGAATCAGTTGATAAGTTTGCTTGGCAATATTTTTTACGGCTTTGGTGTGCATGCAAATATCCATTTTTGTCTATGTCTATTAGTGTATCGGTAAAATGTAAAACAGACCATTGTGTAAGGATTGTGGTAAGTGCACATCTATAGTGCAAGATAATCAAAAATGACCCATTTTGGTTGCAAATGCCTAAAGCGAGCACTAATATTTACTCCGTTCCTTTTGTGATATTTGTACTGTTGAGTGACTAAGGTGTAGCTTAGATATATTCTCGGTTCCTTGGTGACGAAAAGTCATATATTATTTTTTAGCCCAGCTCTGCTGGGCTTTTTTATGTCTTTGAGTTGACGATTTATATTCCTTCCCTATAATAGCGCGTCACTATTTGTGATGTAGTATTTGCGCCTGTAGCTCAGTTGGATAGAGCATCCCCCTTCTAAGGGGATGGTCGGGGGTTCGAATCCCTCCAGGCGTGCCATTACATTGCTTTAATTAAATTTTTTGGTCTTGTTGACTGAGCTTTAAAGTAAGTCGTGATTCATCGCGGCGGCGTCAACAAATAAAGCACGTTCCCAAGAGGAAGTTTTATGCAAGTTTCTGTAGAGACAACGTCTCCAATCGAACGCGTTCTTACTATTAGCGTTCCTGCTGCACGTATCGATGATAAAGTTAACGCTGAAGTAGCTAAAACAGCTAAGACAGTACGTATCGACGGTTTCCGTAAAGGCAAAGTGCCAGTAAGTGTTGTTAAAAAACGTTTCGGTCAAAGCATCCGTATGGAAGCTCTTGAGCAAGTAATGCGTGACGCATACGTTGAAGCTATCCAAGCGGAATCAATCCAGCCAGCGGGTATGCCTTCAATTGAGCCAAAAAACATCGCTGAAGGTGCGGATCTTGAGTTCGTTGCTAAAGTTGAAGTTTACCCAACGATTGAACTTGCTGATGCTTCTAAAATCGAAGTAACTCGTGTTGTTTCTGAAGTGACAGAAGCAGACGTTGATACAATGCTTGAAACTCTACGTAAGCAAAACGCTGAGTGGTCTGCAGTTGAGCGTGAAGCGCAGGACGGCGACCAAGTAACAATCGATTTCGTTGGCTTCCTAGGCGACGAAGCGTTTGAAGGTGGTGCTGCAAACGGTCACAAGCTAGTTCTTGGTTCTAACACTATGATTCCTGGCTTTGAAGCTGGTATCGTAGGTATCAAAGCAGGTGAAGAGCGTACTATCTCTGTATCATTCCCAGAAAGCTACCAAGCTGAACACCTAGCGGGTAAAGAAGCTTCTTTCAAAATCATCGCGCACGAAGTTGCTGAGCAAGTTCTGCCTGAGCTAAACGATGAGTTCGCAGGCAAGTTCGGTCTAGAAAACGCAGACCTAGCAAGTTTGCGTGCTGAAGTGCAAAAGAACATGGAGCGTGAACTAAGCCAAGCAGTTAAAGCTAAGCTTAAAAACTCTCTTTTCGATCAGCTTCTAGCGCTTAACCCTGTAGATGTTCCAGCTGCATTGGTTGATCAGGAAGTTGACGGTCTGCGTCAGCAAGCTGCACGTCAATTCGGCGGCATGCAAGGCTTTGACGCTTCTCAACTACCAGCAGAGTTATTCTCTGAAGAAGCTAAGAAGCGTGCTGCACTAGGTCTTTTGATTTCTGAAGTGATCCAAAAGAACGAACTTAAAGTAGAAGAAGAGCGCGTTCGTGCATTCTTGGAAGATATGGCGCAAGCATACCAAGAGCCACAACAAGTTGTTGAATTCTACTTAAAGAACAAAGAACAACTAGCGCAAGTGCAATCTGCTGTACTTGAAGAGCAAGTTGTTGATAAACTGCTAGAAAGCGCGAAAATTACTGAAGTAACTCTAGGTTACGAAGACGCTATTAAGCCAGAAGCTCAAGCTGCAGAAGCAGAAGAGACTGAAGAAGCATAAGCTTAGCTTATAATTCTCACGGGCCGGTATAGCGCAAGCTATACCGGCTTTTTCGTTTTAAGGAATAGAATATGAAATTAATGACCCCGACAACTGGCCCAGTCGCGATTACAAGTAATGGCCTAGTCCCAATGGTTATTGAGCAAACTGCTCGTGGTGAAAGGTCTTTTGATATTTATTCACGCCTACTAAAAGAGCGCGTCATCTTTTTGGTTGGTCAAGTTGAAGATCACATGGCCAACCTAGTGGTTGCCCAATTGTTGTTCTTAGAGTCTGAAAACCCTGATAAGGATATTCACCTATACATCAATTCACCAGGTGGCTCTGTTACAGCGGGTATGTCTATTTATGATACAATGCAATTCATCAAGCCTGATGTGAGCACAATGTGTATCGGTCAAGCTGCGAGTATGGGGGCATTGCTATTGACGGCAGGTGCGGCAGGCAAGCGTTACTGTCTACCTAACTCTCGTGTCATGATTCACCAGCCGCTTGGTGGTTACCAAGGCCAGGCTTCTGATATCGAAATTCACACTCGCGAAATTTTGAGTATTAAACATCGTCTTAATGAAATCATTGCGCACCATACTGGTCAGCCGATCGAAAAAGTCGCAGAAGATACAGACCGTGATAACTTTATGAATCCAACAATGGCTAAAGAGTACGGTTTGATTGACGATATTCTAGAGAAACGCGAAGTATAAAAAAGGGTGGACTTTAATGTCTGATGATAAATATAGCCGCGGCGATCACTCTGATCGTTTGCTGTACTGCTCTTTTTGCGGAAAGAGTCAGGACGAGGTTAAAAAATTAATTGCCGGCCCTTCGGTATACATCTGTAATGAATGTGTTGACCTGTGCAACAACATCATTACGCAAGAGCTGTTGCAAGGTGATGGTGAGGCAGAAGTAAAAGATGAATTGCCAACGCCAGCAAAACTGTCTGCAGCTTTAGATGATTATGTTATTGGTCAAGATCGAGCAAAGAAGGTTCTTGCGGTAGCGGTTTATAACCACTACAAGCGTTTGCGTCATCAAGGTCTAGCTAACAAAGATATCGAACTGGGTAAAAGTAATATTCTGTTAATCGGCCCAACAGGTAGTGGTAAGACTTTGCTTGCACAAACCTTGGCTCGAGTTCTGGATGTGCCATTTACGATTGCCGATGCGACCACGCTTACTGAAGCGGGTTATGTGGGTGAAGACGTTGAGAATATTATCCAGAAGTTGCTGCAGAACTGTGACTATGATGTTGAGAAAGCGCAGCGTGGTATCGTGTATATAGATGAAATCGATAAGATTTCTCGTAAGTCGGATAACCCATCGATTACGCGTGACGTATCAGGTGAGGGTGTTCAGCAAGCGTTATTGAAACTTATTGAGGGTACTGTTGCGTCGGTTCCGCCGCAAGGTGGTCGTAAGCATCCACAGCAAGAGTTTGTTCAGGTGGATACGTCGAACATTCTATTCATCTGTGGCGGTGCATTCTCAGGCTTGGATCGTGTGATCAGTGATCGTACTGAGAAAAGTAGCATTGGCTTCAAGGCAACAGTGAAGAGCAAAGAAGAAAATCGTTCGTTCTCTGAGTCTATCCACCAAGTGGAAACAGAAGACTTGGTGAAATTCGGTTTAATTCCAGAGTTTGTTGGCCGTTTGCCTGTGGTTGCGACCTTGTCTGAATTAGACGAAGAAGCCTTGATGACAATCTTGAGTCAGCCTAAAAACGCTTTAACTAAGCAATATCAGCATCTGTTTGAATTAGAGGGTGTTGAGCTTGAGTTTACGGAAGAAGCGTTGCGTGAAGCTGCTCATTTGGCGCTCGAGCGTAAAACTGGTGCTCGTG
Organism: Marinomonas fungiae; assembly: GCF_001418205.1. Classification (GTDB taxonomy): domain Bacteria; phylum Pseudomonadota; class Gammaproteobacteria; order Pseudomonadales; family Marinomonadaceae; genus Marinomonas; species Marinomonas fungiae. The sequence goes on along the minus strand of NZ_LIQF01000001.1, from coordinate 50,339 downwards.
GTCTACGCAGCATTCTTGAATCAGCATTGCTTGAAAGTATGTACGATCTGCCAAACCGTACCGATGTAGCCAAAGTGGTCATGGATGCTTCTTCTATCCGTGGCGATACAGTGCCACTGATGGTGCTTGAAAGTGAGCAGAAAGACGCCTCAAATGGTTAATTTCTATACAGATTTCGCTTGCGAACCTAGGTCGTAAGCGAAATCTGATCTTATTCTTTTGCTTTTTCTTTTAATTCCTCTCCCAACGCTTGCATTTTTACTCTACTGACCTTATCTCTTAATTATCGAAGTTAAGTCACACGTTAACGCCGCGTGCGTTAGTGTTCAGTTGGAAGTAAATATGTCTGATTCTAAATTTTTACCTATGTTGCCGCTACGCGATGTTGTCGTGTATCCGCATATGGTGTTGCCATTGTTTGTTGGCCGTAAAAAGTCAATTGCTGCACTAGAGTCGGCAATGGATGGTGACAAGATGGTCTTTCTTGTCGCGCAGCAGGATGCCTCTAAAGACGACCCAAAGCAGGATGACCTTTACGAAATCGGTACGGTGGCCAAAGTCATTCAGTTGCTGCGTCTTCCTGATGGTACGGTCAAGGTATTAGTCGAAGGGCAATATCGTGCTGAGTTGCAGTCTATTGAAGAGGGCGATGAATGGGTGTCTGCTACGATTGATGCACTTCCCGAAGTGGAGGACGATGAGTCGGAGTATCCTGCTATTCGCAACGCCCTAATCAAGCAGCTTGATGAGTACGTTGCTGGCAGTAAGCGTATCCCAAGTGAAGTCGTTACTTCACTGAAATCGATCGATGACCTATCTAAGCTGATCGATTCCATCGCAGGTCATATGAGCCTTAAGTTGGAAGACAAGCAGCGCGCTTTGGAACTCAGTTCTTTGATCGAGCGTGGCGAGCACTTGATGGGCTTGATGGATGGTGAGCTGGATATTGCCCATCTTGAGAAAAGCATTCGCAGCCGCGTTAAAAAGCAAATGGAAAAGAGCCAACGCGAGTACTACTTGAATGAGCAAATGAAGGCTATTCAAAAAGAGCTAGGTGATATGGATGAAGGCAGTAACGAGCTGGATATCTTACAAGAGAAAATCACCGAAGCTAAAATGTCGCCAGAAGCGACAGAGAAAGCAGAAGCTGAGCTTAAAAAATTAAAAATGATGTCACCTATGTCTGCCGAAGCAACGGTGGTGCGTGGTTATATCGACTGGTTGGTGTCTCTGCCTTGGACGAAACGCTCTAAAGTGCGTAATGACTTGGCTTATGCAGAAAAAGTTTTGAACGAAGATCACTACGGCCTGCAGGACGTTAAAGACCGTATCCTAGAGTTCTTGGCTGTGCAGCAGCGCGTTAAGAAAGTTAAAGGTCCCGTACTTTGTCTAGTAGGGCCTCCAGGTGTTGGTAAAACATCCCTAGGACAATCTATTGCGCGTGCTGTTAACCGTAAATACGTGCGTATGGCCTTAGGTGGTGTGCGAGATGAGTCTGAGATTCGTGGGCACCGTCGTACTTATATTGGTTCTATGCCAGGTAAATTACTTCAGAAACTAGCTAAAGTGAAAGTGAAGAACTCACTGTTCTTGTTAGACGAGATCGACAAGATGGGCATGGATCAGCGTGGTGATCCAGCGTCTGCACTGCTTGAAGTGCTAGATCCAGAGCAAAATCATACCTTTAGTGATCACTACCTAGAGGTGGATTACGATCTATCAGATGTGATGTTTATCTGTACTTCAAACAGCATGAATATCCCGGGTCCATTGATGGATCGTATGGAGATTATTCGCATACCAGGTTACACCGAAGATGAAAAGTTGAACATCGCTAAGCGTTATTTGTTGCCTAAACAAGTTAAGTTGAGTGGTCTTAAAGATTCGGAAATTGAAGTATCTGATGAAGCTTTGATGGACATCATTCGTTACTACACAAAAGAAGCGGGTGTGCGTGGTCTTGAGCGTGAAATCAGTAAGGTTTGCCGCCGTGTGGTGAAAGAGCAAGCGCTTAAGAAGACTAACGATGCGGTAAAAGTGTCTTCTGAAAACCTAGAAGACTACTGTGGCGTGCATAAATTCAGCTACGGTAAAGCCGAGGAAAATAACCAAATTGGTCAAGTAACTGGCCTAGCGTGGACGTCAGTAGGCGGTGAGTTATTGACCATTGAAGCGGCGAGTATGCCAGGTAAGGGTCGTCATGTTAAGACCGGCTCTCTGGGTGATGTGATGCAGGAATCCATACAAGCGGCTTTGACTGTTGTGCGCAGTCGAGCAGCTGGGCTTGGCATTGATGACGACTTCCACGAAAAAGTAGATTTACATTTGCATGTGCCTGAAGGTGCAACACCAAAAGATGGTCCAAGCGCTGGTATTGCCATGTGTACTGCGATTGTCTCGGTGCTTGCTAAAGTGCCAGTGAAAGCGTCTGTCGCGATGACAGGTGAGATTACACTTCGTGGTGAGGTATTGCCTATCGGTGGCCTTAAAGAGAAGCTGCTAGCTGCTCATCGAGGTGGTATTAAAACGGTTTTGATCCCTAAAGAAAATACTCGTGATCTGAAAGAAATTCCGGATAACATCAAGGCGGACCTTGAAATTATCCCGGTGAAATGGATCGATGAGGTTCTGGATGTGGCATTAGAGTACGTTCCTTCACCAAAAAGTGAAGAATCTGTGTCAGGGAAGGAAAAAACTGTTGATGAACAAGAATCTGTGAGTCATCATTAGGCCAAACCCTGTGTTGACAGGGCCTTAGATAGGCTAGTATAAAGGCTCATCTAGACATCGACCGTTACGTTTTGGTCGAATTAAAATACCAAGGAACCACGAGAATACTGAAGGGGTAGAACGTGAATAAATCAGAATTGATTGATGCTATTGCCACGTCCGCAGACTTGTCTAAAGCTGCTGCAAGTAATGCACTAGATGCAACTTTGAAAGCAATCGAAGAAGCGCTAGCAAATGGCGACCAAGTTACTTTGGTTGGTTTTGGTACTTTCTCAGTGAAAGAGCGTGCGGCACGTACAGGCCGTAACCCTCAGACAGGTGAAGAGATCCAAATCAGCGCAGCGAAGGTTCCTAGTTTCAAAGCCGGTAAAGGCCTTAAAGACGCAGTGAACTAATGCATTCGGAGCGGTAGTTCAGTTGGTTAGAATACCTGCCTGTCACGCAGGGGGTCGCGGGTTCGAGTCCCGTCCGTTCCGCCATTAGAGCAAAGAGGTGTGTTCCCCGCGGGATGCACCTTTTTTGTTTTACAGATTACAGTTTTTAGGTGGAGGCAAGATGCTCCAGGATATCAGAGACAAGTCACAAGGTGTGATCGTAAAAGTGATCATCGGTGTCGTGATTGTGACGTTTGCTCTATTCGGTGTTGAAGCCCTAGTGCAAAGCTTCACATCAACAGACACTGTTGCCGAAGTGGATGGCAAAGAAATTACGCGCACGCAACTTCTGCAAGCATCTGAAACTCAACGCCGACAGTTGATTTCAATGATGGGTGGCCAGATTGATCCGGCTATGTTGGAAGAGAATGCTTTACAACGTCGTGCTTTGGATGAATTGATTCAGCGTACGGTATTGATGAACCAAGCGCTAAGCTTGAATTTAGGTGTATCTGACGCACAAGTGGATGCTTACCTATTACAGGCTGAGCAATTCCAAACGGAAGGCAAGTTCGATCAAAATAAATATCTAAACTTTATACGCTCCCTAGGCTTTACGCCTTTGGCGTTTAAAGAGCGTATTAAGCAAGATGTTTTGATCCAACAAACTCGTAATGCTTTAGCTGGTTCTGAGTTTGTTTTGCCGAGTCAAATTGAACACATCGTTGCTCTGCAAAACCAGAAGCGTAATTACGACTATATTCGTTACTCATTAGCAGAAAAAACTGAGCAAGTGAATGTGACGGATGATGAACTGCGCGAATACTACGAGCAAAATAAAGCAAGCTTTATCGCGCCGGAACAAGTCAAGCTAGATTATGTGGTGGTTTCCGTTGCCGATATTCAAGACAAAGTTGAGGTTTCTGACGCGGAGCTAAACGACGCTTATCAAGCACGTGTCGCGAATTTTCAAGGTGAAGAGCGTGCTGCCTCTCATATCCTAGTCGATACAGAGTCTCGCACGGATGAAGAAGCTCAGGCGCGCATTGATGAAATCAAAGCAAAGCTAGCAGCTGGACAATCTTTTGCAGAGTTAGCGGCAGAGTACTCTGACGATCTAGGTTCAAAAGATAATGGCGGCGATTTAGGTTACGTTAGCCGTGGCATCATGGTGGGTGACTTTGAGGATGCTTTGTTCGCGATGAAAGAGGTGGGTCAGGTAGATGAAGTGCAAACGGAATTTGGATATCACCTAATTCAGCTAAATGATATCAGTGAAACTGAAGCGCCAACGCTTGATGAAATGCGTAATGAATTAATGGATGAGTTGATCGCGCAAAAAGCCAAAGACCAATTACTAAGCGAGCATGAGAACATTACCGATCTTGCCTATGCGAGTGATGATTTGTCCGCGATTGCTAAGGCCTATGGTGTAGCTGTATTGACTACCGACTACTTTGGTCGTAACGGTGGTGCAGATGAGATCAGCTCTGCGCCAGCGGTGATTTCAGCGGCTTATAGTCCAACGGTTTTGGAAGATGGTCATAACAGTGACTTGATTGAGCTGAGTGATGAAGAAGTGGCTGTGGTGCGTGTCAACGACCATAAACCTGCGGCACAACAAACATTTGATGAAGCAAAAGAAGCGATTGCTTCTGTCATGGTTCAACAAAAGGCTGTTGATGAGCTGCAAGCGTCTGCTGAACAGGCTTTAGCATCAGGTAAAGGTAATTGGATCCGTCAAGAAGACGTTGAACGTGGACAAGATGAAGTGGCGAATTTGGCATTTGGCTTGGCACACCCTAGCGAAGGGAATGTAACGACAGGTGTTGAAACAACGTCAAATGGTGACCTAGTGGCCATTCGTCTTACATCAGTGATTGAGGGGGATAGCTCGGTGGAAGAATCGCAAAAAGAAATCTACCAGAATTATCTTTCGCAAACACTTAGCACTATGACTTTGCGTGCACAGCAATCAACGTTGCAGAATGCTGCAGAAATCGTGCGTAATTAAGCACTGCTACTAAACAAAAAATACCACGCCTTGGCGTGGTATTTTTTTATCTATAAAAACGTTAGCGGTTAAGCAAGCTGCTTTAAGAAATCTAAGGTTGGTATAAAGAAAGCACTACCTGAGGTAGCTTGAGTGTATTTCATTAAGTGATCTGCGCGGCCTTGTTCATCGCCTTCGATCATGCTTTTAAGCATTAAATCAAAAATACTTGGTGTCTTTGAATAGCTAACAAAAACCAAACCTTGTTGCTGTAGGTCTCCAAACGGCATGCTTTGACGCAGAATCTCTAACGATTTGCCATGTTCATCTTTTAAGGATGTGCGTTTTGTATGCGCATGGGGAGATTTCTCGGCTGAAGCGTACTCTTCGTTGTCGTACTTAGTTCGTCCGTAAGTGTCTTCCTGAACTTTCAGTTCTTGGTGTTCCCATTTGTCTAAGTCATGAACAAACTTCATGTAGTTTAGGTATGATCCACCTTGATAGTCAGGGTCTTCCTCACTGACTAAGGCAACCACGGCACGGTCATCCCCTTGCGGGTTCTCTGTGCCATCGACAAAGCCAGTGAAATCACGATTGTCTAGGTATTTAAAAGCGTTGGTTTGCTCTTTCAAAGTGACACTTTCAGCAAGTGCGCGGAACAAAGTAAGCGCCAATAAATGTGTCGCATCATGACGGTTAGATCGGATGTGCAGGATGATGTCATAAGCGGCATCTGAAACACTTAAGTACTCACCAGAGAAACTTGGAAAGGGAGCTAATTCCTTCGGTTTAAGCTTTTTAGTGATGCGTTCAAAGCTATGGCTTGAGAAGCCTACCGCGGCATGCAACTGAGCATCGGGGAATTGTTGTTGTATTGAACTAATCAGTTCAGGAAAAGCTGCGAGCGCTTGACGTAGCTGGTTCTCATGGCCTGGTACTGCATCCAGCAAAATGAAAGTCGCATCGCTGGATGCTTCTGCGATGATGCCGGTTTGAATGCTCAAACTCATTTTTGTATAACTCCTTCAATGCTAAAAGTTCGGATAAAGCGTCTTCAATTGACTGGCTTGTGAAGGTTTCTTTTCTCCGGTCACATACTCTTCGAGAGCGTCAGCTAGGGCGTTGCCATTCCACTGGGTGGCGGCGGTATGAGAATACATGACCAGTTCTGCTTCCATTAATAACTGAGTGAGATGAGGGGTATCTGCTAGACGTTTAATATCGTCAACGCCACGGATGGTATTGTCACCCCAGCGATGGCGTGCCCACTCTAATAGGTTTAAACGTAAGGTCGCCAAATTATTGTCGCGGCATCCATTTATGAGTGCTTGGTAGGCAAGTGTTTCGTTGGCAGAAGATAAAGGGGCAAATTCTTGCAAAGTCGGTACTTCATCTCCAGTTGGTGCTTTTGAATGGTTTTTGCGGCGTACCCATAACCACGCACCAATCCCGATGACACCAATGCCAATTAATGCTGCCGCTAAGAAACCTTTCCATGCATTGCTGTCGTCTTCCTCTGATTGCACAACCACCTCTAGTGGTGCTGGAGCATTCTGGTCTGAATTTGCCTGTTCCGTTTGTGGTGCTGCTTTGGGTTTAGCCAAAGAAATTGGCGCTACGGAACTGGATTGTGGAGGTAGATTTTGGGTTTGGTTATCGCTATTGGCATCCGAGCTAGCAAGCGGCGCTGAGATATTAGTATTGGGGGTTTCAGTTGTTCCTGGAAGTGGTGCGATGTCTACCGCGGGAGCCTTGGCACTGGCGCTTTTCACGCTGCGAGATACCGGGTCCCAATAGTTAATTTCAACGGTTGGTAGCTCCAGCGGTCCCGACTGAGTAGGCACAACTTCAATGCGCATAGATTGGCGGCCCGTGACTCCGTTAATGGATGTGCTGCTCTCAAAGCTTGGTGAGGTTGGGTAAAGCTTGTAAGCGCGGGTGCTCGCAAAGTTGAGCGTTGGCAGTTGTTCCCCTAAAACGCCTTGCGCAGTGATATCAATTTCCCAAATCAGAGTATCTCCGACGCGCGGATTGCTAACGGTATTACTAATGGTTGAGCGAATGGCTACGGCATCCGTAGGGAGCCAATTTGAGTTACCATAAGACGCAGGGATTGGCAGCACATTCAATGTGATAGGCTGGCTTTTGACATTGATTTTGCGCGTGCCATTGCGGGTATTGACTAACCCTTCAATACTTTGGTTGCTCAGTTCTAACATGCCGCTACGCTGCGGGAAAGCAACATACTCGCGGGTCATGATTTGATAGGAAGTTCCATTAATCTCTTCATAGCGCATTTGGTCATCAGTTAAGCGTTCAGTCACTAGGTTTGGGTGATTTGGCATCGATAAACTGGCGCTTTGAATGTTGACTGCGCTATAGAGTTCTAGGGTGATCAATACCTGTTCTTGAACATAAGGCTCTGTTTTGTTTGCTTTGAACTTTAGCATCACCAGCGGGTTGCCGTTACGGTCAGTCATTTGCTGAGCGGGCTTGACTTCAAGATACAGGGCCTCGGAAGCCTTATCACCCACTTGGATTGGCGGAATTTGGAAATTGCCCACAGCCTTTGGCATCAAGGTGACGACCCAAAAATTTAATGCTTGGTTCGTACCTAAGTTAAAGCTAAATTGACTGTTTTGGCTGCGGCCTAGAATTTCAAAATCGCGTTTTAGAGGGGTAAGGTCTGGCCCATTGCCTGTGTTAGTAAAATCGGTACGTATAGTGAGTTGCACCACTTCATTTTCAGCGACAACATTCTTATCTAATGCAGCGGTGACTTGGTCTGCATGAGCTGAATTTGCCAGACATAGTGCGAGCAGAAATGCTAGTGCCCATTGTATAGCTCGCAGTAGAAGTGATGAATTGGCTACCATGGTTGTCGCCCTTCCTCTTGATTAAAGCGATTTTCATTGCGTCGTTCCTGATGCAAATACCAAAGCTTGCGCTGAAGTAGGGTGCCGGGATCGTCTTGGATCTGGCGTAGCCACTGTTCTAGCGCTTGCTGCTGCTCTGCTTGAGAGTGCTCGTTTGGTTCAGAACGGGTTGAATCGGATGCGTTGGAATCCTTCTGATTATCCCGATTTTCAGAGTTATTGTCTTGTTTTTGCGGCTTTTTGTTTACATCGTCGTTAGATTTCTGTGGTGAGGAGGGCGGCTCTTGATCAGTATCCGAGTCTGACGGAGATGAGTCGTCACTTTGTTGCGGATTCTGTTGTTCTTGTTGCTGCTGAGCTTGTTCATCTAGCTGCTTTTGTACGTAGTTTAGGTTTTCCTTAGCCGCTTGTAGATCTGGCTGACGCGCCAGCGCCTCTTGGTAAGCTTTTGCTGCGGCTTTAAGGTCTTGTTGAAGTGCCAAAGCATTACCAAGGTTATAAAAATCGGCCGCGCTGTTTGCTATAGGCTGTAGTTGTTGTGCCGCCTTATCGTAGGCCTCGCCGGCATAATGGCTGGCGGCTTTCCAGCGTTGCTCTTGAAATAGCTCGGCGGCACTTTGCCAATCACCTTGATCAAAAGCTTGTTGCGCTCTTTGGTCATTGGTTTTAAACCAATCCAAGGGGGAGGCGGTGGCCTCTTTGCCCGACAGGCCAACTGCGAGCAGCAGCATCAGAATGTAGCCGCTGCGAAATTGCCAGAGCAACCAGCATAAAAAAGGTAAGGCGAACCAATGGCCCTGTTCTTGCCAAGTAAGGCCGCTGAACTGGGATTTTGTAGCTTGCTGAGCCGTGCTGGCGTGATGGCCAACTTGAGCCAACTGAGTGGCAGAGATTTGATGATCATAATAGTGACCACCAGCAGCGATTGTTGCTTTTTCAATTTGTTCTACAGGGGTTTTTGCGCGTGCGGTGATGCCCTCATGGCGAAGGATTTGCCCATCGGGAAGTTGCATGGTTGCCCCCTCGGCAGTACCAAGGCTGATTATTTCGAGACTAATCTTGGCGTTGGCAACCTTAGTCAGCTGCGCTTCGTCTGCAGCGGTTATATCATCCGTTAATACAATGAAGCTGGTATATGGCGTGTCTTCTGGATTGATCAGCTGTTGGGCTAGGTCTAACGCATCAGCAAGATTGCTGCCGTAAAGAGGCATGATTAATGGATCAAGGGCAACTAGAAAATGCGTTAAGGTTTTGCGGTCTTGTGTAAAGGGGCTTACTACATAAGCAGCGCCAGCATAAGCGATGAGAGCCATTTCACCCTCTAAGTCACCGTTCAAAATATCACGTAAAATTTGTTTTTGTCGTGTTAAACGATTAGGGCGCACGTCTGTGGCGTACAAGGACAAAGACTGGTCCACAATAAAGACAGTCTTTTGTTTAGGACTGTATAATTCGGTCTCTGTTTTTGAAAAACTGATGCCGGACAAGCCAATAACGAAGAGGCTTATAGACACCAGTCCCAACCATTTCTGAATGGATCCACTGTGATTAGTATCCGTCAAAAAGGGGAGAAGATGCGCTGCTACGATGGTTTTCAGCGCTTTGTCCGAGCGCTGCCAAGAGAATAGACTGGCAAGCAACCAAACAATAGGGATAAGTAACAGCCAAGTTGGGCGATTAAAATGAAGCCATTCAAATACTGTCATGCTCGCCCCTTAAGTTTGAATGCAAGTTTACCTGTGCAGATCATCGCTAAGGAAAAAAGCATAAGGGCCAATATTCCTAGCCAATGAAATAGACTGGTTTTAGGGCGTTGGAGAACGTCATCTGAAGGTGTAGGTTCCAGTTGATCTAGGATGTCATACACTTGGTGTAACTCTTCGGTACTGCGGGCGCGGAAGTATCGCCCGCTAGTCAGTTCGGCAATATTGGTGAGTAGCGGTTCGTCCAAATCACTCGATGGATTGATCACTTTCGGGCCAAAGAAACCTTGTACTGTCATTTGCTCCGCGCCAATGCCAATAGTGTGGATCGTCACTCCTTCTTTAGCGGCGAAGTTTGCAGCCTGAAGAGGGCTGACACGTCCGGCGGTATTAGCCCCGTCTGTCATTAGAATCAGCACTTTCTGGTCGGCTGGTTGTTCTTCTAGGCGTTTAATACCTAAGCCAATGGCATCGCCAATCGCTGTCTGTTCACCGGCAAAGCCAATTTGGCTTTCTTGCACCAGCTGATTGATAGTGTCTAAGTCGTAACTAAGGGGAGCTTGTAAGTAAGCTTTACTGCCAAATACGATAATACCAATGCGATCACCACGTCGCGCTTTAATAAACTGCGCGAGTGCTTCTTTAGCGGCGGATAATCGATCAGCGGGCCGATCGTTTAGGGTCATGTCGGTGATTTGCATACTGCCAGATAAATCCAATGCGATGAGCAAATCGCGTCCTGTTGGAGGTATATGGGTGGCGTTACCTAGCCAAGTTGGTCGAGCAATGGCCAGTACTAAAGCGAGCCAGGCAAGGTATAGCAATACTGCCGACAGCTTATTCGTCGAGGTGCGTTGGGTGTGGGCCGGGTTTTCTAATAAGGCACTATGACGCCAATACACAGCTGTAGCGTTAGCGCTGTTCGGCTTTCTAAACCACCAAAATATGAACGGTAGCGGTATGAGCAGTAACGCCCACGGCCATTGTAAATCAAGCACGGTGCCTCCTTATCCATGTCGAGGTTATCTGGATAATGGCTTGGCGTTGTGTGGCAGTGAGTTGTGTGTGAGGCTGGTAAATTAAAGTGACGAAGTACTCTTCGTAATCCACCAGCTTCACTCGGGAAGATCTAAGTTGTCGGTCAAGCTCTGGGAGTAGCTCCTTATTGGTAAGGCTTGCTAATGCTTCCTTGCCTTCAGTGATCAAACAGCGTTTCATTAAAGTGAGGCAGAGCTCTATCAGTGCGAGATCACTCAACCCAGTGTGTTGCTTGAGTTGCTGTAACGCCTCGCGGCGGTAGGTGCGTTTACGATAGTGGTGATACATGCCTAGTAACAGAAGTATCAGTGCTAAGAGTGCCCCTGCGATCACTAACCAAAACCACCAAACAGGTGGCCAATCAGGGATGCTGTCGGGCAGCATGTAGGCTTTATTGGGAAGCTCAATCGATTTTGTCATCAGTGAATGACTCCACGTACCAATAGCTCGCGCGCAATGGCAATGGGTGAATCATTGACGCTAAATGTCATCTGTAATACACCGAGTCCTGATAAATACTCTGCAAGGTGTTGTCGCTTTTGTAAATGACGGCTTTCGGCTTGTTGTTTTTGCTGTTTGCCAATCTGGATTTTTTTCGACCCCTGTGGCTGAGCGAAGACATAATCGCCATCCGGCAAACGGAAAGTGTTCGGATCGTCAATGGCGATCCAGTGGACTCGATTGTGTTGTGCCAGTTGAGTAAAGGCAACTTGACTCTGTCCAGCGATCGTTAACTGATCACTTAGAATCACTACGGAGTATCCTCTTAGGCGGCTTACATTGACTAAGCTTAGGCTCTCAGTGCAATGTTCGCGTTGGTGGATTAGGGTGCTGTTGGACAGTTGCGCGCTCAGCTTTTGCCAGTCTTGAATGTTGGCTGTGAAGTGCGTTTCTCCGCTTTGGATGGCTAGGCCGACGTGCTCTCGTTGAGCGCGGCAACGCCAACTTATTAGGGCAGCAAGTTGTACGAGTCGGGTGCTAATGAAGGTTGTTTGGGTGCCGAAATAGGCATCAGGAGATAGGCTTAATATCACCAAGGTGCGATGTTCTGAGTCTTCTGTATAAATGCGCGTATGAGCCTCTCCAGTACGCGCGGTGACACGCCAATCAATGTGGCGCGCTTCATCACTCACTGCGTAGGGGCGAATCTCATGCAGTTCAAGACCATGCCCCTTTTTCTTACTTTGCAAGTTGCCTGCAAGAAGAAGTGATCGGGGAATATTGCGAGCTTGTCCAAGTGCCTTAGCAAAGCTGCCAAGAGCAAGAATTTGCTCACAGTTTAGTTCAGGCGTTGGCGGATTAATTAACTCATACATAGCTTACAGTACTGGAACCTTGGCTAGGATCATATTGATTAACTGATCGTTGCTGAGGTTCTGAGCAATGGCTTGAAACGATGGCACAATACGATGACGGAATACGTTGTGTACCACGGCGCGAACATCGTCAGGTGTCACATAATCACGTCCGGCGATGACCGCATGAGCTCTAGAGCAGCGATCAAGGGCGAGAGTGGCGCGTGGGCTGACACCATATTCGATCATCGATGCCATGTTGCCATCGTCTTCAAAATACTTGTTAGGATGGCGGGTGGCCATCACCAAATGCACCATGTATTGCTCAACCGCATCGGCCATATAAATACCCAGCGCAGCGTTCTGTAACACCGCAATATCTTCAAGTGATATGGCGGGGGCGCTAGCCGTACCTTTTCCATGCTTGTCCTGCTCACGGATCAGGTGCAGCACCTGCAGCTCCGTTTCAAGGTCTGGGTAGTCCACTTGGATCTTCATCAAAAAACGATCCAATTGCGCTTCCGGTAGTGGGTAAGTGCCTTCTTGTTCGATTGGGTTTTGCGTCGCGATGACAAAAAAGAGCTCAGACAAGGGATAAGTGGCATTGCCCACCGTGATTTGACGCTCACCCATTGCTTCAAGCAGAGCCGACTGAACTTTTGCGGGGGCGCGGTTGATCTCATCCGCTAGCACAATATCATGCATGATGGGGCCTGGGGTGAACTGAAACTGTCCCGTATGCTGTTGATAAATATCAGACCCAGTGACATCCCCGGGTAATAAGTCTGGTGTGAATTGAATCCGTTGAAAGCTGGCATGGATGGCGTTGGCTAAGACCTTGGCGGCAGTGGTCTTGGCAATGCCTGGCGGTCCTTCTAGCAGAACATGGCCTTTGGCGATCAGCGCTACCAGTAAATCGTCGATTAAAGATGCTTGACCAACGATCGAATGATTTAAGTGCTCTTTTAGACGTTCAATTACTGCTTCCATAGCTTTGTAAGCCCTTATACTGCTGTCAAAATACGCTGCAAGCCAATATAATAACCAGCAATGTATTCAAGATTAAACCTCTTCTTGAACAACTTGTTAAGACGAGGCGTGGCATTCAAGGCATGTTATGGCAAAAGTGACTATAGACGTAAGTCTTCCTGCCTATAAGTACAAGGAAATGTATCTAGGCTCAGTTAAAAACTTAGTAGCACGAAGTCGTGATGGACGAATGATTCAGCTGCCATTATCGATTTTCCAGCGTTTCGTCACTCATAAGGGCGTCTATGGCGCTTTTGAAATTGAGTTCGACGATAACAAAAAGCTCGTCAAGATTGATAAAATACTTTAACTCTCTACTTCACCACCACAGAACATTAGGCTTACCCATATGTATAACTTAGCTCGCTCGCTACTCTTCAAATTAGACCCTGAAGTATCCCATGAACTTTCTTTGGATATGCTGGGCGCGTCCACGCGTCTTGGTCTAACACCACTGTATGCGCATGAAGAGGCTGCAACACCGGTTAACGTAATGGGTATTGAATTTCCAAACGCGGTGGGACTGGCAGCGGGTTTGGATAAGAATGCTGATGCATTCGAAGCGTTGGGCGCGCTAGGTTTTGGCTTTGTCGAAGTGGGAACTGTCACGCCGAAAGGTCAAGCAGGTAATCCAAAGCCACGTTTGTTTCGTTTGCCTGAGCATGAAGCCATTATTAACCGCATGGGCTTTAATAATAAAGGTGTGGAGCACATGGTGTCTCGTATTCGTCAGCACAAATTCAAAGGTGTGTTGGGGGTGAATATCGGCAAAAACCTAACCACTTCGGTGGAAGATGCTGCATCAGACTACCTAACTTGCTTAGAACATGTGATTCCTTACGCTGATTACATTACCGCAAATATCAGCTCACCGAACACTCCTGGACTTCGTTCACTTCAGTTTGGCGAAAGCTTAGCGCAGTTGATTGCGCCGCTAGTTGAAGCGAAGAATCGTTACGCTGCTGAACATGGCCGTCGCGTTCCTCTTGCGGTGAAGATTGCGCCGGATATGACCGACGATGAAATCAAAATGGTAGCGGATACGTTAGTGGAGCAAAAAGTAGATGCCATTATTGCGACCAATACTACCTTATCTCGTGAAGCCGTAGTGGGGCATAAGTACGCTAACGAAGCGGGTGGTTTAAGTGGTGCGCCAGTGAAAGATGCGTCGACCCATGTGGTACGTGTACTATGTGATCATCTGCAAAAGGAGTTACCAGTAATCGGCGTGGGCGGCATTCTGTCTGGTGCCGATGCTGTTGAGAAATTGCAGGCGGGTGCCAAACTGGTACAAATATACTCAGGCTTCATTTACCGTGGTCCTGAACTGGTTCATGAAGCGATTGCCGCAACGGATGCATACATTTGTAAAAACCGTCTAGGCAAGTAACATCAAAAAGGCCAGTCGAGTGACTGGCCTTGCTGCAAATAAAGTGTGATTTACTGAGAAAAACCTGCGGCTTTGTAAGTGCCGTCGACAGGGGTGAGACCATCCCACATGTCAACTCGACCTTCTCTCCAACCTGCTAACCAATCAGGACGAGCGGACGAATGACATTGCTCTGAAAGCGCTTTCGAACGGCCAGCCATGCCAGCTCGGTAGCCACGTACATACGCTCTTTGATGAAGATCTCGTTTTTGTTTCTTCATAAATACGTTCCTCTCAGTTCTCTTTCCAAAGTAAGTGAACTTTAATTAATAGTTGAGGGCGTGGCGTTTGTCTAAAAACACTTTGCTCTAACGAAATTCAAAAATTCATCAAAAAGTAATAAACATGACACAAAATTCTGAAGTGACACCTAGCGATGCTAGCGTACAACCAATCTCGCTGGAGTTGACCTGCCCAATTGGCTTGGAAAATATTCTTGAAAAAGAGCTGCATGATCTAGGGTTGACTGAAACGCGCCTAGGTGAAGCTCAGGTAAAACTGACCACCGATCTGCGCGGTATGTACTTAGCGTGTCTTTGGTCACGTGTGGCGACACGCGTGATGATGCCGTTGGCAACCTTTAAGGTCACCACTGCAGATGAACTTTACCAAGGCGTGGCGGCGATCGATTGGTCTTTGCACATGCATGCGGACAATACCATCGCCATTGACTGCCATGGCACTAACAACGCGATCCGAAACACCCAGTTTGGTGCTGTGCGTACTAAGGATGCCATCGCTGACTTTTTTACCAAGCGTACCGGCCGCCGCCCCAATGTTGAAAAGCAAACTCCTGACTTGCGTATCGCGCTTAAGATCAAGCGTGATCAAGCTGTACTGAGCTTGGATATGTCCGGTGAAAGTATGCACCGTCGTGGTTATCGTCAGCAGGGTGCGATGGCACCGCTGAAAGAGAACTTAGCAGCGGGCTTGTTGTTGCGTGCAGGCTGGAGTAAAGATAGTAAATTCCAACAGTTGGTGGACCCTATGTGTGGTTCGGCAACCTTCTTGGTAGAAGCAGCCCTAATTTCCCTCAATATCGCGCCGGGTGCCCGCCGTCAGTATTGGGGTTTTAAAGGTTGGAAACAGCACGATCACCGCATGTGGCAGCAGCTCAACGATGTGGCTAAGAATGAGCGTGTTGCGCCAGAGGACTTGACGGTATCCTTCCAAGGTACTGATCGTGAACAAAAAGCCATCGCCGCTGCCCGTGAAAACATCAAACGTGCTGGTCTAGTGGGTGTGATTGACGTGCAAATGTCGGCCTTCCAGCAACATGAATTTAACTGGGACAAACGACCGACGTTAATCATGGTCAACCCGCCTTACGGTGAGCGTTTAGGCGATGAGATGGCGCTGGTAGCTTTGTATCGTCAGTTGGGAGATTGGGCCATTGAGCATGCCATGGAAGGTGAAATGATGTTGCTGACCAGTAGCGAGAACCTAGCGCGCCAAATTCCGATTCGACCTGAGAAAAGCACCCGTGTGTTGAACGGGGGATTGGAGTGTCGCGCTTACCGCTTCCCGATTGCAGACTCGCACATCAAAGCAGGTAGCCGCGAACAAGTAGGCTTATCGTCTGGCGCGCAAATGGTGGTGAACCGCCTGCAAAAGAACCAGAAGAAGCTGCGCAAATGGTTGGATCGTGAAAAGATTACCTGCTACCGCGTTTACGATGCGGACATGCCGGAATACTCAGCTGCGATCGATATTTATGGCGATTGGGCGCATGTTCAAGAGTACCAAGCACCGAAAAGCGTCGATGAAAACAAAGCACAACAACGCTTGTTTGAACTTGTGTCAGCGATTCCAATGGCGTTAAACATCCCTGAAACAAACGTGGTGGTGAAGCAGCGCTTACGTCAGTCGGGCAAAAACCAATATGAGAAAGTCGATCAGCAGCAACATGAAATGATTGTTGAAGAGCATGGTTGTGATTTCATTGTGAACCTGAAAGACTACCTAGACACAGGGTTATTCTTAGATCACCGTCCGGTGCGCAAACTGATTCAAGATAAAGCCAATGGTGCCCGCTTCTTGAACTTATTCTGTTACACCGCCTCAGCCTCAGTGCATGCTGGGCAGGGTGGTGCTAAGAGTACTTTGAGTGTCGACATGTCCAATACCTACACGGAATGGTCGCGTCGTAACTTAGAACTTAACGAATTCTCTGAGCGCGACCACAAGATCGTGCGTGCGGACTGTTTTGAATGGTTACGTAACTCAGAGGATGAGTTTGATTTGATTTTTATGGATCCGCCAACATTCTCAAACTCTAAAAAAATGGCTGGTGTATTGGATATTCAGCGTGATCACGTTGATCTAATCGACCTAGCCATGGCGCGATTACATAAAGACGGTGAGTTAATCTTCTCGAACAACTACCGACGCTTTGAGCTAGACCCTGCTTTGAGCGAACGTTATGAGGTGCAAGATATCACTCGCCAGTCGTTAGATCCTGATTTTGAACGTAATCAAAAGATTCACCAATGCTGGATTTTGCGACACAAATAGTACATAAAAACTTTTCCCCATTTATCTTATCCCCTCACTTCCTAATTAAAAGGTGAGGGGGACTAGATCTTATAAAAGTAAAAGAGACTATGAGCAAAACATACCGCTTAGTAATCAGTTGTCCAGACCGCGTTGGTATTGTGGCGGCTGTCAGCCAATATTTGAATGAACGAAATGGTTCGATTGTTGAAGCGAATCATCATACTGATCCAGAGCAAAAATGGTTCTTCATGCGTCACGTGATTGATGCGGCAAGCATGACTGTCGATCTTGAAACTTTTCGTCAGGAGTTTACAGAGATCGCTGAAAAATTTGATATGGATTGGTTTATCAACAGTAGTGAAGATAAGCCAAAAGTGATGTTGATGGCGACCAAAGAGTCCCACTGTCTTAATGACCTATTACATCGCTGGCACACAGGCGAGCTTCAATGTGAGATTGTTGGGGTGATTGCCAACCATGAAGATCTTCGCTCTATGGTGGAGTGGTATAAAATACCGTATCACTGTATTAATGTTCCGAAAGAAGACAAAATGCCAGCTTTTCAAGCGATCGAAAAAGCGATTGATGAATCAGGGGCAGACACCATTGTACTGGCGCGTTACATGCAAATATTCCCTGAATACTTGTGTGAGAAGTACCGCTTTAGGGTAATTAACATTCACCACAGTTTCTTGCCATCGTTTATAGGCGCCAAGCCTTATCATCAAGCTGCGGTACGTGGAGTGAAATTAATCGGTGCGACGTGTCACTATGTCACGGCTGATCTAGATGCCGGCCCAATCATCGAACAAGATGTGATTCGTGTACGTCACAGTCATTCAGCAACCGACATGGTGCGCCTCGGTAAAGATATCGAGAAATTAGTACTGTCACGAGGACTACGTTATCACATTGAAGATCGTGTTCTTGTTCACGGCAACAAGACGGTAGTGTTCACTCAGTAAACTCTCAAAAAAGGGTAAGTATCGTGCAATCGGCTTACCCTTTACTTCTAATAACATTCTGTTATTCAAATTTTTGTCTATAGTTACCTCAGTAAATCAATTAGTTTGGTTGAGGGTGACGCGATGAAATTGAAATTAACACCAACCCAAAACCTTTGTGTCGGGTTTCTCGAAACAGGTTTTGAACTGATTCAGGTGGATGATCAATATTTCTTTGTGAAGGGTAAACGCCGTCAGAAAGTCTTACCCAAAACATTGGAGGCGTTAGTGAGTCGTGGGGCGTTGCAACACACAGGCGATGGGAATTATGAACTCAGTGACGAGTTTAAACAGCATCGACAGGAGATGTGCTCCTTGGTGGAATCAAAACATACCCGCCATTAAATTCTGACGGGTATGAAGATCGACGTATTACTGAAGCGTTTGGGATGCTGGAGTGAAAAGGTTGGCCACTGCATTTTGTAGCGCAGGGCTGGCGTGATCAGAACGCAAAATATGCCAACACTCAGTGCGTGTTTCTGGTTGTTGGGTTAACTCAGCGACTACGTGTTTAAAGCCGAGCTGGCCATCATCACGGTGGGCCAGTTTTTCTAAAATGATACGTAATAACTGGCCTTGTTCAGCCACCCAGTGTGGGCATTTCGCTACCAATGACGCGATCAACTCTAACTGTTCATCGTTGCAGTGACTGATGTCGCCTAGCATGGTAAACAACGGGATGAATAGGTCGGTGACGAACTCACAGCGTGCTATGGCGCGTACAAAGTGAGCGGCATCCGCTGTTGATACCGATTCTGACTGTATCAGTTCGCAGATGGCTTTTATTACAGGCTCACTTTGCGGGTGATGTTCTAGAGCATGACACAGAGGGAAGCGTACCTCATTAGGGGCTTGTTCTAACGCTTTTAGAATCAAATCATCAAAGCTTCGATCGCTATTGCGTGCCGCCAAATCGGCTAAGCCTTGAATGCCTAATTGATTCCATGCTTCTGCATTGTTCAAGTCATCGCTTTTAAGATAATCCAGCACCGCTGCCAAGTAGTGAGAAGCGGGTTGTTTTAGATCGCGAGCCAGAATTGCATGAAAACTGGCCAAGCGATCTTGATCAGGTTGGAAGGCATAAGGGTTATCTTCTAAGGCTTCTTGTACCCCTTGTTCTGCTCCTTTGTGCATGATCTTATCAACGATGGTTTTGATAAAGTGATCGCGAGTGCCGAGATTTAGGCTGCCAGATTCATCTAGTGGTAATCGTAAAAACCACACCACTTGCCCATCATGGCTTTGCGTTTGTTGTTCAGTAAGAACGCAGGCAAGCCACGCTTGCTTGCGAAAGCCATATGGGTAAACTTGTTGCTTTTTATCGAACTGAATAACCTGTTGCGGCGTAATTTTCGTAATGTAGCGGCCAACGTCATAAAATGTCGCCTTGCACCCAACGGCACTGAAAAGATCGCTTAATGATTCAATATTTTGCATAGCAGTGATGTGCGTCCAAACTGATGTGATTTTGAAAAGCTTCGCATCATACCGTTTTTTAGGAGAGAAATCAGTTGTCCCAATCGATTCAACGTTACACTGAACTGGCAGATCTTATACTGGAACTGCAAATGGCGATGCAAGAGGTCCAAGTGTGGGAAACAAAGCAGCCTTCTATGCGAGCACTTGCCTCAGAGCAGCCCTTTTGTATCGATACCATGACTTTTGAACAGTGGTTGCGTTATGTCCTGATTGAGCGCTTTAAAGAAATGATTGAGCAGCAGCATCCGCTACCTGAGCGTTGCCATATTTCTCCGATGGTTGAGGAAGCTTTTCGTGGTCTGGAGCCTAAACGAATCAAGCATTTAATTTTGGCTTGTGATGCGTTAGACCGCTTCTTAAGTCGAGCAAGCTCATTGTGATGTATTCCTCAGAGCAGTTGTTGTCTGATCTTACGTGGATACTAGAAGCACGTGAGGTATTTGTCTGTGACGAACCGCTGGCGGGCTTTTTAGACAATGACTGGCGTCAGCGACTAGCTGCCTTGAATGATGACACTGATTGCTTAGTTGAGCATATGGCGGCCGCTAAATCCCACTTCCTGGGTACCTATTTTGAGCAGTTGTTTTCTTTTGCGGTGACTTATTTCACTAGTTTAGAGGTGCTAGCGGAGCATGAGCAAATTCATGCTTCAGGTAAAACGTTGGGCGAAGTGGATTTGTTGGTGAGAGATTTAGCTGGTCGAGTATTGCAACTGGAGATCGCGCTAAAATTCTATTTGGAGCGACAGGACTTGTACCCAAATGTCTGGATTGGACCAAATAAAAATGACAGTCTGACAAAGAAGGTCAGCCATGCTCGTCAACATCAGTTGACGATCCTAACGAAGCCCGAAGGTAAACAGTGGTTAGCTAAATTTATTACAAATACTGACGTAAAGCCTAACCTGATGATTTATGGGCGGCACTTTTATTCTGTACCTGCTCAGGATGCTGCATTTTTTGCGGACGATGCGATATGTTCCGCTTGGGTCAGGCTGTCGGAGCTCCCTAGGCTTGGTCCATATCTACTGGATTTACACGAAGCCCAAAAGCCAAATTGGATGACGCCAAGAAACAATTTAAATCTTTCAAAACGCATAAATGCTGAATTTATGGTTGAGTTATCTCAGAGATTTGTGGATGATGATCGACCTATTCTGTTTTCTTGCCGTAAATATGCGGATCTTTCCGAAACCAATACTTTTTGGTTGTTTGTCTGTCCAGATGACTGGTAACTATTGAAAATGAGTTGCGCTTCAGGCATATATACAGGTTGATTTCGATTCTTATTTGAATTTAGTAAATGACTGACATTGTTGAGTTCTTAGTGCCCAGCCCAAAGAAGGCTGCTTGGGTAATAGATGTAGCACAAGGAACTGTGTCATGGAGCAACGCCATTGCGAAGCAACGCTTTGGTGAGGCTTTAGGTATTTGCCGTGAAGGCTTGACCTACATTCATAGTGATTTAAAGGAAGATCTAAGTCGATTTTTAGGCCAATCCGAACATAGTGCCTTATTGTGCTTTCACTGGTTAATCCGTGATGTGCATGATGAGTTGTATCGTTGTACAGCAACCGTTATCTCGTTAGGGGAGGCTCATCCTGGCTTTTCTGTCGAGGCTTATCCTTGCCCGCCAAACATTTCTCAAAAAGTGCCTCGCACTTACGGTAACAAGACAATCCCTGAACGTCTGAATTCACTCATCTTAATGAGTTTTGCTAAGTGCGGTGAGAATTGTTTTCTCAGTTCTCGTGCTAAGACGTTATTTCCTGAGCTTAGAAACATCCGAGAACTGTTTGCCGTGCAAAGTGCTGCTCAATATTTTATTGATCGTGTGCAGCGGGAGAAGGAGTTTCATCAAGAAATCCGTTTGTCCACCGCTGAAGGCATTCGCTGGTTTCAGTTGGAAGCTCATGAGAACCCTGACAATGGCAATATGGATGTGTATGCACAAGATATCCAAGAGCTACGGGACTATGAGGTTCAGCTCTATCGATTGCAAAATTATGATGCTCTGACACATCTACCTAACCGTAATCTGCTCTATCAACAATTAGAGATTGCCAAAGCAACGGCGGACAAGCGTGAACGTATGTTTGGCGTTATGTATCTGGACTTAGACGGCTTTAAGGTGGTCAATGATACTTTTGGTCATCGAATCGGTGATCAGCTATTACAGGAAGTTGCTAATCGTATTAAAACGACCATTCCTTCACGGTCATTTTTGTATCGTTTAGGTGGGGATGAGTTTGTGGTTGTCACTGAGCATGTTCAAGACATTGTCGAATTGGAAGATATTGCCAACTTGATCAATGAAACTGGTGTAAAGCCTTATCCTGTTTCTGATATGGAAATGCTGATTACCACAAGTATTGGGATTGCCTGCTACCCTGTACATGGTACAGATATCGATACATTGTTAAAGAATGCCGATGCCGCTATGTATCGTTCTAAAGCCAATACGCATAATGGCTATCGAGTGTATGAAGATGCCATGAGTGAAGGATTTAGCGCCTATCTGACCTTAGGTGGAGGTCTCCGTAAGGCCATTGAAGAAGGGCAGTTTGAGCTTTTCTACCAGCCTAAAGTGCGTTCTTCGGATGAGCAAACGGTAGGAGCAGAGGCCTTGATTCGCTGGCATCATCCCGATTGGGGCATGATTACTCCAGATAAATTTATTCCTATCGCGGAAGAGAGTGGCTTGATTTTGCCCCTTGGGGAGTGGGTTATTCGTCGAGCTTGTGAGCAGCTAAAACTGTGGCAAGAACAAGGTTTGACGCCTATCAATTTGTCAGTCAATCTCTCTGGACGTCAGTTTTTACAGCCTAATTTGGTTGAAGTGGTGCAACAAATTCTCCAAGAAACAGGGATTGACCCAAAGTATTTAGAGCTTGAATTGACTGAAAGTATGTTGATGTCAGATGTAAATGGCACCATTAAAAAATTGCATGGTTTCCGTGAGATGGGCGTGTCTTTATCGATTGATGATTTCGGTACGGGTTATTCCTCTTTGGCCTATTTGAAGAAGTTTCCGATTCAGGCTCTGAAGATTGATCGCTCTTTTATTCAGGATCTAGGCGCGGATGGTGAAGATGATGCCATTGTCAAAGCGACCATTGCCATGGCTCAGAGCCTGAACCTTAAAGTGATCGCTGAAGGGGTAGAAAGTCGCCAACAGATGAATTTACTCACTGGTTATCAATGTCAGGAAGTACAGGGCTATTTATTCGCCAAGCCGATGTCCACTTTGGACTTTGAAACCTATCTTAAAAAGTACCAACTCTAGCACACAAAAGAAAATCCTATAGCGAGGGACGTTAGATGGCGTTAAAGCGTTAAATAGTGGTGATATAGCGCATTATTTTGCCTCGCTTTTTGGTAAGATTCAGACCATTCTTAATCCAATTCCCCAAGACAATGGAGTCTGAGTGTCTGCCCTCGAACAACTGTGCTGCCCGCTAGATCAGCTGCCGTTAACACGCCATGAGCGTTCATTAACATGTGCCAATGGCCATGCTTACGATATCGCAAAAACTGGTTATGTAAATTTGCTTCCAGTGCAAAAAAAGCATTCTAAAGATCCCGGTGACAGCAAAGAAATGGTATCCGCGCGACGCGACTTTTTGGCGAATGGCTACTACGACCCAATTATTAATGCGATTGTGACTTCCGTCCCTGAAACGCTGCAGCAGTTAGATACAATACGCTTGTTCGATGCGGGATGCGGTGAAGGGCATTATTTGCGCCAGATTATCGAGCGGCTAGCGGCTTCTCATGTGATAGATGCGGTCGGCCTTGATATCTCAAAGTGGGCGATCACGGATGCTAGCAAGCGTAGCAAGCGTATTGATTGGATTGTCGGTAGTAATGCTCATGTACCGGTTGCCAAGCAACGCTTCGACTGGGTCATGTGTGCGTTTGGCTTTCCTGTATTTTCAGAATTTGCGCGTATCTTGGCGAATCAAGGTTGGCTGCTCTTGGTGGAGTCCGGTGCGGACCACTTAATTGAGTTACGTCAGATCCTATATCCCGAAATTAAACCCTATCGAGTAACCCACTCAGAAGGTATTGAGGGGTTTGTTCTTCAGCATGAAATTGACCATCGTTTTAGCTTTTCTATAACGAATGCTGACGATATTGGCCGATTGTTGGCCATGACACCACATATTCATAAAGCGTCTTACGAAGGTAAGCAGGCTGCATTAGCGTTACAAAAGATAGATCTTACGGCGGACATCAAGTTGCGCTGGTATCAGAAGCAAGGAAAAAACAATGTCGAGTAAATTGGGTGTCCTGTTTGAAAAAAATCGTGAGTGGGCAGCTAAGGTCAATGCGGAAGACCCGAATTTTTTCAACAAACTGTCAGAGCAACAGAAGCCTGACTATTTATGGATTGGCTGCGCTGACAGTCGTGTACCCGCAAACCAAATTGTTGATCTGTTACCGGGTGAAGTGTTTGTGCACCGTAACATCGCCAACGTGGTTGTTCACACCGACCTAAACTGTCTCTCTGTGATCCAGTATGCAGTGGATGTGTTGCAAGTGAAACACATTATGGTTGTCGGTCACTATGGATGTGGCGGTATTAAAGCGGCGATGGAAACCAAAGAGTATGGTTTGATAGATAATTGGCTGCGCCACATTAAAGATGTTTACCGCATTCATAAAACAGAGGTAGATGCTATCACTGATGAGTATGAGCGCTTTGATCGTATGTGCGAGCTGAACGTGATTGAGCAAGTGGCTAATGTTTGTCAGACGAGTATCGTGCACAATGCGTGGCAGCGAGGTCAAGAGCTAACGGTACATGGCTGGTGCTACAGCATTAAGAACGGACACATTACTGACCTAGAGGTAACGGTTTCCAATGAAGAGGAAGCCGTGGTGCGACTTCATACTGTACCTTAAGCCAGTTTCTTGCATATAAAAAAACGGCGCTCATCTGCGCCGTTTCATTTTTCAAAAACAGATATAGTGATGACTAAAGATCCGCTTTTTCTGCAATAGTCTTAGCGCAGCCGGCAATGGCTGAGCGCAGCCAAATATGCCCTGGGTCGTGCTGTAGCAAAGGGCTCCATAACATTTTTAGTTCGATTGGCGGAATCTCGAAGGGCGGTTCGACTACTTTTACATTTGGACTATCCAGCATCAAGCGCGTAGCCAGAGAGGGTAGAGTCGCTACTAAGCCAAGCTGCTGAGTAGAGCGCATGGCTACATTATAACTGCGAGTAAATAAGCGGATGTTTCGTTTGTGGCCTAATTCTGCCAAAGTGGAATCCACCCAACCTAGCTTTTGCACTTCCTCCGGCTGAATGCCGACGCCAACACCAAAGCCCGTCTTACTTACCCAGACGTGCTGTGCTTCTAGGTATTGTTCAAGCGTCATTACTTCATCAAAGCGATCGTCGTTTGGCACTAAACAAGAAAAGCGGTCTACCCAAACAGATTTTTGGTGGAAGGACTGAGGTAGCGTTTCAAAGCGGTTAATCACTAAGTCCACTTTGCCTTTTTCCACATCGTGAAAACTGACATCACTCGGGTTCATGACATCCATGATGACGTTTGGCGCTTCTTGTTGCAATTTTTGCATCAGCGGTGGAATAAGCGTAGCTTCTGCGTAATCACTCGCCATGATGCGAAACACTCGTGAGCTAGATCCCGCGTCGAAATTGTGGCCGAGGTGCAGTACTTCATCGACCGATTGTAGAATGCTGCGTACACGAGGCTGCAGCTGGATCGCCAAAGCGGTGGGCATCATGCCATCGCTGGTACGAACCAGTAGCGGGTCATGAAATAGATCTCGTAAACGGCGCAGACCATTACTCATGGCTGGTTGCGTGATGCCTAACTGGTTGGCTGCGTGAGTCACATTTTGCTCACGAAGAAGAGAATCAAGGTAACGCAGTAGGTTAAGGTCGATTTTATCGAGCTGCATAGGGAGACCATTTCGACTAGTAATGGCCGTGAATGATACTGTATTTCTTCAATGAATAGAACTTGAAGCCATTCTTCGATTGACGAAGGTCGCATCTCTCTTGCAGTGTGCTAGATTAGCAGGCACTGAAAATGGTGGCGGAGAGGGCATGCGTTTAGAAGTTAGATGTGAAGATCGAATCGGAATGGCACAAGAGATTTTGGATATCTTGGTGCCCTATCATATTGATATGCGGCGCATCGAAGTGGACAGCCGCGTTGGCTGTCTGTATATCGGCTTTGATGATATTGCTTTTAAAGATTTAACACAGCTACTCGCAGACATTCGCCGTTTACGTGGCGTCACTGATGTGAAAACGGTGCATTATACGCCTTCAGAGCGGGAGCAACATGCGTTACACACTTTATTGGAGGCTTTGCCCGATGGTGTTGTGGCCGTGGATCTTAAAGGGATTGTGACCATGGCAACGCATCAAGCGGCGCAGGATCTGGGGGTGGCGCTAGAGGCGCTAATGGGTCAGTCCTTAAGCCAGTTCATTACCAGTATTGTGTTTGAGCGTCTGGGTTGGGCAACCTTAGAGGGAGGCGTGACGAAGCGCGTTAGACTCAAAGGGCAACTACTGCTGTTAGAGATGCGACCTTTTTATGTTAGTAACGAAAATGCTCAGCAAGTCTGTGCTGGCGGGGTGGTGCATATTCGTTCAGCGCAGCGATTGGGACGCCAAACGTCCAGTCTACGAAAGGCGCCTGATGCAGAGCATGCCCTGCAAGGTTTTTTTAACCCCAGCTTAACCAAGAGTGCAGCGATTAAGCGTTGTCTGGCGTTTGCTAAAGCCTATGTTGTTAATGACAGTCCTATGCTGCTCACAGGGGAGTTTGCGGTTGGCAAAAAGCGCTTGTTGGAAGCTATCTTTCAATATTGGCAGCAGCAGTATTTAGAGCATGCGGCAGTGCTAGAATTTGTCGCGGCCGCCAGCCTAACACCAGAACTCTTATCCTGCCAATTACAGAGGGGCGGCTGGTTAGCGATCAATGATGTGGAGCTTCTTAGCGACGATTGTCAGCAATATTTGATTGACTGGCTTAAAGATCAACCTAGTCGCTTGTATCAGATGGAAGCGCCAAGCCGAGTGATTGGTCTCTCGCGTTTAGGCGATGCTGCGTTACGACAACAAGACCATTTACGGGATGAACTGTATTTTATGCTAAGTGCTTTCCAGCTCTTTGTGCCGCCCCTTAGAGAACGAAAAGAGGATCTACAGGGTCTGTGCCTGGAAATCCTGCAAGAGGCTAGTGAGCGCTTTAATGAGCCAACCGTCGGAGTCAGCAAAGACGCGCTTGCTGTATTGAAGATGCATTATTGGCCGGGAAACTTAAAAGAGTTGGAGTCTTGCCTTTACCAAGCTCGCCAAGTCACTAAAAATGGTGTGATCGAAGCTCAGGATTTGCCACTGCAAAGCGCTGACAGCATGAGCATTGAGCTTGTAGAAGGCTCACTAGATAAAACGGTAAAGGCCTATGAAGCGGAAGTCTTACGCAAACTCTATCCTCAGTACCCAAGTACGCGAAAATTAGCTAAATTTTTAAATGTTAGCCATAGCTCAATTGCGAACAAATTGAAAGAGTATGGGATTGTATGAGGGAGTAGTGGAGTGGCAAGGCCTAAGGGCGGCCTTGCTAGAGTGGACTCAGTTTACAGAACAAAATAATTAGTATGGGAAGCGATTTTGACGACGTTGAGGCACCTTTTTCTGTGCTTCAATTTTAATCGGTTGAGTCTTCATCGTTGGACGAGAAACTAAGTTGATTAGAGAATGTGCCATCCAGAACGCTCCAGCAATGGCCGCGAAAAATAGGGCAAATTCAAACATAATCTTTCTCCACTTGTTTTGTTATGACTCTACTATGAGCCAAACAGGGTAAGACGTAAAGAGTGTTTTGTTGCAAAAACGTAACAGAACAACCTAGAACAACTTATCCATTAGTCTATAAATCGAAGCGTTTCTGTAAAAATAACGCAACACCATCTTCATCATGATGACCAACCGTACCAGAGGCTTGGGCTTTAATGTAGCTAGGAGCATTATCCGTTGCGTAGGCCTCATCCGCGATCTTAAACATGGTTAAGTCATTGTCACCATCACCAAATACGATCAAATTTGTGGCATTAAGTTCCCGTTTTAATTGCTCAATGGCAGAACCTTTACAGGTACTGCTGTGGTGAATATCGATCCAGTGGGTCTCTGGGTGATAAATGCCACCACCGCTGTAGGCAACGATGTGTTCTTGAGTATTACACTCATCAACAATTAGGCGTAGATTGTCGGGATGCCCCAAAGCGCTGATATTGATGATGCGCGCATTGTTTGGCATTTGCTCAATATCAAGCAGCGTTAAGTTGTGATGTTTTGATAGCTCACTGAATACAGTGCCGCCGTAATGATTATGGGGCTTAGGGTAATATACCGACTGTGTGCCATCCTCTTCTAAGCAAAAGATAAAAGGGGTCACTTCATTATTGGCAAAGGTTTGCAGCGTAGCGTCAATCATCGCAAGTTCAAGGATGCCTTGATGGCGGTAGGCTTGCTGGTCAGGATGCCACCATTCGACACCATTTTTATAGATTTGCCAAAGAGGGAAATCATGGGCCTCAATACAGGGGGCTGCGGCCAGATGCGTTCTACCTGTGGCAATGGTATATGCAATGCCAGCTTGTCGCATTTTTTCTAAGGTTTTGAGTGTGACACCAGATAAGCGCTGCTGCTTGTTGAGCAAAGTGCCATCTAGGTCGAAAACGACTAAATCCATTCATCACCTCATTGGCGGTTCTACTAAATACATAGGAAGATTAGATACAGCTTACGCAGATAATTCAATGACTGGATCAAAAAAGGGGCGATGAACGCCCCTTGATTGGTTTAGCAGAGCATTACTTTGCCGTCAGTGCTTGGCCTTCAAACTTCACACCAGCCCAACCATTTAAGATAAATTGGCGAATGTTCTGATGATCTGTCGCTTCTGGGTGCTCCAGGACGTCTTTACGGTAAAAGTCACCGAAAAGATTTAAAACGTCTGCTTCTGCAACATTGTTTAGCTTTGCAAACGAGAAAATCTTACAAGAACCATTGTTTTCGTTGGCTTGGTTCGCTTGGGCGCCATTTTGGAAAGCTGTTGGAGTAAATTCGTACTCATTATCGATTACGGCAATCGTATCTTGGAAAGCAACCGTTTCAGGTGCATTAGTAAGTTGTTCTAATAAAGTTTGCGTTGTTAGCATATTTGGACTCTTACGATTAATTGGCTTCGTGAATTGGGTTCTGCTGTTCCATCTTTCTGACGGCGCGATAAATTGCATAGGTGCCGAACCCACAGGCAGACATGATACCCAACATAGGCACAAATGTACCGTTATGAAGCATGCTTAACACGACTCCAGTTAAGGCTCCCATGGAGAAGCGTAGCGTGCCAGCCAACGCCGCAACACTACCATTTAGAGAACCCGCGCGGCGCATAGCGCCACCGATAAATCCGCTACCTAAAATGCCGATCGGACCAGTAAATAGCATCATGCCCAGCATAATCGCGGCCAAAGGCGGACGCTCCATGAAACACATGGCGATCAAGAGTGAAGCATCGATTAATAATACGAACATGGCGTATCTTACGAGCCTGTCAATGCCTAGTCTTTCAACAAATCGACCATTGATAGTGGTGGCTGCCATCATACTTAAGACGTTAGCGCCGAATAAGAAACCAAACAGCCCTTCGCTGATGCCATAGATTTTGATATAGACAAAGGATGCGCCGGTCACAAAACACATTAAACCACCAAAGTGCAAAGCGCCTGCCATGATGTACCCAATAATAATAGGGTTACGGGCAAGAGTAATATAATTACGAATCGCCGATACAAACGATAAGGGGGTGCGGTTTTCTTTCGCTAGCGTTTCAGGGATCGTGCGTAAGAATAGGTAAATTGAAAAGGAAGCTAATAAGGCTAGGAAAATGAAAATGGCGTGCCAGTTAAACAGCACCAGAATGGCACCACCTAAAATGGGGGCGACCAGAGGCGCTAACGCCATCACCAGCATAATCATCGACATGGCTTTGGCGAATTGATTCGTAGTTAAGTTATCTTTCACCAGGGCTGGAATAGTTACTGCAACCGCCGCGCCACCGATGGCTTGCACCACTCGGCCAAACAGTAGCCACTCAAAGGTAGGTGCAACGGCGCACAGCAAGCTGCCGACGATATAAATACTCAGTCCAGTGACTACTACTTTACGACGGCCAATAGCATCTGAAAGTGGGCCATAAAACATTTGAAAAACCGCAAACACGATTAAATAAGTGCTTAACGTGAGCTGAATGTTGCTAATGTCTTGATTGAGATCTTCCGCAACGCTTGGAAAACTTGGAAGGTAGGCATCAATTGCTAAAGGGGTAATGCCGGCTAATAAGCCAAGAACCAGTATTACAGGAAGCGTCAGCTGCATAAATCTCCATAGTTTTGTTAAAACGAGTGGTTAGTTGTGTTGGTCAATTATAGTGCTGCGCCTTACCACTTAAAATGTTTAATTGAGGAAACACCGCTTAATTGACGTGATCGTGCAGTCATCGGATAGTTATCTAGAACCTTCTATGTTTCACTAAGCGTCATTTTTATAAGTTAGATTGATAAAGCCCCATGTTGAAGTTATTTGAACGCTGGTTGCCCGCATATCCAGACATCGATCCAGAACAGTCTCCTAAAAGTCTGTTCGCTTTTTGCCGCTATTACTCAAAAGGGGCTGAAATACCACTCATTTTGATGTCCCTATTAACAGCGACAGTCGCCATACTTGAAGTCACTTTATTTAGCTTTATGGGCCAGCTAGTGGACTGGCTGATTACCAAAAATCCCGATACTTTCTTGAGTGAAGAGTCTGGGCATTTGCTTGGCATGTCTTTGATGGTACTGGTGGCAATGCCATTGGTGACCTTACTGCATTCTGCGGTAGTGCATCAAACCCTGTTGGGGAATTACCCAATGCGTATCCGCTGGTTGGCGCATCGTTTTGTGTTGCGTCAAAGTGTGGAATTTTTCCAAGACGATTTTGCTGGCCGCGTTGCTACGAAAGTGATGCAAACTTCTTTGGCGGTGCGTGAAACTGTGATGAAACTGCTGGATGTGCTGATGTATATCCTAGTGTACTTTATTTCCATGCTGGTATTGATCGCTCAAGCCGACTACCGCCTAGTGCTTCCAATGTTGGGTTGGTTGGCAGGTTATATTGCGATTCAAACCTATTTTGTGCCACGTCTGCGCCGAATCTCAGAAGAGCAAGCCGATGCTCGTTCGACCATGACTGGTCGTGTTGTGGATAGCTACACCAACATCACAACGGTGAAGTTATTTGCCCATAATCAACGTGAAGTGTCCTATGCCAAAGAATCCATGAATGGCTTTTTAGCCACGGTGCATAAGCAGATGCGTATGGTGACAGGGCTAAACTTCTGCGTACAAAGCTTAAACTACTTATTGGCTTTCGTGATTGCTGCCGTGGCCATTGGTTTATGGTTAAACAGTGCTATCAGTGTCGGAGCGATTGCTATTGCAGTGAGTTTAGCATTACGTCTTAACGGTATGTCTCAGTGGATTATGTGGGAAGTCAGTGCGCTGTTTGAAAACATCGGTATGGTCGCTGACGGTATGGGGACTTTATCTAAGCCTTTGTCTATTCAAGATAAAGACAATGCGAAGCCGCTAGTGGTTACTCAAGGCAACATTCATTTTGATCAAGTGGATTTCCATTACGGTAAACAAGATATCTCAGTGATCGAAGATCTTAATTTGCAGATCAAACCGGGTGAAAAGGTTGGTTTGGTCGGGCGCTCTGGCGCTGGGAAATCGACCATTGTGAACCTGTTACTGCGTTTTCACGATATTGAAAAAGGCGCGATCTTAATTGATGGCCAGGATGTTCGTGATGTCCAGCAGGAAAGCTTACGTGCCAGTATAGGAATGGTGACCCAAGACACCTCGCTGTTACACCGCTCGGTGCGGGACAATTTACTTTATGGTCGTCCAGATGCATCGGAAGACGAAATGATCGCTGCGGCAAAGCAGGCGGAAGCCCATGAGTTTATTCAAGGCTTGACCGACCCTTATGGCAACACGGGTTACGATGCCATGGTGGGAGAGCGAGGCATTAAATTATCAGGAGGGCAGCGTCAACGAATCGCCATTGCCCGCGTATTACTGAAGAATGCCCCTATCTTAGTGCTAGATGAAGCCACGTCAGCCTTGGATTCTGAAGTAGAATCCGCAATTCAGCGTAGCCTGTATCGCTTGATGGAAGGTAAAACAGTGATCGCTATAGCTCACCGATTGTCAACGATTGCGGCGATGGATAGATTAATCGTATTGGATAAAGGTCGAATCATCGAGCAAGGTTCCCACGATGAACTGATACGTCACAAGGGGATTTACGCCAAGCTTTGGTCTCATCAAAGTGGCGGGTTTATCGCGGAAGATGTTGAAGATAATGACCAAAAAGCCGAAGCGGATTAAATCGACAGCTGTAGTTGGTCATTAGTACTTTAAAAAAGCAAAGCTACTTAACTTTGCTTTTTTTATTGGCTAACCATAAGAACTGATAAGGCATCAGGGTCACTTGAGCCAGCAGGTCTTCGTACTTCTGGTCCGTGACCAAATCGGTCCATTCATCGGTGGAAATCAAATTCAATTCTGCCAAGTTAAAGCTCAATGGTTCATCAGTAATGTTGTAGACGGCAAACAAGCTTTGACGACGGTCGAGACTTTGACGCCAGAATGCAAATAGCTTATTGCCCGTATGCAAGATGTATTGCGTTGCATTCGGATGGAAGGCGGGTTGGCTACGACGAACTCGAATTAAATTGCGCATACCGTTGAAGACTTTCTGGTGATGGGTCGGTGTGTTCAACTGGTGCTCTAAATCGTCCATGTTCCATATATGGCGGTTAATTGAGCGAAATTGTCCGGTATTGTCTACTCGTTGTAAGTCATTTTCTGTGCCAAATAGCGAATGAATATAAAACGCTGGTAAACCTTCTAATGCCAGCTGAACCCCTGCGGCACACATAAAACGTGCAAAATGCCATTGATCTGGGCCTTTGCTGACCGAACCACTTAGGGCATCCCATAAACTGATGTTGATTTCATAGGGTTTGGTGTCACCGGTTGGGGTAGTGCGGGAGCTGATTTTACCACCAAAACGCTTCATGGTATTAATCAGATTATCCAATTCCCATTCGCTTAATAAACCTTCGGTTGGGCGCAATCCCACTCCATCATGAGAAGCAACAAAGTTCAAATAAGTAGTACCTTGCTGAGCAGGCGGCATACGCATCAACCAGTTTTTCAAATGTTCGCAGTTGCCGGAGACTAAAGTATTGATCAGCAATGGCGGTAACGAGAAGTTATAAATCAAATGTGCTTCATTGGCGTTACCAAAATAGGTAAGGTTCTCTCGATTAGGGATGTTGGTTTCGGTGATGATCACCGCATCTGGCGCATAATGCTCAATCATTAGGCGCAACAAGCGGATCATTTCATGGGTATTAGGTAAATTGATGCAGCTCGTGCCAGGCACTTTCCAGAGGAACGCTACCGCATCTAGACGGAACCAACGAATGCCTTTTTCAAGGTACAAACGGATGATACGTAAGAATTCCAGTAGAACCTTAGGATTCTCGAAATTTAAATCCACTTGGTCGTGGCTAAAGGTGCACCAAACGAATTTGATGCCATTTTTAGTCTGCACTTCACGTAGCAGGGGGGACATACGTGGACGTACCACGTTGCTTAAATCGGCATTCGGATCGGCTTCGTAAAAGTAACTCGCCCCAGGCTCCACTCCCGCTTTGAAGTTTTCAAACCACATGCTGCGACTGGAGCAATGGTTGATCACTAAGTCCCCCATGACTTTAAAATCTTGCGAGAGCTCGGTGATATTGCGCCATTTTCCCGCGGAAGGGTTGACCGAGGTGTAGTCCATCACACTAAAACCATCGTCTGAACTGTACGGGAAAAACGGCAACAGATGTACCGCTGAGATGCATTCGGCTAGCTCAGTTTTGACAAAGTTATGCAATGTATTCAGCGGTGTTTCATCGTCTCGGCGCAGGGTGTCGGCGTAGGTAATCAGCATGATGTCCGACTGATCCCAAAGATTGCGGTGCGGCTGTGGCGATTCAGTTTTTGGGTCTAAATCAAAGGTGTTCAGACAGTTTCGTGTTAACTCACCTGCATCCAGATGTGGATACAAGACTTGTAAATGGCCAATCAGGCGTTGCTCTAATTGGGAGAGGGGAGCTGCTTCTTCCATTGTGACCTACCTTGTTTCAATCTGACATCAATGCTTGCTTGAGAAAGTCAGGCGTTACTTCGGACCAAACTCTTTCATATCTTCGCTGACGGCTTCTTCTAATTGGTGCATAACCTCTGGAAAAGCACTGGCGACACGGTTCCAGCTCGGAATGAATGGCGCTTCCATAGGGTTGTCTAAATACATGTTGCCAGCTTTCATAATGTTGCTGGCAAACAGTTCGACGGCCCGTTCTTCTGAATGTACGTCGAGTTTCAAACCATTGATCTGTGCATCGTTACGGTAGGTCTCGATGAAGTCTAACGCCACACGGTAGTAGGTGGCCTTGATAGTACGGAAGGTTTCTTGGTTGAACACGATGCCGTTGGTGGCCAGCTTGCGGAAAATGGCTTTGGTGATGTCGATCGACATTTTTGATAAGCCGCCATTGTCGTTATCAGCGGACAGGTCTTGGTGTTTATGGTCGTAGACATCCGCAATATCCACCTGACATAAACGATTGGTAGAATAGTTGCGGTACATTTCCGACAATACCCCCACTTCTAATCCCCAATCACTCGGAATGCGTAGGTCCGTCATAACATCTCGGCGGAAGGAAAACTCACCCGCTAATGAGTAACGATAGCTGTCGAGATAGTCTAAATAATCCAAATGGCCTAGAACTTTTTTAAGAGAGTAGAGTAAAGGCGTGACTAGCAATCTGCTTACGCGACCATTCATCTTGCCATTGGCGGTACGAGCGTAGAAGCCCTTACAGAATTCATAGTTAAACTTGGGGTTGGCGACAGGATAGATCAAGCGCGCTAGCAAGCTACGATCATAGGTGACAATGTCACAATCGTGCATGGCCACTGCGTCTGCGTCTGAAGCGGTTAACGCATAGCCCATGCAGAACCAGACATTACGACCTTTGCCAGGATCGTTTGGAGAGAGTTGCTCCCCTTTTAAGATTTCATCAATGGCCCGTAAGCGCGGACCATCATTCCACAGAACCTTATGTTTTTGTGGTAACTCTGAAAAGAATTCAAGCGCATGGCGGTATTGTGCTTCGGTAGCGCGATCCAAGCCAATAATGATTTCAATCGGATAGGGCACTTGTTTTAAGTGGCGAATAATATTCGGCATCGCATCGGTTTCAAGCTCGGAATACAAGCAAGGTAAAATCAGTGCCATGGGGCGCTTCTTCGCAAACTCACATAACTCTTGCTCCATCTCTTCTAGAGGACGTTGCCCAAGGTTGTGCAGTGTTGTAATGATGCCATTCTGGTAAAAATCACCCATCTTTGTCTCCTATAGCATGTTGTCATGCTTGGTCTGCCAATTATGTTCGGCAAACAAAAAATTAAATAAACCCTTCGTGTATTAGGGCTTGATTAATGGCCTCGCTCCAGCCTTGTGGACCGTATGAATCGGTAATCCAAACATCATTACGGCCTGGAATTTCCGGCGGAACATGCACCGGAGAGCGAACGACGACTGGTATGTCGGCTTGTTTAATCATGCCGACATCGTTCTCTCCATCACCAAGAGCAATGCTGGTCACGGCGATATTGAAGGTTTTTTGATAGGCATTCTTAAGCCATGCCATGGCGACGGCTTTATCACAGTTTTGTCCCATTAAATGAACAAAACGACCGCCTTTTTGGAGCTTAATTCCTTCACTTGCGAGCTCTTGTTTGAGGCGTTCAAGAGCAATATTTGAGTCATTCCAAATCAGGGGCTCGGTGAACTCCCTTTTTAGGGAAAGTTCGGCGCTATGTGAATCAAGGCCGGTATGTTCAACCAGCTGCTCCGGCGTCAGCTCGTGGTAACTGATGAAGTCATAACGAGACTTCATCGCTTGAGCTAGTTCGATCAGCTGCTTGCGATCGGGGCCAAATGGTTTGATCAGAAAGTTTTCACGCGCAATCAAGTTTTCATCAGTGTCTAAGCGGATGTTTACGGGCAGGTAAACCGCCGCGCCATTTTCAACGATGAAAGGGTCCTTATGATGCAATGCCTGACGTAACTCGAGTAGCTCTGCATAGGTCTTACTGGTGTTCAACACACAAGGAATCCCGAGAGTTTTCAAGCTGGAAAGTGCATTACTTGCCGCTGAAAAGTCGTAGCTATAGTGGTCAAGCAAAGTTCCATCTAAATCTGTGAAGACTAATAGTGTGGTCGTCATATCTTCGGTTGTAGCGTGACGGCTTCAACCTTTCCTCCTTTCTATGGTACAGCGAATGCGTTCTGACCTGTTTTGGTACATTGGCTGTGTCATCAGATAGTTGACACTTTAGTGAAAGCAATATGCTTGCCAGCCCGCTATAAAAGTTTTGAATAAACGTCAGTTTAGGGGCTTTGCAACACAGATTTGTGACAGCCCAATAGCCCTATGGTAGGGGGATGCGTAAAGCTTATGTAAGATTTATAAAAGTCATCTTTATGTCTGCCATTTTGCTTAGAAAACAGGCTTTTATAGTGGGAAGGTGTGCATTGGCGTAAACGAAGCAACGATGCCTTTGAACCAAAATGGTGCGGTTTTTTGAGCTTGCACTGTGTCACAGCTTGGTCTGCTTGATTCTTGAACAGTGGTTGTGACTGACGCTAACCGGGGAGTCAGAGTATGTGGCAAGTAAAAAACACTACCAGATAAATCACCTATTGGTGACTTGTATGGGTTAGCAGACTAGTTTTGGATTATTCGACTCTTTTCAAAAACTAGACTCTTAAAAGACAAAGGTTTGCAGTATTATTTCAGAGGATTATTTTGGAAAATTAAAATTTTCCGAATTTTGCTCTGAAAAATAGCAAATTTCGAGATTAGATTTTTCACTTTGATCGAGATGGATTTTTCTTAAAAAGCATATTTAAAGGCAGGTAAATATGAATTCTTCAACGGGTATTCCCCGTCCTAAACTTCAATCGTTAGATGACATCCTTCCACAAGAACCTCTTCTGATGATGGGGGCTGGCCCTGTGCCAATCCCTGAACGTGTTGCCAAAGCCAATTCTGTGGTCATTAACCACCTTGGCGGCACCATGGCAAAAGTGATCGACCAAGTGAAAAGCATGGCGCGTTTTGTATTTCAAACGGAATCCAAATGGGTTCTTGGTGTCGCGGGACCTGCCTCCGCCGCGATGGAAATGGCCGCCGTTAACTTGCTACAACCTGGTGAAAAGCTTTTGTGCCTAAACAATGGCTTCTTTAGCCATCGTATGGCCGAAATGGCGGGCCGTGTCGGTGCAGATGTACATGAACTGCATATTCCTGTGCATGAGGCCGCAGACCCTGAACGCGTGCGTAAAGCCATTGAGCAGGTACGTCCTAAAGTCATCAGTATGGTTCAAGGCGAGACCTCTAACACGGTTTGCAACTACACACTAAAAGACATTGCTAAAATTGCTAAAGAATATGGTTGTCTTGTGGTTGTGGATGCAGTTTGTACTCTTAGTACTATGCCTTTGAAGATGGATGAATGGAATGTCGATGTGGTGATCACGGGTGGCCAAAAAGGGCTATCATCGATTCCAGGTGTTTCTCTTGTTGCGTTCTCTAATGAGGCTTGGCAAGCAATTGAGAGCCGTACTTCGCCTTTAACTCACTGGTGTTTCGACGTGAAACTGGCGGAGAACTTCTGGCATCGAGATGGTTACCATTATACGGCACCGGTTTCGGGTATCATGGCGTTGCACGAAGCGCTTAAACTGGTATGCGAAGAGACGCTTGAGCAGCGCTTTGCACGTCACTTGCGTTGCTCGAAGGCCTTGCAAGCAGGCATCGAAGGTATGGGATTGGAAC
This sequence comes from Marinomonas fungiae, assembly GCF_001418205.1. Taxonomy (GTDB): domain Bacteria; phylum Pseudomonadota; class Gammaproteobacteria; order Pseudomonadales; family Marinomonadaceae; genus Marinomonas; species Marinomonas fungiae. Next base: position 12,828 of record NZ_LIQF01000001.1, on the reverse strand, counting down.
TATTTATCCAGCCGCCAGCACGTTTGAACTCAGTCGTTGGGATCAGTATTCCGGAAGGGCTGACCGCAAAACAAATCTGTCATCATATTTCGGACACTTACCGTGTTGAAATTGCCGGATCGTTTGGTCAGCCGATTGTGCGCATTGGTCAAATGGGTGAGCAATGCCGTGAACACAACTTGTTCCGTACCTTGCATGCTTTTGGCAGCACTATGCGCGATCTTGGTGTGAAAGTAGATCAGCCCAATGGCATGGCTGAGATGGAAGCTTACTTACAAAAGAGCCCGCGTTTTGTGCAACTTGATGTAGCTTAAACATACATTTCAAACAAACCTAAAAAATCCTCACTATTCTAAGGAAAAGTGGGGATTTTTTGTTTTTAGGCTAGGCTCATACCTGTAAACGGATGTATTTCGTCTTGAGTTGAGATTATTTGCACATTTATATCTAAATATTTCATCAATGACAGGGTCATGACAGGTTCACAGAGTATGTTGTGAAACATGGATGTACCAATACATTCTTTTTATCTAAATACAAAAACAATAAAAGCAGGAGATAAAGTCATGCTTAAGACCATGTCAATCAAGTCCGTTCTAGTATCAGGTGCTGCAGCACTAGCCATTGCAGGCCAGGCGCAAGCCTTTGAACAATCACGCAGCGCAGAATGTATTGCGCCAGCAAACCCTGGTGGTGGCTGGGACTTTACATGCCGCAGTGTGGGCAAGGTATTGACCGATCTAAACTACATCAAGGGTAACGTACAAACTGTCAACATGGCAGGTGCTGGTGGTGGTGTTGCGTTTGCACATACTGTTAGTAAACGTGCTCATGATGATGCACTTATTGTTGCTGCAAGTACGGCAACGACGACGCGCCTTGCTCAAGGCCAATTCCCAGGTATGAATGCAGACCAAGTTAAGTGGGTCGGTACGTTGGGAGCAGACTATGGTGTGATCGCTGTAGGCAAAGACTCTAAATACACTTCTTTAAACCAGATGTTGGATGCGCTGAAAAAAGACCCTGGTGCAGTGAAATTCGCTGGCGGTAGTGCGTCTGGTGGCTGGGACCATTTGAAAGTCTTGATTACAGCAAAAGAAGCACAGGTTGAGAATCTACCAAAAATTCGTTACCTAGCATTCAGCGGTGGTTCTGAAGCGCTTATTCAAGTAGTCGGCGGACACGTCGATGCCTTTACGGGTGATATCTCTGAAGTAAAAGGTTTTATGGACTCTGGTGATCTTCGTGTCCTAGCAGTGCTTTCAGAAGAACGTCTACCTGAACCATTTGATCAAATCCCAACTGCGATGGAGCAGGGGGTCAGCTCAGTAGCACCGAACTGGCGTGGTTTCTACGTGCCAGGTGACGCGAGTCAAGACTCTTACGACTGGTGGGTAAGTACAGTGGATGAGCTGTACCAGACGCAAGAATGGAAAGATGTTATGACTAAAAACGGTCTGATGCCATTCCATAAATCTGGCGAAGAGTTCACTCAGTTCGTGAAAAACCAAACTCTTGATATCCAAGTCCTATCTAAAGATATCGGTCTGATTCGTTAATTAGATCCGATTTTGAGGGGGGCTCGCCCCCTCTGTTTTATCCTCGTTATTGTTGGAGCAGATACATGCGTATTACCGACCGTGTGTTTGGGGTTCTATTGCTGATTGTTGCGGTGGCTTACGGCTATGAAGCAACAAAATTTCCAGTGCCATTTGGTGGTCAGGAATCAGTTGGCCCTGAAACATTTCCGATTCTACTGTCCATCATCTTAGCGATTGGGTCACTTTACATGATCGTTAAGCCTGATGAAGACGCTAAGTGGCCTGCCGTGTCGATGTTAATCGAACTGGGTGTGGTGTGTTTAGTGTTGGTGCTGTTTGCCTTTGGACTTGAGCACGTAGGCTTTGTGTTATCGGCAACGCCTGCTGTGGCATTCCTAAGTTGGCGCATGGGAGCAACACCTGTGAAAAGTTTACTAACGGGTGTGATTACATCTGTGGTGATCTATGTGTTGTTCACGCGTGTACTTGAATTAGCATTACCATCCGGTATTTTGGGGCTGTAAGTTATGGGTACTATTGAACTATTAATGCAAGGCTTTGCGGTGGCACTGACCCCAGAAAGCATCATGTTCGCATTGATCGGTGCTATTTTAGGTACCTTGATTGGTGCACTGCCAGGGTTAGGCCCTGCAAACGGTGTGGCGATTTTGATTCCACTGGCATTCAGCTTAGGTCTGTCTGCAACGTCTTCTTTGATTCTGCTAACCTCGGTGTATGCAGGGGCTATGTATGGCGGTCGTATTTCATCCATTCTGTTGAATATTCCAGGTGATGAGCCTGCCATGATGACCTGTCTAGATGGTTATCCAATGGCACTTAAGGGTAAGGCGGCAGAAGCTTTAGCAACGTCTGCGATTGCTTCTTTTATCGGTAGCTTTATTGCAACCATTGGTCTGGTGATCTTGGCTCCGATTTTGGCGAAGTTCGCGCTTAAATTTGGTCCTGCTGAATACTTCGCACTGTTCGCGCTGGCGTTTGCCACCTTAGGTGGTATTACAGGGAAGAATCAGTTTAAAACGATCATCGCTGCTGCGATTGGCTTAATGATCGCAACTATAGGTATCGATATCTCCTCTGGTGTACAGCGTTACACATACAACAACTTGCACTTATTCGAAGGCATTGACTTCCTAATTGCTATCGTCGGTTTGTTTGCCATCTCGGAATTGTTCTTCTTCCTTGAACAACATGCAGGTGACGGCCTAAAACAAGTTGCGTTGAATAAGCTAAAACTGACTGCAAAAGACATCTTGTTTGTGATGCCTGCGTCGATTCGTGGCGCTTTACTAGGCTTCGTATCGGGTGTGTTGCCAGGTGCGGGGGCATCTCTAGGTAGCTTTGTAAGTTATACATTAGAGAAGAAGATCTCTGATAAAGGCGAATTTGGTAAAGGTGATCCACGTGGTGTGGCGGCTCCAGAAGCTGGTAATAATGGTGCAGCATCGGGGGCATTGGTGCCAATGCTAACCCTAGGTGTACCAGGTAGTGGTACCACAGCGGTATTGCTTGCCATGCTGATCTCACTAAACGTCAACCCAGGCCCTATGTTATTCCAACAAAGTCCTGATTTGGTGTGGGGGGTTATCGCAGCGCTATTTGTAGGTAACTTGGTGCTATTGCTGCTGAACATCCCGATGGTAGGTGTGTTTGTTAAGCTACTGAGCATCCCACCTAAATACTTAATGCCGATCGTTACGCTGATTGCATCGGTAGGTATCTTCTCGATTACGGGCAGTGCTATTGATCTGTACTTTATGGTTGGCTTCGGCATCATGGGGTATGTACTACGTAAAGTAGATATTCCATTGGTACCTGTGATTCTAGGTATGTTATTAGGTCCAGAAATGGAGAAAAACCTTCGTCATGCACTAGTATTATCGGACGGTGACTGGACAGTGCTTTGGAGCAGCGGTTTGAGCGTCGGTCTGTGGATTGTTGCCGCGGCTGGCTTGTTATTACCAATGGTATTCGGCTCGATTCTGCGTGCCAAAATGAAGCGCTCGAAAGATGGTTTGGTTGACTAAGAGTTTGCTACACTCTGAGAGTATCGTATGACCACAAGTCCGGTTGAGATCATCAGCCGGACTTGTTTTGTTTTAGGTCGCTAGGAGTATGTATGCGGATTTTAGTAGTAGAAGATACCGAAGTCCTAGGGCAAGCCATCTGTGATCGTTTGTCGAGTTTGGGGCATGGCGCGGATTTGATCCAAGACGGCAAGCAAGCCAATGAGTTTTTGCGTTACCAATCCGTTGATCTGATTATCTTGGATTTAAATTTACCGAATGTGTCAGGGCTGCAGATCTTACAAGCTTTGCGCCAGCGAGATGACGCCACACCAGTGTTGATTCTAACTGCCCGTGACCAAGTGGACGATCGTATTCGGTTATTAGATGCAGGCGCTGATGACTATTTAACGAAGCCGTTTGATTTTGGAGAGCTAGAAGCCCGCTGTCGTGCGTTACTGCGGCGAAAACAAGGCTACGCGTCCAATTTAACCGAGCATGGCAATATCACCATGGATCGAGACAGTCGTCAGGTTTCGGTAGATAAAGAAGTGCGGGCCATCACCAACCGTGAATTTCGTTTGCTAGAAATCTTTTTGGGCCATTTAGGTCGAGTGCTGAGTAAAGACGAAATCACCGAGCACTTATTCAATTTCGATGAAACCCCAGGGCCAAACGCCATTGAGCTATATGTGGCACGCTTGCGGAAAAAGTTGGCGGGCAGTGACTTGGTGATTAGTACCTTGCGAGGCATCGGCTATGTGGCGGAAATTACCCCAGCCAACAAACGCACTTGAGCATTCACTAGACTATCAGCATTCGCCTTCTCTAAGAGGGCGCTTTATTGTTGTTGGCTCCTTTACCATTATTTTGATTGCCGCCTTGGCGATTAAGCTAGTGTTTGATTATTCCGAACGCCTTGCCGACATCTCCTATGACCGTTTATTGCGCAGTGCCTTGCTGCAAATGGATGAGAATGTTGGTCAAGAGAAGGGCGAGATCACCATTGATATCCCTTGGTCAGCTTTTGCTACCCTCGCACAAGCCAGTGAAGACCGTGTGTTTTATAAGGTGGAAAGTTCTTCCCAAGGCTTTATTACCGGCTATTATGATTTAGACTCGACTCCCGCCTTGCCTGTCGAGCAGGGCAGTATGCAGTTTTTTGATCGCCAGTATTCCGGTGAGACCTTGCGCTTCGCATGGCTTGAGCGCTATATGACTGAGCCAGATGCCAGTGGCACGGTCAGAATCGTATTGGCTCACACGCGATTATCCCGTGAGGAAATGGCGGCTTCGGTGACGCAACGGGCGGTGGAGCTCATCACCTTAGTCGCACTGGTGTCGATTGTCCTATTGGTGATCGGCAGTCAGCTGGTCTTGCGTCCTTTGCATCGCATTGAAAAAGAGTTAGAAGATCGTACCCCAGGGGACTTAACACCATTAACGCTTAAAACGCCGCGGGAAACGTATCATCTTAAAATGGTTATCAACGACTTTATGAAGCGTTTGCAAACCAACTTAGAAGAGCTGGAAAACTATACGGGCAATGCCGCACACCAGCTGCGTACTCCGATTGCCAGTTTGAAGGCATTGGCTGAAAACGCGCGAGATATTGGAAAACCTGAAGAGCAGCATCAAGCGCTAGAAAAAATTATTCAGCAATGTGAAGCGCTGAGCGATACCGTGAGTTTCTTGCTGAATCAAGCGCTGATTAGCCATCGTTTGCAGTCAAAAGCGTTAGGGCTGATTGATATTGTTCAGCCAATTCAAGAATCCTGTCGTGCCCAAGCATTAACGGCTTTTCGCAAGGGCGTGATGTTGTCCTTTGAGACAGATATCGAGGAGGCGGTGATTGTTGGGGATACCATGGCGATCGAGCAGATGATGCAGAATCTGATCGAAAATGCGGTGCGTTATAGTGATTTAGTGTCTTCTGGTGAGCGAAAAGAAGTCATCATTCGTATTACACCACTGCCAAATGTCTATCGAGTACAAGTGATCGATCAAGGCGTTGGTATCAGTGATATCGATAAGCAGCGAGTATTTGAGCGCTTTTATCGAGGTCGCTATGACATCCCCGGGTCAGGGGTAGGCTTATCATTAGTCAAAGACATCGCGTCACACCATAAGGCTGACGTGGTGTTATCGGATACAGAACCTCACGGAACAACAGTGACGGTGGATTTTCCTGCGTTCCAGTATACGGGAGATCATTTATGAAAGGCTTGGTCGCATTTTTCTGTCTTTATTGGAGCGTATGGGGAAGCGCTGCGACGCCTGTTTGGTTTGGTGACCGTGCAGCACCGCGGGTGCTTTTCATCAATTCGACCTTAGATATGACATCGTTTCAGCCTTTGCTGGAGCGATTTGTTGCATTGTATCCAGACGTGCGTATCGGCTATGTGGATGTGAATACCTTAGAATTGTATTACCGAACGGTCTCTGAGGTGAATCGGCCAACCGCCAGCTTAATTTTAAGCAGTGCGATGGATTTACAGCTCAAATTGGTTAACGATGGCTTTACTCAAGCCTATCGTTCAGATGAAACCAGTCGCTTGGCGAAGCGGGCAAAATGGCGAGATGAGGTGTTTGCGTTTTCTTATGAGCCTGTGGTGATGATGGTTAACAAGAACGCCTTTGTTGGCGGGCAGTTGCCTGAAGATCGTCAAAGTTTACTGAGCTATATTCGTCAAAATGATGAACAAGTGGCAGGGCGCATGGGAACCTACGATATTCGTACCAGTGGTGTGGGGTATTTGTTGGCGAGCCAAGATGCACGTCAGGCGGATGCCACTTGGGGGCGCTTGTTGGAGGCGTTTGGTAGTCATGGTGTGAAAACCTATTGCTGTTCTAGCGATATTATTGACGATGTCGCATCAGGGGAATTGTTAGTGGGCTATAACTTATTGGGCTCCTATGCGGCGCAGCGTGCCAATGAGGATCCCAATTTGGAAATGATTATTCCTAAAGATTATACCTTGATGCTGATGCGCACCGCGGTGATCCCAAAACATGCCGCTAACCCACAAGACGCGGGACGCTTTTTAGATTTCCTGTTATCCGATGAGGGGCAAACATTGATGACCTCGGAAGAGCTGCTTTATCCAATACGTCCGAACCTTAATGACGCGCACTTTGCCATGCCACTCGGGCCAACACGTACCATACGGACCGTCGACTTAGACCAGCAATTGTTGGTTGGGCGCGATCTAGTGAAGCAACGTCGTTTTATTCGCAACTGGGAATTGGCGCTTGAATTAAGTTCAGATGATTAATTACCAGTAGCGGTATTGAACATGAAAAGGCCAATAACTTACTCTGTTATCGGCCTTTTCATCAGCAAGGGCATGACTTAGAAGTCAGAGCGGCCTTGGGTCTTTTGCTGCATACGGCGTAAAAACTCGGACATGATCTGCATGTACAGCTCGTCGCCTAGGTATTTGTCTTCCACGCCGCGGTCAATACTTGGGTTGTCATTCACTTCGATCACATAACCACGACCTTTGATCTCTTTCACATCGACACCATAGAGACCGTTACCGATTGGTTTTGTAGCGGCAATTGCAGCTTGCAAAACTCGGCGTGGCACTTCAAAGGTTGGTAAAGTATCGAAGCCACCGCTTTCGCTTTTCGATTCCCCGTGTTGGTAAATTTGCCAATGGTTTTTCACCATGTAGTAACGGCACGCAAAAATTGGCTTATTATTCAAAATACCAATACGCCAATCGAACTCTGTGTAAAGGTACTCTTGTACCAATAATAAGCTCGATTTTTTAAACAGCTCCTCTAAACACTTGGTGAGCTCTGCGCGATCTTGGGCTTTTAATACGCCTTTAGAAAAAGCCCCGTCAGGAATCTTAACCACCATAGGGTAGCTGATATGTTGCTCAAGCGTTTCCTCAATATTGCTTTCGCCCTTGTGAATGATGCGCGTTTTAGGGCTTGGCACTTTATGGGTATTAAACAGATCCGCTAGGTAGACCTTGTTGGTACAGCGCATAATCGACTGCGGATCGTCCATTACCACCAGGCCATTTGCTTCCGCCTTTTTTGCGAACTGGTAAGTATGATGGTCAATGTTGGTGGTTTCTCGAATAAACAAACCGTCGTACTCAGGCAGGCGCACAATGTCTTTAGGACCGATAATATCTACTTGGATACCGAGCTGTTTACCTGCTTGAACAAACTTTTTCAGAGCTTGCTTATCACTTGGTGGCAAGGCTTCTTCAGGGTTAACCAGCATGGCTAAGTCAAACTTGATGCTGCGACTCTTGCGAGTTTTATTCCAAACTTTCGAACTAAAGCCTTCCAGTGCTTCCGCAAAAAGTGTTTCTTCCGCATCATCAAGGGATTTGTGCGACGTGGCTTTCAATGATTTCACTTGCCATTGCTTCTTGTAGCTCAGCGTGAACTCAATGACTGGCGTTGGGTATTTCTCAAATAGTTTACGGGCGAACTCTTTTAGCTCTGGTTGAAGCGTGTTACCGAAAACCGCATGGCCTTTAATCGTCGTTGGTTCGCTTGGCGTGCCTAATTTTTCAGACAGAGCGGGTAGCCATTGAGACAACTCAATACCGTAAAGGGCTTTCTTATTTAAATCGTTCAGAGTGCGAACAGACGGCATGACATTGTGACCACGACTTTCCGCTAATAGCGAACAGTAGTAGCCATCAGATAAATAACGGCTGCTTTTACAGAGGTTAATAATACGAGTACGATCGTTTGTTTTCGTGGTAAGAGAAATGTATTGCGGAAAAGTGATGACATGGTCGCTAGGAAGAAATGCCGACCAGTCTTTCAGTTGATCTACCACGATATAGGTTTGTGCCATGCAGAAAAGTCCTTCTATTAGGCGTATTAATTTTAAGCGCATAGTGCGCTGTTTTTTGATTAACTAATAGTAGTCAATTATTCAAACTTTTAGCATATTCAACACTGTCTTTTTTATCGGATTGTGGCCTAGAATCCGCTTTACTATTATTGTCTTTGTTAAGGCTCAGAGGGCCTTTTTATGACATCAGAAATTCAAATTCGTTTGGCTAATTCGACCGATTTAGATGCTTTAGACACACTAGAAAAAGAGGCGTTTCAAGGGGATCGCATGAGCAGACGAAGTCTGCGTCATGGCATTAAATCCGAATCGTCAGTAATGTTGGTGGCCTACGCTGAAGCTAGCTTATTGGGCTATGCTTTAGTGCATCTTTTCAAGGGACGCGCTCACGCTCGATTGTATTCCTTAGCCGTTTCGCAAGCAGCGCGAGGTAAAGGCGTTGGGTCTCAATTGTTGAGTCACTCAGAGCAACATGCCGCCAAACATGGCTGTATTTCGTTGCGTCTTGAGGTCAGCGAGCGTAACGAAGCAGCGATTGCACTCTACAAAAAAGTAGGCTATCGCACCTTTGGTTCTTACCAAAACTACTATGAAGATACCAGTAATGCGGTGCGTATGCACAAACGTATTCGCGCCTTTGATGACAAGAGCAAGTTGTTAAAAGTGCCTTATGTTGGCCAGCGTACCCCTTTTACCTGTGGTCCTGCCTCATTGCTAATGGTGTGCGCTGCCAGCGATGAGCAAGCGGACGTGAGCCTTGAGCATGAGCTGGATATTTGGCGTGAAGCGACCACTATTTACATGACCAGTGGTCATGGTGGCTGCCATCCAACTGGTTTGGCTTTAGCTGCGAAACGTCGAGGCTTTAATGCGGAGGTTTGGTTGAATGATGAGCAACCGCTGTTCCTCGATGGGGTACGGGATGAGTTGAAGAAAACCGTGCTGGTTGCCTGTCATAATAAGTTTCAGCGTGAAAGTGTGGCAGAAGGCGTGCCTGTACATGGGCAGCCACTATCAAGTCACGATTTGAAAGCAGCCGTCGACCAAGGCAACTGGGTGATTGTGCTGATTAGTACTTATCGCTTAGACGGTAAAAAATCACCCCATTGGGTGGTGGTGACTGGCTATGACGATCAGCATATTTATGTGCATGATCCAGACTTTGAAGACGATGTGGCGCTGGTGGAGTGTCAGTACGTGCCAGTGGTGACAGCTGATTTTGAGAAAATGAGTAAATTCGGCCGCTCACAATTGCGAGCAGCCGTGATGGTATCCAAACCTTAACGTAAGATCAGGACGGGGACTTGGCAGTCTGTCAGCATCTTAGTGGTGTTGCTGCCAACAAAGAACTGTCGAACTTTAGAATGAGCGTAAGCGCCCATTGCAATCAGATCGATTTGGTTTTTTTGTTGGTAGTTGAGCAGAGCGGTGTGGATGCTATCGCCTTCAATAAAATGACTTTCTACCTTGAAGCCTAGCCCATTTAATTTGTGGCGGGCTTTTTCTAAAGCGTCCTCTTGATCGGCCACATTGCGTTTAACCATGACCAAATGACATGGAATGCCTTTCAATAGTGGGCTATTAGCAATCCTCTCTAACGCGTTAATGGACGTTTCGCGGCCATCAAAAGCGACCATAAAATTCTGCGGAGCTTTGAATTCATCTGAAACCACCATGATGGCTTGCGAGAGCGAGCGAGCAGCATTTTCAAGGTTTGATCCAATGACTGCTTTTTTTGAGTGCTCAATGCCTTGTTTGCCTACTACAAATAGGCGTGTCTGATCCTGTATGCCTTCCAAGGTCTCAATAAAGTCGCCATGACGTTGAAGCTTAGTGACTTTAAGGTCTCGACCGTTAAGATAAGCTTCCGCGAATTCAAGTAACACTTTACCGTGTTCAAGAGCGACCTTAGCGCGTTGTTCGTCTAATTCCGTCAGCTCTGTCAGCAGATGCTCGCGACTACCGAAACCGATGGTGCCAGAAAGGTCTTGTTCACTGCTGTTTTGCTTTTCTAAGGCATGCAAAAGCAGCAGCGGAGTGTCTAACTTTTCAGAAGCCCATGCAGACGCTTCGATCACTTGTTGTGTTAATGGTGAACCATCAATACATGCAACTATGTTCTTCATCCTTGCCTCCTTAATGGCCGCTTAGCAATTTTTCAGCTTCTTCAGGTTTGTTGTGAACTCCGAATTTATCGACTACCGTTGCGGTGGCTTCATTCATGCCAATTACGTCAACAGTGGCACCTTCGCGGCGGAATTTAATCACCACTTTATCCAAGGCTGATACGGCGGTGATATCCCAGAAATGAGCTTGTGAGAGATCAATCGTCACATGCTGTACGGCTTCTTTAAAATCGAATGAATCATTGAACTTCTCGGCCGATGCAAAGAATACCTGCCCAACGACTTTATAAACGGTGCCTTGATCAGCACTTTCACTTTTAACCACCATAAAGCGGCCGATTTTGTTGGCGAAGAACAAAGACGCGAGCAACACCCCTACAAACACACCGAGTGCTAAGTTGTGTGTTGCCACCACAATAGCAACCGTGGCCAACATAACTATGTTGGTCGACATCGGGTGATGCTTCAAGTTCACAATCGATTCCCAAGAGAAGGTACCGATCGATACCATGATCATTACTGCGACTAGCGCTGCCATTGGGATTTGCCCAATGAGTTCATCAAGAAACACCACCATGATTAATAGCAAAGCACCGGCAATGAAAGTAGATAGACGGCAGCGGCCTCCGGACTTCACGTTAATCACTGATTGACCAATCATGGCACAACCCGCCATGCCACCTAGTAAGCTTGCACCGATGTTTGCCACACCTTGACCTTTACATTCACGGTTACGATCACTCGTCGTATCCGTTAGCTCATCTACAATAGTGGCCGTCATCATCGATTCAAGCAAACCGACAACTGCCAAGCCAAGAGAGTAAGGCAAGATAATCATCAGGGTTTCAAGGTTTAGGGGTACATCTGGTAATAGGAAGATCGGTAACGAGTCAGGTAGCTCGCCCATATCGCCCACGGTGCGGATATCTAAACCAACCGCCATTGCAAAAGCAGTCAAAACAACGATGCATACCAATGGACTAGGCAATGCTTTACCAACGACTGGTAGATACGGGAAAAGATAGATAATACCTAAACCAGCGGCTGTCATGGCATACACATGCCAGGTGACATTCGTCAGCTCTGGTAGTTGGGCCATAAAGATCAAAATGGCGAGGGCATTTACAAATCCTGTTACCACCGAACGGGAAACAAAACGCATTAAGCTACCGAGCTGTAAATAGCCTGCGAGGATTTGGAATGCACCACAGAGAAAACTGGCGGCAAGTAAATACTGCAGACCATGTTCTTTAACAAGAGTCACCATTAAAAGAGCCATGGCACCTGTTGCTGCAGAAATCATACCTGGGCGGCCACCCAAGAACGAAATAATCACCGCAATACAAAAGGAAGCGTAGAGGCCGACTTTTGGATCAACACCAGCAATGATCGAAAAGGCTATCGCTTCTGGAATCAAAGCCAACGCCACCACAGTTCCGGACAATACGTCACCACGTATGTTCGAGAACCACTCTCTTTTTAATGTATCAGTCATGGACACCCTTAATTATCTTGAAATATCGCAGCAGAACGAGCGAGACACATTGCATGTCAGAGGCTGCAAAATGAAGTGTCGCATTATAAAGAGTCAACTTTATGAACGCAATTTGAGTGCATGTTTACTAAATTTCTTCACACTGTACCTTGGTACAATAGATTCCTTTACATAAAGCGCCTAAGTTTGACGATAGCGAAAATTTAAGTAAGGAAGTTACTATGAGCGACAATCAATCTTTTATGACACTTGGTGAGCCAGTTGGCTTTGTTACACAGTTGCAAGGCATGGTTAGAGCACAATCTGTCGATGGACAAGAGCGTGTTTTGAGAATCGGTGATCCAGTCTTTGAAGGAGATATTGTTGTCGCAGCGGCGGATGGAAGCGCGACGATTGGTTTTAACGACGGCACAGAAATCTATATAGCAGATGCTTCGGCTGTTGAGATTAATAATGAAGTGTTTGGCTTGGCGCAAACACCGGCGCAAGACCCGCAGACTACACAAGAATTTTTAGCGGATGGCACCGCTGAGTTAACGGCATTACAACAAGCAATCTTGGACGGACAAGACCCTACTCAAGTACAAGAGGCGCCTGCCGCTGGTGAAACTCCAGTAGAAGATGGAACTGGTGGAGTGACCGTCGATATTGCCCGTTCTGATGCCTCGGCTAGTCCAACTTACGGTTTTGATACTCAAGCTTTTAATAATGATACTGCAGCTACCACTGAAAATCCTTCATCGGCAGCATTAAACGCAGCGCAACCAGAACCACAACCTGAGCCACAGCCAGAACCACAACCTGAGCCACA